>NZ_JBITHL010000007.1:0-502953 GCF_044457965.1 Streptomyces sp. NPDC050509 | reverse complement strand
GCCCGGTTACATTCCGAACCCGGAAGCTAAGCCTCACAGCGCCGATGGTACTGCAGGGGGGACCCTGTGGGAGAGTAGGACGCCGCCGAACAATCTTTCAAGGACCCGTGGTCCAGCGTTCACGCTGGGCTACGGGTCCTTTTTGTTTTGCCCTCTATTACCCGAAGCCACCGTCCCGAAGCGCTCGTCGGCACCCCGACTGCGCGAGAATGGCTGCGGTACCCGAAGACAGGAGCCCAACCGATGTCCCCCAATTCCTCCGACGACCGTCCTGAGCGCGACCCGCGCCGCAGCGACAGCGGCGACCGGGGCGGCTTCCGTGGCGGCCGTGACGATCGCGACCGTGGACCGCGTCGCGATGACCAGCGCGGTGGCGGGTTCCGTGGTGCGCGGGACGGCCGGCCCAGCGGGCCGCGTCGCGATGACGACCGTGGCGGCCGTCCCAACTCGGGTTCCCGTTTCGGCTCCGGCTCCGGCTCTGGGTCTGGGGCCGGCGGCAGTGGCGGTGGTTACGGTCGTCGCGACGACCGTGGCGGCCGACCGGCCGGCGGTGACAACCGTGGCGGTGGCGGTTACGCACGCCGCGATGACCGCCGTGACGACCGGCCCAGTGGTCCGCGCCGTGATGACCGGTCGGGAGGTTTCCGTCGCGATGACCGGCGTGACGACCGCCCGAGCGGTCCCCGTCGCGACGACCGGCCCGGCGGCTTCCGGCGTGACGACCGGCCCTCCGGACCGCGCCGCGATGACCGTCCGGCCTTCCAGCGGGACGATCGCCGCGATGACCGGCCTTCCGGTCCGCGCCGTGACAACGACCGTGGTGACCGGGGCGGCTTCCGTCGGGACGACCGGCGCGACGACCGGCCTTCCGGTCCGCGCCGTGACGACCGGCGTGATGACCGGTCCAGTGCTCCGCGCCGTGATGACCGGTCGGGTGGTTTCCGTCGTGACGACCGGCGTGACGACCGTCCGAGCGGTCCGCGTCGCGACGACCGTCGTGACGACCGGCCCGCCTTCCAGCGGGACGACCGGGGCAGCCGTCCCAGTGGCCCCCGTCGCGATGACCGGCCTTCCGGTCCGCGCCGTGACAACGACCGTGGTGACCGGGGCGGCTTCCGTCGGGACGACCGTCGCGACGACCGGCCCTCCGGACCGCGTCGTGATGACCGCTCCGGCGCTCCGCGCCGTGACGACCGGTCGGGTGGTTTCCGTCGCGATGACCGGCGTGACGACCGTCCGAGCGGGCCCCGCCGTGACGACCGTCGTGACGATCGACCCGCCTTCCAGCGGGACGACCGGGGCGGCCGTCCCAGTGGCCCCCGTCGCGATGACCGTGGGGCCGACAGCCGTGGCGGCGGCGGCTACGGCCGACGCGACGACCGGCGCGACGATCGTGGCGGCGACCGGGGTGGATACCGCGGCCGGGACGAGAACCGCGGTGGCGGGTACGAGCGGCGTGATGACCGGGACCGGGACCGGGAGCCCATCAAGCGGCTGCCGATCCCCGACGACGTGACCGGCGACGAGATCGACAAGAGCGTGCGGCAGGAGCTGATGAGCCTGCCCAAGACGCTCGCCGAGGATGTCGCGCGCAACCTCGTCATGGTCGCCCAGCTCATCGACGAGGAGCCTGAGCAGGCGTACGCGTACTCGCGGATCGCCCTGCGGCTCGCCTCCCGTGTCGCCGCCGTGCGCGAGGCCGCCGGCTTCGCCGCGTACGCGACGCAGAAGTACGCCGAGGCGCTGGCCGAGTTCCGGGCGGCGCGGCGGATGACCGGCAGCGTGGAGCTGTGGCCCGTCATGGCCGACTGCGAGCGCGGTCTCGGCCGCCCCGAGCGGGCGATGGCCATGGCCGGCGAGCCCGAGGTGCAGAAGCTCGACAAGGCGGGACAGGTCGAGATGCGGCTCGTCGCGGCCGGTGCGCGCAGGGACATGGGGCAGATCGACGCCGCCATCGTCACCCTGCAGAGCCCCGAGCTCGCGTCCCACTCCGTACAGCCGTGGACGGCTCGGCTGCGCTACGCGTACGCCGACGCCCTGCTGTCGGCCGGGCGTGAGGACGAGGCGCGCGAGTGGTTCGGCAAGACCATCGAGGCGGACAAGGACGGGGCGACCGACGCCTCGGACCGGCTCGCCGAACTGGACGGGGTCGAGTTCGTCGACGCCATGGGCGAGGACGAGATCGAGGCCGGGAGCGAGGTCACGACCGACGCCGTGACCGACGCCGACGCCAAGGAGGAGGGAGCGGCCGAGGCCGCTGCCCCGCCCGTGGTCGACGCGGACGCGGACGCGCTCGTCGACGAGGACATCGTGGTCCTCGACGAGGACGACAAGCGCTGAGCGACGATGACAGAGATGGGCGGTATCCCGGTCGGGGTACCGCCCATCGTCATGTCAGCCGCCCGGCGAGGCGTCAGCCGAGGGTGACGCTCCGCATGACCAGACCCGTGGCCGGTTTCGGGCCGAACGACGTCGACTTGCGCGGCATCGTGACCCCTTGGCGCGCCAGGTCCCGTACGACGTCTTCGCGCACCGGGTGCAGCAGCACCGCCGTACCGCCGGTGCGCTCCGCCTGGACGACGGCCGCCTCCGTGTCGTGGATGTACGCGATGTGCTCCGGGTCGTCCGGGATCCGCCAGACCTGGTCCAGCAGCGTGGCGTGCAGGACCGTCGCGTCCAGCCGTTGCCAGGCGTCCGGGCGGTCGGTCCGTACCGTACGGGACAGCAGTCCCTGGTCCGGGCGGTCGACGAGATGGAAGCGGCCGTCCCCGGCGAGCAGGAACGCGTTGCCCGTGGCCGCCGCGTCCGCCAGCGCGCCGAGCGCCTCGGTGAGCGGTCCTTCGACCGTACGGACCCGGAACGCGCCCGCGAGCGCGTCGATCGCCCGGCCGACCGGCAGTCCGCGCAGGAGGCGGTGGATGGAGCGGACCTGGAGGGGGTAGCGGGCCGTGTCGATCAGCAGCACCAGGCCGTACCCCCACGGACCCGTCGACCCCCGCGCCGCGTGCTCGTCGCGCAGCCGCAGATAGGTCGCCCAGCGGTGGTGGCCGTCGGCGATCAGGGCCTGGCGGTGGGCGAGGTCGTCGGCGATGTGCGCGAGATCGGCGGAGTCCGTGACCGACCAGAGGCGGTGGGCGAAGCCGTCCTCCGTGGTGGTGGTGAGGAGCGGTTCGCGGCGGAGGGCACGTGCGACGACGCCTGCCGTACCGCCCGGGGCGTCCGCGTCACCGCGGTACGTCAGCAGCAGCGGTTCCAGGTTGGCGGCCGTCGTCCGCAGCAGCGCGGCGCGGTCCTCCACCACGTCCGGCATCACGTCCTCGTGCGGCAGCACGATGCCGGCGGCGGGGGAGGAGAGCGCGAGAGCGCCGATGATCCCCCGCTGGAGCACCTCGCCCCTGCGCTGCTCGTACACGTACAGCGCGGGCTCGGGGTCCGGGGCGAGTACGCCCTCCGCCTGCCATCGCGCCAGCGTCGCCGCCGCCTGGTGGTGCCGGGCCTCGGGGGTGGCGGCCTGCGGCAGGATGAGCCGGACGATGTTGTGCGGGTCCGCGGACTCCAGGTGGTGCAGTCCGTCGGGCCTGACGACGACGTCGTACGGTGGCGAGGTCACCGCGGACAGGCTGCCGACACGCTCCGGGACGTACCGGAGCCCGCGGAACGGAATCAGCCGCAGCCCCTTGTCCACAGGACCTGTTGTGTTCATCCGAGCATCGTATGTGCATCGTATGGGCGGGGTGGGCATGAGCGATGATCGGGTGATAAGTCCCGAGCGAGGAGCGTAAGCAGCATGAGCCAGCAGAGCAGGACCAGGCCGAGCGGGAGTGCGACCGCGCTGAGCGAGGCGTACGACACGGCGCTGCTCGATCTCGACGGTGTGGTGTACGCGGGCGGCGAGGCCATCGCCCACGCGGTCGAGTCGTTGTCCACGGCCCGGGACGGGGGCATGCGGCTCGCGTACGTCACCAACAACGCCCTCCGCCCGCCGGACACCGTCGCGGCCCATCTCACGGAGCTGGGCGTGCCCGCGGAGCCCGACGACGTGATCACCTCGGCGCAGGCGGTCTCCCGGCTGATCGCCGAGCAGTTCCCGGCGGGGTCGAAGGTGCTGGTCATCGGCGGTGACGGGCTGCGGATCGCGCTGCGCGAGCGCGGTCTGGAGCCGGTCGAGTCGGCCGACGACGACCCGGCCGCGGTGGTGCAGGGGTACGGCGGCCCCGATCTGCCCTGGGCGCGGCTCGCCGAGGCGTGCTATGCGATCAACCGGGGCGTGCCGTGGTTCGCGTCCAACACCGACCTGACGATCCCCAGCGCGCGCGGGATCATGCCGGGCAACGGCGCGGCGGTGGAGGTCGTACGGATCGGCACGGGCGCCGAGCCGCAGATCGCGGGCAAGCCGCTGCCCCCGATGCACCGCGAGACGATCCTGCGGACCGGGGCCAGGAAGGCGCTGGTGGTGGGGGACCGGCTGGACACCGACATCGAGGGGGCGTTCAACGGCGGCGTCGACTCGCTGCTCGTGCTGACCGGGGTGACGGACGGGGCGCGGCTGCTGGCCGCCGAGCCCCAGCACCGGCCGACGTACGTGGACGCCGACCTGCGCGGGCTGCTCACCGGGCAGCCCGAGGTGGTGGCGCGGGACGGCGGCTTCGGCTGCGGCGGCTGGACGGCCACCGCCGGCGCGGGCGAGCTGACCCTGGACGGGGACGGTACGGCGCTGGACGGGCTGCGGGCGCTGTGCGCGGCGGCCTGGACGGACGCCGGTGAGGGCGCGTGCGCGCTGGACGCGGGCAAGGCGCTGGCCCGGCTGGGGCTCTAGGCCCTGCGAGAGGCGCCGGGCGGCGCCTCTCGCAGGGTGGGCCGGGTCAGGCGCTCTCGGTCGCCTCCATCAGGTTGTCCTCGGAGGCGCCCCGGCGCCAGTAGCCGCTGAACTTCACCGCCCGGCGGTCGAAGCCGCGGTCCGCGACGAGGTGGCGGCGTACCGCCTTCACCGTCGCCGACTCCCCGGCGACCCAGGCGTACGGCGTGCCCTCCGGGAGCGCGGCGGCGCGGATGGCGTCCGGGGCTGCGGGCGAGGCGTTCTTCACGAGCCAGGTGATGTCGGCGTCCGCCTTCGTGGGGAGTTCCTGGCGGTCCGCCGGGTCGTGGACCTCGATCCAGACCCGGGCCGGGGTGCCCGGAGCCAGGGTGCCGAGGATGCCGGCGACGGCGGGGAGCGCGGACTCGTCGGCGGTCAGCAGGATCCAGTCGGTGCCGTCCGGCGGCCGGAAGTCGTACCCGGCGTTCTCCTCCTCGACCGGGGCCAGGACGCGGATCCGGTCGCCGGGCGCCGCGGACCCGGCCCAGCGCGAGGCGGGCCCCGACGCGTCGTCGGACTCCGCGTGCAGGGCGAAGTCGATGACCAACTCGTCCGGGTCGCGGCGCAGTTCGCGCACCGTGTACGTACGCATGATGCCGCGCACCGCCGGGTCGAGCGCGCGCCACGCGCCGTACCAGTCGACTGCCCCCGCCTCCTTCTCCGGCATGACCGGCTCGCTCTGGCCGGGGTGGGGCAGGAACAGTTTGACGCGCTGGTCGCGGCCCGCGGAGGCCATGCGCGCCAGGCCGGCGCCGCCGAGGACGATCCGTGCCATGGCGGGGGTGATCCGCTCCGCGCGGAGCACTTCGACGGCGAAGAACTGGAAGGGGGACGGGGAGGGAGCGGGCGACGGGGCGGGAGCGGACGGGGCGGGCGGGGCGGACGGGGCGGTCGGGGCCAGGGACGGGGAAGCGTTGGTCATACGGGGAGCCTCTTCGACTTCTCGACGGCGGCGGCGAGTTGTTCCAGGAGCGGGGCGTACCCCGCGTGACGGAGCTGTGTTTCGTTGAGCCAGGGGCGATCCGGCCCGCCTCGGCCGCGGCGGTGGGTCGGCCATGACGAGGATGTCCCTGACCGAAGCAGGATGCGAGGGTAGGCTAACCTAACCCCGTGTTGCTCGACAGTCCCCACCACCTGGTCACGGAGCGCCCGGGCGGGACGCGGGGGAACGGCAGGCATCCGGAGGACAGACATCCGCACCACACGTCAGCATCGGCAGCATCAGCGGCATTGACACCCACGCCGGTGCCGGTACCGGCAACGAACCCCGCGGACCCCAGGAGTACGACCATGCAGCGCCTCACCGCGGAATCGGTGACCCTCGGCTACGACCAGCGGGTCATCGCCCGCGATCTGTCGGTGGAGATACCCGACCACTCCTTCACGGTGATCGTCGGCCCGAACGCCTGCGGCAAGTCGACCTTGCTCCGCGCGCTCTCCCGGATGCTCAAGCCCTCCGAGGGACGCGTCCTGCTCGACGGCTCGGTCATCCACGCGATGCCCGCCAAGAAGGTCGCCAAGACCCTCGGGTTGCTTCCGCAGTCGTCCATCGCGCCCGACGGCATCACCGTCGCCGACCTGGTGGCGCGCGGCCGCTATCCGCACCAGGGGCTGCTGCGCCAGTGGTCGCCGGAGGACGAGCGGATCGTCGGGGAGTCCATGGAGGCCACCGGTGTCGGTGAACTCGCCGACCGCTATGTCGACGAGCTCTCCGGCGGCCAGCGCCAGCGCGTCTGGATCGCGATGGCCCTCGCGCAGCAGACGCCGCTGCTGCTGCTGGACGAGCCGACCACCTTCCTCGACATCCAGCACCAGATCGATGTGCTCGACCTCTGCGCCGAACTGCACGAGACCCAGGGCCGTACGCTCGTCGCCGTCCTGCACGACCTCAACCACGCCGCCCGGTACGCCACCCACCTCATCGCGATGCGCGACGGGCGGATCGTGGCGGAGGGCTCCCCGGCGGAGGTCGTGACGGCCGAGCGGGTGGAGCAGGTCTTCGGGCTGCGCTGCCAGGTCATCGACGACCCGGAGACGGGGACGCCGCTGGTGGTGCCGGCGGGGCGCCAGGCACGGCGCAAGCCCTCGCGGGAGCAGGCCCCCGAGCCGGTCGAGGACGAGGCGCAGGGCGAGGCGCCGGTCCAGGCCGAGGCCGCCGCGGTGCTAGAGAAGTGACTTCAGGCGCAGCAGGTCGCGGAAGCCCGCCTCCAGCCTGACCCGGCCGGAGCCCCACGCGCGGGCGAAGTTCAGTTCGCCGTCGACCAGCGCCACCAGATCGTCGCCCGTCATGGCCAGCCTGATCTGTGCCTTGCCGGGCGGCGGTCCGGGGACCGGGTCGGCCACCTCGATCCGGCCGTCCACCAGACGCCCGGTGAACGTGACATCCAGATCGGTGATGTGGCAGCTCAGCGAGCGGTCGAAGCCGGCCGCGCCGCCGACCTCGCCGTCCGTCCGCGCCAGATTGCCGGAGAGCTTGTCGAGTGCGCTACGGCACTCTTCCTTCGTCGCCATCGTGACCGACGGTACCGCAGCTCTTCGCGGTAGCGTTTCCGGTATGAGCGACGTGATCGCGGACCAGCCCCCCGGCGCGCCCGACCCGGCGGCGCCCCGCCCCCTCGGCGTGGCCCGCACCCCGACCGGCGACGACGGGGTGGACCGTACGCTGGCCAGGCTCGCCGACGCCGACCACCTCCCCGCCGAGGGCCACGTCGAGGTGTACGAGGATGTACACGGGGGACTGCGTGACGCGCTGACCGCGCTCGACGTACGTCCGGCACCCCCGGGACCTCCCCGGTGACCTCTCGCGTACGACCACAGGAGCTGAACCGAACGTGGCTGGACTGGCACGCCGCCGTCTCGATGCCGAGCTGGTACGCCGTAACCTCGCGCGCTCGCGCGAACACGCGAGCCAGCTCATCGCCGCGGGCCGGGTGACGGTCGGCGGCGCCACCGCGACCAAACCCGCCACGCAGGTGGAGACCAGCGCCGCCGTCGTCGTCAAGACGGACGACGGCGACCCCGACTACGTCTCGCGCGGCGGGCACAAACTCGCGGGCGCGTTCGCCGCCTTCGTACCGCTCGGCCTGGAGGTACGCGGCCGGCGGGCCCTCGACGCTGGCGCCTCCACCGGGGGGTTCACCGATGTGCTGCTGCGCGCCGGGGCCGCCCGGGTGGTCGCGGTGGACGTCGGATACGGACAACTCGCCTGGTCGCTGCGGAGCGATGAACGCGTCACCGTCAAGGACCGTACGAACGTACGTGAGTTGACGCTTGATGCGATCGAAGGGGAGCCCGTGGATCTGATCGTGGGGGATCTGTCGTTCATTCCGCTGGGGGTGGTGCTGCCGGCCCTGGTGGGCTGCGCCGCCCCCGACGCCGATCTCGTGATGATGGTCAAGCCGCAGTTCGAGGTCGGCAAGGAACGACTCGGCAGCGGCGGCGTGGTCCGCAGCCCCGAGCTGCGCGCAGAGGCCGTACGGAACGTGGCGCGCCGGGCGGGTGAACTCGGCCTCGGGGTACGGGGCGTCACCGCCAGCCCGCTGCCCGGACCCTCCGGTAACGTGGAGTACTTTCTGTGGCTCCGCTCCGGAGCTCCCGAGCTGGACCCGGCGGATGTCGACCGCGCAGTGGCGGAGGGGCCCCGGTGACGAGAGACACGGCGGAGGAACTGATGCGGGACGGGGAAAGAGCATTGAGCGAGGAACGCGCGGCGAACGCCGACCGGACTGTGTTCCTGCTGGTCCACACCGGTCGTGCGGCGGCCATCCGCAGCGCCGAACTGGTCGTGAACGGGCTGGTGCGCAGCGGTATCGGGGTACGGGTGCTGAACAGCGAGGCGCCCGATCTGCCGCTGCCCGACTCCGTCCAGACGGCCTCCGAGGCCATCCCCGACGCGCTGGAGGGGTGCGAGCTGCTGATCGTGCTCGGCGGCGACGGCACCCTGCTGCGCGGCGCCGCGTTCGCGCGCGCCTCCGGCGTGCCGATGCTCGGCGTCAACCTGGGCAGGGTCGGCTTCCTCGCGGAGGCGGAACGGGACGATCTGGACAAGGTCGTCGACCGGGTCGTCACCCGTGAGTATGAGGTCGAGGAGCGGATGACGATCGATGTCGTCGTCCACAGCAACGGCGACGTCGTCCACGAGGACTGGGCGCTCAACGAGGCGGCCGTGCAGAAGGTCTCGCCCGAGCGGATGCTCGAAGTCGTCCTGGAGATCGACGGCAGACCGGTCACCGGATTCGGCTGCGACGGCATCGTCTGCGCCACCCCCACCGGTTCGACGGCGTACGCCTTCTCGGCGGGCGGCCCGGTCGTCTGGCCGGAGGTCGAGGCGCTGCTGATGGTGCCGATCAGCGCCCACGCGCTCTTCGCGAAACCGCTGGTGACGTCGCCGACGACGGTGCTCGCGGTGGAGGTGCAGCAGGACACCCCGAACGGGGTGCTGTGGTGCGACGGACGCCGGACCATCGAGCTGCCCCCGGGCGCGCGCGTGGAGGTACGGCGCGGCTCCGTCCCGGTACGGCTGGCGCGGCTGCACCACGCGTCGTTCACCGACCGGCTGGTGGCCAAGTTCGCGCTGCCGGTCTCCGGCTGGCGCGGGGCGCCGCACTGATCCCACCCCTGTACGGTTCCGGGTGGTTTCGCCGCGTATGGGATGAAGGGCGGACCACCCGGTCGACACCCTCCCGGGAGGTCCGGGGGTGGGGTGCGTGGCGCACCGGGCGCCAGGACCTCGTATGGTCGTCACCGTGTTGGAGGAGATGCGGATACGGTCGCTCGGGGTCATCGACGACGCGGTCGTCGAGCTGTCGCCCGGCTTCACGGCGGTGACCGGCGAGACCGGCGCGGGCAAGACCATGATCGTCACCAGTCTGGGACTGCTGCTCGGCGGGCGCGCCGACGCCGCCCTGGTGCGGATCGGCGCCAAGTCGGCGGTCGTCGAGGGGCGGGTCACGCTTGCCCCCGGCGCGCCCGCGACGCTGCGCGCCGAGGAGGCGGGCGCCGAGCTGGACGAGGGCGCGCTGCTCATCAGCAGGACCGTCTCGGCGGAGGGGCGCTCACGCGCCCACCTCGGCGGACGCTCCGTGCCCGTGGGCGTGCTGGCCGAGCTGGCGGACGATCTGGTCGCCGTGCACGGCCAGACCGACCAGCAGGGCCTGCTGCGGCCCGCGCGGCAGCGCAAGGCCCTGGACCGGTACGCGGGCGCGGCGGTCTCCGTACCGCACACCGCGTACACCGCCGCGTACCGCAGGCTGCGGGCCGTGGCCACGGAACTGGACGAACTGACCACCCGGGCCAGGGAGCGGGCGCAGGAGGCCGATCTGCTGCGCTTCGGGCTGACCGAGATCGAGTCGGTCGAACCCCGGGCCGGCGAGGACACCGAACTCGCCGCCGAGGCCGAGCGGCTGGGCCACGCGGAGGCGCTCGCCTCCGCCGCCTCCCTCGCCCACGCGGCGCTCGCGGGCAACCCCGAGGACCTGGAGGCCGTCGACGCGACCACCCTCGTCGGGGGCGCGGGGCGGGCCCTTGAAGCCGTACGGTCCCACGATCCGGTGCTGGCCTCACTGGCCGACCGGATGGGGGAGGTCGCGATCCTGCTGAGCGATGTCGCGGGCGAACTCGCCGGATACGCGGACAATGTGGACGCCGATCCGCGCCGGCTGGCCGCCGTCGAGGAACGCCGGGCCGCACTCACCGGGCTGACCAGGAAGTACGGCGCGGACATCGACGCCGTACTGGCCTGGTCCGAGGAGAGCGCGGCGCGCCTCACCGAGCTGGAGGGCGACGACGAGCGGATCGGTGAGCTGACGGCCGAACGCGACGCGCTGCGCGCCGAACTCTCCGGCCTCGCCCAGGCGCTGACCGACGCCCGTACGGACGCGGCGGCGCGCTTCGCCGAGGACGTCACGGCGGAGCTGGCCTCCCTGGCCATGCCGCACGCGCGCGTCTCGTTCGACATCCGGCAGACGGAGTCGGCGGAGGCGAGCGCGGGCGTCGATGTCGGCGGGCGCCCCGTGGTCTACGGGCCGCACGGCGTCGACGAGGTCGAACTGCTGCTGGCCCCGAACCCCGGCGCCCAGCCCCGGCCGATCGCCAAGGGCGCCTCGGGCGGTGAGCTGTCGCGCGTGATGCTCGCCGTGGAGGTGGTCTTCGCCGGGTCCGACCCCGTGCCCACCTACCTCTTCGACGAGGTCGACGCGGGCGTCGGCGGCAAGGCGGCGGTCGAGGTCGGCCGCAGGCTGGCGAAGCTCGCCAGGTCGGCGCAGGTCGTGGTGGTCACCCACCTCCCCCAGGTCGCGGCCTTCGCGGACCGGCAGCTCCTGGTCGAGAAGACGGTCGACGGATCCGTGACGCGCTCCGGGGTGACGGTCCTGGAAGGTGAGGACCGGGTACGGGAGCTGTCCCGGATGCTCGCGGGTCAGGAGGACTCGGAGACGGCGCGCGCCCACGCGGAGGAACTGCTGGCGACGGCCCGTTCGGAGTGATGCGGCGCGGTTCGGGGCGGTTCGGAGTGATGCGGAGTGATCCGTACGGCTGCCGTCGGGGCGAGCGGGGCAGGGAAGGGCGGGACCGGGAAGGGCGGGGCCGGACCGCCCTCGCGCGCACTGGGAGTCGTCGCCGCGACGGCGTACGGTGGCAGGGTCGGCCCGTGCCTTCACCCGTGTGAGTGATCCGGGCGCGGAGTTGAGGCGTCGGACACCGGAACGACGCCCCGGCGGTGCCGGAACGTGCGTACGGACTGGCATCCTTGACGTACCCCCCTCACCCCCATCGCCGCCTTCTCACCCGAATCCAGGAGCCCTGCCCACGTGACACAACTGCGTACGGTCCAGGTGCTGGGCGGTGGCAGCGCGGGCAGCAGCGCGCACGTCCGTTCGCTGGCGGCGGGGCTGGTCGCCCGGGGCGTGCGTGTGACCGTGTGCGCCCCCGCCGCACTCGACCTGGCCTACGACTTCGGCGGCGCGGGGGCCTCCCACGTCCCCGTGGCCCGGCGCGGTGACCCGGCCTCGGTGGCGGCGCTCCGGGCGGCCTGCGCCGGGGCGGACGTGGTGCACGCGCACGGACTGCACGCCGCCGTACGGACCGCGCTCGCCCTCGGCGGCCTGCGGGTGCCGCTGGTCGTCACCTGGCACACGCGTACGGAGGCGGAGGGGCCCCGTGGCCGCCTGCTGCGGATGCTGGAACGGCGCGCCGTCCGCGCCGCCTCGGTGGTGCTCGGCACGACCTCCGAACTGGTCGACGGGGCGCGTGCCAGGGGCGCGCGCGACGCCCGCCTCGCGCCGGTCGCGCTGCCCGCGCCCTGCCCGGGCAGCGCGGGCGAGGAGAACAAGTCCCGCGCCGAACTCGGCGCGGTCGAGCGGCCGTTACTGATGGCCGTCGGCGCTCTCGTACCGGATCAGGGGTACGACACGCTCCTCGACGCCGTCGCCGGCTGGCGCGACCTCGACCCCACCCCGCTGCTCACCATCGCGGGCGAGGGCCGCGAACGCGGCAGACTCCAGCGCCGGATCGAGGCCGACGACCTGCCCGTACAGCTCATCGGCCGCAGGGACGACATCAGCGAACTCCTCGCATCGGCGGACGTCGCCGTGCTCGCCAGCCGCTGGGAGGCGCGCTCCGTCCTCGCACAGGAGGCGCTGCGGCTCGGCGTACCGCTGGTCGCGACGGCGGTGGGCGCCATCCCCGAACTGGTCGGCGACGCGGCGGAACTCGTCCCGTACGGCGACGCCCCGGCCCTGGCGGACGCGGTGACGCGGCTGCTCGGCGACCCGGGGCGGCGCGCCCGGCTGGCCGCCGCGGGCCGGGCGCAGGCGGCCACCTGGCCGACCGAGGACGAGACGATCGCGCAGGTGCTGTGCGTGTACGACGAACTGACGGAGCGGGGACGCCCGCAGCGCTGAATTCGTCTAGGGTCTTTCGTTTGGGTCTGGCTGGGTCAGGGAGCGCCCGCCGCGGCAGCGGCTGATGTCACTGCGGGCACGCGGGCCCAGCAAGATCCAAACGAGAGGCCCTAGGGTGGGCAGCCGGAGCGGGCTGAGGGGAGAGCGCGTGGAGAGCCGCCGCAGTGCTGAGGGAGCCGGCCACACGGTGGACAACACCGTCTCCGGCGACGCGGTGATCATGGGGCCGCTGGTGCAGGCCGGACACATCGGCTCGATCGCCCTGCCGCCCGCGCCGCCGCCGTGGACCCCTCGCCAACTCCCCGTACCGCACGGCGGATTCGTCAACCGGGACCTTGAACTCACCATCCTCAAGGGGGTACTCGCCACCCCGCAGGAACGCTGCGCCCAGGCACTGGTGACCGGCGTGGGCGGCGTCGGCAAGACCCAGCTCGTCGCCCACTGGGCCGGCCACCCCGAGGTGCACGCCCGCTACCCCGGCGGACAGCTCTACGTCGACCTGGAGGACCTGCGCCACGGCGGCGCCGTCGACATCAGCGGCGTCCTCGGCATCCTGCTGCGCTCCCTCAAGGTGCACGAGAGCTACATCCCGCCCAGCCTCGCCGAACGGTCCGCGCTGTTCCGCTCGGCCACCGCGGGCCGCCCGACGCTGGTCGTGCTCGACAACGTGCGGCACGCCGCCGAGGTCGGACCGCTGCTGCCCGCCGCCGGACTGGCCGTGGTCCTCAGCCGCACCCGGCTGGCGCCCCTGCTGCTCGACGGCGCCGTGGACGTGCCCGTCGCCCCGCTGGACAGCGGCGCGGGCGTCCGGCTCGTACGGCGCTGGCGCAGTACGGGGACGGAGCGCGAGGCGGCCGAACTGGTCGCCCTCTGCGGCGGGCTGCCGCTCCTGCTGCGCGCGGTCGGCGAACGCCTCGTGGAACGCCCCCACACGACACTGGAGGACGTGGTGCGTGACCTGTCTGAGGACGCTGACGGACCCGGCGGCGGAAGGGCCGTGATGGACACCGTCGTCGCGGGCTTCTCCGACGCCACCCGGCGCTTCTACGACCTGCTCGGCCTGCTCCCCGGCACCACCTTCACCGCACCCCTCGCGCACGCGGCGGGCGCGGAGGGGTTCGACGCGGCGCTCACCGACCTCCTCGCCGCGCATCTCGCGGTCCCCGCCGGACCCCGGGGCCGGCACCGGCTGCACGACGTGGTCCGCGCCCACGCGCGGGCGCTCAGCGGTGGGCGGGAGGGCGCCGAGGAGCGCCGCCGCGAGGCGCTGCGCGGCGTCGTGGCGTTCCACGTCGACGCGGCGGCCCGCGCCGACCGGCTGATCCTCGGCGACCGGTGGCGCCTCCAGGAGGGCCCCGAGCCCTCCGCGGCGGGCCGCGATCCCCTCTTCACCACCGCCGCAGAGGCGCTGGACTGGCTCGACGACGAGCGGGACACGCTCCTCGCCGTGCTGCGGTACGCGGCCGGGGAACGCTGGTACGACGCCGTGTGGCGGCTCTGCGAGTCGATGTGGGCGCTCTTCGAAGGCCGCAAGCACTACGCGGACTGGATCGAGTCGCACCGCCTGGGCATCGAGGCCGCGGCCCGGGAAGGCCGCTTCGACGCCGAGGTCAGGATGCGCAACCAACTGGCCCGCGCCCACTACGGACTGGGCGAGTACGACGAGGCCAGGGACCAACTGGCCCGCGCGGAAGCCCTCCTGGAGGCGCTGGCCGACCCCCGCCTCTCCGGCGCAGTACGCGAGTCCCAGGGGCTGCTGTACCTCGCGGCAGGCCAACCGGACACCGCCGTCGACCTGTTCAGCCACGCGCTGGAGGCCAACGCGGGGGACCGGCACGGCATCGTCGTACAGAGCTACAACCTGGGGCAGGCGCTGCTCGCCGCAGGACGGGACCAGGAGGCGGCCGACACCCTGACGCGGGCCGCCGCCACGGCGGACACGACCGGGGACGACGGGATGCGGTCGAAGATCGGCATCCACCTCGCCCGCGCCCAGCGCGCCCTGGGAGACCCCGCACTCGCCCTGCGGACGGCCGACGAGGCCGCGGTGTGGGCCGGGCGGCAGGGCCAGTACGCCAAGCTCGACCAGGCCCTGGAACTCACCGCGGAACTGGCCGGCGAGACCGGCGACGACCGGCTCGCGGAGGAGCGCCTGCGCACCCTCCGCGAACTGCGCGCCCGCATGGGCCTGTCCCAGCCGCCGGGACCGGCCTGAGCCGGCCCGCCCCGAGCAGGGTGGCCCGGTTCAGTACGATCACCTGCGCACCCCTCTCCCTCCTCTCCCTTCCCGCACCTGACCGCATGGCCACGTGAACCATGAACGCAACCGTCCGGAGGTGGCCGTGTTCCCGCCGCTCAGGAGCCGCGCCCGGCACGCCGGTCCGCGCTGGGACACCTACGAGCCGCCCAAGGCCCGCGTCCTGGCCGTCGCCCGCACCCTGACCTCCGCGACCCGGCTGCGGGACGTGACACGGCTGCTGCGCCCCGAGGACGGGATCGAGGTGTCGTACACCGTCAACCCGGGCTCCGCGTTCGACGCGGGGCTGCCGGAGTACCTGGCCGGGCTCGGCGTGACCGTCCTGAGCTGGCGCGAGGCCAGACGGCGGCGCTTCCACCTCGTCGTCGCCTGCGCCGTGCACCGCTCCATGTACCGCAGGGACACCCCGCTCGTCGTGCTGCCCCACGGCGCGGGCTACAACCGGCTCGTCACCGAATCCACCGGCGACACGTCGTCACCGGCCGGGCTCTCGGCACGGGAACTGATGCGGCGCGGCAAGGTCCTGCCGTCCTGCATCTGCGTCTCCCACGACGAGCAGATCGCCCGCCTCGCCGTCTCCTGCCCCGAGGCCGTGCCGTACGCGGTCACCGTCGGCGACCCGTGCTTCGACCGGATCAGGGACAGCCTGCCGCGGCGCGACATCTACCGCGAACGGCTCGGCGTCGTCGGCGGGCGCCGGCTCGTCGTCGTCCACTCGACGTGGAGCAGGCACTCCCTGCTCGGCCGCTGCCCCGATCTGCCGGAGCGGCTGCTCGCGGAACTGCCCGCCGACGAGTACGCGGTGGCGCTCGTCCTGCACCCCAACGTCTGGGCCCGCCACACCACGGACGGCGTCCTCGAACGGCTGGCCAGGGCCATGGACGCGGGGCTCCTCGTGATCCCTCCCCAGGAGGGCTGGCGGGCGGCCGTGGTCGCCGGGGACTGGGTGATCGGTGACCACGGCTCCACCACCTTCTACAGCGCCGCCCTGGACCGGGTGACCCTGCTCGCCGCCACCGGCCTGGACGAACTGGACCCGGCCTCTCCCACGGCCGCCTTCGCCCGGCGGGCGCCCGTCCTCGACCCCGGAGGACCGCTGCTCGAACAACTCCGGGGCGCCGTGGACCGGCATGTCCCCGGTGAGCTGGACGATGTCTTCGCCCTCCAGCTCGGCGCCCGGGGCGAGGGCGCGGAACGCACCAGGCGGAAGCTCTACTCGTACCTCGAACACCGGGGCGTACGCCTCCCGCCGGAGGAGGGGACGCCGGATCCGGTCCCCGACCCCCGCCCCGTTCCGCACACCGTCTCCGCCGTCCACGACGTCGTCGGCGGCCGCCCGGCGGACGGGGTGGTGGAGCTGCGCCGCTGGCCGGTGGTCCCCGGCCGGCACGAAGCCGGCAGAGGCTTCTACGCGGCCCACGACCACGGTACGGACACCCGGTGGCGCGGATACGCCGAGGTCCTGGCCCGTACGACCGTGGAACCGCTGCTGACCCCTGCCCGCTGGGCCGCCGTACGCTTCACCGCCCTCCCGGCGCTGAACGTCGCGGTCGCCGCCCTGGGCAGCCGTACGGCGCTGGTCGTGCTGCGCGACGGGACCCTGCTGGAGGCGTCCTCGGCGCGGCCGTGGGGCGAGCACCACGCGCCGCTGGACCCGGTCCTGCTGGGCGCCGCCGTGAACGTCCTGCTGGCGGAGGGCTGTTCCGCGAAGGAGATCGCCGAAGGCGTGACCGTCCGCACCGGGACCCGCGACGTCCGGGTGGAGTTCACCACCCCGCAGTGACCGCGGGACGGGAAAAGCCCGGACGGGGTGCGGCGTGAACCGCTCCGTCCGGGCCCCGCCCGTGGCCTTCGGCCCGGCCGTGCAGGTTCCCTTCGCTGCCGGCCACTGACTGCGCAGCGATCTGCGGGATTCGACGCTGGTCCCCATGGTTTGTCCTTGGCGTAGGCGGTGGGGTGGCCCGGACGGAGGCAGGCGAGGGTGATGAGGTGGTCGCGTTGGGCGGACGGGTGTATGGACCACGGCGTTCGGAAATCTGTTGGCCAGGCGGTCTATGGCCGACTGGCCGCGATGTGAGGAGCCGTTGCCGACGATCCAGTACACGCGTTTTGCGCTGGCGTAGGGCTCGCTGGTCATCACCTGCTCGACCGGTCTCATGAACGGCACGATGCCGGTGGTCCGTTCACAACGGCCGAAGACGGGCCCGGTGGATGTCGTAGGCGGCCAGGGTGGGGTGGCAGCGGCAGCGGGCCTGGATGGAGGTCTTCTCATCCGCGGAGATGACGTACTCGTCTTCGCCGAGCGGGACGCTGTCGAAGGTGCGGGCGCAGAGGTCCAGGACCCGTTGAGCGGTGGCGCGGAAGTTCGGGTCGCGGATGAAGATCCAGGAGCGGTGCTGCCAGGGCTTGGGTGCGTCGTCCTTGAGCCAGCGGCGCACGGTGTCCACGTGCAGGTGGGTTTCGGCGGCGATCCGAGCGTTGCCGCGACCTCGTGCCGCCAGGAGCACGATCGTCGCCCGTTGGCGTGCCTGGTGCGGGGTTTTGTGGCCGTAGGCCATTTTCTTGAGTCGGTGGCGCTCGGAAGCGGTCAGCTCCACGGGCACGGCAGAGCATACGGGCATGGAAGGAGAGCGGCCCGTCTCTCGGGTCGGTGAACGGGAGGGACAGCGCCGGCTTCCCTCACCGGCACAGCCCTCGAGTCCTCGGTGGCCAGGGCGTGCCCGGTAGGCCGTTGACGAACACGCCCCTCGGGGTCAGCTGGTGACGTACTGCTCGCGGTACTCCGCGGTGGGGGCGACGGGCGTGATCAGGTCGATCAGGACACCGTTGGGATCGGCCACGATGAAGTGCCTTTGCCCGAAGTCCTCGCTGCGCAGTTCAAGGATGGGGTGCAGCCCTTCGCTGGTGACGAGCCGTTCCCATTCCGCGTCCACGTCCTCCACCTCGAAGTTGAGCAGCAGGCCCTGCGCGGGGACCCGGTGGCCTTTGGGAACCGTCGGGTGGCTGTGGTCGAGGAGGGCGAGCTCGTACCCGGGATCTCCTGGCTGGCGCAGGCTGACGTACCAGTCGGCCTCGAACGTCGTCTCGAACCCCAGCAGCCGGGTGTAGAAGTCGTGGGAATCTCGCAGCTTCGCTGTGCCGATCACGGGATAGAAGCCGGTCAGCTTCATACCTCAACCCCTTTCGCATACCATCAGTATGCGAATGACAATATTCACATACCATCGGTATGTCAATGAGGAGTTCGATGCGACAGCACGGCATCCGGGCACAGCAGCGGGAGCAGACCAGGCAGGCGCTGCTGCGGGAGAGCAGGCGCCTGTTCTCAGGCAGCGGCTACGGCGCGGTGGGCCTGGCGGAAATCGTCCAGGCAGCCGGGGTGACCAAGGGCGCGCTCTATCACCACTTCACCGGCAAGGCGGACCTCTTCCGTGCCGTCCTGGAGGAGATGCAGCAGGAAGTGGGCCGACGCGTTGCCGCGGCCGCCGACGCCCACGACGACCCCTGGACCCAGCTGACCGCAGGCTGCCAGGAGTTCCTCACCGCGACCACCGATCCGGACATCCAACGCGTCATGCTGGTCGACGGGCCTGCCGTACTGGGATGGAGCCAATGGCGGGCGATGGACGAAGCCGCCTCGGCCCGCCACCTCGCCGACGCGTTGTCCTCCCTCAGCGACGCAAGGATCATCGCCCCGCAGCCAGTCGCACCACTGGTCCACCTGCTGTCAGGGGCAATGAACGAGGCCGCCCTGTGGCTCGCATCCTCCTCCGACCCCGAAGACCTGGACCACACCAAAGCCGCGCTGACGCAACTGCTGCAGGCCCTGCGAACCGGTTGACTTGATGACCACACAACAGGGCGCCAAATTGTCGGCGGTCGGTGTGCCCGCGGGTGCGGTGTAAACCAGTAGTGGGCCGGCTCGACTTGGACTTCGAGTCCATGGATCTGCCCACCGAACCTGGCCTGCAGCTGAATGTCTACACCGCACCCGCGGAGGGGCCGGCCGCTGACAATCTGGCCCTGTTGGCGTCGTGGGCGGCTAGCGAGAAAACCTTGGCGACCGAGCTTCCAGCACCTGGCGGATAGCCCAATCCCCCTCAGCCTGTGCGTGTCAGGGATCACAACGCCGGTAAGTATCCGCCAAACCAGGGCGACGACTCGCGCCCATCCTTGAGGACGACCTCCATGCCCGTGGCCAGGCTGGCGAACTCCACGACCTCGACCGTCCCACCCTTGAGCCGGAAGTGCGTCCCGACCCCCAGCCTCGTCCCCGCCCCGCTCATGCGGCCCTCCGCAGCACGTGCCCAGCGCTCAGCGGCCGGTCCAACGCGGTTGTCACGTACTCGGACCACAGCAGATGCAGCACCGCCGACTTCACCAGCGGCCGGGGACACTTCGGCAGCAGCCGGAAGGCATCGCCCAGCGGCCTTCCGTCCAGATCCGCAGCCCTCAGAGTGGCCAGCAGGCCAGGGTCGAACAGCCAGGCGTGGCGGTAGCCGGCCAGGAACCGGACGTTCTCCAGCACATGCGGATCCGGCTCGCTCCACACCTCGTACTGCCACCCGCGTGAGGTGACCGCCTCCCG
This sequence comes from Streptomyces sp. NPDC050509, assembly GCF_044457965.1. Classification (NCBI taxonomy): domain Bacteria; kingdom Bacillati; phylum Actinomycetota; class Actinomycetes; order Kitasatosporales; family Streptomycetaceae; genus Streptomyces; species Streptomyces sp. NPDC050509. The sequence goes on along the minus strand of NZ_JBITHL010000007.1, from coordinate 483,355 downwards.
CGTCCAGGCGAACGTGAAGGCGACCTCCGGCTTGCCAAGCCGGTGGCGCGGCTTGACGTCCACGACCACCGGGCCGTCATCCGTCACCAGCAGACAGTCCGGGATGTGCTTGCGAACCTTGCCATCGGCGTCGGCCTTGAGCAGGAACGGCTGGGCGACGATGTGCCGCACCTCCGGGGCGAAGTCGGCGAACAGACAGCCGCCCCAGCTCCGGCCGCGACTCGTAGATCACGTGGTCGCCCACGGTCGCCGACCAGTACGTGCCCGAATGGTGCTGCTGCCCCTTGCACCAGCGGAACGTCCGCCACGGCCGGGCCCCCGCAGCAGCCCGAGCGGCGCCGACGGCTACTCCAGGTCCTCCACCACGGACTCGTCACCACGCCGGACACTCAGCCGTACCGGCGCGGCCACCGCTGTACCCATCGGACCACCGACCCCGCGATTTCCCAGGCGGCCCCATTGGCCGCCAAACGCCGGAGTCCTGCCCCGGCCGCGCACGCAGACGCTGACCGGGGCGGTCCTGTACACAAAGAGGGGAACTACTCGCTCACGGGGCATGAATCCCATCCCCCTGTCCTATTGGCCACGCGGTGGACATCACCGGTGGGAAAAGGACACGGGATCTGGGATCCCACACGGCCGTCAGCCGCCGTACGCGCCCGACGCCGTCAGCCGCAGCGCCGTGTCGATCAGCGGCACATGACTGAACGCCTGCGGGAAGTTGCCCACCTGGCGCTGGAGCCGGGAGTCCCACTCCTCGGCCAGCAGCCCGAGATCGTTCCGCAGCGCCAGCAGCTTCTCGAAGAGCTTGCGCGCCTCGTCGACCCGCCCGATCATCGCCAGGTCGTCGGCCAGCCAGAACGAGCAGGCCAGGAACGCGCCCTCGTCGCCCTCCAGGCCGTCGACCCCCGCGTCGTCGCCGGACGTCGGGTAGCGCAGCACGAAACCGTCCTCCGTGGACAGCTCGCGCTGGATCGCCTCGATCGTGCCGATGACCCGCTTGTCGTCCGGCGGCAGGAAGCCCATCTGCGGGATGAGCAGCAGCGACGCGTCGAGCTCCTTGGAGCCGTACGACTGCGTGAAGGTGTTCCGCTCCTTGTCGTACCCCTTCTCGCAGACATCGTGGTGGATGTCGTCGCGCAGCTCGCGCCAGCGCTCCAGCGGCCCGTCCGCGTCGCCCGACTCGATCAGCTTGATCGTCCGGTCGACCGCGACCCACGCCATCACCTTGGAGTGCACGAAGTGCCGGCGCGGCCCGCGCACCTCCCAGATGCCCTCGTCGGGCTGGTCCCAGTGCTTCTCCAGGTAGCGGATCAGCTTGAGCTGGAGGACGGAGGCGTAGTCGTTGCGCGCCAGACCCGTCATGTGCGCGAGGTGCAGCGCCTCGGTGACCTCGCCGTACACGTCGAGCTGAAGCTGGTGCGCGGCCCCGTTGCCGACCCGGACCGGGCCCGAGCGCTCGTAGCCGGGCAGCCAGTCCAGCTCGGCCTCGCCCAGCTCCCGTTCGCCCGCGATGCCGTACATGATCTGGAGGTTCTCCGGATCGCCGGCCACGGCGCGCAGCAGCCACTCGCGCCAGGCGCGGGCCTCCTCGCGGTAGCCGGTGCGCAGCAGGGACGAGAGCGTGATCGCGGCGTCGCGCAGCCACGTGTAGCGGTAGTCCCAGTTGCGGCTGCCGCCGATCTCCTCGGGGAGCGAGGTCGTCGGCGCGGCCACGATGCCGCCGGTCGGCGCGTACGTGAGCGCCTTGAGCGTGATCAGCGAACGGATCACGGCTTCCCGGTAGGGGCCGTGGTACGTGCAGTGCTCGACCCACTCGCGCCAGAAGTCGGAGGTCGCCTCCAGGGAGCCCTCCGGGTCCGGCAGCGCGGGCGGCCGGCGGTGCGAGGGCTGCCAGCTGATCGTGAACGCGATCCGGTCACCGGGTGCCACGGTGAAGTCGGAGTACGTCGTCAGGTCCTTGCCGTGCGTCTCCGCCTCGGTGTCCAGCCAGACCGAGTCGGGGCCGGCCACGGCGACCGTACGGTTGTCCACCTTGTGGACCCACGGCACGACGCGCCCGTAGCTGAAGCGCATCCGCAGCGCGGAGCGCATCGGCACCCGGCCGCTGACGCCCTCGACGATCCGGATGAGCTGCGGCGCGCCGTCACGCGGCGGCATGAAATCGGTCACCCTCACGGTGCCGCGCGGCGTGTCCCACTCGGACTCCAGGATCAGGGAGTCCCCGCGGTAACGGCGCCGCGTGGCCCGCGGCGGTACGGAGCCCGCGGGATGCGCGGGCCCCAGTCGCCAGAAGCCGTGTTCGTCGGTTCCCAGCAGAGCCGCGAACACGGCATGCGAATCGAAGCGGGGCAGGCACAGCCAGTCGACTGTGCCGTCCCGGCAGACCAGGGCAGCGGTCTGCATGTCTCCGATGAGTGCGTAATCCTCGATGCGCCCGGCCACGTGCATCTCCAGTCGAACGGCCACGTCCGCCCCGCGGGGCGCTTACTGCGGTCAAGGGTCGTTGACGAGCTCATTTTCCGGGAAATCGGGCGGGGGTGGTGCCGTTTGCCGGCCGGACTCGGCAGCGAATGTTTGAGCAGGATACGACGCACGTCGGGGTTCCGCGTCACGGTCGGAAAATGAGCGGTCCGCCGAACGAGTGGGTCTGAGGGGACGAGGGGGAAAAAGTGTGACGAGGGGGAAAGGGGAGGCGACGCGTGGCCGGAAGCGGCCTCCCGTCGTCGCTGTTACCCTGGTAGCCCGTGGACCGGTGGACTCCCTGCACAGCACAGAGACCCCGAAACCGCAGCGACGGCAGTCCCTTCGCCTCTCGGCCAGGGACACCGGCACGCACATCGAACCGCGACCACGGGAGCCCCCTCTTGGCCATGCCGACACGATCCTCGACATCCTCGACGACCAAGCACATCTTCGTCACCGGGGGTGTCGCTTCCTCCCTCGGCAAGGGCCTGACCGCCTCCAGCCTGGGCGCGCTGCTCAAGGCGCGCGGTCTGCGGGTCACGATGCAGAAGCTCGACCCGTACCTGAACGTCGACCCCGGCACGATGAACCCCTTCCAGCACGGTGAGGTGTTCGTCACGAACGACGGCGCCGAGACCGACCTGGACATCGGCCACTACGAGCGCTTCCTCGACGTGGACCTCGACGGCTCGGCCAACGTCACCACCGGCCAGGTCTACTCGCAGGTCATCGCCAAGGAGCGGCGCGGCGAGTACCTGGGCGACACGGTCCAGGTCATCCCGCACATCACCAACGAGATCAAGCACCGCATCCGGCGGATGGCGGCCGGCGAGGTCGACGTCGTCATCACGGAGGTCGGCGGCACGGTCGGCGACATCGAGTCGCTGCCGTTCCTGGAGACCGTCCGCCAGGTCCGCCACGAGGTGGGCCGCGACAACGTCTTCGTCGTGCACATCTCGCTCCTGCCGTACATCGGCCCGTCCGGCGAGCTGAAGACCAAGCCGACCCAGCACTCGGTCGCCGCCCTGCGGAACATCGGTATCCAGCCGGACGCGATCGTGCTGCGCGCCGACCGCGACGTGCCGCTCTCCATCAAGCGCAAGATCTCGCTGATGTGCGACGTGGACGAGGCGGCCGTGGTGGCCTGCGTGGACGCCAAGTCGATCTACGACATCCCCAAGGTGCTGCACACCGAGGGCCTGGACGCCTATGTCGTACGCAAGCTGGACCTGCCCTTCCGCGACGTGGACTGGACGGTCTGGGACGATCTGCTGGACCGGGTCCACAACCCCGATCACGAGGTCACCATCGCGATGGTCGGCAAGTACATCGATCTGCCGGACGCGTACCTCTCCGTGACGGAGGCCATCCGCGCGGGCGGCTTCGCCAACCGGGCGCGCGTCACCGTGAAGTGGGTCACGTCGGACGACTGCAAGACCCCGGCCGGCGCCGCGAAGCACCTCGGTGACGTGGACGGCATCCTGATCCCCGGCGGCTTCGGCGAGCGTGGCGTGACCGGCAAGGTCGGCGCGATCCAGTACGCCCGCGAGCACAAGGTGCCGCTGCTCGGCATCTGCCTCGGCCTCCAGTGCATCGTCATCGACGCGGCGCGCAACCTCGCCGGGATCACCGAGGCCAACTCCACCGAGTTCGACGCCGGCACGGCGCACCCGGTGATCTCCACAATGGAGGAGCAGCTCGCGTACGTGGAGGGCGCGGGGGACCTGGGCGGCACGATGCGGCTCGGTCTCTACCCGGCCAAGCTCGCGGAGGGCTCGATCGTCCGCGAGGTGTACGAGGACCAGCCGTACGTGGAGGAGCGTCACCGTCACCGCTACGAGGTGAACAACTCCTACCGCGCGGAGCTGGAGAAGAAGGCCGGTCTGGTCTTCTCCGGCACGTCCCCCGACAACAAGCTCGTCGAGTACGTCGAGTACCCGCGCTCCACGCACCCCTACCTGGTCGCCACCCAGGCCCACCCGGAGCTGCGGTCCCGGCCGACGCGTCCGCACCCGCTCTTCGCGGGGCTGGTGAAGGCCGCGGTCGAGCGTCGTGAAGGGCTCCGTCAGGAGGCGGGCGAGCCGGTGGCCGCACGGTCGTAAGGCACGTCACAGGCGATACGGTGGGAGCCGGGGTACGGGCACGTTCACACGGGCCCGTGCCTCGGTTTCCGCTTGTGTACCACCGTGGGAGGACGCTGCCATGACCATCGAGGACACCCCTGAGGAATGGCGGGTCACCGCGACCACGACGCCCTTCCGCGGCAACAAGACCAGTGTCCGCACGGATGATGTGGTCATGCCCGACGGCACGGTCGTGAAGCGCGACTACCAGGTCCACCCCGGATCCGTCGCGATCGTCGCCCTGGACGACGCGGGCCGGGTCCTGGTCCTGCGCCAGTACCGTCACCCCGTACGCCGGAAGCTCTGGGAGGTCCCGGCCGGACTGCTCGACGTACCGGGCGAGAACCCGCTGCACGCGGCCCAGCGCGAGCTGTACGAGGAAGCGCACGTCAAGGCCGAGGACTGGCGGGTGCTGACGGACGTCTACACGACGCCGGGCGGCTGCGACGAGGCGGTACGGATCTTCCTCGCCCGGGAGCTGTCGGAGGCGCAGGGCGAGCGCTTCCAGGTCTCCGAGGAGGAGGCCGACATGGAGCTGGCCCGGGTGGAGCTGGCGGAGCTGGTACGGGGCGTGCTCGCCGGCGAGCTGCACAACAACTGCCTCGCGGTGGGCGTCCTCGCGCTCACGGCGGCGCTGGCGGGGGAGGGCCTCGCGGCGCTGCGGCCGGCGGAGGCGCCGTGGCCGGCCCGGCCGTTCGAGTCCTGATCCCACTCATCCCCCTAGGGTCTTTTGATCTGAAGAAATGCTGATCCGATTGGGGGATGCACCGGCCGCGCTCCACCGGTTCCGTCGCAGAGAGTGAACTACGCTCGAACCGTCCGTGCGGAGACCCGCCGGGCTCGGATCGTGCGCAGGCGGACGGAGCGTGGCCCGTGACGGATCAGGCGGTGGACGTGAGTGGCCCCGGCCGTGCGCGGGCCAAGAAGCCCCCGGAGCCGGGGCCGGCCGCCGCCGGGCCGGCGGCGGATTCCGACGCACCGCCGGCCAAGCGCCGAGGCCGTGCCACATCGGCCGCGAAGAAGAAAGGTACGGCCCGGGTGACCATCCCGGAGGGTCCCGAGGATGTGACCGATGTCGTGAGCGGTACGGAGAGTGGCGGCCCCGAGCCGCGCCCGGCCACCCGGCCCGCCCGCGCGCGGCGGAAGGCCGCGCCGCCGCAGGAGGCCCGCCCCGAGCCGCCCGGGACGGGACCCGAGGAGCCGGAACCGGAGCCCGGACGGCCCGAGGCCGCCCCGGAGCCGGAGCAGGCACCCCCGGCCGCCAAACTCCCGGCCGCCACACCGTGGACCGCCACACCGCCGACCGCCACACCGCCGGCCGGTCCCGCCGAGCCGGCGCGGGAGCACCCCGGGGACGGGCCGGAGACCGCGGAGCCCGAACCGGTCGTGGAAGCCGCGGCCCCGCCCGAGCCCGCGACCGAAGCGGAACCCGAGCCCGAAGCCGTGGTCGAAGCCGTGGTCGAAGCGGCCCCCGAAGCGGCACCCGAAGCCGTGGTCGAGCCCGAGCCTGAGCCCGTGGTCGAGCCCGATCCTGAGCCGGAACCCGCCCCCGTCCTGCCGCACGAGAAGTCCGCTCCCACCCCGGCACTCGGACCCGCTCCCGAACCCGAACTCGGGCTCCGGCGCGGTGTCGAAGGCCCGCAGGAGGGGCAACACGCGGTGGCCGACGGGGAGTTCTTCGGGCGGCTGCGGGAACTCAAGGCGCTGCACGGGGACATCGAGCGCGCCGGGCTCAACACGATCTCCGGCCGGAAGGAGCCCCGCGCGCGGGTGCTGCTGATCGCCGGGCGGCCCGGTTCCGGGCGGACCTCGCTCGCGCGGGAGCTGGCCCGGCAGTTGCGGGACGGCTATCCCGACGGGATCGTACGGACCCGCCTCACCGGGTCCGACGGCGAGCCCGTGCCCACCGAGCGGACCGCCCGCGAGATCCTCGGCGCGTTCGGCGTGGCCACGCCGCCCGGCGCGGGGGAGGACGAACTCTCCGAGATGGTGCGCGAGGCGCTGGCGGTGCGCCGGGTGCTGCTGCTCCTCGACGACGCCGTCGACGCCGAGCAGGTCGACCCGCTCGTGCCGGACAACCCGGAGTGCCTGGTCGTCGCCGTCGCGCAGGGGCCGCTGACCGGGATCCCCGACGTACGCCCGTGCACCCTCGGCGGGATGGACACCAAGGCCGCCATCGAACTGCTCACCCGGTTCACCGGTGCCGTACGGATCACGGTGGACCCGCAGGCCGCCGAGTCCCTGACCGAGGAGTGCGGCGGTCAGCCCGCCGCTCTCGTCCTGGCGGGCGGCTGGCTCGCGGCGCGCCCCATGGCGTCGGTCGCCGATGTCGCCAAGCGGCTGCGCGCCCTGCCGCCGGACCTCGAGTGCCCTGTCGGGAACCGTCCGCTCGCCCGCGCCTTCCGGCTCGTGTACGAGAGCCTGCCGCAGCCCGCCGCCCGGATGCTGCGGCTGCTCGCCCTCGCCCCCGCCGGGATCACCGACGCGCACACCGCCTCGGCGCTGGCCGGCTGCTCCATGGCGGACGCCGTCGTCCTGCTGGACGACTTCGCCGCCCGGGGCTTGCTGCGCACCACCGACGACCGGACGGTCCGGCAGGCCGCGCGGCCGTACCCGCCCGCGCCCGAGCGGGCGTCCTTCGACCGGTCCCTCGACCAGTACGTCCTCCCGGGCTGCCTCGTCCCACTGCTGCGCCCCCTGCTGGCCGAGGACCGCCCCGCCGAGGTGCAGCTCGCCCGCGCCCGGATGCTGGAGCGGACCGTACGGCTGCTCCAGTCCTGCCGCGCCGTCACCGACCCCGAGGGCTCCCCGGCCCGCAAGCGGCTCGCCGGGCTGCCCCGCGCGCTGCGCTTCCCGAACGCCGCGGAAGCGTCCGACTGGCTGTACTCCCGGCAGCCCGCGCTGCTGGCGTCCGCGCGCCTCGCGGTCGCGGACGGCGAGCTGGACACCCTGGCCCGCCGGCTGGTCGCCGCGCTGGTCCGCGCGCTGGCCGCGCACCGGGGGACGGAGGCCGCCGCGCCCGAGCTGTACGGGCTCCACCAGCTCGTCCTCGACATCGCGGAGCGGCACGAGCTGTACCGCGAGCAGGCCGCTGCCCTGCTGAACATCGGCGATCTCGACGCCAGGACCGGCCGTACGCACGACGCGCTCGCCCGCTACCGTGCCGCACTGGACGCCGGACGCGCCGCGAACGACCTCTACGCGACCGGGCGCGCCATGGAATCCCTGGGCGGTGCCCACCAGGACCTGCGGGACTGGCAGCGGGCCGCCGACTGGTACGGGCGGGCCCTCTCCCAGCGGCTGAGCCGGGGCGAGCGGGCCGACGAGGCGCGGTTGTACGGCCGCCTCGGCACCGTCCACACGTACGCGGGCCGCTACGGCGAGGCGCTGCGCCACTGGCGCGCCGCCGTCGCGATCCACCGCAGGCTGGGCGATCTGCCCGGTCAGGCGCGGGCGCTCAGCGAGGCGGCCCGGGTCCAGGAGTACGCGGGCCGGCCGCAGGAGTCGCTCCGTACCTGCCAGGAGGCGGTCGAGTGGGCCCGGCTCGCCGGGGATCTGCGGCTCCAGGCCGCGCTCCAGCTCCGGGTGGCGGACACCCTGGACCGGCTCGGAGATCCGGCGGCGGCCCGGCTGCACCGCGCCGCCGCGGATCGCCTTCTCCTGGAAACGGAAGGAAACGCCTACGAAATCCGCAGCGCTTCGGCCAAGGACTGATGCTTTGTAAGGCTAGACAGCAGGAAATCCTTCATTAGACTGGCTCTGCCGCATACGTCAGCGGTGCCTTCCCGTGTGCCACCTGTGCCCGGGTATGTATGGGATTGCGCCCGGAAACCCCGCGGAATCCCCCGAGCCAAGGACCGTGATCTGTCGTGTTGGTCGGTATCCCCCGCGAGGTCAAGAACAACGAGTTCCGGGTGGCCATCACCCCCGCCGGCGTGCACGAGCTGGTGCGCCACGGACACCAGGTCGTCATCGAGCGGGACGCCGGCGCCGGCTCCTCGATCACCGACGACGAGTACACCGCCGCCGGCGCGCGGATCCTGCCCACCGCCGACGCGGTCTGGGTCACCGCCGACCTGCTGCTGAAGGTCAAGGAGCCGGTCGCCGAGGAGTACCACCGGCTCCGCAAGGACCAGACGCTCTTCACCTACCTGCACCTGGCCGCGTCCCGCGCCTGCACCGACGCCCTGCTGGCGTCCGGCACCACCGCCATCGCGTACGAGACCGTCGAGACCGCGAACCGCGCGCTGCCGCTGCTCGCCCCGATGTCGGAGGTCGCGGGACGGCTGGCACCCCAGGTCGGCGCGTACCACCTGATGAGCTCGGCCGGCGGGCGCGGTGTGCTGCCGGGCGGCGTGCCCGGTACGGCCGCGGGCCGCGCGGTGGTCATCGGCGGCGGGGTCTCCGGCTGGAACGCCACCCAGATCGCCGTCGGCATGGGCTTCCACGTGACCCTGCTCGACCGGGACATCAACAAGCTGCGCGAGGCCGACCGGATCTTCGGCACCAAGGTCCAGACCATCGTCTCCAACACGTTCGAACTGGAGAAGGCGGTCACCGAGGCGGACCTCGTGATCGGGGCCGTGCTGATCCCCGGCGCGAAGGCGCCGAAGCTCGTCACCAACGCGCTCGTCGCCCGGATGAAGCCCGGAAGTGTACTTGTCGACATTGCGATTGATCAGGGTGGCTGCTTCGAGGATTCACGCCCCACGACGCACGCCGAGCCGACCTTCCGGGTGCACGACTCGGTCTTCTACTGCGTGGCCAACATGCCGGGCGCCGTACCGCACACCTCCACGTACGCCCTGACCAACGCCACGCTGCCCTACATCGTGGAGCTGGCGAACCGTGGCTGGGCCGGTGCGCTGCGCCGTGACCCGGCCCTCGCCAAGGGGCTCAACACCCATGACGGCCAGGTCGTTTACCGCGAGGTGGCCGAGGCGCACGGGCTGGATCACGCCGAACTGAGCACGCTTCTCGCCTGACGCGTCAACCCGCGTCGTCAACATCGTGCCGACGGCCGGACCTTGCGCGGCGAGGTCCGGCCGTACGTGTCGGTCGAACCCTGTGCGAGCGCCGGTCAACTCGCCTCGAACGTAACAATTTCAACCGTTTCGTATGACGGCAAATCCTCGCCGACCTGCCTTGGTGAGAGGGCTGTGTGCCCTTGACAGAGGGGTGTTCGGTTGCCGACACATCGGGTCCGGTCCGGCGGATTGTGTTGCTGCGGAGTGGTGACACGCCATAGAGTCGCCAACCGTCGGCATGGTGCCACGCTGACCTATCGATAAGTTTCCTGGTCCCGTCCAAGGAGGTAAGACGACTTGTGAATGAGTCGACATTTACTCCCGGGGGTGGTCAACCAGGAATGCCGGTGAGGGGCCAGAGCCCGTCGTCCGGGTTCGAGGCTGTCGGCTCCGTAGCTGTCCGCACCTTCGCCACCCACCAGCACATGACGACAGCCCACCAGATGATGGACGGCCAACACGTGAACGCCATGGCCGGCAACGAGGGTGGCCGAGAGTCCACTTCGTTCGCCGACTTCGACGAAGCGCCCGAGGGGCACTTCTACGACCCTGACGCCGAATACGAGCCGGACCCCGAGTACGCGGCCACCCTCGCCCCCGACGCTGCCCGCCAGCGCCGCGAGCGCATCGGCCCGACCGGGCGTCCGCTGCCGTACTTCCCGATCCCCGGTCCGCTCACCGACCACGGCCCCGCGAAGATCATCGCGATGTGCAACCAGAAGGGCGGCGTCGGCAAGACCACGTCGACCATCAACCTGGGTGCCGCGCTCGCGGAGTACGGCCGACGTGTGCTGCTCGTCGACTTCGACCCGCAGGGAGCCCTGTCGGTCGGCCTCGGCGTGAACCCGATGGAGCTGGACCTCACCGTCTACAACCTGCTCATGGAGCGGGGCATGGCGGCGGACGAGGTACTGCTGAAGACCGCCGTGCCCAACATGGACCTGCTGCCGAGCAACATCGACCTCTCGGCCGCCGAGGTGCAGCTCGTGAGCGAGGTCGCGCGCGAGTCCACACTCCAGCGCGCCCTGAAGCCCCTGCTGCTCGACTACGACTACATCGTGATCGACTGCCAGCCCTCGCTCGGTCTGCTGACCGTGAACGCGCTGACGGCCGCCCACAAGGTGATCGTGCCGCTGGAGTGCGAGTTCTTCGCGCTGCGCGGGGTCGCGCTGCTCACCGAGACCATCGAGAAGGTCCAGGAGCGGCTCAACCCGGAGTTGGAGCTCGACGGCATCCTCGCCACCATGTACGACTCCCGCACGGTGCACAGCCGGGAGGTCCTGGCCCGTGTCGTGGAGGCGTTCGACGATCACGTCTACCACACCGTGATCGGGCGGACCGTGCGCTTCCCGGAGACCACCGTCGCCGGTGAGCCCATCACCACGTACGCCTCGAACTCCGTCGGCGCCGCCGCCTATCGCCAGCTCGCCAGGGAGGTGCTCGCCCGGTGTCACGCCGAGTGAGTCTGCCCGGCGCCGACGAACTGTTCCGTACGACCGGGGGCATGGCGCTGACGTCGTCGTCCCCCGCGGCGCAACGGCGGGGCGCGAACGGCGAACCGCGGGTGCCGGCGCCGGCCGGGGAGAGCGATCCGGCCGGCGATCGGACGGGCCCGGCCGGCTCCGGGACTGCGGAGGAGCACTCCGCGCCGGACACGGACCCCGCCCCGGCACAGCCGGCCCGCAGCCGCACCGCCGACGCGGAGCAGGCGGCGACCGCCGTGCAGGCCCGCAGGCCGCAGGAGGGCGGGCCCGCGGGGACCGGACCCGGCGGCGGTACGGGGCCGGGAACGGGCGCGCAGGGGCCGCAGGGCGGGCAGCAGCGCCGGCAGCGGCGCGGCGCCAACCGCCGCCCCAGCGGGCGGGAACGGCACGACGAGAAGATCACGGTCTATGTCTCGGCCGAGGAACTGATGGACCTCGAACACGCCCGGCTGGTGCTCCGCGGTGAGCACGGACTCGCCGTGGACCGCGGGCGGATCGTCCGCGAGGCGGTCGCGGTCGTCCTCGCCGACCTCGAATCGCGCGGCGACGCGAGCATCCTCGTACGGCGGCTGCGCGGACGCTGACGGTAGCCTGCGCGGGCCGCCCCACCGCCCGCCGCCCCCGCCGCACCCAGGACCGCGATGCCTCCGCCGCCCGACCCCGCCCGTCCGCCGCGCCGCCCGCTCGGCCGCGGCCCCGGCACGTCGGCGCCCGTACCCGATCCGGAGCCGGGGGCCGAGGCGGTGCCCGTACCGGATCCGCAGCCGGTGGCCGGGGCGGTGGCCGAGTCCGGGGCCGCGGACGAGTCGGAGGCCGCGGAGGAGACCGGGACGGCGGACGAGACCGGGGCGGCCGGTGGGGACGACCGGCGGTTCACCGTGCGGCTCGCCAACTTCGAGGGGCCCTTCGACCTGCTGCTCCAGCTCATCTCGAAGCACCGGATGGACGTGACCGAGGTCGCGCTCTCCCAGGTCACCGACGAGTTCATGGCGCACCTGCGGGCCATGGGACCCGAGGGGGACCTCGACCAGACCACCGAGTTCCTGGTGGTCGCGGCGACCCTGCTCGACCTGAAGGCCGCCCGGCTGCTGCCCGCCGCCGAGATCGAGGACGAGGCGGACCTCGCGCTCCTCGAAGCGCGGGACCTGCTCTTCGCGCGGCTGCTCCAGTACCGCGCGTACAAGCGGGTCGCGGAGATCTTCGGCGGGCGCCTGGAGACCGAGGCCCGCCGCTACCCCCGTACCGTCGGCCTGGAACCGCACCACGCCGAGTTGCTGCCCGAGGTGGTCATCAGCGTCGGGGCCGAGGGGTTCGCCCGGCTCGCCGTGAAGGCGATGCAGCCGAAGCCCAGGCCGCAGGTGTACGTGGAGCACATCCACGCGCCGCTGGTCTCCGTACGGGAACAGGCCGGGATCGTCGTCGCCCTGCTGCGCGAGCGCGGCGGGATGAGCTTCCAGGAGCTGGCCGAGGACGCCGGGTCCACCCTCACGGTCGTGGCGCGCTTCCTGGCCCTCCTGGAGCTGTACCGGGAGCGCGCCGTCTCCCTGGACCAGGACGAGGCGCTGGGGCCGCTCCTGGTCCGCTGGACGGGCGGGGACGGCGGTACGGAGCCGGCGGTGCCCCTGGAGAGCACCGAGTTCGACCGGCCGCCCGGCGACGGCGCGGCGGCCGCGGGTGCCGAGGACGAGAGCGAGGAGACGGTATGAGCGAGCGGCAGCCGGGGGAGACGACCCGGGACCTGGACCTCAAGCCCGCCCTGGAGGCGGTCCTGATGGTCGTGGACGAGCCCGCCACCGAGGAACACCTCGCCAAGGTCCTCGACCGCCCCCGGGGCGCCGTCGCGGACGCGCTGCGAGCCCTGGCCGACGAGTACACCGTCCAGGGCCGCGGTTTCGAGCTGCGGCTGGTCGCCGGCGGCTGGCGCTTCTACACGCGGCCCGAGTACGCCGCGGCCGTCGAGGGCTTCGTACTCGACGGCCAGCACGCCCGGCTGACCCAGGCCGCGCTGGAGACCCTGGCGGTCGTCGCGTACCGCCGGCCGGTGAGCCGTTCCCGGGTCTCCGCCGTACGCGGAGTGAACTGTGACGGCGTCATGCGCACCCTCCTCCAGCGCGGGCTGGTGGAGGAGGCGGGCGCGGAACCCGAAACAGGTGCGATCCTGTACAGGACGACGAACTACTTTTTGGAGCGGATGGGCCTGCGCGGCCTGGACGAGCTACCGGAACTCGCGCCCTTCCTCCCCGAGGCGGACGCGATCGAGGCCGAGAGCCAGGAAGGCGTCCCGTCGTTCGATCCGGACGCGCCTGACGCCCCGGAAACCCACGCAGACGACAAGACGGACTTTTGATGCGAAGCAACGGCAGGAACAGCGGCGGCTCCAACCGGAACGGCGGAGGCGGGAGCGGCGGTAGCCGGGACGACCGGGAGCGCCGGGACGACCGGGGTGCCGGCGGGCGCGACGACAAGCCGAAGCGGCCGTCCCGTCCGCGTCCCGAGGAGCGCCGTTACGACGTCGGCCGCTCGGGTCCCAGCGGCGGTTCCGGCGCGTCCGGCGCCCCGGGCGGCGCCCGCCGTTCCGGCGGTGCCGGTGGTTCCGGCGGCTCCGCCGACGGGCCGCGCCAGGGCGGCGGTGCCCGCGGCGCGGCGGCCAGGGGCGGCGCCAAGGGCGGCCCCAAGCCCGCGCAGAGCGGCGCACGGGGCGGCAAGGGCGGCCCCCGGCGCGGCGCTCCCGCGCGCCCCCGCGAGCTGGACGCCAAGATCGAGCAGCGCAACCGCGACCGGTACGCCGGCAAGCCCTCCGTCGTGACGCCCAGGACCAACCCGGGCGCCGAGCAGGAGGGCGAGCGGCTGCAGAAGGTCCTCGCCCGCGCGGGCATGGGTTCGCGCCGGGCCTGCGAGGAGCTGATCGAGCAGTCGCGCGTCGAGGTCAACGGCGAGATCGTGCTCGAACAGGGCATGCGCGTCGACCCGGACCGGGACGAGATCAAGGTCGACGGGCTGACCGTCGCCACCCAGTCGCACCTCTTCTTCGCGCTGAACAAGCCGGCCGGTGTCGTCTCCACGATGGGCGACCCCGACGGGCGGCAGAACCTCGGCGACTACGTCACCAACCGCGAGACCCGGCTCTTCCACGTCGGCCGGCTCGACACGGAGACCGAGGGCATCATCCTGCTCACCAACCACGGCGAGCTGGCCCACCGGCTGACGCACCCCAAGTACGGCGTCAAGAAGATCTACCTCGCCGCGATCCAGGGCCCGCTGCCGCGCGATCTGGGCAAGCGGCTCAAGGACGGCATCCAGTTGGAGGACGGCTACGCGAAGGCCGACCACTTCCGGGTCGTCGAGAACACCGGCAAGAACTACCTGGTCGAGGTCACCCTCCACGAGGGCCGCAAGCACATCGTCCGCCGGATGCTCGCCGAGGCCGGATTCCCGGTCGAGCGCCTCGTCCGTACGTCCTTCGGACCGATCCCGCTGGGCGACCAGAAGTCCGGCTGGCTGCGCCGCCTCACCAACACCGAGGTCGGCATGCTGATGAAGGAAGTCGGCCTCTAGGGAAACCGAGATGGCCCCGCACCTGTGACCACCGGTGCCTCTGACACCGGTGGTACGGAAGAGAACGGAAGAGAAGCCCGCGGCCCCCACGGCCGCGGGCTTCTCTCTTGTCGCGATGGCCCGTCCCGCTTTATAGTCAACATGACCATTAAGGAGGCGGGCGTGAGTCCAGTGCTGCCTTCCACCGGTGACCGCCGGCGGACCTGGTCCCACGGGGGTGGACCAGGTCCGTCGGCCCGGCGGGGGCGACGATGAGCACACCCGAGCGGCGCGCCGCCACGGCCGAGGCCACGCCCCCGTACGACGCCGTCCCGTACGACCCGTCCGCCTTCGAGCCCTTCGCCGTCACGGTCGACCTCGCCGTCTTCACCGTCCGCGAGAGCCGGCTGCACGTCCTGCTCGTCGAGCGCGGCGAGGCCCCCTACCGGGGCGACTGGGCGCTGCCCGGCGGCTTCGTCCAGCCGAAGGAGTCCGCCGGGCAGGCCGCCCGCCGCGAACTCGCCGAGGAGACGGGCCTGTCCGAGGAGACCGCGGGCGCGCTCCACCTCGAACAGCTCCGCACCTACAGCGCCCCGGACCGCGACCCCCGGATGCGGGTCGTCTCCGTCGCGTACGCCGCGCTCGTACCGGACCTGCCCGAGCCACGCGGCGGCGGGGACGCCGCCCGCGCCCGCTGGACCGAGTTCGGCGACCGCGGCTCGCTGGCCTTCGACCACGACCACATCCTCGCCGACGCCTACGACCGCATCGGCGCCAAGCTCGAATACACCTGTCTCGCCACGGCCTTCTGCCCGCCCGAGTTCACCCTGGGCGAGCTGCGGCAGGTCTACGAGACCGTCTGGGGCGTGGCACTCGACCGCCCCAATTTCCGGCGCAAGGTCCTCACCACGCCAGGGTTCGTCCAGGCGCTGGAGGGGCCGCCGCGCCGGACGGGTGGCCGCGGGAAACCCGCCGCGCTCTACCGTGCGGGCGCCGCCACCACGCTGCACCCACCTCTGCTGCGACCGGAAGGACGGACGGCATGATCATCGCGAGGACCCTCACCAAACAGGCCGCGACCGGCACCCTCATCGGGCTGGCGCTCGGCGACGCCCTCGGTTTCCCCACCGAGTTCAGCGACGTTCCCTCGATCCTGGCCAAGTGCGGCCCGTGGCGCGAGATGTCCCTGCCGAAGCCCGCCGTCGTCACCGACGACACCCAGATGACGCTCGCGTTCGCCCGCGGCATCAGGACCGCGATGGACCGCGGCGTCCTCGGACCGATCCGTCTGGAGCGGCCCGTACGCGACGAGTTCGTGGACTGGTACCACTCCCCGGACAACAACCGCGCCCCCGGCGCCACCTGCATGAAAGCCTGCATGCTGCTCGACAGCGAGCGGCCCTGGCAGCGCGCCAGCCAGATCCACTCCAAGGGCTGCGGGGCCAACATGCGCGTCGCCCCGATCGGTCTGGTACCCGGGCTGAGTGACGAACAGCGGGCGGGCGCGGCCCAGTTGCAGGCCGCGCTCACCCACGGGCACCCCACGGCGCTGGCCGCCTCCGACCTCACGGCCCGCGCCGTCTACCTGCTCTCGCACGGCGGCGAACCCGAGGCGCTGATGGGCCAGCTCCGCTCGTACGCGTACGAGAACCGCGAGCACTACCGCCAGCGCTGGCTCGGCGACCTGTGGACGTACGCCGACGACGCCACCCCCGAGGAGTTCATCGCCCGCGGCTGGGACGAGTGCCTGGAAGCCCTCGAACGCCTCCAGCAGGCTCTGCGTTCCCCCTCCCCGGAGACCGACCCCTGCCTGGCCACCGGGGACGGCTGGATCGCCGAGGAGGCCCTGGCCACCGGGCTGCTCTGCTTCCTGCTCTTCCCGTCCGACCCCGTCACGGCGCTGCGCCGGGCCGCCTGCACGCGCGGCGACTCCGACTCCATCGCCACGCTCGCGGGCGCCTTCGCCGGCGCCTACCTGGGCGCGGGCGCCTGGCCCAAGGAGTGGGCCGAGCGGATCGAGTACCGCAGCGACCTCATGTCCCTGGGAGCCCTCTGGGACTCTTGATCCATGCGTACCGAAGAGATGAGCGCGGACGAGCGGGACCACCCGGCGGGGCCGGGCCACGCCGAGGAGCGGAGCCGCACCGACCGCCTGCGCGCCGCCGGGCTGCCGGTCACCGACCTCGGCCCGGTCCTCGCCGCGGAGAGCGACCCGCTGCTGTTCGCCACCGTCTCCGGGGCTCATCTGTACGGCTTCCCTTCCCGCGACTCGGACGTGGACCTCCGAGGCGCCCACCTGCTGCCGGTCGCCGCGCTGATCGGACTCCGCGAACCGGAGGAGACCCGGTCGCGGATGGGCGACCGGGACGGCGTGGAGACGGACCTCGTCACGCACGACCTGCGCAAGTTCGTCCGGCTGATGCTGCGCCGCAACGGCTATGTGCTGGAGCAGCTCCTCTCCCCGCTGGTGGTCAGGACGTCCGAGGCGCACCGGGAGCTGATCGCGCTCGCGCCCGCCGTACTGACCAGCCACCACGCCCACCACTACGCCGGGTTCGCGCGGACCCAGTGGCGGCTGTTCGAGCGGACCGGCGAACTCAAGCCCCTGCTCTACACCTTCCGCGCGCTGCTCACCGGCGTGCACCTGATGCGCGGCGGCGGGATCCTCGCGCATCTGCCCACCCTGCTCCAGGAGGTGGCGGCGCCGGGCTATCTGCCCGAGCTGATCGCCGCCAAGGCCGAGGCCGAGCACGGACCGGCCACCGGACCCGGCCGGGACCGGCTGGAGCGGGACGTGGAGGCGCTGCGCACGGTGCTGGACGAGGCGCGGTCGGCCACCGCCCTGCCCGGCGCCGCCGTCGGCGCCGGGCACGAGGCGCTGCACGACTTCGTGGTCCGCGTCCGGCTGGCGGGCTGATCCGCGGGCACGGCCCTACCCGCGGGCCGAGGCGCGGCGCGTACGGATCAGGAAGTCCTCCACCCGGGCGCGGTCGGGATCGGCCGGTAGCGGGGATCGCGCGAGCGCCGCGTCCGCCTCGGCGGCCAGTCCGGTCATCCGGCGCTCCACCTCCGGCCAGGGCACCTCGCCGCGCTTGACCGCGAGCAGCGGCTCACGCTCCGTACCGACATCGATGACCAGTTCCCCGGTACGGAGCAGATCCCGGCAGGAGGCGAGCAGCCGGAGCAGATGCATGGCGTGCTTCCAGCGCGGCGCCCCGTGGCGCCGCACGTCCGTCTCCAGCTTCCTGCGCTGCCCGTCCGCGTACCGGATGAAGGTCTGGTGCGCCTGCCGGGAGAGGAACGCGTCGCGCAGCGCCAGCAGTTCACGCCCCGTGGCGTCGAGGTGCTCGACGAGCGGGGAGTGCAGGCACTCCAGCACGTTCGGGTTGGTGCTCAGGGCGAGGGAGCAGAAGCGTTCCAGCTCCCAGGAGAACTGCTCGGGCGCGGGCCCCTCGACATGGGTCGGCGGCTTCTCGAACCCCCAGTACAGCGGCGTCGGGGCGAGGAAGACCCCGCGCCGGTCCGTGTCGCTGCCCTCCGTCGCCAGCCCGAAGGCGCGCGAGCCCATGACACACGCGTAGACGGTGTGGTCACGGACGAGGGACTCCGGCGAGGGCGAGGTCATGCGCGCGAGCGTACGGAGTCGCGGGGCGTCGGGAGCCCGCTGGCTATCGTGCACCAGGTCGTTAGTCTGGACGGAGCACTCGATCATTCAGGGAGAACGTTGTGGCGGTACGAGCGGTTCGCGGAGCCGTCCAGTTGGAGCGGGACGAGTCCGGGCACATGGACGAGCAGGTCAAGCAGCTCCTCACCGCGATCATGGAGCGCAACGAACTCACCGCCGACGATCTCATCAGCATCTGGTTCACGGCGACGCCCGATCTGCACAGCGACTTCCCGGCCGCAGCCGCGCGCGGCCTCGGCATCGTGGACGTACCGCTGATCTGCGCCCAGGAGCTGGACATAGCGGGCGCCCTGCCGCGTGTGGTCCGCGTGCTCGCCCACATCGAGTCCGATCTGCCCAGGTCCGAGGTGGCGCACGTCTACCTCGGCGCCGCCGCCGCTCTGCGCAAGGACATCGCCCAGTGAGAACCGCCCTCGTCGTCGGGACCGGCCTGATCGGCACCTCGGCCGCGCTGGCCCTGGCGGGGCGCGGGGTCACCGTCCACCTCAGCGACCACGACCCCTCCCGCGCCAGGACCGCCGCCGCGCTCGGCGCCGGTACGGACGCGGCGCCCGAGGGCCCCGTCGACCTGGCGATCATCGCCGTACCGCCCCGGCACGTCGCCGTCACGCTCGCGGAGGCGATGCGCGCCGGGGCGGCCCGCGGCTACCTGGACGTCGCCAGCGTCAAGGACGGGCCCCGGCGCGAACTGGCGGCGCTCGGCCTGGACACCACCGCGTACATCGGCACGCACCCCATGGCGGGCAAGGAGCGCTCGGGCCCGCTCGCCGGGACCGCCGACCTCTTCGAGGGACGGCCCTGGGTGCTGACCCCGACCAGGGAGACCGACACCGAGGTGCTCAACCTCGCGCTGGAGCTGGTCTCGCTCTGCCGCGCCCTGCCCGTGGTCATGGACGCGGACGCGCACGACCGGGCGGTCGCGCTGGTCTCGCACACCCCGCACCTCATCTCCTCGATGGTCGCGGCCCGGCTGGAGGCGGCCGACGAGAGCGCCGTACGCCTCTGCGGCCAGGGCATCCGGGACGTCACCAGGATCGCGGCCTCCGACCCGGCGATGTGGGTCGAGATCCTCTCCGCCAACGCGGGCCCGGTCGCCGAGGTGCTGGCTGCCGTCGCCGCCGACCTGGACGAGACCGTCGAGGCGCTGCGCGCGCTCCAGTCCGCCGACGAGGCGAAGCGGCGCGGCGGCGCGGCCGGCATCGAGGACGTCCTGCGGCGCGGCAACGCGGGCCGGGACCGGGTCCCCGGCAAGCACGGCGCCGCCCCGACGGCGTACGAGGTCGTGGCCGTCCAGATCAGCGACCGGCCGGGCGAGCTGGCCCGGATCTTCGCGGACGCCGGCGCGGCCGGGGTGAACGTCGAGGACGTACGCATCGAGCACGCCACCGGGCAGCAGGCGGGCCTGGTCCTGGTGATGGTCGAACCGGCGGCGGCGCCCGTCCTCGCCGCGGCCCTGCGCGAACGCGGCTGGTCCATCCGGCAGTGACCACCAGGTGACCCGCAGTGACCCGCGGTGACCCGCAGTGGCATCGGCGAGGATCCGCAGGTGACGGGCGTACGGGGGCCGGACGGGGTCCCGTACGACGGGTGCGATCGGGGCCCTGAAGACTCGGTAACCTTGTGCGGGGGCGTGTGCGCGTCCCCGCACATCCACCCCGTGACTCAGGAAGGTGTCCGCCCCCCGTGGAAGCTACCCCCGCCCGGACCGCCCAGGCCGCTGTGATCGTCGCCATCGACGGGCCCTCGGGCACGGGCAAGTCGAGCACCTCCAAGGCCGTGGCCGCCCAGCTCGGGCTGAGCTACCTGGACACCGGCGCGCAGTACCGCGCGATGACCTGGTGGATGATCAGCAACGGCGTCGACGTCGAGGACGCCGCCGCCGTCGCGACCGCCGCCGCCAAGCCCGTCCTGGTCTCCGGCACCGACCCGGCCGCGCCCACGATCACCGTCGACGGCGTGGACGCCGCGGGCCCGATCCGTACCCAGGAGGTCACCGCCCGGGTGAGCGCGGTCAGCGCCGTCCCCGAGGTGCGCGCCCTCATCACCGGCCTCCAGCGCGAGATCGCCGCCGCCGCGCCGCTCGGCATCGTCGTCGAGGGCCGTGACATCGGGACGACGGTCCTGCCGGACGCCGACGTCAAGATCTTCCTCACCGCGTCCCCGGAGGCCCGCGCGGCCCGCCGCAGCGGTGAGCTGACGGGCAAGGAGGCGACCGACGTCGCCGCCACCCGGGAGGCGCTCGTCAAGCGGGACGCGGCCGACTCCGGCCGCAAGACGTCCCCGCTCGCCAAGGCCGCCGACGCTGTCGAGGTGGACACCACGGATCTCACGCTCCAGCAGGTCATCGAGTGCGTCGTGACCCTGGTGGAGGAGAAGCGGGCCGCGCGGTGAGCGCGGCGGGCGCGCCGCCCTCGGAGAAGGGCGCGGCGGTCGGCAGGGGCATCGGCATCGGGCTGATGTACGGGCTGTGGAAGCCGCGGGTGCTCGGCGCCTGGCGGGTCCCGGCGAGCGGCCCGGTGATCCTCGCGGTCAATCACGCGCACAACATCGACGGGCCGATGGTGATGGGCACAGCGCCCCGGCCGGTGCACTTCCTGATCAAGAAGGAAGCGTTCATCGGCCCGCTCGACCCGTTCCTGCTCTCGCTCGGGCAGGTCAAGGTGGACCGTTCGATCGCCGACCGCACCGCGGTCACCGGCGCGCTCGGGGTGCTGGCGGACGGCGGCGTCCTGGGGATCTTCCCCGAGGGCAGCAGGGGCGAGGGTGATTTCGCCTCGCTCCGTGCCGGACTCGCCTATTTCGCCGTACGGTCGGGAGCACCGATCGTGCCGGTCGCGGTGCTCGGCTCCACCGAGCGCCCCGGCCGCCTGATACGGGGGCTGCCCGCGCTGCGCAGCCGCGTGGACGTCGTCTACGGCGACGCCTTCGCGGCCGGCGACGCGACCGGGCGGCGCACCCGCAAGGCCCTGGACGAGGCCACCGTACGGATCCAGGAGCGGCTGACCGCCCACCTGGAGCACGCCCGGCGCTTCACCGGACGTACCGGGTCCACCGGGCCCTGAGACACAGCACGACTTCAGTAGTGCGCCGCGAGCCGTGGCGCACCGATCACGATGAACGAGGTACGGACTTCATGAACGACCACATCGACTCCGGCGACGAGCACGGGGAGCTCGGCGACGCCGAGTACACGGACTTCATGGAGCTTGCCGCTCAGGAGGGCTTCGAGGCCGAGGAGGTGGAGGGCGCGCTGGACGAGGCCGGTCACGGCCCGCTGCCCGTCCTCGCCGTCGTCGGCCGCCCGAATGTCGGCAAATCGACTCTCGTGAACCGGATCATCGGCCGCCGCGAGGCCGTCGTCGAGGACAAGCCGGGCGTCACCCGCGACCGGGTCACCTACGAGGCCGAGTGGGCGGGCCGCCGCTTCAAGATCGTCGACACCGGCGGCTGGGAGCAGGACGTCCTGGGCATCGACGCCTCCGTGGCCGCCCAGGCCGAGTACGCGATCGAGGCCGCCGACGCGGTGGTCTTCGTCGTGGACTCCACGGTCGGCGCCACCGACACCGACGAGGCCGTGGTACGGCTGCTGCGCAAGGCGGGCAAGCCCGTCGTGCTCTGCGCCAACAAGGTCGACGGACAGAGCGGCGAGGCGGACGCCACCGCGCTCTGGTCGCTCGGCCTCGGCGAGCCCCACCCGGTCTCCTCGCTGCACGGCCGCGGCACCGGCGACATGCTCGACGCGGTCCTCGAAGCGCTGCCCGAGGCGCCGGCCCAGACCTTCGGCACCGCGCTCGGCGGCCCGCGCAGGATCGCCCTCATCGGCCGTCCGAACGTCGGCAAGTCGTCCCTGCTGAACAAGGTCGCGAACGAGGACCGGGTCGTCGTCAACGAGGTCGCGGGCACCACCCGGGACCCGGTCGACGAGCTGATCGAGCTGGGCGGCACGGTCTGGAAGTTCGTCGACACCGCGGGCATCCGCCGCCGGGTGCACCTCCAGGCGGGCGCGGACTACTACGCGTCGCTGCGTACCGCCGCCGCCGTCGAGAAGGCCGAGGTCGCGGTCATCCTGATCGACACGAGCGAGTCCATCAGCGTCCAGGACCAGCGCATCGTCACGATGGCCGTCGAGGCGGGCCGTGCCATCGTCGTCGCGTTCAACAAGTGGGACACCCTCGACGAGGAGCGCCGCTACTACCTGGAGCGGGAGATCGAGACGGAGCTGGCGCAGGTCGCCTGGGCGCCCCGGGTCAATGTCTCCGCCCGCACCGGCCGCCACATGGAGAAGCTGGTCCCGGCGATCGAGACGGCGCTGGCGGGGTGGGAGACGCGCGTCCCGACCGGACGCCTCAACGCCTTCCTCGGCGAGCTGGTCGCCGCGCACCCGCACCCGATCCGGGGCGGCAAGCAGCCCCGCATCCTGTTCGGCACCCAGGCGGGCACGAAGCCGCCGCGCTTCGTGCTCTTCGCCTCCGGCTTCATCGAGGCCGGGTACCGGCGGTTCATCGAGCGCCGGCTGCGCGAGGAGTTCGGCTTCGAGGGCACCCCGATCCACATCTCCGTGCGGGTGCGCGAGAAGCGCGGGCGCAAGAAGTAGCGGGACGGAGCGCTCGGGAACGGAGTGCTCGCGGACGGAGCGTCCGCGGAAGAAGCGCCCGGGAACGGAGCGCTCGGGGACGGAATCGCCGTACGCGGTGGGGCCCGGCACGGATCATCCGTGCCGGGCCCCACCGCGTACGGCCGAGACGGCGACCGCTCCGGTGTGTGAAGGTCAGATCCCGCGGCGCGGCCCCGGGGGCAGCGCCGGCCGGTCGGGCCTGGCCATGTGCTGCTGCCGGGGGTCCCGCTGCCAGGACCCCGGGTACTGCGTCTGCGTATGACCGAAACCGCTGTGGCCGCCGTAGACGTGGTGGGATCCGTGCAGCCCGGTGCCGAACGCCGTGAAGCCGAGATTCTCCTCGTTGCTCCGGTCGCCCGGCAGCGCTCTGAAGGACCTGCGGAACTCGGAGTAGAGCGCGTCGTAGATCGGGGTCGTGGAGAACCCGTCCGCTCCGTCCTGCGCCGGGCGCATCGAAGGGATCTGGCTCTGGTACTGCGGGCGGGAGGGGTCGTATGAGTGCACGTACGTGCCAACGACCCCGTCGTCCGTCGGATGCGGGCTGCCCGGGGAATTAGCCGGCTGCGGGTACGGGCGCAGCCGGCGGGTGGGGCGCGTGGCCTCGGTCACGTGCCGGCCAGCGGCATCAGGGCGGCGACCAGATTGCCGTTGGCCGCGGCCTTCTCCAGGGCGTCGCGCAGCAGGTCCTCGCGGGGCTGCTGGCCGATGGAGCCGACCGGCGCGGCGAAGACCAGCACCCGCTGCGACTTGTTGGCCGCCGTCCGCCACCCCTCCGTGACCTGGAGCGGCTGGTGGGCCTGCCACCAGGCGGTCGGGGAGGCGCCGTCGCCGCCGGGCTGGAGTACGGCGTGGAGCTGGCCCATGGCGAGCAGTACCGACCAGCCCGGGTTCTGCGCGGGCACCGACTTCAGGGCGTTGACCGGCTGGAAGCCCTGTTCGATCAGGAGCGACAGGAACTCGTCGGTGGTGGAGTCGGAGCCCGGCCGGGCGATCGGGGCCGTCGGCTCGACGACGAGGGCGGGGTGCAGATCCTCCTCCAGCAGCACCAGACCGCTGGTGACACCGAGCACGGCCTGTCCGGGGGCGGCGTTGGGGGCGGCGACGACCGGGGACGGCTGGGGCTGTTCGCCGCCGGTGATCGACCGGACGGCGCCCTGGAGCTGGTCCTCGGCGACCTGGACGACCTGGGAGGGGATGCAGGTGGCGTGGGCGAAGGCGAGAACCGCGGTCTCCTCACCCACGAACAGGACGGTGCTGGTCCGCTCCTGTTCGGAGTCGCCGGGGGTCCGGCAGGAGGTGCAGTCGTAACTGCCCGGGGAGTTCTCGCCGGCGAGCAGCCGGTCGGCTTCTTCGTCGCCGATCTCGGCGCGGACGTCCTCGCTGACATCGAGCATGCGCGGCACGGGTGGCTCCTCGAACTCGGTGCGTGGGCCGGGCTGTTCCCGGCTCGTACAGAGACAACGGGCGAGCCGTGGCCCGGGTCACGCGCGCAGGCGTACAGAATCGAACCGTTCGGTGCGCCGCCCTGACGGGTGGCCGGAACCCGTACCGCCCGGTCGGCCCGGGGAACGGGCGCGTCCGTCGGCCCGTCACGCCACGTACCAGGTCAGAAGGTGTACAGATCGACAAATCGGGATGTCGGCGAGTCGTGGCGGTGGCCGGATCCCGTTGCTTCTTCCGGTGTCCTCCGTGGCCGGGACCCCGGCGGGCCGGGCGGGTGGGGGCGAGGACGGACGGCGTGCGGGTTGTGCGGGGAAAGCGTGAATTCGTTCGGCGCCCCAATGGCGCCCCCTTTATGTAACACGAGTTCGTACCCCACTCATTGAGGGGAATTCAGGGAGCGGGAATTTATGTGATCTTCGGGGCTTTGGAATTATCGACGAGTGGGGGGCGACTGGTCCGTAAGAGTGAAGTCGTTCACACCCGGAGAGTGTCGGGAACCTGTGACACAAGCGTGACCGCCGAGGGACGTGAACGTTCCTCTCCCGGTATCGGATGGGCTTCCGATACCCTTCCGCTCCGCTTCCTTCGGGGCTCCCCGGCGCCTACGGTGAGTGGCATGGCACCCATACCGACTCCACCCCGACAGCCCGACGACGCACCCGAGTCCTACGTCGGACTCGACGCCGAGAGCGCCGAGCGGCAGGCGCGCGGGCGCGGCTGGTCCCACCTCCGAGCGCTGCCCCCGGGCTCGATCATCACGATGGAGTTCGTCGTCGGCCGGCTCAACTTCGAGGTCGACGGCGGCAAGGTCATCCGCTGCTGGGCCGGCTGAGCGACACGACGCACCGGTAACTGACGCACCGGTAACTGGCACACCGGTAACTGGCACACCGGTACGGACGCACGGGTGCGACCGGTACGACGAAGCCCCGGCCGGAGCCGGGGCTTCGTCATGTCGCGGGGGAGAGGCTGTGCGTACCGCCCCCGCGGGGCTTTCAGCCGCCCGTCACGGGCCGGGAGCGGGGCGGGCGGCGGCTGCCGCCCGCCGGGGTGACCGGGGTCCGCTCCGAGCGCACCGCGTGCTGCCGGGGCTGGGTGGTGAGCGACCCGGCGCTACGGCCGCCCGCCGTGCGCCCGCCGTGGGCCGGGCCGACCGCCTCGCAGGGCGTGCCCTCCACGGACTGCTGCGCGCCCTGGGGCACCGTCTCCGGCTGCCTGGCCTGCTCGGACTCCGGCTCCGCCACCGGGGTGGTGGCCGGGCCACGGCGGGCGCGCCAGCGCTCGCGGACCGCGAAGACCATCCGCTCGGCACGGCCGATCAGCGGCTCCGCCCAGGGCAGCCCCAGCAGGATCAGCAGCCCGGCGGCCCAGCCGAGGAGTACATCGCTCAGCCAGTGCGTACCGAGGTAGACGGTTGTCGCGCCGACCCCGAGCGCCACCAGGGACGACATGACCGAGAGATAGCGCCTGGCCCGTGGCGTGGTGGCCAGGTAGGCGAGGATTCCCCAGGTCACCACGGCGTTGGCGGTGTGGCCCGAAGGAAATATATCGCCGCCCGCGAAGAGTTCGGCCGAGCCGATCTGCGTCGCGTAGTGGGGGCCGAGCCGCCCGAGGCCGAGCTTGACCGCCCCGACGGTCACGTTGAGCAGCAGCAGCGCCGCCCCGAGGGTCAGCAGCGGTCGCAGCGTGTGCTGGCGCCAGGAGCGCCAGCCCAGCCAGGCCGCGATCATCACGGCGGTCGGGCCGCGCTGGCCGAGCACCACGAAGTAGTCCAGGTAGGGGTGGATGACCGGCCACTGCTGGTAGGGCCGGAAGAGCATGATCTTCCAGTCGATGATCACCAGCGAGGACGAGACGAGCACGGCGACGACGATGGCGAGATAGAACACCAAAGTCCCGCCGAAGAGAGCCTTACGGGTGCGGCTCATCCGCGGGATCTCTATCTTCGGCGGTTCCGGCTCCCGGTCCAGGCGGGCAAAGATGTCGGTACGCACCTAAAGGACGTTACAGCGAGTGAGTGTGTGAACCGGCCGATCCGGTCCCTTCGTGATGACGATGTGATGTGGACTATGTCTCGGATCACATTTCCGTAAGAGTCGTTCCTGAAATGGCCAGGGCCCTTCGGCCCTATTCATCAGGACGCGGTTCCGGTGACTGTCTTTCCGCGGAACGGAATTAGTTCACCGAGGCGTCGCGCGGAATTTCCCTCACGCTCGTGTCGCGCCCGGGGCCCGGTCCCTGGCGCGGGCGACGTGGCGTACGCCACACTCCCTGGTCAGAGCGGTGAGAGATGCACCACGCGCCACGCGGGAACACTCGCGTACGCTGACGGCTCACTCGCCCGTCGATGCCGGGCCACCCCGAGGGACCCGTGTCCCCGTTGGCCCGCCGAGCGCGAGGGACGCATTGGGAGGTACGCAGATGTCCGGGACCACCACGGCCGGAGCGCGGCTGCGTGCGGCCGGTGGCGGTGCGAACCGCTGGGTCGTCCTGCTGATCCTGTGCGTCAGTCTGCTGCTGGTCGCGCTGGACGCGACCGTGCTGCACGTCGCCGTACCCGCCGTCACCGCGGACCTCCGCCCGAGCGGGGTCGAGCTGCTGTGGATCGTGGACGCCTACCCGCTCGTCTGCGCGGCGCTGCTGATCCTCTTCGGCACCCTCGGCGACCGCGTCGGACGGCGGCGGGTCCTGCTGACCGGATACGCGCTCTTCGGGGTCGCCTCGGCGCTCGCCGCCTTCGCCGACACCCCACTGGTCCTGATCGCGGCGCGCGCCCTGCTCGGGGTCGGCGGCGCGATGATCATGCCGGCCACCCTCTCCATCCTGCGCGCGGTCTTCCCCGACCGGCGCGAACGGGCCATGGCCATCGGGATCTGGACGGCGGTCGCCGCGGCCGGGGCCGCGGTCGGCCCGGTGCTGGGCGGCTTCCTCGTCGAGCACTTCTGGTGGGGCTCCGTCTTCCTGGTCAACCTCCCGCTGCTGGCGCTCCTGCTGCCGCTCGGCCGTTTCGCACTGCCGGAGTCGAAGGGCGCCGGTGACGGCCCCTGGGACGTCCTCGGCGCGCTGCTGGCGGCGGCCGGGGTGCTCGGGGTGGTCTTCGGCGTGAAGCGGCTCGGCGCGGGGGAGGGGCCGCTCGGACCGATGACGCTCGCCCCGCTGTGCCTCGGGGCCGCGCTCCTCGTCCTCTTCGTCCGGCGGCAGCGGCGCAGGACCCATCCGCTGATCGACGTCCGGATGTTCGCCAGGCCGACGTTCTCCACCTCCGTCGGCTGCATCGTCCTCGCCATGCTCGCGCTGGTCGGCCTGGAGCTGATCGCCGTCCAGTACCTCCAGCTCGTACTGGGACTCAGCCCGCTGCAGACCGGGCTACGGCTGCTGCCGCTCACCTTCGCCGCCATGGCCGCCGGGGTCACCGGCTCCGCCACCCTGCGCCGGATGGGGCCGCGCCGGATGGTGGCCTGGGGGTTCGTCCTCACCGCCGCCGCCGTCCTGCTGCTGGTCATGATGGGCCAGCACGACCGGCCCGCCCTGCTGACCACGGGGTTCGTGCTGCTCGGCTACGGGCTCCAGACCACGCTGTTCGGGGCGTACGAATCGATGCTCAGCGAGGCCCCGCCGGAACAGGCGGGCGGCGCCGCGGCGATCGGCGAGACCTCCTACCAACTGGGCGCCGGCATGGGGATCGCCCTGCTCGGCAGCGTGATGAACGCGGTGTACGCGCCCGCGATGACCTCGCTGAAGGGCGTCCCGACGACCGCGAGCACGGCCGCTTCGGACTCGCTCGGCGAGGCGTACCAGGTCGCCAGCCGGCTCGGCGGGCCGGCTGGGCAGGCGCTGCGGACGGCGGCGCGCGAGTCGTTCGTCCACGGTCTCCATGTGACGCTGCTGGTCAGCGCCGGGCTGCTGCTGCTCGGCGCGGTGGCCGCGCTGCGGCTGCCGCGGGCCATGGAGTGCCCGCCGGCCGCCGCCGACGAGGAGAAGGGCACGGCCTCCGCGTCCGCCGCGCCCGAGGCGCGTCCGCCCGCGCGCGGCCCCGAGCAGCGCCGTCCCGCCGACCGCCGCCCGCCCCGTATGCGCACGTCACCGGAGCGGGAACAGGCCGACACGGGCGTACCCGCGGGCCGGGGACCCGCCGCTCGGGCCGGGTCTGGACGATCGGGACGCTGAGCCGTAACGTTCGGCGCCGATGCGGTGTGTCGTGATCGGCTCACCGTCCGTTCCCGTCCGTTCCCGTCCGTTCCGTGCGAGCCGCCGGAGGCGTGCCGTGTCCGTACCCTCAGCCGCCAAGCCGCCGCCCTTCGACCCGGGCGACCCTCTCGGGCTCGACGACCTGCTCGACCCGGAGGAGCTGGCGATCCGGGACACCGTGCGCGCCTGGGCCGCCGACCGGGTGCTGCCGTACGTCGCCGAGTGGTACGAACGCGGCGAACTGCCCGGCATCCGCGAACTGGCCAAGGAACTCGGCTCCCTCGGCGCGCTCGGCATGTCCCTGACGGGGTACGGCTGCGCGGGCGCGAGCGCCGTCCAGTACGGACTGGCCTGTCTGGAGCTGGAGGCCGCCGACTCCGGCATCCGCTCCCTGGTCTCCGTACAGGGCTCGCTCGCCATGTACGCGATCCACCGGTACGGCTCCGAGGAGCAGAAGGAGCGGTGGCTGCCCGGGATGGCGGCGGGCGACACCCTCGGCTGCTTCGGTCTCACCGAGCCCGACCACGGCTCCGACCCGTCGGGCATGCGGACGTACGCCCGGCGCGACGGCGCCGACTGGGTGCTCGACGGACGCAAGATGTGGATCACCAACGGCTCGGTGGCGGGCGTCGCCGTCGTCTGGGCGCAGACCGACCGCGACGGCGGCGGCGCCGGGATCAGGGGCTTCCTCGTGCCGGCCGGGACCCCCGGCTTCTCCGCCCCCGAGATCCGTCACAAGTGGTCGCTGCGCGCCTCGGTCACCAGCGAACTGGTCCTGGACGGCGTACGGCTGCCCGCCGACGCCGCACTCCCCGGGGTCACCGGGTTGCGCGGACCGCTGAGCTGTCTGAGCCACGCGCGCTACGGCATCGTCTGGGGCTCGATGGGCGCCGCGCGCGCCAGTTTCGAGGCGGCGCTCGGCTACGCGCGGACGCGGGAGCAGTTCGGCCGGCCGATCGGCGGCTTCCAGCTCACCCAGGCCAAACTCGCCGACATGGCGCTCGAACTGCACAAGGGGATCCTGCTCGCCCACCATCTGGGGCGGCGGATGGACGCGGGCCGGCTCCGCGCCGAACAGGTCAGCTTCGGCAAGCTGAACAACGTGCGGGAGGCGATCGAGATCTGCCGGACCGCGCGGACGATTCTCGGCGCCAACGGGATCTCGCTGGAGTATCCCGTGATGCGCCATGCGACCAACCTCGAATCGGTGCTCACCTACGAGGGCACCGTCGAGATGCATCAGCTCGTGCTGGGCAAGGCGCTCACCGGGCTCGACGCGTTCCGGTGAGCCGCCCCGCTCAGCTCTGGTTGAAGAAGCCGTCCTGCGGGCGGCCGACGGCGTCACCGGTGACGATCTCGGTGTCGGCCGGGCTGAGCAGGAAGACCCGGGTGGCGACCCGGTCGATCGAACCGCGCAGGCCGAAGATCAGCCCGGCGGCGAAGTCCACCACACGCTTGGCGTCGGCGGGCTCCATGGCCGTGAGGTTCATGATGACGGGGGTGCCGGCCCGGAAGAGTTCGCCGATGGCACGGGCGTCCCGGAAGGACTCCGGGGAGACCGTGGCGATTCTGCGGTCCTGCTCCTGGGCGGTGGACTCGGGGGCGACCCGCATGCGGGGCTCGCTCCGCCAGGTCTCGCCGCTCTCAGCACCCTCGGCGTACTCGTCGTCGTAGTAACGCTCGTCGTTGTCCTCGACGAGGCCCAGCCAGGCACTCGCCTTGCGCACCGATCCCATGGACGCCTCCTTTCACCGCGGTCACTTGACGTTCCCTATCCCTATCGTCGTCCATCATGCGGATCGCGCGCCAAGGGGATAGTCGGCGCGCAGGCGATTCGTGACGGTACTGGTGCAGAAGATGTGGCGATTCGTCAAGGTTCTTCCAGGATACGGGCCCTGAGATGGTGCAAAATATTACGTTCCGGCCAGATGGGTGACGTTGACGTCGTCCGAGTGAATGGATCACTCGATACGATGCGTCGCCCACCAACGAACGACACTCGGGGGAACGTCGTGTTCGGAATCGTCAGACCCTGCACACATCGGCTCGGCAGCGGACTCAAGGCCGAGTGGACGGCCCATCTCTGCGGGCTCTGCCTGGCACTTCGCTCCGATCACGGGCAGCTCGCCCGGATCGTCACCAACTACGACGGCCTGATCGTCTCGGTCCTGACGGAGGCTCAGGCCGGCCGCACCCCGGAGCTGCGCCGCACCGCCGGGCCCTGCCCGCTGCGCGGCATGCGGACCGCGCCGGTCGCGCGCGGCGAGGGCGCGCGGCTCGCCGCCGCCGTCTCGCTCGTGCTGGCCTCGGCGAAGGTACGGGACCACGTCGCCGACGGGGACGGGCTGTTGCGGCGCAGGCCGCTGGCCGCCGCCGCGCGCCGGGTCGCCACCGGCTGGGACCGGGCGGGCGCGCGGACCGGCGCGGAGCTGGGCTTCGACACCGCAGTCCTGGTCGACGCCGTCGACCGGCAGCCGGGGATCGAGGCGCTCGCCGGGCCCGGCACCCCGCTGCTCACCGTCACGGAACCGACCGAGACCGCCACCGCCGCGGCCTTCGCGTACACCGCCGTACTGGCCGGGCGGCCGGGGAACCGGGCGCCGCTGGCCGAGGCGGGGCGGCTCTTCGGACGGCTCGCCCATCTGCTGGACGCCGTGGAGGACCAGGGAACTGACGCCGCCTCAGGCGCGTGGAACCCGCTCACCGCGACGGGCACCTCCCGGGCGGAGGCCCGCCGTCTCGCCGACGACGCGGTGCACGGCATCCGGCTCGCGCTGCGCGACGCGGAGTTCACCGACGACCGCCTGGCGCATGTACTGCTCGCCCACGAACTGGGCGCCTCGGTCGACCGCGCCTTCGGCACGCCGGCGTGCGCGCACACCACCGGAGGAGGCAACCCGTACGGGGCTCCGGGCGGGCTCCCGCCGGGCTTCCCGGGGGACTTCCCCGGGGGCCCGGGGAGGCCGCCCGAGAAGCGCGGGTTCCTGGCCGGCTGTGCGGTCTTCACCGGGCTGTGCTGCACCTGCCAAATGTGCTGTGCGAAGGAGTACGAGGGCCCCTGGTCGCGGGAGAAACACGAGGGTCTCTGCCGCGACGGCGACTGCTGCGAGGCGTGCGGTGATTGCTGTGACGGCTGCGGTAATTGCTGTAGCTGCGGCGAGAGCTGTGGCAACTGCTGTAGCTGCTGCGACTGCGGGGGTGTCTGACAGCGCCTGAAGGCGCGCGTCGGACGACGGTACGAAGGGGCGGTACGAGGGGAGGGGGAAGAGCCTGGAGCGCTGCGTGTGAAGGCACGCGGGGAACGGCGCGGCGAGCGCCGGGAGAACAGGGGCGGAGCAGGGCGTCAGCTCAACAGGAAGAGGACCACACGCGACCGAAGTCGATGTGGGAGCGCGTGACGAGCCACTGCTTCGCATGCATGAATCAAGTGGAACAGGCATCCGTTTCTGAGTCAACCGGCCCCGCGTCACGCTGAGACGGACGGCTCACAGTACGGACAAGCTTGACAACAGGCCGTACACCCCGCATAGCCTCATCCCCGCAGACGGACCCCGCTGAGGGGCTCGGTCCGTCCGCGTTCCGCGTGAAGGCACCCCCGTGTTCGATCTCTGCATCCACGGAGCCTTCCCATGCCCCCGTCACCGGATCCGGTCACCCTCCGCACGCCCCCCGTCACCCCGTCCGTCGTCGTGGTCGGCGCGGGCCCGCGCGGCACCGGCTTCCTGGAGCGGATCGCCGCCAACGCGCCGTCCCTGTACGACGGTCTGCCGCTGGACATCCACCTCGTCGACCCGTTCCCGCCCGGCGCGGGCCGGATATGGCGCCGCGACCAGTCCCCGCTGCTCTGGATGAACTCCATGGCCGAGGACGTGACGATGTTCACCGACGACTCGGTCGTGCTGGAGGGCCCCGTACGCGCCGGGCCCGCGCTCGACGCCTGGGCCCGCGACATCACGGCGGGCCGCACCCACCTCGCCGCCGGGACCGGAGCCTCCCCCGCCGGGGCGGCCGATTCCCCCGCCGAGTCAGCGGCGGACCGGGCCGGGCTCCTGGCCGAGATCGCCGCCCTCACCGGACAGAGCTTCCCCAGCCGCCGGGTCCAGAGCGCCTATCTGAGCTGGGTGTACGAGCGGACGGTGGCCGCCCTGCCGTCCGGCGTCCGGGTCCATCTCCACCCCACCCACGCGCTGCGCGTCTCCGGGTCGCGCGAAGGCCGCCAGCGCGTGCTGCTCGCCGGCCGCGCCGCACCGCTGGAGGCCGATCTCGTTGTCCTGACCCTCGGCCATCTCGACGCCGAACCCGACCGGGAACAGGTGGAGCTGGCCGGATTCGCGCGCCGCCACGGGCTGCGCCACCTGCCGCCGGACTTCACCGCCGACAGCGACCTCTCCGCCCTGCCCGCCGGTGACCCCGTCATCGTGCGCGGCTTCGGGCTCGCCTTCGTCGACCTGATGGTGCTGCTCACCGAAGGGCGCGGCGGCCACTACACCGGGGGCGGGGACCCCTCCGACGAGCTGGTCTACCATCCGTCGGGGCGCGAGCCCGTCCTCCACGTCGGCTCGCGGCGCGGTGTCCCGTACCACTCCAAGATCGGTTACGGGCTGGCCGGTGAACGGCCCCCGCTGCCGCGCTTCCTCGGGCCCGCGCAGATCGACGCCCTGCTGGCGCGGGCCGAGCGGCCCGACTACGCCCGCGACATCCGGCCACTGGTCGAGAAGGAGCTGGGCTTCGCCCACTACCACCGGCTCTTCACCGCCCACCCCGGGCGCACCCGCGTCGCCTGGGCGGACTTCGAGGAGGCGTACGCGGCGGCCGACCCCGGGGGCCCCGAACTGGACGCCCTGGTGAGCGCCGCCGTACCCGACCCCGCCGACCGGCTCGACCTCGCCGTGCTCGACCGGCCGCTGGACGGGGCGCGCTTCACCTCGTACGACGCGCTCCAGGGCGGTCTGCGTGCCTACATCACCCATGACCTGGCCCGCCGGCACGATCCGGCCCACAGCGCGGACCTCGGGGTCTTCCTCGGGCTGCTCTCCGTCTACGGCCAGCTCGTCCGCCTCGGCGACCTCGGTGACCCCGGCGGGCGGTGGCACGGCTTCTTCAGCTATCTCGCCTCCGGCCCGCCGGGCCCCCGGCTGCGGCAGCTCCTCGCGCTCTCCCGGGCCGGTGTCGTCCGCTTCCTCGGCGCGGGCACCACCGTCGAGGCCGACGAACGCTGGGGTGTCTTCAGGGCCGGCAGCGCCTCCGTACCGGGGGAGTACGTCGAGGCCCGCGCCCTGGTCGAGGCCCGGCTCCCCGACCCCTCGCCGGAGCGCACCCTCAGTCCGCTGCTGCGCTCCCTGTACGACGAGGGGGCCGTCGCGATCTCCGCCGCCGGGCTGGTCCGGGTCGACCCCGGGGACGGCAGGCTCGTGGAACGCGACGGCCGCCCGCACCCGCGCCGCTTCTCGCTCGGCCCGTACACCACCGCGCGCTCCAGCGGGGCGTTCACCCGGCCGCGTACCGGCGGACCCGCGTTCCGCCAGAACGACGCCACCGCGCGGACCGCCCTCACCCTGCTCGCCGAGGCGTCCGCCCGCACGGTCCGCGCGCCGTCCCCGGACGCCGCGCGCCGTCTCCTCACTCGACGAACGGGCCCGACCAGCCCGTCGGAAGCCGGAAGGTAGGCCCGTCATGTCCGCCACCCGTCCTCTCCACCTCGCCGCCGAGATCGGCGGCCCGCCCCGGTACGACGCCGCGTCGTACGGGGACCTCGCCCGGCTCGCCGAGCGCGGCTCCCTCGACTTCGTGACGCTCAGGGACTCCTTCGAGCGCCCGGGCCTCGACGCGCTCGCCGTGCTCGCGCGGGTCGCCCCCGCCACCGAACGCGTCGGCCTCGTCCCGA
The DNA here is from genome assembly GCF_044457965.1 of Streptomyces sp. NPDC050509. NCBI lineage: Bacteria > Bacillati > Actinomycetota > Actinomycetes > Kitasatosporales > Streptomycetaceae > Streptomyces > Streptomyces sp. NPDC050509. The sequence continues at coordinate 448,906 of NZ_JBITHL010000007.1, read as the reverse complement.
CCGTCACCACCACCCACACCGAGCCGTTCCACCTCTCCACTGCCGTCGCCACCCTGGACTGGGTGAGCCACGGCCGGGCGGGATGGCTTGTCGATGTGTCGACCACCGCCGCACAGGCCCGGCTCTTCGGCCGCCGCCCCGCCGCGCCCGCGTCCGCGCTCTGGCGGGAGGCGGGCGAGGTCGCCGACGTCTCCGCCCGGCTCTGGGACAGTTGGGAGGACGACGCCGAGATCCGCGACACATCGACAGGGCGCTTCATCGACCGCGACAAGCTCCACCATGTCGACTTCCAGGGCACCACGTTCAGCGTGCGCGGCCCGTCCATCGTGCCGAGGCCGCCCCAGGGGCACCCCGTCACCGTGGTCGACATAGCGACCGGACGCACCCCCGCCCTCACCGATGCCGCCGCCCGGCACGCCGATGTCGTCCTGGTCAGGGCGGGCCGGCCCGAGGAGGCGGCGGCCCTCCGTGAGCGGCTGCGGGCCCGCGCCGCCGCCCACGGCCGCGCCCCCGGCACCCTGCGGGTGCTGGCCGCGCTCACCCTCGACTTCCACGACGGCGAACGCCCGCCGGAAGCGGGCCCGGTGAACGGGGCGCACACCGCCGCCGGCGCGGCGGGCGCGTACTACCGGGGCGGCCCCGTAGACCTCGCCGACCTCATCACCCGCTGGCACGCCGGCGGCGCCGTCGACGGCTTCCACCTCACCCCCGTCGAGCCCCACCGCGACCTCGAACGCCTGGTCAACGGCACCGTCGCACTCCTCCAGCACCGCAGCCTCTTCCGCACCTTCCACCCGGGCGGCACCCTCCGCGAACACCTGGGCCTCGCCCGGCCCGCCAACCAGTACACGACCACCGGGGGAGCGTCATGAGCACCGAACCGACACGGCGGACCGGGGCCACCTCGCCCGCGCGCCCCGGGGCGCGCAAGCGGATCCATCTCGCCGCGCACTTCCCCGGGGTCAACAGCACCACCGTCTGGACCGACCCCCGCTCCCGCTCCCAGATCGACTTCGCCTCCTTCGAGGCGCTGGCCAGGACCGCCGAGCGCGGCACCTTCGACTTCTTCTTCCTCGCCGAGGGGCTGCGGCTGCGCGAACACAACGGCCTCATCCACGATCTGGACGTCGTCGGCCGCCCCGAATCGCTCACCGTCCTGAACGCGCTGGCCGCCGTCACCGACCGGCTCGGCCTCGCCGCCACCGTGAACGCCACCTTCAACGAGCCGTTCGAACTGGCCCGCAGGCTCGCCACCCTCGACCACCTCAGCGCCGGCCGCGCCGCCTGGAACGTGGTCACCTCCTCCGACGCCTTCACCGGGGAGAACTTCCGGCGCGGCGGCTATCTCGACCGGGCCGACCGCTACACCCGGGCCGCCGAGTTCGTCCGTACCGCCCGCGAGCTGTGGGACTCCTGGACCCCGCCGGCACCCGGCGCCCCGCACGGCACGCCCCGGCCCTTCGCGCACTCCGGGCCGCAGTTCGACATCGCGGGCGAGTTCACCGTCCCGCGCTCCCCGCAGGGCCACCCCGTGATCATCCAGGCGGGCGACTCCGACGAGGGCCGCGAGTTCGCCGCCTCCACCGCCGATGTGATCTTCACCCGGCACGGCACGCTGGAGGCGGGCCGCGCCTTCTACGCCGACACCAAGGGGCGGCTGGCCGCGTACGGCAGGAAGCCGGACGACCTCAAGATCATGCCCGGGGTCACCGTCGTCCTCGGCGACAGCGACGCCGAGGCGCGGGAGCACGCCGCCGCGATCCGCGCACAGCAGGTCTCCCCGCAGAACGCGCTGCTCGCCCTGGAACAGGTCTGGGGCCGCGACCTCTCCGGGTACGACCCGGACGGACCGCTGCCGGCGATCGACCCCGACCCGGACTCCACGCTGGTCCAGGGCCGGGTACGGGTCGGTGACCCGCTCGCGGTGGCCGCCAGGTGGCGGGCGCTGTCCGAGGCCAAGGGGCTGTCCATCCGCCAGACCGTCATCGAGACCACGGCGCGCCAGTCCTTCGTCGGCGCCCCGGAGACCGTCGCCGAGGAGATGCACGCCTTCGTCTCCGGTGACGCGGCCGACGGCTTCATCCTTGTACCCCATCTCACCCCGGGAGGGCTCGACGACTTCGTCGACCGGGTGGTCCCGCTGCTCCGGGAGCGCGGCGCGTTCCGTACGGAATACGAGGGCACCACCCTGCGCTCCCACCTCGGGCTCCCCGACCCCGTATGGAAAGGTGCAACAGCATGACAACGGAACCATCGCCCGCTTCTTCCGCCCAGGAGTGGGCGAGCTGGCACGCACACCGCATCGTCACGGTCGCCGCCCCGTACGGACCGCTCGCCCTCACCGGCACCCACTGGCTCGCCGACCACCCCGACGGGACCCTGCCCGGGCTCCCGGGGGTGTGGCGCGAGGACGGCGACGCGATCGTGCTGAGCGCGGCGGCCGGGGACGGGCTGACCGCCGACGGCGCGCCCCTCACCGGTGCGATCGAACTCGGCGCCGACAGCGGCCCCTTCGAGGAGTCCCGGATCGCGGCCGGCCCGCGCAGGCTGGTCGTGCTGCGCCGCGAAGGGCTGTGGGCGGTACGGGACGTCGACCCGGAGTCGGCCGCGCGCCGCGCCTTCCGCGCCATCGACGCCACCCCGTACGACCCGGCCTGGACGCTGCCGGGCCGCTTCCGGCCGTACGGGGCGAGCCGCACCGTACGGGTCGGGAACGCCGACGGCCGGGAGCGGGGCCTCGGGCTCGGCGGCGAGATCGCCTTCACCGCCGGCGGTACGGAACACACCCTCCAGGTCGCGGTGGAGCCCGACGGCTCGCTGTGGGCGGTCTTCGCCGACGCCACCAGCGGTCACGGCACCTTCCCCTTCCGCTTTCTGCGCCCCGCAGCCCCGGCCCCCGACGGGACGGTGACGGTCGACTTCAACCGCTCACTGCTCCCGCCGTGCGCCTTCGCCGACCACTTCATCTGCCCGTTCCCGCCCCCGGGCAACACCCTGCCGATCGCCGTCCCGGCGGGCGAACGCGCGGTCCTCACCGACTGACCCCCGACCCGTGTCCCGCGCCGGGGCGCCACCCCACGCGGCGCCCCGGCACCGTACGCCCCACTGGTCGCCGGGGCGGCCAAATCCCGCCCTTGCGGGGGGAGTTGAGGCCGCCAATACTCCCGTGCAGCGCCGGTCGGGGCGCGGTGTCCCCGGGTGACCCCCGGGACCTCCCGCGCCGTCGGCCGCGCCTCACGGGCCCCTGAACCCCACCAACGGGCCCCCGATTCCCTTCGGGAGGAACGACCAGTGAGGATCAAGCGCACCACCCCCCTCAGCGGCGTGGCAAGACGCGTACGCCTGATCGCCGTCACCACCGGAATAGCCGCGGCGGCGGCCCTCGCGATACCCACCGCGAACGCATCCCAGCCCACCACGTTCAGCGCGAGCCAGCTCACCGCGGCGAGCGAGGCCGTGCTGGAGGCCGATGTCGCGGGCACCGCCTGGGCCGTCGACCCGGCGACCAAGTCCCTTGTCGTCCAGGCCGACTCCACCGTCACCGAAGACGACATCGACTCCATCGAGCGGGCCGCGGGCGCCAACGCGGGCGCGCTGCGCGTCGAACGCACCACGGGCACGCTCTCCAAGCTCATCTCGGGCGGCGACGCCGTCTACGCCACGAGCTGGCGCTGCTCGGCCGGGTTCAACGTGCGCAGCGGCACCACGTACTACTTCCTGACGGCGGGCCACTGCACCGAGGGCCTGCCGCCCTGGTACACCAACTCCGCGCACACCACGAGCATCGGCCCCTCGGCCGGCACCAGCTTCCCCGGCAACGACTACGGCCTCGTGCGGTACGCGAACACCGCGCTGGCCCACCCGGGCACCGTCGGCAGTGTCACCATCACGGGCGCGGCCAACGCCACCAACGGGATGTCCGTCACGCGCCGCGGCTCCACGACCGGCATCCACAGCGGTTCGGTGACGGGCCTCAACTACACGGTGAACTACGGGAGCGGCGATGTCGTCAGTGGTCTGATCCGCACCACCGTCTGCGCCGAACCGGGTGACAGCGGCGGGGCGCTCTACTCCGGCTCGCTCGCCATCGGACTCACCTCGGGCGGCAGCGGGAACTGCACCTCGGGCGGCACCACGTACTTCCAGCCGGTGACGGAGGCCCTGAGCGCCTACGGGGTCACGCTCGTCTAGGGTCCGTCGTTCGGGTCCGGCTGTCGTCCGGGTCCGGCTGGATCAGTCGCGCGGGGCGAGTCTCCGTCCGGATCGCCGGGCGGGGGCTCGCCTCCCTGTCTCTGAGACAATGCCAGGGTGTGCGCCGCAGAGGAACCGGGGGCCGTGAAGCAGTGAAACGCATCGGAGTGACCGGCCACCGCGACATCCCGGCCGAGGCGTACGCGCACATCAGGGCCGCCATCGTGGCCGTACTGCACGGCCAGAGCGGGTCGATGGAGGCGCTCTCCAGCCTCGCGGCGGGCGCCGACCAGCTCTTCGCGGTCCTCGCCCTGGACCACGGCGCGGAGCTGACCGTGGTCATCCCCAGCGGCGACTACGAGGACGGCTTCGAGGACCCGGCCGAACTCGACGGCTACTTGAGGCTCAAGGACCGGGCCACGCTGGAGGTCCGGATGGCCTACCCGCACTCCACCGACGAGGCGTACTACGCGGCGGGCACCTACATCGCCGACAAATGCGACCGGTTGCTCGCCGTCTGGGACGGCCGCCCGGCCCGCGGTCTCGGTGGAACGGGCGACATCGTGCGGTACGCGCGCGAGCGCGGGAAGCCGGTCACGGTGATCTGGTGCGAGGGCGTCGAGCGCGCCTGAGGCGGCGCGCGCGGGCGGGCGGCTCACCCGCGCCGCGCCCGGACGGGCGGCTCAACTGCCGTGCCGTACCAGCCAGTCCGTGTGCTGCGGCGAGACGATCCGCTCGGTCTCGTACACCGCGTTGGCCCACTGCTCCTCGGTCACCATCGTCTCCATCGCCGTGTGCATCGCCGCCAGGTCCTCCTCCACCAACGAGTGCGCGGAGATGAGGGGTTGGTGGCGTCGTATCTCGCTCCACGCCAGACATGCAGCCGCCGACGCCGACAACAGCCCGAGGAAAGCACCGGAGTCGGTGACCGAGAACGTCCGCAGCACGGCGAGCAACAGCGCCAGCAGGGTCAGCAGCGCGATGGTGGCCGACCAGAGGGTGGTGGCCCGGCGGGAGACGACCGTTCTGCGGTGGTACCAGTTCCGCTGCTCGATCAGCCGGTCCCTGACGTACGTCTCCTTGCGGGCGCCGAAGGGCTTGTCCCGCAGCATCCGCATCGCGGGCGTGATGAGTTCCCCGGAGGCGCCCCCTCCCGTGTCCGCCCCTTCCTGAGGGCTCTCCCGGGGGTCCTCCCACCCCACCTTCCGCAACTCCGCGAGCCCCGCCTCCATCCGGGTGGCGAACAGCTCGGCGGCTCCGGCGGCCCCGGAGTCGAAGGGCGCGCCGTGCACCGCGTAGCGCCAGGACAGTGACTTGATGAACTCCGCGGCGGAGCGGTTGAGTTGCCAGTGCGACTTTGCTCGCTGGCCCGCGGAGCGGAACGTGACCAGAAGCACACCCGCGTACGCCAACGCGCCCAGTGCGCTGAGGAGTTGGAACGATCCCCCGACCTTCCCCTGCCAGGGCAGCGAGGTCAGCAGCGCGCCCAGCACCAGCAGCAGGAGCTGGCGGCGGGTGGCGTTGACCGCCTCGCGCTGGCGGCGGACGGCGATCGCGTCCGCGTGATGGAAGAGAACCGGCAGATCGGCGTTTCGGAAGACCATGCTGTGCAGTGGTCCGCGTAAGTCGGCCATGCGCGCCCCCGTCTGCTGTTTTGTTGTCACTCGATCAGCGGAACGATCAGCTCCGCACCCGTTCGTGAACTCCCGGCAACGCTTTCGTCTCGTCCCCACGTGCCGAGTTGCCGCACGGGTTCATGAGAGTAAAGTCGAGCCGCTGACACTGCAACGGTGCGGTGTCTCCTGTACGACCGACATGATCAAGGACGGCCGCCGTGACCTCTCAGACCTCTGTCGCCTTCGCCACCGCGAAGAAGAACCGCGTCCCCCTCGCAGAGATCGATGTACGCGACGCCGGTGTCGCCAAGAAGCTCGGCCGTGTACTGCCCATGCCCAGCGGCCGTGTCGCGCGTGTGTCGAGCTTTAACTCGGCGCTCTAGTCAGGGTTCTTCCGCGCTCTTGAGCGTTCTGGACTGGCGAAACGCGTTCTAGACTGGCGGAATGACAGGACCCCTGGTCCCTTTCCGCGAGATCGTTCTGAAGGTCCACAGCAGGTGCGATCTTGCGTGTGACCACTGCTACATCTATGAACACGCTGATCAGAGCTGGCGTACCCGCCCCAAAGCGATCTCTGACGAAGCGATTTCCCGGACAGCTCTGCGACTGGCCGAGCATGCCACCACCCACGCCCTGCCCTCCGTGTCAGTGATCCTGCACGGAGGGGAGCCACTGCTCGCCGGCCCCGCCCGGCTCAGGCGCGTGTGCGAGGAACTCCACCACGCCCTCGACGGCGTCGCCGACCTCGACTTACGCATCCACACCAACGGGCTCCAGCTCTCGCCCCGCTATCTCGACCTCTTCGACGAGTTCGGCGTCCGGGTGGGCATCTCCCTCGACGGCGACCGTACGGCCAACGACCGCCACCGCCGCTTCGCGGACGGCCGCAGCAGCCACCCCCTGGTCCTCAAGGCCGTCGAACTCCTCCGGCAGGACCGCTACCGCCATCTCGACCTCGGGCTGCTCTGCACGATCGACGCCGCCAACGACCCCGTCGCCGTGTACGACGCGCTGGACGCGCTCGACCCACCGCGCATCGATTTCCTGCTGCCGCACGCCACCTGGGACGAGCCGCCGCCGCGCCCGGACGGCTCGCCCACCGCGTACGCCGACTGGCTGCTCGCCGTCTTCGACCGCTGGGACGCGCGGGGCAGGCCGATGCCCGTACGCCTCTTCGACTCGGTGCTCTCCACCCTGACCGGCGGCCCGAGCCTCACCGAATCGCTCGGCCTCGCCCCCACCGATCTCGTCGTCGTGGAGACCGACGGCACCCTGGAGCAGGTCGACTCCCTCAAGAGCGCCTACGAGGGCGCCGCCGCCACCGGGTTCGACGTCTTCGCGCACTCCCTCGACGAGGTCGCCGCCCACCCCGGCGTGCGGAGCAGACAGCTCGGGCTCGCCGGTGTGAGCGAGGAGTGCCGGCGCTGCCCGGTCGTCCGCTCCTGCGGCGGCGGGCTCTACACCCACCGCTACCGGTCGCGGCCCGGGACGTCCCCCGACGGCCCGGGCGGCCCCGGCGGATTCGACAACCCCTCCGTGTACTGCGCCGACCTGGCCGCCCTCATCGGCGGGATCGAGTCCCGGACCCGCGCCGAGACCGTCCCGCCCGCCGTCGGCCACCCCGCTGAACTCCTCGACGCCCAGCACGAGCTGACCCGCTCCATGCTGGCCGAGCTGCACGCCGCGCTCGACGGCCGGGGCGGCGAGCCCTGGCAGGAGGCGTGGGAGCTGGCGAACGCCGTCGAACGGCGCTCCGACGGGCTCGACACCCTCTTCGCCCACCCCTACACCCGCACCTGGCTGGCCGAGGCGATCGCCGCCGCCCGCGACGGGCGGCCCGAAGCGCCCGGCCTCGCGCGCCGGGTACAGGCGTACGTCGCCGCCGCCGTCCTGCGGGGCGGTCTGGACACACCCGTACGGGTCCACCACCGGGACGGCGTGCTCGTCCTGCCCACCCTCGGCGCGCTGCGGCTCGGACCGCCCGGCGGGAGCGGCGAGGCCGAGGTACGCCTCGCCGAGAAGGGGTTCGTGGTGCGCACCGGCACCACGGAGCTGCGGGTCGTACGCGCCGACGAGACCGCAGGACCCTGGCGCCCCGTGCGCCGCCTCGGCCGGGACGGGGCGCCCGACCTCGCCCTGGACGACATCGACCCGTACCGCGACACCTTCGACGCCCCCGCCCACCCGGGGCTCGGCCGGGACGAGGCCGCCGACTGGAGCGGCCGGCTCGCGGCGGCCTGGGCGCTGCTGCGCGACGCCGTCCCCGACCAGGCCGCGCAGGCCGCCGTCACCCTGTCCACGCTGACGCCCCTCGCGCCCGCGGTGGCCCCGCGGGGCTCCGCCGGACGGGGGATCCGCGCGGGGAGCCCCGCGTACGGCTACGGGGCGCTGGGCGTCCCCGTGGCGGGCGACCCCGCGGCCCTGGCGCCCGCCCTGCTGCGCGGCTTCCGCCGGGCCACCCTGCGGGCGCTGACCGAGGTCACCGATCTCTACGCGCTGGACGGCGCGTGGCAGCGCCCCGCGCCCTGGCGGGAGCGGCCGGTGCCCGTCTCCGAACTGCTCGCCGGGGCCCACGAACGCGTGGGACTCGCCGCCTACGACCGTCGCCACCGGGACCACGCCCTGCGGGCGCTGGACACCCTTCAGGACGCGGCGGAACTCACCGTCGGCGGGAAGAGCCTGCTGACCACACTGCGCGCGGAGGCCGAGCGTGTCTGACACCCCCCTTGATACGGAAACCCGGTCCACCGCCGAGGAGTTGGCCCGTGAGCTGGCCGACCTGGGGGTGACCCCCGGGACGACCCTGCTCGTCCACGCCTCGCTGCGCGGCACCGGTCTGGAGGCAGACACCCTGCGCACGGCCCTGCTGACGGCGCTGGGGGAGGACGGCACCCTGGTCGTGCCGGCCTTCACCGAGGAGAACTCCGACTCCTCCACCGCCCACCGGGCACGCATCTCCGGACTGACCCGCCGCCAGGCCGCCGCGTTCCGCGCCCGGATGCCCGCCTTCGACGCGGAGACCACCCCCTGCACGGCGATGGGCCGGCTGGCCGAGTCCGTACGCACCGCCGAGGGGGCCGTACGGAGCACCCACCCGCAGACCTCGTTCGCCGCGCTCGGGGCGCGCGCGGCCGAACTCCTGGCGGACCACCCGCTGCACAGCCACCTCGGCCCGGAATCCCCGCTCGGCGCGCTGGCCGGGGCCGACGCCCGGGTTCTGCTGGTCAATGTGGGGTACGGCGCCTGCACCGCGTTCCATCTCGCCGAGTACCGGCCCGGCGCGACCACACGTTCTTATCACTGTGTGGTGAAAGCGCCGGACGGATCACCGCGCTGGGTGGAATATGAGGATGTGCACCTCGACGACAGTGATTTCGCAGCGATTGGGGCCGCGTTCCCCTGGGGACTTGAGCAGAAGGGACGACTGGGCGGGGTGGTCGGGCGCCTCTTCCCGATGAAGGACGCGGTGGCGCACGCCACGGTGTGGATGGCCGGGAAACGGCGTTGAGCGACGTGGGTGTTCACCACAGGACGGGGGTCGTGTGCACGCGTCACCGCAGCAGCGAGCGGTCGACCATCGGCCGTACTTCTTCCTGAGCTACGCGCACACACCGAGGGACGGCGCCTCCGGGGCCGACCCGGACATGTGGGTGCAGAAGCTCTTCCGGGATCTGTCCGAGCACGTGATGGCCATGACGGATCTGCCCGCCGGGGCCCAGGCCGGATTCATCGACCGCGAGATGCGGTCGGGCGAGGGCTGGTCGGAGCGGCTCGCCGATGTGCTCGCCACCTGCCGGGTGTTCGTGCCGCTGTTCTCGCCGCGCTACTTCGCCAGCGAGATGTGCGGCAAGGAGTGGTACGCCTTCGCCCAGCGCGTCATCTACGAGCAGGCCAAGAACAACACCACGGCCGAGGCGATCGTCCCGGCCCTCTGGGTGCCCGTACCGCCCCGGCACCTGCCGGGCCCCGCCGAGCGGTTGCAGTTCAACCACCGGGACTTCGGGGACCGTTACGTCACCGACGGACTGTACGGGCTGATCAAACTCCGGATATTCGAGGACGAGTACCAGCGGGCCGTCTACGAACTCGCCAAGCGCATCGTCAGCGTCGCCGACACCGCCGCGATAGGCCCCGGGCGCCCCGTCGACTACCGCAGCGCGCCCAGCGCCTTCGGCGCCAGCGGCGGGCCCCGCCCGATGCAGGTCACCGTGGCCGCGCCCACCCGGCACGGGCTGCCGGAGGGCCGTACGGCCGACTACTACGGGGGCATGGCCCAGGACTGGAACCCCTACCACCCGGACTCGGCACGGCCGTTGGCGTATGTCGCCCGGGACCTGGTGCGCTCCCTCAACTACCAGGCGGACATCGTCTCGTTCGACGAGGTGTCGGTACCCCACGAAGGCAAACAGGCCCCCGTACGGCCGGAGATACTGCTGGTCGACCGATGGGCCCTGAACGACGAGGAACAGCGCGAGCGGCTCGCCGCGTTCGACGCCGAACACCGGCCCTGGGTGAGCGTCGTCGTCCCGTGGAACCGTGAGGACGAACAGAGCCGGGCGGCCCAGGCCGAGTTGAGCGAGAAACTCGAACGGACCATGCCCAGGAACATGGGGCAGGGGCGCGCCGCCTGCCGGGCCGCCGCCAAGGGCGTGCCCAGCATGGAGGCGTTCGGCCAGATACTGCCCCAGGTCGTCGAAGCGGCGGCCCAGCAGTACCTGCGGCACGCGGAGGTCTATCCGCCGGCCGGCGGCAGCCACACCGAACGGCCGAGACTGCGCGGCCCGATGGCCGCCGAGTACGCCACGACGCACTACGTTCCCCAGACGCACGACCTGGCGCCCGATGCGGAGGACACGGATGACAGCACGTCGTGACGGACGCATCGTCACCTTCTACTCGTACAAAGGCGGTACGGGCCGCACCATGGCCCTCGCCAACACGGCCTGGATCCTGGCCGCCAACGGAAAGCGCGTCCTCGCGGTCGACTGGGACCTCGAAGCACCGGGCCTGCACCGCTTCTTCCACCCCTTCCTCGACCCCTCGACCCTCGGCGCGACCACCGGGGTCATCGACCTGATCACCGAGTACGCCTGGGCCGCGACCAGCCCCGTGGACCGCCCCGACGACTGGCACCGCGAGTACGCGCGGATCCAGCCGCACGCCGTCTCGCTCACCCCGGAACACCTCGGCTGGGAGTTCCCCGACGGCGGCACCCTCGACTTCGTCTCCGCCGGACGGCAGAACCGCGAGTACTCCGCGACCGTCTCCACCTTCGACTGGGACAACTTCTACGACCGGCTCGGCGGCGGCCACTTCTTCGACGCGCTGCGCGAGGACATGAAGGCCCACTACGACTACGTCCTCATCGACAGCCGCACCGGGCTCAGCGACATCGCCGACATCTGCACCGTCCACCTGCCCGACGTCCTCGTCGACTGCTTCACCCTCAGCGACCAGTCCATCGACGGCGCCGCCGCCGTGGCCCGCCAGATCGACGAACGCTACGGCGGCCGGGGCATCCGGATCTTCCCCGTACCGATGCGGATCGACGAGGGCGAGAAGGAGAAGGCGGACGCCGGACGCGCCCTGGCCCGGCTGAAGTTCGACCGGTTCCCCGCCGGACTCACCGGGGAGCGCCTCACCGCCTACTGGGGCGCGGTGGAGATCCCGTACCGCCCCTACTACGCGTACGAGGAGACCCTGGCGACCTTCGGTGACGAGGCGGGGCTCTCCAACTCCCTGCTCTCCGCCTTCGAACGGCTCACCGCCTATGTCACCGAGGGCGCCGTCACCACGATGCCCGCCGTCGGCGACGAGGCCAGGCTGCGGATCAGGGACGCCTTCACCCGGCGCAGGCCCGCCCTCCCCGCCGACCTCCACCTCAGCTACGTGGCCGAGAACCGGATGTGGGCCGACTGGATCGAATCCGTCCTCACCCGGGCCGGGTTCCGCGTCGTACCGCGCGACGTCTCCGCCGAACCGCCCGCCGGGCCCAAGGGCGGCGACACCGGCTCGCTCTCGATCCACTACGACAACGCCACCCGCACGGTCGTGCTGCTCTCCGCCGCCTACCTCAAGTCCGCGCGGGCCGTGGAGGTCTTCTCGCGCTCCGCCTCCGAGGACCCCGGCGGCGCCCGGCGCCGGCTGCTCCCGGTGCGCGTCGGTGACGTACGGCTCACCGCCCCGTACATCGACCGCAACCCCGTCGACCTCTTCCGCCTGGACGAGACCCACGCCACCACCGCGCTGCTGCGCGCCCTGGAACGGCCCGTCCAGCTCGCCGACGCCGTCGCGCCGGGGCCGCGCTTCCCCGGCACCGTACCCAAGATCTGGAACGCGCCGGCCCGCAACCCCGGCTTCACCGGGCGCTCCGCCGTACTGGAGCGGATGCGCGACCAGCTCGGCGGCGGCATGGCCGTCGTCCTGCCGCAGCCGCAGACCCTGTACGGACTCGGCGGCATCGGCAAGACCCAGGTGGCGCTGGAGTACGTGCACCGCTTCATGGCCGACTACGACCTGGTCTGGTGGATCTCCTCGGAACAGACCGCCGACGTGGTCGCCTCCCTCGCGGAGCTGGCCGTACGGCTCGGCGCCCGGGGCGGCGACGACATGGCCGCCGCCTCGATGGAGGCCGTCGACCTGCTGCGGCGCGGTGTGCCGTCCACCCGCTGGCTGCTGGTGTTCGACAACGCGGACGACCCCGAGCTGGTCCAGCGCTACTTCCCGCCCGGCGGCCCCGGCCATGTCCTGGTCACCTCCCGCAACCAGACCTGGTCGCAGTACGGTGACGCGCTGCCCGTCGACGTGTTCCTGCGGGAGGAGTCCGTCGAACACCTCCAGCGGCGCGCCCCCGGGCTGAACCTCGTGGACGCCGACAAGGTGGCCACCGCCGTCGGGGACCTGCCGCTCGCCGTCGAACAGGCCGCCGCCTGGATCGCGGAGACCGCCACGCCCGTCTCGGAGTACCTGGACCAACTGGGCCAGCAGGCGGCCGGGGTGCTCTCCCTCAACCAGCCCGCCGGCTACCCGGAGCCCGTCGCCGCGACCTGGAACATCTCCATCGACCGGCTCAAGGAGCGCTCACCGGCCGCGGTACGGCTCCTCCAGCTCTGCGCCTTCTTCGCCCCCGAGCCGATCTCCGCGAACCTCCTCTACAGCAAGGAGATGATCGAGGCGCTCAAGCCGTACGACGTCTCGCTCCAGGAGACGCTGGTGCTGGGCCGGGTCATCCGGGAGATCGGCCGGTTCGCGCTGGCCAAGGTGGACCAGGTCGGCAACAGCATCCAGGTGCACCGGCTGGTCCAGGCGATCATCCGCGCCCAGCTCACCGAGGAGGAGCAGCGCGACGCCCGGCACGCCGTCCACCGGATCCTCGCGGGCGCCAGGCCCGACGGCGACGAGCCGATCGACAACCCCGGCACCTGGGACCGGTTCAACACGATCTGGCCGCATCTCATCACCTCGGAGGCGAGCCTCTGCAAGCGCCCCGAGACCCGCCGGCTGCTGATCGACCGGGTGCGCTACCTGTGGAAGCGCGGCGATCTGCCGGCCGCCTTCGAACTCGCCGGCGAACTGCGCGACCTCTGGCGCGAGACGCTCGGCAACGACGACCCGCAGTATCTGTACCTGCGCTTCCACCTCTCCAACATCCTCCGCTCGCAGGGCCGTTACGTGGAGGCGCGGGAGCTGGACGAGGAGACCCTGACCCGGCAGCGCAGGGTGCTCGGGTCGACGCATCCGCACACGTACATGACCACCAGCGGCCTCGCGATGGACCTCGGCACGCTCGGCGAGTACGCCAAGGCGATGGAGCTGGCGACCGAGGCGCACGAGGGGTTCAGCGGGATCTTCCACGAGTCCCACCCGAGGACGCTCGCCGCCGCCAACAACCGGGCGCTGAACCTGCGCATGGTCGGCCGGTACGCCCAGGCGCGCGAGATGGACCAGGAGGTCTTCGACCGGAGGACCGAGGTGCTGGGCCCCGAGCACCCGTACACGCTCTCCTCCGCCACCAGCCTCGGGCGCGACCTGCGGGAGATCGGCCGGTACGAGGACTCGGTCGCGGTGCTCAGCCGGACGTACGCCCTCTACAAGGAGCGGATGGGGCGGGCGTTCCCCGGCACCCTGGCGGCGGCCAAGAGCCTGGCCGTGTCGCTGCGCAGGGCGGGGCTGCTGGAGGACGCGCGGCGGCTGACCACGGCCACCAGGAACCGCTACCGGGCCAAGTACGGCGCGGACGTCAACCCGGACACGCTCGCCTGCGATCTCAACATGGCGGCCGACCACTTCGCCGCCGGGGAGCCGGTGGCGGCCAGGGACCTGACGCAGGAGGTCGTCGACCAGTATCTGCGGGTGCCGGGCGCCCGCCACCCGTACACCCTCGCCGCGATCAACAACCTCGGCCTCTTCCACTGGGGGTGCGGGGCACCGGAGTTGGCCCAGCAGCTTCTCCAGGGCGCGCTGCGGACGATGCGGGAGGTGCTGGGCGACGAACATCCGCACACGCTCTTCTGCACGGTCAGCCTCGCCAACGCCAAGGCGGACCTGGGCGAGTTGGACGAGGCGCTGGTGACCGAGCGGAGCGCCGTCGCCGGGCTGCGCGTCTCGCTGGGCGCGCGCCATCCGGAGACGCTGGCCGTCACCTCCAACATGTGCGTCACGCTGGGGGCGCTGGGCCGCAAGGGCGAGGCGGCGCAGCTCCGGGTGGAGACCGTGGAGGAACTGGTCAGGCTGCTCGGCGAGGAGCACGCGCTGACCCGCTTCGCACGGGACGACCGGCGGGTCTACCGCGACCTGGAGCCACTGGCGGTGTGAGACCTGCCAGGGGTACGGCGCCGGGCCCGCGCCCGGCGCCGTACTTCTCGGCCCGCTCAGTCGGCCAGGAGCCAGGTGAGGCTTCTGGGCAGGGCGTGCAGGGAGGCGAAGTGCGCCGCGGTCGGCTCCAGGACGACCGTCGCGCCCGGGATGCGCTCCCCGAGCCAGCGGGCGTGGCCGACCGGTGAGAAGACGTCCTTCTCGCCGTGCCAGAGCAGCACCGGCGTGCGGATGTCGGCGGGGTCGAACCCCCACGGGCTGGCGAAGGCCACCGCGTCGTCGATCCAGCCGTACGCCGAATCGCTCAGCCCCTCCTGGTAGTTGCGCAGCAGCATCATTCTGAGCCCGGCGTCCGAGACCACCATGCGGTCCGAGTCGGTCAGCTCTCTGCGCAGATCGTCCAGCAGTTGCACCGGGTTCTCGCGGATGGCGGCGGCGCGCGGGATGAGCCGCGCCGCCACGCCCGCCGGGTCCTTGGCCGCGGTGGTGTACGCCGCGACGTTGGACGCTGCCATGCCCTCGAACCAGTCGAGGCCGTCCGCGTCCCAGGGCGCGAGCGGCACCAGTGCGGCGGCCCGGGTCACCCGGTCCGGCATCAGCGCGGCGCACGCCAGGGCGTGCGGGGCGCCGCCGGAGCGGCCCGCGACGGCGAACCGGTCGAGGCCGAGGGCGTCGGCGATCGTCGCCACGTCCTGGGCCACATCGGCCACACTGCGCCCTTCGAGCCGGTCGGAACCGCCGTAACCCGGCCGGTCGTAGGCGATGAGCTGCATGCCCCGCTGGTACAGCACCATGCCGCGCGGCGCGGGTCCGAGCCTGCTGCCCGGCGTGCCGTGCAGCAGGAAGACCGGTCTGCCCCGCGGATCCCCCAGACGCTCCACCATCAGATGCCGCCCGTCCGCCGCGCGCACCCGACGTCGCAACCCCCTGCCCCTTTCTTCCGGCGTGCTCCGATGTACATGCCCCATGCAGGCACCGTGACCCTGCATTCCCCGCCGCCGTGGTGCTTATCCCTCGGCGCCCATGACCGGCTCGAATCCCCCGTAGGAGAGCCTGGTTCAGGACGATTGTCCCGGCTCGGAGCTGATTGCGTAAGGGCGGCCTGAGCGAACGCGCCGGTGGTACCGCCGTGAACGGTGTGCGGAAGTGGCGGGAGTTGTTTCCGGACAGGTCCAGTCCTTACCCGTGGGTGATGTGGCGGTTGCGGCAGGTGTTCGCGAAACGGAACGGAGAGTCAGGGGTACATGTCATGCCCCTGCCATGTGCGTGTCGTTGCGTCGCGCGAAGGGCGCCCCGACGGGGCTCTCGGCCGCGGCCGAATACGCCGGAGCGCAATGTGTCGGTCATGTGTGCGTCCTGAAGTCGACCTTGTGTGCGACAGCCCGATCTCGGAATAGTAGGCGCCTCGTCCTCCGTGCCGGTGCACCCCACATGGACCGGCACGGTCCCCACAGGAGGTTGACGTTGAACCATCGGCGTATGTCCAAGAAGCGCACCACGATCGCGGGCGGCGCGGCGATCGCCGTGATAGCCGCGGGTTTCACCTTGCAAAATGCGAACGCCAGTGAGGAAACCCCTCAGTTCACCGTGAAGACCCTGACGGCGACGGCGGCCGGAAAGCTCGGCTCGACCCTCGGCAAGGACCTCGGTGACGCCACGGCCGGTTCGTACTACGACGCCACGGCCAAGGCGCTCGTGGTGAATGTCGTCGACGAGCAGGCGGCCGAGAGCGTCCGTCAGGCGGGCGGCAGGGCGAGACTGGTCCAGAACACCCTCGCCGACCTGAAGAGCGCCCGGCAGACCCTCACCGCCGACGCGTCCGTCCCGGGCACGTCGTGGGCCTTCGACCCGGTGGCCAACAAGGTGGTCGTCACCGCCGACCGTACGGTCAAGGGCGCGGCCTGGGAGAAGCTCAGCGGCGTGGTGGAGAAGCTCGGCGCCAAGGCCCAACTGAAGAAGACCGCCGGGGAGTTCAAGCCGTACGTCGCGGGCGGCGACGCCATCACGGGCGGCGGCTCGCGCTGCTCGCTCGGCTTCAACGTGGTCAAGGACGGCGAGCCGTACTTCGTGACCGCCGGGCACTGCACGGAGTCCATCCAGAGCTGGTCCGACACGCAGGGCGAGGCGATCGGGACGACCGAGGGCTCCACCTTCCCGGGCAGCGACTTCGGTCTGGTCAAGTACACCGCCGAGGTGGACCACCCGAGCGAGGTGAACCTGTACGACGGCAGCAGCCAGGAGATCACGCGGGCGGGCGACGCGACGGTCGGCCAGCAGGTCGTCCGCAGCGGCTCCACGACGCAGGTGCACGACGGCGAGGTCACCGGTCTCGACGCCACCGTGAACTACGGCAACGGCGACATCGTCAACGGCCTCATCCAGACCACCGTCTGCGCCGAGCCGGGCGACAGCGGCGGCTCGCTCTTCGCCGGGGACACCGCGCTCGGACTGACCTCGGGCGGCAGCGGTGACTGCACCTCGGGCGGCGAGACGTTCTTCCAGCCGGTGACGGCGGCGCTCGCCGAGTACGGCGCCGAGATCGGCTGACCGTACGGCACGGAACGGCGGAGGGCTCGGCACACCGAAGGGGTGTGCCGGGCCCTCCCGCACGTCGGTCAGACGGAAGGCCCGGCGGCGGTCGCGCCATCAGTGCCGGTGCCGGTGCCAGGGCCGGTTCCGGTGCCGCCGCCGGTGCCGGGACCTGTTCCGGGGCCCGTGCCTGTTCCGGCGCCAGGGTGCGCCCCGCGGTCCGGCCCGGCCGGGCGGCCCTTCGTACGGAACGCCGACCTGACCAGCGTGACCGCCGTACCGGCCACCGCCCAGGCGGAGAGCACCAGCAGCGGTCCGGTGATCGCGTTGCCCCGGAAGTACGCGATCGACCGGGCGACCCAGGTGGCCGCGCCCGGCGGCAGCGCGGGGCTGATCGCCCGCCAGGAGTCCGGCAGCATGGGCGGCGGGTAGGCGCCGCCCGCGCTCGGGTTCCCGGCGATCACGACGATCAGCACGGCCAGCCCGATCCCGACGACCCCGCAGAGCGCCTGGAGCGCCAGGGTGAGCGCGCCGACCGCGAAGACGGTGAGCGCCCCGAGCCCCCACAGGCCCGCCACACTGCCCGGCAGCGCCCCCAGCACCGGGCCGGTGATCACCGCGCCGAGCAGGCCGCCGACGATCGCGTACGCCGCCAGCGCGGCCAGCCGGATCACGGCCCTGCTGAGGTTGGCCGGCCGGGCCCCGTGGCTGATCGCGAGGACGGCGGCGCACAGATAGCCGCCGACGCACCAGCCGACCGCCAGGTAGAAGGACGAGAGGCTGCCCGCGTCCCGGGCGGAGGCCGGTGCGATGTCCGTCAGCCTGAGGGAGCGCTGCTGCTGCGACTCCAGGCTCTCGAAGATGTTCACCAGGGCCCGGGTCTCGTTGGTGCCCTGACCGGTGGCCACCAGCAGCGTGTCGCTGATCGACTTCGGCCGGACGACGAGCGCGGCGTCGATGTCGCGGTTCATGATCTGCTGCCGCGCGGTCTTCTCGTCGGGGAGCGTGCGCGGGTCCAGCGGCTTGCCCGGCAGCCCCTTCAGCGCGGTGGTGAGCTGGCCGGCGCTCCGGCCAGGGGCGACGACGGCGACCTTGACCTCCGTGGGCTTCGGGCTGTGCAGCGCGCCCACGTAGGACGCGATGAACAGGAGCTGCAGCGCGAGCACACCGAGGACGAGCAGGGCGGTCCGTACGGAGACGGCGTTCTTCACCTCGTCGACGAAAGTCATGCCCCCACGCTCCGGGGCCGACGGTGTGCGCGCAGGCGGGAGGGGGCTGAATGGCCGAGGGCCGGGTGTGTGGCCAGGACGGTGTGCCGACCGGACGGGAGGGCGACGGGAGGGCGGGCGGCGCCGTAGCGAACTACGGCGGGTCGCGCCGGGGTGCGCCGTCATCTTTTACCGACGCGTAACTTCCTTCTTCACCTTACTCCTGCGTAACTTGACGGTAGTTCACCCCTCAGTGTGGTCCGGGCCACAGGGCTGACAGTCATCGCCATTCCCTTGAGCCGCAAGGAGATCGCCCGATGCTGCCCTGGAAACGTGTGCTCGGACCGGTGGCCACCCTGCTGCTGGCCGTCACCGTCACGGTCACCCCCGCCGTGGCCGCCACCCCCACCGCCGCACCCGCCGCCGCTGCCGTCACCAGCAGCGGCTGGAACGACTTCTCGTGCAAGCCCTCCACCGCCCATCCCCGCCCGATAGTCCTCGTCCACGGCACCCTGGCCAACTCCGTCGACAACTGGCTCGGACTCGCCCCGTACCTGGTGAACCGCGGATACTGCGTCTTCTCCCTCGACTACGGCCAGCTCCCCGGCGTCCCCCTGCTTCATGGGCTGGGCCCCATCGACGCCTCGGCCGCACAACTCGCCACGTACGTCGACAAGGTGCTCGCGGCCACCGGCGCGCCGAAGGCCGATCTCGTCGGCCACTCCCAGGGCGGCATGATGCCGCGCTACTACCTGAAGTTCCTGGGCGGCGCGGCGAAGGTGAACGCCCTCGTCGGGATCGCGCCCTCCAACCGGGGCACCACCCTGCTCGGGCTGACCAAGCTGCTGGAGTACGTCCCCGGGGCGAAGGACCTGCTGGTCGAGAAGACCCCCGCGCTCGCCGACCAGATCGCCGGATCGCCCTTCCTCACCAAGCTCAACGCGGGCGGCGACACGGTGCCCGGGGTCCGCTACACCGTCATCTCCACGCGGTACGACGAGATCGTCACGCCGTACCGGTCACAGTTCCTGACCGGTCCCGACGTGCGCAACGTGCTGATCCAGGACCTGTGCGCGGTCGACGTGTCCGAGCACGCGACGCTCGGACTCGTCGACCGGATCGCCTTCCACGAGGTGGCCAACGCGCTGGACCCGGCCCGGGCGACGCCGACCACCTGCGCGTCGGTGATCGGCTGACCCGGCCTCGTCAGCCGTACGTCCTGGTACGGACGGATGGCTCAGCGGCCGTGGCGTCCCGTCGTGGCCGCCCGGCGCCGCACCGTACCGAACGTCACCGCGGCGCCGAGGGCGAGGGCCGCCGCTCCGCCGACCGCGAGATACGGGGTGGTGGCGTTGCCGCCGGTCTCGGCGAGGTTCACCTGGCCGCCCGCGGGCTGCTGCGCCGACTGCGCCGACGGGGCGCCGGCGGCCTTCACCTCCGGCGCGCCGTCGGCGTCGTCGGACTCCGCCTTGTCGGCCTCGGGGGCCGGGGCCGCGGCCTCCGAGGCGGGCGCCTTCTCGGGGGCCGCGGTGTGACCGGCGTCCCCGCCATGGCCGTTGTGGTCGACGGAGGACTTGTCCGTCCCCTCCTCGATCGTCCGGTCCGTCGGCGCGGAAGCGACCGGGGCGGCGGTGGGGGCGGCACCAGCCGCGCCGCCGCCGCCCTGGCCGAAGACCACGTCGGAGCAGGTGTAGAACGCCTCCGGGCTGTCGGAGCGCTGCCAGATCGAGTAGAGGAGGTGCCGGCCCGAGCGGTTCGGCACCACACCGTCGAAGACGTAGGCGCCGTCCTCCAGCTTCGGGTCGTTGACCGTCAGGAAGGGCTTCTCCTCCAGGTCCGACCACTTCAGCGGCTGCGTGGGGTCGTAACCGTCCTTGGTGAGGTACAGCTCGAAGGAACCCTTGTGCGGCGCGGTGGCCTTGTAACGGAAGGTGCGGTTGCCCGCGTTCATCGGCGACGACGGCCAGTCGGCGCGCGCCAGGTCGAGCCCCTTGTACTTGTCACGGCCCGCGCCGCACAGCGCGCCGTCCGGGATGATCTGCCGGTGGTTCCCGGCGGCGTTCGGGATGTTGACCTCGTTCCAGTCGTAGAACGCCTGCGTCCCACTGGCCGCGACAGCCGCCTTGCACGCCTCGGAGCGCGGACTCTCGGGCCCCTCGGCGAAACACGCGGCGACCCGGCTGACCGGGTCCGTCATCGAACCGTGGGCGGAAGCGGGCGCGGCGGCGAGACCGGCCAGCGCGAGCGGGGCGAGGCCGAGGACGACGATCCCGGTGGCCGTGCGTCGAGCGGTCATGGAAGGGAACTCCTTCGGAGGGGGACGAGCGTGAGACCGCCGGAGCGGCAGGCGGCCTCCCCGCCGCCATGCCGCTCCAGCGCTCAGAAAGCTAGCCGCTCGAAACCCCGGAATCGCCGGTGAGAAGGGCGCGGAGCCCATCCTTATGCCGCAATTAAGGTGTGGCTAAGAGGGGCCTGAGAGTAGGGGCCTGGGAAAGGGCCGCCGCGCATCCACGCGCGGCCCGGGGCCGCCTCGGGTAAGGTGTCCGACGCACACAGTGATGTACCCACCACCACCGAAGGAGGCGAGACCCATCACCGCTGTACCAGGTCGGGCGCTCCTCTCCCACGGCCGTGCGGTTCATCAGGCATAGGTGACCGCCGGGAGTGCCCATCGGCATCCCGAAAGGCTCCCCGTGTCGTCTGCTTCTTCCCCTTCCTCCTCCGCTTCCCCGGCCTCGGCGGCCGTTCCGCCCTCCGAGGTCGTCGCCCGGCTCCGGGCCGCCGGCTGTGTCTTCGCCGAGGACGAGGCGCGGCTGCTCGTCTCCACCGCGCGGACCCCGGACGACCTCGCCGCCATGGTCGACCGCAGGGTCGGCGGGCTGCCCCTGGAACACGTGCTCGGCTGGGCCGAGTTCCACGGGCTGCGGGTCGCCGTCGACCCCGGGGTCTTCGTGCCCCGCCGCCGTACGGAGTTCCTGGTCGACCGGGCCGCCGCGCTCGCCCCGCCCCGGGCGGTCGTCGTCGACCTGTGCTGCGGCTCGGGCGCGCTCGGCGCGGCGCTGGCCGCCGCACTCGACGGGGCCGAGCTGTACGCCGCCGACATCGACCCCGCCGCCGTACGGTGCGCCCGGCGCAATGTGCCCGCCGGGGCGCGGGTGTACGAGGGCGATCTCTACGCCCCGCTGCCCGCCGCGCTGCGCGGCCGGGTCGACGTCCTCCTCGCCAATGTGCCGTACGTTCCCACCGAGGAGGTCGGACTGCTGCCCCCGGAGGCCCGGATACACGAGGCGCGGGTGGCGCTCGACGGCGGCGCGGACGGGCTCGACGTGCTGCGCCGGGTCACGGCGGAGGCGTCCGGGTGGCTGGCCCCTGGCGGCTCCCTGCTGGTCGAGACGAGCGAGCGCCAGGCGGCGGGCGCCGCCCGGACGTTCGCGGGGAGCGGGCTGGTGCCGCGCGTGGCCACCTCGGAGGAGCTGTACGCCACGGTGGTCATCGGGACCCGGCCGTAGCCGGCCGCGTCCGCGAACTCCCGTCGCGCGGCGACCGATGAGCCTGGGCATCGGCGTCACCACCGCGTACATCAACGGCCGTCCGGACCGGGGCCGGCTTTCTGAGCGCCGGGTACGGGGTACGGGCGCCCGTACCCCGTACCCGCCGCTCACAGCGGTACGGGATCCGCTCAGCGCAGCTTTCCGGCGCCCGCACCGGAGTCGACCACGCGCGGCACCGCGCGCGGTGAGTCGACGGCGGTACGCAGCGTGGGCGTCCAGCCCGCGTCGGGGCGCAGGGTCTCCTCGGGGATCCCCGCGTTGTGGACGGCGAGGAGGTCAACGGGCCGCCCGTTGACGTAGTTGTCCGCGGTGGTGACCGGCGCGTCGCTCCACTTCTTCAGGATCTTCGCCGGGTTCACCCCCGCCGCCAGCGTGAACGCGTTCTTCTCCACGAACAGTTGGGACTCGAAGCCCACACCGAAGGAGTAGCCGTGGTCCGCCGGCTTCTGGGCCACGTAGTGGTTGTTGTACGTGTCCACCTGGCCGAAGCGGACCCGGGGCGCCCGCTCGACGACGTTCCTGAACTGGTTGTGGTGCAGGGTGACCTTGAGCTTGCCCCGGTCGGTGGCCGCCGCGCCGTCACTGTTGCCGATCAGCATGGTCTTGTCGTGGTCGGCGAAGACGTTCCACGAGACGGTGACCAGGTCGGCGCCCCGGACGATGTCCAGCTCCCCGTCGTGCTGCTGGTACAACCGGCCGAAGTAGTGCGGCTGTTCACTGTCCGGGTGGCGGCCGTCGGTGAAGGTGTTGTGATCCACCCAGACATGCGTGGTGCCGTACACCACCATGTTGTCGTACTCGGAGTTCCACTCGCCGAGGTCGCCGTCGGTCGGATCCCACTGCGGGAAGCAGTCGTAGGTGTCCTCGAAGGTCAGATTGCGGACGATGACGTTGTCGACGTTCCTGATCTGGAGGCTGCCGCCGAGGATCCGTGCGTCCTTGCCGACGCCGATGACCGTCGTGTCGGCCGGGACGTACGCCATGATCTGCGCGGACTGCCGCTTGGCGGACGCGGCCCGCAGATCCTCCTGCGCGCCGCTCACCGGGTTCTCGTACCCCCAGACCGCCGGGTCGTAGTCGGCGAGGTACTGGTCGAAGGAGTAGCCGGGAGCCGCGTAGTCGTCGCAGGTACGGGCGTTGCCCTGCTCGTCCGAGAGCGCGTCGAGGGTGCCCTTGACCCGGATGATCGACGGGGCGTCGGCGGCCTTAGCCAGCGCCGTTCTGAACTGGGCCCAGGTGGTGACGGTGTAGACGTGCTCGGCGTCGGCGGCCCGGCCGCCGGTGGTGCCGGAGCCGGAGGAGGCCCAGCCGTCGCCCGGGGCGAGGGCCGCGCGCTCCGCGGAGCCACCCGCCGCACCCGGGCCCGGGCCGGCCTGCGCCGGGGCGGCGAACGTGGCCAGAGCCAGGGTCGTACCGCACACCACGGCGGTGGCGGCGAGCCGTGCATGACGTCCAAAGGTGCGCATCACTGCTTCTCCTCGGTCGGTGCCATGTCCATGAGGTTCAGGTCGAGTGGTGTCGAGTGGAGTGGTGGGGCGGGGCTCAGTCGTCCAGCCAGGTGAGCCAGGACTCCGGGATCTCCTCCCGGAGGCGGCGCACCTCGCGGGGTGCCAGCACCCGCTCGTCCCGCAGCCCGCGGGCCACCAGACGGGCCACCGCGACGGCGCCGCGCGGCCGGAAGTGGGTGTTGTCCGAGACCCCGTCGGGGTAGTTCGGGGACTCGCCCGGGGCGAGCCAGTTGAAGTACGTCTTCGACTCCGCCACGCCCAGCCGCTGCCACAGAGCCAGCGTCGCGGCCTGGAGATCCAGCAGCGGGACCCGCTCCGCCGCCGCCAGCGCGCGCATCGCCGCCGGGTAATCGCCGTGCGTGGGTACGGAGTTGCCCGCCGCGTCGAACCTCCGGCGCTCCACTGAGGTGAGCAGCACGGGACGCGCCCCGGCCTCCCTCGCGCCCGCCACATAGCGTCGCAGGCACTCCTGGTAGGTGGACCAGGGCTCGGTGTAGCGCGTGGGGTCGGTGTCCTTCTCGTCGTTGTGCCCGAACTGGACGAGGAGCAGATCGCCGGGGCGCAGGGCGTCGAGGATCGGGGCGAGCCGTCCCTCGTCCAAAAAGCTCTTGGAACTGCGGCCGTTCACGGCGTGGTTGGCGACCGTGAGGTGTTTCCCGAGGAAGAACGGGAGGGCCGTGCCCCAGCCGCTCTCGGGGGCGGCACCGAGGTATTTGTCCGCGGCCGTGGAGTCGCCCGCGATGTAGAGAGTCCGGGCGCGGACCGGGTGGGGCGGGGAGGGGGACGCCCCCGCCGCCGAGGACGCCGCGACGGCGGTCCCGGGGAGAGCGGCCAGGGGGAGGCCGGTCAGAGGTAAGACGGAGAGGGCCGCTGCGGCCTGTCTCCTGGAGATCGGCATGACGGTGTGCCTCGCTTTCCTTTTCCGTGCAGAAGTCCGTGCAGAAGAGGGGGAGGCGGCCGGCGGCGGGGCCGGTGGGCGAACGCGCCCCACCGCCGGACCGGTTGGTCAGCTCATCGGCCGTGGCTCAGCTCTTGGTCTGCTCTTTCCACTCCGCCTGGGCTTCGTTCAGCTCCTTGGCGATCTTGTCAGCGAACTCCTTCGCGGACATGTCACCGAGCAGCACCTTCTGGAAGTTCGGCTCGTTGCCGCTCTTGCTGATGGTGTTCCAGTCGGGCAGGTAGTACGGCAGGTTGACGAGCTTGGTCGAACCGTCGCTCAGCGCCTTCATCGCGGTGGCCGTCGGCGCGGCGTCCTTGATCCAGGCGTCCTCGGCGGCGTCGGTGTTCGCCGGGATGGAGCCCGCCGACGCGTTCCACGCGCTGTTGGACTTGTGGGACGCGGCGAACTCGATGAGCTTCCAGGCCGCCGCCTTGTTCTTGCTGCTCTTGAACAGCCCGAGCCCGTCGACCGGGTTGGAGACCTGGACGCGGCTGCCGTCCTCCAGCGCCGGGTAGGGCAGGCCCTTGAACTTCTCGTTGCCGAGCGCCTTCACATGGTCCTGGTACGAGGCCAGGTTGTGGGTCAGCATCCCGATGGAGCCGTTGTCCCACTGCGCGACCATCTTGATGAAGTCGTTGTTGACGTCGGCCGACGGTGTCACCTTCTTGTACAGGGCGACGTACTTCTCCAGGGCGGCCACGTTCTTCGGGTCGTTGACCGTGGTCTTGTCACCGTTCCAGAAGGACGTGATGCCGGACTGCCCGTACATCGCGTCCATCGCCGGCGCGATGGACCCCGCGCCGCCCCGGATCGTGTAGCCGAACTGGTTCTTGCCGGCGTCGGTCAGCTTCTTCGCCGCGTCGTAGAACGCCGCCCAGGTGGTGGGCGGTTGGAGACCCGCCGCCGAGAACAGGTCCGTGCGGTACCAGAGCGTGCCGTTGTTGGTGGAGGTCGGCACGGAGTACATGTTGTCCCGGCCGCCCGCCGCCTTGACACTGTCCACCATGGCCGGGACGAGCTTGCCCTTGAGCGCGCCGTCGTCGATGCGCTGGTCGACCGGGTCCAGGACATCGCGTACCACCAGGTTGGAGAGGTACGCCGTACCCACACCGCCGACGTCCGGCAGCCCGCCGCCGTCGATCGCCGTGTCGTACTTCGCCTGGACCTGGTCGATCGGGAGCCCGACGTACTTGACCTTGATGTCCGGGTTCTGCGACTCGAAGTCCTTGATGATCTGCGCCCAGATGTCCCTGCGCTCACCGGTGTTGTTGTCCCAGAGGGTGATCTCACCCTTGCCCGAGCCCTCGCCGCCGCTGCCGCCGCCGTCGTCACCGCACGCGGTCGCCGTCAGGGCGAGGACGGCGGTCAGGGCGACGGCGGCGGAGGTCCGTCCTCTGCCGCCGGATGCCATGGGGATTCTCATGTCAGGCTCTTCTCTCTCGTCGTTGAGTTGAGTGGAGGGTGGAGTTCGGTGGGAGTTCAGTGCCGCGTCAGCGGCGGGGTGCGGTGCGGCGCCCAGCCGTCCTGCCCCGCGAGGTAGTCGGCGACCTGGTGGCGGGCCGCGTCGGCGTCCGTCATCTGCGGACGGTCCGGTGTCACGGCCGCTCCAGGACCGTAGGTGCGGTACTCGGAGAAGCGGGCGTCCCGCCACGGGAAGCCGCTCATGTCCGTCCACGGCGACGATTTGATCGCCGCGGGCAGCTCGGTGTCCCTGATCAGCACCTGGGCGATCGCGTCCGGCTCCCCGCCCGGATGCCAGGGCCGGCCGAGGTGGAAGGACTGGGCGGGGGCGTCGCTGACGATCCGGCTGCCGGTGATCAGGAAGCCGTACGGGTTGCCCTTCCACGTCGAAGCGGCCGTCACATAGCCGTTGTTGGTGGCGGAGCCCCGGCTGAGCGCCCTGATCAGGGAGCGCTCGATGACGGTGGTGGCCCGCCCGTAGATGAAGTCGACATCGCCCTCGACATAGCTGTCGCGGACGTAGACCCTGCTGATCCGGGTCAGTTGGGGGCTGTCCGTCATCAGGGTGTCCTGGTTGCCCTTGAAGGCGGTGTTCTCGAAGACGATCCGGTCGCCGGTCGTCTTCATCGCCAGCGCCTGCTCGCTGTTCAGCTCGTGCGCCGCCTCGTCGAAGTCGTTGACGAAGGTCAGATTGCGGGCGGTGACGTCGTTGGCGGCGATCAGCACGGTGGCGCTGCCGCTCGAACCGCCGTACTCGTTGGGGGTGTCGTAGACGATCACCGCCTTGGACCGGTCGCTCCCGGTGCCCCGGAGGTCCAGCAGGGGCTTGGTCGCGGGCACCCGGACCTGCTCCCGGTACGTACCGGGAGCGATCGCCACGGTGATCCGGCCGTCGTTGCCCGCGGGGACGGCGTCCACGGCCGACTGCACGGTCCGGTAGTCCGCCGGTACGTTCAGCACGGTGTCCGTCCCGATCGACGCCTGCGGTCCCGCGTACTTCTTCACCAGCGCGGGCACGGCCGCCGCCGGGTCCAGCCGGTACGGGTAGAAGTCGCGCGGCCGGAAGGCGGTGCCCCACGTGTCCCGGCGGCCCGTCGTGTTCCTGAGGATCGAGCCGCGCTGCACCAACTCGGCGGTCCCGTCGGCCTGATAGGGGTGCTGGACGTCCTCGTAGAAGCTGTTCTCGATCACCATCTTCGTCCGGCCGCGCGCCCAGTTGCCGTAACTCCACACCGGATCGCCGTCGGCGACCTGCGCGGAGAGGTAGTTGTTGTAGAGGTGGGCGTAGGCGCAGTTGTCGGCGGACGGGTTGCGCTGCTTGGTGCCGCTGAACCAGTTGTGGTCGATGGTGATCTGGGTCTTCGCGTTCTCGGTCCAGCCGATCCCGAACGCCTTGTTGTGATCGTCGAAACGGTTGTACGAGACGGTGATGTACTCGCTGTCCTTGCGGATGTCGAGCAGCCCGTCGCCCATGTGCGTGAACCGGTTGTGGTCGATCCAGACATGGTGGACGGAGTCCATCTGGATGCCGTCGAAGTCCTGGGTCTTGCCGTCCCAGTCGCCCTCGACGTACGAGTCCCTGATGGTGAGGTTCCGGATGATCACGTTGTGGGTGCCGGGCCGCAGATGCAGCTCGCCGTGGACGATCTCGCCGGCCGTCCCGACCCCGACGATCGTCTTGTCCGAGGCCACCACGATGTCCGAGCCGAACGGCGCGACCTCGATCGCCCCGGCGACCCGGATGATGTACGGCTCGGCCGCGGCGGCGTAGCGGGCCAGATCGGCCTGGGTCCGCACGGTGACGACCTGGCCGCCCCGGCCGCCCGTGGTGGAGCCCGCGAGGGAGGCGAAGCCGTGCGGCTCCTCGGAGATCCGGTCCTGGACCCGGCCGGAGGGGCCGGGGGAGGGGGCCCCGGAGACGGCGGCGGGCGCGGGGGCGGGGCCGTAGGGGGCGGCGGGCGCCGCGACGGCGGGGGTCGTGGCGACCCCCGCGAACAGGGTGAGCAGGGCGGACGCGAAGGCGGCTGCCCCGATGCGAAAGCGCTTACGGCGGTGCGTCATGTGCGGCTCTCTCCTCACGGGCTTGCGTCGGAAGGCGGATCAGGCGGATCAGGCGGATCAGGCGGAGCGGGTGAATCGGGCGGATCTGGCGGATCTGGCGGATCTGGTGTGTCGGGCGGTCAGGCGGGTCGTACAGGTCGGTCGGTCCTGCGGGTCACGCGGTCGTACGGAACGTGGCGAAGGCGGCTGTCCCGGCCGCCCCCTCCCCACCGGGCGGCGCCGTGGCGAACAGCCCCAGCAGCGCGCCGACCCAGCGCCAGGGCGTGGCCGCGAAGACCTGGCCCGAGGGGCGGAAGCCGTCCCCCGTATCCGCGGCGAAGCGGCAGCGCGCGCCCGGGGCGACCTCGATCCGCAGCACGGCGTGTCCGCCGGGCGCCGGGCGCGGGGCGGCGGCGTCCCGTTCGTGCGGCGCGCCGGTCTCCGCGAAGCGGTGGACGAGGGTGACCGAGCCGTCGGCGCCGCGTTCGAGGCCGATCCAGGAGAAGGCGTCACCGAGCACGGCGAGACCTGCCTTCGCCCCGTGCTCGGTGGACTCCAGGGAGAGTCCGACGGTGACCGTGAACGTCTCGGCGGGCAGCCGCTGCACCAGCACACCGGGAAGCAGCCGCAGATCGTGCGCGTCCGCCGTCCGCAGGCAGGCCAGCCGCAGCCCGTCCCCCGGGTGCGGGTGCGTCCAGCCGGGCCGCGGGTTCGCGGTCCACTGCCACTGCGGCCCGAAGCGTCCGCCGGGGAAGTCGTCGTCACTGGCGGGCGCCTCCACGGGCGGCGTGGCCGCACGCGCGGGGAGGGCGGGCTTCGGGTGGACGAGGACGGGCTCGCCGTCCGCCCCGACGACCGGCCAGCCGTCGTCGTCCCAGCGCAGCGGCTGGAGGTGCACGACCCGCCCGTACGCGCCGCGTTCCTGGAAGTGCAGGAACCAGTCGCCGTCGCCCGTGGCGCCCGTCACCCAGGCGCCCTGGTGCGGTCCGTTGATCTCCGTACGCCCCTGGGCGAGGACGACCCGCTCCTCGTACGGTCCGAAGAACTCCCGGGCCCGGAAGGCCCCTTGCCAGCCGGTGGTGACCCCGCCGGCGGGCGCCAGAATCCAGTACCAGCCGTCGCGTCGGTAGAGCTTCGGCCCCTCCAGGGTGAACCAGCCGGGCAGCCGGTCCCCGTCCACCACCGTCCTGCCCTCGTCGAGCAGTTCCCGTCCGTCCGGGCTCATCCGGTGTCCGGTCAGCCGGTTCTTCACCCCCGACCGGGACTTGGCCCAGGCGTGCACGAGATACGCCTCGCCGGTCTCCTCGTCCCACAGCGGGCAGGCGTCGATCAGGCCCTTGCCCGCCTTGAGGAGGTGCGGGCTGCTCCAAGGCCCCGTTATGTCAGGGGCGTTGATCTGGAAGACGCCGTGGTCCGGGTCGCCCCAGAAGATCCAGAACCGGCCGTCGTGGTGCCGGAGCGCGGGCGCCCACACCCCGCAGTCGTGCCGGGGCACGGCGAACGCCTCGGCCGGCTCCAGCCGCTCCAACGCATGCCCCACCAGCGACCAGTTGACGAGATCGCGGGAGTGCAGCAGCGGCAGTCCCGGCACCCGGCCGAAGCTGGAGGCGGTGAGGTAGTAGTCGTCCCCGACCCGGATCACGTCCGGGTCGGACCAGTCGGAGGCCAGCACCGGGTTGCGGTACGTGCCGTCGCCGAGGTCCGCCGTCCACGGCAGGCTCATGCCGCCACCGCCTTACGGGCCAGGGCCGCCGCGTCCTGGCGGCCGAGCCGGCCGTCCGCGACGACCGTGACGATCCGCCGCGACAGGCTGCCGCCCGCGGCCAGCGGCAGCCGCCGTCCCCAGGCCAGCGAGGAGCCCACCCCCGGGTACTGGCCGGTGCGGACGAACCAGGGGTCCTGCCGGGTCTCCTCGTTGGCCCCGGCGAAGACCAGCGTCCACTCCCGTCCCGCGAGCGCCAGCCACTCCGCGGTGGTCCCGTGCACCGCGGCCTCCCCGGAAGCGGCCTGGGTGAACACCTCGGGCTCCGGGTCCGCCGCGTCCTCCTTCGGGGCCCGCCAGAAGAAGCCGCCGTACCCCGCGCCCGGCCGCCCGTTGGTGGCCGGGCTGCCGAAGGACAGGTCCCCGCCGGAGACGTTGGTCAGCGCCGAGGTGAAGTCGAGGGCCCAGGCACTGGCGGAGAGCGCGAGCACACTGATCGTGCGCCGCTCCTTGAGGAGTTCACGCCCCTCCCGTGTCCAGGACAGCTCCTGCACACAGCCGTCCGGGTCCCGCAGCAGCCAGCCGGTGTGCTCCTGCGCGCCGTGGTTGTCGAGCGCCACAGGACCCTCGTCGCGTACGTACGTCCGGCCGCCCCAGAAGTTGACGCCCGACACGTCCGGCACGGCCATCGACACCCCGAGGTGGTGTGCGTGGTCGGCGGGGCGCAGCTCGGTGACGGTGACGCCGCCGAGGGTCCGTACGGGGTGCAGGTACGGGCGGGGTGCGAGCGTCGCCGGGAGCGCCGCGGGCCGGTGGTGGTAACCGGCCACCGGGCGGGTGTCGCAGCGCAGCGTCGTGACCGCGGGGGCTCGGGAGACCTGTGCCTCGCTCATCGGGGGTGCACCTCCGTCGGTGGCGTGGCCCAGGCCGCGCCCAGTTCGGAAAAGGTGGAGAGGGTGTCCGCGCTCGCCGCGACCAGCGCGTCGATGCCCTTGACGACGCGGCGCGGCGCCTTCTCGCCCGGCACGCCGTACCAGGCGTCCGCGGGCAGCGGGGTGGGCAGCGGGCCGGTCCTGATGGCCTCGACGATCCGCATGAAGGCGCCGGTGCGCGGGGCCGGTACCAGCAGTTCCGTACCGTCACGCAGATGCGCGACCAGGTTCTCCAGCAGGTCCGTACGGCCGTGGACGGTCCCGGCCGCCGGATCCGTTGCGGAGCCACTGCCCAGGCCCACGCCCGCGCCCGCCCCGCCGTCCCCGCCCGCACCGCCGGCCGTGCCGCCGTCCGTACGTTCCACCAGGACCCGGTCCTCCTTGTACCAGAAGGTGATCCGGCCCCGGCTGCCGTGCACCACGACGTACGGCTCCCCGGCCCGCTCCGCGCAGAGGGTGACGGCGACCGTGATCCGGGTGCCCCTGGCCGTCCGTACCCGCAGACAGCTCGTGTCGTCTGCCTCGATGTCGTTGGCCCGGAACTGCTCCAGCTCGATCTCGGCGATGTCCTCGGCCCGTTCGCTGCCGTCGAGGCGCAGCGCGGTCGCGACGGCGTGGGCGAGCGGGTTGGTGAGCACCCCGTCCACGACGTCCCGCCCGTTCAGGGAGCGCCGTCCGGCCCATGGCACCCGGCGGTGGTACGCGTCGTCCCGTACCCACGCACCGGCCGCGCCGATCCCGCGTACGGCACCGATCGCGCCGTCCGCGACGAGGCGCGCGATGGCGTCGAGGGCGTGCGAGCCGAGCGACTGGAAACCGACCTGGCAGGCGGTGCCCCGCTCGGCCAGCCCGGCGAGGAGCCGCTCGTACTCCCCGTACGACGGTGTGGTCGGCTTCTCCAGCAGGGTGTGCACCCCGTGGTCGGCTGCGACGAGCGCGAGTTCGGTGTGCGTGTGGATGGGGGTGCACAGCACGGCGATCCGCGCGCCCGTACGCTCCAGCAGCCCGGCGAAGTCGTCCGACTGCTCGGGGGCGCCGAAGCCGGCCAGCTCCTCCTCGCTCAGCGGTTTCAGCTCGCAGATGCCCACGAGCCGTACCAGACCGGCCTGTTCGAGCCGGTGGATGTTGACGAGGTGGGTACGGCCGTGGCCGCGCGCCCCGGCCAGGACGACGGGCAGCGGGCCGGTCTGCGGGGCAACGGGGTGGCTCATCCCTTCACCGCCCCCGCGCTGAAGCCGCTGATCAGCCACTTCTGGATGAACGCGAAGACGATGACGACCGGCACCGCGGAGATCACACCGCCCGCCGCCAGCGCGCCGAAGTCCACACTGTCCGAGCCGATGAGGGTGGAGAGCCCGACCGGGATCGTCTGCTTGTCCTGGTCCATCAGGAACATCAGCGCGAAGAGGAAGTGGTTCCAACTGTGCACGAAGGCGAAGGAGCCCACGGCGATCAGCCCAGGACGCAGCATCGGCAGCACGACGATGCGGAACGCCTGGAGCCGCGAGCAGCCGTCCACCCAGGCCGCCTCCTCCAGGGAGTACGGGACGTTCTTGATGAAGCCGCTGATCAGGATGATCGACAGCGGGAGCTGGAAGACCGTCTCCGCGAGGACCACGCTCACGGGTGAGTTGATGAGCTGGAGGTTCTTGAAGATCTGGAAGAGCGGCACCAGCATCAGCGCGCCCGGGATGAACTGCGAGCAGAGCAGCGCCAGCATGAAGCCCTGCTTGATACGGAAGTTGAAGCGGGCCAGGGCGTAACCGCCGGCCAGTGCGACCCCCGTCGTACAGATCAGGGTGAAGACGCCGATCAGCGCGCTGTTCTGGAAGAAGACGGAGAAACTGCGCTCGTTCCAGACCTTCTCGAAGTGGTCGAAGGTCATCGGCCAGGGCACCAGCGAGGTGGATCCGGCGGGCCGCAGCGAGAACAGCACCATCCAGTAGAACGGCACGAGGGTGAAGAGGAGATAGAGGCCGAGCGGCAGATAGATCTGCCACCGGGGGACGTCGTCGAACCGGCGTTCGCGGCGTCGGCGCCGCCGGGGCGGGGGCACCGGGCCGTCGCTCGCGGACACGTCGCTCAGGCCTTTCTCGGCGAGGGCGGTGGTCACTTGTGATCGCCTCCGAACTTGCTCAGGCGCAGATAGAGAATCGAGCAGAAGAGGAGGATCGCGAAGGCGACGGTGGTCAGCGCGGTGGCATAGCCGAAGTCGTGTGCCTCGAAACCGGTGACCGCGACATACAGCGGCAGTGTGGTGGTGACACCGGCGGGACCGCCCTTGGTGAGGGTGAGCAGCAGGTCCACGTTGTTGAACTCCCACACCGCCCTGAGCAGGGTGGAGAGGATGATCGCGTCCCTGAGGTGGGGCAGTGTGATGTGGATGAACTGCTGGAACCGGTTGGCGCCGTCGACCGAGGCGGCCTCGTACAGATCGCCCGGGATGGACTGGAGGTCCGCGAGGATGAGGATCGCGAAGAACGGTACGCCGCGCCAGAGTTCGGCGAGGACGGCCGCCCAGAAGACGGTCCCGGTGTCGGAGAGCACGGAGGAGCCGTACTCGCCGATGCCCGCGTCCGCGAGGTAACGCCCCACGCCCGTCGAGGGGTTGTAGAGCAGCAGCCAGATCGTGGTGGTCAGGACGCCGGAGACCGCCCACGGTGAGAAGACCAGCGCGCGGGCCACGGCCCGGCCCAGGAACGTCTGGTTGACCAGCAGCGCCAGGATCAGACCGAAGGCCAGTTGGAGACTGACCTCGGTGACGACCCACTTGCCGCTGAAGATCAGACTGTCCCAGAACAGCGGGTCGTCGGTGAAGATCCGCCGGAAGTTGTCGAGGCCCGCGAAACCGTTCCGCCAGGGCTTGGTGGCGTTGTAGTTCTGGAGGCTGTAGTAGAAGACGCTGAGCATCGGATAGGCGATGAAGCCCAGCATCAGCAGTCCGGCGGGGGCGATCAGCAGATACGGGAGGCGGCGTGGTGTCGCTCCGGTACGGCGCCCCGGCTTACGGGGCCGGGGGGCCTGGGGCGGCGCCCCTGAGTCCTGCGCCACAGCAGAGGCCATGACTTGCTTCTCCGTTCGGTGGGTGAAGCGCTTTCGCAGACAGGGTCCGACGGATCGGACCCGGCGGTGTGCGGGGATGGTCGCGCGGGGCGACGTGGTGGTCGGCTCGGCCGACCGGCGACGCTGCGGTCGGCTCAGAGCCTGTCGGGTGACCTCTGACCGGGCGGCCACGCCCTGGCACGCACGCTTCCGGCGTTGTCGTCAGTCGCCGACGCTCCGCGTCGACTCCTTTCTCCGCCTTGGAATCGCACGCACCAGGCCGCGTCCGCTATCCGATCGAAGGTCATCCGAAAGCCTCTCAGCCGACGTACGGGTCGGGCACCTCGCCCGGCCTGGCGAGAAAGGCGAAGTCGCAGCCGGTGTCGGCCTGCGTGATCTGCTCGTCGTAGAGGGCGCCGTAACCGCGCTGGTAGCGGGGCTCGGGCGCGGTCCACCCGTCCCGGCGCAGTGCCAACTCCTCGTCACTCACGTGCAGATGGAGGCTGCGGGCGGCGACGTCCAGGGTGATGAGGTCGCCGGTGCGGACCAGGGCGAGCGGCCCGCCGACGTACGACTCGGGCGCGATGTGCAGGACACAGGCGCCGTAACTCGTGCCGCTCATCCGGGCGTCGGAGAGCCGCACCATGTCCCGTACACCCTGCTTGAGCAGGTAGTCGGGGATCGGCAGCATCCCGTACTCGGGCATCCCCGGGCCGCCCTTGGGCCCGGAGTTGCGCAGCACCAGCACATGGTCGGGGGTGATCGCGAGCGCGGGGTCGTTGATGGTCCGCTGCATGGTCCGGTAGTCGTCGAAGACCACGGCGGGACCGGTGTGTTCGAGGAGTCCCGGCTCGGCGGCGATGTGTTTGATGACCGCGCCGTCGGGGCAGAGATTGCCTCGCAGCACCGCCACCCCGCCCTCGGACGCGAGCGGCTTCTCCCGGGGGCGGATCACCTCCGGGTTGTGGACGAGCGCGCCGGCGAGCTGTTCCCGCATGGTGGTGTGGGCGACGGTCGGCCGGTCCAGGTGCAGGACATCGGTGAGCCGGCTCAGGAAGGCGGGCAGGCCGCCCGCGAAGTAGAAGTCCTCCATGAGGTACTGGCCGCCGGGCCGGAGGTTCGCGAGTACCGGTACGGTCCTGGCGATCCGGTCGAAGTCGTCGAGCGTGAGCCGCAGTCCCGAGCGGCCCGCCATCGCGATGAGATGGATGACCGCGTTGGTGGAGCCGCCCAGCGCGAGCACCGTGGCGACCGCGTCCTCGTACGCCTCCCGGGTCAGCAGCTTCGACAGCCGCAGACCGCTGCGGACCAGCTCGACGATCCGCCGCCCGGAGGCGGCGGCCATCCGGTCGTGCCCGGAGTCGACGGCCGGGATCGAGGAGGCCCCCGGCATCGTCACCCCGAGCGCTTCGGCGGCGGCGGTGAGCGTGGAGGCCGTCCCCATCGTCATACAGGTGCCGGGGGAGCGGGCGAGACTGTTCTCCAGCTCGGCCATCTCGGCGTCGCCGATCAGTCCGGCCCGCTTGTCGTCCCAGTACTTCCACATGTCGGTGCCCGAGCCGAGGACCTCGTTGCGCCAGTGCCCCGGCAGCATCGGCCCCGCCGGGACGAACACGGTCGGCAGATCCACACTCGCCGCGCCCATCAGCAGCGCGGGCGTCGACTTGTCGCAGCCGCCGAGCAGCACCGCGCCGTCGACGGGGTACGAGCGCAGCAGCTCCTCCGTCTCCATCGCCAGCATGTTGCGGTAGAGCATCGGCGTCGGCTTCTGGAACGTCTCGGAGAGCGTCGCGACGGGGAACTCCAGCGGGAAGCCGCCCGCCTGCCACACTCCGCGCTTCACCGCCTGGGCGCGGTCCCGCAGATGGACATGGCACGGGTTGATGTCGGACCAGGTGTTGAGGATCGCGACGACCGGCTTGCCCAGGTGCTCCTCGGGGAGGTAGCCGAGCTGGCGGGTGCGGGCGCGGTGGCTGAACGAGCGCAGCCCGTCCGTCCCCCACCACTGGTGGCTGCGCAGTTCCTCGGGGCGTACGGCGGCTTCCTCCCCGGCCGTCTCCCCGGTCGCTTCCCCGGCGGCGGGTCCCGGGTCGCGGGTCATATCGCCCACCCCGCGATCAGCGAAGCGACCGCCGACCGCTGCTCCTCGGGCAGGGCCCGGCTCGGCGGGCGGATGTCCCGACGGCACAGGTCCAGCGCGGCCAGCGCCTCCTTGACCACCGTCACGTTGTCGGCGGACTGGTGCGCGGCCCGCAGCTCCTCGAAGGGCCTGATCTGCTCCCAGACCTTCATGGCGCCCGCGTAGTCCCCGGCGCGCAGCGCCTCCAGCATCCCCAGCGAGACCGCGGGGGCGACATTGACGAGACCGGAGGTGAAGCCGGTCGCGCCGCCCGCGAAGTAGGAGGGGGCGTACAGCTCGGCGAGGCCCGCGACCCACACGAAGCGTTCGAGCCCCGCGTCCCGGGCGAAGGCGGCGAACCGCGCGGCGTCCGGCACGGCGTACTTCGCGCCGATGACATTGGGGCACAACTCCCCGAGCCGGGCGAGGGTTTCGCCGCTGAGCAGCGGGTTGCGGATGTACGGTACGACGCCCAGCTCCGGTACGGCGTCGGCGATCGCGCGGTGGTAGTCGATCCAGCCGTCCTGCGAGACATAGGGGTGGACGGGCTGGTGGACCATCACCATCCCGGCGCCCGCGGCGCGCGCGTGCTCGGCGGCGGCCACGGCGGTCGGCACATCGAGGCCGATACCGACGAGGATCGCGGCCTCGCCCGCGGCCTCCTCGACGGTCAGCTCCGTGACGGCGCGCCGCTCGTCGGGGCTGAGCGCGTAGTACTCGCCGGTGTTGCCGTTCGGGGTGAGGGTGCGGACACCGCCGTCGAGCAGCCGGCGGAGCAGGGCGCGGTGTGCCGCGGTGTCGATGGTGTCGTCGGCGGTGAACGGTGTCACGGGGATCGCCACGACATCGGCGAGCGCGTCCCGCGACGATGTGAGATCAGGGCTCTTCATGCGTGGTCTCTCCTTCGGGGAACGCCCGGTGCAGGAACGAGGCGATGTGGTCGTGGAGGGCGCCGGACGCGCCGTCGATGTCACCGGCGAGGGCGAGCCGCAGGATCTCGCGGTGCTCGCCCGCCTCCCGTTCCCAGGACGGGACGGTGGCCCAGGCCACCGTGGAGACGAGGGCCGCCTGGTCGCGCACATCGTCGAGCATCCTGGCCAGCAGCGGATTGCCGCAGGGCAGATAGAGCGACCGGTGGAACTCCCGGTTGGCCAGGGAGCGTTCGGCCCGGTCGGCCGCCTGGTCCGCGCGCAGGAGGGCTTCCCTGGCGGGCTCCAGCGAGGCGCCGCGGCCCAGGGAGCGCCGGAGCGCCGCCGGTTCCAGCAGCAGCCGTACGTCGTAGACCTCGTGGGCCATCGCGGCATCGACCGTACGGACGGTGGCGCCCTTGTACTGGCTCATGACGACCAGGCCGGTGCCGGCCAGGGTCTTGAGGGCTTCGCGCACCGGTGTCTTCGACACCCCGAACCGCGCGGCCAGCTCGGTCTCGACCAGGGGCTGACCTGGACTGAGCCCGCCGGTCAGGATGGCGTGCTTGACCGCCTCCTGGACGTACTGGGTTCGGGAGGGGATCGGACTCGGGGCGAAGGCCATGGGCGCTCTCAGATCTCGCGTCTCATATATGACGTACGAAGTACGACGCGATGAAGCTAAGTCCGCGTTCATGTTTCGTCAATGCTTCCGACGGAAGTAGTAAGCGCTTTGACGGATATCGTCCGAACCATTGACGTGCGGCTTCCAGGTCCTTAATTTCTAGCGGCAAGCGCTTACCTAAAACGATTCAATTTTTCGGAGTGAGGGGCGAGCTATGCCTACGTCGGGGAGCGTCGACAGACGCGGCCTGCTCAAAATCGCGGGCGGCTCACTGGCCGCACTCGGCCTCACAGCGGCCGGCTGCGGTTCCGGAAGTGGATCGAGCGGCGGGAACGTCACCATCCGGTACGCGTGGTGGGGCTCCGAGGACCGCGCGAAGCGGATCAACCGGACGATCGCCCTCTTCGAGGAGAAGTACCCGAAGATCAAGGTCAAGACGGACTTCCAGCCCTACCTGGACTTCTGGAAGAAGTTCAACACCCAGGCCTCCGGCGGCAATCCGCCCGACGTCTTCCAGAACGCCGTCGGCTTCCTGCGCAAGTACGACCAGAAGAACGTCCTGCTCGACCTGAAGCAGCAGGTGAGCGCGGGCAACCTCAGCATGGACGGCTTCCGGGCCGGTCTCGACACCTTCGGCGAGGTGGACGGCAAGCTCCTCGGGGTGCCGGTCGGCAGCAACTCCATGGCGCTGGTCATCGACGAGAAGGTGTACGAGAAGGCGGGCATCGCCCCCAAGCCCGGCTGGACCTGGGACGACTTCGACGCCGCGATGCGCAAGATCCGCGACACCCAGGGCATGGCGGGCGACAGCGGGATGTACGGCGTCATGTACCTCTACGACCTCTACCTCCGCCAGCACGGCAAGGCGTTCTTCACCGAGGACGGGCTCGGGTTCACCGAGGCCGACCTCACCCAGTGGTGGACCAAGGCGTACGACGGGGTGAAGTCGGGCGTCTACACGGACCCGAAGAAGATCGCGCAGATCAAGCCCAAGTCCGCGGTGGCCGCCCAACTGGCCGCCGGGGAGTTCACCTGGGACAACTTCACCGTCCGCTACACCGCCGAGGGCAAGAGCGACTACGGTCTCGCCCCGATCCCCACGACCGACGGCAAGAAGACGGGCCAGTACCTCGGCTCGCTGATGCTGAGCGGGTCCCGGCGGACCAAGCACCCCAAGGAAGTCGCCCAGTTCATCAACTTCATGGTGCACGACCCCGAGGTCGCGAAGATCATGGGCTACGACCGCGGTGTGCCCACGACCACCGCCCAGTACGAGGCGTTCAAGCCCACCGACGAGGTGAACCAGCGGATCGCCGCGTACGAGCAGCAGCTCGTCGACACCGGCGTGCTGGAGCCGATCACCCCGCACCCGGCGGGCGCGGACGTCGCCGAGTCGGCCTTCCTGCGGATCGCCGAGGAACTCGCCCTGGGCAAGCGGCCGGTGGACGACGCGGTGAAGCAGTTCTTCACCGAGTCGAACACGGCGCTCGGCTCCTGATGGGACCCACGGTGGTGAGCGGGGTGCCCACCGCGGCGGAGCCCGGAGCCCGGGACCGCGCGGCCACATGGGCCGGCCAGGACAGCCCCGGACCCCCCGCCGCCCGACGGCGGGGCCGCCGGGAGAACCTGGCCGGCCTGCTCTTCATGTCCCCCTGGATCGCGGGCTTCCTGATCCTCACGGCGGGGCCGATGATCGCCTCGCTCTACTTCGCCTTCACCGACTACAACCTCTTCGACGCCCCGAAGTGGATCGGGTTCGACAACTTCACCGAGATGTTCGGGGACGCCCGCTGGCGCCACTCGGTCTCCCTGACGCTGTGGTACGTGGTCGTCGGCACCCCGCTCAAACTGGCGGC
Organism: Streptomyces sp. NPDC050509; assembly: GCF_044457965.1. Classification (NCBI taxonomy): domain Bacteria; kingdom Bacillati; phylum Actinomycetota; class Actinomycetes; order Kitasatosporales; family Streptomycetaceae; genus Streptomyces; species Streptomyces sp. NPDC050509. Next base: position 409,864 of record NZ_JBITHL010000007.1, on the reverse strand, counting down.
GGCCCTCGGCGTCGCGCTGCTCCTCAGCCAGAAACGCCGCGGACAGGCCTTCTACCGCGCCGCGTTCTACGCCCCGTCCCTGATCGGGGCGAGCGTCTCCATCGCCATCGTCTGGAAGGCGATCTTCTCGGACGACGCCGTGGTCGACCGGGCGCAGCGGCTCTTCGGCCTTCCGGCGGGCGGCTGGGTCGGCGACCCGGACATGATCGTGTACAGCCTGGTGGCGCTCACCGTCTGGCAGTTCGGCGCGCCCATGGTGATCTTCCTCGCCGGGCTGAAGCAGGTGCCGGTCTCGCTCTACGAGGCCGCGGAGGTCGACGGCGCGGGACCGCTGCGCCGGTTCTGGAACATCACCCTGCCGATGATCTCGCCGGTGCTCTTCTTCAACGTCCTGCTGGAGACCATCCACTCGTTCCAGATCTTCGGCTCCGCCTACATCCTCGGTGGCGCGGGCGGCACCTGCGGCCCGGCCGACGGCACGCTCGTCTACACCTGTTACCTCTACATCCAGGGCTTCGAGAACAGCCGGATGGGGATGGCCTCGGCCATGGCCTGGATGCTGCTGCTCGCGGTCGGACTGGTGACCGCGGTGCTGTTCTGGTCCCAGAAACGCTGGGTGCACTACGAGGAGGCGAGCCGATGAGCACACCGCGTACGCAGTCGTCCCCGCGCCCGGCGCCCGGCCCGGCCGTACCGCCCGGATCGCCCGGGCCGGGTCCGGACCCGGCCGAGGCCGTACGGGCGGCCTTCCGTCGCCGGAGCGCCGGCTCGCTGGCCTGGCACCTCGGCTCGCTGGCCGTCCTCGCGATCGTCCTCTACCCGGTGTTCTGGGTGATCGGCGGCTCGTTCAAGCCGAACGACCAGATCGTGGGCAGCCTGGACCTCTTCCCGGTGGCCCCCATCACCGAGAACTACACGCGCCTCGCCGACGGTATCGCGGACATCCCGATCACCACCTTCTTCGTCAACTCGACGGTCCTCGCCCTGGGTTCCGTCGCCGGGGTGCTGATCTCGTGCTCACTGGCGGCCTATGCCTTCGCCCGGATCCGGTTCGCGGGGCGCAACCTGCTCTTCGCGCTCATGATCGGGACGCTGCTGCTGCCGTACCACGTACTGCTGATCCCGCAGTACGTGCTCTTCCAGAAGCTCGAACTCATCAACACCTACACGCCGTTGCTGCTGGGCAAGTATCTGGCCACGGACGCCTTCTTCGTCTTCCTGATGATGCAGTTCATGCGGAACCTGCCGAAGGAGCTGGACGAGGCGGCGCGGCTGGACGGCTGCGGACACGCGCGGATCTACTGGTCGATCGTGCTGCCGCTCTGCCGGCCCGCCCTGATCACCAGCGCGATCTTCACCTTCATCAACGCGTGGAACGACTTCATGGGCCCGCTGATCTATCTCAACGAGCCCGAGAAGTACACCGTTTCCCTCGGACTGAAGATGTTCGTCGACCAGGACGGGGTCGCCAACTACGGCGGCATGATCGCGATGTCGCTCATCGCCCTGCTCCCCGTGCTGCTCTTCTTCCTGGCGTTCCAGCGCTACCTGATCGACGGCATGGCGACCTCCGGACTGAAGGGCTGAGCCGCTGCGATGAGCCAGACCGTCCACCTCTCCGAGGCCCGGGCCGAGCGGCGCCGTACGGCCCGCCAGGACTCCCGCTTCCTGCGGGCGTTCGCCGTGTTCGCCGAGGCCCTGCTCACCGGCGTGTGGATCGCGCTGGCCTCGCTGCCCCTGCTCACCTTCCCCGCGGCGTTCGCCGCCGGCGCCTCCCACCTGCGCCGGGTGCTGGACCACGAGGCCGCCACCCGGCGGGAGTTCCTGGCGGACCTGCGCTCCGCCGCCCGGCGCGGCTGGCTCGTCGGGGCGGTCGGCTGGGCGGCCCTCTGGCTGCTCTGGGCCGATCTCACCGTGGTACGGGCCGGGCTGCCCGGCGGCGCCTTCGCCGGCACGGTCGGGGTGCTCGCCTTCCTCGGCGTGTGCGTCGCCGGACTGCGGGCCGCCGCGTCATGGCGGCCCGGAGCGTCGTGGCGGGTCCTGCTGCGCGCGGCGGCCCGCCGTACGGTCGCGGACCCCGCCGGGTCGCTGCTGCTGATCTGCGGCCTCGCCGTCGTACCGGTCTCGGCGTGGTTCGCCACCCCGCTGGCGGCGCCCGCACTCGGCGTGGTGACGGCCGCGGCGCTGGCCGTGGAGCGCCGCCACCGTACCGGCTGACCTCCCTGCCGCAACCGAACCCGCGACCGCAAACCGCGACCGCAAACCGCAACCGCGCCCCGCGCCCCGGTCGGCGCGGGGCGCGCGTCTCCGCATATGTCATGTGCATGCAAATGCCGAGGAAGGATTGCCGATGTCACCGATCCCTCGCAGGTCCCTGCTCAAGGCCGCCACCGTCGCGGGCGCGGCCACGCAGTTCAGTTGGGCGCTCGGCGGGAGCCAGGCCCAGGCCGCGGAGGCCTCCGCCGCGGCGGCCGACGCCCCCGTCACGGTCCGCTGGCTGGAGGACGAGGGCCCCGGGGCCGCGCCAGGATCCACCTTCGGTGTGCCGTGGCCCCGCGGCGCCCACCCGGCCGGCACGGCGTTCGCCCTCGCCACCGGGGACGGCGAGGCCGTCCCCGTACAGACCTGGCCCACCGCCTACTGGCCCGACGGCTCCCTCAAGTGGACCGCCCACGCCGTCGGCATCGAGTCCACGGACCCCGGCGTGGTCGCCGCCGCCGAGCGCTTCACCCTCGCCGCGGGCCGGCCCGCCGCCCCCGCGAAGAAGGTCACCGTCACCGAGACCCGGCGGAAGATCACCGTCGACACCGGTGTCGTCAAGGCCGTCATCCGCAGGGACGGCGACCAGCTCGTCGAGTCCCTGACCCGGGGCACCACGAGGATCGCCACCGACGGCCGCCTGGTCCTGCTGCGCCAGGGCGAACTGGGCAATCTGGACCTCGACGACGCGGGCAGCGCCAAGTGGGAGCGGTTCGACGGCGAGATCGGCGCCGCCGAGGTGGAACAGGACGGCCCCGTCAGGGCGGTGGTCCGCATCGACGGCAAACACCGCCGGGGGAGCCGCGGTTGGCTGCCCTTCAGCGTCCGGCTCTACTTCTACGCCAACGCCGACTCCTTCCGTATGGTCCACACCATCACCTACGACGGCGAGCAGACCGCGGGCCGTACGAAGGGCGACTTCATCCGCGGCCTCGGCGTCCGCTTCTCCGTACCGATGCGCGACGCCGCGTACGACCGCCACATCCGTGTCGCCGGCGAGGGCAAGGGCTTCCTCACCGAGGCCGTCCAGGGCATCACGGGACTGCGCCGCGACCCGGGCGCCGCCGTCAGAGCCGCGCAGGTCAAGGGCGAGAAGCTGCCCGACCCGGCCACCTGGGACCAGCGGGTCACCACCCGCCTGCAGTACATCCCCACCTGGGGCGACTACACCCTCTCCCAGCTCTCCGCCGACGGCTTCACCCTGCGCAAGCGCACCAAACCGGGCCACGGCTGGATCACGGCGGGCGGCGGCGGCCGGGCCTCCGGCTTCGGTTACGTCGGCGGGGCGAGCGGCGGACTCTCCTTCGGGCTCCGCGACTTCTGGCAGAAGCACCCCGCGCAGCTCGACATCCGGGGCGCGGCGGGCGACGAGGCCGAGGTCACCCTCTGGCTCTGGTCGCCCGAGGCCCGCCCCATGGACCTGCGCTTCTACCACGACGGGATGGGCCAGGACACCTATCCCGAACAGATCGAGGGCCTCAACATCACGTACGAGGACTACGAGCCGGGCTTCGGCACCCCGTACGGCATCGCCCGCACCAGCGAGCTGATGTTCTGGGCCAACGCGGCCACCCCCACCGCCGCCGAACTCGTCGCCCAGTCGCAGGCCGTACGCACCCCGCCGCAGCTCGCCGCGAGCGCCGAAGACCTCAGCAGGGCAGGGGTGTTCGGCGGACTGTTCGCCCCCGTCGACCGCTCGGAACCCGCGAAGGCGAAGATCGAGGACCAGCTCGACTTCCTCTTCACCTACTACCAGGAGCAGGTCGAGCAGCGCCGCTGGTACGGCTTCTGGGACTACGGCGACTTCATGCACAGCTACGACGAGAACCGCCACCAGTGGCGGTACGACGTCGGCGGCTACGCCTGGGACAACTCCGAACTCTCGCCCGACCTCTGGCTCTGGTACGCCTATCTCCGCTCGGGCCGCTCCGACATCTTCCGCTTCGCCGAGGCGCTGACCCGGCACACCGGCGAGGTCGACGTCTACCACCTCGGCCAGTGGGCGGGACTGGGCACGCGCCACGGCGTCCAGCACTACGCGGACAGCGCCAAGCAGCAGCGCATCTCCACCGCCGTCTACCGCCGCCCGTACTACTTCCTCACGGCGGACGAACGGGTCGGCGACCTGATGCGCGCGCAGGTCGACTCCGACGAGACCTTCCTCGTCCTCGACCCCATCCGCAAGATCCGCACCGAGCCGTACGAGCCCGACCGCAACGCCCTGTCGATCGGCTTCGGCACCGACTGGAGCGGGCTCGCGGCGGGCTGGCTCACGGAGTGGGAACGCCGGGGCCCGCAGGCGGCCAAGGCCGAGGCGCGGCTGCGCTCCACCATGGAGACGATCGCCGCGCAGCCCAACGGCTTCGTCCAGGGCTCGGGGCTCTACGACCTGGACACCGGGAAGTTCGCGGTCCCCGGCACACCCGTGGTCAGCGTCTCCCACCTCTCCTCGATGTTCGGCCTCGTCGAGATGTGCGCGGAGCTGATCGGCCTCATCGACCTGCCGGCGTTCAAGGACGCCTGGCTGGACTACTGCCGCTACTTCAACGCGACCAAGGCCGAACAGCGCGAACGGTACGGCTCCGACTTCGGCAGCCTGCTCCTCTTCCAGGGCCACTCGCGCCAGGACGCCTACGCGGCGGCCCAGTTGGGCGACGAGAAGCTGGCGGCGCGCGCCTGGCAGAAGTTCTACGACAGCGACGCGTACACCTCGGCGATGGTCTGGGACAAGAAGCGCATCGAGGGCCCGGACGTGCTCGAACCGGGCTGGGAGAACCTGCGGGTCAACAGCAACGAGACGGCGCTGTTCGGGCTGGCGGCGATCCAGAACCTGGCACTGGTGGGCGACAGCATCCCGAAGAAGTAGGGGAGGGGACCCCATGGAAGAGGAACAGGAACGCGCACGAGCGAGGAGACGCGGCACCCTCGCCCGGCACACCGGCGCGCTGGTGCTGGCCGCCCTCACGGCGGCGACGGCCCTGTCGTCCCCCGCCCAGGCCCGCCCACCGCGCCTGCCCGCCGGGTGCGCGGGCACCTCCCCGGTGGTCTGCCACATCGACGTGCCACCGGGTACGTACGAGGTGTCGGCCCTGCTCGGCGGCGCCACGGCGGGCTCAACCGGCGTCTCGGCGGAGACCCGCCGGACGATGCTGGACGAAACGGCGACCGCGGCGGGCCGGACCGTACGGCGCGGCTTCACCGTGGACGTACGCGAACCCGAGGGCGAACCCACGGGCCCGAGCGGCACCCCCGGGCTCGACCTGCGCTTCGACGGCGCGGCGCCCCTCCTGGCGGGGCTCCGGGTCACCCCGGCGCCCCGTACGCCCCAGCTCTTCCTGGCCGGTGACTCGACGGTCTGCGACCAGGCGGGCGAACCGTACACGGGATGGGGCCAGCAGCTCCCGCAGTACCTCCGCAGCGGCATCTCGGTCGCCAACTACTCGGATTCGGGGGAGGGTTCGCAGTCCTTCCTGGACACGCCCGCGCTCTTCCCCGCCGTCGAGTCCCGGGTGGGCCGCGGCGACCTGGTCCTCGTCCAGCTCGCCCACAACGACAAGCAGACGCCCGCCGACGTCTACCGCGCCAACCTCACGGAGCTGACGGACCGGGTCAGGGCCAGGGGCGGCCGGCCCGTCCTGGTCACCCCGATCGTCCGCCGCTGGTTCAACGCCGACGGGACGCTCGACAACGGCACGGCCCTGAACGTGAACGGCCTGGGCGTCGACCTCCCGGCCGAGATGCGCGCCCTCGCCAGGGACCGGAACATCCCCCTCGTCGACCTCACGGCGCTCACCAAACACCGGGTGGAGGAGCTGGGCCCCGAGGCGTCCAAGGCGCTCTTCCTCTACGACGAGAAACGCGACAACACGCACACCTCGGTCAGGGGAGCGACGGAGTTCGCCTCCCTCGTCCTCGGGGAGCTGCGCGCACAGCGGCTGATCCCGGCAAGGGTGGTGCGCTGACCGCCGGCATCCCGACCCGCGGGTCCGCGTGAATACCTGACAGAAGATGTCGGGTATTCACGCCATCATCGTGCTGGCGCCGCCACTTCAGGCGCCGGCACGACAGTGGTACGTGGACACGGAAGGACAGACACACATGTCAGCAAGGCTGGACGGCAAGGTCGCGCTCGTCGCGGGAGCGACCCGGGGAGCGGGCCGGGGCATCGCGGTGGAACTCGGCGCGGCAGGCGCCACGGTCTACGTGACCGGCCGCAGCACCCGCAAGCAGCGCTCGGATTACGACCGCCCCGAGACCATCGAGGACACCGCCGACCTCGTGACCGAGGCGGGCGGCCACGGCATCGCCGTCCCGACCGACCACCTGGTCCCTTCCCAGGTCCGCGCCCTGGTGGACCGCATCGCGTCCGAACAGGGCCGGCTCGACCTCCTCGTCAACGACATCTGGGGCGGCGAGAACCTCTTCGAGTGGGACGTCCCCGTATGGGAGCACGACCTCGACAACGGGCTGCGGCTGCTCCGGCTCGCGGTGGAGACCCACGCGATCACCAGCCACCACGCCCTTCCCCTCCTCCTGCGGAACGAAGGCGGCCTGGTGGTCGAGATGACCGACGGCACCGCGGAGTACAACCGCGACACCTACCGGAACTCGTTCTTCTACGACGTCGCCAAGGCCGCCGTCCTGCGGATGGCCTTCGCGCTGGGCCACGAACTGGGATCACGCGGCGGTACGGCGGTGGCCCTGACGCCCGGGTGGATGCGGTCGGAGATCATGCTGGAGCAGTTCGGCGTGACCGAGGGATCATGGCGCGACGCACTGGAGCAGGTGCCGCACTTCTGCATCTCCGAGACCCCGCGCTACGTCGGACGGGCCGTGACCGCCCTGGCCGCCGACCCCGCGGTGAACCGGTGGAACGGGCAGTCGCTGTCGAGCGGCGGGCTCGCGGAGGTCTACGGCTTCACGGACGTCGACGGCAGCCGGCCGGACGCCTTCCGCTACCTCGTCGAGGTACAGGACGCCGACAAGCCCGCCGACGCGAGCGGCTACCGCTGAGCGGGCCCGCACGGTGACCCGTTCGTGCCGGTGACCCCTCACCCCGTCCAGCGGTAGCGGCGCTCCGGGCGGCCCGTACCGCCGTAGCGCAGGGAGATCTCAGCGCGGCCCGTCGTCGCGAAGTACTCCAGGTAGCGGCGGGCGCTCACCCGGGAGAGGGCTCCCGCCGCCGCGCACTCGGTGGCGGAGAGCCCCTCGGTGTTCTCCCGCAGGACGCGTTCCACCAGCTCCGCCGTGTGCGGGGCCAGGCCCTTCGGGAGGCCACGGCTGCCCGGCGGGCGGGCGCCGAAGATGTGGTCGACGTCCTCCTGGCGCGCCTCGCCCAGACCGGCCAGCCGGCTCCGCAGCGACGCCACGTGCTGAAGCTGCTCCTGGAGCGCCGTCCGGTGGAACGGCTTGATCAGATAGTGCAGCGCGCCCGCCCGCAGCGCCGCGCGGATCAGCTCCGCGTCCCGTGCCGCCGTGATGAACAGGGCGTCGACCGTGCCGGCCCGGCCGTCCCGCTCCTCCGCCGCCCGCAGCTCCCGCAGGACCGCGATCCCGTCCATGTCGGGCAGGTAGATGTCGAGCAGCACCAGGTCGGGCCGGAGCCGTTCGGCCGCGCGCAGCGCCTCGGCGCCGCTGTGCGCCACACCGACGACCGTAAAGCCGTCCATCGCGGACACATAGCGGCTGTGCAGCTTGGCGACCATGAAGTCGTCGTCCACCACCAGCACTTTCATCACGCGCACACGCCAGGGCCTGCTCCGGGTTTCCCCGCGGCGTCGCGAAGCCTGGCACGCGCGCTCGCGGCGTTGCCGAAACGCCCACGTAGCTCCGCTACGAGGACGCTCCAGCGCCTTGCGATCGCACGCACCAGACACCGCTCCTTCTCCCACGGGGAAACCCGGAACAGACCCTAAGCCGCGACCACAACGACCACAACGTCCGTTGATTCCGGAAGAGAGACAGCTTGTTAACGCGCAGGCAACATGTGGCCCACTTCACACCACCTTCCGAAGGGCGGCACACGTGCGATTGCGCACCCCTCTGGCCCTGCTCGGGTCGGCACTGCTGGTGCTGGTGGGGCCGCCGCTGCTCACCTCGGGCAGTGGCACCGACACCGGCACGCAGATACCCGGCCTGCGTTTCATGGTCCCCAACACCCCCGGCGGCGGCTACGACATCACGGCCCGCACCATGGCCAAGAACGCCGAGGACGCCGAACTCACCCACAACATCGAGGTCTTCAACCTGCCCGGCGCGGGTGGCACCGTAGGGCTCACCCGGCTCGTCGGTGAGCACGGCAACGGCAAGCTCGCGATGTCCATGGGCCTCGGGGTGGTCGGCGCCGTCCACACCAACAAGTCGCCCAAGACCCTCGCCGACACCACTCCGATCGCCCGGATCACCGAGGAGTCGGACATCGTCGTCGTCGGCAAGGACTCCCCGTACCGGACGATGGACGACCTGGTCACGGCCTGGAAGGCCAACCCCGCCAAGGTCCCGGTCGGCGGCGGCTCCTCGCCCGGCGGGCCCGACCATCTCGCCCCGATGCTGATGGCGAAGGCCGCCGGTATCGCGCCGAAGACCGTCAACTACGTACCGTTCGACGGCGGCGGCGAACTCCTCGCCTCCATCCTCGGCAACAAGGTCGCCTTCGGCGTCTCCGGCGTCGGCGAGTACCTCGACCAGATCGAGTCCGGGGAGCTGCGGCTCCTCGCCGTCACCGGACCCGAGCGGCTGCCGGGCCTGGACGCCCCCACCCTGCGCGAGGCCGGTCTCGACACCGACTTCACCAACTGGCGCGGCATCGTCGCACCGCCCGGCCTCTCCGGCGCCGAACGCGACAAGCTGCTGGCCTTCTTCGAGAAGCTGCACGACTCGCCCCAGTGGCGGGAGTCGCTCAAGAAGAACGGCTGGGCCGACGCCTTCCTCACCGGCGACGAGTTCGGTGACTTCCTCGCGAAGGAAGACCGGCGCGTCGACTCCGTTCTCAAGGAGCTGGGACTGTGACACCGCCCACCGACACCCCGGACACGCCGAACGCCCCTGACGCCCCGGGCACTCCGAACACGCCTGGCGCCGTCGCGGCCACGGCAGGCCCCCGCGACGCCCGCTCCTGGCTGCGCGAACACTCCGAGCTCGGCGTCGGCCTGCTGCTGCTCGCCCTCGGCGTCCTCGTCCTCACCGACGCCCTCACCATGACCGTCGACCTCACCCAGCGCGGCCCCGTCGGCCCGAAGACCGTCCCCGTCGTCGTGGGCACCGGGCTGCTCGTGGTCGCCGTACTCCTCACCCTCGATGTGCTGCGCGGCGGCCGGGGCGAGGCCGAGGGCGGCGAGGACATCGACCTCGCCGAGCCCAGCGACTGGCGCACCGTCCTGCTGCTCGCCGGGGTCTTCCTCGCCAACGCCGTCCTCATCGGCCCGCTCGGCTTCCCCATCTCCGGCGCCCTGCTCTTCTGGGGCTCGGCGTACGCGCTGGGCAGCCGCCACTACGACCGCGACCCGCTGATCGCCGCGGGGCTCTCCCTCCTCACCTACTTCGTCTTCAACAACCTGCTCGGTGTCCCCCTCCCCGGTGGCCCGCTGATGGGGGTGCTGTAACCGATGGACTCCCTCAACTCCCTCATCGACGGCTTCGGTACCGCGCTCACGCCGATGAACCTGCTCTGGGCCGCGATCGGCGTGCTGCTCGGCACCGCGATCGGCGTCCTGCCCGGCATCGGCCCCGCCATGGCGGTCGCGCTGCTGCTCCCGGTGACGTACGGACTCGAACCGACCGGCGCGTTCATCATGTTCGCCGGCATCTACTACGGCGCCATGTTCGGCGGCTCCACCACCTCCATCCTGCTCAACACCCCGGGGGAGAGCGCCGCCGTCGTGGCGGCGATCGAGGGCAACCCGATGGCCAAGGCGGGCCGGGGCGCCCAGGCGCTCGCCGCGGCGGCCGGCGGGCACTTCGCGGGCGGCATGATCGGCACGATCCTGCTGGTCGTCCTCGCCCCGACCGTCGCCTCGCTCGCCGTCGACATCGGCGCCCCCGACTACTTCGCGATCATGGTGCTCGCCTTCATCGCCGTGACGTCCGTCCTCGGCTCGTCCCGGATCCGCGGCCTCGCCTCCCTCCTCATCGGCCTCACCCTCGGACTGGTCGGGCTCGACCAGATGACCGGCCAGCAGCGGCTCACCTTCGGAACCCTCCAACTCGCCGACGGCATCGACGTGGTGATCGTCGCGGTCGGCCTCTTCGCGATCGGCGAGGCCCTGTGGGTCGCCGCCCATCTGCGCCGCACCTCGGGCGAGGCGATCCCGGTCGGCCGCCCCTGGCTGGCGAAGAAGGACCTCCGCCGCACCTGGCGGCCGTGGCTGCGCGGGCCGCTCATCGGCTTCCCGTTCGGGGCGATCCCGGCCGGCGGCGCGGAGATCCCCACCTTCCTCTCCTACGTCACCGAGAAGCGGCTCTCCCGGCACAAGGACGAGTTCGGCAAGGGCGCCATCGAAGGCGTGGCGGGCCCCGAGTCGGCCGCGTCCGCCTCGGCGGCCGGCACGCTGGTCTCGATGCTCACCCTCGGACTGCCCACGACGGCCGTCGCCGCGGTGATGCTCGCCGCCTTCCAGCAGTACGGCATCCAGCCGGGACCGCTGCTCTTCGAACGTGAACCCGACCTGGTCTGGGGGCTGATCGCCTCCCTCTTCGTCGGCATGGTGCTGCTGCTCGCGCTCAACCTCCCGCTCGCTCCGGTCTGGGCCAAGCTGCTGCGCATCCCGCGCCCGTACCTCTACGCGGGGATCCTCTTCTTCGCGGCGGTCGGCGCGTACGCGGTCGGCGGCGAGGCGCTCGACCTGGTCATCCTGCTGATCATCGGCCTGATCGGCTTCGGGATGCGGCGCTACGGCCTGCCCGTGCTGCCCGCCGTCATCGGCGTCATCCTGGGCCCGGCCGCCGAACAACAGTTGCGGCGCGCGCTCCAGATCAGCGACGGGAGCGTGACCGGCCTGGTCAACACCCCGTTCTCGGTCACGGTGTACGCGGTGATCGTGCTGCTCCTGGCCTGGCCGGGGATACGGAAGCTGATCGCGGCGCGCCGGAGGCCGGCGTCGTAACGTAGCGGTGTGACTCCCGTCGCGGGTGTCCCACCGACGGGAGTGCCCGTCCGACGGAACGCCCGCCCCTACGACTCCGGGGCGGGCGTTCTCCCTTCGGGGACGTGGCCGAGCTCGGCGTGCGGGGTGCTGTTGCCGATCGCACGGAGTTCATGTCTGCATGCGGTCCGTGACTAGTCTGAGGAGGAGGTCGATGTCGGTCAGGTCGGTCAGGACGACATCGGCGCCCGCCTCGCGCAGACTGGCCGCGGAGTTTCGGCCTGTGGCGATGGCGATGGTCCGGACGCCGTTCTCTCGCCCGCCCTGGACGTCCGCCGGGGTGTCGCCGATCAGTACCGCGTCCGCCGCCGTGGCGGATGAGCGGGCGAGAGCGAGGCTGACGAGAGAGGGGCGGAGATCCGCGTCCTCTCCGTACGCGCCGACGTCCCAGTCGATGTGTGTGTCGAGGCCGAAGACGTTCAGCTTGATCTCTGCGACCGCGCGGACGTTGCCCGTCACTACGGTCTGTTGGACCTTCGCCGCCGCGAGGGCGTCAAGTGCGGCTGCCGCACCGGCGAGCGCGGAACCACGCTCCCTCAACTCCGCGGCGTGCTGCACGTGCTGCTCGGTGAGAGCCTGCGCGAACCGCTCGAAGTCGCTGCGGTTCGTTGTAAGGCCGTGCATCATCGCGGTCTCACGGAAGATCACGGCCTCCGTGATGCCGTCGATCTTCGCTTGGTCCCGCATGGGCCGACCGGTCACCTGCTCGAAAGCCGCAGCGGACAGTTCACGCCCCACGCCGCGTGACTCGATGAGCGTGTGGTCGATGTCCCACAAGACCAGATGAGGCATACGTGGTGCTCCTCCCCAATTTTGCATCACAATCAGTCCCACGATAGTGCGGAACGTCCCCAATGCGGAGAGTCCCGCCCTGCGCTGGCGTAACACGGGAGAGCGGATGGCGGAAACTCCGAAGCTGCCTATCGGGGCACGGATCAGGTACTACCGGAAGAAGCACGGCAACCGATCGCTGGTGGCTGTCGCGGGGCTGTGCTCGATCTCCGAGCGGTACCTCTCGATGATCGAAAACGGAAAGCGCACCCCCTCGCCCAAGTTGCTGGCGCGGATAGCTGCCGAGCTCGACGTCCCGGTTGCGGCCCTCCTGTCCGATGAGACGCCCGTGAAATCGCCACCGTCCCTCACGACTGCGCCGGATGTCGCCCGGGCCCTCATGGGGTACGGCTCGACACGCTCAGCCCCCGCCGCAGGGCCGGCGGAATTACGGGAGCGCGTTGAGACCGCCTGGCGGGTCTGGCAGACCAGTGCGGAGCGTTTCGTCGAGATCGAGACCATGCTTCCTGCCCTCATCGAGGACGTCGAGCACTCTGTCCGGGCGCACCGCACGTCAAGCGACGTGACAGCCCGACGTGACATCCTCCGCTTGGCGGCTGACTTGTACGGCCTCCTGCGCTCCTACTGTCGCCGGTCCGGCCGTCTCGACCTCTCCCTCATGGCCGCGGACCGGGCGCGCCGAGCCGCGGAGGAGGCGGACGACCCGATCCGACTGGCAGCCGCACACTGGAACCTGGGGCACTGTCTCCTGTCCCAGGACGGCGGCGCGCAAGAAGCGGAAGAGGTCGCCCGCATCGCGGTCGACGCACTCCAAGCCGTCCCGGACAGTGCGGACAAGGCTGCGATGCAAGGGGCACTGGAACTCGTCCGCGTCGTCGCGGAAGCGCAGAGCAAGAAATGGTGGGACGCCCGCGAGCGCCTGCTCCAGGAGGCGACTCCGCTCGGCGAGAGAGCCGGAGACTCCAACACCATGTGGACCGTATTCGGCCCGACAAATATCCACCTGCACGCCCTCAGCATCGAAATGCTTGCTGGTCACAGCGCCGAGGGGTTGCGCCTGGCAGACGAGGTCGACATCTCCCGACTCCCGAGCCGAGAGCGGCAGTTCACGTTCACCCTCGACCTTGCGCGCTGCTACGACCTTCGGAGGGATGACGCGGCTGTTCTCGTGCACCTCCTGGACCTGGAGAAGCTGAGCAGTGAGGACATGGCCCGAAGCCCCCTCGCCGTCGAGATGGTGACGGGCCTCCTCCAGCGCGTACGCCCGACCTACCGGCGGCAGGTTTCCAACCTCGCCGAACGCCTCGGCATCGCGTAAACACCCCGAACCAGGAGTGCCCCCGAACTCTCAGTTCGGGGCGTCGGCGCGAATGCGACGTAACTTCCTTCTCGCCATAGTCGCCGACGAGATGAGAACCCAGGTGATGACAGGGCCACCGTCCGTGCCGTCACGCTCCAGGGATGCTGTTGTGTCCCCGAGCTGGGAGGCAATCAGGGTCGCCCGGTACTTCGGGTTGCGGGCCCTTTCCTGCTTGAACCTTCCCGGAACTGTGATTGTGGATCCGCGCGGCCCGGCGTGGTGACGCACCGACAAGGGGCTCTGCTCCTGCTCCCGGCGCCGGAGCTCACCGCGCCCCCGGACGACGGTGGTCCGTGGTGGGTGTCGCCGCTCGACGGCCCGGCCCTGCTCTGTCCCCCGGCACGCATCGCCGCCCTGACCGCTCTCGGCCGAGACGTTTTCTCCAGTTCGAAGGGTCGTCACGATGGTTGAGGCGCACGCCTTTGCCCCTTCCCCTTATGCGGTGCTGCCGCACTCGGGGACGGCCGGCAGAAGACCCTCCAGGCCCATCAGGATTGGTTCGCTCGTCATGGTCGAGACCGGAACGGGCACGCTGCCCGCGTACACCGAGACCCTACCGAGGGCCCCGGAATCCGCGTACGGCGCGCGGCGCCTCCTCCACCTGGCCTTGGACGTCTGGGGTATGAACAGCGTCCGGGATACGGCCGAGGTCGTCATCAGTGAACTCGTGACCAACGCGATCGCGCATGCACGACGGGACTCCGTCCGGGTGACCGTGACGCGGCTCAGCGATGAGCGGGTCCAGGTCGCGGTCGTGGACCTGTCGCGGGAGCACCCCAAGCCCCGGCCTGCCGGACCGGATGAGGAAACCGGGCGAGGTATGGAGATCGTCGAGGCGCTGAGCGGCGGCCGGTGGGGCGTCGAGCCGCTGCCGTGGGGGAAGCGCGTATGGGCGGAGCTGGGCCTGCTGGAGGCCGAGCCCGGTGAGTGAGCCCACCCGCCAGGTCCTCTACGTGGTGAGTCTTGCAGCGCTGCTCGCCGCGCTCGTCGTCGGCGGTACGAGCAGATAGCCCAGGACCCCAGCACGCGCCGCGCACGGACGGGACGGCCGTCGCCATCTCGTCAGTGCGGCGAGCCCTCGAAGGAAGCGCGATCCCACAAGGAGGCGGTCGGTGACCACTATGAGCGGTACGACGGTGAGTGCGGCGCTGCTGCACACCGCGACCCGGCGGACCATCATCCGCGCGGTTGAAGACCTGTGGCCGGACAAGGACATCGTTCTCGGCCCGCAGTGCCCGAGCGTCACGTCGTACGTCTGCCGGGTCACGGTGGACGGGGCCGAGCTGATGGCCAAGTACAGCTGGCTGGGCATGTCCTTGGTGTCTCTCCTGCGGGGCGCCGGAGGGACGTGGGAGGAGGTACAGGAAACACAGCGAGCATACGTCCGCGGCACCGATCTGCTGACGGCGCGCGAGGCACGCCACTTGGAAGCACTTCGCAGGCTCGAACGCCCCCGCGTGTGTGAGACGGCCGGCCTGCGTGACGGCGTACTCCTCACTCGGATGGTGGAGGGAATGCCCCTGGCTGACGCCGTGTGGGCTCGTCCGTGGGAGACGGGCGAGCTTCTGGACGCGACTCTCCTCACTCTCCGCGATCTGCACGGACCGGCCGGCGCGGAGTGCCTGCGCGGAGCGGCACCCATCGGCGAACGGTCCGTCGCAGCCGTCTTCCGCAGAAAGTTCAACGGCTTGAGCGCCAACGCCTACCTCCGGGAGCTGGGCCGGGACTGCGGGCTCCCGGAGCACGGGCGCCAAGAGGTTGTGGAGCTGCTCCGGAGTGCGGTGTGGCGGCTGCACCGGATGGCCGATGCGATCTCGTTTCGCCGTAACACCACGGTGTTCGGTGACCTCAAACCGGAGCACGTCTACATTGATGGCCCGCGCCTCCGCTTCATTGACCCGGCAGTGCACTGGGCTGCCGGTCCGGAACCGGATGTCGCGAAGCTCACGGGCCGGACGGTGCTTCTCGCTATCGGAAATTCCGAGTGGCGCGCTGCTCGGGCGATCGTGCAAGGAGTCGCATCGACGCTCGCCCGTCATGCTGCGGCGCTGCCTGCACGCGATCGAGCGGCGCGAGTCCGCGAGGTGATGATCCTGTGGCTCATGGACATCGTGAGCATCCTGAGCACGTGCCTCAGCGCCCCTCGGGGCCTTCCGCTCGCTCCTCATCAACAGTCCCTCGTCGCGCACGCCCGTACGGTGGCGGGCATCGTGGACCGGGTGAGTGCCCTCCTCGTCGGGGCGATGACCGGTCATCGGCTCCTGGACGCGGTCTTCTCCGAGGTGGACCACGCTGCCGGGGGCACTCGGTGAGCGGTCCGATGGTGGGGATCGTCGGGGCGGGGGCCGTCGGGCGGACGCTCGCCGCCGTCCTCGCAGCCGCCGCAGTGCCGGGACAACTCCTTGTGGTGTCCCGGCAGCCGGACCAGGTCCATGGCTTGACCACCGACCTCCAGGACCTTGCGCACGCAGCCGGGTCGCGTACGAAGGTCGAGGTCGGCGAAGTCGCTGACCTCCACGGTTGTGACGCGGTGGTGATCGCCCTCCGTGCCGACTTCAAGAACACCGCCGAGCGGGACATCCGGCGCGGCGGCGCAGTGGCGAATGCCACTGCTCTCGGCGCCCTTGCACGGGATCTGCGCGGGTACGGCGGCCTCGCCATCGTCGTGACGAACCCTGTTGATCTGATGACTCGAAGGTTCGCCGAGGTGTCCGGTTGTGCCCGGGTCTTCGGGATCGGGTCGAACCTGGACTCGGCCCGGTACCGGCTCCTGCTGGCCCGGCACGCTCAGGTGTCCCCGGACCTCGTGCGCGGCCACGTGATCGGCGAGCACGGTGACTGCGCAGTCGTGTGCGTATCCACGACGACCGTCGCCAGTCGCCCGGTCCCGGTCGCGATACATGCGGTCATGGGAGAACTCCAACAACGACCAGCACTGATCCGTAGGGGAATCGGTCGTACCCGCTGCGGGCCCGCCGGCGCCGTGTTGTCGACCCTCCGCAAGGCCCTCGGCCTGGTCGACGGTATCGAGGAGCTGTCCGTGCCGTACGGGGACGTCTGGCTCGGAATTCCGATGCGCTTCACCGACGGTCAGGCCGTGCCGTGCCTGCCCCGACTCACTCGATCCGAACGCCTTCGGCTGGACTCCGCAGCCAGCAGTCTCCGTGACGCCTACGCCCATCTCCCTGCTCACACCGAGAGGATCATTCCGTGATCAGTGCTACCCGACTCGAGGCCGCTGCGGCGGCCGTGACGGTACTCAGCGACCAGCCGGAGGTGACCAACTGGGCCCTGCGCTACTTCGGACCATGGTGGAACGCCACGTCGGTGGACGCGTCCGGCGTACCCGCCGACGACGTGGTGACCGCACGTGTCGACCGTGCCGGCTACGAAGCGATCACGTGCCTCGTCCGTGACGGCCGGCCCACGGAGGCCGTGGAGTACGCGAAGTACCCGCTGCTGGCGGCGCGCGACGGCGAGGACGTCATCGCGATGTCGCCGGACGAGGTCATCGCGTACCGCAGCACCCCGTCCACCGGCCGCGTCGTCCTTGTGGGCGCAGAGGCTCAACCGCTTGCTCTGGCCGCCGCGCGCCTCGCGCGGGAGGCGATCCGTGGTCAGCTTCTGCGAGACGGCTGGGCCGTGCTCCACTCCTCTGCGGTCGTGCGGCCGGACGACGGGGCGACGCTTCTCACCTTCGGTGACAAGGGGGCCGGGAAGACGACCACGGCCCTGTTGCTCGCCTCGCACGGCTGGCAGCTACTCGCCAACGACCGGGTCCTGATCCGGCCGACCGGCGAGCGGGACGTCGAGGTCGTGCCCTGGCCGTCCGCCGCCGCGCTCGGCCTCGGTCTCCTCCACTCGCTGGGCTGGGACGCCATCGCTCGCGAACACCTGCGGGCCGGGGGCACGTTCCATCCGACTCAGCACCCGGATGTGACGGAGGCACTGCTTGCCCGGGACCACACGCCGCTGTGGGACAGCAAGGGGAAGGAGCGGAAGGTTCAGGTGTTTCCGGACCAGTTCCCGGACCTGTTTGACGTGCCTCTGGCCACGGGCGGCCGGGCGGCTGGAGTGCTCTTCCCTCAGGTCGACGTCAACTCGACGCCCGACATCATCGACGTCGCTCGCACGCTGGGGGACGGCGACTTCATGTCGGGCCCGACGGAGGACCGGTATCCGGACGTCTTCGGGCTGGCGCAGGGCGTGGACGGTGGCGGCAAGGCGAGCGCTCGCGCCGAGGTGGTGTCGCGTCTCGCAGCGTTACCGCACCGTGCCGTGCGGCTCAGCCACGATGTCTCGGCCGACGCCGCTGTGCTGGGCAAGGTCGCCAACACAGTCTGAACGCCGGCCGTGAACAGGACGTGGATCAATGGCCTCTGCTGGTGCAGCGAGTAGCGCAACGTGCCCGTTCTGTGGTCCAGCAGCTCATCGACCGCGTCCTGCCATCCTGACCCTCCGAATGCTGCTCTGGACGGCACGAGGACGACGACCCGATCGCCCACACTCCGGACACCGACCGGTCCACCGTCCTGCCGGGCACGCGCGGAGAAGCATGCCGGGGCTCCCGCTGAGCTGGACACCGGGGGGAGAGAGACGCCGGAAGTCAGCTCAGCTCGCGGACATGACGTTTCCCGGACGCGCAGATCCGGAAGCCGATCGCACTGTGGGGCGGCCCTTGCGCGGCGTCGCGGCCCCGGAGGGCGACGGCGGGCCCGTTGTCAGTGGCGGCTGTCACCATCGAGTCATTGACCGGACTACGGAAGGACTCGCCGGGCGGATCCGCATCCCTCGCTTGGTCTAGTCGGTAGACGTTGCGTATCCCGACGACGAAGGAGCGCAACGGAGTTGAACGAGCAATCCCGTGACGTCCGCGCCATCCAACTCCCGCGCTGGGGGCGGGTGGCTACGGACCCAGGTGTGGTGCCCTGGCTGGTTTTCGATGAGGAGGGGAAGGTCGTGCAGCCGGTCCGCAGGTTCCTGATCGACTTCATCGCCCGGGACAACCGGACCGGCAGCGTGCGCAGCTACGCCTACGACCTGCTGCGCTGGTGGCGGTGGCTGCGGGTGGTCGAGGTCGAGTGGAACCGCGCGACCTCGGCGGAGGTGCGGGACTTCGTGCTGTGGCTCAGGGCCGCGACGAAGCCGCGCAGGTCGGCGCGTACGCACTCCGCGTCGACCGCGGGGACTACGAATCCGATCACGAAGAAGACGTACCTGGACGACCGCTACAAGCCGCGGACGATCCGGCACAGCAACGCGGTACTGCGCAGTTTCTACGACTTCTGGATCGAGTCGGGCGGCGGTCCGCTGGTCAACCCGGTACCGCTGGCGCGGTCCGACCGGCGTCGGCCGCATGCTCATCACAACCCGCTGGAGCCCTTCCGACGGGGTGAGGGGCGCCTGCGCTACAACCCGAAGGTTCCCCGGCGAAGGCCCCGGCAGATGCCGGACGAGCGGTGGAACGAGCTGTTCGGGACTCTTCGCTCGAACCGCGACCGGGCGATCCTGGCCCTGGCGGTCAGCAACGGCGCCCGCGCGTCGGAGCTGCTGGGTGTTCGCGGAGTCGACCTCGACTGGGGCGACCAGCTCATGCGGGTCGTGCGCAAGGGCACCTTGGCAGAGCAGTGGTTGCCGACCAGCCCGGAGGCATTCGTCTGGACCCGCCTCTACCTCGCCGAAGGACCGCCGGCCGATCCCCAGCTCCCACTGTGGTGGACCCTTCGCCGCCGGGACCACGGTGAGGGGCTGGCCTACCAGCCCATGAACTACGAGGCTCTGCGCGCGGTGTTCCGCAGGGTCAACGCGCTGCTGGGCACGAACTGGTCGATGCACGACCTGCGGCACACTGCCGCCCTGCGGATGGCTCGCGACGAGAGCTTGTCGCTGCGGGACGTGCAGACCATCCTCGGTCACGCCCACCTGAGTACGACGGCCGACGTCTACCTGGTGGAAGAAGATTCCCAGGTCATCCGACGTGTTCAAGAGCACCTGGCCGAGCTCAAGGAACGAGCGAATCGACCCGCCCCACCCGTCGCAGTGGGCTACGACGCGGGCGATCTGGACGTTCTCTTCGGCGGGGGTGTGGCATGACCCGCCAGGCACCACGCCGCGCCAACTCGATTCGACGAGCCGGGACCGGCCCTACGCCGCCGCGGCGGCTGTTCGTCGAGCACGATCTGAAGGCTGACGAGGATCGCATCGGCCCGCACGACCGGCTCTGCCGGGACGAGGTTCTCGCCCTGCTGCCCACCCTGCCGGCCTGGCCGCAGCGAACGTACAGCCGCGGGGTTGCTCCCGGCACTCGGCGTCTCGCCGGAGCGGCGAAGATTCTCGACTGGCTGTTGACCCACCCCGGGGAGGGCTGGCAGGCACGCTGGCTGGCCGCCGATGCCGACCGAGGCAAGGAGTGGGTCGGCGCCCTGACCGCGGGCGACTCACGCTGCGAAGAGTCCCGGCGCAGCGAAATCCTCATGGGTCTGAACAGCCTGATGATCAGCAAGATCGTGCTGCCCCGCCACGGCTTCCTCCGCCGCTTCAAGGCTCTGACGCTGCTCAAGGACGTCCAGCGGATGTTCCCCGCTGGCCGACTCGACCGCATGCGTGAGTACGGGGCCGAACTCGGCATGACGCCACGGCACATCGACGAGGGCCTGCGGGTGATCTCCGCGATCATCCTGCACACCGGACGTGACCTGGAAGAACTCACCGGCGAAGACATCTTCCACCTGCGTGCTGTCGCCCGCCGGGACCGCGGCGAAGCCTATGTGGGCACCCACCCCGCCTGGGACCTGTTGCGCGGCATCGGCGTCATCGACTCCAAGGACACCCTCAAGGACGCGCTGCGACACGGCCAGCGCCCCACCGCGGAGCTGGTCGACGCCTACAACCTCCAGTCCACGCCCATCCGCAACATGCTGGTCCGCTACCTCGAAGAGCGCCGTCCGGGCGTCGACTACGGGACCTTCCGCGGGCTGGTGAGCGAGTTGACGGGTGTCTTCTGGGCGGACATCGAGGCCCACCATCCCGGCATCGACACCCTGCGCCTGCCCCGGGACGTTGTCGACGGGTGGAAAGAACGGCTGACGACCTACACCGACAAGAGCGGGCAGGTGCGTGAGCGCCGCTCCCGCATCGACGTGATGATGCGTGTCCGCGGCTTCTACCTGGACATCCAAGAATGGGCCCACGACGACCCGTTCTGGGCTCAGTGGGCAGTCCCCAGCCCGATCACCCGCGGCGACGGCGCGGGCAACCACAAGATCGTCGCCCAGGTCCACTCCCGGATGCACCAGCGCGTCCGTGAACGCCTGCCCCATCTGCCGGTCCTGCTGGAGACCGCAGAGCGCGTCCGCAGCGAGGCAGCCGCGCTGCTGGAAGCCGCCCGAGCCACCCCCTTCGAAGAGGTCTTCGAGCACGAGGGCACCCGCTACCTGCGCATCCTGCCCAAGGTCAACCAGATCCCCAGCCGCCTGGATCACGGCTCCCAGCACGTCTACATCAAGGAGGTCGACAGCACCGGACGCCGGATCAACCAGAGCATCGTCGAAGACGACGCCTTCTGGGCCTGGGCAGCCATCGAGACCCTCCGACACACTGGCGTCCGTGCTGAAGAACTGACCGAGCTGACCCACCTCGCCCTGGTCTCCTACAAGCTCCCCGACACCAGCGAGATCGTCCCACTGCTCCAGATTGTGCCGTCCAAGAGCAACGAGGAACGGCTCCTGCTCGTCAGCCCCGAGCTGGCCAGCGTCCTGGCCACCATCGTCAAGCGCCTGCGCGATGCGAACGACGGCAAGATCCCACTGGTCGCCCGTTACGACCACCACGAGCGCGTCACCGGCCCGCAGCTCCCCCACCTCTTCCAGCGCCGGCCCTACTGGCAGGCCCAGGTCTTGAACGAGACCAGCATCAAACGTCTCCTCGACCGCACCCTCGTGGCCACCGGCCTACGCGACGCTGCCGGAGAGCCCCTGCGCTACACCCCGCACGACTTTCGCCGAATGTTCGCCACCGAAGCCGTAACAGGGGGCCTGCCCGTCCACATCGCCGCCCGCATCCTCGGGCACAAGACGCTGACCACCACCCAGGCATACCTCGCCGTCTTCCAAGACGACCTGGTGCGGACCTACCGCAGCTTCCTGGACCGGCGCCGGGCCGACCGGCCCCAGGAGGAGTACCGCGAGCCCACCGAGCAGGAGTGGCGCGAATTCCAGCAGCACTTCGAGCTGCGCAAGGTCTCCCTCGGTACCTGCGGACGGCCCTACGGCACCCCGTGCAAGCATGAACACGCCTGCATCCGCTGCCCTGTCCTCCAGATCGACCCCCGCCAACGGGGCCGCCTCATCGAGATCATCCAGAACCTCCGCGAACGCATCCGCGAAGCCCGCGGCAACGGCTGGCTCGGAGAAGTCGAAGGGCTCCAGGTCAGCCTCGACGCCGCTACCGCCAAGCTCAACAGCCTCAGTCGGGCCCCGGCCGACGGCCGACCCCAACTGGTCGACCTCGGCATGCCCGTCTTCACCGACGCTGCACCGCCGCCTCCGCGAGAACCAGGAGAACACGGGGCCCGGGCCTGAGCCTCTCGTGGAGTCACAAGCCAGCAGCGGTGAGCATCCGATACATCTGGGTCGGCCGCAGCGCGGGGTTGGCAGCGGCATCGTCGACTACCTGGGGGTCTGGGTCAGAGAGCAGATGCTCCAGCAACGCGTCCGTGATGTTGGGGTGACGGGCGACCCCGCGGCGCAGGAAGGACTCGGCAGCGGCGGCGAGTTGCTGAAGGTCTGGCACAGGTAGTTCTGGGTCTTGCAGGGCGAGGTAGCGCACGTTCGGGCTTGGTTCGTCAACGAACGTGCGCAGCATGTGACGGGGGAAGTTGGGGTGTTCGACGAGTAGCGGTCGGATGTGGAATACGTCGCCGTGTGCGCGTACCAGTCCTTCCAGGACCTCCGGTGGTGTGGTCGGCCGGCGGGCGGCAGCACGACGGACCGCGAGTTCCGGGTCGTTGTCCAGCCGACGCCATGCCTCTTCGGGTAGGTCATGGCAGGAGGCCAGTACGCTCCGGAATGTCGTGTACTGGCAGTCCAGGTAGGTCATCCGCTCGTTGAGGGGCGCTTCGCGCAGCCAGTCCGGTTCGGCGAAGTTCCAGTTCAGAGCCACCTCGGCCTCGATGCTTCCGTCCGCGCGTTCGGCTTCTACGAGCGCATACAGTCGGTCCCGGGTTTCGGCGTCTACATGGCGACTCTGCGCCGCCGCGACCCGCACGAGCGGGTCGGCGATGTCCAGTAGCCGGGCAACCATCTCTGCCGATAGATGAGGGTTCCCGGCGACAGCCTGATGGACCTCCTCTTCCTCGCTCCGAATGAGCTGCGCAAACTGCTCCGACGTGAGCGGGACGTAGCGCGCCACGTTGACGCGCACAGCAGCGTCGGCAAGGCAACGCTCCCTCCACTCAGGCGGGACACCCGGTTGCTTGCGCTCGGTGGCGGCTGCACGGACCTGCGGATCCGGGTCGGCGAGTAGTTCCACTTGCACGGCGAGAGGCCGGTCGTACCAGGCTCGCGCCACCGCGGCGCGCAGGCTCGGACTCGGCGCGCTGACGAGTGCCGTCCGAGGCTGGCCGTAGGCTTCCTCCAGACCATCGATCCCGATCGACACTTCGCGATCCACCATGTCGCGGACAAAGCCTGTGTAAGCGTCACGGATCGCCGGATCGGGATGCTCGGCGATTCTTCGGTGCATCTCCGGGGAAATCCGGTCCCCGTGAAGGCTCACTGCGGTGTTGTCGTCGCCGTGCGTGAGCAGAGCCTCGACTACAGCGTCCTCCAGCCGCCCGCGACGCAGCGATATCCCGTGTCGGCCGGCCTTGTGTGTGGCCAGGCGTATCAGGACGTCTTGAGGGGCTGTTGCGTTCCGCCCCAGCCCGGACAGCTGGGGGTGATCGAGGCTTGTCATGCGCTCAACCTAGTCGGGCCGCTGCATGCCAGCCTTCCATCGGTCCTTAGTCCGGAAAAGGACCATGACCACCACCGACTGGGACGCCGCCGCTGACACCTTCGACCAGGAGCCCGACCACGGGCTCCTGGACCCCACCGTGCGCGCCGCCTGGGCGACCAGGATGGCGGAGTGGCTGCCCGCCGCGCCGTCCCGGGTGCTCGATCTCGGGTGCGGTACGGGCAGCCTCGCCCTGCTCGCCGCCGAGCGGGGACACCGGGTGACCGCCGTCGATCTCTCCCCGCGGATGACGGCTCTCGCCCGGGAGAAGCTGGCGGGCACCGGCGCGGAGGTCCTGACCGGTGACGCGGCCCGGCCGCCGGTGGGGGAGGAGCGCTTCGACGTGGTGCTGGCCCGTCACGTGCTCTGGCTGCTGCCCGATCCCGAGGGGACGCTGCGCCACTGGGCGGCGCTGCTGCGGCCCGGGGGCCGGCTGATCCTGGTCGAGGGGGTCTGGTCCGGCACCGGCCTGCCCGCCTCCCGGCTGACCGCGGCCCTGGCCCCGCTCACCGAACGCGTCCAGTACGAACGGCTCTCGGCGGACCCCGCGCTCTGGGGCCGCCCGGTCGACGACGAGCGGTACGCGCTGATCACGACGCCCTCCCCGGCCGCCCGCCACCGCGAAGTGGTCGACGTCCATCTCGTCCTGCGCAGAGGGGACGAGGTGCTGCTCGCCCGCAGGGCCGGGACGGGGTACGCCGATGGGCTGCTCAACTGCCCCTCCGGGCATGTGGAGTCCGGCGAGGACGTCCGTACGGCCATGATCCGGGAGGCGGCCGAGGAGATCGGGGTCGAACTGGCCCCCGGGGATCTGCGCGTCGCCCTGGTCATGCAGCATCGCGGGCCGGGTGGCGCGCCGCGGATCGGATGGTTCTTCGAGGCGGCGTACGGCGCCGGTGGTGAGCCGTACAACCGGGAGCCGGACAAGTGCTCGGGCCTTTCCTGGCACCCCTTGTCCGGCCTCCCCGACGACCTGGTCGCCTACGGCCGCGCGGGTCTCGACGCCTACCGCGCGGGCGAGCGCTTCGTTCTGCACTGGCACGAGGACGACGACCCGATCGCCCACACCACGGAGACCGACCGCTCCGTCGTCCTGCCCGCGACCTGCGGGGACGGGCCTCAGACCAGGTTGCGCACGTGACGTACCTCGGACGCGCAGATCTGGTAGCCGAGCCACCGGTTGACGGCCAGCATCGGGCCGTTGTCCGCGTCGTTCGCGGTGAACGCCTCCTGATACCCGGCCGCGCGGGCGCGCAGGAGCGAGTCCGTCTTGGCGAGTTTCGCCAGGCCGCGCCCCCGGAACGCGCGGCGCGTGCCCGTCATGGCCGTCAGATAGCGGGTGGCGCCGTCGGTGTGGGCCGCCGTGAACGCGGCGACCTGGCCGTCCACCTCCACCACCGTCGTCAGCGTGCGGTCCAGACACGGGTGGTTCCAGGTGTGGTTCAGCCAGTCCTGGTAGTCGTCCAGGCCGGTGCTGATGTCGCTCGGCTCGTCGGAGGTCACCTCCGCGTCCGCCTCGAAGAGCGGGCGCGGATCGGCCGCGTACTCCGCCGCCGTACGCAGCGCCACCCCGGCGGGGAGCTCCGCCGGCGGCTCGGGCAGGACACCGTCGGCCAGATCCAGACGCTGGAAGTGCGCCGGGCGCGTCGGGCGGTACCCGTGGCGCTCGGCGAAGGCGAGGCTGGACGGCTCGTCCAGCACCCAGGAGTAGACGCTCGTCGCGCCGTGCGCCGCGAGATGCTCCTCGGCGGTACGGAGGATCAGCGACCCCGCGCCGCGCCCCCGGTGACCGGGGCGGACCTGCGGGGTGACGGAGGACTGGCCCGGCTCCTCGCTGTCGTACGCGATCCCCACATGCGCCGCTCCGATCATCTCACCGTCCTCCTCGGCCACCAGGAGGCGGTACTTCTTGGCCGGATTGGCGGTCGCCACCTCGAAGAGGACGGCCTCCTCGGTCACGATGAGGAACGGAACACAGGCACGGCGCAGCTCGACGACGGCAGGGGCGTCCTCGGTGCGGAAATCACGGACAGTCACAGTCATGGGGAGTGACCCTACGTGCGCGTTCCACCGGTCCGCCTCTCCTTTTTCCCGTCGCGTTCCGGCCAGCTCTGCCGCGTGTCACTCGGCGCCCGCGGCTCGTGGGGGAGAATCGCTCCGTGACGTTGAAGATCGTGATCGACCCGGCCTCCGTGACCGCTCCGTACGAGCAACTGCGTACCCAGATCTCCGCGAAGGCCCGCTCAGGGCTGCTGCCGGTCGGGTACAAGCTCCCCACCGTACGAGGGCTCGCCGAGGAGCTGGGACTGGCCGCCAATACCGTCGCCAAGGCCTACCGCGCGCTGGAGACGGACGGGGTCATCGAGACCCGCGGCAGGAACGGTACGTTCGTCGCCGCGGCCGGTGAGGCCGCCGACCGCGAGGCAGCCTCCGCCGCCCGCGCGTACGCGGAGCGTGCCCGGCGCCTGGGGCTCGGCAGGGCCGCCGCACTCGCCGCGGCGGAGGAAGCCGTACGGGCCGTTTACGCGAAGTGACCGCGCCCGGGACCCGAAGGACGACCGGGACCTGATCCGCGCCCGGAACCCGAAGAGCTACCGGGACTCGAAGAGCTACCGGGACCCGAAGGACGACCGGCCCCCGCCCCGGTTCACAGGTACAGGCCCGCCTCCGCGCCCGCGTGCTGCGCCGGGACCGACGCCGGACCCGTCCCCCGGCGCAGCGCGTACAGCTCCGCCAGGGTCGCGCCCTCCCTGCCCACCGCCGCCTCGCCCTCGCCGTCCTCCCGGCCCAGCCAGGAGACCGCCTCCGCGCGGGTCAGCGAGCCGACCTCGATCCTCGCCAGGCAGCGGCCGGGACGGACCACCGCCGGATGCAGCCGCTCCAGATCCTCGTTGGTCGTCACCCCCACCAGCACGTTCCTGCCCTGCCCGAGCAGACCGTCCGTCAGATTGAGCAGCCGTGACAGCGCCTGGCCCGCCGTGTGCTTGGCCTCGCCGCGGATCAGCTCGTCGCAGTCCTCCAGGAGCAGCAGCCGCCACCGGCCCTTGGCCGAGCCGTCGTCCTCGCCGATCGCGATGTCCATCAGATAGCCGACGTCGTTGAAGAGCCGCTCCGGGTCCAGCACGCAGTCGACCTGGCACCAGTCGCGCCACGAACGGGCCAGCGTCCGCAGCGCGGAGGTCTTTCCGGTGCCCGGCGGACCGTGCAACAGCAGCAGCCGGCCCGCGATGTCGTCCGGCGTCACCTTCATCAGCCGGTCCATCGCCTCGGCCACCGGCGCGGTGTAGTTGGGCCTGACCTCGTCCCACGTACCGGCGGAGATCTGCCGCGTCGTACGGTGCGGCCCGCGCCGCGGCGAGACGTACCAGAACCCCATCGTCACGTTCGACGGCTGAGGCTCCGGATCGTCCCGCGCGCCGTCCGTGGTCTGCTGGTGGATCTTCTCCGCCAGTTCGGTGGAGACGGCCGTCACCGTCACATCGGCGCCGCGGTTCCAGCGGGACACCAGCAGCGTCCAGCCGTCGCCCTCGGCGAGGGTCGCGCTCCGGTCGTCGTCGCGGGCGGAGCGCAGCACGGTGGCGCCGGGCGGCAGCAGACCCGCGCCCGGCTTGACCCGGTCGATGGTGGAGCTGTGGGAGTACGGCTGCTCGCCCGTCGCGAAGCGGCCGAGGAACAGCGCGTCGACCACATCCGAGGGCGAATCGCTGTCGTCGACGGTGAGCCGGATCGGCAGGGCGTCCTGAGGCTTGGCAGACATGTCGCCCATGATCCGGCACGGGGACGGCCGATGCACGGTGTTTTGCCCGGTGGCGGCCGGGCGCGTCGCTACCGTCCGCCGGGCACCGCCCCGCGTGTCACGGCCGCGGCCCGGCGGGCGCGCCGCACCAGCGCGTATCCCTTGGTCAGCGCCCGGTCCCCGGCGAAGGCGCGGGCCAGCCCCCGGCCCTCGACCAGCCGGCCGAACTCCTCGATCCCGGTGGCGCGCCGTACGGTCACCCGTCGCAGCGCGTACGGGCCCTGGCCCCTGCGCGCCACCGCGTTGCCCACGGCCAGCGCCTGGCTGAACCCGGCCGCGCGGACGGCGTGGCGCACCCGCCGGCTGGAGTAACCGTACGGATAGGCGAAGGAGACGGGCGCCGTGCCCAGCTCCCCGGCCAGGATCTCCCGGCAGCGCCCGGTCTCGAAGCGCAGCCGGCCGTCGTCGAGCTGGTCGAGCTGCGGATGGGTGTGGCTGTGGCCGCCGATCTCCGTTCCCGCGGCGGCCAGTTCCCGTACCTGGTCCCAGTCGAGCATGGTGTCCAGGGCGCCGCCCTCGTCGTACGCGCCGCGCAGCCACGCCGTCGAGACGAAGAGCGTCGCCGCGAAGGAGCGCTCAGCGAGCACGGGGAGCGCGTGCCGGTGCACGCCCGCGTAGCCGTCGTCGAACGTGATCAGCACGGGGCGCTGCGGCAGCGGCTTCCCGGTGCGCCAGGCCTCGGCGAGCCGCGCCGTGGTGACCGGGGTGAAGCCGCGCGCGCCGAGCAGCGCCATCTGCGCCGTGAACGCCTCGGGCGAGACGGAGAGCGCGTGGGTGGCGGGCGCGGGCCGGTGCGCGACGGCGTGGTACATCAGGATCGGTACGGCGCCCGCGGCGCCGCCCGCCGCCGTGCCCGGCGCGGCCGAGGGGCCGGAGGGGCCCGGCGCGCGCCGCGCCGGCCCCCTCCCTCCCGTCGTCATACGGCAGCCTCCCACCGGCCGCGCGGCTCCTCCCGCGCGTCGGGCCCGCTCCGTTCGATCGGGCCCGACGAGAACGCCACGTCCCCGCCGCGGGTACGGAAGCGGCCCACCAGATAGCCCGCCGCCGTCAGGGCCGTCCCGGCCACGATCGCCCCGGCGCGGCCGAGACCGCCGGGCCGTCCCCGTACCGCGTCGCGCAGACCGCGCGCGATGCCCGCCGGAAGCACGCGGGTGGTGTAGCGGCGCTCGGACGCGAGCCCCTTGTCCGCCCCCACGCTCCTGGCGACCAGCGCCTTGGACAGCCCTTCGGCGTACGTCCGCGTACGGAAGTAGCCGAACCGCTCGCGGGCCGCCGGGACCCGGTGGTGGATGACCGCGCGGTCGTCGATCAGCAGCACCGCGTCCGGTACGGCCCCGGTGAGCCGGATGCACAGCTCCGTCTCCTCGCAGCCGAGCGGGCGCTTGTCGCCGTCGCGCCCGATGCCCGTCGCGAACCCCCCTGCCGTGTCGAACGCGGTACGCCGGAACGAGGCGTTGCCGCCGAGGACGTTGCGTACCCGCACCAGACCCTCCGGCAGCCCCCGGTACGTACAGCCGACGACCCAGTCGAACTCCTCGGGGAACCAGGCGGGTCTGCGCCCCGAGGCCCAGGCGGGCACCGTCCGCCCGCCCACCGCCAGGATCCGCGGATCGTCCCCGTACGCCTCGTCGAAGCGGCGCAGCCAGTCGCGCTGGGCCACCGCGTCGTCGTCGAGGAACGCCACGAACGCGCCGCGGGCCACCGCGATCCCGGTGTTGCGGCCCGCGGAGAGGCCGCGCGGGCCCGCGTTGGCGAGCACCCGCACCTCACCGCGCGCGGCCCGCTCCGCGTACCGCGCGGCGAGCCGCGCCAGCAGGGCCGGGTTGTGGTCGACCACGAGCAGCGTCTCCAGGGCGGGCAGGGACTGCCCGGCCACCGAGTCGACCGCCGCGAGGATGTCCGCCCAGCGGTCCTCGGTGTAGACGCAGATGACGACCGTGAACGGCCGGTGACGTGAGGGCGCTTCCCCCGGGCGCGCCGGACGTCCGGTCACGACGCCTTCCCGCGCGGCGCCGCCGGAACGCTGATCCGCAGGGCGACCGGCCGGCGGCGGGTCGAGCGGGGCACGCCCCGCTCACGGAGGATGACCTTCAGGACGCGCAGGCCGTCCCGTACGGCTCTCAGATTGCTCACCCCGTGGATCCGGTCGTACTCGTGGCTCGGGATCTCCTGCACCTTCAGCCCGGCCTTGACGACCCGGATGTTCATCAGGGTCTCGACCTCGAAGCCGGTGCAGTCGAGCGTGATCTCGTCCAGGCAGTGGCGCCAGAAGGCGTTGTAGCCGTAGCAGAGATCGGTGTAGCGGGCGCCGAACTTGGCGTTGACGACGGCGCAGAGCACCCGGTTGCCGAGCTTGCGGATCGCCGTCATGTCGTCCGTACCACCGCCGTTGGCGAACCGCGAGCCCTTGGCGAAGTCGGCGCCGGAGACCAGCGCCGACACATAGGAGACGATCTCCTGGCCGTCGGCCGAGCCGTCCGCGTCGACCATCACGATGATGTCGCCGGTGCACGCGGCGAACCCGCTGATCAGGGCGTCGCCCTTGCCCTTGCCGCGCTGCGCGACGACCTTGACGTCCGGCCGTAACGCGCGGGCGACCTCGATCGTGTCGTCGGTGGAGTCACCGTCCACCAGGACGACTTCGTGGATCCACTCGGGCAGGGTCCTGAAGACGTACGGAAGGTTCTGTGCCTCGTTCATCGCCGGTATCACCACACTCACCGGCGGAGTGATCGCGAGATGCGAGGAGATCGGCCGGTACGGCAGCGGCCCCGGGCCCTGACGGGCGATGTCCTGCTGGCCGGCGCCCTGCTGGCCAGTGGTCCGAAGGCCGGTCGCCTGATGGTCGATGTGGCTCTGTGCCGGAAGGTCCAACGGATCGTCGCCCGGTATCGCCGGGCGCAGAAAAGTGCTCACGGATCTCGTTCCCTCTCGTCCGGTGGACCGCCCACCCCCGGGCGGTCCCGCAGTGTTTCCGGTTCGAAAGGGGGGTTCTCACCCCGCCATGACGGCATGGCACATGGAACTCCGTACCGGCCGGGTGAGCTGTGGAACTGGTCGCGCGGCACGCGACTCGGCAGCGCGGAACGCGGTCACCGAGCGCGGCACCCCCCTACCGCGCCCCGCTCCGGGAGCCATCGCGACGCTTGCCTGAGCCCTCCCCTGGAGCCGCTTGCGTGATGGACCGATGCGGGTGGATGTACGACGGTATTGATGATTGGGACTGTATGGCAAGAGGTGGAACCTCGGCACGGGTTTTCCCTTCTTTGGCCGTACTTTGTCAGTCGAATCCGGAACCTCCCTGATCAGTTCTGCTCAATTCCTCATGATTCGTGCGCTCATATCGATCCAGGGGAATCTCTCACCGAACGTTCTTGGCATGAACACTTCCGGTGAACTGTCGTCACTGGTACGACAGTTGTGGCAGAAATCCTGCTAAGGAGAGGTTCTATGAAGAAACTGGCCCGAATCACGGCATTCTCGTCCTCGCTCCTCCTTGGTGCGGTCCTCGCCCTCACCGGGGCATCGGCGGTCTCGGCCGCCGAATCGGCCGCCGCCGTCGACTACGTGGCACTCGGCGACTCGTACTCCTCCGGGGTCGGCTCCGGCGGATACGACAGCGCCAGCGGCGCCTGCAAGCGCACAACCAGGGCCTATCCCGCGCTCTGGGCGGCGGCGCACTCGCCCGCCACGTTCGCGTTCACGGCGTGCGCGGGCGCCCGTACGGGTGATGTGACCGCGGGTCAGCTCGGGCCGCTCAGCACCGCCACCGACCTCGTCTCCCTCTCCATCGGCGGCAACGACGCCGGATTCTCCGATGTCATGACGGTCTGCGTCCTCCAGTCGGAGAGCGCCTGCCTCAACCGGATCGCGCAGGCCCGCGCGTTCGTCGACGCCACCCTGCCCGGCAGCCTCGACACGGTGTACACGGCGATCAGATCCAAGGCGCCCTCGGCCAGGGTCGTCGTCCTCGGGTACCCCCGCTTCTACCAACTCAAGGGGACGTGCGTCGGAGGGCTGAGCGAGGCGAAGCGCACCGCGATCAACAGCGCCTCCGACTACCTCAACGACGCCACCGCCAAGCGCGCCGCCGACCACGGCTTCACCTTCGCCGGTGTCTCCGGGGCCTTCACCGGTCACGAGATCTGCTCCAGCGCCTCCTGGCTGCACAGCCTGAACGTGCTGGACATCGGCGAGTCGTACCACCCCACGGCCGCCGGCCAGACCAACGGTTACCTGCCGGTCTTCACGTCGGCCGCATAGGTTCTTCACGCACGGGCGAACTGTCCAACTCGCCCTGAATTCACATAGATCGAGCTGTGTACATTCCTCCCCGTACGAGTGTGGTTCCGCCCGAAGGCGGGATACACGGGTGTCCTGAAGGGGCGATAGGGTTAACCTGCCCGGACCGGGTGCCCTCGTACGGGTGGGGAGTGAAATGGAACAGATAACGATGCACAGCAGGGCGCGAATCCCTGCGATCACCTGCGGGAGCAGCGCGACCAGTTCGCGCCTCGACCGCCATCTCTCGGTGCTCGGCGGTCCCGCCGTGCCGCAGCGGGAGACGGTCGAGGCGACGTTGCTGATGCGCGAGCTGACCGCACGGGACAGGACGGACACGCACAGGAGCAGGGGTGCGCGGGTCTCGCTCTTCGCGCCGCTCCGGCGGCTGCGTCGCACGCTCTTCGGCAGCCGCCGCTGACGGTTCAGGCTCCTCGCGGCACCACCGCGCTCGGACCACCCACACCCGTTCGGTGGGCCGGCCGAGTGCAGGCCGCCCCCTTCGCGTCTCCTTCTCCGTCCCCTCCGCGGCGGCCCGGCCGGTGAGTCCACTCCCCGACACCGGCCCAGGCCGGCCGCGGTCCCGTCACCACCGCCGGACCGTGCCGGCCGGTCGCCCGTACCGCCTCACTCCCCGCCCCTGGCGTAGCGCCGGACCGCCAGCGGTACGAACAGGCAGAGCAGCGCCAGCGACCACAGCAGCGATCCGGCCACCGGATGCGCGGTCGGCCAAGCGGCGTCCGCCGCCGGAGCCCCGTTCCCGCACAGATCCCTGACCGCCGCGGCGATCGCGCTGATCGGGTTCCACTCCGCGACCGTACGCAGCCAGCCGGGCAGCCCCTCCGACGGGATGTACGCGTTCGACAGCAGCGGCAGGACGAAGGTCGCGGCACCGAGCTGCCCCGCGACCTCCTCGTTGCGGACGAGCAGGCCGATATAGGTGCCGATCCACGCGGCGGCGAACCGGAAGAGCAGCAGCAGCCCCACCGCGCCGAGCGCGCCGGCCACACCGCTCTCGATCCGCCAGCCCACCGCGAGCCCCACGAGCAGCAGCGGCACGATCCCCACGAGAGTGGTGAGCAGATCGGCCAGGGTCTGTCCCAGTGGTACGGCGACCCGGCTCATCGGCAGCGACAGGAACCGGTCGGTGACGCCGCGCTGCGCGTCGTACGACGCCTGGAACATCCCCGTCATCAGACCGCCCGCGGCCGTCGCGGCGAGCAGCCCGGGGACGAGGTAGGCGCGGTACTGCTCGCCCGGCATCGCGAGCGCGCTGCCGAAGACGTAGCCGAAGAACAGCAGCATGTTGATCGGCATGGACTGGGTGAGGATCACCACGCCCGGCGCGTGCCTGATCCGCTGGAGGTGGCGGCCCAGGACGGCGCCGCTGTCGTACGCGAGTGTGCTCATGCGACCTGCTCCTCGGTGAGAGAACGGACGGTTCGGTCGGTGCGGTCGGAGTGGCCCGTGCGGTCGGAGTGGCCCGTGCGGTCGGTCAGGCGGAGGAAGACCTCGTCGAGCGTCGGCGGTCGCAGGCTCACGTCGACCACCGGCACACCCGCCGCGTCCAGTTCCCGGACGAGCCGGGGCAGGGTCAGCGTGGGGTCCGTGGTCACGGCGCCGACCGCGCGGCGCTCCCGGTCGAACACCGGCTCGGCGCCGGTGAGCTGGTCGAGCACGCCCGCCGCGGCGAGAAGCGCCGTCTCCGCCGCGTCGCCCGTCACCACCTCGGAGAGGACGGCCTCCGCGTACGAGCCGATCCGTGCCTTGAGTTCGGCGGGGGTGCCGCTGTGGGCGGCCCTGCCCCGGTCGATCAGCACGATGTCGTCGGCGAGCCGGTCGGCCTCCTCCAGGTACTGCGTGGTCAGCAGGACGGTGGTGCCCTCGGCCGCGAGCGCGCGCACGGCGGCCCAGATCTGGCCCCGGCTGTGCGGGTCGAGCCCGGTGGTCGGCTCGTCCAGGAAGAGCACCCGGGGCCGGGTCAGGAGGCTGACGGCCAGGTCGAGGCGGCGCCTCATCCCGCCCGAGTAGGTCCGTGCGACGCGGCCCGCGGCGTCCGTCAGCTCGAAGCGCTCCAGCAGTTCGTCGGCGCGCGCCCGGCCCGCCGCGCCCCGGACGCCGAGCAGCCGGGCGAAGAGCCGGAGGTTCTCCCGGCCCGTCAGCTCGCCGTCGACGGCGGCGTACTGGCCGGTGACCCCGATCGCCCGGCGTACCGCGCCCGGCTCGCGCACGATGTCGTGTCCCGCCACCCGCGCGCTGCCGGCGTCCGGCGCGCTGAGGGTGGTCAGTATCCGTACGGCGGTGGTCTTGCCCGCGCCGTTCGGCCCGAGCACCCCGCAGACGGTGCCCTCGGCCACGGCCAGATCCAGCCCGCGCAGGGCGGCCACGCCACCGGCGCCGCCGAAGCGCTTCTCCAGACCTTCACTAAGTACAGCGTACGTAGTTGTCATGGGGCTACCGTAGCGCACTACGTACGCCGTACGTAACTAGGATGGTGGGCGAGGTGATGATCCATGGCGGGGCGACCTGCTGAACCCGGAGTGATCTGGTCCCGCCCCGAGCGGGCCGGGCGCGGACCGAAGGCGGCCTACAGCCGCTCCGACATCGCGTCCGCCGCCGTCCGGATCGCGGACGCGGGCGGCATCGGCGCCGTGACCATGCGGCACGTGGCGGGCGAGCTGGGCTGCGGCACGATGTCGCTGTACAACTACATCCCGCGCAAGGAGGACCTGTACGAGCTGATGGTCGACGCGGTCGCGGGCGCCTACCCGCTGCCCGAGGCGCCGTCCGGCGACTGGCGCGCCGACCTGACACATCTCGCGTACCGCGCGCGCACGATGATGCGGGAGCACCCCTGGATGGCCGGGCTGATGTCGAGCGCCTACGGATTCAGCCCGAACGTGATCAGCTTCCTCGAATACAGCCTGCACTGCCTGGACGCGCTCGACGTCACCTACGGCGAGAAGATGGAGCTGGTCGCGATGGTCAACGGGGTGGTGACCACGTACGTGGCCAATGAGCTGCACACCGCGGAACGCGTGCGGTCACTGCCCTGGTCCGCGGAGCGCGAACACGAGGTCCGGATCGCGTACATGGTGAGCGAGCTGTCCACGGGCCGGTACCCGCGGCTGTCGGCGGCGCTCGCGGAGGACGCCGGCCCCATCGACCTGGACGCGGTCTTCGACCGGGCGCTGAGCCGGGTGCTCGACTCGTTCGTACCGCTGGTGGAGCGAACCGGCCGACTGTCTTAGGGCTTGAGGCCCTAGACGAGGGCGAACTGCCCCTCCGGGCCCTCCTCGTGGTGGTCGAGCACCGACGCCGGGCGGCGGGCCGCCGCCCGGACCGGCAGGACGCCGGCCGTACGCAGCTCGGCCCGTCCGATCGCCCCTTCGGCCCCGGCTTCGGTGAGCAGCCTCCGCCGGAGCGGCCGGAGCTCCGTGAGCAGCGCCAGGACCGTGATCAGCTCCAGCAGCTCAGAGGTCCACTCCTGGGGCCAGCCGGCCGGCCGGATCGCCTCCAGCGTGCCCGGCTCCGGCGGGTCCGCGACGCGGGCGCGGCGCTCGAACCACAGCTCCAGCATCCGTACCCCGCCGACCGTGAAGTCCCACGCCTCGGCCGGTACGGGCGAGATGCGGCCCGTGCCGACGCACAGCGCCTCGTCCGCCGTGTCGTACGTCAGGGACGCGGGCCGGTCCGGCACGGCGGCGCGTACGTACGGGCGGCGCCCGCCGGGCAGCCGGGGGCGTTCGCCGCCGCGCGCCCCGCGGAGCTGGATCCCGGTCATCCGCCGCCCCAGTTCCACCCCCGAGGCCCAGACGCCGGGGTCGGCCGTGAGCGGCACCACGGCCCCGGCGGGCGAGGGGACGGCGGCGGCCACCGCCCACGCCAGCGCCTCCTCCGGGCCGACCTCCTGGCCGAGACGCGCGCCCAGCGACTCCGTCAGCCCGGGGGCCAGGTTGGGCTCCCTGCCACCGGGGCGCCGGTAGAGCGGCCGGATCCGGCCCGGCCGGCCCGCGGGGGAGTGGCCGTCCGGGAGCACGGCGCTGACCAGCAGCGCGGGCCCCGCCTCGTCCTGGGGCACGTACCCCTGCTCCACGGCGAAGAGCTGCCGGGCGTCGGCGACGCGCCACAGCTCGGGGCGCGCCGCGTCGATCAGCCGGTGGTCGGGAATCAGCCACTGCTCGTCGAACGGCCCGTGCGCCACCCGCAGCGGCCGGGGACAGCGCCCCGTCTCCCGGGCGAACCGTCCGGTGCCCGTGGCCTGCCCGGGCAGCGCGGCGACCGTGCTTCGCGGGGTACGGGCCCGGGTCACCCCGAACAGCGCGTCGCGCTCGGCGCCCTCGGCCCGGACGAGCCGGTCCCAGCGGGCCGTGAGCGAACCGGGGTCCGGTGCCAGCACCCAGGGACGGCCGAGCCGCAACGGCTGCGTCGACCACGGCATCAGCTCACCGAGCAGTGGGGCATCCCCGAACGCCGCGTCGGCCCGCGTCGCCGCCATCCCGGACACCCTCCCCGTCGCCCTCTCTCCGTGCGCCGTCGGCGAAAGCCTAACGGCCCGGGTCAGCGCTCCGGCGTTCGCCCGTCGGGCCGGTGTCCGTCTCCACGGTGACCGAGAAGGAGAACCGGTCGCCCCGGTAGCGGATCCTGGCCACGTCGAGCACCCGGCCGGTCTCGTCGTACGTCACCCCCGTGTAGTGCAGGATCGGGCTCAGCAGCGGCACCCCCAGCAGCTCCGCCGTGGCCGGGTCCGCCAGCCGGGCCTCGACCGTGTCGGTGATCCGGCTGATCCGTATCCCCCGGGTGTCGCGGAGCACCTTCGTCATCGGCCAGCGCTCCAGGTCCGCGACGTCGATGGCCGCAGCGACCTCCGGACGCACCGCGTTCTCCGCCCAGTTGACCGGCTCGCCGCTCTCGCCGTCGCGGCGCAGCCTGCGGTACCCGACCACCTCGTCCAACCCGGGGAAGTACTCGGCGAGTTCACCCGGGACCGGCACCGGGCCATGGTCCAGGACCGTCGTCAGCTCGCCCGACTGCTGCGCCACGATCGCGTCGACCGAGCCGAGGAGCCGGCGCGGGGCGCCGCGCCGCGCGCCCGGCTCGATGAAGGTGCCGCGCCGCCGGTGCCGGCTGATCAGCCCCTCCTGCTCCAGCTCCTTGAGCGCCTGGCGCATGGTCAGCACGCTGACGCCGTAGTGCGCGGCGAGCTGTTCCTCCGTGGGCAGCCGCAGCGGATCGAGCGGACGGCGGCCCAGTATCGAGGCGCGCAGGGACTGCGAGACCTGGTACCAGAGCGGCAGCTTGCGGTTCAGGACCAGCGAGTCGGGGGCGAAGGCGGTCACCGGTGATTTCCCCCAACGGGTCAGGGCCTGAAGTGGCGCTCAAGACCCTGCCACACCTCGTCGTAACCCTGCTGGAGATGGGCCGCCCCCGCCGCCTGACCGGACAGCGTCACCGGCCAGCGGGTCTCGAACATGAACGCCAGCCCGTCGTCGATCTTCTGCGGGCGCAGCTCGGCGGCGCTCGCCCGGTCGAAGGTCTCCCGGTCCGGGCCGTGCGCCGACATCATGTTGTGCAGCGAGCCGCCGCCCGGCACGAACCCGCCCTCACCCGCGGTCTTCGCGTCGTAAGCGCCCTCGATCAGGCCCATGTACTCGCTCATCACGTTGCGGTGGAAGTACGGCGGCCGGAACGTGTCCTCCCCGACCAGCCAGCGCGGCGCGAAGACCACGAAGTCGACGCCCGCGAGACCCGGGGTGTCGGACGGGGACGTCAGCACGGTGAAGATCGACGGATCGGGGTGGTCGTAGCTGATGGACCCGATCACATTGAAGCGGCGCAGGTCGTAGACGTACGGCACATGGTTGCCGTGCCAGGCGACGACATCGAGCGGCGAGTGGTCGTAGGTGGCGGACCACAGGTTGCCGCAGAACTTGTTGATCACCTGGGTCGGCCGCTCGATGTCCTCGTACGCGGCGACGGGCGCGAGGAAGTCCCGCGCGTTGGCCAGGCCGTTGGCCCCGATCGGGCCGAGGTCGGGAAGGACGAACGGCCGCCCGTAGTTCTCGCAGACGTACCCGCGCACCGCCTCGTCCAGCGGCTCGACCCGGAACCGCACCCCGCGTGGGATCAGCGCCACCTCGCCGGGGTGGGCGGCGAGCAGGCCCAGTTCCGTACGGATCAGCAGACCGCCGCGCTCGGGGACGATCAGCAGCTCGCCGTCCGCGTCGCTGAACACCCGGTCCGTCATGGGGGCGTTGGCGTGGTACAGGTGCACCGCCATGCCCGTGCGCCGCCCCGCGTCCCCGTTGCCGCCCAGCGTCCAGAGGCCGGCCAGGAAGTCGGTGCCCGGCGGCGGTTCGGGCAGCGGGTTCCAGCGCAGCCGGTTGGGGTCGGGGAGGACCTCCGTGAACGGGGCGCCGCGCACCGCGCCGCTGTCGATCCGTACGAACGGCGGATGCGCCGCCGAGGGGCGGACCCGGTACAGCCACGAACGGCGGTTGTGGGCCCGGGGCTCGGTGAAGGCGCTGCCGCTGAGCTGCTCCGCGTAGAGCCCGAGCGGCGCGCGCTGCGGTGCGTTGCGGCCGTGCGGCAGCGCCCCTGGTACGGCCTCGGAACTGTGCTCGTTGCCGAAGCCGGGGGAGTGGCCGAGGTCCGTGGCCGCCTTCCGTGCCTGCTCGATGCCGCTCATCGTCCGCTCCCTGGTCGAGGGGGTCCGGGACCTCGCGAACCCCGGAGTCGATCCTATGGACAACCATCAATCCTATGGACAACCGTAGGATTGACTACCCGGCACGTCAACGGGGCCGCGCGGCATCATGGAGCCCGTGTCACGCGACCGTACGAACCACCAGACCGCCGCCGTCCCCGCGGCCGGTGCCGACGACGCCGGGTTACGCCGGGTCCCCGTCCAGCGCCGGAGTACGGAGCGGCTCGCCCGCATCCTCGACGCCTGCGCCGTACTCCTCGACGAGACGGGGTACGAACAGCTCTCCACCCGCGCCGTAGCCGCCCGCGCGGGCGTCCCCATCGGCTCCGTCTACCGCTTCTTCGGCAACAAGCGCGCCATGGCGGACGCCCTCGCCCGCCGCAATCTGGACCGCTACGCCACCCATGTCACGGACCGCCTCGCCCGGCTCGACGCGCGGGACTGGCGCGGCGCCGTCGACGCGCTGCTCGACGAGTACCTGGCCATGAAGCGCACCGTGCCCGGGTTCTCCCTCGTCGACTTCGGCGCCCAACTCCCGCTCGGTGTAAGCCACCCCGCGCCCGCCCCGGCCCCGGCCGCCCCCGGACAGGAGGACCGGGACGCCGACCCCAATTATCGTGTCGCCCGCCGCCTCACCGGGCTGCTCTCCGCGCACCTCGGCCGCACCCCGGACGCGGCGCTGCACCGTACGGTCCTGGTCGCCGTCGAGGCCACCGACGCGCTCCTCCAGCTCGCCTTCCGTACGGACGCCGCGGGTGAACCGGGGATCGTCGCGGAGACCCGGGAGCTGCTGCGCGGCTATCTCGCGAAGACGCTCGACTGAACCGGCGCTCGACCGAACCGGCGCCCGGGCGAATCGGCACCTGACCGAACCGGCGGCGTGTCGCCGGGCGCGGTGCGAACCGCCGCGAGAGTTCTCCCGCGTTCCCCCTTCCGTCATCCGTACCGGTCGGTATGCTCAGGGGGTGCGCGCCGTCCGACCGAGCGCCGCCCGCGCGTCACCGCTGCCGCCGCCCCCGGAGGAATCATGGCCCGTACGGCACCGCGCATATGCCCCCTCTGCGAAGCCACCTGCGGACTGACCCTCACCATCGAGGGCACCACGGTCACCGGCGCGCGGGGCGACCGCGACGACATCTTCAGCCGGGGCTTCATCTGCCCCAAGGGCGCCTCCTTCGGAGAGCTGGACGCCGACCCCGACCGGCTGCGCCTCCCCCTCGTACGCGCGTACGGTCCCGACGGTTCGCGCGGCGAGCTGCGGGAGGCGAGCTGGCAGGAGGCGTACGACCTGATCGCCGCCCGGCTGCGCCCGCTCGCCGAGGAGCACGGCCCGGACTCCGTCGGCGTCGTCCTCGGCAACCCCAATGTCCACACCGTCGCCGGGGCCCTCTACCCGCCGCTCCTGCTGGGCGCGCTGCGCACCCGTAACCTCTTCACCGCCAGCACCGTGGACCAGATGCCCAAGCACGTCTCCAGCGGGCTGCTCTTCGGGGACCCGTTCGCCATCCCCGTACCCGACCTGGACCGTACGGACCATCTGCTGCTCCTCGGCGCCAACCCGCTGGAGTCCAACGGCAGCCTCTGCACCGCACCCGACTTCCCCGGCAAGCTCAGGGCGCTGCGCAAGCGGGGCGGCACGCTCACCGTCGTCGACCCGCGCCGCACCAGGACGG
This sequence comes from Streptomyces sp. NPDC050509, assembly GCF_044457965.1. Taxonomy (NCBI): domain Bacteria; kingdom Bacillati; phylum Actinomycetota; class Actinomycetes; order Kitasatosporales; family Streptomycetaceae; genus Streptomyces; species Streptomyces sp. NPDC050509. Next base: position 369,864 of record NZ_JBITHL010000007.1, on the reverse strand, counting down.
CGCGCCTCGCCGACCGGCACCTGGCGATCCGCCCCGGCACGGACGCCCTGCTGCTCGCCGCGATCGCCCACGTCCTCTTCGAGGAGAAGCTCACCGACCCGGGGCCGCTCGCGGAGCTCGCCGAGGGGATCGACGAGCTACGGGAGGCCGTACGGGACTTCACCGCGGAGGCCGTCGCCCCGGCCTGCGACCTGACCGCCGAGGACATCCGCGCCCTCGCCCGGGAGCTCGCCGAGGCGCCCACCGCCGCCGTCTACGGCCGTATCGGGAGCTGCACGGTCGAGCACGGCACCCTGGCGAGCTGGCTCGTCGACGTACTGAACATCCTCACCGGGAACCTCGACCGGCCCGGTGGCGCGCTCTTCCCCCTCTCCGCCACCGACCGCGCGCCGCGTCCGCCCGGGCCCGGCAAGGGGTTCGCGCTCGGCCGGTGGGCCAGCAGGGTCGCCGGGCACCCGGAGGTCAAGGGCGAGCTGCCGCTCGCCGCGCTCGCCGAGGAGATCGAGACCCCGGGCGAGGGCCGGATCCGCGCGCTGATCGCCCTCGCCGCCAACCCGGTGCTCTCCGCGCCCGACGGCGACCGGCTCGACCGGGCCCTGGCCGGGCTGGACTTCATGGTCAGCGTCGATCCGTACCTCAACGAGACCTCACGTCACGCCGATGTCGTCCTTCCCCCGCCGCCACCCGCCCAGAGCGCCCACTTCGACTTCGCCTTCAACGGCTTCGCCGTACACAACCAGGTCCGCTACACCCGGGCCGCCGTCCCGCTGGAGCAGGGGCGGCTCGACGAGAGCGAGATCCACGCCCGGCTGATCCTCGCGGTGAGCGGGGCGCACGGCGCCGACCCCGCCACCGTGGACGACCTGGCGATCGGCCGGGAACTCGGCAAGGCCGTCGCCGACCCGGGCGCACCGGTCCACGGACGCGACCCCGGCGAGCTGGCCGCGCTCCTCACGGGGGAGAGCGGACCGGAGCGCCGGCTCGACCTGAAGCTGCGCCTCGGCCCGTACGGGGACGGCTTCCGCACCGGTACGGCGGGGGCGAGCGGTGGTACGGCAGGGGCGGGGGGTGGTACGGCGGGCATGGACGCCGGTACGGCGGGGCTCGGCCTGGCGCGGCTGCTGGCGCATCCGCACGGCATCGACCTCGGCCCGCTGCGCCCGCGCCTGCCCGGACCGCTGCGGACCCGCAGCGGACGGATCGAGCTGCTGCCCGCGCCGATCGCCGCCGATCTGCCCCGGCTGCGCGCCGCACTCGCCGGGCGGCCCGCCGGGCTCGTCCTGGTCGGGCGGCGCCACCTCCGCTCCAACAACAGCTGGATGCACAACGTCCCCGCGCTGAACGGCGGTTCCAACCGCTGCACTCTCCAGATCCACCCCGAGGACGCCGCCAGGATCGGACTCCACGACGGCGACCTCGCCAGGATCACCGCCGACGGAGGCGCGCTGGAGGCGCCGGTGGAGATCACCGACGCCGTACGGACCGGTGTGGTGAGCCTGCCGCACGGCTGGGGCCACGACCGCCCCGGCACCAGGACGTCCGTGGCGCGCACCCGGCCCGGCGTCAACGTCAACCAGCTTCTCGACGGCTCCCGGCTCGACCCGCTCTCCGGTACGGCCGTACTCAACGGCTTCCCCGTCGAACTGGCTCCCGCGATCCCCGCCGCACCGGGTGCGCGCTGACCGTGACGCTCCCATCACCCTGCCGTGACCTGGGGTTCTGCTCGTATTGCTCGCATGTCAACATCTTGTTAACGCGCAGAACGGCGCCCTAACGTCATCCGCACCGCCGCCCCCGGCGGCAGTTCAAAGGTGAACGTGAGGGGCCTCCCAAATGCTGACCATCCTCGGCTTCGTCATGATTGCCACCTTCCTGGTGCTGATCATGATGAAGAAGATGTCGCCCATCGCGGCACTGGTGCTCATACCAGCACTCTTCTGCGTCATTGTCGGACAGGGCGCGCAGTTGGGCGACTACGTCATCAAGGGCGTCGGCGACCTCGCGCCCACCGCCGCGATGCTGATGTTCGCCATCGTCTACTTCGGCGTGATGATCGATGTCGGGCTCTTCGACCCGATCGTCCGGGGCATCCTGCGGTTCTGCAAGGCGGACCCGATGCGGATCGTCGTCGGAACGGCGGTGCTCGCCTCGATCGTGTCGCTGGACGGCGACGGCTCCACCACCTTCATGATCACCGTCTCCGCGATGTACCCGCTGTACAAACGGCTCGGGATGAGCCGGGTCGTGATGACCGGCGTCGCCGCCACCGCCAACGGCGTGATGAACACTCTCCCCTGGGGCGGCCCGACGGCCCGCGCCGCCACCGCGCTCAAGGTGGACGCGGGCGACGTGTTCGTCCCGATGATCCCGGCGCTCGCCGTCGGACTGCTCTGCGTGCTGATCCTCGCGTACGTGCTCGGCATCCGGGAGCGCAAGCGGCTGGGCGTGCTGACGCTGGACGAGGCGCTGAAGACGGACACGGTCACCGAGACGCCGGACGAGACGTCCGGGACGAAGACCGAGCAGCTTCTCGTGAAGACCGGTGGCGGCAACGGCACGGGCACGAGCGCCGGTTCGGGTACGGGCTCCGGTACGGGTTCGGGTGCCGGTACGGGTACGGGTACGGGTACGGGTGACGGTGGCGTCTCAGGAGCCGGTACGGCCGGCAGCACCGGCACCGGCACCGGTAGTGCCGACGAGGGCGACGAGGCGGATGACGACGGCTTCCAGGGGCTCGACCCCAACCGCGCCACCCTGCGCCCCCGCCTCTACTGGTTCAACGCCGGGCTGACCATCGCGCTCCTCACCATGATGATCCTGCAACTGATGCCGATCCCGGTGCTCTTCCTCCTCGGCGCGGCCCTCGCCCTCACGGTCAACTACCCCAACATGGCCGAGCAGAAGGCCCGTATCGCCGCCCACGCCGACAACGTCCTCAACGTCTCGGGCATGGTCTTCGCCGCCGCGGTCTTCACCGGTGTCCTCACCGGCACCGGTATGGTCCAGAACATGGCCGACTGGCTCGTGAGCGCCATCCCCGACGGCATGGGCCCGCACATGGCGATCGTCACCGGCGTGCTGAGCCTGCCGCTCACCTACTTCATGTCCAACGACGGCTTCTACTTCGGCGTCCTGCCCGTCCTCGCCGAGGCCGGTGCCGCGCACGGCGTCTCCCCGCTGGAGATCGCTCGCGCCTCCCTCGTCGGCCAGCCGCTGCACATGTCGTCCCCGCTCGTCCCCGCCGTCTACGTCCTCGTCGGCATGGCGAAGGTCGAGTTCGGCGACCACACCCGCTTCACCGTCAAATGGGCCGCGCTCACCGCGCTCGTCGTCCTCGGCGCCGGGATCCTCTTCGGCATCGTCTGATGGCCAAGGCCCGCGCAACGGCCAAGGCCCCCGCACATGATGCGCCGCCCGGTGGGAGAAGCTGGCTGCTGCGCCTCGTCATCGCCTTCGCGTTCGCCCAGGGCGCGGTGTCGATGGCGCGGCCGGCCGTCTCCTACCGGGCGCTGTCGGTCGGCGCCGACGAACGCGCCATCGGCGTGATCACCGCCGTGTACGCGCTGCTGCCCCTCTTCGCCGCCGTACCGCTCGGTCGCAGGACCGACCACGGGCGCTGCGCCCCGCTGCTCGTCATCGGCGTCGTCCTGATCTCCGGCGGGTGCGCCCTCAGCGGACTGGCGGGCTCCCTCACCGAACTCGCCGCCTGGAGCGGGGTGATGGGCCTGGGCCACCTCTGCTTCGTCATCGGCGCCCAGTCGATCGTCGCCCGCCGCAGCGCCCCCGCCGAACAGGACCGCAACTTCGGCCACTTCACCATCGGCGCCTCCCTCGGCCAGCTCGCGGGACCCGCCGCGGCCGGCCTCGCCGTCTCCGGCCAGGGCGGCGAGATGGCTCGTACGAGCGCGCTCGCGCTGCTCTTCGCCGCCGCCGCTGCCGCGGTCTCCTTCACGGCGCTGTGGCGCGTCGAACCCCCTGCCCCCGCCGTCGCGCCGGACCGGAGCGGCGGCCGGGTCCCCGTCCACCGCATCCTGCGCACCAGGGGCGTACCCGCCGGGATCTTCATCAGCCTGGCCGTGCTCTCCGCCACCGACATCCTCACCGCCTATCTGCCGGTCATCGGCGAGGAACGGGGCATCGCGCCCGCCGTGATCGGCGCCCTGCTCAGCCTGCGCGCCGCCGCCACCATCGCCTGCCGCCTGGTGATGCCCCCGATGCTGCGCCTGGTCGGCCGCAGGGTCCTGCTCACCGCCACCTGTCTGCTCGGCGGACTGCTGTGCGCGGGCATCGCCCTGCCCGTACCGGTCCGGGGCCTGGCGCTGATGCTCGCCGCGCTCGGCTTCTGCCTGGGCGTCGGCCAGCCGCTGTCGATGACGACCGTCGTACGGGCCGCCCCGGACGGGGCCCGCTCCACCGCGCTCGCCCTGCGCCTCACCGGCAACCGCCTCGGGCAGGTCGCCGCACCCGCCTCCGCCGGTCTGGTCGCGGGCGTCGCGGGCACGGGCGCGCCGTTCCTGATGCTCGGCGCGCTGCTGGTGGGCGCGGCAGCCCTCGGGCCCCGGAAACCGGAGACGGCGCGGAGCGGAGGTGTGGGCGGAAGTAAGGCCGGACGTAAGGGCGTTGGCGAGGGCGGACGTAGGGGTGGTAGTGGGAGCGGTGGTGGGAGTGGAGTGGAACCTTCGCGCGAATCATTCCCTGACCGCGCGTAGTCGGCTAACTTCAGGCGTTCGCAGCCGCTCCACCTTCCTCTTCCGGGCGGAACCATTCATGACTCGCGCCATTTCCCTGCACAGCGTCGGCAAGGCATACGGACGGACGACCCGCGCGGTCGACCGTTTCTCGCTCGATATCGCGCCCGGCGAGTTCCTGGTGCTCCTCGGCCCCTCGGGGTGCGGTAAATCGACCGTGCTCCGTATGATCGCCGGGCTTGAGGACATCACCGAGGGAGATCTGTTCCTCGACGGTGAATATGCCAATCACATGCCGCCACGGGAACGCCGCATGGCCATGGTGTTCCAGAACTTCGCGCTCTATCCGTCCATGACCAACCGCGAGAACATCGGCTTCCCGCTCAGGCTGGAGAACCCGGGCGAGGACCGCACCGCGCGCGTCGAGGCCACCGCCAGGATGCTCGGCATCGAGAGCGTCCTCGACCGCTATCCGAGCCAGCTCTCCGGCGGCGAGCGCCAGCGCGTCGCGATGGGCCGGGCCATCTCCCGGCGCCCTTCGGCCTTCCTGATGGACGAACCGCTCTCCAACCTCGACGCCAAACTCCGCAGCCATCTGCGCGCCGAGATAGCCCAGCTCACCGCCGAACTCGGCGTCACCACCGTCTACGTGACGCACGACCAGGCGGAGGCGATGTCCCTCGGCGACCGGGTGGCGGTGATGCGCGGCGGGGTGCTTCAGCAGGTCAGCGCGCCGCGCGAGGTGTACGCGCTGCCGGAGAACGTGTTCGTCGCCGCGTTCATCGGCACCCCGCGGATCAACCTGCTCCAGGCCGTCGTCCACGCGCCGCTCGACGGCCGGATGTCCATCGACCTCGGCCGCCAGCGGCTCCCGCTTCCGCAGCCCCTCAGCTCCGACCACCAGTTGCTCCGAATCCAGCAGGGCCGGCAGATCATCGTCGGCCTGCGCTCCGAGGCGGCCAGGATCGCCCCGCCGAGCCAGGCCCGGCCGGGCGAGGTGGCGCTGAGCGGCATCGTCGAGCACATGGAGTACCAGGGGCACGAGGCGCTCGTCCATCTCAACATCGGGTCGCGGCCCGCCGTGGTGGCCGACCTCGAATCGCCCCGCCCCAAGTCCGCGGTACGCCGCCGCAAGAGCGGCCCGGGGCTGCTGGACCGGCTGCGCGGCCGGGCGGCCGGCGGCAACGGCTCGGGCAAGAGCGGCGGCGTGGCCGTGGACGAGCCGATGACCGGGCAGGAGCCCGCCGCGCACAGCCCCGAACGCGCCGCCATCGCCGCGAGCGACCTCGTCGTCCGTACCGGCCCCGACATGCGGCTGCGTACGGGCGCGCAGGTGCCGCTCCTGGTCGACCTGGCCCACCTCTACGTCTTCGACGACTTCGGCCGGCGGATCTGCCCCGCCCCGAGGGATCAGCCCGGACTGGACGCCTGACGCGTGTGGGCCCGGCGCAGGACGGAAGCGCAGGACGGAAGCGCAGGACGGAAGACACCGTCCCGGCCGGCACGGCGGAGGACATCGACGCTTCGAGAACATGCTCGCGGGGCGGGGAGGCCGCGCGCCCTGGTCGTCTTCTGGTCGCCTTCTTCCAGCCACCGTCTTCTAGCCACCGTCTTCCGGTCACCGCCTTCTAGTCACCGGCGGCGCTCCGGCGCGAGTCGGTCGTGGCCGGGGCGGACGTCGCGGCCGTATCCGTATCCGGGCTCGTGTCCGTCGTCTCGGTGCCGCGTGCGACGACGGTGGTACGGCGGCGCGGACGCGAGCGGGACACCGCGACCCCGGCGAGACAGAGCGCGCCGCCGCCGAGCGTCAGCAGCCCCGGCACCTCGTCCAGGACGAGCCAGGCCATCAGCACGACCAGCGCGGGGACGGCGTACGTCGTGGCGCCCATCCGGCCGGCCGTCGTACGGGCCAGGGCGTACGCCCAGGTCGTGAACGCCAGCGCGGTCGGGAACACACCCAGGTAGACCATGTTGAGCGTCGCCGACAGCGGCGCGTCCGCCACGTCGTGGACGAGCTGCCCCGCGAACGGCAGACAGGCGACCGCGCCCGTCAGACAGCCGAAGGTGGTCACCTGGAGCGCGCTCCCGTGTGCCAGCGCGGGCTTCTGGGCCACCACCCCGCCCGCGTACGCGATCGCCGCCAGCACACACAACGCCACCCCGAGCACCGAGGCGTGCCCCTCGCCCGACATCGAGAGACCCACGGCCACGGCGCCCGCGAACGACACCGCCATGCCGGCCAGCAGCCGGGGCGGCAGGCTCTCGCCGAGCAGCCGGCCGCCGAGCAGCGCGATGAGGACCGGGCCTATGTTGACGACCATCGCGGCCGTTCCCGCGTCGACCTCCTGCTCACCCCAGTTGAGCACCACCATGTAGACGCCGAACCAGAGCAGCCCCGAGACGGCGATCCCGGGCCAGGCGGCCCGCGGCGGCAGGCCCTCGCGCCGTACGAGCCAGACCAGGCCGAGCACCAGCGCCCCGGCCAGCAGCCGTCCGAGGGCCAGCGACCCCGGCGCGTACGCCTCTCCCGCGCTGCGGATCGAGACGAAGGCCGAGGCCCAGAGGAGGACCGTCACCCCCGCCGCGGCCAGGGGGAGCCAGGGCAGCCGGGACGGGGGAGAGGCGGGCGGGCCGGAGGAGCCGGGTGAACCGGGCGCAGACGTCATGCGGGGAACGTACGCCGACGGCGCTCCGGTTCTCACCGCAATATCGGGGCAGGCCCCTCGCCCACCCGTCCCGGTGTTCGTAGGCTGGACTACCGCGTGACGAACTGCGCCGTGCCCAGCGTGCCGAACCACTTCCTGATCTGCTTCTGGTCGTCGGTGGCGGCGAGCGAGAGCAGCAGCAGGATGCGGGCCTTCTGCGCGGTCAGGTCCTCCGCCCCGATGACCCCGTCCGTACCGGCGTCGTAGACCGCGCCGGATCCGGTACGGGTGGTCGACGCGAACAGCACGCCCTTCTCGACGCCCTTCTTGCGCGCCTCGGACATGGCCGGGGAGATGCCGCCCGCCCCGGTGCCCGCGGTCACGACTCCGGCCGCCTTCGCGTCGACGAGCGCCTTCAGGGCCTCGCCCCCGGCCTCCTGGTAGCTGTAGGCGATCTCGACCTTCGGCAGCGCCTTGTTCTTCCCTGTGATCCGGTCGAGGTCGAACGGCGTCGCCCAGCTCTTCCTGCCGCAGTTCTCGACGCGGGCCGGGGCCCGGTTCAGCCGGATCCTGTCCTGGTCGACCACGCCCAGCCGGCCGCTGCCGCCGCTGGTGAAGGTGTCCATCCGCAGGGCGTCGGACTTGCGGACCTCGCGCGCCGCCTGGATCTCGTCGTTGAGCATCAGCACCGTGCCGTAACAGGTGGTCCGGCGGCTCGCGGCGAGCTGGATCGCGTTGTAGAGGTTGGCGGGCGCGTCGGTGCCGATCACCGTCCACGGCCGCATCGCGCCGGTGAGGACCACGGGCTTGTCGCTGCGGACCGTCAGGTCCAGCCAGTACGCGAACTCCTCCATCGTGTCCGTGCCGGTGGTGACGACGACCCCGTCGTTCTTCTTCAGCGCGGCGTCGACCGATGCGGTGAGCCGGCGGAAGTCCGCGAGGGTGTAGCCGCTGGAGCCCTTGTTGCCGAACTGCTCGGTGGAGACGTTCGCGACGGCGTCCACCTCGGGCTTCAGATCGCCCACCAGCTTCGAGACGGGCAGCTTGCCCGCCTCGTAGTCCTGGAAGGACACCCGGCTCTTGCTGACCCCGGCGATGGTGCCGCCGGTGCCGATGACGGCTATCTTCGGCAGCCGCTTCTTCTCGGGCTCGGCGCTGGCGACCGAGGCGGTCGTACCCAGGGCGACGGAGAGGAGGGTGAGCAACACGGTGGAACGGCGGGCAAGTCTGCGCATCGGTGAATCGTCTCCTCGGCCAGGACGTGCGGTGGCACCGATCTGCGATCAGGACAGGTGCGCGATGTGACAGGTGTGATGAGAGGAAATTTCCCTTACGCGTGTTGCGGGTGCATTCGGCGATCGTGAACGCGCGATTGCGACGGCCCTGAGTACCGGCTCTGAGTACGGGTACGGATGTGGCCCCCGCCACCACGGCGGAAGCTGTCCCGCATGAGCGACACACCCGTCAAGCAGCAGATCACCCCGGCCTACTACGCGCAGGCCGTCGCCTCCTTCGGCCTCGCCCTCGTGGCCATGGCCGTCGGCATCGTCAAGCTCGACGCCAGCGCCTGGGTGCGGGGCTTCCTCGCCGTCGCCGTCCTCTACCTCACCACCTCGGCGTTCACGCTCGCCAAGGTGATCAGGGACCGCCAGGAGGCCGGACAGCTCGTCAGCCGGGTCGACCAGGCCAGGCTGGAGAAGATCCTCGCCGAGCACGACCCCTTCCAGAAGCTCTAAGCGCTTGCTCACTGCCGGGGTATGGTGTGCGTCCTGTCGAATGGACGGCCGAACGGAAGGGGCGTGCGATGCGCGCGGCGGAGCAGGAGGCGGACGGCGAGAACACGCCGTGGGGTGAGGTCACCCCGGAGGCGGCCAGGAAGCTGCTGGTCGCCGCCGTCGAGGCGTTCGCGGAGCGCGGCTACCACGCCACCACCACCCGCGACATCGCGGGACGCGCGGGGATGAGTCCGGCGGCGCTCTACATCCACTACAAGACGAAGGAAGAGCTGCTCCACCGCATCAGCCGGATCGGCCACGACAGCGCCCTGGGGCTGCTGACGGCGGCGGCCGACGGCGAGGGCTCGGCGGCGGAGCGGCTCTCCGACGCCGTACGCACCTTCGTCCGCTGGCACGCGGAGCGGCACACCACGGCGCGGGTCGTCCAGTACGAGCTGGACGCGCTCGGCGCCGAGCACCGCGCGGAGATCGTCGAACTGCGGCGCAGCAGCAACGCGGCGATACGGCGGATCCTCGTCGACGGCGTACGCGACGGGGAGTTCGATGTCCCCGACGTGCCGGGGACGACGCTCGCGGTGCTCTCGCTCTGCATCGACGTGGCGCGCTGGTTCAACGCGGCGGGCCCCCGGACGCCCGACGAGGTCGGCGCGCTCTACGCCGGCCTCGTCCTGCGCATGGTCGCCGCGCGGAAGGCCGGGTAGACCCGGGGCGCGGCGGTCGGCCCCGGAGGGCCCCGGCGCGTCTCACCGGAGGGCCCCGGCGCGCCTCAAGGGCCCGGCGGCGCGTCTCAGAAGAAGTAGCGCGACACGGACTCCGCCACACAGGCCGGCTTGTCGCCGCCCTCGCGCTCGATGGTGACGAGGGTGGTGATCTGTACGCCGCCGCCCGCCTCCACGACGTCCTTCAGGACGGCCGTCGCGCGCAGCCGCGAGCCGACCGGCACGGTGGAGGGGAAACGGACCTTGTTCGTCCCGTAGTTGATGCCCATCTTCACGTTCTCGACGCGCACGACCTGCGGTACGAGCGCGGGCAGGAGCGACAGCGTCAGATAGCCGTGCGCGATCGTCGTCCCGAACGGGCCCGTCGCGGCGCGCTCCGGGTCCACATGGATCCACTGGTGATCGCCGGTGGCCTCGGCGAAGAGGTCGATCCGCTTCTGGTCGACCTCCAGCCAGTCGCTGTGCCCCAACTGCTCGCCGACCCCGGCGCGCAGCTCCTCGGCTGAGGTGAAGATCCTCGGCTCGGCCATGTCCCTGGTGCCGCCTCTCGAAGGAGCGGAAGACCCGCTCGTGTCTGCCCGTAGGACGTCTGCCCGTACGACGTCTGCCCGCAGGCCTGTCCAAGCGCTTGCTCAGCATGAGCATGTTGCGCGAGCGCGCCGATGTCAACGAGGGCAGTAGGCTCCGAGAGGTGCCACAGATTCCGGAGACGATCAGCGAACTCACGGTCGGACAGTTGTCGGCGCGCAGCGGCGCCGCCGTCTCGGCCCTGCACTTCTACGAGGCCAAAGGGCTGATCACCAGCCGCAGGACGAGCGGCAACCAGCGCCGCTACTGCCGCGACACCCTGCGCCGTGTGGCCTTCGTACGGGCGGCCCAGCGGGTCGGGATCCCGCTCGCGACCATCCGGGACGCCCTGGCGGAACTCCCCGAGGAGCGCACACCGAACCGTGACGACTGGGCCAGGCTCTCGGAGGCCTGGCGCGCGGCGCTGGACGAGCGCATCAAGCAGCTCGGCCGGCTGCGGGACCATCTCACGGACTGCATCGGCTGCGGCTGTCTCTCCCTGGAGACCTGTGTCCTGTCCAACCCCGACGACGTCTTCGGTGACCGCATCACGGGTTCACGCCTGATGCCGGAGCGCCGTGCCACCGGGAACGGCGCCACCGGGAACTCCGGCCCGGCCGCGAGCTGACACCGGGCCGGCGCCGAGCCGACTCCCGAGGTTGACTCCGTAGGGGCGACTCCGCGGGGTCGACACCGTGGGGGCGTGCCGTGTCCCGAACTCGCCCCCACAGGCCCTATGCCACCGACGCCAGATCCCTCAGCCGCATGCGCTTCGCCCGGGCCAGCGCCTCGGACGTGAGGACGGGCAGGGGTACGACGATGCCGCACCCCGTGCAGACCGGTCCCGACCACGGCTCGTTCGAGAGATCGGGCCGCCAGACGAACCCGTGCTCCGCGCAGACGGGGCAGGATGCGCCGGGACCGCTCTTCAGCCCCGAGATCAGCCGGCGCAGTACCTCGGCGAGCGACTCCGACGGATGGACCGCCGGATCGTCGCACCGTGCGACGCCGTTCCCGCCCCACGTCCGCCGATGCCAGTCGTCGCAGCTCCCGGGCCGCCTCAGCCCGTCGTGCTTCTCGCGCCTGCGCCGCTCGGCGAACTCCATCTCGTACGCGAGCCAGACGGCCCGCGCCTCTTCCAGTTCTTCCAGCGCGGCCGTCAGCCGCGCCGGGTCCGGCGCCCTGTCCTCCGGTTCCATGCTGTGCCTCGCGCACAGATGGTCCCAGGTCGCCCGGTGTCCATAAGGGGCGAACCGCTCCAGGCACTTGCGCAGTGAATACCGTCGCAAGGCCAGGTCGCACCGCGGATCGCGCACCTGTCTCGCGAGACTCCGGAATCCGGCCATCGCCTGCCACCTCCGTCGCTGTTCGGCGTTGAGGAATGGACGTACGCCTGCCCCATTCGGCTCCATCAAAAAACAGATGGCAGCCATGGATCTGGTCATTCCGGTTCATATCGAGTGAAGTTCGAATCCGATTCACAGGAACCGTGGTCCCTTTCGGGTGTGAGGATCCGGAAAAGGTGACTGATGTTCACCTTACCGACGGGTCATACCGTCGGTAACCTCCGGCGCACCGGCCTCCCCGAGGAGCACCCCATGCGACGACGCACCGGAAGACTCAACCGCGCCACCCTCACCGCCGCCGCGGTGTTCGCGCTGGGCGCGGCCCTGCTGACGCCCCAGACGCAGGCCACCGCCGCACCCGCCGCGCACCCCGCCAGGACCCCCACCACGGCCGCCGCGGCGGCCGACCCCGATTACTGTCAGGGGCAGTGCGCCGACATCCTGCCGCCGGGACAGAGCGGCAACGCCACCCTCGCCGAGATCCTCGGCAACCGGCTGTTCGGGACGTTCCCCGCCCATGCCTCGGACCAGCTCGGCCGCTACGACTCCCTCGTGGCCGGACAGGACGGTCTCACCGACGCCAAGGTCACCGACTTCTTCAACGACGCCTCCTTCGGCGTACCGTCCGACCAGGTCGAGTCCGTCACCTCGCCGCGCTCCGACGTCACCATCACCCGCGACAAGAAGACCGGCGTCCCGCACATCAAGGGCACCACCCGCTACGGCACCGAGTTCGGTGCCGGCTACGCGGCGGGTCAGGACCGGCTCTGGATGATGGACCTCTTCCGCCACATCGGCCGCGGCGAACTGACCTCCTTTGCCGGTGGCGCCCTCGCCAACCAGGGCCTTGAGCAGCAGTTCTGGCCCGCCGCCCCGTACACCGAAGCCGAGTACGAGGCCCAGATCGAGCGGATCAGGACCACCGAGGGCGCCCGCGGCGAGCAGGCCATGGCCGATGCCCAGGCGTACATCGACGGCATCAACGCCTACCGCCAGAAGGCCAAGGACGGCCGCTACTTCCCCGGCGAGTACGTGCTCACCGGGAAGATCGACTCCATCACCAACGTGGGGGAGATCCAGCCCTTCAAGCTCACCGACCTGATCTCCATCGCGTCCGTCGTCGGCGGTCAGTTCGGCGGCGGAGGCGGCGGTGAGGTGCCGGCCGCGCTCTCCCTCCTCGCCGCCCAGCAGAAGTACGGCGTGGCCGAGGGCACCGCCGTCTGGGAGTCCTTCCGGCAGCGCAACGACCCCGAGGCCGTCCTCACCATCCACGACGGCACCAGCTTCCCGTACGCGCAGAAGCCCGATCAGCCGCGCGGCACCGCCCTGCCCGACGCGGGCTCCGTCACCGCCGAACCCCTCGTGTACGACAGGACCGGCTCGGCCGTCACCCCGGCCCTGGACCCGGTCGACACCCCCGAGAAGCTCAAGCCGCTCCAGGGCATCTTCGACGACGGTGTGCTCCCGGCCGGGTCCCTCTCCGCCAAGCGCGGCATGTCCAACGCGCTGCTGGTCTCCGGCGCGCACACGAAGAGCGGCAACCCGATCGCCGTGTTCGGCCCTCAAACCGGTTATTTCGCGCCACAGTTGATGATGCTCCAGGAACTCCAGGGCCCCGGCATCAGCGCCCGCGGCGTCTCCTTCGCGGGCGTCGGGATGTACGTGCAGATGGGCCGCGGCCAGGACTACGCGTGGAGCGCGACCTCCTCGCAGCAGGACATCACCGACACCTACGCGGTCGAACTGTGCGAGCCGGACGGATCGGCCCCCACCAGGACGTCCACGTCGTACCTCTTCCGCTCCGTCTGCACCCCCATGGAGAAGATGGAGCGCAAGAACGCCTGGAAGCCCACCACCGCCGACTCCACCGCCGAGGGCTCCTACCGGCTCCAGGTCTGGCGCACCAAGTACGGCATGGTCACGCACCGCGCGACCGTCGCCGGCAAGCCCGTCGCGTACACCTCGCTGCGCACCACCTACCGCCACGAGGCCGACTCGATCATCGGCTTCCAGATGTTCAACGACCCCGCGTACCTGACGGACGCGGCGGCCTTCCAGCAGGCCGCGCACAAGGTCGGCTACGCCTTCAACTGGTTCTACGCGGACTCCCGCACCGCCGCCTACTACAACAGCGGCCTGAATCCGGTACGGGCGGCCGGTGTCGACGCCTCGCTCCCGGTGAAGGCGGAGCGCGCGTACGAATGGCAGGGCTTCGACCCGGTGTACAACGAGACCGCGTACACCCCCTTCGCCCAGCACCCGCGGTCGGTCGGGCAGGACTACTACATCTCCTGGAACAACCGGCAGGCCAAGGACTACGATGCCGCCGGATTCGGCTACGGCGCGGTGCACCGGGGCGATCTGCTCGACGACCGGGTGGCGAAACTGGTCGCGGCGGGCGGTGTCACCCGCGCCTCCCTCACCCGCGCGATGGCCAACGCGGCCCTGGCGGACCTGAGGGGCGAGCAGGTGCTGCCCGAGCTGCTGAAGGTGATCCGCTCGGCGCCCGTCACCGACTCCGCGCTCAACACGGTCGTCCAGCAACTGGAGACCTGGCGGACGGCCGGCGCGCTCCGCAAGGAGACCGCGCAGGGCTCGCACACGTACGGCAACGCGGCGGCGGTCCGCACGATGGACGCGTGGTGGCCGAGGCTGGTGGAGGCGCAGTTCAAGCCGGGCCTCGGTGACGGGCTCTACACCGCGCTCACGGCCTCCCTGCCGGTCGACGAGTCCCCGGCCTCCAGTCACGGCCCGACGGGCGCGCACAGCGGCTCGTCGTTCCAGTACGGCTGGTGGGGATATGTCGACAAGGACCTCCGGCAGGTCCTCGGCGACCCCGTCCAGAGCGCGACGCCGAAGACCTACTGCGGCGGCGGCTCGCTGAGCGCCTGCCGTGACGTCCTGCTGACGACCCTGAAGACGGCGGCGGCGGTACCGGCGAACACGGTCTACCCGGGCGACGACTCCTGCTCGGCCGGCGACCAGTGGTGCACGGACACGATCATCCACCGGGCGCTCGGCGGCATCACCCACCCGAAGATCAACTGGCAGAACCGGCCGACGTATCAGCAGGTGGTGGAGTTCCCCTCGCACCGATGAGCCACGTACCGCCGAGGGGATGACCCGTGGGCCGGACCGGACCGGACCGTCCGGCCCGGCCCACGGGGCGCCCCGGGAGCGAACGGCAGAGTTCAGCCCAACTCACGCTCCCGCGTCTCAGGCAGCGCCCGTACACACAGCAGGGACACCACCGCCATCGCGCTCACGTACCAGCCCACCGACGCCGAACCGAACGCCGGCTGGAGGCGCGGCACGACCAACGGGGAGACCGCGCCGCCCAGAACACCACCCAGGTTGTACGCGAGGGACGCGCCCGAGTAGCGGACACGGGCGGGGAACAGCTCCGGCAGGTACGCGCCCATCGGTCCTGACGCCACACCCACGCAGAACGTCGCGCCGCCCAGGGCCAGCGCCATCAGCACCGGCCGCCCGGTGTCGAGCAGCGGGAACAGCAGCAGCCCCCAGACCGCCGCGAGCCCGCAGCCCAGCAGCGCGGGCCGGCGCCGCCCCGCCGAGTCGGAGCGGGTGGCCGCGAGCCAGATACCGGCCGCGAGGAAGAGACAGGCGACCAGGGACAGGCTGAGCATCGTGGTGCGCGGCACGCCCAGGGTCGTCGTCGCGTACGACAGGCTGTAGGTCATCGACGTGTAGAAGAGGGCGTACACGACGGCCATCGCGCCCGCGCCGAGCAGCAACTCCCGCGTATGGCACCGGAAGAGCTCCAGGGTGGGCGCCCTGCTCGCCTCCTGCCTCGCCACGGACCGTGCGAACACCGGGGTTTCGCTGATCTTCAGCCGGACCACCAGACCGACGGCGACCAGGACGAAGGACAGCAGGAACGGAACGCGCCATCCCCAGCTCGCGAAAGCCGCCTCGTCGAGCGACGCGGACACCAGCCAGAAGGCACCGGTGGCCGCGGAGAACCCGACGGGCGGGCCGAGTTGGGGGAACGCCGCGTACAGACCGCGCCGGCCGCGCGGCGCGTGCTCCACGGCGAGCAGCACCGCGCCGCCCCACTCGCCGCCGATGCCGATGCCCTGGAGGCAGCGGAGCAGGACGAGCAGCAGGGGAGCCCACACGCCCAGGGTGGCGTAGCCGGGCAACAGCCCCACCAGCGCGGTCGACAGGCCCATCAGCAGCAGCGAGGCGACCAGGACGGACTTACGGCCGACCCGGTCGCCGAAATGGCCGAAGACGATTGAGCCGATCGGGCGGGCCAGAAAGGCGACCGCGTACGTGGAGAAGGACGCGAGCGTGGCGTTGAGGGGGGAGAGGTTGGGGAAGAAGACGTCGTCGAGGACGAGCGCCGCCGCCATGCCGTAGAGGAAGAAGTCGTAGAGCTCGACGGTGTTGCCGATGAAACTCGCCACGGCCACCCGGTGCGCGCTCTCCGGGCTCGCCGCGCGCTCCGGCGGGTCCGCGGCGGGATCCGAGGACGTGGGGGACAGAGTGTTGTCGATCACACAGGCACTCTCACGGCCGCCGAACGGGACGGTCAACGACGCCTGTTGGGCACGCTCGGAAATCACGGCACTACCGACTGTTATCGGCCGCGCGGTCGTCGCGGGCCCTCGGTGCCTGGCCCGGCGCGACGCGCGGTGCCGGTGTGGGAGGAGGGGTGTTCCCCCTCCTCCTCGGCTCACCGGTAGAGCAGATACCTCCGCCGTACGGCACGGAACGCGGCCAGTTCACTCTGCCAGGCGTCGGCCACCTCGTCCGGCTCCGCACCCGCGTCGATCATCGTGCGGACGTCCGCCGATCCCGTCAGCTTGTCGATCCAGTGGTCGGCGCGCCAGGCGAACCCGCTCCATGTCCGCCGCGCCGTCACCAGCAGCCCGATCCCGGTCAGTACCGGATCGAACGACTCCCGGTCGTGGACGTGGAGTTGGACCCCGCCGATCGTCTTCCCCTGGAACTTGGAGAAGGTCGGCGCGAAGTACGCCTCACGGAAGCGCACCCCCGGCAGCTCCAGCGCGTTCGCCGCCTCGGCCCAGCGCCCGTCGAGGCCCTCAGCGCCCAGCAGTTCGAACGGGCGCGTGGTGCCGCGCCCCTCCGACAGGTTCGTCCCCTCGAAGAGGCAGGTCCCCGCGTACACCAACGCCGTTTCGGGCGTGGGCATGTTGGGGCTCGGCGGCACCCACGGCAGCCCCGTCGCGTCGAAGAAGTCGCCCCGTGCCCACCCTGACATCCGTACGGTCTCCAGCGGGACGGGCCGTGCCAGGAACTCGCCGTTGAAGAGCCGCGCCAGCTCCGTGACCGTCATGCCGTGGGCCTGTGCGATCGGCCTGCGGCCCACGAACGTCGCGAACTCCGGCCGCAGGACCGGGCCGAGGGCCGCCCGGCCGGTGACCGGGTTGGGCCGGTCCAGCACGACGAACCGCTTGCCCGCGAGCGCCGCCGCCTCCATGCAGTCGTACAGCGTCCAGATGTACGTGTAGAAGCGGGCGCCCGCGTCCTGGATGTCGAAGACGACGGTGTCGACGCCGGAGGCGGTGAAGACGTCCGCCAGCGGCTGCCCGCTCTTGAGGTACGTGTCGTAGACCGGCAGCCCGGTCGCCGGATCGTCGTACCGCCCCTCCGAGCCGCCCGCCTGCGCCGTACCCCGGAAGCCGTGCTCCGGGCCGAAGACGGCGGTCAGCCGCACACGGTCGTCCGCGTGCATCACGTCCACGATGTGGCGTACGTCGGCGGTGACCCCGGTCGGGTTGGTGACGACGCCGACCGTGCGGCCGGACAGCAGCCGGTAGCCGTCGGCGGCCAGCCGGTCGAAGCCGGTCCGTACGCGCGTACGGCGCGTGCCGCCGTGTCCGGAGCGCGACGCGACCGGCGGCGCGGGGGCCTCTGCCGCGCCTGTGGTTCCTGCCGCGCCTGCCGCACCGGTGGCTGCTGCGGCTCCTGTGGTTTCTGCCGCGCCGACCGCTCCTGTGGTGCCGACCGCTCCCGTCGCACCGATCGCGCCCCCGGCGGCCAGTAATCCCCGTCTGGACAGGCTCATCGCGCTACCTCCGTGGATCGGCGGTCGTCTGTCATGGCCACGCAGGCTAGCGCCCCGTGCCCGCTGGGGGAACGAGGCCGCCCCGGCGGTTTTCCGCTTCTCTTCCCCGCGACATACCGACCGGTTAGTCTGTTTACGGGAAGTGCGAAGTCCGGAAGTCCGTGACGGAGAACGGAACGCCCGAAAGGCAGGCCCGATGAGCGCGGTGCACGGTGCAGGGGTTGTGGTCACAGGGGCCGGTGGTGGCATCGGCGCCGCCCTGGCCCGCAGATTCGCGGCCGAGGGCGCCCGTGTCGTCGTCAACGACCTCGACGCCGGGAAGGCCGCCGCCGTCGCCGACGAGATCGGCGCCACCGCCGTCCCCGGCGACGCCTCCCTCGTCGTCTCCGAGGCCCGCGACGCCCTCGGCGGCACCGTCGACATCTACTGCGCCAACGCCGGCATCGGCTCCGGCGGCGACGCGTTCGCCGACGAGGACGTCTGGGCGACCGCCTGGGACGTCAACGTCATGGCGCACGTCCGGGCGAGCCGCGTCCTGCTGCCCGACTGGCTGGAGCGCGGCGCGGGCCGGTTCGTCTCCACGGTCTCCGCCGCCGGGCTGCTCACCATGATCGGCGCGGCCCCGTACAGCGTCACCAAGCACGGCGCGCTCGCCTATGCCGAGTGGCTGTCGCTGACCTACCGTCACCGCGGCCTCAAGGTCCACGCCATCTGTCCGCAGGGAGTCCGTACGGACATGCTCGCCGCCACCGGGAGCGCGGGCGAACTCGTCCTCACCCCCACCGCGATCGAACCGGAGGCCGTCGCCGACGCGCTCTTCGACGCCATGGCGGAGGACCGTTTCCTCGTACTGCCGCACCCCGAGGTCGCGGGCTTCTACGAGGCGCGCGCCGGTGACCCCGACCGCTGGCTCTCCACCATGAACCACATACAGCAGAAGTGGGAAGGAGGCGCCAGGTGACCACCGCGTCCATCTACTCCGCCCAGCCCTGGCTCGGCCGGCTCAACGAGGCCCAGCGGGCCCCCCTCGACCCGCCCGCCTCGCTCGTGCACGCCCTGCGCGCCGCCGCCCTGCGCGCCCCGGAGCGCACCGCGCTCGCGTACTTCGACGGGCGGCTCGACTACCGCGAGACCGACGCGCTCTCCGACTCCGTGGCCGGTCATCTCGTCGCCCGGGGTCTCGCGCGCGGCGCCCGCGTCGCGATCATGCTCCAGAACACCCCGCACTTCGTCCTCGCCCTGCTCGGCGCCTGGAAGGCGGGCGCGACCGTCGTCCCGCTCAACCCCATGTACAAGGCCGCCGAGGTCGCCCATGTCCTCGCCGACGCCCAGGTCACGGCCGTGATCTGCGCGGACCGCACCTGGGAGGCGTTCCTGCGCGAGACGGCCGCCACCTCGCCGGTACGGATCGCCCTCACCGCCTGCGAACTGGACTTCCAGACCCGCGACGACCCGCGTGTCCTCGGCTTCCCGCGGCAGCAGCCGCCTGATGACACCGATGACCTGCTGGCCGTCGCCCGCGGCGGATCGGCCGCCCCCGCCGACCGCGACCCGGCCGCCACCGACACCGCCCTGATCAGCTACACCTCCGGTACCAGCGGCAAACCCAAGGGGGCCATGAACTCCCACGCCAACATCATGGTCAACGCCGAGCGCCAGCGGGCCGGCCACCCCCTCGCCGAGGGCGCCTGCTACTTCGCGCTCGCCCCCCTCTTCCACATCACCGGCATGGTCTGCGAACTCGCGGCGTGCGTCGCCAACGCGGGCACCCTGGCCCTCGCGTACCGCTTCCAGCCCGGCGTCGTCCTCGACGCGTTCGCCGAGCACCGGCCCGCGTACACCGTCGGCCCCGCCACCGCCTTCATGGCGCTCGCCGCCCACCCGGACGTCACCCGCGAGCACTTCGGCTCCTTCCAGGTGATCTCCTCGGGCGGCGCGCCGCTGCCGCCCGCGCTGGTCGAGAAGTTCCGCGCGGGGCTCGGTCCGTATCTGCGCAACGGCTACGGCCTCACCGAGTGCACCGCGCCCTGCGCCTCCGTACCGCCCCAGTGGGAGGCCCCGGTGGACCCGGTATCGGGGACGCTCTCGGTCGGGGTGCCGGGTCCTGACACGGTGGTACGGATCCTCGACGAGCAGGGCGACGAGCTTCCGTTCGGGAAACCGGGGGAGATCGCCGTACGAGGCCCCCAGGTCGTCACCGGCTACTGGAACAACCCGGCCGCGACCGCCGAGACGTTCCCGGACGGCGAACTGCGCACCGGCGACATCGGCTTCATGGACCCGGACGGCTGGCTCTACGTCGTCGACCGCAAGAAGGACATGATCAACGCGTCGGGCTTCAAGGTCTGGCCGCGCGAGGTCGAGGACGTGCTCTACACCCATCCGGCGGTGCGCGAGGCCGCGGTGATCGGTGTCCCCGACGCCTATCGGGGCGAGAGCGTCAAGGCGTACGTCAGCACGCGTCCCGGCGCCACGGTGGAGCCCGCCGAGCTGACCGCGTACTGCCGGGAGCGGCTCGCCGCGTACAAGTACCCGCGGGACATCGAGATACTGCCCGAGCTGCCCAAGACCACGAGTGGGAAGATCCTCAGGCGGGAACTGCGTTCCCGCCCATGAGCGTCCCAGGCGGGGACAGCCCCTGGCCGGGCCCGTAAGGGTCCCCCGGGGGTGACACGGAGCGGAAGGCGGGTGGCGGCAGATGGCCAGGACGACGGACGGGCACGGCGAGCCCGTCCCGCGGCGGCTGCTGGCCGCCGCCACCCGGCTCTTCGCGGAGCGCGGATACGACCGGACGTCCGTCCAGGAGATCGTCGAGGCGGCGGGCGTCACCAAGGGCGCGCTCTACCACTACTTCGGCTCCAAGGAGGACCTCCTCCAGGAGGTCTACGCCCGGGTGCTCCGCCTCCAGCAGGAACGGCTCGACGGCTTCGCGAACGCGGACGGGCCGGTGGAGCGGCGGCTGCGGGACGCCGCCGCCGACGTCGTCGTGACGACCATCGACAACCTGGACGACGCCGCGATCTTCTTCCGCTCCATGCACCACCTCAGCCCGGAGAAGAACAAGCAGGTACGGACGGAACGGCGCCGCTACCACGAGCGGTTCCGCGCGCTGATCGAGGAGGGCCAGCGCACCGGGGTCTTCTCCACCGCCACCCCGGCCGACCTGGTGGTCGACTACCACTTCGGCTCCGTCCACCACCTCTCCACGTGGTACCGGCCGGACGGCCCGCTCACCCCGCGCCAGGTCGCCGACCACCTCGCGGACCTGCTGCTGCGCGCGCTGCGCCCGTGAGCCGACCGGGCCGCGGGCGTCCTGCCCGCCGGCGTCCTGCCCGCCGGGCGCCCCGCCGGTGACGCGATCCGTCGGTGACGCGCCCCGCCCGTAACGCGCCTTGCCTGTAACGCACCCTGCATCCCCGGCCACTTCCGCGCCATACGTACTTGTACGCATTGCGGCCCGCCGAACGCGTTCGTCACGATGAGTGCTGTTGGCGCTACGGAACGTCAGGGTTCCGGGCGGGAAGATCAACAGGAAGATCCAGGGGGATCGATGAACAAGATCCGTGCGTTCATGCTGAAGGCCACGGTCGGGGCGGTCGCCGCGGGGGCGCTCGCCATGAGTGTGATGACGGCCCCGGCGGGGGCGCGGACCGCTCCGGACCAGGACCGTCAGACCTATGCGGCCCAGACCGACCGGGCGGGCCTGACCCACGATCAGGCCGCCTCTCTCCAGAACCGGGTCGACGGCTATCTGGGCAGGCTGGCGGGGAGCAGGCAGGTCTCCGCCAACAGGATCACCATGCCGGGCGGTGATGTCACGGTCGCGGCTCCCGGTCAGCGGTCCGCCCGCGACCTCGCCCTGCCGCCGGTGAGCAACCGGCTGCCCGCCGCCTGCGGCTCCGGGCACCTCTGTCTGTACCGGGGCGGTGACACGCTCGACTACTACCGGTGCGGCACCTACAGCCTGTCGTGGACCGGCGACGGGACCTTCAACAACAACCAGACCAGGGGCACCAGGGCCCGGTTCCTGAACTCCGACCGCTCGGAGCGCTGGAGTCATGTGGCGCCGGGTACCGGCACCGCGAGCTGGACCCCGGTCTACTACGTGGTGCCCTGCTGACCGCCGCCGGCTGAGGGGCGGACCGGGGCCGTCCGGGGCCGCGTCGCCGGACGACCCCGGACGGCCCCGCGCGGACGCGGGTGTGTGGGTGTGCGGGTGTGTGGGTGCGGAGAGCGAGGGAAAGGGTACGTACGGTCAAGGTTGGTCAGGCGCTGGTCGTGCGGGCACGGGGGTACATCGATGGGCACTGCCCTGTGGCATGAGTACGCGCAGATGCTGAGCCTGGCCGTCGCCGTGCTGGAGCGCGCCGATCCGGAGCCGCCCTGGCCCCTGGTCCTGGCGGAGCTGACCCGGGGGCTGCACTCCCCGGCGGCGTCCCTCGCCCAGGCCCGCTACGCGGAGCGGACGGGCCGGGTGGAGGCGTGGCGGACGGTGCTCCCGGTCTCCCCGGGCCTGCTCGACTCCCTGATGGACCGCCAGCTCCGCGCCGGCAACCCGCTGGTGGCGCACTACGCGTCCACCCCCGACCGCACTCCCCGTACGGCGAGCGAGATCATGGGCGAGCGGTCCTGGCTGCGCAGCAGGAGCCACCGGCTGGCCCGGGGGACGCTCGGCGCCCATATGCTCGCCATCCCGCTGCCGGCCCCCGCCGGAGTCGTCCGCGGCTTCGTCCTCCACCACGAGTGCGACGACTTCACCGCGGAGGAACGCGCGTACGCGTGCCGCGTGCAGCCCCTCCTCGTCGGCATCGACTGCCACTACCGCGCGCTGGCACGCTGGCGGGCGGCTCCGCACCCGGCCTCGGAGCCGGCTCCGGCTCTGGCCCCGGCCCGTGTCCCGGCCGCTGTCGGCGGCGGCAGCGGCACCGCTACGGGCGCCGTCACGGGCCCCGGTGCCGTGTCCGCGCCGACCGAGCGGGCGATGGAGGCGGGGCTCACGCCACGTCAGCACGCCGTGCTGACCCTGCTCGCCAAAGCCCTGCCCGCCACGGCGATCGCCCACCGGCTCCACATCTCACCGCGCACCGCCCACAAGCACATCGAGGGCATCTACCGCAGGCTGGGCACCTGCGACCGGCTCTCCACCGTCATGCGCGCCCAGTCCCTGGGCCTGCTGCCCCTGCCACAGCCCGTCGACCACTGAACGGAGGCTCACCTGTACTTCTTCAACTCCTGCCGGGCCAGCGACCGCTGGTGCACCTCGTCGGGGCCGTCCGCCAGCCGGAGCGTCCGCGCCGAGGCCCACAGCTCCGCCAGCGGGAAGTCCTGGCTGACGCCGCCCGCGCCGTGCAACTGGACGGCCGAGTCGATGATGTCCACGACCGCGCGCGGGGTCGCGATCTTGATGGCCTGGATCTCGGTGTGCGCCCCGCGGTTGCCGACGGTGTCCATCAGCCAGGCCGTCTTGAGCACGAGCAGCCGGAGCTGTTCGACCGTCACCCGGGCGTCCGCGATCCAGTTCTGGACCACACCCTGGTCGGCGATCGGCTTCCCGAACGCCGTGCGGGCCAGGGCCCGGCGGCACATCAGCTCGATCGCCCGCTCGGCCATGCCGATCAGCCGCATGCAGTGGTGGATACGGCCGGGACCCAGCCTGGCCTGCGCGATGGCGAATCCGCCGCCCTCCTCACCGACGAGGTGCGAGGCGGGCACCCGTACGTTCTCGAAGACGGCCTCGGCATGGCCCCCGTGCGAGTGGTCCTCGTAGCCGTACACCCGCATCGCCCGGCGCACCTCGACGCCCGGGGTGTTCCGGGGGACCAGGATCATCGACTGCTGGCGGCGCGGGTCGGTGCCGTCCGGGTCGGTCTTGCCCATCACGATGAAGACGGCGCAGTCCGGGTTCATCGCCCCGGAGATGTACCACTTGCGGCCGTTGACGACGTACTCGTCGCCGTCGCGCCGGATGCCCGTGCGGATGTTCGTCGCGTCGGACGAGGCGACCTCCGGCTCCGTCATCGCGAACGCCGACCGGATCTCCCCGGCGAGCAGCGGCTCCAGCCACCGTTTGCGCTGCTCCTCCGAGCCGAACTGGGCCAGCAACTCCATGTTTCCGGTGTCGGGGGCCGCGCAGTTCAGCGCGGTGGGGGCCAGTTCGGGGGAGCGGCCGGTGATCTCGGCGAGCGGCGCGTACTGCAGATTGGTCAGCCCGGCCCCGTACGCGCCGTCCGGGAGGCTGTGCTGGTCCACGAAGAAAAGGTTCCACAGCCCCTGCCGGCGCGCCTCGGCCTTCAGCTCCTCGACCATCGCCGGGGTGCCCCACGGGTCGGCCAGCAGGGAGCGCTGCTCGCGCGCGACGGCCTCGGCCGGGTAGATGTGCTCGTCCATGAAGGTGAGCAGCCTGGCCCGCAGCTCTTCGGTGCGGGCGTCGAATGCGAAGTCCATCAGGGGTACTCAGCCTTCCTGGAGGGTGGTGAGACCGTGCTCGATGAAGACGGGGACGAGGGCGCCGATCCGGTCGAAACCCGGCCCCACGGTCTGGTGGAGGGTGTGGCGGTAGTGGATGCCCTCCAGGATCACGGCGAGCTTGAACCAGGCGAACGCCGTGTACCAGGGGATGCCGGACGTGTCCCGCCCCGAGCCCGCCGCGTACCGCTCGATCAGTTCGCCCGGCGTGGGATGGCCCGGGGCCCCGGCCGTTGTACTGATCGGGGAGCCCGTCACCTCCAGGGGCGCGCTGTACATCACCAGCAGCCCGAGGTCGGTGAGCGGGTCGCCGAGCGTGGACATCTCCCAGTCGAGTACGGCGTTGATCCGGTCGTCCGCGCCGAGCAGGACGTTGTCGAGCCGGTAGTCGCCGTGGATCACCGTGGGTGCGGGGGAGGCGGGCAGTGACCGGCCGAGGGCCGCCTGGAGTTCGTCGATGCCGGGCAGCTCGCGGTTCCTGGACGCGTCGAGCTGCTTGCCCCAGCGGCGGAGCTGTCGGCCGAGGAAGCCCTCGGGCCGGCCGAAGTCCCCGAGTCCGACGGCGCCGGGGTCGACGGCGTGCAGGTCGACCAGGGTGTCGACCAGGGCGAGCAGGGCGTCGCGGGTGCGCTCGGGACCGAGCGGGGCGAGCTGTTCGGCCGTACGGTACGGCGTGCCCGCCACGTGTTCCATGACGTAGAACGGGGCGCCGAGCACCGACTCGTCCGCGCAGAACAGCAGCGGTTCGGGGACGGGCACGGCGGTCGGGTGCAGCGCCTCGATCACCCGGTACTCGCGCTTCATGTCGTGCGCGGTGGCCAGCACATGGCCCAGCGGGGGCCTGCGGACCACCCAGCGGCCGGTGCCGTCCGTGACGGCGTACGTCAGGTTCGACCGGCCGCCCTCGATCAGCCGCGCGTCGAGAGGGCCGCCCACCAGGCCGGGGAGCGCGCGGTCGAGATGGCCGCGGAGCCGCTCGGGATCGAGTCCTGGCGTGGGGGCTGGGCTCATCGGGCGTACCTCCGTGGACGGCGGGCGACAGGCAAGCGGGCGGTCGCTCCCATGATGCCGACCAGTCGGTATGTAGTCCAGTGCCCGTTACCCCCGGGGCAGCCCGTCACCCCCGGGGCAGCCCGGAGGCCACCCGGGCCGGCCCGGGCCCCTGGCCCGGCCCCGGAAGGCGGCGCGTCAGGCGTGACAGGCCACCGGCACACCGCCGTTCATCGTCGTCATGTCCGAGAAGATGGTGATCGGATCCAGCGGCGAGCCCTCGGGCTTCCCGTCCAGCTCGGCGTAGGCGCGGTGCAGGTTGGCCACCAGCCGCTCGCTCTCGCGCAGCTTCCCGAACTCCCCGAGATCGGCCTGCCGCGCGGCCTCCAGCGGGGTGAGCCCCTGGGCGTGGCTCTCCTCGGCCACGTCGGCGACGTACCGGAGATAGCGCTCCGTCGCGTCGTACGCCGATGGATCGGTGAGCGGCCCGTGGCCCGGTACGACCACCGTCGCGTCCAGCGAGCGCAGCAGGTCCAGCGCCCGCAGGGAGCCGCGCAGCGAACCCATCGGGACGAACGGCGTGCCGCCCTGGAAGACCAGGTCGCCGGTGAAGACGACGCCGTGCTCCGGCAGATGCACGATCGAGTCCCCGAGCGTGTGCGCCACGCCCGGGTGGATCACCCGTACCTCGGTCCCGCCCACATGAAGGGTGAGCCGGTCGCTGTAGGTCACACTCGGGGGGATGATGCCGACCTCCCCGAAGTCGGTCCCCGGCCAGATCAGATGGAGCTGATGGCCCGCCGCGAGCTGCTCGCTCCGGCACGCGTCATGACCGACGACGGTGGCCTCCGGCAGGAACACGCCGTTGCCGTAGGTGTGGTCGCCGTGGTGGTGCGTGGTGACGATGGTGCGGGGCAGCTCCACCCCCGCCAGCAGGATCGCCTCGCGCAGCAGCCGGGCCCGCCGTTCGGTGGCCGTGGTGTCGACGAGGAGCGTCGCGCCGCCGTCACTGATGAACCCGGCGTTGTTCAGACACCAGCCGCCGTCGGGCTGGACATAGGCGTGGACTCCGGGGGCGAGGCGGACGGTGTACGGATCGGTGGCAGACATCGGAACTCCTGTGGGGGTCGAAAGCTCCCCCTGAGCCTGCCAGTTGACGCGGCGCGCGAGGAAGGCGCCCCTGACCGCGGTCAGCCGCCGGTGTCCCTTCCGTCCCGCCGGCCTCTGTGCCGCCGGCCCCTGTGCCGCTCGGCCTCGTCCCCCTCGTCCCCCTCGTGCCCGTCCTGCTCGTCCCAGCCCTGCGCTGCCACGAACGCGTCTCCGTACTCCACCGACCAGCGGCCCAGCGCCCGTATCGGCCCCGGCGCCCGCCCCGGCACGCCCTCGCAGGCGCTGCTCTTCGGGGACGCGGCGCTCCTCGCCGTGGACCACGGGGCGGTCGCCGGACTCCTGGACGACGCGGGCGCGGCGTCCGGCGCGCTGCGCGGCCGGGTGCTGATCGACTGCACCAACGCCGTCGGCCCCGGCTTCCTCCTCACCACCGGGGAAGGTCCGGGCGCCGCCCGCACCGTCGCGGCGGCGACGGGCGCGCGGGTCGTCAAGGCGTTCAACCACAGCGCCGCGTCCGTCTGGGCGCTCGACCCGCCGGTCTTCGCCGACGGCCCGCTCGCCGTACCGCTCTGCGGTGACGACGAGGCCGCGCTCGCGCTCGTGCGCACCCTGGTCCGCGATCTCGGCTGCATCCCGCTGGACGCGGGCGGCCTCGACCGGGCGGATCAGCTCGAAGCCATGACGGCCTTCCTGATCGGCCTCTGGCACACCGGACAGGACCCGCGCCCGATGCTGCCGCCCTTCGCGGCCGTGGCGGGAACAGATCGTTCCGGCTTGCGCGAGGCGTGAGGGCGGCAGAGGGTGCGGAGTATGAAGGCCATCAGCTACCGCCGTTACGGCGGCCCCGAGGTCCTGGAGTACGGCGACCATCCCGAGCCGAAGGTCGGCCCCGACGCCGTCCTGGTCGAGGTACGGGCCGCGGCCGTGAACCCCGTCGACTGGAAGTGCCGTGAGGGCTATCTCGACGGGATCCTCGACACCGTCTTCCCGGTGATCCCCGGGTGGGACGTGGCCGGCGTGGTCGTGCGGCCCGGTGCGTCGGTCACCGAGTTCGCCGCCGGGGACGAGGTCATCGGGTACGTCCGCGAGGACTTCCTCTCCCGGGGCACCTTCGCGCAGTACGTGGCCGCCCCGGTCAGGACCCTCGCGCACAAGCCCAGCTCGCTCGCGTTCGCGGAGGCGGCCGGGCTGCCGCTGGTCGGACTCACCGCCCACCAGGTGCTCCACCGGGTGCTGCGGGTACGGCCCGGCGAGACCGTGCTCGTCCACGCGGCGGCGGGCGCGGTCGGCTCGGTCGCCGTCCAGCTCGCCCGCCACCTCGGTGCCCGGGTCATCGGCGCCGCCCGCGCGTCCGGCCAGGACCACATCCGGGCGCTCGGCGGCGAGGCGGTCACGTACGGGGACGATCTGGCCGCCCAGGTACGGGCCCTGGCGCCGGACGGGGTGGACGCGGCGTTCGACATCATCGGCGGCGATCTCCTGCGCCTGACGCCGGGACTGCTGGCGCCCGGCGGCCGGCTGGCCTCCATCGCGGACGCCGGCGTCACCGAACTGGGCGGCAGCTACGCCTTCGCCCGTGCCGACGCCGCCGATCTGACGGAGCTGGCGGGCCTGGCGGAGCAGGGCGTGCTGTCGGTGGGGGTGGCGAGGACGTTCCCCCTGGAGCGGGCGGCGGACGCGTTCCGCTTCACGGAGGCGGGTGGAGCGGGCGGCAAGGTGATCGTCACCACGGACTGACCCGCACCAGGAACCGACCCGGCCGGAACCCGACCCGGCCGGAACCCGACCCGGCCGGAACCCGACCCGGCCGGAACCCGACCCGGCCGGAACCCGACCCGGCCGGAACCCGACCCGGCAGAGGCCCGACCCGGCCGGGGATTGGCCGGGCGTCGCCGGGTCGATCGGCCGGGCGACGCCGCCGTCAGACCAGCACCGTCACCGCGAACGCCGCCAGCAGCAGCGCGCAGGCCGCCGCCGTGAGCGCGCCCCGCTCCGAGAGGCGCGGCGGCCTCGTCGCCTCCAGCGCCTTCAGCCGCCGGTGCGCCACGCCCAGGAAGCCGAGCCACACCAGGGCGCTCAGGGCCGCGCCCGTCAGACCTGCCGCCGTGGCGCCGCCGTGGATGGCCTGGCGGGCCCCGAGGATCGCGACCACCGTGCAGGAGAGCGTCGTACGGCGCCACGCCAGCCGGGTGCGTTCCGGCTGGAGGCCCGGGTCGCGTTCCGGGACCGGTGCCGGGGCCGTCATCCGGCCCGGCCCAGGACCACGATCACCAGCATCGCCACCGCGACCAGCCCCACCGCCAGGCTCAGCAGCGTCGGGAAGCCGGAGACCGGCAGATCCTCGCCGCGCCGCATCGCCCGCTCGCACCGCACCCAGTGGTTGACCGCGCGCAGCGCGCACAGCGCCCCCGCCGCGAGCAGCGCCACCGCGAGCCCGGCCCGTACGCCCCAGCGCAGGTCGGGCAGGAACTGGTCCACCGCGAACCCGCCGCCGACCAGCGCGAGCGCCGTACGGATCCAGGCCAGGAACGTCCGCTCGTTGGCCAGCGAGAAGCGGTAGTCCGGGGTCGTGCCCTCCTCGCCGATCCGCCGGGGCGAGAACCACAGCCGGAGGCTCCGTGCAAAGTCGATCACCTGCCGCACCCTACGCGCGCGGAGCGGGCCCCGCGCGCCCCGTGTCCGCCGCGCCCCCCGCGCGCAGCGCCTTGAGGCGTTCGTACGCCTCGACGCCGTCCGGCACCCACTCCCACCCGCCGGGCCCGGCGGCCAGCCGCCGCTCCAGCTCCTCCTCCGGGACGAAGGCGTGCCAGGCGATCTCCTCCACCTGGGGGCGCACCGGCAGCGCGCAGACCACCTCGTACACCCGCGACCACGAGCGGAACCCGCCGGGCTCCGCGGACACGTAGCGGAACGAGAAGAGCGGTACGGGTCGGTCGAGCCCCGACACCCCCAGCTCCTCCTCCGCCTCGCGCAGCGCCGCCTCGTCGTAGCCCTCGCCCGCGCCGACGACCCCGCCCACGAACATGTCGTACATCGAGGGGAAGGCCAGCTTGACCGGCGTCCTGCGGTGGACGAAGACCCGGCCCTCCAGGTCGCGTACGAACACGAAGACGGAGCGGTGGGTCAGCCCCTTCGCGTACGCCTCACCGCGCGGCGCCTGCCCGATGACGTGGTCGTTCTCGTCGACTATGTCCAGGATCTCGTCTGCGGCACTCATGGCGTCCATCCAACCAGTTGACTCGTTACTCGCCCGTACGGAAGATCGGACCACTCACCCGCCCGGCCCGTGAAGGATGGAAACCATGGCGTACGACGCCGATGTGATCGTGATCGGGGCCGGCCTCGCCGGCCTGGTCGCCACCGCCGAACTGGTGGACGCGGGCCGCTCCGTCATCGTCCTCGACCAGGAGCCCGAGCGGTCCATCGGCGGACAGGCGCACTGGTCCTTCGGCGGGCTGTTCTTCGTCGACTCGCCCGAACAGCGCAGGCTCCGCGTCAAGGACAGCCGCGACCTCGCCCTCCAGGACTGGCTCGGCACGGCCGGGTTCGACCGTCCCGAGGACCACTGGCCGCGCAAGTGGGCCGAGGCGTACGTCGACTTCGCGGCGGGCGAGAAGCGCGCCTGGCTGCACGGGCAGGGCATGCGGTTCTTCCCGGTGGTGGGCTGGGCGGAGCGCGGCGGGTACGACGCGACCGGCCACGGCAACTCCGTACCGCGCTTCCACATCACCTGGGGCACCGGACCCGGCGTCGTGGAGCCCTTCGAGCGGCGGGTGCGCGAGGGCGTCGCGAAGGGCCTGGTGACCTTCCGCTTCCGCCACCGGGTCACCGGGCTCTCCACGACGGCCGGCGCCGTGGACACCGTGACCGGCGAGACCCTGGAGCCCAGCGACGCCGCCCGCGGCACCGCGAGCAGCCGTATCGTCACCGGCGCCTTCTCGCTGCGCGCCCAGGCCGTGATCGTCACCTCGGGCGGCATCGGCGGCAACCACGACCTGGTCCGCGCCCAGTGGCCCGAGCGGCTGGGCACCCCGCCGCGGAAGATGCTTTCCGGGGTGCCCGCGCACGTCGACGGGCTGATGCTCGGCATCGCGGAGGCGGCCGGCGCGCACCACATCAACCGCGACCGGATGTGGCACTACACCGAGGGCATCGAGAACTGGAACCCGATCTGGGCCCGGCACGGCATCCGCATCCTGCCGGGCCCCTCCTCGCTCTGGCTGGACGCGCGCGGCAAACGGCTGCCCGTGCCGCTCTTCCCCGGCTTCGACACGCTCGGCACACTGGAGCACATCATGCGCTCCGGCCACGACCACACCTGGTTCGTGCTCGACCGGCGCATCATCGGCAAGGAGTTCGCGCTCTCGGGCTCCGAGCAGAACCCGGACCTCACCGGCAGGTCCGTCCGCGATGTGCTCGGGCGGGCCCGCGCCGATGTCCCGGGCCCGGTACGGGCGTTCATGGACAAGGGCGCCGACTTCGTCGTCGAGAAGGACCTGAGCGCCCTCGTGCGCGGCATGAACGCGCTCACCGAGGAGCCGCTGATCGACGAGGCCGCGCTGCGCCGTGAGATCACCGCGCGCGACCGCGAGATCGCCAACCCCTTCACCAAGGACCTCCAGGTCACGGCGGTCCGGGGCGCCCGGAAGTATCTCGGCGACCGGCTGATCCGTACGGCGGCCCCGCACCGCATCCTCGATCCGGAGGCGGGCCCGCTCATCGCCGTACGGCTGAACATCCTGACCCGCAAGTCGCTCGGCGGCCTGGAGACCGACCTGTCCTCGCGCGTGCTCACCGCCGGGGGCGATCCGCTGCCCGGTGTGTACGCGGCGGGCGAGGCGGCCGGGTTCGGCGGCGGCGGGGTGCACGGCTACCGCTCGCTGGAGGGCACCTTCCTGGGCGGCTGCATCTTCTCGGGGCGTACGGCGGGCCGGGCGGCGGCCCGCGCCCTCGGCTGACCTCCACGCTCTCGGCCGATCCCCACGTCCGAAGGTGGCTTGTCGACGCCAACAGGGCTGCCCTGTAGGCCAGTTGACGGGGCTGTGTAACAAATACGCTCTTGACGCGGAGCGTTACCTCCGATTGGCTGTGCGCGATCATCGCTCGAACATGTGCCCTGGAGGATTACGCGGAATGCCCCCGCCTCCGCCACCCCTGGGCCGTTCCCGAAGACGGGCCCAACGGAACTTACGCTCCGCCCAGTTCTTCGATCCGGCCCTCGATGACGCCGAACTGGGCGCCGTAAGAGATCAGTTGGCCCAAGGCCGCTGGTCCGAAGCTCGCACCCTGCTCGCCGCCACCGGCGACGACTGGGACCGGCGAGGCCACCGCGTCATCGTGCTCGCCCAGGCCGCGGGCGCCGCCACCTGGGCCGGGGACTGGCTCCTCGCCGAACCCGACAGCGCCGACGCGGCCACCCTGCTCGCCTGCGCCGACGTCCTCGACGTACTCCACGGCAAGGACGGCGGAAAGGACGGCGGCCGGAACAACGCCAGCGACGACGGCAAGGCCCGGGACAGCAAAGCCCGCGACAGCAAAGCCCGCGACGGCAAGGCCCGGGACAGCAAGGACCGGGCGAAGGAACAACGCGCCAGGGACGCCTGCCGCGAAGCGGTACGGCGGGCCCCCGCGGACCCCACCCCCTGGCTCGGCCTGCTGCTCCTCGCCCGTACCCTCGGCACCGAGGAAGAGACCTCCCGCTTCTTCGACGAGGTCAGGACCCGCCACCCCGACCACCATCACGCGCACCACCTGATGGCGGCCCGGCTCGCGGAACGCCACACCGAACCCGGCCACGAAGCCTTCCACGAGGTCTACGACTTCGCGTCCTGGGCCGCCGAACAGGCCCCCGCGGACTCGCCGCTCTCGGTCCTCCCCGTCGTCGCCCACGCCGAGCGCTACCGCGTGCTCGCCGCCGCCGGGCGTGAACCCGCCGACCCCGCGGCCTCGGGGCACTGGACCGGACGGCGCGCCCGCCAGGTGCTCAAGGGCGCGTTCGACTGGTGGCTGGAGTGGGAGGGCGAGGAACATCCGCGCAACCGCGTGGACCTGAACTTCCTCGCCCACGCCCTGTTCCACGACGGGCGCCTCGCCGAGGCCGCGGCGCTCTTCCACCGCATCGGCCGCCACATCACCCCGGCGCCCTGGTCCTACCCGGACCAGGACCCCCACCCCGCGTTCCTCGCCGCGCGCGACACCGCGCTCGGCTCCGCCTGAATCCCACCTGAACTCCGAGAGGACACCCCTGTCATGTCGACGGGCAGACCGAGCAGCACCGCTGAGATCAACACGTACAAAGGGCAGGAGCGCGCACTGCGCGCCAACCGGCTCGGCACGGTGGGCCTGCTGCTCTCCGTGCTCGCCGCGAGCGCGCCGATGCTGGTCGTCGCCGGCGTCATGCCCACCGTCTTCGGTGTCATGGGAATCGTCGGCCAGCCCCTGCTCTACGTGATCCTCGGTATCGTCCTGGTGCTGTTCACCTTCGGGTACGCGGAGATGAGCCGGCACGTCCACAACGCCGGTGCCTTCTACGCGTACATCGCCCGCGGCCTCGGCCCGACCGCGGGCGCCGGCGCCTCCCTCCTCGCGCTCGTCGCGTACAGCGCCATGCAGTTCGCCGTCTACGGCCTGCTCGGATTCGAGGTCTCCGGGCTCTTCGCCACCTATCTGGACCTCTCCGTGCCCTGGTGGGTCCCGGCCCTCGGCGCCGCCGCGGTCGTCGGGTACCTCGGCTGGCTGAAGATCGACCTCAACGCCAAGGTCCTCGGGGTGCTGCTGGCCGTCGAGTGCGTCCTCGTGGTCATCTTCGACGTCGCCACCCTCGCCTCCCCGGGCCCCGAGGGCCTGTCCTTCGCGGCCTTCGACCCCGGCACGCTCACGGGCGCCGGCTTCGGCACCGCCCTCTGCTTCTGCGTCGCCGCCTTCGTCGGCTGCGAACAGGCCCCCGTGTACGCGGAGGAGACCAGCCGCCCCCAGGTCGTCGTCTCCCGCGTGATGTTCCTGGCCGTCGGCTACGCCTCGCTGTTCCTGGCCTTCAGCGCCTGGGCCCTGACCGTCGCCGCGGGACCGGGCTCCATCGTGAAGACCTCGGCGGAACAGGGCCCCGGACTGCTCTTCGGACTCACCGAGGCCCGGCTCGGTGCCACCTTCACCGATGTCCTGCACGTCCTGTTCGTGACGGGCATGTTCGCCGCGCTGCTCAGCTTCCACAACGTCGTCGCCCGCTACGCCTTCGCGATGGGCCGCGAGGGCCTGCTGCCCGCGACCTTCGGCCGTACCACCCGGGCCAGCGGAGCGCCCGCCTCCGGCTCCGTCCTCCAGTCGCTGATCTCCGTGGCCGCGATCGCCGCCTTCGCCCTCACCGACGACAAGCCGACCGGCGACCCGACCGCGCCGGTGCTGCGCCTGTTCACCTGGATGGGCAGCGTCGGCGCGCTCGGCATCATCACCCTGATGGCCCTCGCCTCCTGCGCCGTCATCGCCTTCTTCGTCAAGCGCGGCGCCGGGCGCGCCCACGCCCCGCGTCTGGTCTCCTCCGGGCTGGCCATCGTCCTGCTCCTGGCGATCGCCTTCTACACCGTCAAGGACTTCGGCGTCCTGATCGACGCGGGCCCCGGCTCCTCGCTGAGCTGGATCCTGCCCGCGATCATCGGCGTCGCACTGGTCGCCGGACTGGTGTACGGAGTGGTCCTGCGCTCCGTCAAGCCGGAGGTACACGCCAGGATCGGGCTCGGGAACGAGGCGTTCCAGTTGGAGAAGGCCGCCGAGTCCGCGCAGACGGCCTCCGTGTGAGATCCGGCGTATGACGCCCGCGGCCCTGGTTTCCCGGGGCCGCGGGTGTTCTCCTCGGAGGGTGACCGATCAACGACACGAGCCGGAGGGCACCCCGGTCGGGCGGCGCCTGGTCCTCTCCATGCTCGGCCTGGGCGCCGCCGGACTCGTCGCGGCGCCCGCCCTCCAGCGCGGACTCGAAGGGTTCCTCGGCGCCGCCGCCGACAAGGACCCGACCGGGCTGACCGGACTGCTGCCCAACGGCGGCGGCTTCCGCTACTACTCGGTCACGGCCTCCGTACCGAGAAAAGGCCCGGACACCTACCAGTTGAGGATCGACGGACTGGTCGACCGGCCCGCCACGTACACCCTCGACGCGCTGCGCGCACTGCCGCAGACCCGGATCGTCCGCGACGTGCAGTGCGTCACCGGCTGGCGCGTCCCGCACACCCCGTTCGGCGGCGTACGGCTCGCGCACCTCCTCGACGCGGCCGGGGTACGCCCGGAGGCCAAGGCGGTCCGCTTCACCTGCTTCGACGGCGCGTACAGCGAGAGCCTCACGCTCCAGCAGGCCCGCCGCGCCGATGTCCTGGTCGCGCTCTCGATGCGCGACCGGCCGATCGGGCACGCGCACGGCGGCCCGGTCCGGCTCTACGTGGCGCCGATGTACTTCTACAAGTCGGCGAAATGGCTCTCCGGGATCTCCGTCACCTCCGACGTACGGCCCGGCTACTGGGAGGAGCGCGGCTATGACGTCGACGCCTGGGTCGGCCGGTCCAACGGCCGCGACGACACCCCCACCGTCTGATCCCGGCGTCCCCGCCGGACCGGACCGGCGGCGCTTCACCCCGGCCGAACGCTGGGTGCACCGCACCACGGGCGCGCTGATGCTGGTCTGCGTGGCGAGCGCCGCCTGCCTCTACCTACCGCAGCTCGCCGAACTCGTCGGCCGCCGGCTGTTCGTCGTCACCGTCCACGAGTGGTCGGGGCTGCTGCTCCCGGTGCCCGCACTGCTCGGGCTCGCCTCGCGCGCCTTCCGCGCCGATCTGGGCCGGCTCAACCGTTTCCTGCCGTACGACAGGGAGTGGCTGCGCGCGGTACGGCGCCGCGACCGGCGCCCCGAAGCCCGCCCGGCGGGCAAGTTCAACGCCGGGCAGAAGCTCTACGCGGGATGGATCGCGGGCGCCGTGCTGGTGATGCTCGGCACCGGGCTGCTCATGTGGTTCACCGGGCTCGTCCCGATCGTGTGGCGCACCAGCGCCACCTTCCTCCACGACTGGCTGGCCCTGGCCATCGGCGCCGTACTCGTCGGGCACCTGGTGAGGGCGTACGGGGATCCGCAGGCCCGGCGCGGGATGCGCACCGGGTCGGTGGAACGCCGGTGGGCGGAGCGGGAGCACCCCCACTGGAAAGAGGAGTGAACCCGCCCCGCCCGTCCTGCCCGTCCTGCCCTCAGGGCTGCTTCACGGCTCGGCCCGCCGCCCGGACGATCGCCGCCTAGACGATCAGCGACAGCAGCAGCACGGAGCCGAGACCGACCACCGAGATGATCGTCTCCATCACCGACCACGTCTTCAGCGTCTGCCCCACGCTCATCCCGAAGTACTCCTTCACCAGCCAGAACCCGGCGTCGTTCACATGGCTGAAGAAGACCGAGCCCGCGCCGATCGCCAGCACCAGCAGCGCGGCGTGCGCCGTGGACATGTCCGCGGCCAGCGGCGCCACCAGTCCGGCGGCCGAGATGGTCGCCACCGTCGCCGAGCCGGTGGCCAGCCGGATCGCGACGGCGATCAGCCAGCCCAGCAGCAGCGCGGGGATCGACCAGTCCTTGGAGAGGTCCAGGATCATCTGGCCCACCCCGGAGTCGACCAGCGTCTGCTTGAAGCCGCCGCCCGCGCCGACGATCATCAGCACGCCCGCGATCGGGCCCAGCGACTTCTCCACGGTGGTGGAGATCCGGCCCTTGGTGAACCCGGCCGCGCGGCCCAGCGTGAAGATCCCCACCAGCACGGCGGCCAGCAGTGCGATCAGCGGGGAGCCGACCACGTCCGCGATCCGCTGGACGGTGTGCTCCGGGTCGTCCACGACGATGTCGACGAGCGCCTTGGCCAGCATCATCACCACGGGCAGCAGCACGGTGGCGACGGTCGCGCCGAAGCTGGGGCGCTTCGCCGGATCGTCCGAGGTGCGCTCCGGGATCATCGACTCGGGCGCCG
This sequence comes from Streptomyces sp. NPDC050509, assembly GCF_044457965.1. Classification (NCBI taxonomy): domain Bacteria; kingdom Bacillati; phylum Actinomycetota; class Actinomycetes; order Kitasatosporales; family Streptomycetaceae; genus Streptomyces; species Streptomyces sp. NPDC050509. The sequence continues at coordinate 333,557 of NZ_JBITHL010000007.1, read as the reverse complement.
GGAGGTCCACCCAGCGGGCCGCGTAACGCGAGAACAGCGGGCCCGCGATGATCACGGTCGGGATCGCGACGACCACACCCAGCGCCAGCGTGACGCCGAGGTCGGCGCCGATCGCGTCGATCGCGACCAGCGGCCCGGGGTGCGGCGGGATCAGCCCGTGCATCACGGAGAGCCCGGCCAGCGCCGGGATGCCGATCCGCATCAGGGAGTAGTTGCCGCGCTTGGCGACGAGCAGCACCACCGGGATCAGCAGCACGATGCCGACCTCGAAGAAGAGCGGCAGCCCGATCACCGAGGCGATCAGGACCATCGCCCAGGGCATCGCCCGCCCGCTCGTCCTGGCGAGGATCGTGTCGACGATCTGATCCGCGCCGCCGGAGTCCGCGAGCAGCTTGCCGAGGATCGCGCCGAGCGCGATCAGTACGCCCACCCCGGCCACCGTGGAGCCGAGACCGGTGGAGAAGCTGGTGATGACCTTGTCCAGCGGTGCGCCCGCGAAGGCGCCGAGCGCCAGCGAGCCGATGGTCAGGGCCAGGAACGCGTGCAGTTTGAAGAGGGTGATGAGCAGGACGATGACGGCTATGCCGGCGAGGACGGCAAGGCCCAACTGCGCGTTGCCCGCAGAGGTGATGGGCTCGGCGGCGTTCGCTGCCAGTGTCTCGACCCTGAGACCGGTCACGGGTATCACGAGTTACGTCCTTCGGCTTTTGAGCAGCTTTCGAGCCGGCGCAGCGCGGCGACGGCCCGTTCGGTGATGTCCTCGGGGGTGCCCGTCACGTCGACGGTCACCCCTGCCTCGTCGGCCCCCAGGTTCTCCAGCGCCGCGTACTGCGAGTCGAGCAGCGCGGTCGGCATGAAGTGCCCCTTGCGCTCGGACATCCGCTGTTCGACGAGGGAGCGCTCGCCGACGAGATGGAGGAAGAGGGCGCCGGGGGCGGCGGCCCGCAGCCGGTCGCGGTAGGCGCGCTTGAGCGCGGAGCTGCTGGCCACCCCGCCGAGCCCGGCCCGGTCGTGGGCCCACGCTCCGATGGCGTCCAGCCAGGGCCACCGGTCGGCGTCCTCCAGCGGGATGCCGGCGGACATCTTGGCGATGTTCTCCGGCGGATGGAAGTCGTCGCCCTCGGCGTACGGGACGCCCAGCGCGGCGGCGAGCAGGGGACCGACCGTGGTCTTGCCGGTCCCTGCCACGCCCATCACCACGACGACGTGGGGGGTGTTCATCTCATGCCTCGCTGTCTTCTTCGACATCGGTCCTGCGGGTCCTGCGCGGACGCGGACATCCGCCCGTCGCGCCACTGAAACCTATTAGTACGACATATTCAAGAGGCTGTGATGTAAACGTCGTACTTTTTACTCGGCCCGCGTCCCCGTAGGCTGACCCCATGACCACAGAAGGCCGGGGGCTGCATACCCGTGTGCTGGACACCCTCGGTCTCGCGATCACGGCGGGCGAGTACCCCCCGGGCGGCGTCGTGCGTACGGACGAGGTCGCCCACCGTTTCGACGTGTCACGGACCGTCGTCAGGGAAGTGGTCCGCGTCCTCGAATCCATGCACCTGGTGGAGTCCCGGCGCCGCGTCGGTGTGACCGTACGGCCCACCGAGGAGTGGAACGTCTACGATCCGCGCGTCATCCGCTGGCGCCTCGCCGGACCCGACCGCCCCCGCCAGCTCCGCTCGCTGACCACGCTGCGCTCGGCGGTCGAACCGGTCGCGGCCGGTCTCGCCGCCCGGTACGCCACGCCCGAGCAGTGCGCCGCCCTCACCGAGCAGGCGCTCGGCATGGTCGCCACCTCGCGCGGGGGCCGGCTGGGGGAGTACCTGGTGCACGACATCGCCTTCCACCGGGTGGTGCTCAACGCGTCGGGCAACGAGATGTTCGCCCGGCTCGGTGACGTGGTCGCCGAGGTCCTCACCGGACGCACGCGCCATCAGGTGATGTTCGACGATCCCGACCCCGCCGCCGTCACCCTGCACGTGGGGGTCGCGGAGGCGGTACGGGAGGGCGACTCTGCCCGTGCCGAGGAACTGACCAAGGAGATCGCCGTCGGCGCCCTCGAAGAACTGGACCTTCTGGCGCCCTGACGAGCCACCACAGGACCGTCCGTCACTCCGGAACGTCCTCGCACGGGATAGTGGGGGAGGGAACGGAGAGCGCTTGGGGCGCCTCCGGTTCCCGGGTAGGTCATCGGTAGGTCATCAAGCATGACGAAAGGCAGGTCCTGGCATGGCGCAGCAGGTGCAAGGGGTCATCGCGCCCGGCAAGAACGAGCCGGTACGGGTCGAGACGATCGTCGTACCCGACCCCGGCCCCGGCGAGGCCGTGGTACAGGTGCAGGCGTGCGGTGTCTGCCACACCGATCTGCACTACAAGCAGGGCGGGATCAACGACGAGTTCCCCTTCCTCCTCGGCCACGAGGCCGCCGGTGTGGTGGAGTCGGTCGGCGACGGTGTCACGGAGGTCGCCCCCGGTGACTTCGTGATCCTCAACTGGCGTGCGGTGTGCGGTACGTGCCGGGCGTGCCGGCGTGGCCGCCCCCAGTACTGCTTCGACACGCACAACGCCCGGCAGAGGATGACGCTGACCGACGGCACGGAACTCTCCCCGGCGCTGGGCATCGGCGCCTTCGCCGAGAAGACGCTGGTCGCGGCCGGCCAGTGCACCAAGGTCGACCCGACGGTCTCCCCGGCCGTCGCGGGTCTCCTCGGCTGCGGTGTGATGGCGGGCATCGGCGCCGCGATCAACACCGGTCAGGTCGGACGCGGCGACTCCGTCGCGGTCATCGGCTGCGGCGGCGTCGGTGACGCGGCGATCGTCGGCGCGCGGCTCGCGGGCGCCGCCCGGATCATCGCCGTCGACATCGATGACCGCAAGCTGGCGACGGCGGTCTCGATGGGCGCCACCCACACCGTCAACTCCCGTACCCACGACGCCGTCGAGACGATCCGCGAGCTGACCGGCGGCAACGGCGCTGACGTCGTCATCGAGGCGGTCGGCCGCCCGGAGACGTACCGGCAGGCGTTCTACGCCCGCGACCTGGCGGGCACCGTCGTCCTGGTCGGTGTCCCCACCCCCGAGATGAAGCTCGAACTGCCGCTGCTCGACGTGTTCGGCCGCGGCGGGGCCCTCAAGTCGTCCTGGTACGGCGACTGTCTGCCCTCCCGCGACTTCCCGATGCTCGTCGACCTCCACCAGCAGGGCCGGATCGACCTCGCCGCGTTCGTCACCGAGACCATCGGCCTGGACGACGTGGAGAAGGCGTTCGAGCGGATGCACGAGGGTGACGTCCTGCGCTCGGTGGTGGTCTTCTGATGACCGTACGCATCGACCATCTCGTCACCTCCGGCACCTTCGCGCTCGACGGCGGCACCTGGGACGTCGACAACAACGTCTGGATCGTCGGCGACGACTCCGAGGCGATCGTCATCGACGCCGCCCATGACGCCGCCGCCATCGAGGCCGCGCTGAACGGCCGTACGCTGCGCGCGATCGTCTGCACCCACGCGCACAACGACCACATCGACGCGGCCCCCGCGCTCGCCGCCGCCACCGGCGCGCCCGTGCTGCTGCACCCCGACGACCTGCCGCTCTGGAAGCAGACCTTCCCCGAGCAACTGCCGGACGGCGAACTGACCGACGGCGCCACGATCGCCGTCGCCGGCACCACCCTGACCGTGCTCCACACCCCGGGCCACGCGCCCGGCGCGGTCTGCCTGTACGCCCCCGAGCTGGCGACGGTCTTCACCGGCGACACGCTCTTCCAGGGCGGCCCCGGCGCCACCGGACGGTCGTTCTCGCACTTCCCGACCATCATCGACTCGATCCGCGACCGGCTCCTCACCCTGCCGCCCGGGACGGCGGTACGGACCGGCCACGGCGACCCGACGACCATCGGCGCCGAAGCCCCCCAACTGGCCGACTGGATCCGGCGCGGCCACTGAGGCGGGCGGGATCCGTCAGAGCGGACGCAGCCGCAGCCGGCTCTCGAACCGGTGCGGCTCGCCCGTCACCGGATCGGTGAACTCCAGCACCCTGGCGAGGAGTTGCAGTGGCCGGCCGTAGTCGTCGTCGGCAGGCTCCTGGACGACCGGATAGACCGGGTCGTCCAGGAGCGGCAGCCCCAGACCGCACATGTGGACCCGGAGCTGATGGGTACGGCCGGTGACCGGCAGCAGCCGGTAGCGGCCGTACCCGCCCCGGTGCTCCAGCAGTTCGATCCGGCTCTCCGCGTTGGGCACGCCCGCCACCTCCCGCGCGGCGATCACCCCGCGCTCCTTCTCGATCCGGCCGCGCACCGTGACGGGCAGCGCCACCGCCGGGTCGTACGGCGCCACTCCCTCGTACTCCTTGCGCACCAGCCGGTCCCGGAACATCGTCTGGTACGCGCCCCGGTCCCCGGCCCGTACGACGAAGAGCACGAGCCCCGCCGTCAGCCGGTCGAGACGGTGCGCGGGCTGGAGCTCCGGCAGCCCCAGCTCGCGCCGCAGCCGCGCCTGCGCGGTCTCGGTGACATGCCGCCCGCGCGGGGTGGTGGCCAGGAAGTGCGGCTTGTCCGCGACGACGATCCGCTCGTCCCGGTGGACCACCCCGACCTCGAAGGGCACCCGCTCCTCGGGGGCGAAGTCCCGGTGGAACCAGACGTACCGCCCGGCGGTGTACGGCTCGGCGGTCCCGACAGGCCCGTCCTCCCCGACGAACCGCCCCTCCCGCACCATCGCCCCGACGCGCTCCACACCGACGGCGTCCCCGAACCGCGCCACGAGATGGTCCCGTACGGTCGCCCACCGCCCGTCCGGATCAGGGGGCAGCCGCAGCCGTACGGGGTCGACGCCGTCCCGCTGGGGGAGGGGCGAGCGCGGCGGGGCGGAATGTCTGCGGGGCACGGGCCGACAGCGTACCGGGGCCGGCACCGCCGCCGTGTCCCTCGTTCGGCCCCGGACCTGCGGCGCAGCGCCGGGATGAGAACAGATCCGGTGGGCGGCGCCCGCATGATGGGCCGGTGATCAGTGTCCTGTTCGCCGTCCTGACCGCGGTCAGCAACGGCTCCGCGGCGGTGCTCCAGCGCCGTGCCGCGGCCACCGTCCCCGACTCCCAGGCGATGCGTCTCTCGCTGATCGGACGGCTTCTGCGCAAGCCGGTCTGGCTGGCGGGGATCGGTCTGGTGCTGGTGGCCGCCGTCTGCCAGGCGGTGGCGCTCGCGACCGGGCCGATCGCCGTGGTCCAGCCGATCTTCGTCATCGAACTGCCCGCCACCCTGCTGATCGCGGGCCGTCTCTTCAAGGTCCGGCTGCCCCGCCCCGTCTGGTACGGGGCCGCCGCCGTCACCTGCGGCCTGGCCCTGGGGCTGGCCGCCGCGGCCCCCGGCGGCGGCTCGGAGAGCGTCCACGGGACCGCCTGGATCATGGCGCTGCTGCTCACGGGGGTCTTCGAGGCGCTGGTCATCCTCTGGGCGCTGCGGCTGCGCGGCAACGCGCGCGCCGCGCTGCTCGGGCTCGCCGCCGCCTGTGGGTACGCGCTGACCGCCGCCCTGATGAAGGACGCGGTGGCCCGCCTCGACCAGGGCGGGGCCGGCGCGCTGTTCGCCTCCTGGCAGCTCTACGCCATGGCCGTCGCCGGGGTGGGCGCGCTCTTCCTGCTCCAGAACGCCCTTCAGGCAGGCTCGCTGGCCGCCTCCCAGCCGATGCTCACCCTGGGCGACGCGCTGATCAGCATCGCGTACGGGGTGACCCTCTTCGGCGAGAGCGTGCGCACCGGCTGGTGGCTGCTGCCCGAACTCGCCGCGATCGGCCTGATCGCGGCGGGCTGTGTCGCACTGGCCCGCTCCCCGCTGGCCGGGGGAGGACCGCCGCCCCGGCGCCGCGTCCACTGACCGGGGCGGCGCGGGGACGGCGGGGCGGGGACGGCGCTGACGCGGCGTCGCTCAGCCGGACAGGTCGGCGGAGGCGGCGGACGCGGCGTTCGCGGGGACACCCTCCCGCACGAGGCCGTCCAGATGCGGCAGATGGTGGTCCAGCCGCTCCCGCTTGGTCCGCAGATACGAGAGGTTCTCCTCGCACGGCGCTATCAGCAGCGGAACCTGCTCCGCGACCTTGACGCCGTGCCGCAGCAACGCCTCGCTCTTGCGCGGGTTGTTCGACAGCAGCCGTACCGAACGCACCCCCAGATCGAGCAGCATGTCCGCCGCCACCTGATAGTCCCGGGCGTCGGCCGGCAGTCCGAGGGCGAGGTTCGCCTCGACCGTGTCCAGGCCCTCCGCCTGGAGCTGCATCGCCCGCAACTTCGCCAACAGGCCGATTCCGCGCCCCTCGTGGCCCTGGAGATAGATGAGTACGCCGCGCCCCTCGCGCACGATGGCGTCCAGCGCCGCACCGAGCTGCTCACCGCACTCGCAGTGCTTGGATCCGAAGGCGTCCCCGGTCAGACACTCCGAATGCACACGGGTAAGGGCTCCGTCGCCCGCGACATCGCCGTATATCAGGGCTATTTGTTCGTCCCCGCGATTACGGTCCAGGTAGCCGACTGCGAGAAAGTCTCCGTGCACGGTGGACAGCCGTACTTTCGCCGCTCGTTCGACACCTGATGAACGAGTACTTTCGAGGCACACGCCATCACTGTCTGTCATGCCTCAATCATATCCGCTGAACCGCTCCCGGTGTACGGAAAGAAAGATAAAAGGGCATCAACTGACGGTCGTCTTCATCACGTTCGGACGATCACCACGCCATTGCCGCGTAGTCTGCTCCCGTCGGCACGCACACGGAAAGAGAGAGGACCGGAAAACATGAACGGTTCGGGAACGCCACCGGTGACGCCCGGTCTGCTGCCCCGGGAGACGACGCGGGACGTACGGGACGCGCGGCCCAGGGTCGCCGTCCTTCCCGTCGGCAGCTTCGAGCAACACGGCGCGTACCTCCCGCTGGTGACCGACACGGTCGTGGCCTGCGTCATCGCCCGCGAGATAGCCGCCGCGCACCCGGTCCACCTGCTCCCGCCGATCACGGTCTCCTGCTCGCACGAACACGCCGACTGGCCCGGGACCGTGAGCATTTCCGCCGCCACGCTCCACGCCGTCGTCCGGGACATCGCGGGATCGCTGCGCCGGTCCGGAATGAAATCCCTGATTCTGGTGAACGCGCACGGCGGAAATTACGTACTGCGCAACGTGGTTCAGGAATCCGCCGGCAGCGGAACGCGCATGGCGCTTTTCCCCGGCTCGGCCGACTGGGACGCGGCAAGGAGCAGGGCGGGGGTGGAGACCTCCTCGCACAGCGATATGCACGCGGGCGAAGTCGAGACATCCATCCTGCTGCACGCGCATCCCGAACTCGTACGGCCCGGTTATGAGACCGCTGATTGCGTCGCCGACGACCGGAGGCATCTCCTCACGCTCGGCCTGGCCGCCTATACGGAGTCCGGCGTCATAGGCCGGCCGTCGAGGGCGTCCGCCGGGAAGGGAAAGGAACTCCTGGCCGGACTGGTCGACTCCTTCGACGACTACCTCTCCCTTCTCACCCGCCAGGAGTCCCGATGACCGGCCGCCGCTCCACCGAACCGCCACCGCCGCGCACGGAGTTGGACACGGACGAGGCGTGGGAGCTGCTCCGTACGGTCAGGACCGGGGCGGACGCCGAGGCCGCCGGTCTCGTCAGGGACGCCGAGGGCCGGCCGCGCTGGAACCGGGACGCCTCGCCCGGGGCGCGGGAGCTGGCCGACCGCTATCTGCCGCTGTGCCTGGCCGGACCGCGCCTCACCTTCGCCCAGCTCGGCCAGAGCCTGGACGGCTTCATCGCGACCCGTACGGGAGACGCCGACTACGTCACCGGCGAGGAGGACCGCCGTCATCTCCACCGCCTGCGCGCGCTCGCCGACGCGGTGGTCGTCGGAGCCGGTACGGCCGTCGCGGACGACCCCCAGCTGACGGTGCGCGCCTGCACCGGGGCCCACCCCGTACGGGTCGTCCTCGACCCGCACCGCCGGGTACCGCCGCATCGCAAGGTGTTCACCGACGGGTCAGCCCCCACCCTGTGGGTGGTGAGCGCCGGCCGCGAGGGCGGGCACACCCCGGCGGACGGCGACCTCGGCGGCCACGACCTCGACGGGCACGGCTTCGACGGAGCCGGGGTGGAGGTGCTGACCCTTCCGGACAGTGCCGCGTTCGCCCCCGGCAACCTGGTGCGCGTGCTGGCGCGGCGCGGCCTGGGCCGGGTGCTGATCGAGGGCGGCGGCGTCACCGTCTCCCGCTTCCTGCACGAACGCGCCCTGCACCGGCTCTACGTCACGGTCGCGCCCGTCCTGCTCGGCGACGGCGTCCCCGGGCTCCGCTTCGCCGGTACGCCGGTGATGCGCGACGCCCTGCGCCCCCCGACCCGGCGCGCCGCCCTCGGCGAGGACACCCTCTTCGAGCTCGACCTGGGGACGCCGCACCCCGGCCCACCACTGGACGGCGAGCACCCCGAGTCCTGGCAGACTCGCGGCGAGCGAGAGCACCCCGTACACCACGGCGACGGTCAGCCCCTGGGCCGCGCCGAGACCGGCGGCCCCGAAGGCCCAGGCGGTGGCGCCCTCCCGGGGCCCCCAGCCGCCGACGTTCAGCGGTAGCGCCATCGCGAGCAGCGCCAGCACCATCAGGGGCAGCAGCTCGGCCGCGGGCGCCGTCACCCCCGCGGCCCGGGCGGCCAGCAGGAACGTGGCGAGGAACCCGGCCGGCACCACGACCGACGCCAGCACCACCCCCGGCCAGCTCCGCCGGGCGAGCAGCCCGAGCCGCACCTCGGCGAGCGCGGCCCGCACCGCACGGCGCCGCCGCGAGACGGCGGGCGCCGTGCGCAGCCGCCCGGCGGCCACGGCCACCAGGGCGGCGAGCGCGACCAGCACCGTCAGGGCGGCCGGCGTCCCGAGCGTGTCCAGCACGGCCCGGCGGGCCGCCGCCGGAGCCGCGGACGGCCACCAGACCAGCAGCGTCACCCCGAACGCGACCAGCACGACCTGGCCCGCGACCCGTTCCAGGACGACCGCGCGGACGCCCAGGCCGACATCGCCGGCGCTCCGCCCGTGCCGTACCGCACGGTGCACATCGCCGAGGACCCCGCCGGGCAGCGCCGCGTTCAGGAAAAGGGCGCGGTAGTAGTCCGCGACGGCGCCGCGCAGCGGCAGCCGGATCCCCAGACCGCGGGCGACCAGACACCAGCGCCAGGCGCTGAACACGGTGGTGACCAGGCCCAGTCCGACGGCGGCCAGCAGCGTGGGCCCGTCGATCCCGCGCACCCCGTCCAGCAGCGGACCGGTGCCGAGCTGCCACAGCAGCACCCCGAGGATGGCCACCCCGGCGACCATCCCGAGCCGCCCCCGCAGAGGCCCTGTGCTCCTCGGCGTGCGCGGGGGCCCGGTACCCCGCGCCGTCACGTGGCGCCGCCCGTCCGGGGCAGCGCCAGCAGATCACTGTGGTGCACGACCACCCGCAACACGCCCGCCTCGCACTGCTCCAGACGGCGCCGCAGATACTCCTCGGCGCGCGGCGCGAGATCCGGCCGCTGCTCACAGGCCGCGCCGACCCAGCCCCGTAGCCATTCGGCCGTGAGCGCCGACTCGGCGGCGCCGAGCCGCCACGGGCTGGCGTGCACCCGTACGGTCGCCCCGCACCGCGCGAAGGCCGCGGCGGCCACCGCGACGGCGTCGGGCCCCAGCATGCTCCGGCCGTGCTCGGCCCGCCGCTGGTGCGCGTTGAACGCCTCGGCCAGCTCCGCGTCGAGCGGATCGGCCGGGCTCAGCTCGACCCGCCCCACCACGGAGAGCGCCAGCAGCGCCGGGCAGCCCGCGCCGGCACAGGCGGCGGCGAGCGCGTCCACCTCCTCGCGGGTGAGCACGTCCAGCAGCGCGGAGGCCGTCACCAGCGAGGCGCCGGCCAGGCCGTCCGCCGTCAGCTCCGCGAGGTCGCGCCGCTCGGTGGCGACCGTGACCCGGCTGCCGTCGGCGGAGGTACGGGGCGTCCGCGCCGCGGCCAGCTCCAGCAGCTCGGGGTCGTGGTCGTGCAGGATCCAGCGCTGCGCTCCGGCCAGCTTGGGGGCGAGCCAGCGCCCCATGGAGCCGGTGCCGCACCCCAGATCGTGGATAACCAGGGCCCGTTCGCCGTTTCCGGCGGGCCCTGGCAGTCTGCCGCGCAGCGCGTCGAGGAGTTCCGTCGCACGGGCGGCGCCGTCCGGGCCCTCCCGCAGCTCCAGCCACGCGGGGGCGTAGCGGGTCGCTTCCGAACGCGGAGCTTCTGAGGTGGTCACGCGGCCCTCCCGGTTTCCTGACGGAGCTGTTCCAGCGCACCGGCCAGACTCCGTGATGTCGTTGCCCACCCGTCCAGGGCGGTACGCCGTCCCCGTGCGGCGGCCGTCAGCGTCCGCCGTGTGTCCGGCTCACCGAGCCAGCCGCGCAGCGCCGCCGTGAGCGCCGCCGGGTCGTCCGGCGTGACGAGAACGCCCGGTACGGTGCCGTCCGGCGCCCGCCCGACGGCCTCGGGGACCCCGCCCACCTCCGTCGCCAGGACGGGCACGCCCCGCGCCAGTGCCTCGGTCACCGCCATGCCGTACGTCTCGGCGTCCGAGGCGAGCACCAGCAGATCGGCGGCGGCGTACCGGCCGGCCAGCTCCTCGCCGTCCAGCGGGCCGGTCAGCCGCACCCGGTCGCCCAGTCCGTGCCGCTCGATCAGCTCCCGCAGCCCGGCGACATACCCCGGATCCTGGTCGAGCCCGCCCGCGCAGACACAGCTCCACGGCAGGTCACCGAGGGCCGCCAGGGCCTCCACCAGCCGGTGCTGTCCCTTGCGCGGGGAGACGGTGGCCACGCACAGCAGCCGCGAGCCGTCCCCCGATCCGGTCGCCAGGGGCGCGATGTCGGCGCCGGGCGTGGCGACATGGACCCGTTCCGGGGCCAGTCCGTGGTGGTGTACGAGCCGCCGCGCCGCCCAGTCGCTGGTGGCCACGACCACGGGCACCGCGCGCAGCGTCCGGCGCTCGCGGTCGTCGAGATCCGCCGCCTCGCCGGGCGTGAGCCCCGTCTCGTCGGCCAGCGGCAGATGCACCAGTACCGCCAGCCGCAGCCGCGCGGCCTCGGGGGCGATCACGCCGGGGACGCCGCAGGCGACGATCCCGTCGAGCAGGACGACCGCGCCGTCGGCGAACGCGGCCAGCAGCCGCGCCAGTTCGGTACGGGCCGCGTCCCCGGGCCGGGGCCAGGTGCCCGCCACGGTGTGTTCATGGACCCGCCAGCCCGCGCCGGGCAGCTCCCGGCAGACCCGGCGGTCGTACGTGTTGCCGCCGCTGGGCGCGGCCGGATCGTCGATGCCACCGGGCATGACGAGATGCACCGTACGCGCGGAACGCTCCCCGGACACCGGCGGGACGGCGTCGGGCGCGGTGGCATCGACGGTGGTGGCGACGGCCGCGGTGGCGTCGGCGGTGGTGGCGTCGGCACCCCTCACAGGGCGCGCTCGTAACTCGCCCACGCGACATGCGACTCGTGCAGGGTGACCTGGATGGCCGCCAGACCGCGGGCCCCCTCGCCGAGCGCCCCGGCGTGCACCCGCTCCGCGAGCCGGTCCGCGATGACCTGGGCCAGGACCTCGGTGGAGGTGTTGACCCCGGCCAGGGAGGGTTCCTCGTCGAGGTTGCGGTAGGTCAGCTCACCGACCACACCGCCCAGTTCCCGGGTGGCCAGGCCGATGTCGACCACGATGCTGTCGGCGTCCAGCTCGGCGCGGCGGAAGGTGGCGTCCACGAGGAACGTCGCTCCGTGCAGGCGCTGCGCGGGTCCGAAGACCTCGCCGCGCAGACTGTGGGCGATCATGATGTGGTCGCGGACGGTGATGCTGAACAACGGATGACCCTCCAGGTGCGGCACGTCTGGCCTCGGCCCCGGCACGCGAGGCCGGGGCATGGTGTGTAGTACGGCCGATCCGGCCGTCCTGTTCAGACGAGTTCAAGCCATGTCCACCCCCGCGTACCGGCCACCGCCACCCGCCAGGCCGCCCCACCGCCGCCGGCCGCGCGCGTCCGTCACACCAACGCGTCCGTCGCGTCCGTCACACCGGCACGCCGTCACACCGGCGCGTCCGGCCCGTACACCACGCGGTGGCAGAGCCCCGGCAGTTCCCCGGCGGCGATCTCCGGCAGTACCTGCGGCAGTTCCTCGAAGCCGCACTCGCCGGTGACCAGCGCGTCGAAGGCGGGCTCGGCCAGCAGCTCCAGGGAGAGCGCCAGCCGGTCGGCGAAGCTCCGCCGGGCGCTGCGCGCCGGGGACACCGTGCCGACCTGGCTGCCGCGCAGGGTCAGCCGCCGCGAGTGGAACGCCTCGCCCAGCGGCAGTGCGACCCGCCGGTCCCCGTACCAGCTCAGCTCCACCACGGTGCCCTCCGGGGCGAGCAGTTCCAGCGAGCGCGCGAGCCCCGCCTCGGTGGCGCTCGCGTGGACGACCAGGTCGCAGTCGCCCAGCGCGTCCCCGGGGAGCGCGAAGCCGGCCCCGAGCGCCTCGGCGATCGGGGCCCGCGCGGGCTCCGCGTCGACCAACTGGACGCGGACGCCCGGGTAGCGGGCCAGCAGCGCGGCCACGGAGCAGCCGATCATGCCGCCGCCGACCACCGCGACCCGGTCCCCGATCAGCGGCGCCGCGTCCCACAGGGCGTTCACCGCGGTCTCCACCGTCCCGGCCAGAATGGCCCGCCCGGCGGGCACGTCGTCCGGTACGGGGGTCACCGCGCTCGCCGGGACCACGTACCGCGTCTGGTGCGGGTAGAGGCAGAAGACCGTACGCCCCAGCAGCTCGGGCGGGCCCTCCTCGACCAGGCCCACGTTGAGATAGCCGTACTTGACGGGCCCGGGGAACTCACCGTCCTGGAACGGCGCCCGCATCGCGGTGTGCTGACTGCGCGGCACTCCGCCGCGGAAGACCAGGGTCTCCGTACCCCGGCTCACACCGGAGCAGAGCGTACGCACCAGGACGTCGCCGTCGCCGGGCTCCGGCAGGGTGACCTCCCGTATCTCGCCGTGGCCGGGTGAGCGGAGCCAGAAGGCGCGTGCGGCACGCTTCATCGGTGTCCTCCTGAACGCTGGGGTGACGGTTCACGTTCTTAGTTCACGAGGCCGCGCTCGGTACGCGGCGCCAATCGACTCTGTCACACGGCCGGAGGGTGCAACGGTGGCCCTGAACGACACGTACCACCTGAACAAGTACCGCCTGAACAACACGTACGACCTGAACGAGACCGGCGCCACCCGGCTGTTGCGACGCACGGGACTGCTCCGCCAGGAGACCGCCGTGGGCGCGGGCGCCCAACTCCTCCTGCTGGCCCTGATCGGCACGGTGACCGGGCTGGGGCCCGCGGGCTGGCTGGCGGGCCTGGCGTTCACGGCGGGCACCTGGGCCGTGCTCACCCGCGCGCTCTCCCGCACCTGGCCGGGCCCCTTCGGACCGGCCAACGGCGTCACGCTCGCACGGGCGACGCTCGTCGGCGCGGTGACCGCGCTGGTCGCGGACTCCTTCACGCACCGGGCCCCCGTCGCGCTCCTGGTCACGCTCACCACGGTGGCGCTGATCCTGGACGCCGTCGACGGCCAGGTCGCCCGGCGCACCGGCTCCGTCTCCTCTCTCGGAGCCCGCTTCGACATGGAGGTCGACGCCTTCCTGATCCTGGTGCTGAGCGTGTACGTCGCCCTGTCGCTGGGCACCTGGGTGCTGCTGATCGGCGCGATGCGGTACGTCTTCGTCGCGGCGGCCCGGGTCCTCCCGTGGCTGAACGGCGCGCTCCCGCCGAGCATGGCCCGCAAGACGGTGGCCGCGCTCCAGGGCATCGCCCTCCTGGTGGCGACCACCGGATTCCTCCCGCACCTGCCCGCGCTCGCCGTGGTCCTGCTCGCACTGGCGCTGCTGACCTGGTCCTTCACCCGTGACGTCGGCTGGCTGTGGCGCTCGGGCCGCGACCGGCGGACGACGGCGGCCACCCCGCCCGCCGTCGCGCCGCGCGCCCTGGTCGGCGCCGTACGGACCCCGCCGCCCGCACCGGGGGAGTAGCGACCGGGCGGCGGGCGCACAGGGTTCGCCGCCGTCAGTCGTCGTAGTGCAGGGTCCCGTCCTCGTCCATGGTCGGGTGCATCTTCGAGGGTTCGTCCACATCCCGGTCCGACGGGCGGGGCGGCTCCGGTCCGTCCGGGCCGGTACGCAGCAGCCGTTCGATACGGCAGACACGGAACACCACGTCGTCCACGCGCGCCTCGTCGGCCCGGCCGGCGGCCCGGAACCTCTCGGCGGCCCGCGCGTACGCGGCCTTCGTCGGGTCGTCGAACTGGTACAGGAGCGGCCAGGTTGTCGCCATCCCGTGGTACAGCAGCCGCCGTGCGTCGTGCGGCGTGGGCATGAAGGCGCCCCGGGGCCGCCACCCCCTCTCGTCCTGTTCGGTCACCCCGAAGCCCACGGGCAGCATCACGATCTCGGGATGCGTGGTGACCGCCCGCCGCGAATCCTCCCGTACATCGTCGGGGAAGCGCGCGCCGGAGTACGCGAACTCCCGCAGCCCCAGCCGCAGAGCCGCCGCCGAGGGGCCGGTGTCGCCGTACCCGGGATCCAGGACGAAGCCGGGGTCCGGTGACGCGATGGTGTCCGTGCCGGTCCAGGAGAGATCGGCCGGCTCCCGGTCCGTCGGCCGGGGCGGCTCCAGACCGTCCTGCCCGCTCCGGGCGAACTCGTCCCCCCGTACGACCCGGTAGCGCACCCCGAGTACCTCCAGCTCGTTCACCGGCTCCCGTTCGAGAACCGCGACCGCCGCCAGCAACTCCCGCCGCTCCGCGCGGTCGTCGGTGTCGTCCTTGGCCCGGAACCAGAGAAACGAGTGGAGCGCGTCCCGCGCCTGCTGGGGCGTCCCATCGGTCGCCTCCTGGATCAGCCGCCAGCGTCCGTCGGTCCGGGGATCCCGCGCGGCCACCCCGAAGACCGGCCCGCGCAGCGCGAGATACGGATAGCGCTGTGCCGCGTCGACGGCATCGGCCTCGGCCACCCATGCGGCGGGATCGTCGCGCTCCACCAGCCCCGTGTGGAGCCGGTCCAATTGTCGCTTCCAGTCATCAGCCATGCGCACATTGTGGTCGCCGGGGTGCCCGGATCGGTCCCGAACCCTTCACATCACCCGAACTGCGGGCGGAAGGCGATCGGTCCGTGCTCCGGGAGGAGCCGCACGTCGCGCTCCCGGCGCCGGAGGCCGTGCGTGATCCATTGACACTCGTTCCACTGTCTGCCAATACTCTCCACGCAGCGGTAGTGCTTACCACTGTGTGGAACTGCAAGGAGGCAGTATGCGAGCGTCGGTATTGGGCCTCGGCGAGGCCGGGTCGCTGTACTCGGCCGGACTGGTCGAGCGGGGCTGGACGGTGACGGGGTACGACCCGGCCGACAACGTCACCCCGGACGGGGTGAGGCGGGCGGGAACCCCGGAGGCCGCAGTGCGCGACGCCGACGTGGTGCTGAGCCTGGTCGGCGGCCGGGCCGCCGAGCCCGCTGCGCAATCGGTGGCCGCGTTCCTGGCGCGGGGGTCGGTCTACGCCGACATGAACACCACGGATCCCGCCGCCAAGCGCCGGATCGCCGCGTCGGTCGGCGATGACCGGTTCGCCGACGTGTCGGTCATCGGATCCGTACCGGAGTACGGCGCGGCCACCGCCGTGGTGATCAGTGGCGCCGGTTCGCCGCCGGCCGCGCGGCTCTTCGCCGCTCTGGGCGCGCGGGTGGAGGACATCGCCGGTGCGCCCGGGGACGCTTCCGCGCGCAAACTGCTGCGGAGTACGTTCATGAAGGGACTGGGCGCGCTGATCGTCGAGTCGTCGGCCGCGGGTCGCGCGGCGGGTGCCGAGGAATGGGTGCGTACGCAGATCGTGAACGAGCTCGCGGGCGGAGAGGCCGCCCTGGACCGGCTGTACGAGGGCACGCTGCGCCATGCGGCCCGGCGGGCCGGGGAGTCCGCGGCGGCGGCCGAACTGCTCGACTCCCTGGGCCGGCGCCCGGTCATGACCCGCGCCGCGGCCGAGGCCCACCAGGCCCTCGCCGACGCCGCGCTGATGCCGGACGAGGAGCTGCTCGCCGGGTTCTCGGGCCTCGCGGTGGCGAACATCGGCGACGCCCGGGACCGGATGGGCATGCTCGACGGAGGCATCCGCGCGCTGTGGAAGGGCGCCCGGCTGGTCGGCCGCGCCCGGACGGTGTGGGTGCGCAGCGGCGACAACCAGGCCCTCCACCGGGCGATCCGGATCTCCCGCCCCGGCGACGTCCTGGTCGTCAACGGCCAAGGGGACACCACCCGGGCGCTGCTCGGGGAGCTGATGGCCGAGCGCGCCAAGCGCCGCGGTGTGGTCGGGATCGTCGTGGACGGAGCCCTGCGCGACATCGGGGAGCTGGAGGCGATCGGGTTCGCGGCCTGGGCGCGGGCCGTCACGCCCGCGGGACCGTACAAGAACGGTCCCGGCCAGGTCGATGTGCCGGTCGCGGTCGGCGGGGTGGTCGTCCGTCCCGGTGACCTCGTGGTGGCCGACGATGACGGTGTGATCGTCGTACCGGCCGCCGAGGCGGCCGCCAGCCTGCTGGGCGGGCGCGCCGTGGCGACCGACGAGGCACGGCGCCGGGCCGCGATCCTCGCCGGGACCGCGTGATGGCCGGGGTGTGGGCGCTGCTCGCGTTCGTCGGCGTCATCGTCGTGTGGAACGCGGTGTTCAAGCGCAACATCGGCGAGGCGATGATCGTCGGCTTCCTGGCGGTCTGCGGCTTCGTCCTCGTCGCCGGCACCGAGCACGGCGGGTCGGGCCGGCAGGCGATCCGGGAAGCCGTCCTGGAGTCGATGCAGGAGGAGGTCACCTTCGCCGGTCTGGCCTTCGTGTTCATGTCCTACGTGCTGACCCGGACACCGGTTCTGGACAAGCTGATCGACCTGCTCAACTCCGTCCTCGGCCGGTTGCGCGGCGGGCCGGTCTACACCGCGACCGTGGCCGGCGGGATCTTCGGCGCCATCGCCCACGTCGGCGCCGCGGTCACCGCAGCCGTCGGATCGGTGACCGTCCCCTGGATGAAGCGGTCGGGCGTCAAGCCGGAGCTGGCGGCCACCGTGGTGGCCGGCGGAGCCGGGATGGGCGTCAGCTTCCCCTTCTCCGCGACGATGTTCATCCTGGTCGGCGGACTGGCCGCACAGGGGGTCATGCAGCCGGACGAGATCGTCCGCCCCCTGGCCCTGGCCGGCCTGTGGTGCCTGGGCTACCGGCTGGTGCTCGCGTACTTCCTGGTCCGCCGCAACGGCATCGCCCCCATCGCCCCGGAGGACCGGGTCCCGTTCGGACTCAGCCTGCGCAACGGCTGGACGTCCCTGCTGCTCTTCCTCCCGATCCTCGTACCGCTGCTGCTCACCCGGGGCCCGCTCGCCGGCGCGCTGGGCGACCACTCCGGGGTCGGCGACGTACTGAAGAAGCCCGTCGAACTCGCCGACGGCACACTGCTCGCGGCCCAGCCGTACACCATGCCCGACGTGATCAGCCTGATCACCTGGATACCGGTCCTGATGATCGCCCTGGTGCTCTTCCTGGGGCGCAGGCACCTGCCCCGCACCGCCGCGGGCTGGTGGCGGACGATCGGCGGGGCCGCGCCCTCGTTCGGTGTCATCGGCGTCACGATCGTGGCCGCCTTCTCCGCCTCCAACCTCCTCGGCGACCTGGGCCTGGCCAGTCAGCTCCAGACCGTCCTGGCGGGACTCGACGCACCGGGCTGGATCATGGCCATCGCCATCGGGGTGATCATCGTGGCCATCGCCATCCCGCTCACCGCCAGCGCCACGATGGCCGCGGTCGGACCGGTCGCGGTCGTGGCCCTCGCCAACGCCGGGATCCCGGCCCCGGTCGCGGCGGCGGCCGTCCTGATCTTCGCCTCCACCGAGGGGGCCTCCCCGCCGTCGGGCGCGCCGATCTACGTGGCCGCGGGCATCGCCCGCGTCGACCCGGTGAAGACCTTCCTCCCCCTGCTGAAGTACTACTGTCTGCCGATTCTCGGCATGGGAGTCCTCATCGCCGTCGGCGCTCTCCCCGTCTGACCCTCCCCGAACCGCAAACACCTCACGTACCGCACGCACCTCATGTACCGCAAGCGCCTCATGTACCGCAAGCACCGCTCGCACCACAAGCACCAAGGAGCACTGATGAGTTCGACGATGAACTCGCCGGCCCCCGCACCGGCCCCGGCCCGCACGACGCACCTGACGACCTTCCTGTTCGCCGTCGCCGTGGTGTTCTTCCTCCTCGCCGGTGCGGCGATCGTCCTCGGCCAGATCGTGACACTCGCCGCCGGCGACGCCACCGCCGCCCGGAGCTGGGCCACCGAACTGGCCCCCTACGCCTTCGGCGGCGCGTCCGTCGCCGGACTGCTCTCCTTCGCCCTCTCCTACCGCCACCGCGGCGACGGCCACGGGGAGCCGGACGGGGACGGGGAGCGAGACCGTGACTGAACCCGACGGCCGGGACGTGCCCGCGTACGCCGCGCTGCGCGCGCACGTCCCGCCCGGCTCCAGTTGGGGGGTCTTCGCGCGGGATCCCGAGCGCGGGACCGCCAACTTCGCGGGCGCCGCACAGGTCAGGGACGCCGCCTCGGCCGTCGACCGGGGCGCGGTGTTCAGCCTCGACCACGCCCTGGACGCCTTCGACCCGCCGATGGCGCGGGCCCGCTCGGCGCCACGCCACGAACTGCTCGCCGCCCACGCAGAGGCCCGCGACGACGTCCTGCGTGACTTCTACCCCCAGGCCACCTCCCAGCTCGACGGCCTGCGCCACCGCCGCGCCTCCGGCCACGGC
Organism: Streptomyces sp. NPDC050509; assembly: GCF_044457965.1. Taxonomy (NCBI): domain Bacteria; kingdom Bacillati; phylum Actinomycetota; class Actinomycetes; order Kitasatosporales; family Streptomycetaceae; genus Streptomyces; species Streptomyces sp. NPDC050509. The sequence goes on along the minus strand of NZ_JBITHL010000007.1, from coordinate 314,712 downwards.
TTCTACAACGGCGTCCCCGACGGGGACATCCGCGCCGGGCACCCGGCGCTCGGGATCCAGCGGTGGGCCGAGAACCCCATCGTGGGCCGAGGCGTACTGGTGGACGTCGAACGTCAACTGGCCGCCGAGGGAACACCCCCCGACCACCGCGCGGGACCGGCCCTGGACATCGGCGTCCTCGACCGCGCCCTGGACGCCCAGGGCGCCACGGTCCGACCCGGTGACCTCGTGCTCGTACACACCGGCTGGGCACGCTGGTTCCTCGACGCCGGCCCCGGACCGCGCGCCGAGGTCCGCGACGCCCGCCGGGCCACCGGCTTCCGGCAGAGCCTCGATCTCCCCCGCTGGCTCTGGGACCACCGGGTCGCCCTGTTCGCCACGGACACCTTCGCGGTCGAGGTGCTGCCCGTCGTCGCGGACAGCCCGTTCCACGACAGCGCGCCCGAGGACGCCGGGATGATGCACCAGGAGCTGATCGCCAAACTGGGCGTCCCGCTCGGCGAGCTGTGGAACCTCACCGCCCTGGCCGAGGACAGCCGCCGAACCGGCCGCTGGGACGCCCTCGTCGTGGTCAAACCCCTGCATCTCGTCGGTGGCGTCGGATCGCCGCCGAACGCCACGGCGATCCGCTGACTGTCGATCCGCCGCCCGTGTGACGGGAGCGGGCGGCTCCCGGAACGCGGGCACCTTCACCACTGTGTGGGAAGATGCGGAAAAGCCGCGGACAAGAGGAGGCGTCCCCCCGCCCATGGAGCCGGCCAGGACCCCAGCGACCAGCATGCGCTCTCTCGAACGGGCCATCGACGTCCTCGAAGTGCTCGACACGAGCCACCACGCCCTGCGGCTGAGCGACATCGCGCGCCGGGCGGGACTTCCCGTCGCCACCACCCAGCGCATCCTCACCGTGCTGGAGGCGCGCGGCCGGGTTGAGCGCGACGCCACCGGCTACCGCCCCGGGGTCGGTCTGATCTTCGGGGCGCACGCCTATCTGACGAGCAGCCCGCTGCTCGTCGCCGCCCGTCCCGTCCTCCAGGACCTCGCCGCCGAGACCGGTCTGACCGCGTCGCTGTTCAAACGCATCGGCTGGGTACGGGTGGTGCTCGCCCGCGTCGACGGCGCCCGCCCGCTCCGCTACGAACTGCCCATCGGTGAAAGGCTGCCGCTGCACCTCGGCGCGGGCAAGGCCCTCGCCGCCGGCATGGACGCCGACGAACTCGGCCGGTTCCTCGACCAGCTCACCGACCCCGCCGCCGCGGACGCCGCCCCGTTCGACCGCGACGGCTTCCTCTCCGACCTCAAGCGGATCCGCGACCTCGGCTACTCCCAGGCACGCGGCGAACGCGAACCCGGCATGGCCTCCGTCGCCGCCCCCGTCCCCGACCCTGAACCGGGCAGCCCGGCGACGGCCGCGGTCCAGGTCTCCGGCAACCAGGAGGACATCCCGGCCGAACGCGTCGAACAACTCGGCATCGAGGTGCGCCGCGCAGCCTTCGCCATCGGCCGCCGCGCGTTCTGACGCGTACGGACGGGCCGTGGGCGGACGGGCCGTGGGCGGCCCCGCACACAGAAGAACTCCCAGCCCGGACGAGTCCGTGCTGGGAGTTCTGTGAAGCCGACCAGGGTATTTCCGTGAAATACCCTGAGTGTCCGAGGGGGGACTTGAACCCCCACGCCCGATAAAGGGCACTAGCACCTCAAGCTAGCGCGTCTGCCATTCCGCCACCCGGACAAGGTGTCTGCCGGGAGGCCCTGGGCCGTTCCGACGTGGAAAACCATAGCAAACATTCGACGGTGCCCGATCACGCCCCGATCCGTGTGACGGGCGTGTGACGGGCCGGGTCCGCCCTTGGGTGAGGGGGCCCGGCGCGGGAGGATGGGGAGGACCACCAGCGAGAACCACCAGCGACGACCGTGGGAGTGAGCAGCGTGAGCGAGCCGAACGCGGGCAGGACCGTATCGGGCGAGGACGAGGTCGTCGACCTCTGCCGGGATCTGATCCGGATCGACACCAGCAACTACGGGGACCACTCGGGCCCCGGGGAGCGGGCCGCCGCGGAGTACGTCGCGGAGAAGCTCGCCGAGGTGGGGCTCGAACCGAAGATCATCGAGTCCCACCCGGGCCGTGCCTCCACCGTGGCCAGGATCGAGGGCGAGGACCCGTCGCGGCCCGCCCTGCTCATCCACGGTCACACCGACGTCGTGCCGGCCAACGCCGAGGACTGGACGTACGACCCGTTCGGGGGCGAGATCGCGGACGGCTGCGTGTGGGGCCGGGGCGCCGTCGATATGAAGGACATGGACGCGATGACCCTCGCGGTCGTACGCGACCGCATGCGCAGCGGACGCAAGCCCCCGCGCGACATCGTGCTGGCCTTCCTCGCCGACGAGGAGGCGGGCGGCACGTACGGCGCGCGCCACCTCGTCGACCACCATCCCGGTCTCTTCGAGGGCGTCACGGAGGCGATCAGCGAGGTCGGCGGCTTCTCCTTCACCGTCAACGAGAACCTGCGCCTCTACCTCGTCGAGACGGCCCAGAAGGGCATGCACTGGATGCGGCTGACCGTGGACGGCACCGCGGGCCACGGTTCGATGACCAACAACGACAACGCGATCACCGAGCTGTGCGAGGCCGTGGGCCGGCTCGGCCGCCACCAGTGGCCGGTACGGGTGACCAAGACCGTACGGTCCTTCCTGGACGAGCTGTCCGACGCGCTCGGCACCCCGCTCGACCCGGAGGACATGGAGGCCACGCTCGCCAAGCTCGGCGGCATCGCGAAGATGATCGGCGCCACCCTGCGCAACTCCGCGGCCCCCACCATGCTCGGCGCCGGCTACAAGGTGAACGTCATCCCCGGCCAGGCGACCGCCCATGTCGACGGCCGGTTCCTGCCGGGGTACGAGGAGGAGTTCCTCGCGGACCTCGACCGGATCCTCGGCCCGCGCGTGCGGCGCGAGGACGTGCACGGCGACAAGGCGCTGGAGACCAGCTTCGACGGGAACCTGGTGGACGCCATGCAGAGCGCGCTCTCGGCGGAGGACCCGATCGCGCGGGCCGTGCCGTACATGCTCTCCGGTGGTACCGACGCCAAGTCCTTCGACGACCTCGGGATCCGCGGCTTCGGCTTCGCCCCGCTCAAGCTGCCGCCGGAGCTGGACTTCGCCGGGATGTTCCACGGGGTGGACGAGCGGGTACCGGTGGATGGTCTGACATTCGGTGTGCGGGTACTCGACCGGTTCATCGACCAGAGCTGACTGGCCGAGCGGAAAATCGTCCGCGTGTGCGCCATCGACTGAGAAGAGTGAATGCGCTCATAGGCTCGTAGCCTCATTACTTCCCCTTCGTTACAGGTGTGCGGTCCGCGGCTGGGACCGCGTTTGCCAACAAGGAGGAATAATGATCAAGAAGGTCGTTGCTGCTGCGGCAGTCACTGGTGGTCTGGTGCTCGCGGGTGCGGGCATGGCCGTCGCCGACGCGGGCGCGCAGGGTGCCGCCATCGGTTCCCCCGGTGTGCTCTCGGGCAACGTGGTGCAGGTTCCGCTCCACGTTCCGGTGAACGTGTGCGGTAACACGGTCGACGTGATCGGGCTGCTGAACCCCGCCTTCGGCAACGTGTGCGTCAACAAGTGACGTTGTATCTCTCACCCGTGAGGGTCTGAGCCCGAGCGGCCCCGGAGCGCGTGCCATGCGCTCCGGGGCCGCTGGGCATCCTGCCCCGGCACCGATGCCCAGGGCAGTCCCGCAAGGCAGAAGGCAGGGATCGAAGCTATGAGACAGGTCACGCGCAAGGGCCTGATCACCGTGGTGGCGGCGGGCGGAGTGCTCGCGCTCGGCGGTGGCTACGCACAGGCGGACGCGGGGGCGGGCGGCGCGGCCGTCGGTTCCCCGGGCGTGCTGTCGGGGAACAACGTGCAGGTTCCGGTGCATGTGCCGGTCAACGTGTGCGGCAACACCGTGGATGTCGTCGGGGTGCTCAACCCGGCCTTCGGCAACAAGTGCGGCAACTTCTCGGGCAAGCCGTCCGGCGGCCACGGCAGTGGACACGGCGGCGGGTACGGGGACGACGGCGGCTACGGCGGGGGCGCGCACGCGGGCGGGGGCTCGCACACCGGCGGATCGCACCCCGGAGCCACCCACACCGAGCCGTCCGGCGGCTCCCACGCGGGAGGCGGCGCGATCGACTCCCCCGGAGTCGGCTCCGGCAACTCCGTCGAGGTACCGATCGATGTCCCCGTGAACGTGTGCGGGAACAGCGTCGACCTGATCGGGCTGCTCAACCCGACCTTCGGCAACAACTGCGCCAACGGCTCGGTTCCCACCCGCCCCGGCCCGGAGCACCCCGAGAAGCCGGTCACTCCGGTCACCCCGGGTACGCCGGTCACCCCGGGTACGCCGGGCCCTCCCACCGAGGAACGGGCGATCCCCCCGGCCCCGAGCACCCCTGAGACGCAGCCGGTCTCCCGGACCACCGAGCAGACCGAGGGCACCGAGGTCCTCGCCTCGACCGGAGCCGGCGGGCTCGGGATCGCGATCCCGGCGGGCGCCGGACTGCTGCTCGCGGGCACGATCCTGTACCGCCGCGCCCGTTCCGCGGCCTAGGCACGCGGCAGGCCCGTAGGGCCCGTACCCACGCGTACGGGCGGGACCGGGCAGGCCGGGGCGGGCCTCGCAGCAGCGGGGCCCGCTCCGTCATGTTCACCAGGTGGCGCGCACCTGACGAATGATGCGCCGGCGCAGCCGCACCCTGCGGCTGCCGTCCCGGTGCAGGCTCAGGCGGTCCAGTTCCCAGTGCCCGTACTCGGCATGATCGGTGAGCAGACGGGCCGCATCCTTGCGGGAGACCCCGCGCGGCACGTACACGTCGACAAATTCGTATTCCGGCATCGCATCTATTGTGCGGGCAGAGGCCTGGTACGGATAGCGTCTGCACTATGTCTGATGCTGCGCAGCCCACCGCTGCCGAGGTACGCGCCGCCGCCGAGGCGGTGAAGGTAGCCCTGGACCGCCACCTCGCGGCGGTCGAACATCGCACGGGTGAGGACGACCCGGCCGTCTCCGAAGCGTTCAACGCCCTCGCCGTCGCGGCCGAGGTCTACGACGAGCGGCTCTACAACCGGTACGACGAGGTCACCCCGTTCGAGATCCCGGACCCGGACGATTCCCTGCCCCCGTACAACGGTCCCGAGGAGCCGAACGCCCTCAGCGTGCTGATCCGGCGCGACTACGCGGTGGTGGAGCCGCAGCGGCTGCTCGCACAGGCACAGCGCATCGCCGACGTCGAGGGTGACACCGACACCGGAGGGGTCGTGGGCGGCAGTGTGCACGCGGCGCTCGGTGTGCTCTTCGGCGAGTACGAACCGGACGAGATCGCCTCCCGGCACAAGGAGTTCGGCCTGGAGGAGGGCGACTCCACCCTCTGGGTCTCGGCCACGGACGACCTCCCGGAACCGGGGGAGTGGCTCTCCGCCCCCTTCGACCAGGCCGACCCCCAGCAGGTGGTCTGCCGCTTCGACGTCAGCGCGGTCTTCGACGAGGACGATCTGGACGCGGACCTGGACGACCTGGAGGAACAGGACGCCTGACCCACCGGCCCCGCCGCCGCCCCGCACGGGGCGGCGGCGGACGCCCCGGGTGTCAGCTCGGCTGTGCCGCCGGGGCCAGGAGCGTTTCCAACTGGCCGCGCAGCCGGGTGGTGCGGTCCTGGGAGGGGATGTCCGACACCGCCTTCGGGAGAGCCTGGTCGACCCCGTGGACCACGGAGAGATGACGGTCCCCGCGGCTGAAGGCCGTGTAGACCCAGGGGCGGCTCAGGCCCTGCGCGGCGTCGCCGGGAAGGACCACGACCGCGGCGGGCCAGCGCATCCCCGCCGCCTGGTGCGCGGTGAGCGCCCAGCCGTGGCGTACGGCGTGCTCCACCCGGTCCTTGGGCACGACGACCGCCGCGCCCCCGCACTCCAGCCGCAGCCCCTCGGCGTCGGCGGAGACCACCGCGCCCTGGAGCGTTCTGCCGGGGGAGGGGACGTACGCGACCCGGTCCCCCGGGTCGAAGCCGCCGAACCGGCCGGGGCCGGGGTTGAGTCGCTGCTTGAGCGCCGCGTTCAGCGCGCGGGTGCCGGCCGAGCCGCCGTGGCCCACCGTGATCACCTGCGTCTGCCCGGCCTCCGTACCGAAGGCGCGCGGCACGGACTCGGCGACGAGCTGGACCGTACGGTGCACCGCCTCGCCCGCGTCCCGCACGGGAACGATCACGACCTCCTTGCCGGGCGCCGCCACCTGGTTCAGCTCGCCGATGCCGATCCCCGAGACCAACTCCCCGATCGGGCCCGGGTCGGGCGTACGGGAGCTGATCCGCGGGCACACCCCGGCCGCCAGCAGATCGGCGAAGACCCGGCCCGCGCCCGCCGACCAGAGCACCCCCGGATCGCCGCTGAGCACCAGCCGTCCGCCGTCCGCCAGCGACTCCACCAGCACCGCGGCCGTCTCCACGTCGAGCTGCGGCGCGTCCAGGACCACCAGGAGATCGAGCGCGAACAGGCCGTCCGCGTCCCGCCCCGGGCCCTGCGCGCCGGTGAGCAGCCCGGCGACCGTGACCGCCTCCACGTCGGGCGCCAGCCGGTCGCGGCCGTTCTCGCTGTGGACCGCGACGACCGCGCGCACCCCGAGCGCGCGGGCCGCCACGGCCAGTGCGACCGGCTCGGCGCGCGCCGCCTCCCCGCCCGAGTGCAGGACGAGCCCGTGCCCCGCCACCGCGCGGATCAGCTCGGCCGCCGAGGGCGACGGGGCGCCCGCCGCGGCCTCCTCCCAGGAGGCGTCCTGCCCGGTCCTCGCCAGCCGCGCGAGGCCGTCGGCGAGACTGTCCTCCGCCAGCGCGTACCGGTCGAGCCCCAGCAGCACCGGGACCGGCTCGGCGGCCGGCTCCCCGCCCGCGTCGGCCTCGTCGGGTTCGTCGGGGTCGCTCCCCGCCGGCTCCTCGGCCTCCAGGGACTCGTCCGCGTCCTCCTCCGGGAACCTCAGCACCACGGAGTCCTCCACCGCGTGCCGTACGGCCCCGTCCGGGTCGGGCACGGAGTGACCGGCCAGCGCGCTCCGTACCGCCGACGCCTCCAGCGCGGTGTGCCCCTGGAGGGCGGCGCGCTCCAGCAGCCAGCTCACCAGGGCGGCGGCCCTGCGCTCGTCACCGGGGCCGCAGGCGGCCCCCAGGAGCGCCCGCGCGAACCCGTCGGCCTGCTCGGGCCGCACCCCGGGCACGGCGAGCAACTGCCAGGGGTTCTCCCGCAGCAGCTCCGGGGCCTGCTCCCCGAGCGCCTCGGCGACCTGGCCCGCCAGCGCCTCGGGCGCGCCGCCCTCCGTGAGCACCGCCCGCACGGCGGACACGGTCCCGGGAGCCGCGGCGCGCGGCTCCTGAGCCTGCGACTCCATCCGTGGCGGCTGTGGCTGCGGCTGTGCCGGGGTCCGGAGGCGGTCAGGGGCGGCGGCGGGCGCCGCCGTACGGAGCAGCGCCGGATCGACCGGCTCGCCGCTCTCCATGGCCCGTACGGCCGCGAGCAGGTCGGCGGCCTGCCCGCTCAGCTTCGCCCCGGCGGCGATGGGCCCGGCCTTCTCCGCCTTCCGCTGCTCGATCCGCTCCCGCAGCTCCCGCTGCGCGGCCAGCTCGGCCTGTGCCTCGGAGACCGCGGCGGCTTCGGCGGCCTCGGCGGCGGAGGCCTCGGCGGCGTCCGCCTTGGGTGCGTCGGCCTCGGTCGCGGAGTCGGCGGCGGCACCCGTATCGGTCGCGGCGGCCTCGCCGTCCGACTCCGTACCGCTCTCGGCGGCAGCGGCGTCGGCCATGGGCCCGGCCTCCTCGGCGGGGTCGCGGTCCGTACTCACAGCGTGCTCCAGTCCTGGTCGGGATAGCGGTGCACGGGCGCCGACACATCGTCGAGCGCCTGGCAGATCTCGTCAGGAAGACTAAGGCTCTCCACTGACAGAGCGGCCGTGAGCTGCTGCGCGTTGCGCGCGCCGATGATCGGCGCCACCACGCCCGGCCGGTCCCTGACCCACGCCAGCGCCACTTCCAGTGTCGTCGTCGCGAGCCCTTCCGCGGCTGTCGCGACCGCGTCCACGATCCGGCCCGCCGCCTCGTCGAGATAGGGCTCGACGAACGGCGCCATCTGCTCGGACGCGCCCCGCGAATCGCTCGGCGTGCTGTGCCGGTACTTGCCCGTGAGCACCCCGCGGCCGAGCGGCGACGACGGCAGCAGCCCCACGCCCAGATCGACCGCGGCGGGCAGCACCTCGCGCTCCACCCCGCGCTGGAGCAGCGAGTACTCCATCTGGGTGCTGGCCAGCCGGGTCCGTATCCCGGGTGAGGCGAGCTGCCAGGTGGCGGCCTTGGCGAGCTGCCAGCCGCAGTAGTTCGACACCCCCGCGTACCGCGCGCGGCCCGTGCTGACCGCGATGTCCAGCGCGTGCAGGGTCTCCTCCAGCGGGGTGTCGCTGTCGAAGGCGTGTATCTGCCAGAGATCCACGTAGTCCGTGCCGAGCCGCTCCAGCGACTCGTCCAGCGCGGCGAGCAGATGCCCGCGCGACCCGTCGAAGCGGCGGTACGGATCGGGCACGCTGCCGGCCTTCGTCGCGATGATCAGATCCCGGCGCGGGACCAGCCGCTCGACGAGCTGGCCCAGCAGATATTCGGCCTCCCCGCCGCCGTACACGTCCGCCGTGTCGACCAGCGTTCCGCCCGCCTCCCAGAAGACCTTCAACTGATCGGCGGCGTCATGCTCGTCGGTGTCCCGGCCCCAGGTCAGGGTGCCGAGCCCGATCCGGGACACACGCAGGCCGGTACGGCCGAGATGCCTCTGCTCCATGCGGCTTGAGATTACTGGCCATGGCCCCACGCGGAGAGAGCCTGTGGACAAGCCGCCCCCTGACGGATCCCCGTGTCGCGCGCTAGAGTCCCCGGAACAGGGACGTTACTCATCGGTAATCGCTGGTCGGTCGCCGCCCGTCGTGCACCGGCGACGGACGCGCCGACCGGCCACCGGCCACCGGTGATCGCAATCGGCAAAGGAGTGGTTATGCGGCTCGGCATCAACCTCGGCTACTGGGGCGCGGGGATGGACAGCGACAACCTCGCGGTCGCGCAGGAGGCAGACCGGCTCGGCTACGACGTCTGCTGGGCCGCCGAGGCGTACGGCTCCGACGCCCCGACCGTACTGAGCTGGGTCGCCGCGCAGACGGAGTCCATCGACGTCGGCTCCGCCATCCTCCAGATCCCCGCGCGGCAGCCCGCGATGACCGCCATGACAGCGGCCACCCTCGACTCCCTCTCCGGCGGCCGGTTCCGGCTCGGCCTCGGCGTCTCGGGACCGCAGGTCTCCGAGGGCTGGTACGGCGTGAAGTTCGACAAGCCCCTCGCCCGCACCCGCGAGTACGTCGAGATCGTCCGCAAGGCCATGACCCGCGAACGGCTCGCCTACGAGGGCGAGCACTGGACGCTGCCCCTGCCCGGCGGCCCCGGCAAGCCCCTCAAGCTGACCGTGCACCCGGAGCGCGAGCACATCCCGCTCTACATCGCCGCGATCGGCCCCAGGAACCTGGAACAGACCGGTGAGATCGCCGACGGAGCGCTGCTGATCTTCCCCTCCGCCGAGCACCTGGAGGACACGGCGATCCGCCCGCTCCGGGCGGGCCGCGAGAAGGCGGGCCTCACCATGGACGGTTTCGACGTCTGCCCCACCGTGCCGATCGCCGTCGGCGACGACGTCAACGCCCTGGCCGACGTCTTCCGCCCCTACACGGCCCTCTACGTGGGCGGCATGGGCAGCCGCAAGCAGAACTTCTACAACCAGCTCGCGCGGCGCATGGGGTACGAGAAGGAGGCCACCGAGATCCAGGACAAGTACCTCTCCGGCGACAAGGACGGCGCGGCGGCGGCCGTACCGCACGAGCTGATCGACTCGACCACGCTGCTCGGCCCCGTCGAGCGGATCGCCGACCGGATGAGCGCCTACGCCGCCGCGGGCGTCACCACGCTGACCCTCTCCCCGGCCGGCTTCACCCTCGACGAGCGGATCACGGCGCTGCGCGTCGGCACCCAGGCCCTGGAGCGCGCCGGTCTCGTCTCGTAGGCCGGACGAGAGGCCGCGGGGCGAAGTCCGCGGCCGTGGTGGGGGCTCGGAGGTCTTCCCCGCCACGGCCGTCGCCTACTACAACGCGGCCACGCGCGCCCGGTTACGCGACGGGCGCGCCGTCACGCTCCTTCTTCCGGCTCAGCCTTTCGGCTCAGCGGGGTGCCGCTGCTGTTGCCGCACTTCGCGCGCGCCCGTTGACTCGTTTGGGCGGACGCCTGCAAGGAGGTGGCAGTGATGCTCTCGGCCCGAAGCCTGTTCCAGGAGATCCTGGACGACGATCGTTCCTTCCGGCTGTTCTGCTCCATCGCGGCCAGCGGCGAGGCCCAGGGCGGCTGGGAGAACGGCCGGATCGCGGCCCTGGTGCCCGAGTCCCTGCGGTACCTCGCCCCGAAGATCACCCGCCACGGCGCCGACGAGGACAAGCACGGCCGGATCTTCCACGCCCTCCTGAAGAAGCGCGGTCTCGAACCGGCCGAGGTCCCGCCCGAGGCCGACTACACCATGCTGCTGGAGGGGCGCGGGATCGGACTCACCCATACGAAGCTGCGCCGTGACGAGACGCTGACCGAGGACGACATCCTCGTGTACCTCGCCCACAGCCGGGTCACCGAACAGCGGGCCGCCGACCAGATGGAGATGCTGGTCAGGTACTTCGGTGACCACCCCGAGGTCGGCAAGGCCGTCAGGATGATCCGCGCCGACGAGGACAACCATCTCGCCTACTGCCACGAGGAACTGCTCTGGCTGGCCCGGCGGGGCCACGGCCGCGCCATCCAGCGCGCCCTGCGGGAGTGCGCCCTCGCGGAGATTCAGGTCTACCGCGAGGTGAGTCTCGCGGTGATGGACCGGATGGGCCGGCTGCTCGGCTGGCCGGCGCCGAAGGCCGCACTGCTCGCCGTCGGCATCCACGCCGTGTACGGGTACGAACGGCTCGTCGGCTGGCGCCGGATGGCCGGCCTCACGATGCCGGAGCGCCGCGACCCGCTGGGCGGCCCCGTGACGCCCGCACCGGCCTTCTGAGCGGCTTACGGGACCGTGGGCGGCCCCGGACACGGTCAGGCCCCCGGACATGGTCAGGGGCGCGGACATGGTCAGGGGCGCGGGCGCCCGCGCCCCTGACCGGTCAGAGCCAGCCGCGCCGCTTGAACTGCCGGTGCAGTCCGACGACCGCCACCGCCATCAGGGCGATCACCGTCGGGTACGCCCACACGTACTTCAGCTCCGGCATGTGCTTGAAGTTCATGCCGTAGATGCCCGCGACCATCGTCGGTACGGCGGCCATGGCGGCCCACGCCGAGATCTTCCGCATGTCGTCGTTCTGCCGTACGCCCATCTGCGCCAGATGCGCGGAGAGGATGTCGGTCAGCAGCCGGTCCAACCCCTCCACCTGCTCGTTCACATGCAGCAGATGGTCGTTGACGTCCCGGAAGAACGGCTGCGCGTGCTCGTGGACGAACGGCACGCCCGCGCCCGCCAGCCGCGCCACGGGGGCCGCCAGCGGTCCGGTGGCCCGGCGGAACTCCAGTACCTGCCGCTTGAAGTTGTAGATCCGCGCCGCGGTCGGCGCCGAGGAGCCCGAGTCCGGGGCGAAGACCTCCGCCTCCAGTTCCTCCAGGTCCAACTGGAGTTCGTCGGCGACCTCCACGTAGTGGTCGACGATCGCGTCGCTCACCGCGTACAGCACGGCGGTGGGGCCGTGCTTGAGGACCTCGGGTTCGGCTTCGAGCCGTCTGCGTACGGCCGCCAGCGGGGCGCCCTCGCCGTGCCGCACCGTCACCACGAAGGAGTCGCCTATGAAGACCATCAGCTCACCGGTGGTGACGGTGTCGCCCTCCGGCTCGTACACCACCGGCTTGAGCACCACGAAGAGGGAGTCGTCGTAGACCTCCAGCTTGGGACGCTGGTGTGCGTGGAGCGCGTCCTCCACCGCCAGGGGGTGCAGCCCGAACTCGCTGCTCACCATGGCGAACTCCTTCTCCGTCGCCTCGTGCAGCCCGAGCCAGAGGAACGCGTCCCCTTCGGCGCGCGCCTCGTCGAGGGCGTCGGAGAAGTCGGCGGGCCCGTCGGTGCGGCGTCCGCCGCGGTAGATGGCGCAGTCCACGATCACGGCGGGCATTCTTCCCTTTTCTGACGACGGCCGCATCCCCTCGGCCCTCGGGCGGCCCGGTGCGCTGTCGTACCGACCGCCTACCCTTGCGGACATGGCCACGTTGATCCTCGTACGTCATGGACGGTCCACCGCCAACACCGCGGGGCTGCTCGCCGGCTGGACGCCCGGCATCGCCCTGGACGAGCGGGGCGCCGAGCAGGCCGCCGCGCTGCCCGGGCGGCTCGGGGGCATCCCGCTCGCCGCCGTCGTCAGCAGCCCGCTGCAACGGTGCCGGGAGACCCTTCAGCCGCTGCTGGACGCCCGTCCCGGGCTCGCGGTACGGACCGACGACCGGATCGGCGAGTGCCACTACGGCGACTGGTCGGGGCGCAAGCTGGCCGAGCTGGCCGACGAGCCGCTGATGACGGTCGTGCAGCAGCACCCCTCCGCCGCCGTGTTCCCCGGCGGTGAGTCGATGGCCGCGATGCAGGCGCGCGCCGTCGAGGCGGTCCGGGAGTGGAACGCGCGGATCGACGAGGAGCACGGCGAGGACGCCGTCTTTCTGATGTGCTCGCACGGGGACATCATCAAGGCGCTCGTGGCGGACGCCCTCGGGATGCATCTCGACCTTTTTCAGCGGATCCATGTGGATCCGTGCTCGCTGACCGCCGTCCGTTACACCCGGTTGCGCCCGTTTGTGCTGCGCCTCGGCGACACCGGCGATCTCGCCGGACTGGCGCCGCGCGGGAGCGCGAGCGGCGGCGACGGCGTGGTGGGGGGCGGCGCGGGAGCACCGTGATCGCTCCGCGCAGTAGGGTGGACGGGCCGTCCGAGCGATCCGGGCGGCCCTTCCGGACCTCCGGTCCGCCCCATGCCGTTCCCCCATTGCCTTTTCCGACGATTTCCAAGGGAGACAGGACGTGTCCCGTCAGGTGTTCCTCTACGACCCACCGGACCGTTTCGTGGCCGGTACGGTCGGGCTGCCTGGGCGCCGTACGTTCTTCCTCCAGGCGTCCGGCGCGGGGCGCGTGACCAGCGTCGCCCTGGAGAAGACGCAGGTGGCCGCACTCGCCGAGCGGATCGACGAACTGCTGGACGAGGTGGTCCGCCGCACCGGCGGCAACGCCCCCGTACCGGCCATGGCGCCCTCGGAGATCAGCGACTCCGCCCCGCTCGACGCCCCCGTGGAGGAGGAGTTCCGGGTCGGCACAATGGCGCTGGCCTGGGACGGCGACGAGCAGCGCATGATCGTCGAGGCGCAGGCGCTCGTCGAGCTGGACGCCGACACCGACGAGGATCTGGCCGAGGCCGAGGAGCGGCTGCTCCAGGACGAGGAGAACGGCCCGCCGATGCTCCGGGTCCGGCTCTCCGGCGCCCAGGCCAGGGCCTTCGCCAAGCGCGCCCTGGACGTGGTCAACGCGGGCCGGCCGCCGTGTCCGCTGTGCAGCCTGCCGCTCGACCCGGAAGGACACGTATGCCCGCGCCAGAACGGATACCGGCGGGACGCGTGAGCGCGCCCCCGGCCGGTCCGGCCGCCCCGGCGAAGGCCGACCAGGGTCCGGACGGACAGGCGCCGGACGGACACGGTCCGTCCGACAAGGACCTGATCGCCCACGGGGAACTGACCGTACGCGGCCGGATCCGCGAGGCGTCCAACGCCGTGCTGTACTGCTCCGTCTCGCACGAGGGGCGTACGGCCCACTGCGTCTACAAGCCCGTCGCGGGGGAGCAGCCCCTGTGGGACTTCCCCGACGGGACGCTCGCGCAGCGCGAGGTGGCCGCGTACGAGGTCTCCGAGGTGACCGGGTGGGGGCTCGTCCCACCGACGGTCCTGCGCGAAGGGCCGTACGGCGAGGGCATGTGCCAGCTCTGGATCGAGCCGGCCGAGGACGACGGCGGCGAGGGCGAGGCACCGCCGCTGCTGGCCCTCGTCGAGGACGACGAGCCCGGCGACGGCTGGAAGGCCGTCGGGTCCGCCGAGGTGGGCGAGGGCAGGACCGCCCTGCTGGTGCACGCCGACGACGCACGGCTGCGGCGCCTCGCCGTGCTCGACGCGGTGATCAACAACGGTGACCGCAAGGGCGGCCATCTGCTGCCCGCGCCCGGCGGACGGCTCTACGCCATCGACCACGGCGTCACCTTCAACGTGGACGACAAGCTGCGCACCCTGCTGTGGGGCTGGGCCGGTGAGCCCCTGACCGAGGAGGCGCTGGACGTGCTCGCCCGGCTGGCGGACGCCCTCGCGGACGGCGCGCCCCTCGCCACCCGGCTGGCCGAACTCATCACCCCGGCCGAGACCGACGCCGTACGGTCCAGAATCCGTGAGCTGCGCCACACAGGCCGTCACCCCGAGCCGTCGGGTCAGTGGCCCGCGATCCCCTGGCCGCCCGTGTGACACCGGGGACGGCGCCCCGGGACGGCCCGCGCCCCTCTCCGTGGAGCACGCGGGGACGGATCGCGCAAGAGCGCCCAACCGGCCAACGGCGCGTATCCGGTTCGTATCCGGAAGTTCCGTCCGGTTACGCTCATGACATGCATGCCTGGCCCGCTTCCGAGGTCCCCGCCCTGCCTGGCAAGGGCCGCGACCTCAGGATTCATGACACGTCGACCGATGGCCGAGTCACGCTTGAGCCCGGTCCCGTCGCCCGTATCTACGTCTGCGGCATCACGCCGTACGACGCGACCCACATGGGTCACGCGGCGACCTACAACGCGTTCGACCTCGTGCAGCGCGTGTGGCTCGACACGAAGCGGCAGGTCCACTACGTCCAGAACGTGACCGATGTCGACGATCCGCTGCTGGAGCGGGCGCAGCGCGACGGAGAGGACTGGGTCGGGCTCGCGGAGCGCGAGACGGCGCTCTTCCGGGAGGACATGACCGCCCTGCGGATGCTGCCGCCCCAGCACTACATCGGCGCCGTCGAGGCGATACCGGGCATCGTGCCCCTGGTGGAACGGCTGCGCGACGCCGGCGCGGCATACGAACTCGAAGGCGACGTCTACTTCTCCGTGGCGGCCGATCCGCACTTCGGCGAGGTCTCCCGGCTGGACGCCGAGGCGATGCGGCTGCTGTCGGCCGAGCGCGGCGGCGACCCGGACCGGCCGGGCAAGAAGAACCCCCTCGACCCGATCCTCTGGCTGGCGGCCCGCCCCGGCGAGCCGAGCTGGGACGGCGGCTCCCTGGGCCGCGGCCGGCCCGGCTGGCACATCGAGTGCGTGGCCATCGCCCTCGACCATCTCGGCATGGGCTTCGACGTCCAGGGCGGCGGCAGCGATCTCGCCTTCCCGCACCACGAGATGGGCGCCTCGCACGCGCAGGCCCTCACCGGCGAGCACCCGTTCGCCCGGGCCTATGTGCACGCCGGCATGGTCGCCCTGGACGGCGAGAAGATGTCCAAGTCCAAGGGCAACCTGGTCTTCGTCTCGGCGCTGCGCCGCGACGGCGTGGACCCGGCGGCGATCCGGCTCGCGCTGCTCGCACACCACTACCGCTCCGACTGGGAGTGGACGGACCAGGTCCTCCAGGACGCCGTCGACCGCCTCGCGCGCTGGCGGGCCGCGGTGTCGCGGCCCGACGGGCCTTCGGCCGAGGCGCTGGTCGAAGAGGTCCGCGAGGCACTGGCCGACGATCTGGACGCACCCACCGCCCTCGCGGCCGTCGACCGCTGGGCGGCGCTCCAGGACGCCACGGGCGGTACGGACGAGGGGGCGCCCGGCGTGGTGTCCCGTACGGTCGACGCCCTTCTGGGCGTCGCGCTCTGACACGTCGTACCGCGAGGGAGGGCGGCGCCGGTCGGCGCCGCCCTCCCTCGCTCTGTCACGCGGTCCGCTCTGTCACCAGGTCGGGCGGCGGTCAGTCCTCGGACGAATCGTCGTCGTCGCCCTGTTCCCGTTCCTGCGCCGGGCCTTGACCCTGGTCCTGGTCCTGGTCCTGTCCCCGGTCCTGCCCCGGTGCGGAAGGCCCCGTGTCCTTGTCCGTACCGGCCCCGCCGCGCGGCGGTCGCTGCGGACGGGTGCGGCCACCGGACGCGTCCCGGAGGAATGACGGCCCGTCACTGCTCTCCGTGGCATGGCCGCCCGGCGCCTGGCCGAGGCCGCCGTCCCGGCGCCGCAGATACCGCTCGAACTCCCGGGCGATGGCCTCGCCGGAGGCCTCCGGAAGCTCCGCGGTGTCCCGCGCCTCCTCCAGCGACTGGACGTACTCCGCCACCTCGCTGTCCTCGGAGGCCAGTTGGTCCACGCCGAGCTGCCAGGCCCGGGCGTCCTCGGACAGTTCGCCCAGCGGGATCCGCAGACCGATCAGGTCCTCCAGGCGGTTGAGGAGCGCCAGCGTCGCCTTGGGGTTGGGCGGCTGCGACACGTAGTGCGGTACGGCGGCCCACAGGCTCACCGCCGGCACGCCCGCGTGCGTGCACGCCTCCTGGAGGATGCCGACGATGCCGGTCGGCCCCTCGTACCGCGTCTCCTCCAGATCCATCGTCCTGGCCAGGTCCGCGTCCGAGGTGACCCCGCTGACCGGCACCGGCCGGGTGTGCGGGGTGTCGCCGAGCAGCGCGCCCAGGATGACCACCATCTCCACGCCCAGCTCGTGGGCGAAGCCCAGCAGCTCGTTGCAGAACGAGCGCCAGCGCATGGACGGCTCGATGCCGCGGACCAGTACCAGGTCACGGGGTTTCTCGCCGCCGACACGCACCACGGAGAGCCGGGTGGTCGGCCAGGTGATCTTGCGCAGGCCGCCCTCCAGGAAGACCGTGGGCCGGTTGACCTGGAAGTCGTAGTAGTCCTCGGCGTCGAGCGCCGCGAACACCTCGCCCTTCCACTCCCGGTCCAGATGACCCACCGCTGTGGAGGCGGCGTCGCCCGCGTCGTTCCAGCCCTCGAACGCGGCCACCATGACCGGGTCGATCAGCTCGGGAACCCCCTCGAGCTCGATCACCCAGTGCCTCCTTCCGAAGTTACCTCTTGTACGCACCAACCTTACGGCTTCACCTGTGCCCGCCCGCAGCCCTGTGCACGCTCCGCGCACGGCCGGGTGAACCTGGGGTCTTTCGTCTGGATCTTGCCGGATCCGGTGGAAAGCCCCTGCCCGCACCGGGACATGGTGCCGAGAGCGTATCCATTTCCCTCTCGATTCATCCGAGCTGTGGCCGTGAATTGACGCGGGGCTCTGGACGGACGTGCCTCCAGGGCGCTATACATCGGATGACTGAAGAGATCCGATGTTCTTCTCAAAGGGGCGTGCATGAGCCAGACCGTCACGGGGTTCGAGGTACACGACATCCGGTTCCCCACCTCGGAACAGCTCGACGGCTCCGATGCCATGAACCCCGACCCCGACTACTCGGCCGCCTACGTGGTGCTGCGTACCCAGGACGGCACCGAGGGACACGGCTTCTGCTTCACCATCGGGCGCGGCAACGACGTCACCGCCGCCGCCATCGAGGCGCTGCGGCCCTATCTCACCGGCAGACCGGCGCCGCTCACCGCGGCAGACCTCGCCGCCCTCTACTTCGAGCTGACCCACGACTCCCAACTGCGCTGGCTCGGCCCTGAGAAGGGCGTCATGCACATGGCCGCGGGCGCCGTCGTCAACGCCGCCTGGGACCTGGCCGCCAAGAGCGCGAACCTGCCCGTCTGGGAGTTCCTCGCCGCGATGACCCCCGAGGAACTGGTCTCGCTCGTCGACTTCCGCTACCTCACCGACGCCCTCACCACGGAGGACGCGCTGGCCATCCTGCGCGCCGCCGAGCCCGGCCGCGCCGAGCGGGCCGCCCTGCTCCGTACCGACGGCTACCCCGCCTACACCACGTCGCCCGGCTGGCTCGGCTACTCCGACACCAAACTGGTCACCCTCGCGGAACAGGCCGTCGCCGACGGGTTCGAGCAGATCAAGCTCAAGGTCGGCGGCGATCTGGCCGACGACGTCCGGCGCATGAAGCTGGCCCGCGCGGCCGTCGGCCCCGCCATCCGGATCGCCGTCGACGCCAACCAGCGCTGGGACGTGCCCGAGGCGCTGCGCTGGATGTCCGCCCTCGCCCCGTACGACCCGCACTGGATCGAGGAGCCCACCAGCCCCGACGACATCCTCGGCCACGCCGCCGTACGGGCGGGCCAGCCGGTCAAGGTGGCCACCGGCGAACACGTCGCCAACCGGGTCGTCTTCAAACAGCTCCTCCAGGCCGGCGCCGTCGACTATGTCCAGATCGACGCGGCCCGTGTCGCCGGCGTCAACGAGAACCTGGCGATCCTGCTGCTCGCCGCCAAGTACGGCGTCCCCGTCTGCCCGCACGCCGGCGGCGTCGGCCTCTGCGAACTCGTCCAGCACCTCGCGATGTTCGACTACGTCGCCGTCTCCGGCAGCCAGGAGGGCCGGGTCATCGAGTACGTCGACCACCTCCACGAACACTTCGCCGACCCCGTGGTGATCGTCTCCGGACGGTACGCCGCCCCCGCCGCGCCCGGCTTCTCCGCCCGGATGCTCCCCGAGTCGATCGCCGCGCACCGCTACCCGGAGGGACCCGTCTGGCAGGCCCGCCGCACCACCGAGGAGGTCACCTCATGACGGCCGTACGCGACTTCGAGGGGCTCTGCGCCCTGGTGACCGGCGGCGCTTCGGGCATCGGCGCGGCCGTCGCGACCCTGCTCCTGGAGCGCGGCGCCCGGGTCGCCGTACTGGACCGGGAGACGGCCGGGGCACCCGCGGGGACCCTGCCCCTGACGGCCGACGTCACCGACGACGCGGCTGTGAAGGCGGCGGTCGACGCGGCGGCGGCGGAGTTCGGCGCCCTGCACACCCTCGTCTCCAACGCGGGGATCGGCGCCGTCGGCACCGTCGAGGACAACCCCGACGACGAGTGGGGGCGCGTCCTCGACGTCAACGTCCTCGGGATGGTCCGTACGGCCCGGCACGCCCTGCCCCATCTGCGCCGCGCGGTCCCCGGCCGGCCCGGCGCGGTCTCCATCACCCACACCTGCTCCATCGCCGCCACGGCGGGGCTGCCCCAGCGTGCCCTGTACTCCGCGAGCAAGGGCGCGGTCCTCTCGCTGACCCTGGCGATGGCCGCCGACCACGTACGGGAGGGCATCCGCGTCAACTGCGTGAACCCCGGTACCGCCGACACACCCTGGGTCGGCCGGCTCCTCGACCAGGCCCAGGACCCCGCGGCCGAGCGCGCCGCCCTCGAAGCGCGCCAGCCCACGGGACGGCTGGTCGGCGCGGACGAGGTCGCCGCGGCGGTCGCCTACCTCGCGGGACCGGCCGCGGCGGCCGTCACCGGAACGGCGCTCGCGGTCGACGGCGGAATGCAGGGACTCCGCCTGCGCCCCGCCCCCTGAGAACAGCGCATCCCGCACGCACACCGACGTGACAAGGACGGGACTTCCATGCCGGGACACACCGTGGGGCGCTCCCCACTCCGCAGACCCCGTACGGCCACCACCTCGGCCTGCGCCTTATTACTTGTCGCGGTGGCGGCCCTGACGGGCTGCAATCGCGACCAGGAGGCAGGAAAGGGGAGCGGCGGCGCGGTCGGCATCGATCTGCCGCGCAGCGACAGCGACTTCTGGAACTCGTACCAGCAGTACATCGAGAAGGGCGTCAAGGCCGGTGAGGTCCGCGCGCTCCCGCTGACCAACTCGCAGAACGACATCGGGAAGCTCGTCTCCAACGTCCAGGTCTTCACCGACCAGGGCGCCAAGGCCGTCGTCATGGCCCCGCAGGACACCGGAGCGATCGCCGAGACGCTGCGGACGCTCGCCGAGAAGAAGATCCCCGTCATCAGCGTCGACACCCGCCCCGACCAGGGCGAGGTGTACATGGTCGTACGGGCCGACAACCGCGCGTACGGAGAGAAGGCCTGCCAGTTCCTGGGCGAGCGGCTGAAGGGCAAGGGCAAGGTCGCGGAGTTCCAGGGCGACCTGGCCTCGATCAACGGCCGGGACCGCTCCGAGGCGTTCAAGAGCTGCATGGCCCAGAAGTTCCCCGGCATCCGGGTCTTCGAGCTGGCCACCGACTGGAAGGGCGATGTCGCCTCCGCCAAGCTCCAGTCCACCCTCGCCGCCCACCCCGACCTGGGCGGCATCTACATGCAGGCCGGCGGCGTCTTCCTCCAGCCCACCCTGGCGCTGCTCGAACAGAAGAAGCTGCTCAAGGCGCCGGACGCGCCCGGACACATCGCGATCGTCTCCAACGACGGCATCCCCGAGGAACTGGACGCCATCCGCGCCGGGAAGATCGACGCCACGGTCTCCCAGCCCGCCGACCTGTACGCGTCCTACGCGCTCCACTGGGCGAAGGAAGCGATCGCGGGCAGGACACCCAAGGCCGGGCCGACCGACCACGGCTCCACCGTCATCAAGATTCCCGGCGGCTTCGAGGACCAGCTCCCCGCGCCCCTGGTGACCAAGGAGAACGTGGACGACCCGAAGCTGTGGGCCAATCAGCTCGACGCGGGGGAGTAGCCGTGGCACCGGCAAGCGCATCCCCCGAAGCCACCGGGACGGCGGCGCCGCCCGCCGTACGGGCCGAGGGCATCGTCAAACGCTTCGGGCCCACCGTCGCGCTCGACGGGGTCGGCATCACGGTCGCCCCCGGCGAGTCGCACGCCCTGGTCGGCCGCAACGGCGCGGGCAAGTCCACCCTGGTCGGCGTCCTGACCGGGGCGCACCGGGCCGACGCGGGCGAGGTGCGCTTCGGCGGCACGCCCGCGCCCGCCGCAGGGGACACCGCCGCGTGGCGGACCAGGGTCGCCTGCGTCCACCAGAGACCGATGATCGTGCCCGATCTGACCGTCGCCGAGAACCTCTTCCTCAACCACTACGGCCTGGGCGGACCCGGCTCCGGAACCGCCGGACGCCGCCTCATCGACTGGCGCGGACTGCGCCGCCGCGCCCGGGACCTGCTCGCGGAGTACGGCGTCGAGGCCGACCCGGACGCCCGCGCCAAGGATCTCCCGGTCGAACAGCGGCAGTTCGTCGAGATCGCGCGGGCGCTCTCCTTCGGCGCCCGGCTGATCATCCTGGACGAGCCCACCGCACAGCTCGACGCCCGCGGCATCCAGCGGCTCTTCGTCAAACTCCGCGAACTGCGCGGCCAGGGGGTGGCGTTCCTCTTCATCTCCCACCACCTCCAGGAGGTGTACGACCTGTGCGCCACCGTCACCGTCTACCGGGACGCGCGCCATGTCCTGACCGCCCCGGTCGCCTCCCTCGCCCGTACGGACCTGGTGGCCGCGATGACGGGGGACGCCGCGCGCACGGCCGCCGCCCGGCACGCCCGGCGCCCGGACGCACCGGACCCGGCGGCCCGGCCGCCCGTACTGGAGGTCAGGGGACTGGCCATCGCCGGGGAGTTCGGGCCGCTGGACCTCTCCGTACACCCCGGTGAGGTGCTCGGCGTCGCGGGCGCCGCGGCCGGCGGCACCACCGCGCTCGGCGAGACCCTGGCGGGGATGCGGGCGCCGACCGCGGGGCGGATCGCCGTACACGGCCGTACAGTACGGTCGGGCAGCGTCCCGGACGCGCTGGACGCCGGCATCGGCTACATCCCCGAGGACCGGCACCAGCAGGGCCTGATCCCCGACCGCAGCGTCGCGGAGAACGCCACGCTCACGGTCACCGGCAGGCTCGGCCCGTGGGGGACCGTACTGCCGGCGCGGACCAGGGAGTTCGCCCAGTCCATGATCGACTCACTGGACATCAGGACGCGCGGCCCCGGACAGCCGGTCTCCGGCCTGTCGGGCGGCAACCAGCAGAAGGTCGTCGTCGCCCGCGCCCTGGCGCGCGGCCCCGGGGCGCTGATCGCCGTACGCCCCACGGCCGGTGTCGACGTCAAGTCCAAGGACGCGCTCCTCGGTGTGGTGCGCCGGGTGGCCGACGAGGGCCGCGCCGCCGTGATCATCTCCGACGAGCTGGACGATCTGCGGGTGTGCGACCGGGTGCTCGCGGTGTTCCACGGGCGGGTGGTGGCCTCGTTCGGGAGCGACTGGACCGACCGGGAACTGGTGGCGGCCATGGAAGGCGTGCACGGGACGGACAACGGCGCCGCGGACCGTACGGACGACAAGGGGGAGCGGGCATGACGCAGACCGTACGGACCGGGGCGGTGGCGCCCGTCGAGGAGACCGGTCCGCTCCACCGGCTCCGGATCATCCGCTGGAGCGACTTCTCGCTCGTGCCGGTGATCCTGGTGCTGATGGTGATCGGCTTCATCGTCTCGCCGGTCTTCCTCACCTCCGGCAACCTGATCAGCGTCGTCCAGCAGTCCTCGGAGCTGAGCCTGCTGGTGCTCGGCCAGGCACTGATCCTGATCTGCGGCCGGATGGACCTGTCGCTGGAGTCGACGATCGGGATCGCGCCCGTCCTCGCGATGTGGCTGGTGCTCCCCTCGGAGGGCGGCCGGTTCGCCGGGCTCGACCTGCTGCCCGTCTGGGCGGCCGTACCGGTCTGTCTGCTGGTCGGGATGGCCATCGGCGGGATCAACGGCTTCCTCATGCTGAAGCTGCGCGTCAACGGCTTCATCGCCACGCTCGGCATGCTCACCATGCTGCGCGGGCTCCACATCGGGATCACCGAGGGCAAGTCGATCACCGAGGTGCCGGAGTCCTTCCGGTACCTCGGCAAGACCGACTGGCTGGGCGCCCCGGCCGCCGTCTGGATCTGTCTGGCGCTCTTCGCCGTGGGCGGCGCGGCGCTGGCCTGGCTGCGCCACGGGCGGGCGCTGTACGCGATCGGCGGCAACCCGGAGGCGGCGCGTGCCGCCGGGATCCGGGTGGACCGCGTCACCTGGGTCGTGCTGGCGATCGGCGGGCTGCTGGCGGCGTTCGCCGGCATCCTCTACACCGGTCACTACGGTTCGGTCGCGGCCACCCAGGGCAACGGCTGGATCTTCCAGGTCTTCGCGGCGGCGGTCATCGGCGGCATCAGCCTCCGGGGCGGGCGCGGCACGCTCTTCGGCGCGCTGACGGGGGTGCTCACCCTTCAGCTCGTGGTCAATGTGATGACGCTCGGGGGTGTGCCGGCGCTCTGGAACCAGTTCCTGAACGGCGCCATCATCATCGTCGCCCTGGTCATCTCGCGCTTCGCGAGCGGCGAGAAGCAGGACTGAACCGCCCCTCGCATCCGGGCGGCGTCAGAGCGTCGACCTGAGCCACATCTCCACGCTCGCGATATGCACCGTGGCCCAGGACCTGGCCGCCTCGGCGTCCCGGTCGCGCAGCGCCGAGAGGATCGCCCGGTGCTCGTGGAGCGTACGGCTGACGGCGTCCTCCTGGGTCAGCCCGCGCCAGATCCTGGCCCGGGTGGTGGGCCCGGAGAGCCCGTCCAGCAGGGAGCAGAGCACCGCGTTGCCGGACTGCCGCACGATCCCGTGGTGGAACTCCAGGTCGGCGGCGACCAGTTCCTCCACCGAGGGCTCCGGGCCGAGCGCGTCGAGCTGGGCGTCGAGCGCGTCCAGCGCCTCCTCGGTGATCCGGGTGCTCGCCATCGCGGTGGCGGCCGGTTCGAGTATCCGGCGGACGGCGAGGAATTCCAGCACGGTGTCGTCCCGGTGGAAGTCCACCACGAAGCTGAGCGCCTCCAGCAGAAGCTGGGGGGCCAGGCTGGTCACGTACGTACCGTCGCCCTGCCGCACGTCGAGGATGCGGATGAGCGACAGCGCGCGTACCGCCTCGCGCAGGGAGTTGCGCGAGAGCCCCAGCTCGGCGGCGAGCTCGCTCTCCTTGGGCAGCCGGTCGCCCGGGCGCAGCGCGCCGGAGACGATCATCCCCTTGATCCGCTCGATGGCCTCGTCGGTGACAGCCATGGGCACCCCTCCATACATCCGATGTATCGGCCCCCATTATGCGTCCCTTGACGCCCGGACGGCGCATGAAAAGGGACGCACCCGGGAAGGATGCGTCCCTCTCTCGTCCACGCGTCGTACGTATGTGCTGATGTGTGGCTGTGTCGCTGTACGGCTCAGTCCCGCTTGCCCAGCAGGTCCTCCACCCGGGCGCGGACCTCGTCCGTGTCCAGGCCCCGGATCGTCAGCGTCGTACGCCGGCGCAGTACGTCGTCGACCGTCTCGGCCCATTCGTGGTCCCGGGCGTAGACGACCTGCGCCCAGATCTCCGGGGCGTCCGGGTGGATCCGCTCGGCCAGCTCCGGGTACTCGTTCGCCAGCCGCACGATGTCGAAGGCGAGCGAGCCGTAGTGGGTGGCGAGATGGCGCGCGGTGTCCACGGCCATCGAGGGGCCCGTACCGCCGCCGTCGATCAGCAGCCGGTGCGCGACCGCGTTCGGGTTGGCGATGCCGGGCAGCGGGAGCTTCTTCGGCAGGTGCGAGATCGGCTCCATGCCCTCGCCGAGCGGATGGCCCGGCAGGGTCGCCAGCTTGTGCATCACCGTACGGCCGATGTGGCGGAAGGTGGTCCACTTGCCGCCCGCGACCGACAGCATGCCGCCGCGGCCCTCGGTCACGACCGTCTCGCGCTTCGCCTTGGAGGTGTCGCCGGGGCCGCCGGGCAGCACGCGCAGGCCCGCGAAGGAGTACGTGATCAGATCGCGCGAGAGCTGCTGGTCGCGGACCGAGAACGCCGCCTCGTCCAGGATCTGGTGGATGTCCTTCTCGTTGACCGAGACGTCCTCGGGCTCGCCCTCGTACTCCTCGTCCGTCGTACCGAGCAGCAGCATGTCCTCCCAGGGGAGGGCGAAGGTGATGCGGTACTTGTCGATGGGGGTCGCCAGCGCGGCCTTCCAGGGGGAGGTCCGCTTGAGGACCAAGTGCGCGCCCTTGGAGAGCCGGATGGAGGGCGCCGCGTCCGGGTTCTCCATCTTCCGCAGGTGGTCGACCCAGGGGCCGGTCGCGTTGAGGACCAGCCGGGCGTCGACGCCGAACTCCGTACCGTCGGTCCTGTCGCGCAGCTCGGCGCCGGTGACCCGGCCCTGGGTGAAGCGCAGCCCGGTGACGGTGGCGTGGTTGAGGACGGTGGCGCCGGAGTCGACGGCGGCGCGGACGGTCATCAGCGCCATCCGCGCGTCGTTCATCTGGTCGTCGCCGTACACGGCCACGGCCTTGAGGTTGTCCGTACGCAGCTCGGGCACGGCCTGGCGGGCCTTGGCCGGGCTGATCACATGGCCGACGCCGTCGCCGAACGCGGAGAGCGCGGAGTAGGCGAAGACGCCGGCGCCGAGCTTGGCCGCGCCGTGCGGGCCGCCCTTGTAGACGGGCAGGTAGAAGGTGAGCGGGTTGGCCAGGTGCGGCGCCACCTGCCGGGACACCGCCCGCCGCTCGAAGTGGTTCTCCGCGACCAGCTTCACCGCGCCGGTCTGGAGGTAGCGCAGACCGCCGTGGAGGAGCTTGGAGGAGGCGGACGAGGTGGCGCCGGCGAAGTCGCCGCCGTCCACCAGGGCCACCCGCAGTCCCGACTGGGAGGCATGCCAGGCGGTGGAGATGCCCAGAATGCCGCCGCCTATCACCAGGAGGTCGTACGTCGCGTTGGACAGTTGTTCCCGGGTTTCGGCACGGCTCGGCAGGGAACCGCCGGCCGGGTGCGTCCCCAGGGCGGGGACGCTGTGCGGGGTGCTCATTCGTAACTCCTCTTCAGCTCATCCCGGCTTCTCGCGCCGGTGGCTGTTGGTCGGTCAGCTTGCGTCGTCGACGTCGAGCCAGCCCTTGGTCCGCTCGACGGCCTTGAGCCAGCTCTTGTACTCGCGGTCACGGGTGGCCGCGTCCATCCGGGGCGTCCACTCGGCGGCCCGGCGCCAGTTGGCGCGCAGCGCGTCGGTGTCCGGCCAGAAGCCCACGGCCAGTCCTGCGGCGTAGGCGGCGCCGAGGCAGGTGGTCTCGGCGACCATCGGGCGCACCACGGGTGCGTCCAGGACGTCGGAGAGCGTCTGCATCAGCAGGTTGTTGGAGGTCATGCCGCCGTCGACCTTGAGCGACGTCAGCTCGACGCCGGAGTCCTTGGTCATGGCGTCGCTGATCTCCCGGGTCTGCCACGCCGTGGCCTCCAGCACCGCGCGGGCGATGTGCGCCTTGGTGACGTAGCCGGTGAGACCGGCGATGACACCGCGGGCGTCGGGGCGCCAGTGCGGGGCGAAGAGCCCGGAGAAGGCGGGCACGAAGTACGCGCCGCCGTTGTCCTCGACCGAGGACGCCAGGGTCTCGATCTCGGCCGCGGACTTGATCAGGCCCATCTGGTCGCGCATCCACTGCACCAGCGAGCCGGTGACGGCGATGGAGCCCTCCAGGGCGTACACCGCGGGCTCGTCCCCGATGCGGTAGCCGACCGTGGTCAGCAGGCCGTTGTACGAGTTGACGGGCTTGTTGGCGGTGTTCATCAGCATGAAGGTGCCGGTGCCGTACGTGGACTTGGCCTCGCCCTCGGCGAAACAGGTCTGGCCGAAGAGGGCCGCCTGCTGGTCACCGAGCGCGGAGGCGACCGGGATGCCGTCCAGGACGCCGCCCTTGGCGTGTCCGTACACCTCGGCGGAGGAGCGGATCTCCGGCAGGATCGCGGCCGGGACCTTCATCGACTCCAGGATCTTGGCGTCCCACTTGAGGGTGTGCAGGTTCATCAGCATCGTGCGGGAGGCGTTGGTGACGTCGGTGACGTGCACACCGCCGTCGGTGCCGCCGGTCAGATTCCAGATGACCCAGGAGTCCATGGTGCCGAAGAGGATGTCGCCGCGCTCGGCGCGCTCGCGCAGCCCCTTGACGTTGTCCAGCAGCCAGCGCGCCTTCGGCCCCGCGAAGTAGCTGGCCAGCGGGAGCCCGGTCTCGCGGCGGAAGCGGTCCTGGCCGACGTTGCGGCCCAGCTCGCGACAGAGCGCGTCGGTACGGGTGTCCTGCCAGACGATGGCGTTGTGGACGGGCTCGCCGGTGTTCTTGTCCCACAGCAGCGTGGTCTCGCGCTGGTTGGTGATGCCGATGGCCTTGACGTCGGCGGAGGTGATCCCGGCCTTCTCGACGGCGCGGGCCACGACCTCCTGGACGTTGGTCCAGATCTCGGTGGCGTTGTGTTCCACCCAGCCCGGCTTCGGGAAGATCTGCTCGTGTTCCTTCTGGTCGACGGAGACGATCCGGCCGTCCCGGTCGAAGACGATGCAGCGGCTCGACGTGGTGCCCTGGTCGATGGCGGCGATGAACGGGCCGGTGCCGTGGGAGGAGGTGGTGTTGGTGTCACTCACGGTGTCTGCTCCTGCTCGGTTCGAAGGGGGGTGGCTCACGCGAGGGCCAGGTTGTAGTACCCGCCGGCCAGCGCGGCGCCGATCAGCGGGGCGACGACCGGTATCCAGGCGTAGCTCCAGTCCGAGCCCCCCTTGTTGGGCAGGGGCAGGAGCGCGTGCACGATACGGGGACCGAGGTCACGGGCCGGGTTGATGGCGTACCCCGTCGGGCCGCCGAGCGAGAGACCGATGGCGACCACGACGAACGAGGTGATCAGCACACCGAGGGTGCCGAGCCCGTTGCCCGAGTCGTTGAGGCCCTGGGTGAGGATCGCGATGACCAGCACAAATGTGGCGATGATCTCCGTCAGCATGTTCTGCGCCACATTGCGGACCTCGGGGCCCGTGGAGAAGACGCCGAGCACGGGGCCGGCCTTGGGGGCCGACTTCTGGTCGACGAGCCCTTCTACCGAAGGCTGTGCGGCGAGGATCTCCGGGTCGGTGAGATGGGCCTTGAACTGGCCCAGGTACGTCACCCAGACGAGGAAGGCACCGATCATCGCGCCCAGCATCTGGGAGCCGATGTAGAGCGGTACGTCGCTCCACTTGATGCCACCCTCGATCGCGAGGCCGAGGGTGACGGCCGGGTTGAGCAGGGCCCCGGAGAGCGGCGCGGAGAGATAGGCGCCGACCATGACGGCGAAGCCCCAGCCGAAGCTGATGGCGACCCATCCCGCGTTCTGCGCCTTGGAGCGCTTGAGAGTGACTGCGGCGACCACGCCGCCACCGAGCAGGATCAACAGGGCGGTACCTGTGACCTCGCCTATGAAGATGTCGTAGTTGGACACCCGAGACTCCTTCGTCCAGGGGGAGGCAAACCTCCGGTTCGCACCAGTGGTCCGCGCCTTCGAATGAGGGCGTTACCCGCCGGTGGCGCTGTCACACACTAACTCGTATTACCGGTAAGTGTTCGACAATGCCGACCGATGAACGGCAGTTTTCTCCTTCGGGCAACGTGCCGTCAAGGGTGCTGTGGCCGAAACCTCGCTCTATACCGATGATCGGGCATCTCGCTCAGAACCGCCCGGCGCCGATGTCCCGCGAAACGGCGCGGGCGCACTCGCGCACCGCCGTCACCAGCTCCGACCGCACTTCTCCCGCGGGACAGATCCGTTCCACCGCGCCGGTGATCGCGATCGCCCCGACCGGCATCCTGCGCCGGTCGTGGATGGGCGCCGCCACCGCCGCCACGCCCTCCCAGGTCTCCTCGACGTCGGCGGCCCAGCCGCGCGCCCTGGTCAGATCGAGCACCGCCTCGAACTCCGCCAGACCGGTGATCGTCCGGGGGGTGAAGGCCGTCCGTTCGCTCTCCACGGCCTCGCTGTGCGCCACCGGGTCGTACGCCGAGATCACCTTGCCCAGCGCCGTGGAGTGCATCGGCTGCATGGCCCCCACCTCCAGGACCTGCCGGCTGTCGTCCGGGCGGAAGACGTGGTGGACGATGAGCACGCCCTGCTGGTGCACGACCCCGAGATGGACGCTCTCGCCGCTGGAACGGGCCAGGTCGTCCGTCCAGACCAGGGCGCGGGCCCGCAGCTCGTGCACGTCCAGATAGCTGTTCCCGAGCCGCAGCAGCTCGGCGCCGAGCTGGTAGCGCCCCGACGCGGCGTCCTGCTCGACGAACCCCTCCGCCTGCAGCGTGCGCAGGATCCCGTGCGCCGTCCCCTTGGCCAGCCCCACGGAGGAGGCGATGTCGGACAGGCCGAGCCGCCGCTCGCCACCTGCGAGCAGCCTCAGCATCGCCGCCGCCCGTTCCAGCGACTGGATGTTCTTCGCCATCGGACCCGGACCTCCACTACGTTCGACAATGCTGAACACTATCGGTCGATGCCGACCTTTTCTCTTCGTCGAGAGGATCTGTCAAGACCCGGCGCGCCGAATGTTGCAGAGGACAGGATGCCGTCCGTCCGCTGGGACGCCGCACCGTGACGAGGCGCGCCCGGCTACGCTGGCCGGGTGTGCCTGCCATCAGCACACGCAGAAGCCGACAGCCGTCGCAGCCCCGGGAGTACTTACATGGCCTCGTCGCCGACCCCCACCACCGACAGCCGGACCCGCACCGACGCCCTCCGAAAGGCGCTCGCCACCCGTGTGGTGGTGGCCGACGGTGCGATGGGCACGATGCTCCAGGCACAGGATCCGACGATGGAGGACTTCCAGGATCTGGAAGGCTGCAACGAGATCCTCAACGTGACACGCCCGGACATCGTCCGCTCCGTCCACGAGGAGTACTTCGCGGTCGGTGTCGACTGCGTGGAGACCAACACGTTCGGTACGAACTACGCCGCGCTGGCCGAGTACGACATCCCCGAGCGCGTCTTCGAGCTCGCCGAGTCCGGCGCGAGGATCGCCCGTGAGGTGGCCGACGAGTTCACCGCCTCGACCGGACAGCAGCGCTGGGTCCTCGGCTCCATGGGCCCCGGCACCAAGCTGCCCACCCTCGGGCACGCCCCGTACCTCACGCTCCGCGACGCCTACCAGCAGAACGCCGAGGGCCTGATCTCCGGCGGCGCCGACGCCCTGCTCGTGGAGACCACCCAGGACCTGCTCCAGACCAAGGCAGCCGTCCTCGGTGCCCGCCGCGCCCTGAAGGTCACCGGCGCCGACCTGCCGATCATCTGCTCCGTGACGGTGGAGACGACCGGCACGATGCTGCTCGGCTCCGAGATCGGCGCGGCCCTGACCGCGCTGGAACCGCTCGGCATCGACATGATCGGGCTGAACTGCGCCACCGGTCCCGCCGAGATGAGCGAGCACCTGCGCTACCTCGCCCGGCACTCCCGCATCCCGCTCTCCTGCATGCCCAACGCCGGCCTCCCGGTCCTCGGCAAGAACGGGGCCCACTACCCGCTGTCGCCCGGCGAGCTGGCCGACGCGCAGGAGAACTTCGTCCGCGAGTACGGGATGTCCCTGGTCGGCGGCTGCTGCGGTACGACACCGGAGCACCTGCGCCAGGTCGTCGAGCGGGTACGGGGCGCCGCCCTCACCGAGCGCACCCCGCGCCCCGAGCCGGGCGCCGCCTCGCTCTACCAGACCGTCCCCTTCCGCCAGGACGCCTCGTACCTCGCCATCGGCGAGCGGACCAACGCCAACGGGTCGAAGAAGTTCCGCGAAGCCATGCTGGAGGGCCGCTGGGACGACTGCGTGGAGATGGCCCGCGACCAGATCCGCGAGGGCGCCCACCTGCTCGACCTCTGCGTCGACTACGTCGGCCGGGACGGCGTCGCCGACATGGCCGAGCTGGCCGGCCGCTTCGCGACCGCCTCCACCCTGCCGATCGTGCTGGACTCCACCGAACTGCCCGTGCTCCGGGCCGGCCTGGAGAAGCTCGGCGGGCGCGCCGTCATCAACTCGGTCAACTACGAGGACGGCGACGGCCCCGAGTCGCGCTTCACCAAGGTCACCGAGCTGGCGGTCGAGCACGGCGCCGCGCTGATCGCGCTCACCATCGACGAGGAGGGCCAGGCCCGTACCGTCGAGCACAAGGTCGCCATCGCCGAACGCCTGATCACCGACCTCACCACCACGTGGGGCGTGCACGAGTCGGACATCCTCATCGACTGCCTCACCTTCACCATCTGCACCGGCCAGGAGGAGTCACGGGGCGACGGCATCGCCACCATCGAGGCCATCCGCGAGCTGAAGAGCCGTCACCCCGACGTCCAGACCACCCTGGGCCTGTCGAACATCTCCTTCGGCCTCAACCCGGCCGCCCGTATCGTGCTCAACTCCGTCTTCCTGGACGAGTGCGTCAAGGCCGGTCTGGACTCCGCGATCGTCCACGCCTCGAAGATCCTGCCCATCGCCCGGCTGGACGAGGAGCAGGTCAAGGTCGCCCACGACCTGATTTACGACCGTCGTGCCGAGGGGTACGACCCGCTCCAGCGGCTCATGGAGCTGTTCGAGGGCGTCAACACCAAGTCCATGAAGGACGGCCGGGCCGAGGAACTCCTCGCCCTGCCGCTGGACGAGCGTCTCCAGCGCCGCATCATCGACGGTGAGAAGAACGGCCTGGAGGCCGACCTGAACGAGGCGCTGGAGACCCGGCCGGCGCTCGACATCGTCAACGACACGCTCCTGGAGGGCATGAAGGTCGTCGGTGAGCTGTTCGGCTCCGGCCAGATGCAGTTGCCGTTCGTCCTCCAGTCCGCCGAGGTCATGAAGACGGCGGTGGCGCATCTGGAGCCGCACATGGAGAAGACGGACGACGACGGCAAGGGCACCATCGTGCTCGCCACCGTCCGCGGCGACGTCCACGACATCGGCAAGAACCTCGTCGACATCATCCTCTCCAACAACGGCTACAACGTGGTCAACCTGGGCATCAAGCAGCCCGTCGCCGCGATCCTGGACGCCGCCGAGGAGCACCGGGCCGATGTCATCGGCATGTCCGGGCTGCTGGTGAAGTCGACCGTGATCATGAAGGAGAACCTGGAGGAGCTGAACCAGCGCAGGATGGCCGCCGACTACCCGGTCATCCTCGGCGGCGCGGCGCTCACCCGGGCCTACGTCGAGCAGGACCTGCACGAGATCTACGAGGGCGAGGTCCGCTACGCGCGGGACGCGTTCGAGGGCCTGCGCCTGATGGACGCGCTGATCGCCGTCAAGCGCGGCGTCCCCGGCGCCACGCTCCCCGAGCTGAAGCAGCGCCGCGTCAAGGCGACCACGAACACCGTGGTGGAGGAGCGCCCCGTGGAGGGCGCGGCCCGCTCGGACGTCTCCGTCGACAACCCCGTGCCCACGCCGCCGTTCTGGGGCACCCGCGTCGTCAAGGGCATCCAGCTCAAGGAGTACGCCTCCTGGCTGGACGAGGGCGCGCTCTTCAAGGGGCAGTGGGGGCTGAAGGAGGCCCGCAAGGGCGGCCCCAGCTACGAGGAACTGGTCGAGAGCGAGGGCCGGCCCCATCTGCGCGGCTGGCTGGACCAGTTGCAGACCGGGAACCTGCTGGAGGCGGCCGTCGTCTACGGCTACTTCCCCTGCGTCTCCAAGGGCGACGACCTCATCCTGCTCGGTGAGGACGGCTCCGAGCGCACCCGCTTCACCTTCCCGCGCCAGCGCCGCGGCCGACGGCTCTGCCTGGCGGACTTCTTCCGCCCGGAGGAGTCCGGCGAGACGGACGTGGTCGGCCTCCAGGTCGTCACCGTCGGCTCGAAGATCGGCGGCGCGACCGCGGAGCTGTTCGAGGCCAACTCCTACCGCGACTACCTCGAACTGCACGGGCTCTCCGTCCAGCTCGCCGAGGCGCTCGCCGAGTACTGGCACGCCCGGGTCCGCTCCGAGCTGGGCTTCGCCGGCGAGGACCCGGCCGAGGTCGAGGACATGTTCGCCCTGAAGTACCGGGGCGCGCGCTTCTCGCTCGGTTACGGTGCCTGCCCGGACCTGGAGGACCGCGCGAAGATCGCGGAGCTGCTGGAGCCCGAGCGGATCGGCGTAGAGCTCTCGGAGGAGTTCCAGCTCCACCCCGAGCAGTCCACCGACGCCATCGTCATCCACCACCCCGAGGCGAAGTACTTCAACGCGCGCTGAGCCCGTCGGCCGCTGAGCCCGTGGGCCGCTGAGCCCGTGGGCCCGCGCCGGACCCCGCTTCCTCCCCGCCCGCCCCGGCCGGGGGAAACCGGGCGGCGCGGGGTCCGGACGAGTCGTACACTTGTCGGTCCAGCGCAGGCCGGTCGCCTGTCCCGGCGGGAATCCCCCGTGGGGAAGGTGACCGGCCTTCTCGTCCCTCACGGAGGTGTGCCGGATGACCAGTACGGTCCCCGCGTCCTTGACCCGAACGGCCGAGGGCTCCGCCCTTCAGGCCGTCCTTCTCGACATGGACGGCACCCTGGTCGACACCGAGGGGTTCTGGTGGGACGCGGAGGTCGAGGTCTTCAAGGACCTCGGACACGTCCTCGACGAGGCCTGGCGCGATGTGGTGGTCGGCGGGCCCATGAGCCGCAGCGCGGGCTTCCTGATCGAGGCCACCGGCGCCGACATCACCCTCCCCGAGCTGACCGTCCGGCTCAACGACGCCTTCGAGGACCTCATCGGGCGCGGCGTCCCGCTGATGCCGGGCGCGCGCCGGCTGCTCACCGAACTGGCCGCGCACGAGGTGCCCGCCGCCCTGGTCTCCGCCTCGCACCGGCGCATCATCGACCGCGTCCTGATCTCGCTGGGACCGGAGTTCTTCGCCCTCACCGTCGCGGGCGACGAGGTGCCCCGTACGAAGCCGCACCCCGACCCGTATCTTCTCGCCGCGCGCGGTCTGGGCGCCGATCCGGCGCGGTGCGCGGTCATCGAGGACACCGCCACCGGAGTGGCCGCCGCCGAGGCCGCCGGATGCCGGGTCGTGGCCGTACCGTCCGTGGCACCGATCGCCCCGGCCGACGGGAGAACCGTCGTGGGCTCCCTCGAAGAGGTGGACCTGGTATTCCTGCGTGCTCTGATGACACACGGAGACCGTCCGGTGTACTGAGCGTCGCCATGAAATGCGCCACGGGAACTGTCGGCATTGGCCTGGATATTTTCCGTCACTTCACGTGGCGCATTCATGATCCCCGTAAAAGGGTGGGGGAGTGACCTTTATCACCTGCGCACTCATCGACAGCGGCGGAAGGTGCTGATCCATGGCCGTCCCTGCTGGGACTGCCTGTGCGCATGTGTCCTGCTTTGGGGCGGCCCGGAAGAAAGGCGCCCCCGCCCGGATATCGACGCGCCGCTATTTCCGATCACTGTCCGATTGCGATTCCGATCGGCCCGCGTCCGGCATTACCGGCGCGTCCGACTAATCTCATCGCGAGCACTTCGCCGTATCAACGACGTGTCCCCGACGGCCACCAAGTCGCCATGTACACAGGACCGATCGCCCTGTATCCCGGCCCGATCGCACTGCCCCGACCGGGTGGAACGCGGCGGAGTCTCGTCAGCACCGCTGTATCTCAGTGCCGGATGAGGGAGTACGTCCAGGATGAACCGCAAGACTTTGGCGCTGTCGGCCGCGCTCGGCCTGCTTGTGCCCGTGCTCGCCGGTTGCGGGGGCTCGGACGGTGGCTCCGGCGGCGGGGATGCCATTGTCGTGGGCACCACGGACCAGTACATCGCCACCAAGGACGGCCCCGCGCCCCTGGACCCGGCCTTCGCCTACGACACCGGTACCTGGAACGTCCTGCGCCAGGTCGTCCAGACGCTGGTCTCCGTCCCGCGCGGCGGCGGCCAGCCGGTACCTGACGCGGCGTCCGAGTGCGGCTTCACGGACCGTGCGAACGAGAGCTACCGCTGCACGCTGCGCGAGGGGCTCAAGTTCCCCGGGGGCGACGCGATCACCGCCGACGACGTGAAGTTCTCCATCCAGCGCGCCCTGGACATGAAGGGCGAGAACGGTGTCGGCACGCTGCTGGGCAACATCGACACGATGGAGTCCGACGGCGCCCGGCGGATCGTCTTCCACCTCAAGTCGCCCGACGCGACCTTCCCCTACAAGCTCACCACCCCGGTGGCCGGCATCCTCAGCGCCAAGGACTACCCGGCGAAGAAGGTCAGGACCGGCTTCGAGCTCAGCGGATCGGGCCCGTACACCCTGAAGACCGAGGTCAAGGGCGACGCGGTCGTCAAGGCCATCTTCACCAAGAACCCGGACTACAAGGGCAACGTCAAGCTCCAGAACGACAAGGTCGAGCTGCGGCCCTTCAAGACCCCCGACGACATGGGCAAGGCGCTCGACGCGGGGGACATCGACGTGATGACCCGCGCCATGTCGCCCGAGCAGGTCGAGGCACTGATCGAGAAGCCCCGGGAGGACATCCAGCTCACCGAGATGCCCGGGCTGGAGATCCGCTACCTCGTATTCAACACCGAGACCCCGCTCGTCAAGGAGAAGGCGGTACGCCAGGCGATGGCGTACACCGTCAACCGCGGTCAGCTCGTGACCAAGGCGTACGGCGCCATGGCCGAGCCGCTGTACTCGCTCGTCCCGTCGTCCGTGGCCACCCACACGAACCCGTTCTTCAACAAGTACGGCGACGGGGACCTCACCAAGGCGGCGCAGCTCCTGGAGGAGGCGGGCATCACCACGCCGGTGAAGCTGACGCTGGACTACACCACCGACCACTACGGCTCGGCCACGCAGAAGGAGTTCGAGACCCTCCGGGACCAGCTCAACGCCAGCAAGCTCTTCGATGTCGACATCAAGGGCACCGAGTGGTCGGAGTTCCGGCCGAACGGGCGGAAGGGCGAGTACACCGTCTATGGGATGGGCTGGTTCCCCGACTTCCCGGACCCGGACACCTACGTCGGTCCCTTCTTCGACCAGCCCAACTTCCTGAACAACCCGTACGACAACGTCAAGATCCGCACCAAACTCCTCCCGGAGTCGCGGAAGCAGGCCGACCGCAGCGCGGCCAGCAAGGCGTTCGGTGAGATGCAGAACCTCGTCGCCGAGGAGGTCCCCATGCTGCCGCTCTGGCAGGGCAAGCAGTACGTGGCGTCCAAGAGCGAGATCTCCGGAGTGGAGTGGGCGGTCAACTCCTCCGCCGAACTGCACCTGTGGGAGCTCGGCCACGGAAACTGAGCCACCGCACGCCGTCGTACGGAGGAGGGCCCCCGGGACATCCCGGGGGCCCTCCTCCGTCCATCACCCGTCAGGAGGCGTGCGACGGGCGCTCCCACGGCCGCTGCTGGGCTACTGGGCGCCGGGGCGCACCAGCCCGCTCTCGTACGCGTACACCGCCGCCTGCACCCGGTCACGCAGGCTCAGCTTCGTCAGCACATGCCCCACATGGGTCTTGACCGTCGTCTCGCTGACGAACAGGTCCGCCGCGATCTCCGCGTTGGACAGCCCACGCGCCACCAGCTTCAGCACCTCGACCTCCCGCTCGGTCAGCGTGTGCAGCGTGTCGGGGACCGGCTCCTCACCCGACGGAAGATGGTCCGCGTACTTGTCGAGCAGCCGGCGCGTGATGCTCGGCGCGAGCATCGCCTCGCCCGCCGCGACCACCCGGATGGCCTGCACCAGCTCATTGGCGGGCGCGTCCTTCAGCAGGAAGCCACTGGCGCCCGCGCGCAGCGCCTCCACCACGTACTCGTCGAGGTCGAACGTCGTCAGGACCAGCACCTTCGCCGGACCGTCCCGGCCGGGTCCGGTGATCTGGCGGGTCGCCTCCACCCCGTCCATCCGCGGCATCCGGATGTCCATCAGGACCACATCGGGCTGGAGCGCACGGACCTGGTCGATGGCCTGGAGGCCGTCCCCGGCCTCACCGACGACCGCGATGTCCTGCTCGGCCTCCAGGATCATCCGGAAACCGGTACGCAGCAGTGGCTGGTCGTCGACCAGTAGGACGCGGACAGTCACGGGGCAACTCCTTCAATAGACAGCCCCATTCTGCCCTGACGGCCCCGCCCCGGGTCAGCCGGGCGCCGGTGCCTCCACGGGGGTCTCCACCGGCCTCACACTCAGCGGATAGACCGGAGGCGTGCCGCCGAACTCAGGACACACCGCCCGGTGGTCGCACCAGCCGCAGAGCTTCGTGGGCCTGGGCCGCCAGTCGCCGGTCGCCGTGGCCAGCTCGATCGCCTCCCAGAGCGCCAGCAGCTTACGCTCCACCCGCTCCAGATCCGCCTCCACCGGGTCGTACGTCACGACCTCGCCGCTGCCCAGGTAGACGAGCTGGAGCCGGCGCGGCAGCACCCCTTTCAGCCGCCGCACCACCAGGGCGTAGAACGTCATCTGGAACAGCGCGCCCTCCGCGTACTCCGGACGCGGCGCCTTGCCCGTCTTGTAGTCGACGATCCGCACCTCGCCGGTCGGCGCGACATCCACCCGGTCGATCACCCCGCGCAGCCGCAGCCCCGACTCCAGCTCCGTCTCCACGAACAGCTCACGCTCCGCGGGCTCCAGGCGCGTCGGGTCCTCCAGTGAGAACCACCGCTCCACCAGCCGCTCCGCCTGCCCCAGCCACGCCGCCAGCCGCTCGCCCTCCGCGTCCTGAGCGAACAGCTCGCCCAGCTCGGGCCTGGCCGTCAGCAGCCGGTCCCACTGACCGGGCACCAGCGCCTTCGCCCGCGGCGCCGTACGCTCCACGGCCGGCGCGTCGAAGAGGCGCTCCAGCACCGCGTGCACCAGAGTGCCGCGCGTGGCCGCCTCGCTCGGCTTCTCCGGCAGCTTGTCGATCACCCGGAATCTGTACAGCAGCGGGCACTGCATGAAGTCGCTCGCACGCGACGGCGACAGCGAAGTGGGCGGCTTGCTCGTACTCATGACGCAGACCCTACGGCCCGCCACTGACAGCGAGCCGAATACCATCGACCACAGAGCCACTCGCACCGCATCATCGAGCGAGCGACGCTGCCGACGAAGGGAACCCGTGAAAGAGGACGACGAGAGCGGCGAGGGCAGGATGCCGCAGCCCGGCAAGGGGGACACGGGCCCCGGTGGCAAGCCGCCGCGCCGTGAAGACCCCGGCGGTGGCATTCTCATGGGCCGCCCCTTCGGCGTGCCCGTCTACGTCGCCCCGAGCTGGTTCCTGGTGGCCGCGCTCATCACCTGGATCTTCGGCGGCCAGCTCGAACGGGTCCTGCCGGAACTGGGCAACCTGCGGTATCTGGTCTCCCTGTTCTTCGCGGTCGCCTTCTACGCCTCCGTACTCGTCCACGAACTGGCCCACACCGTCGCGGCGCTCCGCTTCAAGCTGCCCGTGCGCCGGATCCAGCTCCAGTTCTTCGGCGGCGTCTCCGAGATCGAGAAGGAGTCCGAGACACCCGGCCGCGAGTTCGTCCTCGCGTTCGTCGGGCCGCTCCTCTCACTGGTCCTCGCGGGCCTCTTCTACCTCGGCCTGCTGGCCGTCGAGGCCCGCACGGTCCCCGGCGTCCTGCTCGCGGGACTGATGATCTCCAACCTGATCGTCGCCGTCTTCAACCTGCTGCCCGGCCTCCCGCTGGACGGCGGCCGGATGCTGCGCGCGGTCGTCTGGAAGATCACCGGAAAGCCCATGAGCGGCACCATCGCCGCCGCCTGGGTCGGCCGCGCGCTCGCGGTCACGGTCCTCATCGGCCTCCCGCTCCTCACCCGTACGGGTGCACTCGGCACCTCCGCCGCGAACGTCAGCGGCATGGAGACGGTCATGGACGCGCTGCTCGCCGCGATCCTCGCCGCGATCATCTGGACCGGCGCGGGCAACAGCCTGCGCATGGCCAGGCTCCGCGAACACCTCCCCGAACTCCAGGCCCGCGCGCTCACCCGCCGCGCCGTCCCGGTCGAATCCGCCACCCCGCTCTCCGAGGCGCTGCGCCGCGCCAACGAGGCGGGCGCCCGCGCCCTGGTGGTCGTGGACGGCCACGGCGACCCCACGGCCCTCGTACGGGAGTCCGCGATCGTCGGCGTCCCGCAGCACCGCCGCCCCTGGGTCGCGGTGAGCGGCCTCGCCCAGGACCTCACAGAGGGCATGAAGGTCCCGGCGGACCTCGCGGGAGAGGCGCTCCTGGAACGCCTCAGGGCGAGCCCGGCGACGGAGTACCTGGTCCTGGAGGAGACGGGCGAGATCTACGGAGTCCTCTCCACGGCCGACGTGGAACGAGCCTTCGTCTCCGCCATGGCCCGGCCCAGCTAGTTTTTGAGGCTCGGTTCGCCTCCGGGGCGCCTCTTTTTTGGGGCTCGGTTCGCCTCCGGGCGCTGAAAGCCACTGTCGACGGTCGACCGTGCTCGCCCCCTCGTTCCTCGGGGGCTGCGCGCGCTCTCCCTTACGACAGCGGCGCGCCCTTCGGCTCACTCGCCGGCTTGGCGCGCAGACAGGCCGACGATTCCGGCACCGCACCACCTGGCGGGCCCGCGCTCGATCGGGAGCGGCGCCACAGCCATAGGCCCGCCTCCCCGACCCTGCGGCGAGTGAGCCAAAGGGGCGCGTCGGCGCCGTAAGGGCGAGCGCGCGCAGGTTCGTGAGGAACGAGCGAACCGAGCACGGTCAACCGTCGGCGCCGACTTAAAGCGCCCCGGCGGCGAACCGAGCCCCCAAAAAGAGGGGCTAAGCTTCGAACATGTCCGAACCGACCGGTGCCGCCCGACGTCGCGGCCCCTTCAAGGTCGGGGACCAGGTTCAGCTCACCGACCCCAAGGGACGCCACTACACCTTCACGCTCGAAGCCGGGAAGAATTTCCACACCCATAAAGGGTCCTTCCCGCACGACGAGCTGATCGGTG
The DNA here is from genome assembly GCF_044457965.1 of Streptomyces sp. NPDC050509. Lineage (NCBI taxonomy): Bacteria > Bacillati > Actinomycetota > Actinomycetes > Kitasatosporales > Streptomycetaceae > Streptomyces > Streptomyces sp. NPDC050509. Next base: position 275,137 of record NZ_JBITHL010000007.1, on the reverse strand, counting down.
CTCCCGAGGGCAGTGTTGTCCGTACCACGGGGAACGTCGCCTATCTCGCGCTGCGCCCCCTGCTCCCCGACTATGTCCTGTCCATGCCCCGCGGTGCCGCCGTGGTCTATCCGAAGGACGCCGGCCAGATCCTGGCCTTCGCCGACATCTTTCCCGGCGCCCGCGTCGTCGAGGCGGGGGTGGGTTCCGGCTCGCTCAGCAGCTTTCTGCTGCGGGTCATCGGCGACCAGGGCATGCTGCACTCGTACGAGCGCCGTGAGGACTTCGCCGAGATCGCGCAGCAGAACGTGGAGCGCTACTTCGGCGAGCCGCATCCCGCCTGGACGCTGACGGTCGGTGACCTTCAGGACAATCTGTCGGACACGGATGTCGACCGCGTCATTCTGGACATGCTCGCCCCGTGGGAGTGCGTGGAGGCCGTCTCCAAGGCGCTGGTTCCCGGCGGCATCCTGTGTGCCTATGTCGCGACGACGACGCAACTCGCGCGTACGGTCGAGACGATCAGGGAGTTCGGCACGTTCAACGAGCCGGCCGCCTGGGAGTCGATGATCCGTAACTGGCATGTGGAGGGGCTGGCGGTCCGGCCGGACCACCGGATGATCGGGCACACCGGCTTCCTGGTGACCGCTCGCCGGCTCGCGGATGGTGTGGAGCCGCCGCTGCGCCGCCGCCGTCCCGCCAAGGGCGCGTACGGCGACGACTACAGCGGCCCGGGCAGCGCGAGCGGCGGAGCCGCCCGCTAGGCCCTGCTCTGTGTACGACGCTGCCGCCGCCCGGTTCCCGTTCCGAACGGGCAACTGGGCGGCGGCATCTTTACGTTGGGCTTACGCACCCCGCTGTTCCGTCGCCCTGTGACGTGTGGCACGATGCTGACTCCCTCACACATCGTTGGTTACTCACCGGCACCGCCTTCACAGGAGACACTCCGCGTGCAGATCTCCGACGCTCCGGACCTCGCGCATACCCGGCCCCGGCCGATCCACTGGCTCTCGACGGCCACCGCGATGGCGGCTGTCGTGGCGCTGGCGGGGCTGCTCCAGCCGGGGCCCGCCACCGCCTCCCAGACGGACCCGCAGGGCCTGAGAAACGCCTCGGGGCCCGCCGCCGCGGCTCCGCTGCCCGCCCCCGACCCCGCCGATGCCGACTTTCCCCTGGAATGCGGGGCGGTGCGCTCGGTCGTGGCCCAGAAGGCCACCGGGGATCTCGACGGGGACGGCAGCCCGGAGACCGTGGCGGTGGTCCGCTGCGACGCGGGCCTGGGTACTCCGCCGAGCGGGGTGTACGTGCTGACCAGGGCGGAGGGGGATGCGCCCCGGGTCGTGGCCACCCTGGTGGACCCGGGGGAGAAGTGGACCGTCGGGCCCGACCTCACCGTAAATGACGGTGTGATCCTGGCCACCCTGTTCGGCTACTCGGAGCCTTCCGTGCCGCGCTGCTGCCCCGACGAGGAGGAGCATGTCTCCTGGCAGTGGAAAAATGGCGCGTTCCTGCGCACCGAACTGCCTGAGGCGCGCAGTAGCTGACCGGTCGCTCCGGGTGCCCGGAGCCGTACGGGATCAGGCCGCGTCCGGCCCGTACACCTCGACCTGGTCCGCCACCCGGCGTACATGGATGCAGTCGCCGGGGCATTCTTTGGCCGAATCCACCACATCGGTCAGGAGCGGCAGCGGTACGCGTGTGGTCGCGCCGGGCGACTGGAGCAGCTCGTCGTCCGCGCTCTTCACGTAGGCCAGGCCGTCGATGTCCAGCTCGAAGACGTCCGGCGCGTACTGGGCACAGATCCCGTCGCCGGTGCAGAGGTCCTGGTCGATCCAGACCTCCAGCGGCTCACCGGTCTCGGTGACGCCTTCGGTGGGAGCCTCCTGCTGCACGGTCATCTCTCCTGCCGTTTTTCTGCGCCGGACGGCACGTGACGGGGTAAGTCGCGCCAGCCCTGACGGGTGTTGAACACGTCGACGATACAACCGGCCGCTTTCCGATGTCCCTGGGTGGGTATTCCCCTGGCGTGAGGGAGAGCGCAAGGGTGAAGATCGGTACCACCCCGACAGTCTTTGTGATCTAGGGGTTTCAATCATCACCCACCCAGGTAGGGTCAGGAAGCGTCCAGCTCCCCTTGGAGGAGGTGAGGACCGTGGCAGCCCACGACGACGACATCAACCGCGGCATCCGGCCCGGGCGGGGGTCCGAAGACCCAGCCGGCCAGGTTGCCTATCTCGAGCAGGAAATCGCCGTCCTGCGACGTAAGCTCGCCGACTCTCCGCGGCATACGAGAATTCTCGAAGAGCGGATCGTCGAGTTGCAGACGAACCTGGCGGGTGTGTCCGCGCAGAACGAGCGGCTCGCCAATACGCTGCGTGAGGCCCGCGACCAGATCGTGGCCCTCAAGGAAGAGGTCGACCGGCTGGCACAGCCGCCCGCCGGTTTCGGTGTCTTCCTGCACAGCAATGAGGACGGCACGGCCGACATTTTCACCGGTGGCCGAAAGCTCCGGGTGAATGTCAGTCCCGGCGTCGAGCTCGATGAGCTGCGGCGTGGCCAGGAAGTCATGCTCAACGAGGCGCTCAACGTGGTCGAGGCCATGGAATTCGAGCGTGCCGGGGACATCGTCACCCTCAAGGAGATCCTTGAGGACGGCGAGCGCGCCCTGGTGGTCGGGCACACCGACGAGGAACGGGTGGTGCGGCTCGCCGAGCCGCTTCTGGACATCACCATCCGCCCCGGCGACGCCCTGCTTCTCGAACCGCGCTCCGGCTACGTCTATGAAGTGGTTCCCAAGAGCGAGGTCGAGGAGCTGGTCCTCGAAGAGGTCCCCGACGTCGACTACACCAAGATCGGCGGTCTGGGCGGCCAGATCGAGATGATCAGGGACGCGGTCGAGCTTCCGTACCTCCACCCGGACCTCTTCAAGGAGCACGAACTGAGGCCGCCGAAGGGCATCCTGCTCTACGGTCCGCCCGGTTGCGGCAAGACGCTGATCGCCAAGGCGGTGGCCAACTCCCTCGCGAAGAAGGTCGCCGAGGTGACCGGGCGTCCGGCGGGGAAGAGCTACTTCCTCAACATCAAGGGTCCCGAGCTCCTCAACAAGTACGTCGGTGAGACCGAGCGCCACATCCGCCTGGTCTTCCAGCGTGCCCGGGAGAAGGCGAGCGAGGGTACCCCCGTCATCGTCTTCTTCGACGAGATGGAATCCCTCTTCCGCACCCGTGGGTCCGGTGTCAGCTCCGACGTGGAGAACACCATCGTTCCGCAGCTCCTCGCCGAGATCGACGGGGTGGAGGGCCTGGAGAACGTCATCGTCATCGGCGCCTCCAACCGCGAGGACATGATCGACCCCGCGATCCTGCGGCCCGGCCGGCTCGATGTGAAGATCAAGATCGAGCGTCCGGACGCGGAGGCGGCGAAGGACATCTTCGCGAAGTACCTGACCGCCACACTGCCGCTGCACGTGGACGACATCTCCGAGCACAACGGCTCGAAGGAGGCCGCGGCCCACGGGATGATCCAGTCCGTCGTGGAGCAGATGTACGCGGAGTCCGAGGAGAACCGCTTCCTGGAGGTCACGTACGCCAACGGCGACAAGGAAGTCCTCTACTTCAAGGACTTCAACTCCGGCGCGATGATCCAGAACATCGTGGACCGGGCCAAGAAGATGGCCATCAAGGCCTTCCTCGACCACGACCAGAAGGGCCTTCGGGTCTCCCATCTCCTCCAGGCGTGCGTGGACGAGTTCAAGGAGAACGAGGACCTGCCGAACACCACCAACCCGGACGACTGGGCCCGTATCTCCGGTAAGAAGGGCGAGCGGATCGTCTTCATCCGCACCCTGGTGACCGGAAAGCAGGGCGCGGACACCGGACGCTCGATCGACACGGTGGCGAACACCGGTCAGTACCTGTAGAGCGCGGACCGGCTGCGGATGCCTCGAAGGGCGTCCGCAGCCGGTTGCTTTCCCCGTACCTCCCACCACACCCGCACACCGGGCCAACCACCACACCAGGCCAATGAAGAAAATGATCTCCCCGTCGGCGCGGAGGCGTTCTAGGCTCGTTCGTACCGCCACGTCGCGCAGTGCGGGACCGGGCACCGCACACGCGTCGGAGAGACAGCGGTACTTGAGCGCCGCTCCCGGAGGGGAGCGCCGCCGGGCAAGGAGGGCCGCATGACCGTACGGCGAGTAATGGGCATCGAGACGGAGTACGGCATCTCCGTCCCGGGCCACCCGAACGCCAATGCCATGCTCACCTCGTCCCAGATCGTCAACGCCTACGCGGCGGCGATGCACCGGGCGCGGCGCGCCCGCTGGGACTTCGAGGAGGAGAATCCGCTCCGGGACGCCCGTGGCTTCGACCTCGCCCGCGAGACGGCGGACTCCAGCCAGCTCACCGACGAGGACATCGGCCTGGCCAATGTGATCCTCACGAACGGCGCGCGGCTCTACGTGGACCACGCCCATCCGGAGTACAGCTCTCCCGAGATCACCAACCCGCGGGACGCCGTCCTGTGGGACAAGGCCGGCGAGCGCATCATGGCGGAGGCCGCCGAGCGCGCGGCGCTGCTGCCCGGCGCCCAGCCCATCCATCTGTACAAGAACAACACCGACAACAAGGGCGCGTCCTACGGCACGCACGAGAACTACCTGATGAAGCGGGAGACCCCGTTCTCGGACATCGTGCGCCACCTCACGCCGTTCTTCGTCTCCCGGCAGGTCGTCACGGGCGCGGGCCGGGTCGGGATCGGCCAGGACGGCCACGAGCACGGCTTCCAGATCAGCCAGCGCGCCGACTACTTCGAGGTCGAGGTGGGGCTGGAGACGACCCTCAAGCGCCCGATCATCAACACCCGGGACGAACCGCACTCGGACGCCGAGAAGTACCGCCGGCTGCATGTGATCATCGGCGACGCGAACCTCTCGGAGATCTCCACCTATCTCAAGCTGGGCACGACCTCGCTGGTCCTCTCCATGATCGAGGACGGCTTCATCAATGTCGACCTGGCCGTGGACCAGCCGGTCCGTACGCTGCACCAGGTCTCGCACGACCCCACCCTCGGCCAACTGGTCACGCTCCGCAGCGGCCGGACACTCACCGCGGTCCAGCTCCAGATGGAGTACTACGAGCTGGCGAGAAAGTACGTCGAGGAGCGGTACGGGGCCGACGCCGACGAGCAGACCAAGGACGTGCTGGGCCGTTGGGAGGACACGCTCAACCGGCTGGAGAACGATCCGATGAGCCTCTCCGGCGAGCTGGACTGGATCACCAAGCGTGAGGTCCTGGAGGGCTACCGCCGCAGGGACGGCCTGGACTGGGACGCGGCACGGCTGCACCTCGTGGACCTCCAGTACGCCGACGTACGGCCCGAGAAGGGCCTGTACAACCGTCTGGCGGCCCGCGGCAAGATGCGGCGCCTGCTGGACGACCAGGATGTCGAACGGGCCAGGACCAAGCCTCCTGAGGACACCAGGGCGTACTTCCGGGGCCGCTGTCTGGAGCAGTACGCCGACGACGTGGCCGCCGCCTCCTGGGACTCGGTCATCTTCGACCTGCCCGGCCGTGACTCGCTGCAGCGGGTGCCCACACTGGAGCCGCTGCGGGGCACGCGCAACCACGTCAAGGAGCTGCTCGACCGCTGCCGTACGGCGGAGGAGCTGGTCCAGGTGCTGTCCGGAGGCTGAAACGGTCCCGGTGGGGGAATGATCAGAGTGGTCCCCATGCGTTGGCACAAGTGCGGGGCCGATGTCCGACCCTCCTTGTAGGGTCGGATCTTGTAGGTCACATCCAGCGGGGCGAACCGAGCGGGGTGAGGGTTATGGCGACCAAGGACACCGGCGGCGGACAGCAGAAGGCGACGCGTTCCACGGAGGAGACCGAGGAGCAGGCGCAGGAAGCGCAGGCATCCGAGGACCTCAAGGAGCGCCAGGAGAAGCTGTCGGACGACGTGGACTCCGTCCTCGACGAGATCGACGACGTGCTCGAAGAGAATGCCGAGGACTTCGTGCGGTCCTTCGTCCAAAAGGGCGGTCAGTAGGCTTCGTTGTCCGTCCCCGGGGCCTCCGGCGAAAGCCGGTCGCACCGGGGCGGATGACCGGCGACGGCGCGGGTAAGGTCCGTGCACAGATCTAAGGTCGGCCCGGTCCGAGCGGGCCGCCGCCCATCCGGAAGGAAACGTGTGGAAGCCAACCCTCGTACCACCGGGCGTCTGCCGGCAGCCTTCCTGACGCCCGGCTCGTCCTCGTTCATGGATTTCCTCTCCCACCAGTCGCCGGACATCCTGCCCGGCAAGCGCGTCCTGCCGCCCGTGCAGGGCGCCGTCGAGGCACCGCACGGCACGACGATCGTCGCCGTGACCTTTCCCGGTGGCGTGATCCTCGCCGGTGACCGGCGGGCGGTCATGGGGAACATGATCGCGCAGCGTGACATCGAGAAGGTCTTCCCGGCCGACGAGTACTCGGCCGTGGGCATCGCGGGCACCGCCGGGCTCGCCGTGGAGATGGTCAAGCTCTTCCAGCTCGAACTGGAGCACTTCGAGAAGGTCGAAGGGGCGCAGCTCTCGCTGGAGGGCAAGGCCAACCGGCTCTCCACGATGATCCGCGGCAATCTCGCCATGGCGATGCAGGGCCTGGCCGTCGTCCCGATCTTCGCGGGGTGGGACGTGGACCGCGCGAAGGGGCGCATCTTCTCGTACGACGTGACGGGCGGCCGTTCCGAGGAGCGGGGCTACGCGTCCACGGGCTCCGGTTCCGTCTTCGCCCGCGGGTCGATGAAGAAGCTCTACCACGAGGATCTGACGGAGCAGCAGGCGTGCACCCTGGTCGTCCAGGCGCTGTACGACGCGGCGGACGACGACTCCGCGACAGGCGGCCCCGACGTGGCCCGGCGGATCTATCCGATCGTCACCGTCATCACCGAAGAAGGCTTCCGGAGGATGGCCGACGACGAATCCGCCGAGATCGCCCGGTCGATCCTGGAGCGCCGACTCGAACAGCCCGACGGCCCGCGCGCCGCGCTGCTCTGACTCCGCTCTCTTCTGAACAAACATGTCACTGACAGAAAGGGACGGATAGCCGGTGTCGACGCCGTTCTATGTCTCACCCCAGCAGGCCATGGCCGACCGGGCGGAATACGCCCGCAAGGGCATCGCCCGCGGTCGCAGCCTGGTAGTGCTCCAGTACGCCGACGGCATTGTCTTCGTCGGCGAGAACCCGTCCCGAGCGCTCCACAAGTTCAGCGAGATCTACGACCGGATCGGCTTCGCCGCCGCCGGCAAGTACAACGAGTACGAGAATCTGCGCATCGGCGGCGTCCGCTACGCGGATCTGCGCGGATACACCTATGACCGTGACGATGTGACGGCCCGTGGTCTCGCCAACGTCTATGCCCAGACACTCGGCACGATCTTCTCCAGCTCCGCCGAGAAGCCCTACGAGGTCGAGCTGGTCGTCGCCGAGGTGGGCGCCACGGCGGACGGGGACCAGATCTACCGGCTGCCGCACGACGGTTCGATCGTCGACGAGCACGGCTCGGTCGCGGTCGGCGGCAGTTCCGAGCAGATCAGCACCTTCCTCGACCAGCGGCACAGCGACGGCATGTCGCTCGCCGAGGCGCTGAAGCTGGCCGTACAGGCGCTGTCCCGGGACACCAACGGCGGCGAGCGGGAGATCCCCGCCGAGCGGCTGGAAGTCGCCGTCCTGGACCGTACGAGACCACAGCAGCGCAAGTTCAAGCGGATCGTCGGCCGGCAGCTCTCGCGCCTGCTGGAGGCGGACGGAGCGGCCTCGACCCCGACCGATGCCCCGTCGGACACCGAGGAGCCGGACGGCGCGACCCCGGTCCCGGCGGACGGCGCCCCGGACACGGACGCCTCCGACAAGCCCGATGCCTCCGACAAGCCGGACGGCACCGGCAAGAAGTAACCGTTCCGTCCCTGCCCCGGACCGCTCACGCGCTCCGGGGCACGAGCGTGCCGGGGCCCGGGGCTCAGTGCCCGTCGGCGGTCGGTGGCGCCGGAGCCGTGGAGCCCCGGACCACCAGGGTGACCGGCAGGTCGCCGGTCTCCGGACGCTGCCCGTCCAGGACGCGCAGCAGCGCCGCCATCCCGCGCCGCCCCACCTGCTCCGCGGGCAGCCGTACGGTGGTCAGCTCCGGCTCCACCGCCCTCGCCAGGGCCAGATCGTCGAAGCCGGTGACGGAGATGTCCTCGGGGACGCGCAGTCCGAGCCGCCGTACCGCCTTGCAGGCCCCCGCCGCCAGGACGTCGCCGTCGCAGACCAGGGCCGTGGGGCGGGGCCCCAGCGCCGTGAGGGCGCGCTCGGCGGCCTCCCGGCCCGCGTCGACCTCCAGGGGCGCGGAGACCGTCGTCACGACCGCGTCCGGCACGTTCCCCACCGCCGCGGCGATGGCCTCGGCGCGTACCCGGAAGGTCCAGGAGTCGACGGCGGACGCGAGATGGACCAGCCGCCGGTGGCCGATGCCGAGAAGATGCTCCGTCACCCGGCGCATGCCGTCGGCGATGTCGACATTCACCCGGGCGGCGGCGCCCGGCGCCGCGGGATCGCTGTCGAGCATCACCAGCGGCAGATCCGCGCCGTCCGTGCCGCTGATCGCGTCGAGCGCGGCGGTCGCCATCGAGGAGGCGATCACCCCGTCCAGCGCGGCCCGCGCCGAGGCGAAGGGGTCCCTGGCGGGGCCCATCCCCTCGGGCGAGGGGTACAGGACGACCCCGAAGCCGTGCTCGGCGGCGACCTCGGCCGCGCCGGTGTAGACCCGTGCGAAGAAATCGTTGGTGAGCGCGGGGACGACCAGGAGCGCCGTCCTGGTCGTCCCCATGCGCAGATTGCGGGCGGCGAGATTGGGCCGGTAGCCGAGTTCGCGGGACGCCTCCCTGACGACGCCGGCGGTCCGCTCCGAGACCCTGCCCCGCCACTTGTCGCCGAGGACCAGGGAGACGGTGGCCTGGGACACGCCAGCGGCCCGGGCCACGTCCCTGCTGGTGGGCCTGGCCGAGTGCTCTGTCATGACTGCCGTTCTCCGACGCGGGCGGGAATCGCGGTGGACCCGCGCACTGCGCACATGGTACGTATGAGCCCAGACGTTATACGTAAAACCCGGCGTGCCGGGAAACGGGGAACAGGGAAGCGGGGAGAGGCGGCCATGGCCGACGGAGCCACCGGGTACGCAGACATCATCAAGGCGCCGCATGCCGCGCGGCTGCTCACCGGCACGCTCGTGGGGCGGCTGCCGAACGCCACGGCCCCCATCGCCATCGTCCTGCTCGTCCGGGCGGGCGGCGGCAGCTACAGCCTCGCCGGAGTCCTCGCGGCGGTCTACGGCATCAGCAACGCGGTGGGGCAGCCGCTCCTCGGCCGCGCCGTCGACCTGTACGGCCAGCCCCGGATCCAGCTCCCCGCCGCCCTCGTGTCGGCCCTGGGCGCCGTCCTGCTCGTCGTCGCGGGCACCGGCGACGACGGCCCGGTCCTCGCGTACGCCGCCGTGGCGGTCGCCGGGCTGTTCACCCCGCCGCTGGAAGGCGGACTGCGGGCGCTGTGGCCCAGCGTCCTGGGCGGCGAGGAGCGGGTGCACCGGGCGTACGCGATGGACGCGATCGCCCAGGAGATCATGTTCACGGTCGGGCCGCTGCTGGTCACCCTGCTGGTCGCGCTCTGGTCCCCGGCCGCCGCACTGCTCGTCATCAACGCGATCGGCGTGCTCGGTGCGCTCTCCGTCGTCCTGTCCGAGCCCTCCCGCGCCTGGCGCTCCGCACCCCGCGAGGCGCACTGGCTCGGCGCCCTGCGCTCGCCGGGACTGCTCGCCCTGCTGGGCGCGTTCCTCTTCATCGGGATGGCCCTCGGCTCCATCACCGTCGCGGGGGTCGCGTACGCCGACGACCAGGGCCGCGAGTCGGTCTACGGCTGGCTGATGGCCGCCCTGGGCCTGGGCGCGCTGGTGGGCGGACTCGTGTACGGCGCCCGCCGGTGGACGAACACCCCCGAACGCCGGCTGCTCTCCATCACCGCCCTGCTCGCCCTCTGCTACCTGCCGCTGATGCTCACCCCCGGCGTCCTCGCCATGACCGCGCTCGCCGCCCTCTCCGGTGTCTTCCTGGCCCCCGCGATCGCCTGCGCCTTCGTCGTCGTGGACCGGCACGCGCCGCGCGGCACCGTCACCGAGGCGTTCTCGTGGCTCGTGACGACCTTCGGCGTCGGCGCCGCGCTCGGAACGGCCGCGGCGGGCCCGGCCGTCGAGATCGGCGGTACGTCCATCAGCTTCGGGGTGGCGGGGGCCGCGGGCACCGCCGCGCTGCTGGTCCTGCTGGCCACACAGCGGGTCCTCGCACGTCCCGGCGGTGCGCCCGACGACACCGTCCCGACGGAAAATGATCCAAGCGGTGCGGTCGAACCCGGTTTCAGCTCAGGTCATCAGGCGTAATGTTCAGACATGGACCGCCGCATTTTCGGGCTGGAGAACGAGTACGGCGTCACGTGCACGTTCAGGGGACAGCGCCGACTGTCACCTGACGAAGTGGCGCGCTACCTCTTCCGCCGTGTTGTGTCATGGGGCCGCAGCAGCAATGTCTTCCTGCGGAACGGCGCCCGCCTCTACCTCGACGTGGGATCGCATCCGGAATACGCGACACCCGAATGCGACAACGTGACCGAACTGGTCACGCATGACAAGGCCGGCGAGCGCATTCTCGAAGGTCTGCTCGTCGACGCCGAACGCCGCCTGCACGAGGAGGGAATCGCGGGCGACGTCTATCTCTTCAAGAACAACACCGACTCGGCGGGAAACTCCTACGGCTGCCACGAGAATTACCTCGTCGCCCGCCACGGGGAGTTCTCCCGGCTCGCGGACATTCTCATCCCCTTCCTCGTCACCCGTCAGCTCCTCTGCGGCGCGGGCAAGGTGCTCCAGACCCCGCGGGGCGCCGTCTACTGCGTCAGCCAGCGCGCCGAGCACATCTGGGAGGGCGTCAGCTCCGCGACGACCCGCTCCCGTCCGATCATCAACACCCGGGACGAGCCGCACGCCGACGCGGAGCGCTACCGCCGGCTCCATGTCATCGTCGGCGACTCGAACATGTCCGAGACGACCATGCTGCTCAAGGTCGGCGCCACCGATCTCGTGCTGCGCATGATCGAGGCGGGCACGGTGATGCGCGACCTCACCCTGGAGAACCCGATCAGGGCGATCCGCGAGGTAAGCCACGACCTCACCGGGCAGCGCAAGGTCCGCCTGGCGAGCGGCCGGGAGGCCTCCGCCCTTGAGGTCCAGCGGGAGTACTACGAGAAGGCCGTGGACTTCGTGGACCGCCGGGGCATCCGCACCGGCACCGTGGAGCAGGTCCTCGAACTGTGGGGCCGTACGCTCGACGCGATCGAGGCCGAGGATCTCGACCGGATCGGCACGGAGATCGACTGGGTCATGAAGTACCAGCTCATCGAGCGGTACCGGGCCAAGCACAACATGACCATGTCGCATCCCCGGGTCGCGCAGATAGACCTCGCCTACCACGACATCCACCGTCGCCGCGGGCTCTATTACCTGCTGGAGAAGAAGGGGCAGGCCGCCCGTATCTGCAACGACATGAAGATCTTCGAAGGCAAGTCCGTGCCTCCGCAGACCACCAGGGCCCGACTGCGCGGCGATTTCATCCGCCGCGCCCAGGAGCAGCGCAGGGACTTCACGGTCGACTGGGTGCATCTCAAGCTCAATGACCAGGCACAGCGCACGGTGCTCTGCAAAGACCCGTTCCGGTCGGTGGACGAACGGGTGGAAAAGCTCATCGCCGGTATGTGAGCGTTTCCGTCAACCGGTGGCTGACATGCATGGGTGGAATGCGGCGCGGGCCCCGTACGTATCGCGTACGGGGCCCCTGCCACGCCCTACAGTGGGCAGCTACTGTGCCGTCTGAGATCTGAGGAACACGTGCGCCGACTTGCCGGCCTGATCGTCGTCCCCTTGCTGCTGTTGTCGACAGTGGCGTGCGGTGGCGACGGAGGCTCCGACTCCACCTCGTCCAAGAACGGACTCCCCGCGATCAGCGAGGGCGCCAAGTTCGGACAGAAGCCGACCCTCGACAAGGGGGAGGGGGATCCGCCGAAGAAGCTGACGGTCGATGTCCTCAAGGAGGGTGACGGCGCGAAGGTCGAGAAGGGCGACGCGGTCCAGGTCAACTACCTGGGCCAGGCCTGGAACTCGACCAAGCCCTTCGACAACAGCTTCGACCGGAAGCAGCCGTTCGACCTGACGCTCGGCGCCGGCATGGTCATCAAGGGCTGGGACCAGGGCCTCGAAGGCCAGAAGGTCGGCAGCCGCGTCGAGCTGGGGATCCCCCCGGAGCTTGGCTACGGCGCGCAGGGACAGGGCGACATCAAGCCCAACTCCACGCTGGTCTTCGTCGTCGACATCCTGAAGGCCACCAAGGTGCCCTCCTCCGCCAAGGGCACCGCGGTCCCGCAGGACGACAAGGCGCTGCCGCAGGTCGGCACCAACGACGACGGCAAGGAACCGAAGGTCACGATCCCCAAGGGGACCGACCCGCCGAAGAAGCTGGTCTCCGACTACGTGCTGGAGAGCAAGGGCGATGTCGTCAAGGACTCCGACACCGTCGTACTGAACTACTCGGCGTACCTCTGGAAGGACGCCAAGCAGTTCGACAGCACGTACAAGACCGGCCGCACCACGACGTTCCCGCTGCCGCAGCTCACGCTGAAGGGCCTCAAGACGGGCATCGTCGACAAGAAGGTGGGCAGCAGGGTCCTCATCGTGATCCCGCCGGACCAGGCCTTCGGCAACCAGGAGCAGCAGGGGATCCCGAAGAACTCCACGCTGGTCTTCGCCGTGGACATCCTCGCGAAGGTGTAAGACTGTCCCGGTTGTACCGTTCATCATTTAGAGGAGCAGTTTCACGTGAGCATCGAGAAGCCCGAGATCGACTTCCCGGGTGGCGAGCCGCCGGCCGACCTGGAGATCAAGGACATCTGGGAGGGTGACGGCGAGGTCGCCACGGCGGGCGCCAACGTCAAGGTCCACTACGTCGGCGTGGCCTTCTCCACCGGCGAGGAGTTCGACGCCTCCTGGAACCGCGGCGCTCCGCTTCCGTTCACGCTCGGCGCCGGCCAGGTCATCGCGGGCTGGGACAAGGGCGTGCAGGGCATGAGGGTCGGCGGACGCCGCCAGCTCACCATCCCGCCGCACCTCGCGTACGGCGACCGCGGCGCGGGCCGCGCCATCGCCCCGGGCGAGACGCTGATCTTCGTCTGCGATCTGGTCTCCGTCTGATTTCTGATACGGAACGGTCCGGTCCGATCCGGGCGCACCGAGGGTCCATGCCGTACGGCATGGACCCTCGGCTTTGCCGCGACACCCCGGGACGGTACGGTCAGCGGGCGGAGGCGGCACGATCAACGAGGGGTGCGAGGCGTCGATGGCCATTGCCAAGGCCGAGCGGCTGATGAATCTGGCGCTGTGTCTGCTCGGGACCCGGCGGCCGCTCAGCAAGCGCGAACTGCGTGGCTCCATCGAGGCGTACCTGGAAGCCGGCACCGACGAATCCTTCAACCGGATGTTCGAGCGGGACAAGGACGACCTCCGGGAACTCGGCCTGGTCATCGAGACGGTGGAGAACCTCGACGGCGAGACCGGCTACCTGGCCCGACGCGACAGCAACCGGCTGCCCCCCATCACCCTCGACGCCGAGGAGGCCGCGGCCCTCGGCCTGGCCGCCAAGGTCTGGCAGCAGGCGCGGCTGGCCGGCGCGGCGAGCGGCGCCCTCCAGAAGCTGCGCGCCGCCGGGATGCCCGAGGCCGAGGACAGTTACGAGGCCCACCACGGCGCCCTCGAACCCCGTATCCCCGTCCACGAGGCCGCCTTCGAGCCGCTGATGCTCGCCTGCCGCGACCGGCGCCCCGTCTCCTTCGACTACCGCAAGGCCAACGCGGCCCGCGCCGAACAGCGCCAGGTCGAACCGTGGACGCTGGAGTGCTGGCGTGGACACTGGTACCTGGCCGGCTGGGACCGCGACCGCGGCGCCGAGCGGGTCTTCCGGCTCTCCCGGATCTCCGGCCGGGTCCGCTCACGCGTCGGCACGTTCGGCGCGCCCGTACCGGACGTGGTGACCGTGCGCGAGACCGTGGAGAGCTGGGCGGGGGAGACCGCGACGCGCTCCGCGCTGATCAGACTCCGCTCCGGCTGCGGCTACCCGCTGCGCTCCCGGGCGCTGTCCACACGGGAACTGGCCGACGGCTGGGACGAGCTGGAGATCCCGTACGGACACGGCCTGGACGCCTGGCTGGTGGAGTTCGGCCCGGACGTGGTCGTACTGGAGCCCGCGGATCTGCGGGCCGACGTCCTGGACCGGCTGCGCGCCGTGGCCAAGGGCTGAGAGGGGCTCGTACACCGTGGCAGCCAACGCGATCGACCAGACCCGGCGGATGCTCTCGCTGGTGACCTATCTGCGGGAGCGCCCCGGCGCCCATGTCGGCGACGTGGCCCGCGCGTTCGGGATCAGCGAGGACGAGCTGATCTCCGACCTCGACGTCCTGCCCATGTGCGGTACGAGCTTCCGCGGCGGGGACCTGCTGGACATCGACACCGACGGCGACCGCATCTGGTGGCACAACCCGGACGATGTCGCCGAGCCGCTGCGGCTCGCCGCCGACGAGGCGACGGCGCTGCTCGTCGCGGCCCGTGCGGTCGCCACCCTGCCGGGGCTGCGCGAGGGCGACCGGCAGGCGCTGCTGCGCGCCACCGCCAAACTGGAGACGGCGGCCGGTGAGGTCGCGGGCGCCAGCTCCCGGCTCTCGGTGACCTTCGAGTCCGAGGGCGGCGTGTTCGCCGAGGTCGACCGGGCCATCTCCGAGCGGCGCAGGCTGTGGCTGCGGTACTACTCCCCGGCGCGGGACGAGCTGACGGAGCGCGAGGTCGACCCCATCCGGCTCTTCGCCGTGGGCCACACCTACATGGAGGCCTGGTGCCGGCTCTCCGAGGCGCGGCGTACGTTCCGGCTCGACCGGGTGGCCGAGATCCGGCTGCTGGACGCCCCGGCCGCGCCCCCGGAGCTGGAGCTGCGGGATCTGTCGGAGGGGCTGGTGCAGCCGTCGGCCGAGGACCCCGAGGTGATCGTCGAGGTGGGCCCCGGCGGCCGGTGGGTCGCCGAGTACTACCCGCACGACAGCGCGGTGGAGCTGCCCGACGGAGGGCTGCGGATCACGCTGCGGGCCCCGGTGCCGGCCTCGCTGCGGCGGCTCGCGCTGCGGCTCGGCGGTGACGGACGGATCGTCGCCCCGCCGGAGCTGGCGGACAGCGCGCGGCGGGCCGCCGCCGAGGCGCTGGCGGCGTACGAGATCCACTGACCCGGCGCGGGGCGGCGCCGACCGGCTTGTACGGCGGGGGAGCGGCCCCGCCGGGCCGGTGACCGACCGGGCCGGACCGAACGGGCGAGAGCGAACGGCTGAGGACAAGGAGAAAGGGAAATATGTCGGCAATGTCTGGGTCGTCTGGTTTTTCGACGGTGGTCCCGGTCCTCTTCAAAGCGGCCTGTCCCGAGTGCCGGGCCGCCTTCGAACTGTCGGCGGGCGCGCTGCGCCTGGCGGTCGGGGCCAGCCGGCGCACCACCTTCTACTCCTTCGTCTGCCCCGAGTGCGAGGCCCCGGTCCGCAAGCCCGCGGGTGAACGCATCGTCGAACTCCTCACAGGCGGCGGGGTGCGGACGATGCGTCTGCACTCCACGCTTCAGGACCTGCCGGGAACGGTCTGACACCATGCTCTGGCCCATGATCGCCATCGCCCTGGGTTTCCTCGGGACCGCCGTGCTCGGCGTCCTGGCCGTCAGGGTCTTCCTCGAAGCGCGGCGGCTCGCCCGCCAGGTCGCCGCCACCACGGAGCGGATCAACCTCGCCGCCGAGGACCTGGAACGGTCCGCGACGCGGCTCGCCGCCACCGGTGACGCACTGAGGTAGTCCACACGCCCCCTGCTCAGCGCGGGTCCGGAGAGGTACGCTGCACGTCGTGGCCCGGGCAGCGAGGCGTGGGGCCGCGCGCTTGACGTACGCACGGGGATTGCTCTGTGTTCACCCCCGCGCGTTACGATCGCTGGGCAACCTGTCGGACACAAGTCCGGCCCTATCCACGCAGGCCCGTTCCGTGCCGCCTCGGTGAGAAGGTAAAGACTTATGCTGTTCGGAAAGATCGGTGCCCCCGAGATCATTCTCATCCTCGTCGTGGTCATCCTCCTGTTCGGCGCGAAGAAGCTTCCCGACATGGCGCGTTCGCTCGGCAAGTCGGCCCGCATTCTCAAGAGCGAGGCCAAGGCCATGAAGTCCGAGGGACAGCAGACCGCCCCGGCCGAGCCTCCGAACGACCCCGCTCAGGACCAGACCGCGCCCCGTACGATCCAGGCGTTCCCCGGCGATGTGACGAACGCGCGCCCGGTGAACGAGCCGACGGACTCGACCAAGCGCTGACACCACCTGGGCCGGAGCGGGCACTGCCACGAGGCAGCCCGCCGCACGAGATGAGGACGTGGGTTGCTGAAGTCCGCCCGCAAGAAGGAGACGGACCCCGAGGGGCGGATGCCGCTGGTGGAGCATCTGCGCGAGCTGCGCAACCGGCTCGTCAAGGCGCTCATCGGCATCGTCGTCGTGACCATCGTCGCGGCCTTCTCCTACAAGGAGATCATCGAGTTCTTCACCGACCCGGTGCTGAAGTCGGTCGGATGTTCCGTGAGCTTCACCGAGCTCACCGAGCGGGACGGGGGCACCTGCGCCCGGATCGTCCTCAACGGTCTGGTGACGCCCTTCACCCTCGCCCTCAAGGTCTCCCTGACGGCCGGTGTCGTCCTGGCCTCGCCGATCTGGCTCTACCAGCTCTGGGCGTTCATCGCGCCGGGGCTCCACAGGAACGAGAAGAAGTACTCCCTCGGCTTCGTCGCCGCGGGGTTCCCGCTCTTCCTGGCCGGTGGCTTCTTCGCGTACAAGACGCTGCCCACCATGGCGAGGGTCCTCCTCGACTTCTCGCCCGCCAACCTGGACAACCAGCTCCCGCTCGACGATCTGCTCGACCTGATCACCCGCATGGTGGTCGTCTTCGGCCTCTCCTTCGAGCTGCCGCTCCTCCTCGTGATGCTCAACTTCGGCGGGGTGCTCACCGGTAAGCGGATGGCCGGCTGGTGGCGCGGCATGATCATGGGCATCACGGTCTTCGCGGCGGTCGCCACCCCGAGCACCGACCCGGTCAGCATGCTCGGCCTGGCCGTACCGATCTGGGTGCTGTACTTCTTCGCCACGGGGATCTCCTTGATCAACGACCGCCGTAAGGCGGCGCGCGACGCGGCGGGCCCCGGCGACGACGAGGCGTCGGACCTGGACCTGACGCCCGAGGCCATCGGTGAGATCGAACCCGTCTCGACGCGGCCCGCGCTCCCGGAACAGTCGGACGGCGCCCGGAACAACCGGGTGAACGGGTACGACGACATCACCTGACCGGCGCGGGCGGAGCGGTGCCGCCCAAGGACGATTAAAGATCGGGCTGACTGTCGGAGGGGGCGGGTAGGCTCGACCGCAAGATGACAGAGGACCTCTCACCAGCCGAGCGCTACGCCGCTGCCCGGATCCGCGCCGCAGAACGGGCCACGGCGCTCGCGCCCTTCCGCGAGATGTACGAATTCGGTCTGGACCCCTTCCAGATCGAGGCATGCCAGGCCCTGGAGGCGGGGAAGGGCGTGCTCGTCGCGGCGCCCACCGGCTCGGGCAAGACGATCGTCGGCGAGTTCGCCGTGCACCTCGCCCTGGCCGAGGGCCGTAAATGCTTCTACACGACCCCGATCAAGGCGCTCTCCAACCAGAAGTACGCCGACCTCGCCAAGCGGTACGGGGCCGACAAGGTCGGCCTGCTCACCGGTGACAACAGTGTGAACGCGGACGCGCCGGTGGTCGTCATGACCACCGAGGTCCTGCGCAACATGCTCTACGCGAACTCCCGGGCGCTCATCGGCCTCGGCTATGTGGTGATGGACGAGGTCCACTACCTCTCCGACCGCTTCCGCGGCGCCGTCTGGGAAGAGGTGATCATCCACCTCCCCGCCTCCGTCACCCTCGTCTCGCTCTCGGCCACCGTGTCGAACGCGGAGGAGTTCGGTGACTGGCTGGACACCGTACGGGGCGACACCGAAGTGATCGTCTCCGAGCAGCGGCCCGTACCGCTGTGGCAGCACGTGATGGCCGGCCGCCGGATGTACGACCTCTTCGAGGAGGAGACCGACCACGGTGGCCGGGGCATCGCCAAGCGCGAGGTCAGCCCGGACCTCGTCCGGCTGGCCCGGATGGAGAACCAGCGCACGTACAACCCGCGCGACCGCCGCCGCGGCAAGATGGTCCGTGAGGCGGACCGGGAGCGCGAGCGCCGCCAGCGCAGCCGTATCTGGACCCCGGGCCGGCCCGAGGTCATCGAGCGGCTGGACGCGGAGGGGCTGCTCCCCGCGATCACCTTCATCTTCAGCCGGGCCGGCTGCGCGGCCGCCGTACAGCAGTGCATGTACGCGGGCCTGCGGCTCAACACCGACGAGGCGCGCCGCCGGGTCCGGGAGATCGTCGAGGAGCGTACGGCCTCCATCCCCGGCGAGGACCTGCACGTCCTCGGCTACTACGAGTTCCTGGAGGGCCTGGAGCGGGGCATCGCCGCGCACCACGCGGGCATGCTGCCCACCTTCAAGGAGATCGTGGAGGAGCTGTTCGTCCGCGGCCTGGTCAAGGCCGTCTTCGCCACGGAGACGCTGGCTCTCGGCATCAACATGCCCGCCAGGTCCGTGGTGCTGGAGAAGCTCGTCAAGTGGAACGGCGAACAGCACGCCGACATCACCCCCGGCGAGTACACCCAGCTCACCGGGCGGGCCGGGCGCCGCGGCATCGACGTCGAGGGCCACGCGGTGGTGCTCTGGCAGCGCGGCATGGACCCGGGCGCGCTCGCCGGGCTCGCCGGGACCCGTACGTATCCGCTGCGCTCCAGCTTCCGGCCCTCGTACAACATGGCCGTCAACCTCGTGCAGCAGTTCGGCCGGCACCGGTCGCGCGAGCTGCTGGAGACCTCCTTCGCCCAGTTCCAGGCCGACCGGTCCGTCGTCGGGATCTCCCGGCAGGTCCAGCGCAACGAGGAGGGCCTGGAGGGGTACCGGGCGGGCATGACCTGTCACCTCGGGGACTTCGAGGAGTACGCGCGGATGCGCCGCGACCTCAAGGACCGCGAGACGGAGCTGGCCAAGCAGGGCGTCGCGCAGCGCAGGGCCGCCGCGGCCTCCTCGCTGGAGCGGCTCAAGCCGGGCGACGTCATCCATGTCCCGACGGGCAAGTTCGCCGGCCTCGCGCTCGTGCTGGAGCCGGGGCTGCCCGCGGGGCGAGCCAACGGGCACCGCGGTTTCGACTACCAGGAAGGCCCGCGTCCGCTCGTCCTGACCGCCGAGCGCCAGGTCAAGCGGCTGGCGGCGATGGACTTCCCGGTGCCCGTGGAGGCGCTGGAGCGGATGCGGATCCCCAAGTCGTTCAACGCGCGCTCGCCGCAGTCGCGCCGCGATCTGGCGTCCGCGCTGCGCACGAAGGCCGGACACATCGTGCCCGAGCGGCACCGCAAGCAGCGGGCGGAGGCCGCCGACGACCGGGAGATCTCCCGGCTCCGTACGGAGCTGCGCGCCCATCCCTGCCACGGCTGCGACGAGCGCGAGGACCACGCCCGCTGGGCCGAGCGCTACCACCGGCTCCAGCGGGACACCCGCCAGTTGGAGCGCAGGATCGAGGGCCGGACGAACACCATCGCCCGCACCTTCGACCGGATCGTCGCGCTCCTGACCGAGCTGGACTACCTGCGCGCCGACGAGGTCACCGAGCACGGCAAGCGGCTGGCCAGGCTCTACGGCGAGCTGGACCTCCTCGCCAGCGAGTGCCTGCGGGACAGGGTCTGGGAGGGGCTCTCCCCGGCCGAGCTGGCCGCCTGCGTCTCCGCCCTGGTCTACGAGGCCCGGCAGGCCGACGACGCGGTGGCGCCGAAGCTCCCCGCGGGCGACGCGAAGGCCGCGCTGGGCGAGATGGTCCGTATCTGGGGCCGGCTCGACGCGCTGGAGGAAGACCTGAAGATCAGCCAGACGGAGGGCGTGGGCCAGCGCGAGCCGGACCTCGGCTTCGCCTGGCCGGTCCACATGTGGGCCTCCGGCAAGGGGCTCGACGAGGTGCTGCGCGAGGCGGAGATGCCGGCCGGTGACTTCGTGCGCTGGTGCAAGCAGGTCATCGACGTCCTCGGCCAGATCGCGGCGGCGGCCCCCCGGGAGGACAGCACGGTCGCGAAGAACGCCCGCAAGGCGGTCGACGCGGTGCGGCGCGGAGTGGTGGCGTACAGCTCGGTCGGCTGAGACCGGGGCGCCCGAGCGGGCCCGCGCTCCCTCCGGGGAGCGCGGGCCCGCGCCGTTTCCGTCGATCGCCAGGAACGCCGATGGACGGTAACGCCGGTCGGCAGGAAGCCCGGTCGACGGGAATCAGGTCACATCTTCGGCATCAGGACCGTGTCGACGATGTACACGGTGGCGTTGTTGGTCGGGACATTGCCGCAGACGACCTTCGCCGAGTCGTTCACCGTGTAGGACTCGCCCGAGCCGGCCGTGGTCAGCGTGGACTTCTCCAGGGTCGGGAAGGTGCCGCTCTCCAGCGCCTTCGGGGGCAGCTTCTCGCCCACGACGTGGTACGTGAGGATCTTGGTCAGGGTGGCCTTGTCGGCGAGGACCTTGTCCAGGTCGGCCTTCGGGATCTTGGCGAACGCCTCGTTGGTCGGCGCGAAGACGGTGATGTCCTTGGCACTGTTCAGGGTGTCGACCAGACCGGCCTTCTTCACCGCGGTGACCAGGGTGGAGAGGTCGGGGTTGTTCGACGCGGCGGTCGCCACCGGGTCCTTCGACATGCCGTCGAAGGAGCCCGCGCCGCTCTTCGGCACCGAGGCGCACGCCGTACCGAAGGGCTGGTCGCCCGTGCCCGCCGCGTTGTCCGCCGGGGTCTCGGCCGTCTCGGTGGCGGCGGAGGACGCCGCATCCGACGACGTGGTGTCCTTGCTGTCGTCGCTGGAGCAGGCCGTGAGGGCGAGCGGGAGTACGGCGGCGCCGACGAGGGCGATGGCGGCGCGCTGGAAGCGGGTGGCGTTCATGGTGAATCTCCTTGGAAAGGCGGTGCTCGCCGGAATGCGGGCACAGGGGGGTAGGGACATGGGGAAATGGCTTGTGTGATGACGGTGCGACGAGGGCGCGGGCAGCGGCGGTCAGGTGACCGAGACGACCACCGAGTGCCAGCCGGTCGCCCCGTTGGGGACGGTGCCGACGCGCTGACTGGTCTGCGTGTATCCGTCCTTGTCGGTGGCGCGGACCTCAAGGGTGTGGTTGCCGGTGGTGGCGGGCCACTCCCAGACCCACTGGCGCCAGGTGTCCCGGGTGTCCTCGGCCGCCAGCCGCGCCGGGTGCCAGGCGCCGCCGTCGACCCGTACCTCCACCCGGGCGATACCCCGGTGCTGGGCCCAGGCGACCCCGGCGACCGGGACCGTGCCGGGTTTCGGGCTGGCGAAGGGGCGCGGGGTGTCGATCCGTGACTCGGTCTTGATCGGCGCCTCCTGCGACCAGCTCCGCTTCACCCAGTACGCGTCGTAGTCGGCGAACGTGGTCAGCTCCAGGTCCTGGAGCCACTTGCAGGCCGATACGTAGCCGTACAGCCCCGGCACCACCATCCGGACCGGGAAGCCGTGGTCGAAGGGGAGCGGCTCGCCGTTCATCCCGACGGCGAGCAGCGCGTCCCGGCCGTCCATGACCGTCTCGACCGGGGAGCCGATGGTCATGCCGTCCACCGAGCGGGCCACGAGCTGGTCGGCGGGCCCGCCCTTCGAGGGCGGCCGTACGCCCGCCTCGCGCAGCAGGTCCGCCAGCCGTACGCCGATCCAGCGGGCGTTGCCCACGTACGGGCCGCCCACCTCGTTGGACACACAGGTCAGCGTGATGTCCCGCTCGATCAGTTCGCGCCTGAGCAGATCGTCGAAGGTGACGGTGAGGGGCCGGGCGACCCCCTTGCCGTGGATCCTCAGCCGCCAGCCCGTGGCATCGATCCGCGGCACCACCAGCGCCGTGTCCACCCGGTAGAAGTCCTTGTTGGGTGTCGTGAACGAGCTGAGACCGCGGATCCTGAGGTCCGCGCCCGCCGGCACGGGACGGGCCGGGGAGGCCGGCGACGGCAGGACGATGTCCTTGCGTGAGGCGACGGCGCCGGCCGACCCCGAGGCGTTGAGCCGGACCCCGAGCGCGCCCGCCCCGGCCGATGCCGCCACCGCGGCCGTCGCGGCGACCACGAAGCGGCGCCGGTCGAAGGTGCCGCCCGTCCCGCCCGCCGCGGGGGACGAGCGGGGTGTGAGCCTGCCGGCCAGCAGATACAGCACCCCGCAGGCCACCAGCGCCCCCACGAGCGAGGGCAGGGCGTCGGTGGGGCCGCCGCCGGGACGGCTCGCCGCCGCCACCGCGCCGATCACCCCGAAGACCAGAACCGCCGCGGAACCCGCCCGCCGGTGGTGCAGCGCGAACACGCCGACCACCATGGCGAGGAGCGCGAGGACGATCAGGATGCCTAGCTGGAGCACCAGCTTGTCGTTGGTCCCGAAGTTCCGTACGGCGAAGTCCTTGAGCCACGGGGGAGTGCGGTCGATGAACGCGCCGCCCACCGCCGTCACGGGGCTCGCCTCCGGGCGTACCGCCGCCGCGGCCAGCTCCGCCACTGCGAGCGCGGAGAAGCCCGCGATCAGTCCGGCGAGCGCGCCGAGGCCGCGGTGCAGCAGGCGCGCTGTCGGACCGTCGTGCTGACGGGCCTCTGGTTCCGGCACTTTCCGATCTTCGCTCACACCGGCCATTCGGCACCGGAAGCAAGGCGGATTGGTCGGGCACCCGAAGGAATGAAAAAAAGTACCGCCGACGGCAGGACAGGCCCCCGGACAGCTGAGAAGTCATCTCATTTGGCTGGGTAGGCTGTGCAGACGGCCGTCACCATCGACGGCGTCCTCATCCGCGGCGCCGTCGTCGTCGGCCACGAGGATGTCTCCGGGGTGGGGACGCGACGGCCCAGACATGGAACCGCGAACACCGGTGGGCACAGGCCCGCGAGCAGCAGACCGCCCCAGCCGAGGTCGCGACCCGTTTTCTACCGGGACCGCCGCCTGGTGGCACGTGAGTGGTTTTCCCGGGCAGCCGCGTTGTCCCTGTTCTCGTCGGGCTTCGGGATCGGTTGCCCGGAGAGCGCGGCGACCAGCCGGCCGGTCCTCGTCGGCGGGTAGCACCGTGGGGCAGGGGCGGCCAGGTGCTTGAGAAGACGGCTGAGAGGGCCGTCGGCTGCGGGCATACGTCCTGCGGTCCGATGGCGTACCGGCCGGTGCATCCGTGTTCCGCGATCGGTCGACGATGACGTGCGCCGAGAGGTTCTGTGGTGGTTCGCCCGCAGACGCAAGGCCATCAACGTCAGTGCGGCCGCTCGGGACTGTGATGTAGACGCATCGTCAAGGAGCGTGGACTCTCCGCTAACGACGTTCCGCCCGACGCCACAGCAATATCGATTCCGTCAACACATCGAATCCGCAATCCCAGAACACCGCGACATGCAAAGCGGAAAAAGTCACCCCTTTAGCGACTGCGGCAGTCGAATCCGGAACCTGACGAAGGATCACCTCACTTGAAACTGGCCAGAATCCTCACTGTCCTCGCTCTCAGCGCGACTCTCGGTTTTAGTGCCACCGCAACGGCCACCGCCGGCACCGGCAGCTCTCCGGCTCCCCGCGCCACCGAAAACACAGGTTCTGAAGACGCGGCCGACCGCGCTCGCACCGCCAAGGCGCGCAAGGGCCCCATCATGGCGACGTACAAAGGCAAGAAGTTCGACATGGCTGACGGGTGGGGCGACGCAAAGGTCTGTTCCGAATATCCCGATCTCACCGTGAAGTGCTTCGCTACCGACGCGGAGGCCCAGGCCGACGTCGCCGCCTACGCCAAGAAGGATCCCCGAGCCCTGCCGAAGGCCCCCAAGGGGCGCTCCGCCACGATTCAGCCAGCGGCACCGGCATCCATGGCTTCAACGGCCAGTGGTGACGGAGCAGTCCCCCTCGCCGCCTCCTGCTCCTTCGGCTGGACGTGCCTCGGCGAGCACCAAAACCTGGGGGGCCGCAAGCTCCAGTGGTCCGCCAACGGCACCAAGACTCTCGCGACATGGGGATTCCGAGACGAGGCCACCTCGACCTGCAACAACGACGAGACCGGTGGTATGGGCATAGTCGACTACCGCACCAACTGGCCCGACCAGGAGCTCATCACAATCCTCGGCACTTGCTACACGAGCCTCCACGAACTGAGCTACCCCCCGCTGTGGGGTGCCGGCACTTGGAACGACCGCGCTGACGAAGTATGGATGTGATGACTACCCAACAGCGCTGCCCCCGCACTGAGCATTATGGCGCGGGGGTATACCCGTACGCCGCAAACGACGGAGGCCCCATGCGTGCGCACACCACGCTATTCGCCCTCCCCGCAGGCCTGCTGTTGACCACCGCTTGCATCGGCGAAGCCATTTCCGCCGTATCCGTCCCTGACAGCCTCCCGTCGTAACCCTCCGACGATGAGCCGGCCAACCAGGACGCAGCCAAGCGGTTCACCAAGGCATCCGCAACAGACGGGGCCCCTCCCTCTGGAAGTCACCCACATCATCGATACCGTCGTTGGTGACCGGCCGTACACCTATTTCGTCACCACCGCCGAGGGCACCCCGAGCAATCAGGACATCTCAGCGCTCATCGATGAGTGGACCTCATGGCCCGATAAGAGCACCGAGACCAGCATGGTCGGTGTCTACGGTGCCGACGGCTCCCGTATCGGCTCCGCAACCATCGACTCCGCAGCCAAGGTGAACAGTCCTCGCGGCTGACGTCCTACCGAAGATTGACCTGTCGGTTGAGAAGTCATCTCATTTGGTGAGTCGGCTGTAGCAGATCAGGGTGCAGGCGATGGCGGCGAAGGCGAGGAAGTGTTCGGCTTGCGTTCGTAGCGGCGGTGGAGTCTGCGGCAGCCGGCGAGCCACGCCACGGACCGCTCCACGACCCAGCGGTGACGGCCCAGGCGGGCGGAGGATTCAATGCCGCGTCGGGCCAGGCGGTGCGTGATACCCCGCGCACGGAGCCATTGCCGCAGGTGGCGGTAGTCGTGCCCCGTGTCGCCGTGCAGCTTGCCGGGCTTGCGGCGGCGCGGCCCGCGTCGCGAGCGGATCGGCGGGATACCCCGCACGAGCGGCTCCAGGCCCTGACTGTCGTGCATGTTCGCACCCGATATACCGACTGGCAATGGCAGACCGGTGTGCTCGGTGATCAAGTGGATCTTCGACCCGTACTTACCCCGGTCCACAGGATTCGGACCCGTCAGCTCCCCCTTTTCATCGCCCTCATGTTCACGGGGTCGATCGCGCACCGCGACCAGTCCAACTCGCCACGGGATCCGGGCTCGTCGAGCACCAAGCGGTGGAGCCTGGCCCACACCCGGGCCTTCGGCCACTCGGTGAAACGCCGGTGAGCCGTCGCGCCGGACGGCCCGAACGACGCAGTCGGCAACTGCTGCCACGTGCGGCCCGAGGTCGCCACGAAGACGATCGCGGCCGGCACTTCGCGGTCACCGTGCCGACGCCGGCCCCCGCCCTGAGGCCGCGTTGACGCCTCCGGAACCACCCGCTGGAACAGCTCCCACAGCTCATCCGGCACCAGCCGCTCAACAATCCTCGCCACGACTGACAGCCCACCCAGCCAAATGAGATGACTTCCAAGGCCCGTCGGAAAGATCGCGCCGCTCACCAATCCCCGGCTCGCGCCGCCTCGAATGCCCAGCGAGAGAGGGCCTGCGCGCAGCACCTGGGCGCGGGGCCCGGATCGCCGGACATGGGCGATCGCCGCACCAGGGTGAGGGAGCAGCATGAGTGGGGAACGTCCGCGTACCGCCGTGGTGGGCGGCGGAGTGGCGGGGCTGACCGCCGCGTACGTCCTGCGGAACGCGCACGAGGTGTCGCTGTACGAGGCGGACGACCGGCTCGGCGGCCACGCGCACACCCATGACGTCCCGTCGGCCGACGGCCGGGTGCACCACGTCGACTCCGGCTTCATCGTGCACAACGCGCGCACCTACCCGTATCTGCTGAGGCTCTTCGGCGAGCTGGGCGTGGAAACGCGGGAATCCGAGATGAGCATGTCCGTCCGCTGCGACGGCTGCGGACTGGAGTACGCCGGCGCCCGCGGCGCCGCGGGCCTCTTCGCCCAGCCGCGCAACGCGCTCAGCCCGCGCTATCTGCGGCTGCTCGCCGAGGTCCCCCGTTTCCACCGGGCGGCCCGCCGGCTCCTCGCCTCGGACGACACCGCTCGGGACGACAGGACCCTCGGAGAGTTCATCTCCGCGGGACGCTTCTCGCCGTACTTCCTCTCCCACTTCCTGACCCCGCTGGTCTCCTGCGTCTGGTCCTGCGACGCGCGGACCGCGATGCGCTACCCCGCCCGGTATCTCTTCCGCTTCCTGGCGCACCACGGTCTGCTGACGATCTCGGGATCGCCGGTCTGGCGGACAGTCGCCGGCGGTTCGCGCGCCTATGTCGACCTCATCGGAAAACGGCTGGCCACCGTCCACACCGCCACCCCGGTACGGTCCGTACGCCGCCACGCGGACGGCGTCGGGATCACCGCCGAGGACGGCACCGTCGGGCGGTACGACGCGGTGGTCATCGCCGTCCACCCGGACCAGGCGCTGCGGCTGCTCGCCGACGCCACCGAGGACGAGCGCCGGGTGCTCGGGGCGTTCCCGTACTCCCGTAACGCCACGCAGTTGCACACCGACACCGGTGTGCTGCCGCGCGGCGCGGGCGCCCGCGCCGCCTGGAACTACCTGATGCCCGCCTGCGACGCGGGCGCCGACGCCGTACGGGTCAGCTACGACATGAACCGGCTCCAGCGGCTCGACGCCCCCGAGACGTATGTGGTCACCCTGAACGGCGCGGACCGGGTCGACCAGGACCAGGTCCTCGCCCGCATGGTCTACGAACACCCGGTCTACACCCCCGAGTCGGTCGCGGCCCAGCGCGAACTGCCCGCGCTCAGCGGCCCGGTCACCGCGTACGCGGGCGCTTACCACGGCTGGGGGTTCCACGAGGACGGCTGCCGCTCGGGCGTGGCGGCGGCCGAGGCCCTGGGGGTGGTGTGGTGACCACCGGACCCGGTGCGCCCGCCACCCCGCCGACCTCCGTCGCGCCCGCCTCCGCTGTGCCCGCCTCCGTCGTGCCCGCGCTCTACACCTGCGACGTCCGCCATGTCAGGACCGCTCCCCGCCGCCACACCCTGGGGCTGCGCACCTACATGTGGCTGATCGACCCCGACCGGCCACCGCGGCTGCCCCGGCCGCTGCGCCCCCTCGCCCGCTTCGACGCGCGCGACCACTTCGGCGGGACCCGGCCCACCATCCGCGCCGGGCTGACGGCGTTCCTCGCCGCCCAGGGCATCGACCTGGCCGACGGCCGGGTGACGATGCTCGCCCACGCGCGGGTCTTCGGGCATGTCTTCAACCCGCTCAGCCTCTTCTGGTGCCACCGGACCGACGGCACACCGCTGTGCGTCGTCGCCGAGGTCCACAACACCTACGGGGAGCGGCACTGCTACCTGCTGCGCCCGGACGCCACCGGACGGGCCACCGTGGACAAGGAGTTCTACGTCTCGCCGTTCTTCCCGGTCGACGGCGGCTACACCATGCGCCTGCCCGAACCCGACGAGCGGCTGCGCCTGACGGTACGTCTGAAGCGCCCCGAGGGGAGCCCGTTCACCGCGACCGTACGGGGCGAGCGCCGCCCCGCCACCCCCCGGACCCTGGTGCGCGCCGCGCTGCGCCACCCCTGGTCCACCGCCGTCGTCTCCGCCGGCATCCGGCTGCACGGCATCCGCCTCCGCCTGCGCGGACTGCCCGTCCAGCCCCGTCCCCGTCACCAGCCCCAGGAGGGTCTTCAGTGAGCGTGTCCGTCTCCCCGGCTTCCTCGGCGTCCCCCGGCGCTCCCGGGTCCCCCCGTCCCGCCGCTGCGTGGACACCCGCCGCGCCCGCCGTTCCCGACCCGTCGCGCTGGCCCGACGTCGCGCGGCTGCCGCGCGGCTCGTGGCTCCGTACGGCCGTGACGGAACGGCTCGTCCGGCGGGCCTTCGGCCAACTCCCTCTGTGCGTGCGGTTCGACGGGGGCGGGACGATCGGCCTCGGCGGCCCGCTGATGGAGATCCACGACGCCACGGCGTTCCACCGCCGGATCGGCGCCGGCGGACTGATCGGCTTCGGCGAGTCCTACATGGCGGGCGAGTGGGAGGCCCCCGACCTGGTCGGTGTGCTGACCGTACTGGCCGAACGCCTCGCCGAACTCGTCCCCCGGCCGCTCCAGCGGCTCCGCGCGGCCTGGGCACCCCGGCAGCCCGCAGCCCAGCGCAACACCCCCGAGGGCTCGCGCGACAACATCAGCCGCCACTACGACCTCTCGAACGACCTCTTCGCGCTCTTCCTCGACGAGACCCTCTCGTACTCCTCGGCCCTCTTCCGCGGCTTCCCCGCCGACCGCTCGCTGCTGGCCGCCGCCCAGCACCGCAAGATCGACCGGCTGCTGGACGAGGCGGGGGTCGGCCCCGGCACCTCGCTGCTGGAGATCGGGACCGGCTGGGGCGAACTGGCCCTGCGCGCGGCGGCCCGGGGCGCCCGGGTGCGTACCGTCACCCTCTCCGGGGAACAGTGCGAACTGGCCCGCGTCCGGATCCGCGAGGCCGGTTTCGAGGACCGAGTCTCCGTCGAGCTGTGCGACTACCGGCTGGTGGACGGCGTGTTCGACGCCATCGTCAGCGTCGAGATGGTCGAGGCCGTCGGCGCGGAGTTCTGGCCCGAGTACTTCACGACCCTGGACCGGCTCCTCGTCCCCGGCGGCCGGATCGCCCTCCAGGCCATCACCATGCCGCACGACCGGATGCTCGCCACCCGGCACACCCACACCTGGATCCAGAAGTACATCTTTCCCGGCGGCTTCTGCCCCTCCGTCGAGGCGATCGAACAGATCACCGCCGACCGCACCGCCCTGCGCGTGGCCGACCGCGACGGCTTCGGCGCGCACTACGCCGAGACGCTGCGCCTGTGGCGCGAACGCTTCACCGAACAGGCCGCACGGGTCGACGCGCTCGGCTTCGACGCCGTCTTCCGCCGCCTGTGGACCTTCTACCTCGCCTACTCGGAGGCGGGCTTCCGCTCCGGCTACCTCGACGTGCAGCAGATGCTGCTGACCAAGGAGACCTCCCGATGACCTCCACCCGGAAGGCCCCCCTCCCGGTGCCCGCCCCGCCCACCGGCGCTGCCCCGCCCACCGGCGCAGCCCCGCGCCTCCACGCCCTCGCCGGTCAGCTCCTCGGCGGCCCGCTCCCGCTGCGGCTGCGCGCCTGGGACGGCTCCGTCGCCGGGCCCGAGGGCACGCCCGTCGTGCTGATCCGCAACCGCCGCGCCCTGCGCCGACTGCTCTGGCAGCCCGACGAACTCGGCCTCGCCCAGGCGTACATCACCGCTGAGCTGGACATCGAGGGGGATCTCGCCGACGGGCTGCGCACCCTCGGCAGCGCCGTACGCGACCGCGGCCCGCGCCCGTCCCGGCTCACCGTCGGCGACCGCGTCAGGGCCGCCCGTACCGCCCTGCGCCTCGGCGCGGTCGGGGTGCGCCCGCCCGCGCCCGCCGCGCAGGCCCGGCTCACCGGCTCCGCGCACAGCAGGGCCAGGGACCGGGCCGCGATCAGCCACCACTACGACCTCTCCAACGACTTCTACGCGCTGCTGCTCGACGAGACCATGGCGTACTCCTGCGGCTACTGGACCGGCGACGGACCCGGTTACGGGGCCGCCGACGCCCAGCGCGACAAGCTGGAACTGATCTGCCGCAAGCTCGCGCTGACCCCCGGCGCGCGGCTGCTCGACATCGGCTGCGGCTGGGGATCGCTCACCCTGTACGCGGCCGAGGAGTTCAAGGCCCGGGTCACCGCCGTCACGCTCGCCGCCGAACAGGCCGAGTACGTCAGGGCCGAGGTCGGGAAGCGGGGTCTGGAGGAGCTGGTCGAGGTACGGCTGTGCGACTACCGCGACATCGAGGGCGGCGGCTACGACGCCGTGTCCAGCGTTGAGATGGGCGAGCACGTCGGCGACGCCGAGTACCCCGCCTTCACCGCCCTGCTGCACGCGAGGGCCAGGCCGGGCGGCCGGGTCCTCGTCCAGCAGATGTCGCGCTCCGCCACGGCCCCCGGCGGCGGCGCCTTCATCGAGTCGTACATCGCCCCCGACATGCACATGCGCCCGCTGGGCGACACCGTGTCGCTGCTGGAGGGGGCGGGCCTGGAGGTACGGGCCGTGGAGGCGATGCGCGAGCACTACGTCCGGACGATCCGGGCCTGGCACCGCACGCTGGAGGAGCGCTGGGACGAATTCGCCGCGCTGGTCGGTCCGCAGACCGCCCGGGTCTGGCGGCTCTACCTGGCCGGCTCCGCGCTCGCGTTCGAGGAGCGCCGGATGGGCGTCGACCAGATCCTCGCCGTACGGCCGACGGCCACGGGGGAGAGCGGGATGCCAGCGGGCGGGCGGCCCGGCGCGCTCCGGGAGTGGTACCGGGACGGTGTGCCGCGGTGAACGGCTACCCGTGGGCAGAGTTCGGGGAGGGGGTCGGCGCCGCCGCGGCGGCGGCCCTCGCCGTCATGCTCGTCACGTTCGCGCTCGCCCTCGTCAAGGGGATGCACCGGATCGTGGACATCGCCTGGGGCCTCGCGTTCACGGCCGTCGCGCTCGTCTCGTACGCCATGTCGGCCGGTGACGGCGGCGACGGAACGCGCCGGCTGCTGGTCACCGTCCTGACCGCGGTGTGGGGGCTGCGCCTGGCCGCCCATATCGCCGCGCGCGGCCGGGGCCACGGGGAGGACGCGCGGTACGAGGCGATGCTCGCCCGGGCGTCCGGCAACCGGAATCTCCACGCCCTGCGCATGGTCTACCTGCTCCAGGGCGCCCTGGTCGTGCTGGTCGCGCTGCCGGTACTGGCCGCGCCGTACGTGGCGGGCCCGCTCGGCCCGGTCGCGTACGCGGGCTGCGCGCTCTGGCTGGTCGGGCTCCTCTTCGAGGCGGTCGGGGACCGGCAGCTCGCCCGGTTCAAGGCGGATCCCGCGCACCGGGGCCGCATCATGGACCGGGGGCTGTGGAGCTGGACCCGGCACCCCAACTACTTCGGGGACTTCTGCGTCTGGTGGGGGCTCTTCCTGATCGTCTGCGACGATCCGGCGGTGGCCGCGGCGACCGTGGCCGGCCCGCTGGTGATGAGCCTGCTGCTGACCAGGGGCAGCGGGAAGCGCCTGCTGGAACGTCATATGGCGGACCGTCCCGGCTTCGCCGAGTACACCGCCCGTACGAGTGGTTTCTTCCCGCTGCCGCCGAAGCCGGGCCGGTCAGGGAAGGGGCGTGGGCTGACCGGTTGACCGGCCGCAGTGGATCGGGCGGAGCCGCGGGCCACGGCCCACGGCCCACGGTCCCGCCCGATCCAGGGTCCTCAAGCGGCCGGGAAGTTCATCAGGGCCAGCGGGGTGGAGGTGGGCTGCTCGGAACCGCCCGCCGGTTCCACCGTGATGCCCATGCCGGACGCCCCGTCCACCGGCCCGTCCATCAGTACGGAGGCGGAGCCGGTCACGGGATCCAGCAGCCCCGCGGCGCGCATCGTGCCGCCGTCGTTGTACCAGAGCTCGTAGACCTTGCCGCTGGGCGGTTTCGGCATCCCGGAGGCGACGAACGCCGCCCGGTCCCGTGCCCGGGAGACGATCACGCTCCCGGTCGCGCCGTTCGTCAGGCCGCCCGTGGCGACCTTGGCGTCCGGGGCCGCGAGCACGGCGGCCAGGTCCTCGGAGTGCCGCTGCGCCGCCCGCGCCTCCTGGCGTGCGTCCCGTGCCTCCTGGTTCTGCCAGACCGCGACCCCGCCGAGCCCCGCCACGGCGGCCAGACACGCGGCCAGAGCGAAGCGGGAGAGGGCGCGGCCACGGCCGGTGCCGCCGGAGCGGGCCTGACGGTGGGTCACCTTCGGCGGGTCCTGGCGCTCGGTGGCGATCCGGCGGAGCACCTGCTCCTTGAACGCGGGCGGCGGGGTCACGGCCACGGCCCGGCCCAGGCGGGCGGCGGTCGCCGAGAGTTCCCGTACCTCCTGGGAGCACGCGTGGCACGCCTCCAGATGACGTTCGAACTCGGCGCGCTCCTCCGGGGCCAGGGCGTGCAGCGCGTACGCGCCGGTCAGCGTGTGGAGATCCGCAGTGGTCATGCGTTCACCCCCAAGCAGTCGCGCAGCCGGATGAGCCCGTCGCGCAATCGGGTCTTGACCGTGCCCAGCGGGACCGAGAGCAACTCGGCGACTTCCCGGTAGGCCAGGCCCTGGTAGTACGCCAGTGTGACGGACTGGCGCTGGAGTTCGGTGAGAGTCCGCAGACAGCGGCGCACCTGCTCCCGTTCGAGACTGGCCTCCACCTGCTCGGTGACCTCGTCGAAGGCGGGCGTACGGTCGAGCAGCGCGGCCCGGTGCTCCCGGTCGCTGGACGCCTGCGCCGAGCGCACCCGGTCCACCGCGCGCCGGTGCGCGAGAGTCATGACCCAGGTCATGGCGCTGCCGCGGGACGGCTGGAAACGGGTGGCCGTCCGCCAGACCTCCAGCAGGACCTCCTGCGCCACCTCCTCCGACTGGGCCGGATCGCGCAGCACGCTGCGCACCAGGCCCAGTACGGGGCCGCAGACCTGGTCGTACACCCGGGAGAACGCCTCCTGGTCGCCCCTGGCCACCTGGCTCAGCAATTCCTGAAGATCGGGCCCCGCCGAAGCGGGGCCGCCGATGTGTACGGCTTCTTTCACGCGGCTTTCCTCCACGGTGCGCACATGCGTTCGAGCTTCCATTCGTGCTGGTCGGCGAGTGGTCCGAACAGACTCCAGCATGGATTCGGAGCCGGGATACCCCCGGATTGGTCCGTCCCGCACCGAAGTGGCTGCCGGGACATGTCCCGGCAGCCACTTCAAGAAGGTCGTCGAACTGGGCGTACCAGAAGTCCGTCCAGGACGGGATGCGCCTGCAGGAGACGACAACGGGTCCCGGTACGGGCGGACCGCCCGTACCGGGACCCGTTGTCGGAGCCCGGCGGTTTGTGGGTCAGGCCGCGGGCCGCTGCTCCTGCTCCTTCTCCACCTGCTCGTTCCACTCGCGCTTGACGGCGCGCCACGCCTCGTCGGTCTGGCCGAGCCGCCAGTACCCCGAGATCGACAGCCGCTCGCGCGGTATGTTCCGCTCCAGCCGCAGGTGGCGGCGCAGCTCCTTCACGAAACCCGCCTCGCCGTGGACGAAGGCCAGGACATCGCCGGGCGGGAAGTCGAGCGCGCGCACGGCGGCGGTCAGCGCCTCGCCCACCGGGCGGGAGCCGCGGTGCAGCCAGGTGATCCCGACCCCGTCCGGTGTCGCGATCTTCTGCTCCTCCTCGGGGCCCGAGATCTCCACGAACGCGTGCACCACGGCCCCGGGTGCCACCCGCTCCAGTGAGGCGGCGATCGCCGGCAGCGCGCTCTCGTCGCCCACCAGCAGATGCCAGTCGGCGGCCGGGTCCGGCGCGTAGAGACCGCCGGGCCCCAGCAGTCGTACCGTCTCGCCCGGCTGTGCGCGCGCCGCCCACGGGCCGGCCAGCCCCTCGTCGCCGTGGACCACGAAGTCGATGGTCAGCTCAAGGGTGGCCGGGTCCCAGGCGCGCACCGTGTACGTACGGTTCAGGGGCCACTGGTCGCGGGGGAACTCCGCCCGGATCCGGTCCATGTTGAACGGCTCCGGGTAGCTCACGCCGTCCGGGGTGAAGAGCACCTTGACGTAGTGGTCCGTGAACTCCCCGGCCCGCACCGAGGCCAGCCCCTCGCCACCCAGGACGACACGCACCATGTGCGGGGTGATCCATTCGGTGCGCAGGACCTGTCCCTCATGGACCTTCGGTGCTTGGCGGGCCGGCTGTTCTGCCACGGCGGTCTCCCTCGACTCCACGACGCTTAGGCTTACCTAAGTAAGCTAACACTCACCGTGGAAGTGTGGCGAGCAGACGCCGCAGGGCCCCGCCCAGACCCCACCGCGTGGCCAGCGCGTCGACCATGGCCGGATCGCGCGGTCCCGCGGGCAGCGCCGGGTCGAACTCCGGCAGCGGGACGTCCCCGGCGACCCGGACCACCGTGGGCGCGACCGCCACGTACTCCCGGGCCCCGTCCAGCCGCTTGCGCTGCGACGGGGTGAGCCGGGAGGACGGGTCGTCGACCGCCGCCATGATCCCGGCGAGATCGCCGTAGGCGTCCAGCAGCTTGGCCGCGGTCTTCTCGCCGATTCCTGGTACGCCGGGCAGCCCGTCGCTCGGGTCGCCGCGCAGCAGCGCCAGATCGACATATCCGGCGCCGTCCACCCCGTACTTCTCGCGCAGCGCCGCCTCGTCCATGAGCTGCAGCGTCCCCACGCCCTTGACCGGGTAGAGCACCCGTACGCCCCGGGAGTCGTCGATGAGCTGGAAGAGGTCCCGGTCGCCCGTGACGATGTCGACGGGGCCCGCGGCGCGGCCCGCGAGCGTGCCGATCACGTCGTCCGCCTCGTACCCCGCGACGCCGATCCGCGCGATGCCCAGCGCGTCGAGGACCGCCTCGATCACCGGGACCTGCGGGCCCAGGGTGTCCGGGGTCTCCTCCTCGTCGGGCCCCTCGGGGCGCTCCTGGGCCACCCGGTGCGCCTTGTACGAGGGGATCAGCTCCACCCGCCAGGCGGGCCGCCAGTCGGCGTCCATGCAGGCGACCAGGTCGTCCGGATGGTGGTCCTGGACCAGCCGGGCGATGAAGTCGAGCAGACCGCGCACCGCGTTGACCGGCGTGCCGTCCGGGGCCCGTACGGAGTCGGGGACCCCGAAGTAGGCGCGGAAGTAGAGGGAGGCGGTGTCCAGGAGCATCAGGCGTCGTGTCACACCCCCGATGATGCCCTGTACCACTGACAGTGCCGGTTCGCACCGGTCCGTGACCGGGCGGCCGGGGGCGAAAGGGGGTTTTGCGCCGATCCGCTTGTGATCTTGTGTGACCTGTGTCACTTAATTGTTTGCCTTGTGTAAGGACGGGCAGGCGCGCTCCCGGAGCCAGCCAGAGGGCGATTTCACGCATCGTCCCCGGTGGACGGACCGAATCCGCCCGCTCCACGGCCCGCCCGCGGGGGTGACGGGCCGTTTTTCCGTTCAAACCGTGAGGTGTATGTGACCAGGCTGCAAGCCGATCACCTGTACAAGGTATTCGGCAGACGACCGGACGAAGCCGTGACGAAGCTCAAGAACGGTACGGACCGTGACGAGCTCCGCGCCGACGGTACGACCGCAGCGGTGATCGACGCCTCGTTCTCGGTCGAGCCCGGCCAGATCTTCGTGGTGATGGGTCTCTCGGGATCCGGCAAGTCCACGCTGCTGCGCATGCTGAACGGACTCCTGGAGCCCACCTCGGGCCAGGTGCTCTTCGACGGCCAGGACCTGACCGCCCTGCCCCCCGCCGAACTGCGTCACGTCCGTTCCACCAAGATCAGCATGGTCTTCCAGCACTTCGCGCTCTTCCCGCACCGCAGCGTTCTGGAGAACGCCGGATACGGACTCGAAGTGCAGGGTGTGCCCCGCGAGGAGCGCGAGAAGCGCGCCGCCGCGGCCCTGGAGATGACCGGTCTGGGCGGCTGGGAGAAGTCCTGGCCCGACGAGCTGTCCGGCGGCATGCAGCAGCGTGTCGGCCTTGCCCGCGCGCTCGCCACCGACGCCGATCTGCTGCTGATGGACGAGTCCTTCAGCGCGCTCGACCCGCTGATCCGCCGCGACATGCAGGATCAGCTCCTCGAACTCCAGAAACGGCTCAAGAAGACCATCGTGTTCATCACCCACGACCTCAACGAGGCCATGCGCCTCGGCGACCGGATCGCGGTCATGCGCGACGGGGAGATCGTCCAGCTCGGCAGCGCCGAGGACATCCTCGTCACCCCGGCCAACGACTACGTCGCCTCCTTCACCCAGGACGTCGACCGCTCCCGGGTGCTCACCGCCGGCGCCATCATGGCCGACCCGGAGACCGCCTTCGGCACCGTCACGGACGGCGGCAAGGAACTGCGCGGCGCCCAGGACATCCTGGACGCCGCGCCCGCCACCGTCACCGAGTCCACCCCCATCATCGAGCTGTTCACCCCCTGCTCGACCAGCGAGGTGGCCGTCGCCGTCGTCGACGACGAGGGCACCCTCGTCGGTGTCGTCCCGCGCGCGCGGCTGCTCGCCGTCCTCGGCGAGCCGATGACGCCCGCCGACGCGCTCGCCCCGGTCACCACGGACAAGAACGTCAAGTCCGCGGTCGCCAAGGGCACCGGTACGGACAAGGCGGTCGCCAGTGCCTAGGCTGCCCCTCGGTGACTGGGTCGACAGCGCTGTCGACTTCCTCCAGAACCACTTCGCCTGGCTGTTCGACGCGATCGGCTGGGTCGTCTCCCACCTGTACGACGCCATCAACGCCGTACTCTCCGCGCCGGAGCCGCTGCTCCTCGCGGGGATCTTCGCCGTACTCGCCTGGTGGATGCGGAGCCTCAGCGCCGGTCTCCTCGCCTTCGTCGGCTTCGCGCTCATCGACTCGATGGAGCTGTGGGCCGAGGCGATGGAGACGCTCTCGCTGGTGCTGGTCGCGACCATCGTGGTGCTGGCCATCGCGATGCCGCTCGGCATCTGGGCGGCGCGCTCCAAGACGGTCAGTTCGCTGATCCGCCCGGTGCTCGACCTGATGCAGACCATGCCCGCCATGGTCTACCTGATCCCCGGTGTCGTCTTCTTCGGCATCGGCGCGGTCCCCGGCATCATCGCCACGATCATCTTCGCCCTGCCGCCCGGCGTCCGGATGACCGAGCTGGGTATCCGGCAGGTCGACGCGGAGCTGGTCGAGGCCGCCGAGGCGTTCGGTACCACGCCCCGTAACACCCTGCTGCGGGTCCAGCTCCCGCTGGCCCTCCAGACGATCATGGCGGGCATCAACCAGGTCATCATGCTGGGCCTGTCCATGGTGGTCATCGCCGGCATGGTCGGCGGTGGCGGGCTCGGTGGCGCCGTCTACCGCGCGCTCGGCAACATCGACGTCGGCCTCGGCTTCGAGGCGGGCCTCTCCGTCGTGATCCTCGCCGTCTACCTGGACCGGATCACCGGCGCGCTCAGCCTCCAGGTCTCCCCGGTCGGCCGCCGCATCCTGGCCAAGGCCAAGGAGGCCGCCGGCGGTCTGAAGATCTGGCAGCACCGTCCGCAGCCCGTCGTCGCGATCGCGGGCGTGCTCGTCCTCGCGCTCGTCGCGGGCGGCATCGGCCTCTTCGGCGGCTCCTCGTCGTCCACCTCGAACGAGGCGGGCAACGTCGGCCAGGGCAAGAAGATCAGCATGGGGTACATCCCCTGGGACGAGGGCATCGCCTCCACGTTCCTGTGGAAGGAACTGCTGGAGCAGCGCGGCTACGAGGTCGACGCACGGCAGTACGAGGCGGGATCGCTCTACACCGGCCAGGCCAACGGCCAGATAGACATCCAGACCGACTCCTGGCTGCCGGTCACCCACGCCTCCTACTGGGCCAAGTACAAGGACGACCTGGAGGACATGGGGGCCTGGTACGACAAGACCTCCCTGGAGCTCTCCGTTCCCTCGTACGTGAAGGGCGTCAACTCCCTGGCCGACCTCAAGGGCAAGAGCTCCACGTTCAAGGGCCGCATCATCGGCATCGAGCCGAGCGCGGGCGAGATGGGCCTTCTCAAGGACAAGGTCCTCAAGGCGTACGGCCTCGACAAGGAGTACAAGCTGGTCGACGGCTCCACCTCGGGCATGCTCGCGGAGCTGAAGCGCGCGTACGCCAAGAAGGAGCCCGTCGTCGTGGTGCTCTGGTCGCCGCACTGGGCGTACAACACGTACGACCTCACCAAGCTGGCCGACCCGAAGAAGGCGTTCGGCGCGGAGAGCGACGGCGTCCACACGCTGGCCCGCAAGGGCTTCTCCGAGGACGACCCGCAGGTCGGCTCCTGGCTCAAGAACTTCAAGATGAACGAGGAGCAGCTCACCAGCCTTGAGGCCGAGATCCAGAAGGCCGGCCAGGGCAAGGAGCAGGACGCCGTACGGACCTGGCTCAAGGCCAACCCCGGTCTCGCCGAGAAGTGGACCCCGGTGGAGAAGGCGGGCACGTCCGGCAAAGGAGAGACCGAGCGCGCCCTGAACATCGCGTGGTTCCCGTGGGAGGAGGACATCGCCGCCACGTACCTGTGGAAGGCGGTCCTGGAGGAGCGCGGCTACAAGGTCAACCTGAAGCAGTTCGAACTCGGCCCGATGTACGAGGCGATGTCCCGGGGCCAGATCGACGTCCAGTTCGACGCGTGGCTGCCGAACGCGCAGAAACGGTACTGGGACAAGTACAAGAACGACCTCACCCAGCTCGGCTCCTGGTACGGGCCCACCACCCGTGAGGTCGCCGTTCCCTCGTACGTGAAGGGCGTCGAGTCCCTGGACGACCTGAAGGGCCGCGGCGACGATTTCCAGGGCCGGATCGTCGGGATCGAGCCCGGCACCGAGCAGATGAACGTCCTCAAGGAGGACGTTGTGCCCGGGTACGGCCTCGACGGGGAGTACAAGGTCGTCGACAGCTCCACGCCCGGCATGCTCGCGGAGCTGAAGCGCGCGTACGCCAAGAAGGAGCCGATCGCGGTCTCCCTGTGGAGCCCGCACTGGGCCTACAAGGAGTACGAGCTGACCAAGCTCAAGGACCCGAAGAAGACCTTCGGTGACGGTGACCGGCTCACCACCGTCGCGCACAAGAGCTTCACCGGGAACTATCCGCAGCTCACGAAGTGGTTCAAGAACTTCAAGCTGAGCGAGGAGCAGCTCTCCGGCCTGGAGAACGAGATCCAGAAGGCCGGTACGGGCCACGAGGAGGAAGCCGTGAAGACCTGGATGGGCGAGAATCCGGGCATCGCGGACAAGATGGCCCCGGTGTAGCCGGAAGGCATCACCGAGGTTGACCCGGAAGGGTGGGTGTCGCACCGCGCGACACCCACCCTTCCGGCGTTTCCGTTCCGTCTCTGCCGCGCGCATCATGGAGGACAGCTCTTGCAGGGCCGTCAACTCTGAGAGGATGACGATCCGGTCGGGAGGGAGCCAGTCATGGACGACAAGGAAGCGCTCAGGGTGGGCGCCGCCGTCCGCAGGCGGCGCAGGTCCCTCGGCCTGACCCTGGCGGCGGTCGCGGGCCGTAGCGGGCTGTCCGTGCCCTTCCTCAGCCAGATCGAGAACGAACGGGCCAGGCCGAGCACCCGCTCGCTCGACCGGGTCGCGGAGGCCCTGGAGACCACCCCCGCGCAGCTCCACGCCGCAGCCGACTCCGCCCGTACGGTCGATGTCGTCCGGGCGGCGGAGCCCGGCCCCGGCGTACGGCGCGTGGTGCGCGGCGGGCACCAGCTCAACGCCAAGGAGTTCACCGGCGAGCAGGACACCGGCCGGGAGTACATGCACCGTAACGACGAGGTCATGTACATCGCCGACGGCGCCGCCGAGGTGGAGGCGGAGGGCCGCGCCTACCGGCTGGAGCGCGGCGACACGCTGTACCTCTCCGGTGGCGTACGGCACCGGTGGCGCGCCACCGAACCCGGCACCCGCATCCTGGTCGTCGCCGTCGCGGAGGACGTCGACGCCACCTTCGACCGGCGCTGACGCCCCGGACGGCGTACGGGGTCACACGGCCCGCACCGGCTCCGGCGCGGGCGTCCGGGGCGCACCACCCGGCAGGGCTCCGCCGAGCAGCCCGCGCACCGTGCACCACGCGGCGACCGCCCACGCCGTCACCAGCAGCGCGAACAGTCCCACGGCCAGCCACGAGAGCGCCGCCAGCCCGGTGTGGCGCGCCAGCCCCGCCGCACCCGTCACGCAGGTGCCGACCGGGAAGGTGAAGGCCCACCACGTCATCGTGAACCGCATCCCGCGCCGGGCGGCCCGTACCACCAGCGCCGCCGCGAGCGCCAGCCACAGCAGCGCGAACCCCATCACCGGCACCCCGTACACCACGGCGAACGCGGACAGCGCGTCCGCGTACGGGGCGCCGACCGCCGAGGGCGCCACGTCCGCGAGCCGGCCCACGGCGGTGGTCGACTGGCCCAGCGGGCCGAGCACCAGGAAGAGCGCCGGGGTCAGCGCGAGCGGCAGCGGACCGTGCACCACCAGCCGGGCGAAGACCAGCGGCAGCAGCATCAGTGTGGCCAGCAGACTCAGCCCGAACAGCGCGTAGCAGCCGTACAGCAGCGCCGCACGCCCCTGACCCGCCGGCAGGTACGGCACCAGCGACGGGCCCACCGCCGCCGAGACCATCGGGGCGACCACCGGCAGCAGCCACACCGGCGACGCGTCAGCGGCGGCCGGACGGTGGCGCCCGACCATCAGGTACGGGATCCCCACCGCGACCGCGAGGCCGAGCAGCGTCCCCGCGCCGAACAGCACCGCGTCCACGGCGAGCGCCGCCCGCTCGCCCAGCACGTCGCGGCCCACGGCGAGCGTCGCGGCGCCGACGGCCAGCAGCGCCATCGCGAGACAGCCGTAAAACGGTGCCACGGCCGGGTCGAGGAGATGGGCGCGCGCCTGGTCGCGGTGGTGCAGCCAGTGGCCGGCGCGGGCGGTCAGGAGCGCGGCGAGCGCCACCGCCGACAGCGCCCACACCGCCACCCAGACCGCCTGTGGCACCGGCAGGGCCGCCGGGAGGGCGGCGCCCGCGGTCGCGACGATCGCCGTGCCCATCACCGTCGCGTACCAGTTGGGCCCGAGATGGCGCAGCGCGGGGCGCCGGGCACCGGGCGGGAGCCCGCCGACGGAACGGTCGGGACGGACGGGGTGCGCGAGGACGGCCATACGCCCAGCGTCCCGCCCGGCCCCGGCCCCCACCAGCCCCGCTCTCCCTATGGGGACATAACCTGGACTTATGTCCGAGGATCCGCTCGCCGCCCCGCTCTCGCACCGGGTGCCCGACCTCGGCGCGCTGGAGCTGCTGCTCGCCGTCGCCCGGCTGGGCAGCCTCGGCGGGGCCGCCCGGGAGGTGGGCATCAGCCAGCCCGCCGCGAGCAGCCGGATCCGGGCGATGGAGCGGCAGCTCGGGGTGGCGCTGGTCGACCGCTCGCCGCGCGGTTCGCGGCTGACCGACGCGGGCACCCTGGTCACCGACTGGGCCCGGCGGGTCATGGAGGCCGCCGAGGCCTTCGACGCGGGCGCGCAGGCCCTGCGGGACCGCAGGGACTCCCGGCTGCGCGTCGCCGCCAGCATGACGATCGCCGAGTATCTGCTGCCGCGCTGGCTGATAGCGCTGCGCCGGGCACGTCCCGACACCGCCGTCTCGCTGCACGCGGGCAACTCCGTCGCCGTCGCCGAGCGACTGCTGAGCCGTGAGGCGGATCTCGGCTTCGTGGAGGGGCTGGCCACGCCCGAGGGGCTGGACTCCGTGGTCATCGGCCATGACCGGCTGCTGGTGGTCACGGCGCCCGGTCATCCGTGGGCCCGCCGCCGGAACCCGCTCGAACCGGCCGAGCTGGCCGGGACGCCGCTGATCCTGCGGGAGCCGGGCTCCGGTACCCGCCAGGTGCTGGACGCGGGGCTGAGCGCGTACGGAGGCCCGGCCAGGCCGCTGCTCGAACTGGCCTCCACCACCGCGCTGAAGGCCGCCGCCGTCAGCGGGGAGGGCCCCTGCGTGCTGAGCGAGCTGGCGGTCGGCGAGGAACTGGCCGCGCGCCGGCTGGTCCGGGTGCCGGTGGCGGGCCTACGGCTCCGCCGTGACCTGCGGGCGGTCTGGCCGACCGGTGCCCGCCCGGCCGGGCCCGCGCGCGACCTGCTGTCACTGACGCGCGGCGCCGCCCCCGACCCGCCCGTCGGGCTCTGAGGCGGCCTGGAGCGAGGCGGCCCGCACCGCGGCGCCCCGGTCCGAGGCGGCCCGGACCAGCCAGGACATCACGCGGGTGTCCTCGCCCATCTCGGGGTGCCACTGGACGCCCAGGACCGGCCGCGGATCCGGCAGCTCGACCGCCTCGACCGTGCCGTCGGCGGCGAACGCCGAGACCGTCAGCCCCGCACCGAGCCGGTCCACCGTCTGGTGGTGGTGCGTCGGTACGGCGAACTCCTCCGGCACCAGTTCCCCGTAACGGGTGAACGGCACCGGCTTCACCGCGTGGGAGCCGAAGGAGCCGACGACCGGGGAGCTGTGCCCGTCCACGTGCTGGACGAGCGTCCCGCCCAGCGCCACGTTGAGGAGCTGCATGCCCCGGCAGATCCCCAGCAGCGGGGTGCCGGAGGCCAGCGCCGCCTCGATCAGGGCCAGCTCCCACGCGTCCCGCTCCAGGGCGGGCGGCCCGGTGCGGGGGTCGGTCTCGGCCCCGTACCGCACGGGCTGTACGTCGGGGCCACCCGCGATCACCACCCCGTCGAGCCGGGCCACCACCGAGGCCGCCGCCTCCGGGTCGTCCGGCGGGAGCATCACGGCCGTACCGCCGGAGCGCTGGACGAGCCGGGGGTAGCCGGCGGGCAGCAGGGCCGCCGGGAGCTCCCAGACGCCCCAGGCGGTGGACTCCTCCAGATAGGTGCTGATGCCGATGAGCGGCTTCACTGTGCCTCCATGCGGGTGGTTCGCGTGCGGGTGGTACGGGTGCGGGTGGTACGGGTGCTGTCAGCCGCGTTCGAGTTCGGCCTCGGCGGCGGCGAGCGCCGCGAACTCCTCCTCGGGGGCCGCAGCGACGAGCCGGTGCCGACTGTAGAAGGTGAAGTAGGCGAGGGCGACGACATAGACGCCCAGCGCGATGAACGCGGCGTCCTTGTCCACCAGGAACGTCGCCACCAGCGCGGACAGCGCGAGCACGAAGGCGATGCCCGAGGTCAGCATGCCGCCGGGCGTCCGGTACGGGCGGGGCAGACCGGGCTCCCGGCGGCGCAGCACGAGGTGCGAGAGGGCCATCAGCGCGTACGAGATGGTGGCGCCGAACACCGCCACGTTGAGCATCCGCCCGCCGTCGCCGGTGCCCGCCGCGAGCGCGAACCCGATCGCGCCGGGGATCAGCAGACCCAGATAGGGGGCTTTGCGGCTGCTGGTGAGGGAGAGGAATCGTGGCAGGTATCCGGCGCGGGAGAGCGCGAAGAGCTGCCGGGACCCGGCGTAGATGAGCGAGAAGAAGGAGGCGACGAGACCGGCGAGACCCGCGTAGTTCACGAACCGGCCGAGGGGGGTCGGCTCGCCGTCCCCCTGGAGCGCGACCACCAGCGGGTTGCCCGCCTCCTGGATGGCCGCCGAGCCCCGGGCGCCCGTCGCGGCGAAGAAGGTGAGCAGGGCGAGCAGTACCAGTACACCCATGGAGATCGACAGCGCCTTGGGCATCGAACGCACCGGGTCCTTGGCCTCCTCGGCGGCCAGCGGCACCCCCTCGACCCCCAGGAAGAACCACATGCCGAACGGGAAGGCCGCCCAGATGCCCAGCACGCCGTACGGCAGCCAGGAGGTCGAGCCGAAGGCGTCCGGGTCGGCGGGGATGTCGTTGAGACCACCGGCGTCGAACTCGGTGAACGCGCCGACCGCGAAGATCAGCAGCGCCGCCACGGCGACGGCGGTCACGACGAGGCTGAAGCGCAGCGCCTCACCGACACCCCAGAGATGGATTCCGATGAAGATCACGAAGCAGGCCAGATAGACCGGCCAGCCGGCCGTCAGACCGAAGAGATGGAGGGACTCGACATACTCACCGATGAAGATGGAGATCGCGGCCGGCGCCAGGATGTACTCGATGAGGATGGCCGTTCCGGTGAGAAAGCCGCCCCAGGTGCCCAGCGCGCGCCGGGCGAAGCCGTAACCGCCGCCCGCCGTGGGCAGGATGGCGGACAGTTCGGCGAGCGAGAAGACCAGACAGGCGTACATCACGCCCATGAGGAGGGTGGCGATGGCCAGACCGCCGAAGCCGCCCTCGGAGAGGCCGATGTTCCATCCCGAGAAGTCCCCGGAGACGACGTAGGCGACGCCCAGACCGGTGAGCAGCAGCCAGCCCGCGCTGCCCCGGCGCAGCGCGCGCCGCTGGAGGTAGTCGGTCTCCGGGGGAGCGGCGCCGTCCGCCACGCCGGCCGGTGGGGTGCGCGAGTCCGTGCCTTCGGACATGATCCGCTCCTGCCTCG
This sequence comes from Streptomyces sp. NPDC050509, assembly GCF_044457965.1. Lineage (NCBI taxonomy): Bacteria > Bacillati > Actinomycetota > Actinomycetes > Kitasatosporales > Streptomycetaceae > Streptomyces > Streptomyces sp. NPDC050509. The sequence continues at coordinate 230,815 of NZ_JBITHL010000007.1, read as the reverse complement.
GGGTAATGGTGTGGGGGCATACCATTGTCGTCGCGACGACCGCGCGCAAGACCCGTGCGTTAAACGGCTGTTACGGATCGGCCCCGGCGCCGGATCGCGCGGCGGACCGCGAGGTGGCCGGAGGGTGGCCGTGGCCCGCGGACGCTCAGGCCAGGAAGCCCCGCAGCAGCGCCGCCGTACCGCCGCAGTGCTCGCGCGCGATCTCGCGCGCCCCGTCCGCGTCCCCGTCCAGCACCGCCCCGACCAGGGCCGTGTGCTGCCGCTGCGAGTGCTCCAGGTTCCGTACCAGCAGCGGGATGCAGTCCAGCAGATCGTTCACCCCCGCCCGCACGGCCGCGTACTGCGCGGTCAGCGTGGCGGACCCGGCGAGCTCGGCGAGCGTGAGATGCAGCAGCGTGTCCAGCCTGCGGTACTCCGCGAGCGGCGCCTCGTGCGTCGCGGCCAGCGCCGCACGCAGCCGCTCCGCCTGCTCGCCGGTCAGCCCGTGCGCCGCGCACAGCCCCGCAGCGCCGACCTCCAGCACCTCGCGGAAGCGCAGCACGTCCTCGATGTCCACGGCCGCCACGCGCCGCCGCAGCTCCTCCTCGGCGCCCAGCGCGGGCGCGTCGGGACGGGGGCGTACGAACGTTCCGCCGTACCGGCCGCGCCGGCTCTCCAGCAGCCCCTGGTCCTGGAGGACCTTGAGCGCCTCGCGCAGGGTGACCCGGCTGATCCCCAGCCGGTCCGCCAGCTCCCGCTCGGCGGGCAGCCGTTCCCCGGCCGCGACCAGCCCCAGCCTGACGACCTGGAGGATCTGCTCCAGCGCCTCCTCGAACCCGTTCCCGGCCCGCACGGGCCGCAGAACCGGAGTGAGCGGGTCCGCGTCGGACGGGTCCATCGGCTCGTTCCTCCTCGCCACGTCGCCGTTGCCCCTTCCCAACCAAAGGTCTTCAGGCATACCTTATGCCTTCCGGCTGACCGAAGGAGGAGCAATCCCGTGGCAGACCGCACACCCCCGCTCTCCATCGAGGAACTGCGCGTCCTCGTCGAGAGCGGCGAGATCGACACAGTTGTCCTGGCCTTCCCCGACATGCAGGGCCGGCTCCAGGGCAAGCGGTTCGCCGCGCCCTTCTTCCTCGACGACGTCCTGGAGAACGGCACGGAGGGCTGCAACTACCTCCTCGCCGTCGACACCGACATGAACACCGTCGACGGATACGCGATGTCCTCCTGGGAACGCGGCTACGGCGACTTCGCCATGCGCCCCGACCTCTCCACCCTGCGCCGCGTCCCCTGGAACGAGGGCACGGCGATGCTCGTCGCCGACCTCGCCTGGCACGACGGCTCACCCGTCGTCGCCGCGCCCCGCCAGATCCTCCGCCGCCAACTGGAACGCCTCGCCGGCCACGGCTACACGGCGCACGTCGGCACGGAGCTGGAATTCATCGTCTTCAAGGACACCTTCGAAGAGGCCTGGGACAGCGGCTACCGCGGCCTGACCCCCGCCAACCAGTACAACGTCGACTACTCCGTCCTCGGCACCGGACGCGTCGAACCCCTGCTGCGCCGCATCCGCAACGAGATGGCCACCGCGGGACTCACCGTCGAGTCGGCCAAGGGCGAGTGCAACCCCGGCCAGCACGAGATCGCCTTCAAGTACGACGAGGCCCTCGTCACCTGCGACCAGCACGCCATCTACAAGACCGGCGCCAAGGAGATCGCCTCCCAGGAAGGCGTCTCGCTCACCTTCATGGCGAAGTTCAACGAGCGCGAGGGCAACTCCTGCCACATCCATCTCTCGCTCCAGGACGAGCACGGCACCAACGCCATGGCCGGGGACGGACCCGGCTCCATGTCCCCCCTGATGCGCCACTTCCTGGCCGGACAACTCGCCGCGCTGCGCGACTTCTCCCTGCTGTACGCGCCCACCATCAACGCGTACAAACGCTTCCAGCCCGGCTCGTTCGCCCCCACCGCCGTCGCCTGGGGCTACGACAACCGCACCTGTTCGCTGCGCGTCGTCGGCCACGGCCGCTCGCTGCGCTTCGAGAACCGGCTGCCCGGCGGGGACGTCAACCCGCACCTCGCCGTCGCCGGACTCGTCGCGGCGGGGATCCACGGCATCGAGAACGAACTCGAACTCCCCGAGGCGTGCGCCGGAAACGCCTACGCGGCCGAGTACCCCCACGTCCCCACCACCCTCGCCGAGGCCGCCGCGCTCTGGGAGAACAGCCCCATCGCCCGCGCCGCCTTCGGTGAGGAGGTGGTGGCGCACTACAGCAACATGGCGCGCGTCGAGGTGGACGCCTTCAACGCCGCGGTGACCGACTGGGAGCTTCGCCGCTCCTTCGAACGTCTGTGAGGAACGACCACCCGTGAGGAACGACGTGCAGGAACACCACGCCGTACACCAGATCCTCAACCCCGCCACCGGGGAGACCATCGCGGCGATCGGCGCGACCACCGTCGAACAGGTCGACACGGCGGTACGGCGCGCCGCCGCCGCCCAGCGCGGATGGGCGGCGGCGGCCCCGGCCGACCGCGCCCGGCTGCTGCGCCGCTTCGCGACCGTCGTCGACGCCCACACCGAGGAACTGGCCCGGCTGGAGGTCCGCGAAGCGGGCCACACCCTCGGCAACGCCCGCTGGGAGGCGGGCAACGTCCGCGATCTCCTGGACTACAGCGCCGGGGGAGTGGAGCGGCTGACCGGACGCCAGATCCCCGTCGCCGGCGGCCTCGACATCACCCTGCTGGAACCGCTCGGCGTGATCGGGGTGATCGCCCCCTGGAACTTCCCCATGCCGATCGCCGCCTGGGGCACGGCCCCCGCGCTCGCCGCCGGCAACGCCGTCCTCCTCAAACCCGCCGAGACCACCCCGCTCACCGCCCTGCGCCTGGCCGAACTCGCCCTGGAGGCCGGGCTCCCCGAGCATCTCTTCCAGGTCCTGCCCGGCGCGGGCGCCGTCGCAGGCAACGCGCTGGTCGAACACCCCGGGGTCGCCAAGATCGTCTTCACCGGCTCCACCAAGGTCGGCCGGCAGATCATGGCGAGGAGCAGCGCCCTGATGAAGCGCGTGACCCTCGAACTCGGCGGCAAGAGCCCCAACATCGTCTTCGCCGACTCCGACCTCGAACAGGCCGCGGCCTCGGCCCCGATGGCCTTCCTCGACAACGCCGGCCAGGACTGCTGCGCCCGTAGCCGCATCCTCGTCCAGCGCGAGGTCCACGACCGGTTCCTCGAACTCCTCTCCACCGCCGTCGCCTCGGTCGTCGTCGGTGACCCCTCCGACGAGAAGACCCAGATGGGCCCGCTGATCTCGGCCCTGCAACGGGAGCGCGTCAGGGCGTACGTCCCCGACACCGCGCGGGCCATCCGGGGCACCGCACCCGAAGGACCCGGCTTCTGGTTCGCGCCGACCGTCCTCACCGACGCGGCCCCGGACTCCGCTGTCGCCACCGAGGAGGTCTTCGGCCCCGTCGCCGTCGTCCTGCCCTTCGAGGACGAGGCCGACGCCGTCCGGCTGGCCAACGCCACCGACTACGGCCTCGCCGGATCGATCTGGACCCGGGACGTCGGCCGCGCCCTGCGCGTCTCGCGCGCCGTCGCCGCCGGCAATCTCTCCGTCAACTCCCACAGCGCCGTCCGCTACGCGACCCCCTTCGGCGGCTACAAACAGTCCGGAATCGGCCGGGAGCTGGGCCCCGACGCCCTCGCCGCCTTCACCGAAACCAAGAACGTCTTCCTCAGCACGGAGGTCTGAGCTCCATGACCACTCCCGCGACCGACTCCACGTCCGACATCGTCTGCCGCCGCCTGGTCGGCCGTACCGCCGTCATCACCGGAGCCGCCAGCGGCATCGGTCTCGCCACCGCGCGCCGCCTCGCCTCCGAGGGGGCGCACATCGTCTGCGGCGACATCGACGAGACCGCGGGCAAGGCCGCCGCCGAAGCGGTCGGCGGCACCTTCGTACGCGTCGACGTCACCGCCGCCGAGGAGGTCGAGGCGCTGTTCCAGGCCGCCCACGACACCTACGGCAGCGTCGACATCGCCTTCAACAACGCGGGCATCTCGCCGCCCGACGACGACTCGATCCTCACCACGGGACTGGAGGCCTGGCAGCGGGTCCAGGAGGTCAACCTCACCTCCGTGTACCTCTGCTGCAAGGCCGCCCTCCCCTACATGCGCCGCCAGGGCCGCGGCTCCATCATCAACACCGCCTCCTTCGTCGCCCGGATGGGCGCGGCGACCTCCCAGATCTCGTACACCGCCTCCAAGGGTGGCGTCCTCGCCATGTCCCGCGAGCTGGGCGTGCAGTTCGCCCGCGAGGGGATCCGGGTCAACGCGCTCTGCCCGGGGCCGGTCAACACCCCGCTGCTCCAGGAGCTGTTCGCGAAGGACCCGGAGCGCGCCGCGCGCCGGCTCGTACACATCCCGCTGGGCCGGTTCGCCGAGGCGGAGGAGATCGCGGCGGCCGTCGCCTTCCTCGCCAGCGACGACTCGTCCTTCGTGAACGCCACCGACTTCCTGGTCGACGGCGGCATCTCGGGCGCGTACGTCACCCCCCTGTAGGCCGCATAGGCTGGCCCGATGGCCATGACGACCCCGCCGGGCTGGTATCCCGACCAGCACGTTCCGTCCACCGAACGCTGGTGGGACGGGACCGCCTGGACGGCGCACACCCGCCCGCTCGGCGCGTCCCCCGCGTCCTCCGCGACCGCCCGGCCCCCGGCGGGTCCGGCGGCCGGGGAACCGGTGGGCGGGGGAGCGGTACGTGGTGGCGGCGGCCGGAAGCGGCTGATCACGATCCTCGCCGCGGGTCTCGCCGCCGCGGCCGTGATCACCGCAGCGGCCCTCGGCTTCGGCGGCGACCGGGGCGACGCGAAGCCGCTCGCGGCGCGGAGCGGTACGCCCTCGCCCGCCACCACACCGGAGCCGGGCGAGGGAACACCCGACGAGGAGCCCGAGGCGGAGGCCGGCGAGGATCCGACCCGCCTCACCGACCAGTTGAACGGCATCACCCTGCCGATACCCGACGGCTGGGAGCGCCCGGACTCCGCCGGTGACTCCCTGACGATCCACACCGCCACCACCTACACCTGTCCCGGCGCCCCCTCGATGACCTGCCGCCAGGGCACGGTCTCCTCCGGCACCGTGAGCGGCACCGACGAGACCTCCCCCGAGGCCCTCGCCAAGGAGGACATCGCCAAGGCGGCCGACGAGGCCTTCGCCGACATCGACTACCCCGGCTTCAGCACCCACGGCGACATCACGTCCCACACGGTGATCCGCTCCCGGTCCGCCGTCGTCGCGGGCCGCACCGGATACCTGGTGCGCTGGAAGGTCATCACCGGGGTCGGCTCCGGCGGCTACGTCCAGTCCCTGGTCTTCCCCTCGACCATCGGCAACGGGACCCCTGTCCGCGTCCGCACGGCCTTCAGCGCGGGCCCCGGCGGCCCGCCGCTCACCTTGATGGACACGATCACCGAGGGGATCCGCCCCCTCGGGGATGTCTCGGGCGGAGTCGGCAGCTCCATCGGCCCCTGAACGCGCCCACGGAAGCCAGGCATCCAGGAAGCGGAAGCTCAGAGAGAAGCGGGAACCGGAGAGAAGCGGAAGTCCGAGAGAAGTCGGGACGTCAGAGAAAGGTGCGGCCCTCGCCCCGGTACGTCGGCACGGACTCCACCACGCGGTCGCCCTCGACCAGCCGCAGGGTGTCGAACCGCTCGCACAGCTCCCCGGCCTTGGCATGCCGGAACCACACCTTGTCGCCGATCAGCAGATCGTCGGCCGCCGCCCCGAGCAGCGGGGTCTGCACCTCGCCGGGCCCTTCCTGCGGGTCGTAACGCAGCCCCTCCGGGAGGTACGGGACGGGCAGCCGGTCGGCGCCCGCCGCGCCCGACGCCGGGTAGCCGCCGCCCAGCACCGTCACCACACCGACGCCCGGCCTGCGCACCACGGGCTGGGCGAACAGCGCCGCCGGACGGCCCGTGAACGAGGTGTAGTTGTCGAAGAGCCGCGGTACGTAGAGGCCCGAGCCCGCCGCGATCTCCGTCACCGCGTCCTCCGCGGCCGTGTGCTGGACACTGCCCGTGCCCCCGCCGTTGACGAACTCCAGATCGGGCGCGACGGCCCGTACGGCGCGCACCACCGCGGCGCGTCGCTCGGCCAGTTCCCGGCGGGCGGCCGACTGCATCAGCCGGATGGCGCGCGAGCGCAGCGGCCGACCCGCCAGGGCGTCCCCCACCCCGGCCACATGTCCCTCGTACGCCATGAGTCCCACCAGCCGGAATCCGGGGCGCCGGGCCACGGATCGGGCCAGCTCGGCCAGTTGGGCCGGCTCGCTCAGCGGGGATCGCAGGGCGCCGATCCTGATCCGGCCGCCGAACAGCCTTAGGGCCGTGTCCAGTTCCAGACAGACCCTCACCTCTTCCCGGCCGCCTTCGCGTGCGGCGTCGATCAGATCGAGATGGGCCGGGTCGTCGATCATCACCGTGACGGCGGCGGCGAGTTTGGGGTCCGCGGCGAGTTCCGCGTAGCCGGCGCGGTCGGCCGACGGATAGGCGAGGAGCACGTCGTCGAAGCCCGACCGGGCCAGCCACAGCGACTCCGCCAGTGTGAACGACATGATCCCCGCGAAGCCCTCCCTGCCCAGCACCCGCTCCAGCAGGGCACGGCAGCGCACCGACTTGCTCGCCACTCGCAGCGGCTTGCCGCCGGCCCGCCGGACGAGGTCGTCGGCGTTGGCGTCGAAGGCGTCGAGATCGACCAGCGCGAGCGGCGCGTCGAGGTGGGCGGTCGCCCGGTCGTAGCGGGCGCGGTCGGTGGCGCGCGGGGGCGGGGACGGAGTCATGGACCGAGCTTGCCAGAGCGGATTACCGCGCGGTAGGGGGATGATCTGGGCAGATCACCCCGGGCCTTCACGGACGTTCCCGCGGGGTGCTCTCCAGCCCGTAGAGTGACGCACACACCGCGTCGAACGGGCCCGCGCCGTACGGCCGGTAGCGGTGTGGGGCGGTTCAGGTCTGCATGGGTGTCACAGGGGGTCGGATGAGCACGGAGGCACCACGGGCTCCCATCCCTCCCCGCCCCACGGCACCTCCACGCGTACCCGCCCAGTCGGCCGGCCACGGCCAGGACACTCCGGAAGGCCGGCAGGCGCCGTCCACGGATGCTGCCGCAGCCGCTGCCGCTCCGTCGTCCGCCCAGGCCCCGATCCAGGCCCCCGCGCCCGCTGCCTCCGCCGCGCCCGCTGCCGCGAACCCGTCCGCGGGCGGGGCACGGTCCGGCGCACCGTCCCCGGTCCTGCCGTACGGCGACGTACGGTTCACCGCCGGCGGGTTCGTGCCGTACGGTCCCAGTCCTTCGGGCGGCGGGTACTTCAGCCGCGAGCGCGGCACCGCCGCCCCGCCGCCCCCGCCCCGTACCGAGGCCCCCGTACCGGAGCCCGCCCGGCCGCTGCCTCCGGCCGTGGCACCGGCCCCCGCACCCAAGCCCGAACCGAAGCCCGCGTCGGCCCCCGCGCCGGACCCGGCGGCTGCCCCGGTGGCCGAGACGCCCACCGTCCCGCGCCCCGCTCAGGCCCCCACGGTCCCGCGCCCCGCCGAACCCCCGCGGGCCGCCGAGCGCGCCGACGAGCGGCGCCCAACCGCCTCGGTCCAGGCGCCCCCGCCGCCCGCCGCCCCGCCCTTCCCGGCGCCCCCCGCCATGCCTCCGGCCGGCCCCGGCCTCCCGACGGCGAGCGGCACCGCGCCCCGGACCACCCCCGTCCCGCCGACCGGCCTCCCGCGCCCCGCCGCCTCGAACAGCCCGTTCCCCACCCCGTTCCTGATCTCCGGCTCGCGCGCCCCCTACGCGCCGCCCGTCCCGGCCACGCCCCCGGCCGTACCGCCGCGACCGGCCCGCCCTCCGGCGATGCCGTCCGCCCCGGCCGCGCCGACGGTGTTCCCGTGGGCCGCCGGACCCGCAGGGACGCCCGCGGAGAGCACCGCGCGGCTGCGCCCCGTTCCCGTACGGCGCCCGGCCAGGGCGGCCGCCGCCGTGGCCTGCGTGGTCCTCGGGGTCGGCCTCATCGGAGGCGCCGTCACCGGGAGCTGGCTGACCGGGGACTCGGCCGCGGAACCGGCCGCCCGGGACGACTTCGCCGTCGCACGCGGCCTCTGGCACAGCGTCCCCGTGGACACGCTCTTCCCGCGCACCCTCAAGGGCGACGGCGCGGGACCCGGCGCCGCCGACCGGCGGTGGACCCGGATCGGCGTCGCGCCCGACAGCGGCTGCGCCGGCGCGCTCGACCCCCTGCTGGAGCGTGTGCTGCGCCCCCTGGGCTGCTCACGGGTCGTGCGCGCCACCTACGCCGACGCGACCTCCAGCAGCGTCACCACCGTCGGGCTGGTCTTCACCCAGGGCGACGCGAACGCCATGGCGGCCCTGCGCACCCGCTTCCGGGTCGACGACCTCACCGAACGCACCGATCTGATGCCCCGTACGTTCCCGGTCGAGGGCACCGTCGCCGCGACGTTCGGTGACGCGCAGCGCGCGAGTTGGACGGTGAACGTCCTCACCGAGGTACCCGTCGTCGTGTTCGCCGTCTCCGGCTTCGCCGACGGGCGCCCGGTCGCCTCCCCCCAGCCCGCCGACCAGGCCATGGTCAACGGCGCCACGACCCCGGCCGCACAGGCCGGTCTCGGACATGAGGCGAAAGGCATCGCGGACCGTACAGAACGCGGACTGCGCACCGCAGTCGGCGCCGGCACGGCGGCACCCCGTTGACCCCTACGGGACGCGGATCACCGGTGCCCACGAGAACGCGGAGGACCTGGAACCCATGACGTCGAAGACCGCCGCGACGAGGCGCGCGCGCCGCCATCGGATCGCCGCCGTCCTCACCGCCGCGTCCGTCCTGCTGCTCCCCGCGACCCCGGCGCACGCCGACGCGATCCGGGCCCAGCAGTGGGCGCTCGACGCGATGCACACCGAACAGGCGTGGCGCCACTCGCAGGGCACCGGCGTCACCGTCGCGGTCCTGGACACCGGCGTGGACGGCACCCACCCGGACCTCTCCGGGCAGGTACTGCCCGGCAAGGACCTGATCGGCTTCGGCGCACGCAGCGGCGACCGCTCCTGGGCCCGGCACGGTACGGCCATGGCCGGCATCATCGCCGGTCACGGCCACGGCTCCGGCCGCACCGACGGGGTCCTCGGCATCGCGCCCGAGTCGAAGATCCTTCCCGTACGGGTCATCCTGGAGGGCAGCGACCCGGCCCGCGCGAAGGCGCGCGCCTCCAAGGGCGGCGCCCTCGCCGAAGGCATCCGCTGGGCCGCCGACCAGGGCGCCGACGTCATCAACCTCTCCCTCGGCGACGACAGCGAGTCCGCCCACCCCGAACCGGCCGAGGACGCGGCCGTCCAGTACGCCCTGTCCCGGGGCGCGGTCGTCGTCGCCTCGGCGGGCAACGGCGGCGAGAAGGGCGACCACATCTCGTACCCCGCGGCCTACCCCGGGGTGATCGCCGTGACCGCCGTCGACGAGTACGGCACGCACGCGGCCTTCTCCACCCGGCGCTGGTACGCCACGGTCAGCGCCCCCGGCGTCGATGTCGTCATCGCCGACCCCGACCGGCGCTACTACGAGGGCTGGGGCACCAGCGCCGCCGCCGCGTTCGTCTCCGGCGCCGTCGCCCTCGTCCGCTCCGCCTACCCCGACCTCACCCCCGCCCAGATCAAGAAGCTCCTCGCCGACACCGCGCGCGACGCCCCGTCGAGCGGTCGCGACGACGCCCGGGGGTACGGCTTCGTCGACCCGGCCGCCGCGATCGAGGCGGGCGCGAAACTGTCCCGTACCGACCTCAAGAGCCAGTCCGCGGGGTTCGGCAAGCACTACTTCGGCAGCGGCCCCGACGTCGCCCGCGAGAACGTGGACCCCGCCGTCTGGCTGGCCCCGGCCGCCGGTGCCGCCGGCGCCGTACTGCTGGCGGGCGCCGTGCTGCTCTGGCGGGGATCGGGCCGGCGTATCGGCATCGGACGCTGGCGCTGAGACCCGCGTACGCGGCCCGCCTCAGGACCCGCGCGTACGGGGCCCGCCTCAGCCGCGCCGGAGCCGCGTGATCCGGCGCACCGCGTCGACGGCGGCCTCCTCGACCCGGGCGATGCCCTCCTCCTTGGAAGCGTGGCCGTCGGACAGGACCGCCAACAGGCAGCCGTCCACCCGCCCCACGGAGTGGACGACCCACAGGCCGCTCTCCGTTCTGGGCAGCCAACCGTTCTTCAGAGCCACGCCGTCCCCACAGCGGCCCGGACCCTCCGCATCCGCAGGACCGGTCCGGGCCCCGGCGCCGCGCGCCGCCGACACGCCCCAGTCCTGCCCCGGCACCACCCGCCCCATCAGCCCCGCCAGATAGCGGCGTGACCGTAGGTCCAGCGGCGCGTCCGGCCGGGCGTCCGCGTCGAAGACCGCCTTCAGCAGGGTGAGCTGATCGCCCGCCGTGGTCCGCGTCAGCCCCCACGCCGGGGCCGCCACCGTCCGGGTCAGGCCGAGCCGCGCGTGCGCCGCGTCCAGCGCCTCCACGCCTCCGGCCGCCGCCCGCAGCGCTGTCGCAGCCTCGTTGTCACTGTGCTCGATCATGGCCTCCGCGAGTCGCTCCTCGCCGGGGGACGGCCACCGGCCCGCGTCGCGCGCCCGCAGCAGCAGGGCGGCCAGCACCGCGACCTTCACCACACTGGCGGTCACATACGTACGGTCCGCGCCGTACGCGGCCTCGCGCCCACCCGCCATGTCGTACACCGCGACCGAGAGATCCACCCGAGGACCGTACGTCCGCGCACAGGCTCTAGGCTCGTCCCGTGGCGCTCAAGAACATCCCTGACCCCGGCTTCTCCGACGACGACGGCACCGCCGATCCCGCGCTGACGGCGGCCCTCGCCGCCTGGGCCGAGGACCGCGCGGCGCACGGCCCCGTGCTGGCGGCGCTGCGGACCTCACGGCTGCTGGTGCCCGTCGTGGCCGTCCTGGGGGAGGTCGAGGAGGACGCTGAGGGGGGTCGCGCAGCGTCGGACAACGGTGGTGGTGGGCGACGGGCGGGCGGCCTGCGCCGCGAGAAGACCAGCGACATGGCCGTGCCGACCCTCCTGGCCGGTGACCGGCGCGCCCTGCCCGCCTTCACCTCCGTGGCGGCGCTGGCCCGCTGGGACCCCGGGGCCAGGCCCGTCGCCGTACCGCTGCACCAGGCGCTCCAGGCCGCCGCGCACGAGCGGGCCGACACGGTCGTGCTCGACCTGGCGGGACCCGTCCCGTACGAGATCACCGGGCCCGCCCTGCTGGCCCTCGCCGAGGGCCGTACGGGCACCGGCCCGCTCGACGACCCCGCCGTGACCGCGGCGGTACGGGCCGCCGTGGCCGCTGAGCCCGCGGTGGTACGGGCGTATCTCGGCCCCGGCAGCGCGGACGGCACCCTCGCCCTCCTGCTGGACCCGGCCACGTCCCCGGCGGAGGCGGCCCGCAGGGTCGCGCGGGCCCTCGCGGACGCCGACGTACTGAGGGCCCGCCTGGTGCGGGGCCTCGACCTGGCGGTGCTGCCGGCCGAGGCGACCCCACCGGGCGAGCCCCTGTACGTACGCGCCTAGAGGTTTGGTCAGCCGTAGACCGGGCCCGTGTACTTCTCGCCCGGGCCCTGGCCCGGCTCGTCCGGTACGACCGACGCCTCGCGGAAGGCGAGCTGGAGCGACTTCAGCCCGTCGCGCAGCGGCGCCGCGTGGAACGAGCTGATCTCCGTCGTGCTCGCGTCCATCAGCCCGGCCAGCGCGTGGACCAGCTTGCGGGCCTCGTCCAGGTCCTTGTGCTCGTCGCCCTCCTCGGTCAGACCGAGCTTCACGGCCGCCGCGCTCATCAGGTTCACCGCGACCGTGACGATCACCTCGACGGCGGGGACTTCCGCGATGTCGCGGGCCATGGCGTCGTAGCCGGGTGATTCCGGGGCCGCCGGGGTGGACTGGGGGGAGGTCGCGTCGCTCATGCCCCACACGATAGGCCCACGCCGGGACTGCGCCGTATGCAGGAGCGGCGGGGAGACACAGGGTTAGCGGGAGGCCCCGGGGGGTGCTAACCTTGTGTAACGACCGGCCGGACACCTGTGTGCTCGGCCCACAAGTGGAGGCTCCGATCTCCCACCTGGCTGCCCCTTGAGGGCGGCGGGTCACCGGTCAGGTGGTGCCCATCGTTCCGTACGGACGATGGAACCGCCCGATGCGCCCCGTGGTACGTACGCGGCGGTGCTCCGGTATTCGAGGAGCTCCTGCCTGTGTGCCGTCCGGGGCATTTTTGCTGTGCCGCCGCGGTTGGTCTGAAACAGACGTTACGCGGCTGTCTGCCAGACAGTCGTGTGGTGCTACCGAGGAGGATCCATCAGCGCCGAGCCCCGCATCAACGACCGGATTCGCGTTCCCGAAGTGCGACTTGTCGGTCCCAGTGGCGAGCAGGTGGGCATTGTCCCGCTCGCCAAGGCCCTGGAGCTCGCACAGGAGTACGACCTGGACCTGGTCGAGGTCGCGGCGAACGCCCGTCCGCCCGTGTGCAAGCTCATGGACTACGGGAAGTTCAAGTACGAGTCGGCCATGAAGGCCCGTGAGGCGCGCAAGAACCAGGCGCACACGGTCATCAAGGAGATGAAGCTCCGGCCGAAGATCGACCCGCACGACTATGACACCAAGAAGGGTCACGTCGTCCGGTTCCTCAAGCAGGGTGACAAGGTCAAGATCACGATCATGTTCCGTGGTCGTGAGCAGTCCCGTCCGGAACTGGGCTTCCGACTGCTCCAGCGACTGGCTTCCGACGTCGAGGAGCTCGGCTTCATCGAGTCGAATCCGAAGCAGGACGGCCGGAACATGATCATGGTTCTTGGTCCGCACAAGAAGAAGACCGAGGCCATGGCCGAGGCCCGTGAGGCGCAGGCGGCCCGCAAGGCGGAGCGCCAGGGCCACACGCCCGAGGAGTCGGCCGACGAGAGTGTCGAGGCTCCGGCCGAGACCCCCGTCGAGGCATCTTCCGAGGTGTGATCCGTGGGGGCGCCACCCAGGCGGCCCCCGGCTCCGCTCGGAACCACACACCAGAGATCTGACGCTCCCGCGCGCCGGTCCAGAATCCCGGACCGGCTGGGAGCGCCACTGACGAGGAGAGAACGGCGCTATGCCGAAGAACAAGTCGCACAGCGGTGCCAGCAAGCGCTTCAAGATCACCGGCTCCGGCAAGGTGCTGCGCGAGCGGGCCGGCAAGCGCCACCTGCTCGAGCACAAGTCGTCAAGGGTGACGCGTCGGCTGACCGGCAACGCCGAGATGGCCCCGGGCGACGCCAAGAAGATCAAGAAGCTTCTCGGCAAGTGATGTCGCCGCCCCCGGTGACCGGGGGCGCGGCAACAGGACCGGGACCTATTCGTTTCCGGGCCGTGTGAGTCCAACCACGGCCCCGCTACAAGGAGTCAACACGTGGCACGCGTCAAGCGGGCAGTCAACGCCCACAAGAAGCGCCGGGCAATCCTCGAAGCGGCCAGCGGTTACCGCGGCCAGCGTTCGCGCCTGTACCGGAAGGCGAAGGAGCAGGTCACCCACTCCCTCGTCTACAACTACAACGACCGCAAGAAGCGCAAGGGCGACTTCCGTCAGCTCTGGATCCAGCGGATCAACGCCGCTGCCCGCGCCAACGGCATCACCTACAACCGCTTCATCCAGGGTCTGAAGGCCGCCAACGTCGAGGTGGACCGCAAGATCCTCGCCGAGCTGGCCGTCAACGACACCAACGCGTTCGCCGCGCTGGTCGAGGTCGCCCAGAAGGCGCTCCCCAGCGACGTCAACGCCCCGAAGGCCGCGGCCTAAGAGCCGAGCGGCTTCTCCACAAGCCCGCGCCCTTCCCGCCGGACCCGCAGGCACACCGCCTGCGGGTCCGGCGTGTTCCCGGACCTCTCCCGCGCACCCCGCCGCGCCGTACGGGGCCGCACGCACCCCCGTACCGCCGTACTCCCGTACGCCCCGCCGTACTCCCGTACCGCCGGACGAGACCGCCCGTACTCCCGTACCGCCAGACGAGAAGCGAGCCGCCGCCCATGGGCACCCCCGAGCTGATCTCCCCGCGTTCCCCCCGTGTCACGGCCGCGCGCAGGCTCGCCAAGCGCGCCTTCCGCGGCAAGGAGCGCCGGTTCATCGCCGAGGGGCCGCAGGCCGTACGTGAGGCGGTGGCCCACCGCGGGGCCGGCGGGGAGTCCACGCTCGTCGAGCTGTTCACCACCGCCGAGGCCGCCGAGCGGTACGCCGACATCGTCGACGCCGCCCGCGCCACCGGCGCCCGCGTGCACTTCGCCCCCGACACCGTCCTCGCCGAGGTCTCCCAGACCGTCACCCCGCAGGGGCTGCTCGGCGTCTGCCGCTTCCTGGACACGCCGTTCGCGGACGTCCTCGCGGCGGGCCCCCGGCTCGTCGCCGTCCTGGCCCATGTCCGCGACCCCGGCAACGCCGGTACGGTGCTGCGCTGCGCGGACGCCGCGGGGGCCGACGCCGTCGTCCTCACCGACGCCTCCGTCGACCTGTACAACCCCAAGTCCGTCCGCGCGTCGGCCGGCTCGCTCTTCCATCTGCCGGTCGTCGTCGGCGTCCCCGTGGAGCAGGCGGTACGCGGCCTCCAGGGCGCCGGGGTGCGCATCCTGGCCGCCGACGGGGCGGGCGAGGACGACCTCGACGACGAGCTGGACGCGGGCACCATGGCCGGGCCCACCGCCTGGGTCTTCGGCAACGAGGCGTGGGGGCTGCCGGCCGAGACCCGCGCGCTCGCGGACGCCGTCGTGCGGGTGCCGATCCACGGAAAGGCCGAGAGCTTGAACCTCGCGACCGCCGCGGCCGTATGTCTCTATGCCTCAGCGCGTGCCCAGCGCGTCCGCGGTATGCGCTGAGGGGGTCCGCCCGGTCACGGTCAGCTAGTAGTGTTGCGTGCTCGGGGACCCACTGAGCTACCCGGAAGAGGTGGGGTGCGGGGATGACCGTCGGGGCGAGCCGACCCGCAGGGGTCCAGGGAGCCTTACCGGCCGCGTTCGGCGCCGGCGCCGGAGAACCGGGCGGCGTGCCCGCGGCGGACCCCGGTGATCCGGCGGACGGCCACGCCGGCATCCCGGCCGGAGCGGGGCTGGACCCCGACGACCTCCCCGACGGGCTGATCGTCGCGGACGAGACCGGCCGCGTCGTCTGCTTCAACGCCGCCGCCGCGCGGATCACCGCCGTCGACCGCTCCGCCGCCCTCGGCCGCCCCGTGGACCGGGCGCTGCCGCTGGAGGACCTCAAGGGCCGCCGCTGGTGGGCGCTGACCGACCCGTACGGCGGTCTCGCCACCCGGACGGGACAGCCGGAGCGGAACCTGCTGCTGCCCGGCGGCCGGGAGGTCCTGGTCTCCGCCCGCTACGTCCGCGCGTACCCCACCGGGCCCGTCCGCAAGCTGGTGATCTGTGTCCGGGGCACGGAGGCCCGCCGCCGTACGGAGCTGAGCCATGCCGAGCTGATCGCCACCGTCGCCCACGAGCTGCGCTCGCCGCTGACCTCCGTCAAGGGGTTCACGGCGACCCTGCTCGCCAAGTGGGAGCGGTTCACCGACGACCAGAAGCGGCTGATGCTGGAGACCGTCGACGCCGACGCGAACCGGGTCACCCGGCTGATCGCCGAACTGCTCGACATCTCCCGGATCGACTCGGGCCGCCTGGAGGTGCGCCGCCAGCCCGTCGACATCGGTGCGGCCGTCGGCCGGCACGTCCAGTCGCACACCGCCTCCGGACAGTCGCCGGACCGCTTTCTCGTACGGATAGAACAGCCGCTGCCCGATCTGTGGGCGGATCCGGACAAGATCGACCAGGTGCTCGGCAACCTGCTGGAAAACGCGGTGCGCCACGGAGAGGGAACCGTCACCATCGAGGTGGCGCCCGCGCGGATCGAACACGCGGCGGAGAGCGAGAAGGGAACGGCCGTCACCGTGTGCGACGAAGGACCCGGCATCCCCGAGGAGTCGATGCAGCGCGTCTTCACCCGCTTCTGGCGGGGCAGCAAACGCGGCGGGACGGGACTGGGCCTCTACATCGTCAAGGGCATCGTCGAGGCGCACGGCGGCACGATCAGCGTCGGCCGCGGCCCCGGCGGCGGCGCGCAGTTCCGATTTATCCTGCCCGTCGGCGCTCCGGCCTACCTCTCCTGACGGTCTCCCGACCGCACCGGAGACCCCGGCCGGACCGCCCGCGGGCCCATTCACCTTCGTACGACCCTTTAGACTCGGCTTTTGGCACCTTCACGCCCTCAGTTGTCGAGCAGGGTCGTTTCGCCAAGCCAATCGGAAGTACGGGAAGAGATGTCCGCACCCAACAAGTCGTACGACCCGGTCGAGGTCGAGGCACTGAAACCGGAGCAGATCGAGCGCCTGCGGGACGAGGCGCTCGCCGCCTTCGCCGCCGCCGGTGACCTCGACGCGCTCGCCCACGCGAAGACCGCGCACACCGGGTCCACCTCGCCGCTCTCCCTCGCCAACCGGGAGATCGGCGCGCTGCCGCCGCAGGCCAAGGCCGAGGCGGGCAAGCGCGTGGGCCAGGCCCGCGCCGCCGTCGGCCGGGCCCTCGCCGCCCGGGGGACCGAGCTGGAGGCCGAGCGCGACGCCCGGGTGCTGGTCGAGGAGGCGGTGGACGTCACACTGCCGTACGACCGCACCCCGGCCGGCGCCCGCCACCCGCTCACCACCTTCATGGAGCGGGTCGCCGACGTCTTCGTGGCCATGGGGTACGAGGTCGCCGAGGGGCCCGAGGCCGAGGCCGAGTGGTTCAACTTCGACGCCCTCAACTTCGTGCCCGACCACCCCGCGCGCCAGATGCAGGACACCTTCTTCGTCGCCGGTCCCGAGGGCACCACGGGGGACGAGTCCGGTGTGGTGCTCCGTACGCACACCTCGCCGGTCCAGGCCCGCGCCCTGATCGACCGCGAACCGCCCGTCTACATCGTCTGCCCCGGGCGGGTCTACCGCACCGACGAGCTGGACGCCACGCACACCCCGGTCTTCCACCAGATCGAGCTGCTCGCCGTCGACGAGGGCCTGACCATGGCCGACCTCAAGGGCACCCTGGACCACATGGTGCAGGCGCTCTTCGGCCCGGACATGAAGACCCGGCTCCGCCCGAACTTCTTCCCGTTCACCGAGCCGTCCGCCGAGATGGACATGGTCTGCTACGTCTGCCGCGGCGCCTCCGTCGGCGACCCCGACCGGCCCTGCCGCACCTGCGGCAGCGAGGGCTGGATCGAGCTGGGCGGCTGCGGCATGGTCAACCCCAAGGTGCTCACCGCCTGCGGCGTCGACCCCAAGAAGTACAGCGGATTCGCCTTCGGGTTCGGTATCGAACGGATGCTGATGTTCCGCCACAACGTCGAAGACATGCGAGACATGGTCGAGGGCGACGTCCGGTTCACCCGGCCGTTCGGGATGGAGATCTGATGCGCGTCCCGCTTTCCTGGCTGCGGGAGTACGTCGACCTGCCGGCGACGGAGACCGGCCGTGACGTACAGGCCCGGCTCGTCTCCGCCGGTCTGGAGGTCGAGACCGTCGAGCAGCTCGGCGGCGGCCTCAAGGGCCCCCTCGTCGTCGGCAAGGTCCTCACCATCGAGGAGCTGGAGGGCTTCAAGAAGCCCATCCGCTTCTGCACCGTCGACGTCGGCACCGCCAACGGCACCGGCGAACCGCAGGAGATCGTCTGCGGCGCCCGTAACTTCGCCGTCGGCGACAAGGTCGTGGTCGTGCTGCCCGGCGCCGTCCTCCCGGGCGACTTCGCGATCGCCGCGCGCAAGACGTACGGCAGGACCTCGCACGGCATGATCTGCTCCGGCGACGAGCTGGGCATGGGCGATGACGGCTCGGGCGGCATCATCGTGCTGCCGCCGGAGTACGAGCCGGGCACCGACGCCATCGCGCTCCTGGAGCTGGTGGACGAGGTCCTGGACATCGCGGTCACCCCCGACCGCGGTTACTGCCTCTCGCTGCGCGGCGTCGCCCGCGAGACCGCCACCGCGTACGGCCTGCCGCTGCGCGACCCGGCGCTGCTCGACGTCCCCGCGCCGAACGCGTACGGCCACCCCGTGAAGATCGCCGACCCGATGGGCTGCGACCGCTTCACCGCGCGTACGGTCACCGGCCTCGACCCCGAGGCCCGGTCCCCGATCTGGCTCAGCCGCCGCCTCCAGAAGGCCGGGATGCGGCCGATCTCGCTCGCGGTCGACATCACCAACTACGTGATGCTGGAGCTGGGCCAGCCGCTGCACGCCTACGACCGGACCCGTCTCGAAGGCCCGATCGGCGTGCGCCGTGCCGAGGCCGGCGAGAAGATCACCACGCTCGACGGGGTGCAGCGCGTCCTGGACGCCCAGGACCTGGTCATCACCGACGACCGCGGGCCGATCGGTCTCGCGGGTGTGATGGGCGGCGCCCACACCGAGATCGCCGATGTCGTCACCGACGCCGAGACCGGCGCCGTGCACGGCACGACCGAGGTCGTCATCGAGGCCGCGCACTTCGACGCGATCACCATCGCCCGTACCGCGCGCCGCCACAAGCTGCCCTCCGAGGCGTCCAAGCGCTTCGAGCGCGGCGTCGACCCGGAGGCCACCGCCGCCGCCGCGCAGCGCACCGTCGACCTGCTGGTCCTCCTCGCGGGCGGCTCCGCCGAGGCCGGCGTCACCGAGGTCGTCGCGCCCTCCGCGCCGCACACCATCACCATGCCCGCCGACCACCCCGACCGCGTCGCGGGTGTCGGCTACGGCCGGGAGACCGTCGTACGACGCCTCCAGCAGGTCGGCTGCGACGTGTACGGGCAGGACGAGCTGATCGTCACCGTCCCGTCCTGGCGCCCCGACCTCGGCGAGCCCAACGACCTCGCCGAGGAGGTCATCCGCCTGGAGGGGTACGAGAACCTGCCCTCCACGCTGCCGACCCCGCCGTCCGGCCGCGGGCTCACCGAGCGGCAGCGGCTGCACCGCCGCGTCGGCCGCGCCCTGGCCGGCGCCGGCTATGTCGAGGCGCTGAACTACCCGTTCACCGGCGAGGCCGTCCTCGACGCGTTCGGCCTCCCGGCCGACGACGACCGGCGCCGTACGGTCACCCTCGTCAACCCGCTCTCCGACGAGGAGCCCGCGCTGCGCACCACGCTGCTGCCCGGACTCCTCACCGCGCTGCGCCGCAACGACGGCCGGGGCTCGCACGACCTCGCGCTCTTCGAGACCGGGCTGGTCTTCCGGCCGACCGGCGAGGAGACCGTACCCGTACGGCTGCCCGTCGACCGGCGGCCCACCGACGAGGAGATCGCCTCCCTCGACGCCGCGCTGCCGCGCCAGCCGCGCCACGTCGCGGTCGTCCTGTCCGGCGCGCGCGAGCAGGCCGGCTGGTGGGGCAAGGGCACCCGGGCGAACTGGGCGGACGCCGTCGAGGCGGCCCGTACCGTCGCCCGGGAGGCCGGCGTCGAGCTGGCCGTACGGGCCGACCGCCACGAGCCGTGGCACCCCGGCCGCTGCGCCGCGCTGTTCGCGACCGTGGACGGCACGGAGACGCTCGTCGGCCACGCCGGTGAGCTGCACCCGCGCGTCGTCAAGGCGCTCGGACTGCCGGAGCGCACCAGCGCCATGGAGATCGAGCTGGACCTGCTGGAGCGCGCGGGCACCGGCGCGCTCCGGGCGCCGCGCATCTCCGCCTACCCGGTGGCCACCCAGGACGTGGCGCTGGTCGTCGCGGACGACGTGCCCGCCGGTGACGTGGAGCGGGCGCTGCACGAGGGCGCGGGGGAGCTCCTGGAGTCGCTGCGGCTGTTCGACGTCTTCTCCGGCGAGCAGGTCGGCGCGGGGAACAAGTCCCTCGCGTACGCCCTGCGCTTCCGCGCCACCGACCGCACGCTGACGGTCGAGGAGGCCACGGCGGCCCGTGACGCGGCCGTCGCGCTCGCCGCCGAGCGGACCGGGGCGGTACTGCGGGGAGCGTAACCGCCTGTCGCGAAGGGTCTTTCGGCCATTCGTTCGACAGATCGTGAAGCCCCTGAGGGGCGCGTCCGGGTCTCCGGACGCGCCCCTCACTCATTTGAGTGAGAACCCTCGGCGGGTCGCGCCATCGGCGGCCGGTGATCGACACAATCGATCCGGCCGCGACGGTCGACGTACGCCCAACGGCTGAGTGGCCGGACGGCCGAGGGGGGCCGACGTATGAATCGGACCAGTGCAGAAAAGCAGACGACCGAGGAGGAGACAGCCTCCTGGGGTTTCGTGGAGTGCGCGATCCCCGGCGGTCTGCTCGCGCTGGTGATCACCTGGGAGCTGACACGCCCGCCCTCGGAGCGCGACACGCTCCTGCCACGCATCGTGACCTGCGTGGCCTTCGTCCTGGTGATGGCCTACCTCGTCATGCGGGTACGGCGCCGCGCCGCCCGGGAACTGCTCCAGGTACGCGCCGTGGCGCGCGCCGCGCAGGAGGTCCTGCTGCGCCCGCTGCCGTCCCGGCTCGACGGGCTCGCGCTCCACGCCCGCCAGCTCTCCGCCTCGCGCGGCGCCGACGTGGGCGGTGACCTGTACGAGGTGATGGCGACCACCCACGGGGTGCGCGTGGTCATCGGGGACGTTCGGGGCCACGGGCTGCCCGCCATCGGGGCGGTGGCCGCCGTCCTCGGCAGCTTCCGCGAGGCCGCCCACGACGAGAGCGGGCTCGACGGTGTCCTGCGCAGACTCGACCGGGCCCACCAGCGCCATCTGCGGGAGCTGGCGCGGCGGGAGCCGGACTGCGAGGCGGCGCTCCGGGTGGCCCTGCTCGCGGAAGCGGCCGCCGCCACGGAGGAGGCGAGCGCGAGCGCGGCCGAGGTCGCCGAGGCGTGCCGGGCCGCCCACCGGATGGCGGCGGCGGACGCGGCGGACGCCGCGGAGGAGTTCGTCACCGTCCTGCTGCTGGAGATCGGCCCCGACGCGGAGATCCGCGCGCTCAACTGCGGCCATCCCTGGCCCTACCGGCTCGGCGCCGGCGCGGAACCGCTCGCCTGCGGGGAGCCGTTGCCGCCACTGGGAGCCGTACCGCTGCCGGCGGAACTCACCCCGTACCGGTGCGGACGGCTGCTGCCGGGCGAGGCGCTGTTCCTGCACACCGACGGCGCGGAGGACGCGCGGGACGCGAAGGGGCGTTTCTTCGGCCTCAAGGAGGCGCTGGCGGAGGCGGCTTCGTCCACCACGCTGTCGCCCGCGGCGGTGGTACGGCAGGTGCACGCGGCGCTGCTGCGGCACACCGGCGGGCGGATCACCGACGACATGGCGCTGCTGGTGCTGCGCAACGACCGCGTGGACGGCTCCCCGTGCGCGACGACCGGACGGCAGTCGGGGCCCGCCGACCACTCCGGGGCCGACCGGAGCGGGGCGGACCGGACCGGCGTGGAGCTGGCCGCTCCGGACCGAAGGGGCACCGACGGGCCGCGCGCGCCCGACGGTCTCCTCCCCCCGGACCCGCTGCCCGGACCTGACACCGCGCCCCCACCGCAGGAGCCGCCACCGGTCAACGGCCAGGCGCCGCCGGGCTGTCGCGCCGTACTGGAGGAACGCACACGGGTGCCGACGCAGTCCGGTGACCCGGCGCTGCGCCGTACCCGTCCGGCTCCTTCCCGTCCCTAGTCGCTGCCGTCCGTGACCGGACTCGTCGACCGGACTCGTCTCCCACCGCGGGAGCACCTCGCCCATGGTGTGAGGGAACCACCGGCGCGGTGTCCGTGTCGTCCGTCCCGCCGTGGAGTGTCGGGCAGGTCGGCGGGACGGACGACACGGTTGCGGGCCGCCGCACTTGACGAGGGGGAGCCGACGGCCCGGCCGCCTCCTTGATGAGGACACTCAGTCAACCCGCCCCGCCCGCCCGGCGGCAGAGCGCACACGGTGCGAATCCGGGCACTCCGTTCACACCCCGTGCGTTTCCCGTTCCGTCCGGACGAGCACATCCGAAGGAGCGTCACCCGTCCCTCTCGGGGCCTCCCGCAGGCGGGAGTTCGGATTTATTTCGTCTAGGCTGGAACGGCCGAGTCTCCGGAGGGGCACATGCAGCCCAACACTCTGCTCGATTCCCTGCTCGACGAGGCGGGCATCTCCCATGCCGGCCTCGCCGCCCGCGTCAACCAGGCGGGCCGCGCGAGGGGCCTCGCGCTGCGGTACGAACACACCGCCGTGTCCCGCTGGCTGAAGGGCCAGCGTCCACGTGGCCAGGTGCCCGACCTGATCTGCTCGGTGCTCAGCGACCGGCTGCGCAGACCGCTCACCCTGGACGACATCGGGTTCGGCGTGGCGGGGGAGTCTCCCGCACCGCACGCCACCCCGCTCTCCGGCTTCGTGGAGCGCGCCGCCGCGCTGTGGCGCAGTGACGAGCAGCAGCGCCCGCACATAGTGGGCGCCCCCGCCGTCACCGGAACGCCCGCCGTGATGCCCGTCTGGGAGTGGGAGAACCCGCCGGAGGACTCCGACGTGTCCCGCGCTGGCGGTACGAAGGTCGGTCCCGCCGACATCAAGCTGCTGCGGTCCGCCCGTGCGCACTACGAGCTGATGTACCGGCGGGCGGGCGGTGTCGCGACCCGGGCCAGGATCGTCCGCTTCCTCAACGCCGAGACCGCGCCGCTGCTGCGCGGCGGTTACAGCGACGCCCTGGGGCGCCAGCTCCACCGGGCCACCGGCGGGCTGGTCGCGGTGGCCGGCATCTGCGCGTACGACTCCGACGCCCACGGCCTGGCGCAGCGCTACTTCCACCAGGCGCTGCGGCTGGCCAAGGCCAGCGGCGACCGGGGGCTCGGCGCGTATGTGATCGCGCTGCTCGTCAACCAGTCGCTGTTCATGGGGGAGTACCGCCAGGCGGTGGCGTTCGCGGAGGCGGCGCTGCGGACCGCCGGGCGCCAGATCACTCCCGCGCTCGCCGCCGATCTCTACGCGATGCAGGCCAAGTCGTACGCGCATCTGGGTGACGCGGGCGCGGCGCTCGGCTGCATCCGGCGGGCGGAGTCCGAGGCGGAGCGCATCAGTCCGGGGCACGAACCGGACGAGACGGGCTACGTCCAGCCGGGCCTGGTCAACGTACAGGTGGCTGAGGCGCTCCTCAGTCTGGGGGAGCTCGCCGCCGCGCGGGTGCATGCGACGGCGGCCGTGGACACACCGGCGCACGACCGCGGCCGGGTCCACCGGCTCGCGATGCTCAGCCATATCGAACTGCGGCAGGGCGAGGCCGACCGGGCCGCGAGAACAGCGGCCGAAATGGCGGAGCGGGCCAGAGGAATGGAGTCCCAGCGGCTGCGCGACCGCTTGCGCCAGGTACGCGAACAGCTTGTGGCCAGCGGCTCTTCCGAAGCCGAGGACACCGCGGAACTGATCGCAGGGGCGCTGCGCGTTCCTCTGTGAGCCCCCTGGTGAGCCCCCCGCGCTTTCCCCGGGGCGGGCGGCGCTGCTGCGATATTGCCATCAACTTGTCGGAAGGTGGCAGAAACGTGCAGTGGACGAAGTTAAACGAGCAGACGGTGTACGAGAATCGGTGGTTCCGGGTCAATCTCGCCGACGTCAAACTCCCCGACGGCCGGCATCTGGACCACTTCCTCATCCGGCTCCGCCCGGTCGCGGTGGCGACCGTGGTCAACTCCGCCAACGAGGTGCTGATGCTCTGGAGGCACCGCTTCATCACGGACAGCTGGGGCTGGGAACTCGCGGCGGGAGTCGTCGAGGACGGCGAGGACATCGAGACCGCGGCGGCGCGGGAGATGGAGGAGGAGACCGGCTGGCGCCCGGGACCTCTCCGGCATCTCCTGACCGTCGAGCCCTCCAACGGGCTCAGCGACGCGCGGCACCACATGTACTGGGCGGAGGACGCGACGTACATCGGTCATCCGGAGGACGACTTCGAGTCCTCGCGCCGGGAGTGGGTGCCGCTCAAGCTGGTGCCGGACATGATCGCCCGCGGCGAGATCCCGGCCGCCAACATGACGGCCGGGCTGCTGATGCTCCACCACTTGAGGCTGGGCCAGTGAGGTTCCGGTCCAGTCAGGGGCCAGGGACCCGCTAGCGCCTGCTTAGCGCCCCAGGGTCTGCCAGACCGCCACCGCGAGTGCTCCGAGTGAGCAGAGCGCCGCCACGGCGGGCAGCGGCCACCTGGAGTGTTCCAGAGCGGCCACGCGCGCGGCCAGATCGGCCACATCCTTGTCGGTCTGGTCGTTGCGGTGGGCCAGAAGTGCCATCCTGCCCTCGGTCCTGGCAAGGCCGACGTCAAGGCTGCGACGTAACTCCGCGCGCTCCTGGCCGACCACGGAATGGTCGGATTCGGTGGTCACGATTTCCGCTCCTGTTCGGGAGAGTGGTTCCACGATTCGGTTGCCCAGCCACGGCGGGTACTGGCTAAGCGGAATCGAGTCAACTCCCCCTGGGCGGCGGGCATCAGGGTGTACGGGAGTCATATGCGCGCACCCTTCGCACACTCCGTGTGAATCAGGTGTACGAGTAGAAGCCCGCACCCGTCTTACGGCCCAGCCGCCCCGCGTCCACCATCCGCTGGAGCAGCGGGGACGCCGCGTACAACGGCTCCTTGTACTCGGCGTACATCGAGTCCGCGACCGACGCCACGGTGTCCAGACCGATCAGATCGGCGAGCTTCAGCGGGCCCATCGGATGGGCGCAGCCCATCTCCATCCCGTTGTCGATGTCCTCGCGGCTCGCGATGCCCGACTCGAACATCCGGATCGCGGCGAGCAGATACGGAATGAGCAGCGCGTTCACCACGAAGCCCGAGCGGTCCTGCGCGCGGATCGCGTGCTTGCCCAGGACGCCCTCGACGACGGCCTCGGCGCGCCGGATCGTCTCCTCGGAGGTCGTCAGCGCGGGGATCAGCTCGACGAGCTGCTGCACGGGGGCCGGGTTGAAGAAGTGGATTCCGATCACCTGGTCGGGGCGCGAGGTCGCGACGGCCAGCTTGACCAGCGGGATGGAGGAGGTGTTGGAGGCCAGGATCGCGTCGGGACGCGTCACCACCTGGTCGAGCACCTGGAAGATCTCCGTCTTGACCTGCTCGTTCTCGACGACGGCCTCGATGACGAGATCGCGGTCGGCGAACTCCCCGAGATCCGTGGTGAAGCTCAGCCTGCCGAGTGCCGCGTCGCGCTCCTCCTCGCTGATCTTGCCGCGTTCCGCGGCCTTCGCCAGTGAGTTCTGCAGCCGGGTCCGGCCGATCTCCAGCGCCTCGCCGGTGGTCTCGGCGACCATGACCTCCAGGCCGCTGCGCGCGGCGACCTCCGCGATGCCTGCGCCCATCTGGCCGCAGCCCACCACTCCGACGCGGGCGATATCGGTCAGGGTGTCGGTCACATCGTGCCTTTCTCCGGTCCGTGTCCGTGCAGGTCCCCCGTGTGATTCCGGCGCCTGCCCCGGGAACAGGACGTTACTCCGGCAGCGGATGCGCGTGACGGCCCGGGGCGGGCATGCTCGGCGGGTGACCGCACCGCTCATCTCCGTGGGGGTGCGGTCGAGGGCCGGGTACGACAGGACGACAGGGCGAGGGACGGCGTATGGGACACGACGAGTCGGGACACGGTACGGCGGGCGACGGTACGACGGGACAGGACGCCCTGAGGGAGGGCACGAGGGGCGGCATGAGGGACGGCCTGACAGGGCAGGACCGGCGGCCGGGTACGGGGCCCCTCGGACGGCGCGGGTTCGTGGCCGCCGCGGCCGGGGTGGCTGCCTCCCTGCTGACCGCGGGGGACACGGCTCTCGCCACCGTGGCCGTGCCGGGGCAGGGAGCCGCCGGGCACCACGCCCCGCACCCCGCGCTGCGCGGCATGTGGGTGGCAAGCGTCGCCAACCGCGACTGGCCCTCGAAGCCCGGGCTCTCGGCCGACCGCCAGCGGACCGAACTGCTCCAGCACCTCGACACGGCGGCGGCCCGCAAACTCAACGCCGTCGTCTTCCAGGTCAGGCCCACGGCCGACGCGCTGTGGCCCTCGCCGTACGAGCCCTGGTCGCAGTACCTGACCGGCACGCAGGGCAAGGACCCCGGCTGGGACCCGCTGGGCACGGCGGTACGGGAGGCCCACGCGCGCGGCCTCGAACTGCACGCCTGGTTCAACCCGTACCGCGTCGCCAACCACACCGACCCCACCCGGCTGAGCGCGAAGCACCCCGCCCGGGTCCACCCCGGCTGGGTCCTGCCGTACGGCGGGAAGCTCTACTACAACCCGGGCCTGCCGGAGGTCCGGAAGTTCGTCCAGGACGCCATGATGGACGCCGTCGAGCGGTACGACATCGACGCCGTGCACTGGGACGACTACTTCTATCCGTACCCGGTGGCCGGACAGGTCTTCGAGGACGACGCGGCCTACGAGCGGTACGGGGCGGACTTCCCCGACAAGGCGGCCTGGCGGCGCGACAACACCGACCGGCTGGTGCGCGAGACGGCCGAGCGGATCAAGAAGACCAAGAAGAACGTGCGCTTCGGGATCAGCCCCTTCGGGGTCTGGCGCAACGCCGCCACCGACCGGCTCGGCTCCGACACCAGGGCGGGGGTGCAGACGTACGACGATCTGCACGCCGACACGCGGGGGTGGGTCCGCAAGGGCTGGATCGACTACATCGTCCCGCAGCTCTACTGGAACATCGGCTACGCCGCCGCCGACTACGCGAAGCTGGTGCGCTGGTGGGACGCGACCGTACGGGGGACGGGCGTCGACCTCTACATCGGTGAGGCCCTGTACAAGGCGGGCGACCCGGCCCAGCCCGCCGCCTGGCAGGACCCCGCCGAGCTGTCCCGCCATCTCACGCTGGCGAAGGACTTCGCGGGGGTACGGGGCCACTGCTACTTCTCCGCGAAGGAGGTCGGCGCCGATCCGATCGGTGCGATGACGCGGGTGGTGACGGACCATTACGGCAAGCGGTCAGCGCTCATGAAGTGAGGCCGCGGCGCCGGGTGCCGGCCGGGCGGAGCGCTGCGTCACCGCGATGCAGACCAGCACCGCCACGGCCGCCACCGGCGCCGCGGGGGAGAGGTGTTCACCGAGCAGTAGCACCGACCAGAGAAGTGTCAGCACCGGCTGCGCGAGCTGGAGCTGACTGGCCCGCGCGATCCCGATCGCCGCCATGCCCCGGTACCAGACGTACATCCCGAAGAAGGTGGAGACCAGCGCCACCCAGACCACGCCGATCACCCCGTGCGCCGTCAGCCGCACCGGCTCGTACGACAGCGCCACCGCGCCGCCCGCCAGCGAGAGCGGCAGCGCGCCGATCAGCGCCCAGCCGATCACCTGCCAGCCCGGCATCTCCCGGGCCAGCCTGCCGCCCTCCGTGTAGCCCGCCGCGCACACCAGCAGCGCGCCGAAGAGATACAGATCGCCCGTGGACAGCGAGCCACCGCTCTGCTGGACCGTGAAGGCGATCACCACGGCCGCCCCGGCGACCGCCGCCACCCAGAACGTACGGGAGGGCCGGCTGCCCCTGCGGACCACCGAGAAGGCGGCCGTGGTGAGCGGCAGCAGCCCCACCACCACGGCCGCGTGCGAGGTGGTGGAGGTCTCCAGCGCGAGCGTCGTGAGGAGGGGGAACCCGGCCACGACCCCGAGGACGACCACCGCGAGCCCGCCCCGGTGGCGGCGCGCGGGGACCGGGACGCGCAGCGCCAGCAGACAGCCGCCCGCGAGGAGCGCGGCGAGCACGCTGCGGACGGCCACCAGGGACCAGGGGCCGAAGCTCTCCAGGCCCCACACGGTGGACGGGAAGGTGAGGGAGAAGGCGACGACGCCCAGCCCGGCGAGGAGGGTGCCCCGCTCGGTACGCGGAACGGTGCGCGGGCCGGTGCGCGGCGGGGAGCCGGTGGCGACCGCTATCGCGGTACGTCGGGTAGCGCTATTCTCTGCTGTCATGCATGAGCGTAGCAGCGTGGCCGAGCTGGCACATTCCCTGAAACAGGAGCTGAACCGCTACTCACCGGGCGGAAAGCTGCCGTCGAGCCGAGAGCTGATCGAGCGCTACCGGGTCTCGCCTGTGACCGTCTCCCGCGCCCTCGCCCGGCTCACCGCCGAGGGCCTGGTCGTCACCCGCCCCGGCGCCGGAGCCTTCCGCGCCCCCGAGCGCCCCGCTCCGGCCAGGACCGGCGACACCTCCTGGCAGGAGGTCACCCTCAGCGCGGACACCCCGGCCGGCGGCGTACCGCGCGCCGTCGACGCCTCCGGCGTCCTGATCACCCTCGCCGTGCCGCCGCCCGGTGTCATCGAGCTGACCGGCGGCTATCTGCACCCCACGCTCCAGCCCGAGGCCGCGATGGCCGCCGCCCTCGCCCGCGCGGGCCGCCGCCCCGGCGTCTGGGGCCGGCCGCCCGTCGACGGACTGCCCGAACTGCGCGAATGGTTCGCCCGGGCCGTCGCGCCGACCAGCACCGCCGCCGAGATCCTGGTCACGGCGGGCGGCCAGAGCGCGCTCACCACCGCGCTGCGCGCGCTCGCCCCGCCCGGCGCCCCCGTCCTCGTGGAGTCGCCCACCTACCCCGGGATGCTGGCGATCGCCCGCGCCGCCGGGCTGCGCCCCGTCCCCGTACCGGTCGATCCGGACGGGGTGAGGACCGACCTGCTCGCCGCCGCCTTCCGGGCCAGCGGCGCCAAGGTCTTCGTCTGCCAGCCGCACTTTCAGAACCCGACCGGCGCCGTGCTCGCGCCGGAGCGCAGGCCCGAGGTGCTGCGGATCGCCCGGGAGGCCGGGGCCTTCGTGATCGAGGACGACTTCGCGCGCCGGATGGCGCACGCGGACGCGGGCCCGCTGCCCCCGCCGCTCGCCGCCGACGACCCCGACGGCGTCGTCGTCCATGCCTGCTCGCTCACCAAGGTGACCTCGCCGAGCCTGCGCGTCGGCGCCCTGGCGGCGCGGGGGCCCGTCCTGGAACGGCTGCGCGCCATCCATGTCGTGGACACCTTCTTCGTACCGCGCCCGCTCCAGGAAGCCGCCCTGGAGCTGGTGGGCTCCGCCGCCTGGCCCCGGCTGCTCCGCACCGTGGCCACCGAGTTGAAGACCCGCAGGGACACCCTGACCGCCGCACTGCGCACCACCCTGCCCGAACTGGGCCTGGCGCACGTCCCGGCCGGCGGCTACCACCTCTGGCTCCGCCTCCCGGACGGCGCCGACGAGGCCGCTGTCGTCGCCGCGGCCCTGCGCGCGGGCGTCGCGGTCGCGCCGGGCCGCCCGTACTTCGGCGCCGAACCGCCCGCCCCGCACCTGCGGCTGAGCTTCGCGGCGCCGGCCGGCGCCGCCGAGATCACCGAGGGGGTACGCCGGCTCCGTACCGCCTGCGACGAGACACTCGGCCGCGCCTGAGCCCACCGGGGGCGCGCGAACCCGTGGACGACCGGCGCGTGACAGGCGTGTGACAGGGCGGGAACGGGGGAGCACCCTCTCCCGATGCCGGGCTGATACCCCTTGACCGGTACCGCTTTCCGCTCCACGATCGCGGCCATGAGTGTTCGGGTCACCTTGGTCGCCGCGGCGCGCAGCACGGACCTCCACGACGAGCGCTTCGAGGACGACCGCCCCCTCGACCGGGCCGGCTGGCACGAGATGCAGCGCGTCGCCCACACCCTCATCCCGCTCGCCGCCGCCGACCTCCGCTACTGCTCACCCACCCCGCGCAGCCGCGCCACCGGCGACGCCCTCGGCTTCGCGCCGCTCGCCCAACCGGCCCTGCGCGACTGCGACATGGGGCGCTGGCGCGGCTACACCCTCGCCGAGGTGATGGCCCGCGAACCGGCCGGTGTCGATGCCTGGCTCGCCGACCCGCGCGGCGCCCCGCACGGCGGCGAGCCGCTGCTCACCTTCATCTCGCGGATAGGCGGCTGGCTGGACACCCGCCCGGCCGAGGACGTCGCGGCGATCGTCGCGGTCGCCGAACCGGCCGTCGTACGGGCGGCGCTGGTCTACGCGCTGAACGCACCGCCCCGTACCTACTGGTACGTGGACGTCCGCCCCCTCTCGACGGTCACCCTGACCGGCACGCCGGGCCGCTGGAACCTGCGGCTCGACACCGGCTCCTGAGCCGCCTGCCGGGGTACGGACCGGTGGCTCACGCCGTACCCAGCGTCTCCAGGATCTGCTCCCCGTACTTCGCCAGCTTGTTCTCGCCGACCCCGGTCACCGTGCCCAGCTCCGCCAGCGTCGACGGCGCCAGGAGCGCGATCTCGCGCAGCGTCGCGTCATGGAAGATGACATACGCGGGCACGCCCTGCTCCTTCGCCGAGGCAGCCCGCCAGGCGCGCAGCGACTCGAAGACCGGCACGGCCTCCTCCGGCAGATCCACCGGCGCGGAACGCTGCTTGGACGACTTCTCCGCCCGTGCGGGCCGCGCCGCCTTCTCGGGCTCGCGCCGCAGCATGACCGGCCGCCGGCCGCCCAGCACCTCGCCGCTCTCCTCCGTCAGCACCAGCGTCCCGTAGTCGCCCTCCACGGCGATCAGCCCCTGCGCCAGCAACTGCCGTGCCACCCCGCGCCATTCGGCCTCGCGCAGCTCCGTACCGATACCGAAGACGCTCAGCGCGTCATGGTCGAACTGGATGACCTTGGCGGTCTTCTTGCCCAGCAGGATGTCGGTGATCTGCCCGGCGCCGAACTTCTGGTTGCGCTCGCGCTTCAGCCGGACGACCGTCGACAGCAGCTTCTGCGCCGGGACCGTACCGTCCCAGGACTCCGTGGGCGTCAGACATGTGTCGCAGTTGCCGCACGCGGTGCTCTTCTGCCCGAAGTACGCGAGAAGCTGCACCCGGCGGCACTCGACCGTCTCGCACAGCGCCAGCATCGCGTCCACATGGGCACCGAGGCGCCGCCGGTGCGCCTCGTCGCCCTCCGAGGTCTCGATCATCTTCCGCTGCTGGACCACGTCCTGGAGCCCGTACGCGAGCCACGCCGTGGACGGCAGCCCGTCACGCCCGGCGCGCCCGGTCTCCTGGTAGTACCCCTCCACGGACTTCGGCAGGTCGAGATGGGCGACGAAGCGCACGTCCGGCTTGTCGATGCCCATCCCGAAGGCGATCGTCGCCACCATCACCAGTCCCTCCTCCCGCAGGAAGCGCGACTGGTTCTCCGCCCGCGTACGGGTGTCGAGCCCCGCGTGGTACGGCAGGGCCGCGACCCCGTTCTTCACCAGGAACTCGGCGGTCTTCTCGACCGACGCCCGCGAGAGGCAGTAGACGATCCCCGCGTCGCCCTCGTGCTCGGCGCGCAGAAGCTGGAGGAGCTGGCGCTTGGGGTCGTTCTTCGGCGCGATGCGGTACTGGATGTTGGGCCGGTCGAAGCTCGCGACGAAGTGCCGGGCGTCCTGGAGCTTCAGCCGGGAGGCGATCTCCGTGTGCGTGGCCTCCGTGGCGGTCGCGGTCAGCGCGATCCTGGGCACATCGGGCCAGCGTTCGTGGAGCGAGGAGAGGGCGAGGTAGTCGGGGCGGAAGTCGTGGCCCCACTGGGCGACGCAGTGCGCCTCGTCGATGGCGAAGAGGGAGATCGTGCCGCGCTCCAGCAGCCGTACCGTCGCCTCGACCCGCAGCCGCTCCGGCGCGAGATAGAGCAGATCCAGCTCACCGGCGAGGAACTCGGCCTCCACGAGGCGCCGTTCGTCGAAGTCCTGGGTGGAGTTGAGGAACCCGGCCCGCACGCCGAGCGCCCGCAGCGCGTCGACCTGGTCCTGCATGAGCGCGATCAGCGGGGACACGACGACCCCGACGCCCTTCCGTACGAGGGCCGGGATCTGGTAGCAGAGCGACTTGCCGCCACCGGTCGGCATGAGGACCAGCGCGTCGCCGCCGGAGACCACATGCTCGATGATCTCCTGCTGGCTCCCGCGGAACGAGTCGTAACCGAAGACGCGGCGCAGCACCTCCAGCGCCTCACCCGCCCCGGGGCCGGTGCCCGCGCCGGCCCCCGGATCGGTCCCCGGATCCGTTGTGGGATCGGCCCCCGGGCGGGTCTCGGTGCCGGTCTCGGGAACGGTGGCGGAATCGGGAGCGCTCATCCGCCGATTCTACGAGGCCCCACCGACAGCGGTCGGCCGGATCCGGTGGATCCCACCCGATCCGGGCGGGTCGGCCGGTCCCCGGGGCGCGACACCCCTGGGGCGGGATATAGGACACGACCTGGCCTGTACCCGATTTAGCGTCGAACGCGCAGCCCGTCGAAGACGCACAGCCCATCGACGCACAGCCACTACGCGCAGCTCATCGAAGAACGGCAGAAGGAGCCCATCATGAGCCAGGTCACGACCAACCAGCCGCTCGGCACCCCGACGTGGATCGACCTGGACGTCCCGGACATCGAGGCGGCCGAGGCGTTCTACGGAGCCGTGTTCGGCTGGGAGTTCAGCGCGCCGGGCGCCGGAGGATACGTCCTCGCCCTGCTGCGCGGCAGCCGGGTCGCGGGGCTCCGCCCGGTCCCCGCACCGGCGTCGCCCGGGCCGGCCCTCTGGCGCGTCCACCTCGCCACCGACGACTGTGACGCCACCGCGCGACGTGTCACGGCGGCGGGCGGCACCCTAACCGAGGGCCCGCTGGACAAGGGGGAGCAGGGCAGGGCCGCCCTCGCGGTCGATCCGGGCGGCGCCGCGTTCGGCCTCTGGCAGGGCGGCGCGCTGCCCGGCTGCGAACTCGTCAACGAGCCGGGGAGCCTGCTGCGCAACGACCTGACGACGCCGGACCCCGCCCCCGTACGGGAGTTCTACACGAAGGTCTTCGACTTCACCCTGGACGGGAACGAGGACATGGCCGACGCGGACTTCACCTTCCTGCGCCGACCCGACGGCCATGAGATCGGCGGGATCCTGGGCGTTCCCGACGCGCCGGACGCCGCCTGGGGGACCCTCTTCGAGGTCGCGGACGCGGACGGCGCTGTGCGGCGAGCGGTGGCGGCGGGAGGCACCTCGGAGGGCGCCGAGGACACCCTGTACGCGCGGATGGCGGAGATCACCGACCCGTTCGGGTCGGTGTTCCACGTAGGGGCGAGGCCCACGGCCGCTCCGTCGAGCTGACCGCGGGCCCCGGGATCGGGGATGTGCTGTGGACGGGGGCGGGGCCGGTCCGGGTCAGGCGTGCTGGGGGATCTCGTCCTTCAGCGCCGCCCGGATCTGCTGCCGCAGCTCGGGGTTGTCCTCGTGGCCGTGCACGGAGACGGCGTGCTCACTGGCGGCGCGGACCACCTCGTTCTCCTCACCGGTGATGGCGAGCGAGCACTGTGTCTCGCTCGGGAAGTCCCGGCAGTCGGCTATTTTGCGCATGACGCACCTCCTCCCCTCCAGTATCCGGCGGCCCCGCCGAGGACGCTTCCCGGCGCCCGGGCCGTCCGACGACGGCGCCCGGGCCGTCCGACGACGGCGCCCGGGCCGTCCGACGACGGCGCCCGGCGCCACCCGGCGCGCGGGTGTCCGGCCGCGTCACGGTAAGCAAACGGCTGGCAAACGAAGCGGCAACGCAGACAACCGGTATCCCGTTATGGCGGTCTTCGTTCGTATGAAGATCTCTTTACTCATTCACAACGCCTACGGGATCGGGGGGACCATCACGACCACGTACAACCTGGCCCGTTCGCTCGCCGACCGGCACGAGGTGGAGATCATCTCCGTGTTCCGGCACCGCGAGGACCCGAACCTCACGCCGGACCCACGGGTCACCCTGCGTCCCCTGGTCGACCTCCGCGTCGAGCAGGACCACCCGGCCTTCTCGCGCCCCGCGAAGGTCTACCCGTCCTCGGAGTACCGCTACGGGCAGTACAGCGCCCTGACCGACGAGCGAATAGGCGCGTGCCTGGCGGAGCTGGACTCCGACGCCGTGATCGGCACCCGCCCCGGGCTCAACGTCCATATCGCGCTCCAGGCCCCCGAACGCACCCTGCGGATCGGGCAGGAGCACCTGACCCTGGACAACCACTCCCCCCGGCTGCGCAAGGTCCTGCGCCGCGCCTACCCCCGGCTCGACGCGCTGACCACCGTCACCGAGGCCGATGCCGACGCCTACCGGCGCAAGATGCGGCTGCCGGGGGTACGGGTGGAGGCGCTGCCCAACAGCGTCCCCGATCCGACCCTGCCGCCGTCCGACGGCGACGCCCGCGTCGTGGTCGCCGCGGGCCGGCTCGTCCCGGTCAAGCGGTACGACCTGATCATCGAGGCGTTCGCGCAGGTGGCGGCCCGCCACCCCGACTGGCGGCTGCGCGTCTACGGCGGCGGCGAGGAACAGGCGCGGCTGCGCGGCCTCATCGACGGCCTCGGTCTGCACGACAACGTTTTCCTGATGGGCTCCGCCACCCCAATGGAGGCCGAGTGGGTCAAGGGCTCCATAGGCGTGATGGCCTCCAACTTCGAACCGTTCGGCATGACGATCGTCGAGGCGATGCGCTGCGGACTGCCCGTCGTCGCCACGGACTGCCCCTACGGCCCCGCCGAGATCATCCGGGACGGCGTCGACGGAACGCTGGTGCCGGTCGGCGACCGGGACGCCCTGGCCGCCGCGCTGCTCGCGCTCACCGGCGACGACGAACGCCGCCGCCGGATGGGCCGCGCGGCCCTGGAGAACTCCCGGCGCTACGCCCCTGGCCCCGTCGTCGCCCAGGCCGAGCGGCTGCTCGACGACCTCGCCGCGGCGCGCCGGGGCGGGGGACCGGCCTCCTCGTCGGCGCGCCGCCCGGTCAGCGCGCTGATCAGCGGCGGTTACGCGGCCAAGGACAGTGCCCGCGTCATGGCCGGCGCGGCCCTCAGAACCGTACGGAAGACAGGCCGATGACGACGACGGAACACGCCCCGCCCGCCGAGCCGGCCCGGCCCGCGGGACTGCCCCGGCTCACCCCGCCCGTCGAGCGGCCCCGCGCCGACTGCACGGTGGACGCCTCGGGCCGGATCACCTGGAACGTCCACCTGACGGTGCCCGCCGGCGCCCGCCCCCGGCTGCTGCTGCGGCTGCGCCCCAAGAAGGGGCAGCCCGAGACGCTCCGGCACCTCCTCGACCTGGAACCGGCGGGACCCGACCGGCTGCGGGCCGTCCTGGACCCGGAACCGGTGCTCGCCGAGGGCCGCTGGGACGCGTACGTCGTGCCCGCGTCGAGCGACCACGAGGAGGTGCGGCAGCGGCTGCTCCCCGGGCTGCGGGACCTGCGCGCGCTGGTGGACGGCCGCCCGGGGCGGACAGCGTCGCCGCTGGCCGTCCGTATCCCGTACGCCACGGCGGACCGCTACCTCGCCGTACGGACCTGGCTGCGCCGAGGCCACGCCGAGGCGGCCGGGGTCCGCGTCTCGGGCCACACCCTGACCGTACGGGCGCGGCTCCACGGCGCCGGTCCCGCGGCCGGGACCACGGTCCTGCTGCGTCGCCGGGGCGGGGACGACACGGCCCTGCGGATCGAGCCCCGCGCCGAGGACGGCCAGGGCGGCGAGGACTTCTCCTTCACCGTCGACTACCGGGACGTGCTGAACGCGGGCGGGTCGGGGCACGAGGTGTGGGACCTCTACGTGGAGCGGCCCGGGGGAGCGCCCCTGATCCGGATGGGCCGGCTGCTGGACGACGTGGCGGACCGCAAGAAGATCTTCGTCTACACGGCCGCCAGGCTGGGCGGCGCGACCGTACGGCCGTACTACACGCTCGACAACGACCTCTCGGTGGAGGTGACCGGCGACTGAGCGGCCGGGGCCCGCGGTCTCAGGACCCCCGTTCCCCACATACGCGACCGCCCCGGCCGGGCGTCGAAGCCGGGCCGGGGCGGTGCCGTACGCGAGGGGAACGCGCCGTACACCGGGGAAGGTGCCGTACGCGAGGGGGAGGCGTCAGCCGAGGGTGGCGATCGCCTGGTTGAAGGTCTTCGACGGGCGCATGACCGCCGTGGCCTTCTCCGCGTCGGGCCGGTAGTAGCCGCCGATCTCGGCGGCCGAGCCCTGTACCGCGATCAGCTCGTCGACGATCGTGGACTCCTGCTCGGCCAGCGTCTTGGCGAGCGCGCCGAACGCCTCCGCGAGCTGCGCGTCGTCCGTCTGCTTCGCCAGCTCCTGGGCCCAGTACAGCGCCAGGTAGAAGTGGCTGCCACGGTTGTCGATGCCGCCGACCTTGCGGCTGGGCGACTTGTCCTCGTTGAGGAACGAGCCGGTCGCGCGGTCGAGGGTGTCGGCGAGGACCTGGGCGCGCGGGTTGTCCGTCGTCTGCGCGAGGTGCTCGAAGCTGACCGCGAGCGCGAGGAACTCGCCCAGGCTGTCCCAGCGCAGGTAGTTCTCGCGCACGAGCTGCTGCACGTGCTTGGGCGCGGAACCGCCGGCGCCGGTCTCGAAGAGGCCACCGCCGTTCATCAGCGGGACGACCGAGAGCATCTTGGCGCTCGTGCCCAGCTCCAGGATCGGGAACAGGTCGGTCAGGTAGTCGCGCAGCACATTGCCGGTGACGGAGATGGTGTCCTCGCCCCGCCGGATGCGCTCCAGCGAGAACGCGGTCGCCTCGACCGGCGTCATGATCTCGATGTCGAGCCCGTCGGTGTCGTGCTCCGGCAGGTACGCCTTGACCTTGGCGATCAGGTTCGCGTCGTGCGCGCGCCCCTCGTCCAGCCAGAACACGGCCGGGTTCCCGGTCGCGCGGGCGCGGCTGACGGCGAGCTTGACCCAGTCCTGGATGGGCAGGTCCTTGGTCTGGCACATGCGGAAGATGTCACCGGTGGCGACCGGCTGCTCCAGCACGGCCTCGCCGGCCTCGTTCACCACGCGCACGGTGCCTGCGGCGGCGATCTCGAAGGTCTTGTCGTGGCTGCCGTACTCCTCGGCCTTCTGCGCCATCAGACCGACGTTGGGCACCGAGCCCATCGTCGACGGGTCGAAGGCGCCGTTGGCGCGGCAGTCGTCGATGACGACCTGGTAGATGCCGGCGTAGCTGCTGTCCGGGAGGACGGCGAGCGTGTCGGCCTCGGCGCCGTCCGGGCCCCACATGTGGCCGGAGGTGCGGATCATGGCCGGCATGGAGGCGTCGACGATGACGTCGCTCGGGACGTGCAGGTTGGTGATGCCGCGGTCGGAGTCGACCATCGCGAGCTCGGGACCCTCGGCCAGCTCGGCGGTGAAGGACGCCGCGATCTGCGCGCCCTCGGGCAGCGACTCCAGGCCCTTGAGGATGCCGCCCAGACCGTCGTTCGGGGTCAGGCCGGCCGCGGCGAGCGTCGCGCCGTGCGCGGCGAACGTCTTCGGGAAGAAGGCCCGTACGACATGGCCGAAGATGATCGGGTCGGAGACCTTCATCATCGTGGCCTTCAGGTGCACGGAGAAGAGCACGCCCTCGGCCTTGGCGCGGGCGATCTGCGCCGCGACGAACGCGCGCAGCGCCGCGACCCGCAGCACCGACGCGTCCACGACCTCGCCCGCGAGGACCGGCACGGAGTCGCGCAGCACGGTGGTGGAGCCGTCCTCGCCCACCAGCTCGATACGGAGCGAACCGGCCTCGGCGACGACCGCGGACTTCTCCGTGGAGCGGAAGTCGTCGGCGCCCATGGTCGCCACGTTCGTCTTCGAGTCGGCCGTCCAGGCGCCCATGCGGTGCGGATGCGCCTTGGCGTAGTTCTTCACGGAGGCGGGGGCGCGGCGGTCGGAGTTGCCCTCGCGCAGCACCGGGTTGACGGCGCTGCCCTTCACCTTGTCGTACCGCGCGCGGATGTCCTTGTCCTGGTCCGACTTGGGGTCGTCCGGGTAGTCCGGCAGCGCGTAGCCCTGCGCCTGCAGCTCCGCGACCGCGGCCTTGAGCTGCGGGATCGACGCCGAGATGTTCGGCAGCTTGATGATGTTGGCCTCAGGGGTCCCGGCCAGCTCACCCAGCTCGGCGAGCGCGTCATCGACGCGCTGGCCCTCCTGGAGCCACTCGGGGAAGCCCGCGATGATCCGTCCCGCAAGCGAGATGTCGCGGGTTTCCACCGAGACCCCGGCCGTCGAGGCGTACGCCTCGACCACGGGCAGGAACGAATACGTCGCCAGGGCCGGGGCCTCGTCGGTGTGCGTATAGATGATGGTCGAGTCAGTCACCGGTGCTCCGCTCCACGTCTGCAACATACGTCTGCAACATTGCTCGACATCAAGATATCTCCTGACCGCTCTCCGGGGCACAGGGCCCCGGCCACCACGCTCCGTGGCGACGGTACGCCCGTCAGATCACGCGGAAGAGGTCGGCGGCGGCATGGACGTCGGTGAGGTCGTCGATCGACCGGAGGTTGTCGCACAGGACGTCCAGGACCGAATCGGCCTCCGCGGCGCGCGGGGCGCCGATGGCCAGGCCGAAGACGCGGAAGCCCAGCCGGTGCTTGGCGTCGTTCCAGCCGCGCATCCATTCCTCGGTGACCCCGCACTCGTCGTCGGTGATCATCACGATGTCGCCGCGCGTGCGGGCCGCGTCGTCGAACTCCTCCTCCAGCAGCGCGCCGGCGGCGCTCAGAGGCGTCTGGTAGCTGGTGCCGCCGCCGAGGAAGGTCTCCGCGAATTCGAGCACCTCCGCGATACGGGCTTCCCGGCCGGCCGGGAAGCGGAAGACCCGGATCCTGTCGGCGGCGGAGAACAGGATGCCGACGAAGTCACGCCTGGCCTCGCGGGCCTGATCCAGCAGGGCCAGGGCGCACGCCTTGGCCCACGCCTCCCGGGTGACTCCGCCGGGCCCCGACACGTACATGGAGTGCGAGGTGTCCACGCACGCGATGACGGCGCCCCGGCCGCTCGCCTGCTCCCCCTGGCTGTCGTAGAGCATCAGCTCCCCGGCGGCGTAGCGCGTGGCGAACACCGCACGCAGCTCGGGCAGGCCGAGGTTGGCCAGCTCGGAGGGGATGACGCGGGAGAGGTCGTCGCCGAGCGTGACGCCGATCAGCTCCCCGGTGGCGTTCTCCACCTTGCGGGCGCGCTCACCGCCGGCCATCTGCCGGAACCGGCCGATCAGCTCGGCCCACTCCGCGAGACGGCTGGTACGCAGCCGCTCGGCGAGCCGGGCACGCTGGTCGAAGGGCATCCGCTCCAGCTCGCCGGGGGCGACACCCCATGCCCGCATCAGCGCGGCCTCCTCCCGCACCGCCTCGGCTGCCTTCACCGCCGCGTTCCGCGCGGCGGTACGGATCCCGGGGGCCGCCGCCCCCGCGAGGGCCTGCGCGGCGTCCTGGGCCGTCTGCCGCGCGGCGGCCTCGGCCGCCGTGACCGCCTGTTGTACGGCGTCGGCGGCCGGGGCCGGTACGGTGCCGTCCTCCGAGGCCTCGTCGGCGGCCCGCCGGAGCGCTTCGTCCACGGCGGTCGCCGCGTTGTCGGCGGCCCGCTGGGCCTGCCGCGCCCGCTCGGCCTGGTCCTGGTCCTGGTCCTGGTCTTGGTCCCCCTGGGAGCGCTCCAGCATCCGGCGCAGCGCGGCGGCCTGGGCGAGCACGGCCATGGCGGCGGCGTAGGGGTCACCGGCCGTCTCCCGGCGCAGCTCGGTGAACTCCGGTGACTCCACCAGCGAGGCGATGATCTGGTGGTTGACCAGGCGGGAGGGGTCCATCTCCGCGCGTTCGCGCACCCGCGGGGCGACCTTGTAGGCGGCCAGGAACGCGTCGGTCAGGAGGTCGGCGGTGCGCTCGTGGCGCTCGTCCAGCTCCGCGGCCAGCTCGCGCAGCCCGGCCGACTGTTCGTAGGTGTCGCGCCAGGTGATCCGGTCGAAGCGGTCCGCGACCACGGCCGTGGTGTACCGCTCGGGAGCGGCGGCGGACAGGCCCACCCACTTCCCGGCCCGGCTCGCCAGCTCGTCGAGCGTGCTCGGTGTCGTGTCCATGGTCCTGATCCCCCCGGTGTTCAGAGCTGCGCCTGCACCATGCTCGCGTCCATCCCGAGGGCCTCGGTGAGAACGCGGGCGCGCACGGCGCGCTGGCGGCCGACGACCCGGTCGATGGCGGCGGTGGAGCGGCCGGCGCTCGCCGCCTCCTCGCGCAGCTTCTCCAGCCGCTTCCCCGCCATGGCGAGCTTGTTGTGGGCCTTCTTGATGACCCACTCGCTCAGCGCCTCACGGGACTGCCCGGCCATGGCGTCGAGCTGGGCCTCCAGCTCCTCGATGGTGTCGGCCAGGTCGAGCGCCTCCTTGGCGTCCGGGTTGACCAGGTGCAGCACCTCGCGCTCGACGGCCGGGCGCTCGGCGGGGGAGTCCCACAGCACATGGGTGAGCACCGACAGGTCGGTCTCGCCGACCTCCGGACGGCCGTCGAGGTACGCGGACGCCTGGAGCAGGCCCACCGCCTGCCGCCAGCGGCGGTCGGAGGCGACGAGTTCCTTGCGGCGCAGGGCGGCCCGCAGCGTACAGACCGCGTCCACGATCGCGTCGGGGACGTCCACGGCCGGGACGGCTTCGGCCACGGCGTGCTGTAACGCGGCCAGCTCGACGGTGGTCCTGGCCGGCGCCGCCGGGCGGCTGACGGCGGAGCGGACCAGCGCGGCGAAGTTCGAGGGGTCCGCCAGGTACCCGACCTCGATCCGCACCAGCAGCCGGTCGTAGATCGCGGCCGTGTCCTCTCCGCCGGGCAGTTCGTTGCTCGCCGTGATCGCCCCGATGAGAGGGCAGCGGATGGGCTCGCCGCCGTTCTCGGGGTGGTAGATCCGCTCGTTGAGGTAGCCCAGCGTCTCGTTCAGCGCCGCCGTGGAGCACTTGAATATCTCGTCGATGAACGCGATGTGCGCGGTCGTGGCGCGGCCGTCGTAGACCTGCCGGTACTCGCCCCTGGCCAGCGCGGCGACGTCGATGGGGCCGAACATCCTCGTCGGCGCGGTGAATTTCGACAGGAGGATCTCCCAGTGGGCCGCCCCCTCGACCCGCCCCGTGATCTCCCGGGCCATCTCGGACTTCGCCGTTCCCGGCGGGCCGAGCACCAGCGAGTGCTGCCCGGCCAGCAGCGTCACCAGCAGCGTCCGCACCACGTCGGCCCGCTCGTAGAAACGGTCCGACACCTCGTCGCCGATCGCCCGCAGCCGCTTGGCCGTGTCCTGCGCGTCCTGTGCGTCCATATACAACTCCGTGCCTGTGATGCCCTGTTGGGCGGATGAGATGCCCCTTTGTCCGAGCAAGATAACGCGGCCACCGGAAAGGCCCTCCAGGTCCTCGATCTCAGGCGCGGCAGGAGTCGGCCGGCGCGGTGAACGCGGCCTTCGGGGCGGTGGGGGACGTTGTCGAGCGCGAAGAGGAACGCGAAGCTGCTGTCGACGCCGCCGGCGTCGAAGATCTCCGGCAACCGGTAGAGGTTCATGGATGTGATCCGGCTACCCGACCACAATGGACACCGGCCCCCGCGGAACATCTCATTGCATAAAACTGCATCGCTACGTATAGTCATGCCATCACTGAGGAGGGCTTTTCGATGGCTGTACGTGCAGCGGTGGCAGGAGCGAGCGGATACGCGGGCGGGGAACTGCTCCGTCTGCTCCTCACCCACCCCGGGATCGAGATCGGGGCCCTCACCGGCAACTCCAACGCGGGACAGCGGCTCGGCGGGCTCCAGCCGCATCTGCTCCCGCTGGCCGAGCGCGTCCTCGCACCCACCACCACCGAGGTGCTCGCGGGTCACGAGGTGGTCTTCCTCGCGCTCCCGCACGGGCAGTCCGCGGCCGTCGCCGAGCAGCTCGGCGACGAGGTCCTCGTCATCGACATGGGCGCCGACTTCCGGCTGAAGGACGCCGCCGACTGGGAGCGGTTCTACGGCTCCGCGCACGCCGGGACCTGGCCTTACGGCCTCCCGGAGCTGCCGGGCGCCCGCGCCGCGCTGGAGGGGTCCAAGCGCGTCGCGGTGCCCGGCTGCTACCCCACGGCCGTCTCGCTCGCGCTCTTCCCCGCGTACACCGCCGGGCTCGTGGAGCCCGAGGCCGTGATCACCGCCGCCTCCGGCACCTCGGGCGCCGGCAAGGCCGCCAAGCCGCATCTGCTGGGTTCCGAGGTCATGGGCTCCATGACCCCGTACGGCGTCGGCGGCGGCCACCGGCACACCCCCGAGATGATCCAGAACCTCAGCGCCGCCGCGGGCGAGCGGGTCACCGTCTCCTTCACGCCCACCCTCGCCCCCATGCCGCGCGGCATCCTCGCCACCTGCTCCGCCAAAGCGAGGCCCGGCACCACCGCCCAGGACGTGCGCGCCGCGTACGAGAAGGCGTACGCCGACGAGCCCTTCGTGCACCTGCTCCCCGAGGGCCGGTGGCCCGCCACCGCCTCCGTGTACGGCTCCAACGCCACCCAGCTCCAGGTCGCGTACGACGAGGCCGCCGGGCGTGTCATCGCCGTCAGCGCCATCGACAACCTCACCAAGGGCACCGCCGGCGGCGCGGTGCAGAGCATGAACATCGCCCTCGGACTCCCCGAGTCCACCGGACTGACCACGATCGGAGTGGCACCGTGAGCGTCACCGCAGCGAAGGGATTCACGGCGGCGGGCATCGCCGCCGGGATCAAGGAGAACGGCGGACCCGACCTGGCCCTCGTGGTCAACAACGGTCCGCGCCGCGCCGCCGCGGGCGTCTTCACCTCCAACCGCGTCAAGGCCGCCCCCGTCCTCTGGTCCGAGCAGGTCCTCAAGGGCGGCACCGTCTCCGCAGTCGTCCTCAACTCCGGCGGCGCCAACGCCTGTACGGGACCCCAGGGCTTCCAGGACACCCACGCCACCGCCGAGCACGCCGCCGAGGTCCTGGGCGGCCACAGCGCCGGGGAGATCGCCGTCGCCTCGACCGGTCTGATCGGGCTGCTGCTGCCCATGGACAAGCTGCTGCCCGGCATCGGGGCGGCGGCCGGGGCCCTCTCCGAGCACGGCGGCGAGAAGGCCGCCATCGCCATCAAGACCACCGACACCGTCCACAAGACGGCGGTCGCCGGCGGCGAGGGCTGGACCGTCGGCGGCATGGCCAAGGGCGCGGGCATGCTCGCCCCCGGCCTCGCCACCATGCTCGTCGTCCTCACCACCGACGCCGACGTCGAGACGGCCGCGCTGGACACCGCGCTGCGCGCCGCCACCCGTACCACCTTCGACCGGGTCGACTCCGACGGCTGCATGTCCACCAACGACACCGTGCTGCTGCTCGCCTCCGGCGCCTCCGGGGTCGCCCCCGCGTACGACGTGTTCGCCGAGGCCGTCCGTACGGTCTGCGCCGATCTGGCCCGGCAGCTCATCGGGGACGCGGAGGGCGCCTCCAAGGACATCCGCATCGAGGTGATCAACGCCGCGAGCGAGGACGACGCCGTCGAGGTGGGCCGCTCCATCGCCCGTAACAACCTCCTCAAGTGCGCCCTCCACGGCGAGGACCCCAACTGGGGCCGGGTGCTCTCCGCGATCGGCACGACCGGCGCCGCCTTCGAGCCCGACCGGCTGGGCGTGGCCATCAACGACGTCTGGGTCTGCAAGAACGGCTCCGTCGGCGAGGACCGCGACCTGGTCGACATGCGCTACCGCGAGGTCCGTATCACCGCGGACCTGTCCGCCGGTACGGACACGGCCGTCATCTGGGCCAACGACCTCACCGCCGAGTACGTCCACGAGAACAGCGCGTACAGCTCATGAGCACCCGCAAGCACACCGCGCTGCCCAAGGCGCGGACCCTCATCGAGGCGCTGCCCTGGCTCACCCGGCACAACGGGAAGATCGTCGTCATCAAGTTCGGCGGCAACGCCATGGTCGACGAGGACCTGAAGGCCGCCTTCGCCCAGGACGTCGTCTTCCTGCGGCAGTCCGGGCTCAAGCCGGTCGTCGTGCACGGCGGCGGCCCCCAGATCAGCGCCCAACTGGACCGGCACGGCCTGGTCAGCGAGTTCAAGGCCGGGCTGCGCGTCACCACGCCCGAGGCGATGGACGTCGTACGGATGGTCCTCGCCGGACAGGTGCAGCGCGAACTGGTCGGGCTGCTCAACCAGCACGGCCCGCTCGCCGTCGGTATGACCGGCGAGGACGCGCACACCATTTCCGCCGTCCAGCACCGGCCGCTGATCGACGGCGAACCGGTCGACATCGGCCGGGTCGGTGAGATCACCGCGATCGACACCGGCGCCATCGAGGCGCTGCTCGGCGACGGCCGGATCCCGGTCATCTCCTCCGTGGCACGCGGCGCCGACGACGGCCACGTCTACAACGTCAACGCCGACACCGCCGCCGCCGCGCTCGCCGCCGCGCTCGGCGCCGAGACGCTGATGGTCCTCACCGACGTGGAGGGCCTGTACGAGGACTGGCCGAACAGCGACGACGTGATCAGCAGGCTCACCGCCTCCCAGTTGGAGACCCTGCTGCCCGAGCTGTCCAGCGGCATGGTCCCCAAGATGGAAGGGTGCCTGTTCGCCGTGCGCAACGGCGTCACCACGGCACGCGTGCTCGACGGCAGGGTCCCGCACTCGATCCTGCTGGAGATCTTCACCGACGAGGGCATCGGCACCATGGTCGTGCCCGACGCGCGGGAGAACGGACCGACGACCACCGAGGGAAGGGGAGCGAAGTGACCGGCAACCAGGAGCTGACCCGGCG
The DNA here is from genome assembly GCF_044457965.1 of Streptomyces sp. NPDC050509. NCBI lineage: Bacteria > Bacillati > Actinomycetota > Actinomycetes > Kitasatosporales > Streptomycetaceae > Streptomyces > Streptomyces sp. NPDC050509. The sequence continues at coordinate 186,336 of NZ_JBITHL010000007.1, read as the reverse complement.
CTGGCAGGGCGTCATGGCCGACAACTACGGAACGCCGGGACTCTCCCTCGTCCGCGGTGAGGGAGCCCGGGTCTGGGACGCCGACGGCACCGCGTACACCGACTTCGTCGGCGGCATCGCGGTGAACGCGCTCGGCCACGGACACCCCGCGGTCGTGGAAGCGGTCTCCCGCCAGATCGCCGCCCTCGGCCATGTCTCCAACCTCTACGTCGCCGAGCCGCCCGTCGCCCTCGCCGAGCGGCTGATCCAGCTCTCCGGCCGGCCGGGACGGGTCTTCTTCTGCAACTCCGGCGCCGAGGCCAACGAGGCCGCCTTCAAGATCGGCCGGCTGACGGGCCGCCCCCACATGGTCGCCACCGACGGCGGCTTCCACGGCCGGACGATGGGCGCCCTCGCGCTCACCGGCCAGCCCGCGAAGCAGACCCCCTTCCTCCCGCTGCCCGGCGACGTCACGCATGTGCCGTACGGGGACGCCGACGCCCTGCGCGCCGCGGTCACCGAGGAGACGGCGTTCGTGATCATCGAGCCGATCCAGGGCGAGAGCGGCGTGGTCGTCCCGCCCAAGGGCTATCTGGAGGCCGCCCGGGAGATCACCCGCGCCACCGGCACCCTGCTGGTCCTGGACGAGGTGCAGACGGGTATCGGCCGGACCGGCGGCTGGTTCGAGCACCAGGCGCACCAGGGCGTCGAGCCCGATGTCGTCACCCTCGCCAAGGGCCTCGGCGGCGGACTGCCGCTCGGCGCGGTCCTCGCCTTCGGGGACGCCGCCGACCTGCTCAAGCCCGGCCAGCACGGCACGACGTTCGGCGGCAACCCGGTCGCCTGCGCCGCCGGACTCGCCGTGCTCGACACGCTCGCCGCCGACGGACGCCTCGACCAGGTGAAGCGGCTCGGCGAGAAACTGCGCGACGGGGTCGAGGCGCTGGGCCACCCGCTCGTCTCCCATGTCCGCGGCTCGGGACTGCTGCTGGGTATCGTGCTCACCGGGCCGCTCGCGCCGACGGTGCAACAGGCGGCCCAGGGTGCCGGTTTCCTGGTGAACGCCCCCGCCCCCGACGTCGTACGGCTGATGCCTCCCCTGATCATCGGCGACAGCGAGGTGGACGCGTTCCTGGAAGCCCTGCCGGGCATCCTCGACGACGCGCACGGGGACGGATGATCCTGAGAAATGAGACGACGACGATGACCGACGCCCAGGAAGCGGAGCACGGCGGGCCGTCCGTGCCGCAGACCAGAACAGCCCGCCACCGCCGGATCGTCGACATCCTCAACCGGCAGCCGGTGCGCTCCCAGAGCCAACTGGCGAAACTGCTCGCGGACGACGGGCTGAGCGTCACACAGGCGACGCTCTCCCGCGACCTGGACGAACTGGGCGCCGTCAAGATCCGCAACACCAACGGCGAACTGATCTACGCGGTCCCCAGCGAGGGCGGCTTCCGCACCCCGCACGCCCCGCTGGGGGGATCGGCGAAGGAGGAGCGGATGCGCCGCCTCGCCGGTGAACTCCTCATCTCCGCCGAGGCGTCCGCCAACCTCGTGGTCCTGCGCACGCCGCCGGGCGCGGCCCAGTTCCTCGCCTCCGCCATCGACCAGGCCGAACTGAGCGACATCCTGGGCACGATCGCGGGCGACGACACCCTGATGCTGATCAGCCGCGACCCGGCGGGCGGCCAGGCCCTGGCGGACCATCTGCTGAAGCTGGCGCAGAACGACCGCTGAGCGTCGCGGGTCCCACTCTCCAACCGCCGTACGGGCGGCCCGGGTTGTCCCCGGGCCGCCCGTACGGCGCTTCGCCGCAGCCGCTCAGACCCCCACCGTCGCGACATGCCGGTGGAAACCGCTCGTCGCCCAGGTGTCGCCATGCGGTGTGACCGCGAAGCCCTCGGTACCCGGCAGGGACTCCAGCCACTCCCTCGCCCCGCCGCCCATCGCGTACGCGGCCGTCGCCCGGGTGTCCGCCGCCGTCACGCCCTCCTGGCAGACCACGGTGACCGAGGCCAGGCCGCCGGCCGGGGCCTCGCCCGTGTGCGGGTCCAGGACGTGGCAGCCGCGTTCCGCCGGGCCCGAGGTGGCCACGCCCAGACCCTGGTGAGTCTCCACCACCGTGGCCAGTTCGCCGGGGTGCAGCGGGTCGGCGATGCCCACCCGCCAGGGGCCGCCCACCAGTTGGATGTCGCCGCCGCCGTTGAGGCAGACCGAGGCCGCCCCCGACGAGGCGATCATCCGGGCCGCCCGCTCCACCGCCCAGCCCTTCACCAGCCCCGTCGGGTCGACACCGCCCGCGTAGCCGGGGGTGAACCAGCCGCCGCTCTCGCGCTCGGCCTCCGCACACAGGTCGAGCACCTCCACGACCTCCGTCAGACAGCCGGAGAGCGTCAGCTCACCCCGGTTCAGCCGCGAGATCTGGCTGTCGGGGCGGTACGTCGAGAAGATCTCGTCCGCGCGGTGCAGCGAGGCCACCGCCGCCTGGAGCCCCGCCCGTACCCGCGGCCGGTCCCGTACCCCACGGATGTCGAACGAGAAGACCGTGCCCATCGACTCCTCGACATGGCGCAGCCGCACCCCTTCGGCCGCCATCAGAGGCCCGCCTTGTCGAGCGCGCTCTGGAGCGATTCCTGGTAGCCCCTGCTGGTGTAGCTGGCGCCCGTCACGGCGTCGACCTGTGCGCTCTGCGCGGTGACGGCCGCCTGGTTCAGCGTCGGTACGGCACCGGCGGTGATCGACTTGCTGCGCGCGTCGGCGGAGGGGGCCTGGACCGCGTCGGACGCGGTGATCTTCCCGTCGGCGACGGTGATCTGGACCTGGACCGTGCCGTACTGGGTGTCGACCGGGTTACCGAGGACGGTCTTCGGGGCGGTGGGCGCCCCGCCCGTACCCGCGCCGGTGTCGGCGCCCGCACCCGCGTCCGCGCCGGTACCCGCTCCGGTGTCCGCGCCCGCGCCCGCGCCGGGGCCGCTCGCGTCGGCCGGGCCGCTGCCCGCGTCCCCGCCCGTGGAGCCCGTGGTTCCCGTACCGCCCGTGGCGCCCGCACCCGCCTTGTCCAGGGCGCTCTGGAGCGATTCCTGGTAGCCCTTGCTGGTGTAGCTGGCGCCCGTCACCGCGTCGACCTGTGCGCTCTGCGCCGCGACCGCCGCCTGGTTCAGCTTCGGTACGGCGTCGGCCGTGATCGACTTGCTGCGCGCGTCGGCGCCCGGTGCCTGCACCGCCTCGGCCTGGGTGATCTTCCCGCCGGCCATGGTGAGCCGCACCTGCACCGGCCCGTACTGGGTGTTCACGGCGTCCCCGAGCAGCGGCTGCGCGCCCGCGGCGCCCGCCGCCCCCGCCGAAGCGCCGGCGGCCGCGCCCGGCGGTGCCGTCGCCCCGACCACCGAGGAACCGCCGGGCTGCTTCAGCGCGAGCAGCAGCACTATGCCCGACGCGGTCGCGGCGACACCGATCATGATCCGCCGTAGCGGATGCTTCCTCTTCACCGGCTGCCTCACATTTCGAAGGACTCGTGATGGATGCGCCGGGCGGGCACGCCCGCCTCGCGCAGTGCTTCGTACGATTGACGGGCGAGCCCGGCGGGCCCGCACATGTACACGTCGTGGTCGTCGATGTCCGGCAGCAGTTCGCGCAGCCGCTGCGGAGTGATCTCGGGCCTGACCCCGTCGGGGCCGTTGACCGCGTACAGCAGCCGCGCCCCGCGCGCCGAGGCGATCTGGCGCAGCTCGCTCCACAGCGCCAGGTCCTCGGTCTTGCTGGCCCGGTAGAGCAGGGTCAGATCGCCGGGTTCACCGGGCAGCGTCTCGAACAGCGCCCGCATCGGGGTGATCCCCGCGCCGCCCGCGATCATCAGCACCTTCTCCTGGCTGCGCCGGCCCGCGGTCAGCGCGCCGTACGGACCCTCCGCCCAGATCCGGGTGCCGGGCTCCAGCCGGGCCAGGGCCTCGCTGTGCTCGCCGTTGGCCTTGACGGTGATCCGCAGCAGATCCGGCCGCGGCGGCGCCGACAGGGAGTACGGGTTGGAGCTCCAGCGCAGCCCGTCCGTGAGGAACCGCCAGCGGAAGAACTGGCCCGGCTGCGCGCCGATCCGGTGCAGCCGCCGACCGGTGATCAGTACGGAGACCACGCCGGGCGCCTCGTACACCGTCGAGTCGACCCGCATCCGGTGGCGCATGTTGAGCCGGACCGGGGTCAGGACGCGGTACCAGAACAGCAGGGCGCCGGCCGTCGCGTACAGCACGTACCAGACGGTCCGCGCGGTCGGGTTGCCGACGAACTCGGCGCCCGTGGCGAGCTGGTGCCAGAACGTCAGGTACACCGCGACGTAGGTGAGGAGGTGCAGGTAGTACCAGGTCTCGTAGCGCACCTTGCGGCGCACCGTTCCGGCCGAGACGAAGCCGACCAGGATCAGGAGCACCGTCCCGATCGTCGCCTCGATCATCCGCGGGAACTCGGTGATCACACTGATGGTCTGCGCCACGATCGGGCTGTTCGCCTGGACCGCGTACCCCCAGACGGTGAGCACGACATGGACGATCACCAGGCTCACCGCGTACCGGCCGGCCACCGCGTGCCAGCGCGCCACCCGGTCGGAGCCCACCCGCCGCTCCAGCGCGGGCACCCGCGCCATCAGCAGCACCACGATCGCGATCAGATAGCCGCCCAGCAGCCCGGTGAGCCGGCCGCCGCCGATCAGCCACTCGGCCAGCGCCATGTGGACGACCGCGGTGTTCTGCCACCACAGCGCCATGACGGCCGCCGCGCCCGCCCAGCACATCACCAGCAGGGGCAGTGCGCCCGACCGCTGGGGGCTGATCGCGCGCATGGTCTGCCGTCTGGCGGCCCGACCGTTGTGCATCATCGCCACGGAACTGCACCTCAACTCTCCTCCGTGTCCGCCGATACGGATTTGAATGACGGCGGGTTCAAAGAAGAGGGGCCGCGGCGCGACGAGTTCAATCTTTGGTGGTTCCTCCGAACCGGGTGACGGAGGTCAGTGCGGTCGGCCCGTCGGCCGTGCCGATCGCGATGTGCGGGGTACGCCCCGGGTCGGCCCAGGCCAGCACGGTCCGCATCGCGTCGGCCGGTACGGAGACACAACCGGCCGTCGCGCCCGCGCCGTTGACGTGCAGGAAGATCCCGGCGCCCCGGCCGCGCACCGGACGGTCGTAGTTGAAGCCGATGACCATGCCGTGGGAGTACTGCTCCGTGTAGTCCGCCATCCGCTCGGCCTCGGTGGCCCGGCAGTCCGCGGGCAGCCCCTCCACCCAGCGGTTGTAGTCACGGGAGGAGTTGTCCTGGCACCACCAGGACGACCCGGTCACGGGACGGTAGGAGTACGCGGTCCCGGCGGGCGCCGGGGCGATCCCGAACGCGTACGGCAGGTCGTACACCCCGGTCGGGGTGGTGGAGGTGCCCTGCCGGCGGCTGTCGCCCTCGGTGAGCCCGCCGGAACCGAAGCGCGCGGCGGCGGAGCCGGCGGCCACCCACCGGCCGTCCCGCCGGTCCCACCAGGTGAGCCGGCCGGTGGTCGAGCCGGTGTCGGGCGCCTCGGCGGTGAGGAGCTGGCTGCCGCCGCCGGTGTCCGCCATCCGCTCGGGCAGCGGGGTGTCGGCGGTCCGGGCCGGCTGGGCGGCGGCCGTGCCGGTGACGAGGGTGAGGAGGGTGACGGCGGCGAGGACGACGGCGGCGCGAGCGGTACGAGTGCTACGGGCCGTACGAGCGGTACGGGTGCTACGAGCGGGGCGCATGGCCGGACCGTACGTGTCAGGTCCGTCACCCGTCCTCCCGGAAGCCGCCGCGCTAGGCCGAACGCAGCCCGGATTCAGCCGAGCGGTCGGCGAGGTCCGTCCGCGGGGGCAGGGGCATCGGCAGCGCGGGCAGCCCGTCCAGGCTCACCGGGACGTGCTCCTTCTTCGCGCAGTACGCGGCGAACTCCTCGTCGGACTTCCGCCCGAAGTGCTCGGCGTGCTGCGTGCGCTCCTCGCGGTACTCCATGAAGGGGACGGCGAATCCGCACGCGTCGGCGATCCGCACGGCGTGGATGACGATGATGGCGCGGGCGGCCGGTCCGTCGGCGTCCGCGAAGTACGGGATGTACGTGGCCCAGCGCGGGTCGTCACGGAAGACCGGCTCGCCCCGGCCGTGCACCCGCAGCACCTTGGGCGGCCCGGTGAAGGCGCACCACATCAGGGTGATGCGGCCGTTCTCCCGGAGATGGGCGATGGTCTCGGCGCCACTGCCGCCGAAGTCGAGATAGGCCAGGGTCAGCTCGTCGACCACGACGAGGGTCCCGGCGCGCCCTTTGGGCGAGAGGTTGACGTGGCCGTCGTCCGCCAGCGGTGCGGTGGCGGTGAAGAAAACGGGCTGGTCCTCGATGAAGGCGCGGATTCTGCCGTCGATCCGTTCATAGCGTTTCCCCATACAGGTGATTATCGCTCCGCACCCGTACGGACGCCGGGATGCCGGAAACGCCGTCGCTACTCGTCAGCGGCAACGGCGTTCCCGGTCGGGCCGGTCGGCCCACGGTCAGGTGGGTCAGTTCAGGGTGCAGGGTGCGAGCGCGTCGAGCCCGGCGGGCTTCTCGGCGGTGCGGCCGATGGCGGTGGCCATGCGGTTGATGGTGGCGACGCGCTTGTCCTCCAGCGGGCCGAGGATCGCGTTCTGTACGAAGTTGGGGCCGCCCTGGCCGACGGTGTCGGTGATCCGCTGGTTGGCCTCGGAGATCTGGGTGTTCAGCAGCGCGAGGTTACGGTCGATCTCGGCCTGGGCCGAGGCGGGGACCGCGGGCAGGCTCGACGCGACGTCGGGGCAGTTCACCGTACCCGCGGCGCCCGCGTCCCCGGCTCCGGCATCTCCGGCTCCGGCGTCCCCGGCGCCCGCGTCACCAGCGCCTGCATCTCCCGCACCGGCGTCTCCGGCTCCCGCGTCTCCGGCACCGGCATCTCCGGCCCCGGCGTCCCCGGCGCCCGCATCCCCGGCGCCCGCGTCACCGGCCCCGGCATCTCCCGCCCCGCCGCCCGCCGCGCTCAGGGTGCAGGGGGCGAGCGCGTCCAGTCCGGCGGGCTTCTCGGCGGTGCGGCCGATGGCGGTGGCCATGCGGTTGATGGTGGCGACGCGCTTGTCCTCCAGCGGGCCGAGGATCGCGTTCTGTACGAAGTTGGGGCCGCCCTGGCCGACCGTGTCGACGAGCCGCTTGTTCGCCTCCGCGATCTGGGTGTCGAGGAGGGCGAGGTTACGGTCGATCTCGGCCTGGGCCGAGGCCGGGACCGCGGGCAGCGAGCCGGCGACGGCCGGGCAGCTCACCGTACCGGGCGAACCGGCCGCCGTACTGCTGTCGCCCTCCCCGGCCAAGGCGTTACCGGCGATCACGGCACCGGACAGGACGACCGCGGCGGCACCGCCGGCGATGAGCACACGGCGCTTGTTGTACTTCGGAAGAGCCCTGGACATGCGGAAACCTCACTCGGATAAGGGTGGGGTGGGAGTCGTCCGGTGAGTGGCCGGACGGCTCGACCTCGGTTCGTACAACGCGGCGCCTGCGTTCGGTGAGGTGTACGAGACGAGGGCGCGCACCGTTCAAACGTCACTCCAAACTCATCGAGATTGACGAATCATACGGACGGGTGCATAGTTATGCCTGTCAGTGAATGCACCGTAAGGAGAAACCCGTGACCGAGCGCGTCGTACTCGCCTACTCGGGCGGCCTGGACACCTCCGTCGCCATCGGCTGGATCGCCGAGGAGACGGGCGCCGAGGTCATCGCCGTTGCCGTGGACGTCGGCCAGGGCGGCGAGGACCTGGACGTCATCCGCAAGCGCGCGCTCGCCTGCGGTGCGGTGGAAGCCGAGGTCGCTGACGCCAAGGACGAGTTCGCCGAGGAGTACTGCCTCCCGGCGATCAAGGCCAACGCCCTCTACATGGACCGGTACCCGCTGGTCTCCGCCCTCTCCCGGCCGACGATCGTCAAGCACCTCGTCGCCGCCGCCCAGAAGCACGGCGCGGGCATCGTCGCCCACGGCTGCACCGGCAAGGGCAACGACCAGGTGCGGTTCGAGGCCGGGATCACCGCCCTCGGCCCGGACCTGAAGTGCATCGCCCCGGTCCGCGACTACGCGATGACCCGGGACAAGGCGATCGCCTTCTGCGAGGAGAAGAACCTCCCGATCGCGACCACCAAGAAGTCCCCGTACTCCATCGACCAGAACGTCTTCGGGCGCGCCGTCGAGACGGGCTTCCTGGAGGACATCTGGAACGGCCCGATCGAGGACGTGTACGAGTACACCTCGAACCCGGCCACGCCGCGCGAGGCCGACGAGGTGATCATCTCCTTCAAGGAGGGCGTCCCCGTCGCGATCGACGGCAAGCCCGTCACCGTCCTCCAGGCCATCCAGCAGCTCAACGAGCGGGCCGGCGCCCAGGGCATCGGCCGGATCGACATGGTCGAGGACCGGCTCGTCGGGATCAAGTCCCGGGAGATCTACGAGGCGCCCGGCGCCATCGCGCTGATCACCGCGCACCAGGAGCTGGAGAACGTCACGGTCGAGCGCGAGCTGGCCCGCTACAAGCGGCAGGTCGAGCAGCGCTGGGGCGAGATCGTCTACGACGGCCTGTGGTTCTCCCCGCTCAAGCGCGCCCTGGACGGCTTCATCAACGAGGCCAACCAGCACGTCACCGGCGACATCCGGATGACGCTGCACGGCGGCCGCGCCGTCGTCACCGGCCGGAAGTCGGACGAGTCGCTGTACGACTTCAACCTGGCCACCTACGACTCGGGCGACACGTTCGACCAGTCCAAGGCCCAGGGCTTCATCGAGATCTTCGGCCTCTCCTCCAAGATCGCTGCCCGGCGCGACCTCGCCTGACCCGCGCCCGTACGACGGCCGCCTCCCCTTACCTCCGCTGTGGGGAGGCGGCCGTACTTCTTCCACGCTTCACGTTCGAGTTCCATGCTTCACGTTCGAGGCTTCACGAACCCTCCAAGGAGTTCAGCAGTGAGCAGCAACAACGGTGACGTCCGGCTCTGGGGCGGGCGCTTCGCCGACGGTCCCTCGGACGCGCTGGCGGCTCTGTCGGCGTCCGTCCACTTCGACTGGCGGCTCGCGCCGTACGACATCGCCGGGTCCCGCGCCCACGCCCGCGTGCTCCACAAGGCGGGGCTGCTCACCGCCGACGAACTGACCCGCATGACCGCCGGTCTCGACCAGCTCGAAGCGGATGTCGCCGACGGCTCGTTCACCGGCACCGTCGCCGACGAGGACGTCCACACCGCGCTGGAGCGCGGGCTGCTGGAGCGCCTCGGCGCCGACCTCGGCGGCAAGCTCCGCGCCGGCCGCTCCCGCAACGACCAGGTCGCCACGCTCTTCCGGATGTACCTGCGCGACCACGCGCGGATCGTCGGCGGGCTGATCGCGGACCTCCAGGACGCGCTGGTCGGTCTCGCCGAGGCCAACCCGGACGTCGCCATGCCCGGCCGTACGCACCTCCAGCACGCCCAGCCCGTCCTCTTCGCGCACCATGTGCTGGCGCATGTGCAGTCGCTGTCCCGGGACGCGGAGCGGCTGCGGCAGTGGGACAAGCGCACGGCGGTCTCCCCGTACGGCTCCGGCGCGCTGGCCGGTTCCTCGCTCGGGCTCGACCCCGAGGCGGTCGCCGCCGACCTGGGCTTCGAGCGCGGCTCCGTGGGCAACTCGATCGACGGCACCGCCTCACGCGACTTCGTGGCCGAGTTCGCCTTCGTCACCGCGATGATCGGCGTCAACCTGTCGCGTATCGCGGAGGAGATCATCCTCTGGAACACGAAGGAGTTCTCCTTCGTCACCCTGCACGACGCGTTCTCCACCGGCTCGTCGATCATGCCGCAGAAGAAGAACCCGGACATCGCGGAGCTGGCGCGCGGCAAGTCGGGGCGGCTCATCGGAAATCTGACCGGGCTGCTCGCCACGCTGAAGGCGCTGCCCCTCGCGTACAACCGTGATCTCCAGGAGGACAAGGAGCCGGTCTTCGACTCCTGCGACCAGCTTGAGGTCCTTCTCCCCGCCTTCACCGGCATGATGGCCACGCTGACCGTCAACCGGACCCGGATGGAGGAGCTGGCCCCCGCCGGTTTCTCGCTCGCCACGGACATCGCGGAGTGGCTGGTCCGCCAGGGCGTGCCGTTCCGGGTGGCGCACGAGGTCGCGGGGGAGTGCGTCAAGGAGTGCGAGTCGCTCGGCATCGAGCTGGACGAGCTGACGGACGAGCAGTTCGCGAAGATCTCCGCGCACCTCACCCCGGACGTCCGCTCGGTGCTCAACGTGGCGGGCTCGCTGGCCTCCCGTAACGGCCGGGGCGGCACGGCCCCCTCCGCCGTGGCCGTCCAGCTCGCGGAGGTCAAGGCGGACCTGGTGATACAGCACGCCTGGGCCACCGCCAAGAAGCAGTAGCCGGAAGCAGTAGCGAGCAGAGAAGGAAGCAAGCAGGCTCTACAGCGCCGCCGCCCACCGCGCGAGCGCGTCGAAGTCCGGCCGGGTCAGCCCGATGCCGGGGTCGACGCGCAGCAGCAGGGCGGCGGTGAGGTGTTCCCGCTCCACCCACTCCCGGTCGTACGACGTGATCTCGTCGTCGATCCAGGCGAACGGCCGCCCGGCCGCGTACTCCAGGACGTACCGCGTCTTCCAGAAGGTCCCGCGAGGGGCCTTTCCGTGAGTTTCGGGCCAGCCGATGTACGGCAGCTCCGGCAGCCCGAGGCGCGGCCCGATCCACTCGTTGGCGTCGCCCTCCCAGGTCGTGGCCCAGACCAGGTCGTAGCGGTCGGCGAGGGCCAGCAGCTCCGCGCCGTGGCCGGGGTTGAGCAGCACGGACAGCGGCTGCGGATACGGCCAGGCCGACGGGCGCATCACATGCCTGGTGTAGCCGCGCGGGGGCCGCGCGTCGGCCAGGGCGTCGTACGGATTGAGCGGACCGTCGACATCGATCAGCAGCAGCGGTTTCATCCACCCCACCTCTCTGGTAGATCATCGTATTGAATGAGACGTTGATGTCTCATTCGGGCTATGGTTGCCTCATGACCATGGATCGTGACCAGGTGCTGCGCACCGCGGCGGCCCTGCTCACCCGCAAGGCGACCGCCACCATGGACGAGGTCGCCCGCGCCGCCGGCATCGGACGCGCGACCCTCCACCGGCACTTCGCCGGACGGGACGCGCTGATCAAGGCGCTGGAGGCGCTGGGCCTCCAGGAGCTGGAGACCGCGCTCGACGGAGCCGGGATCGACGAGGGCCCCGCGGACGAGGCGCTGCGCCGGCTCGTCGCGCGGGTCGAGCCCTCCGCCGGGCTCCTCGCCTTCCTCGTCACCGAGAACCAGCTCTTCGAGGGCGAGGTCAACGAGGGCTGGGACCGGATCGACGCCCGGTTCTCCGCGCTCTTCCGGCGCGGACAGGCGGAGGGCCGCTTCCGGATCGACCTCAGCCCCGCCTGGCTGACCGAGGCGCTGTACGGGCTCATCGGCGCCGGTGCCTGGGCGATCCAGGACGGCAGGGTCGCCGCCAAGGACTTCCAGTACATGATCGTCGAGTTGCTGCTCGGCGGAGCACGACGGAGCGTGGACACATGATCAGCACCAACCCGGCGGCGGCGGAAGCCGAGTTCCGGCCCCGCCCCGGGCGCTGGATCGCGCTCGCCGTGCTCGTTCTCGCGGTGCTCCTGGTGGCCGTCGACGCGACCGTACTCGGCCTCGCCACCCCCTTCCTCAGCGAGGACCTCAAGCCGTCCGGCACACAGCTTCTGTGGATCGGCGACATCTACTCCTTCGTCATCGCGGGCCTGCTGGTCTCGATGGGCAGCCTCGGCGACCGCATCGGCCGCAAGAAGCTGCTGCTGACGGGCGCGGTCGCGTTCGGCGGTATCTCCGTGCTCAACGCCTACGCGTCCAGCCCGGAGATGATGATCGTGGCGCGGGCGCTGCTGGGGGTCGCGGGCGCGACCCTGATGCCGGCCACGCTCGCCCTGATCCGTAATCTCTTCCACGATCCCCGGGAGCGCAGTCTCGCCGTCGGTATCTGGGGTGCGATGGCGTCGGCCGGCGCGGCGGTCGGCCCGGTCGTCGGCGGCTTCCTGCTGGAGCACTTCTGGTGGGGCTCGGTCTTCCTGATCAACCTGCCGGTGATGGCGGTGCTCGTCCTCGTCGGCATCCGCACGCTCCCCGAGTCGAAGGACCCGGCCCCGGGCCCCTGGGACCTGCTCAGCGTGGCGCTCTCGCTCATCGGCATCGTCGGCGTCGTGTACGCGATCAAGGAGGTCGCGGCGCACGGGGCGGGCTGGGACGTCGCGGTCATCGCGGTGGCCGGCGTGGCCGCGCTGTACTGGTTCGTACGGCGCCAGCTCACCCTGCCCGCCCCGCTGCTGGACGTACGCCTCTTCCACCACCGGGGCTTCTCCGGCGCCGTACTGGCCGATCTGCTGACCATCCTCGGCCTGTCCGGGCTGGTCTTCTTCCTGTCGCAGTTCCTGCAACTGGTCCAGGGGCGCAGCCCGCTGGAGGCCGGACTGGCCGAACTCCCCGCGGCGGTCGGCGCGGTGACGACCGGGCTGCTCGCCGGCCGGGCCGCGCGCCGGTTCTCCGTACGGGCGGTGGTGACCGGCGGCCTCGCGGCGATCGGTGTGCCCCTCGCCGTGATGACCGGGCTGAGCCAGTCCACGGGCTATCCGCTGCTGGGCACCGTGCTGCTGCTCGTCGGGGCCGGCGCGGGCTTCTCCTTCACCGTCACCGCGGACGTGATCCTCTCCAGCGTCCCCAAGGAGCAGGCGGGTTCGGCCTCCGCGGTCTCGGAGACGGCGTACGAACTGGGCGCGGCGCTCGGCATCGCGCTGCTCGGCTCCATCGTCACCGGCGTCTACCGGGACTTCCCCACGCCCCCCGGCATCCCCGCGGACACGGCCGCGGCGGCCCACCAGTCACTGGGCGGCGCGGTGGACGCGGCGGCCGGCCTGCCGGGCCCGGGCGGCGCGGAACTGCTCGCCGCGGCCCAGGGCGCGTTCGTCGACGGCCTGCGCCTGGCGTCGGGTCTCGGCGCGGCGGTGCTGCTGGCGACGGCGGCGGCCGCCTGGTTCCTGCTGAAGGGCCAGAAGCTGGCGGAGGGGGTGATTCCCGAGGAGTGAGGGAGGGGGAGGCGCTACGCGGCCTTGGCCTTCGTGGCGTACATGTCCACGTACTCCTGGCCCGACAACTCCATGACCTCGGTCATCACCGAGTCCGTCACCGCGCGCAGCACATAGCGGTCGCGGTCCATGCCCTCGTACCGGGAGAACTCCATCGGCTTGCCGAAGCGCACCGTCACCTTGCCGGAGCGCGGCATGCCCGAGCCGTTCGGCTGGAGCTTGTCCGTGCCGATCATCGCGAACGGGACCACCGGGGCGCCCGTCATCAGCGTGAGCCGCGCGATCCCCGTACGCCCCCGGTAGAGGCGGCCGTCGGGGGAGCGGGTGCCCTCCGGGTAGATGCCGAAGAGCTGGCCGCGATCCAGCACCCGGCGGCCGGTCATCAGCGCCGCGACACCGCCCCGGCCGCCGTCCCGGTCGACCGGGATCATGCCGACACCGGTGAAGAACCAGGCCATCAGCTTGCCCTTGAGCCCCTTGCCCGTGACGTACTCGTCCTTGCCGATGAAGAAGACCTGACGGTCGCAGACCAGCGGCAGGATCATCGAGTCGATGAAGGTGAGGTGGTTCCCGGCGAGGATGACGGGGCCGCTCCGCGGGATGTTCTCGGCGCCCTCCACCCTCGTACGGAACATCAGGCGCATGACCGGTCCGAGCAGTGCCTTGATGAGGGCGAAGCGGGACAACGGGTCCTCCGGTGTCGTGGTGCGGTTGTTGGACGGCCGAGTAAATCCATGCAGGTGAGTACGGTACTCGCGGCTCAGGGGGAGCGCACATCGGGTTCACGGAGTGGATACGCACTGTTGACCTGTGTTTCCGCCACGTTCGCACCACGGTCTCCCGTACGAAGGGGACGGCCGCCTACGCTCAGGCGTCGTCCGGCAGGCGCGGGACCTCGCCGGGACACCACATCGAAGGAGCGTTCATGACACAGGGTGCGCGGAACACGCCCGGACGGCGGTCCGTACTGGGCGCTGCGGTGCTCGGCTCGGCGGCCGTGGCGCTGCCCACCGCGGCGGACGCGGCCGAGCGGGGGCGGGGCGGCCACGGTCCTTCGAAGCCGGCTCTGCCCGTGCCCACGATCGTCGGCCACCGCGGGGCCAGCGGCTACCGCCCCGAGCACACCCTCGGCTCGTACCAGCACGCCCTCGACCTCGGCGCGCACGTCATCGAGCAGGACCTCGTGCCCACCAAGGACGGGCATCTGGTGTGCCGTCACGAGAACGACATCACGGCCACCACCGATGTCGCGGACCACCCGGAGTTCGCGGACCGCAAGGCCACCAAGTCCGTCGACGGGGTCAGCCTCACCGGCTGGTTCACCGAGGACTTCACCCTTGCCGAGCTGAAGACCCTGCGCGCCAAGGAGCGCATCCCCGGCGTGCGTCAGCACAACACCCTCTACGACGGCCGCTGGACGATCCCCACCTTCGAGGAGGTGCTGCGCTGGGCCGACGAGCAGGGCCGCCGCCTCGGCCGCACCGTCTGGCTCTACACCGAGACCAAGCACCCCACCTACTTCCGCGGTCTCGGCCTCGGCCTGGAGGAGCCCTTCGCGAAGCTGCTCCGCAAGTACCGGCGCGACCGGGCCGACTCCGCGATCTTCCTCCAGTCCTTCGAGCCGAGCAGCATGCGGCGGATGGCGAAGCTGGTCGACTCCCCGCGTGTCGTCCTGCTCGACGCGGCGGCCACCCGCCCCTGGGACTTCACCGTCGCGGGCGACCCGCGCACGGTCGCCGATCTGGTCACGCCCGAGGGGCTGAAGTGGATGGCGTCCTTCGCGCAGGGCATCGGCCCGACGCTCGACCTGGTCATCCCGAAGGACGCCGCGGGCAAGCTGGGGAAGCCCACCACGCTCGTACGGGACGCCCACGCCCAGGGGCTGATCCTGCACCCGTACACGCTCCGCAACGAGAACGCCTTCCTGCCCGCCGACTTCCGGCGCGGCACGGACCCGAACGCGTACGGCGACGCCTTCGGCGCCCTCAAGGCCTACTTCGAGCAGGGCATCGACGGGATCTTCACCGACAACCCGGACACCGGTCTGCTCGCGCGGGCGGACTTCGTCAGCCGCTGAGCCGGCGTCCCCCGGTCGGGTGATCGCCCGGCCGGGGAGCAACCATCGCCCACCGCCCGGACGTCCCGCCGGACATGACGCCAGTCCGTGCCACCCGGCCCCTCCGCGTACCCCGTCCTCCGCAGCCCGAGGCGCAGCACCCGCCGGATCTCGTCCGGGCGCTGCTGCCCCTCGTCCGCGCCGAGGCGGCGGCGGAGGCGCCGGCGGCCGGGGTCGAGGCGGGCGATCTCGAACAGGGCGCCTGGGTAAGGCTGCTGGAGCGGCCGGCCAGGGCGGGGACGCCCGGCGATCCCGCGCGCTGGGTGCGCGACGTCGTACGGGCCGAGGCGCGCCGCGCCCGGCGCACCGCCGCCAGGGAACGGGTGTACCGCCACGAACCCGCCGCCGACGCCGAGACGGACCCCGAGCGGATCGCGCTGCGCACCGACTGGAACAGGGCGGTGCACGCGGCGGTCGGACGCACACCGGGCCGCTGCCCCGGCGTGCTGACGGCGATGCTGTCGGCGAAGGACCTCACCTACCGGGAGATGGCCGGTGAGTTGGGTATGTCACAGGGCAGTTTGGGCCCCTTGAGGTCGAGATGCCTGGGATGCCTGCGCAGAATGCTGGCGGCGGAGGTTGCCGCTCCTGAACGTGGGGGAAAGGAGCGGTAGACACCGGCGGACCAAGTGAGCGGGAGGCATGCACACATGGGCATGAGCGTGACCATCTCAGCGGCGAGTGCGCAGGACGCGGAGCAGATCCTGAAGCTCCAGTACCTCTGCTACCAGAACGAGGCCGAGCTGTACGGCGACTACACCATCGAGCCGCTCACCCAGACGCTCGACGACCTGAGGGCCGAACTCGACGGTGGGCACGGCCTGGTGGCCCGCCTCGGCGACGAGGTGGTGGCCTCGGTACGGGGCAGCGTGGACGCGGACGGCACGGCCAGGATCGCCAAACTCATCGTCCATCCACGGCTGCGCAGGCACGGCCTCGGCGGACGGCTGCTCGACGCCATAGAGGTCCACTTCGCGGCGGAGCCGGCCGCGCAGCGCTTCCAGCTCTCCACCGGCCACCGCAATGAGGGCAATCTGCGGCTCTACCGCAGCCGCGGGTACGCGCCGGTGGCGACGGAGCAGGTCGGCCCCAAGCTGCGGCTCGTCAGGCTGGAGAAGGTGGCGGCCGACCGGGTGTACGTGGCCAGCGCCTGACGTGAGGGCGGAATCCTCCCCGCCCGCCGCACACCGGCGGGGGGCCGGCAGGGGGGTTCCGCTTCTCGAAGCCCGTTTCTCGAAACCCGCTTCTCAGGAACGCTCCGGGGGTCAGCCCCGCGCGTCCGCCCGCTTCCGCAGCCACGCGATGCCCGTGACCGGCAGCAGCACCGGGATGAAGAGATAGCCCATCCCGTAGTCCGACCAGACGGTGGTGTCCGGGAAGGCCGAGGGATCGGCCAGCGTCCACGTCCCCACCGTCAGGACGCCGACGAGTTCGGCGGCGCAGCACACCAGGGCCGCTCTGCGCGCCGACTCACCGCCGCGCACGAGGGTGTACGTGATGAACGCGTAGACGAAGGCGGCCACGGCGGAGAGCGAGTACGCCAGCGGCGCGTGGTCGAACTCGGTGGCGATCTGGTAGACCGAGCGCGAGACGGCGCCCACGGACATCACCCCGTACAGCCAGACCAGCAGCAGGCCGGGGCCCTTGACGAGCCGGCTTCCCCGCGCCCCGGACGTCCGTGGCACCTCGGTGGTCATCGGGTCAGCCTCCCCAGATGTCGTGGAGCCGTACTTCCAGCACGGCCAGGACGACCGCACCGGCGGCGACCGTCACCGAACCCCAGCGGGTCCGCTCACCCAACGACAGGAAACCCGCCGCGGGCACTGCCAGCAGGGCGCCCAGCAGATACGAGACGAAGATGACCGAGCCCTCGTCGGCCTTCTCCCCGCGCGCGAGCTGCACGATCCCCACCACGCACTGGACCAGCGCCAGCACGGACACCACGGCCATGCCGATGAAGTGCCAGTCCTTGGTGGGCTGGTCGCGGTAGGCGGCGTGACCGCACCAGGCGGCGAGGACGAGCGCGGTCACGGAGACCGCGACCGTCAGGGCGACAAGCATGGGCCCGAGGGTATTACGGCGCAAAAGACCCCCTGCGGGCACCCCCGGGCCCGTGTCCGGCCGCCCGTGCGCGGACGCCGTCAGGACCGTGGCCTTGACCACAGCGGACAGCGGTCGTACCTCGCTCACGCACCGCGCGCGGATCCGGTCCCGCCCACCCCTGTCGCCGTATCCGCGCAGGTCAGAGCCGATGGAGCGGTGACGCCCAAGGTCAGGTGAGCAGTCGGGACCACAGTCGCCGCAGCCACCGAACTGTCCGTATGGTGCGACAAATCGTCCCGCTATGCGGACACCCGCCCGATGGGCGTCCTGATGTCTGTTTTACTTGCCGCATGACCACGACGAGCTACCGCGACCCCGCGACCGAGGCGATCACGACGCCCGGTGCTCGTTGTCTGTGTCGAATGTGCTCCTTCTGAGGGCCCCCGCCTGAGCCTCGCGCCCCGAAGCGAGACCCGGCCTCCTCGCGCGCCCGCGCCCGGTAGGGCCTGCCCCCGCACGCGCCGCGCCCCGGTCACCCACCGCGCCGGCGTGCGCGCGGCACCGACGAATGCCTCGTGCCCGGCGTACCCCGCCGCGCACTCGACAGTGACGGAAACCCCCTGTGATCACTACTTCGGGCCTGACGAAGGTCTACCGGTCCGCGCAGTCGCGCGGCCGTGAGGTCACCGCGCTCGACGGCGTCGACCTGCACGTCCGCGAGGGCGAGGTCTTCGGTGTCGTGGGCCGCAGCGGCGCCGGCAAATCCTCGCTGATCCGCTGCGTCAACCTCCTCGAACGCCCCACCGCCGGCACGGTCACCGTCGACGGCCAGGACCTCACCGCGCTCGCCGGGCGGGGCCGCAGGGCCGGCAAGGAGCTGCGCCGCGCGCGCAGCTCGATCGGCATGGTCTTCCAGCACTTCAACCTGCTGTCCTCCCGCACCGTCCAGGACAACATCGAACTCCCGCTGGAGATCCTCGGCGTCTCCGGCCAGGAGCGCGGTCGCCGCGCCCTGGAACTGCTCGACCTCGTCGGGCTCGCCGACAAGGCCAGGACGTACCCCACCCAGCTCTCCGGCGGTCAGAAGCAGCGCGTCGGCATCGCCCGCGCGCTGGCCGGCAACCCGAAGGTGCTCCTCTCCGACGAGGCGACCAGCGCCCTCGACCCGGAGACCACCCGCTCCATCCTCCAGCTCCTGCGCGACCTCAACCAGCAGCTCGGTCTGACCGTCCTGCTCATCACCCACGAGATGGAGGTCGTGAAGACGATCTGCGACTCCGCGGCGCTGATGAGCGAGGGCCGGATCGTCGAGTCCGGCACGGTCGGCGAACTGCTCGCCACCCCCGGCTCCCAGCTCGCCCAGGAGCTGTTCCCGGTGGGCGGCGCGCCCGCGGGCCCCGGCCGTACGGTCATCGACGTCACCTTCCAGGGCGAGGCCGCCTCCCAGCCGGTGATCTCGCAGCTCTCCCGTACGTACAACATCGACATATCGATCCTCGGCGCCGCGATGGACACCGTCGGCGGACGCCAGATCGGCCGGATGCGGATCGAACTGCCCGGCACGTACGAGGAGAACGTCGTCCCGGTCGGCTTCCTGCGCGAGCAGGGCCTCCACGCGGAGGTCGTCGACCCCGACGCGCCCGTACGCGGTTCCGCAGCCGCTCCGGCCAAGACCCCCGCTCCGGCCAAGACCCCCGCACCGGTGAAGGAAGATGCCAAGTGACCTGGTCGGAAATGCAGCCCCTGCTCTCCCAGGGGACCATCGACACCCTCTACATGGTGCTGTGGTCCGCGCTCGTCACCATCGCCGGCGGACTGCCCCTCGGCATCCTGCTGGTCCTCACCGACCAGGGCGGACTGCTCCAGAACACGGCGGTCAACAAGGTCGTCGGCGTGATCGTGAACATCGGCCGCTCGCTGCCGTTCATGATCCTGCTGATCGCGCTGATCCCGTTCACCACCCTGGTCGTGGGCACCTTCATCGGCCCCACCGCGATGATCGTGCCCCTGGCGATCGGCGCCATCCCCTTCTTCGCGCGCCTCGTCGAGACGGCGATCCGCGAGGTCGACCACGGGCTGGTCGAGGCCGTCCAGGCGATGGGCGGCTCGATCCCCACGATCGTCCGCAAGGTCCTGCTCCCGCAGGCCCTGCCCTCCCTCGTCTCCGCCGTCACCACCACCCTCATCGTCCTCATCGGCTACTCGGCGATGGCGGGCGCGGTCGGTGGTGAGGGGCTCGGCTCCAAGGCCGTCACCTACGGCTTCCAGCGCTTCGAGAACGGCTTCATGATCGCCACGGTCGTGGTGCTGATCGCGATCGTCACCGTGATCCAGCTCCTGGGCGACGGCGCCGTACGGCTGCTGGCCCGCCGAGGCCGTACCGCCTCCTGAACCCACCGACCCCCCTCAACGGCCCGCACTCCTTGTCCGGGCCACGTCACCCGCATCACCGGAAAGAGGCACTCTTCGTGCGTACCACCCTCAAGATCACCGCGACCGCGGCCGTCACCACGGCCCTCGCCCTCGGCCTCAGCGCCTGCGGCACCTCCTCGGACCCGGGCGGCGGCGCCTCCGCGGCCGGCGCCTCCGCCGACCCCGCGAAGCCGCTGGTCGTCGCCGCGTCCCCGACGCCGCACGCCGACATCCTGAACTTCGTGCAGAAGAACCTGGCGGCCAAGGCGGGCCTCAAGCTGGAGGTCAAGGAGTTCACGGACTACGTCCTGCCGAACACCGCCACCCAGAGCGGCGAGGTCGACGCCAACTTCTTCCAGCACAAGCCGTACCTCGACGACTTCAACAAGAAGAAGGGCACCGACATCGTGCCCGTCGTCAACGTCGAGCTGGAGCCCCTCGGCCTCTACTCCAAGAAGGTCAAGGACCTCAAGAGCCTCAAGGCCGGCCAGACCGTCGCCATCCCCAACGACACCACCAACGAGGGCCGCGCACTCAAGCTGCTCGCCGACAACGGTGTGATCACCCTGAAGGACGGCGTCGGCACCGACGCCAACCTCTCCTCCGTCAAGGACGCGAAGGGCCTGAAGTTCAAGGAGCTGGAGGCCGCCACCCTGCCCCGCGCCCTGAACGACGTCGACGCCGCCGTCATCAACGGCAACTACGCCATCGAGGCCAAGCTCAAGCCCGCCGAGGACTCCCTCGCCCTGGAGAAGGCCGACGGCAACCCGTACGCCAACTTCCTCGCCGTCAAGCGCGGCAACGAGAAGGACCCGCGCGTCGAGAAGCTCGCCAAGCTCCTCAACTCGGACGAGGTCAAGAAGTACATCGACGACACCTACGACGGCTCGGTCATCGCCTCCTTCGGCGCGGCCAAGTAGCCACGGCGGTAACGTCCTTGTCCGCGCCCGCCCCGCACACACGCGTCGTGTGCGGGGCGCACGCATCCGTGAGGACCCGGCCATGCGCATCCCGTCCGGATGCTGCATGCTGTGCATTTACGGCGGACAGAGGCATGGAGCTCGCATGACTACCACCTTTCCGGACGTTTCCATCAGCACGGAGCGGTTGGTGCTGCGCCCCTACGAACTCGCGGACATCCCGGCGCACATCGAGATGATGAACGACGAGATGGTCACGGCCTGGACCTCCGTGCCCCATCCGTACACCGACAAGGACGCCGAGGTGTGGGTCCGCAGAATCGCCCCCAACGAACGCCGCACCGGACGCGGGATCGCCTTCGCCGTCCACGAGTTCCTCACCCAGCGGCTCGTCGGCGTCGTCCGGCTGCGCCGCACCAACTGGCGCGCGCTCGCCACCGAGGCGGCCTATGTCACCGCCCCCTGGGCACGCGGCGAGGGATACGCCACCGAAGCGATGCTCGCGGTCGCCCAGTGGCTCTTCGGCGACCTGCGGTTCGAACGCATCGAGGTGCGCACCCCCGCCGACAACACCGCCTCCCAGCAGGTCGCGCAGAAGATCGGCTGCATCAGCGAAGGCGTCCTGCGCAACGCCTGGATAGCCCGCTCGCAGACCGAGGACGGCGGCTGGACCGACATCCGCACCGACCTCATCGTCTGGAGCCTGCTCCCCGAGGACCTCGAAGGCATCGGCGAGCAGATGGCCGACGCGGGCGGCTACGCCTCCTTCCCCGACTGGCGCTGACCTCCAGAACTTCACACCTCCGCCCGGCCGTCGTTCCCCCACGCCAGGTACTCTCACCGTGCCTCGTCGTGCCCCCGGGCGTACGAAGCGGCACCCCCGCCCGCGACAACCTTCGGGAGACTGACGACGATGGCCGACCGCGTCACGGTGATCGGCTGGGACGGCTCGCCCCTCACCGCCGCAGCCAGGTCCGCGCTCTCGGCCGCCACCCTCGTGGCCGGTGCCGCCCACCATCTCGCCCTCCCCGAAGTACCCGCCGGCGCCGAGCGCATCAGACTCGGCTCCATCGACCTGGCCGCCCGCCGGATCGCGGGACACCGCGGCACCGCCGTCGTCCTCGCCGACGGTGACCCCGGCTTCTTCGGCGTCGTACGCACCCTGCGCGCCCCCGAACACGGCCTGGAGGTCGAAGTCGTCCCCGCGGTCTCCGCCGTGGCCGCCGCCTTCTCCCGGGCCGGCATGGCCTGGGACGACGCCCAGGTTGTCGTCGCCCACCGCCGTACGCTGCGCCGCGCCGTCAACGTCGTCCGCGCGCACACCAAGGTCGCC
Source organism: Streptomyces sp. NPDC050509 (assembly GCF_044457965.1). Classification (NCBI taxonomy): domain Bacteria; kingdom Bacillati; phylum Actinomycetota; class Actinomycetes; order Kitasatosporales; family Streptomycetaceae; genus Streptomyces; species Streptomyces sp. NPDC050509. Next base: position 164,390 of record NZ_JBITHL010000007.1, on the reverse strand, counting down.
GTCCTCACCTCCCCGGGCGCGGGCCCCGCCGAACTCGCCCTGCTCCTCGACGGCGTCCACCGCACCTTCGTCATCTGCGAGGAACTGGGCACCGACCGAGAACAGGTCACCGTCCTCACCTCCGACAAGGCCGCCGACCACGTCTGGCGCGACCCCAACGTCGTCATCGTCATCGGCGGGATCGGCACCGCGCTCGCCCCCTCCGGCGGCTGGATCGCCGGCCGCGACCCCGGCTACCCGCCGGAGCGCCGCGGCTGGGCGCTGCCCGGCGAGGAGTACGGCATCAACCTCGACGAGGGCGAGTCCACCTGGCTGCGCGCCGCCCAGCTCGCCCGGATCGGCGCCCGCACCGGCGACCTGATCTGGGACATCGGCTCCGGCAGCGGGGCGCTCGCCGCAGAGGCGGCCCGCTTCGGCGCGGCCGTGATCGCCGTCGACGACGAACCCGGGGCCTGCGCCAGCACCGCCGCCGCCGCCCGCCGCGCGGGCGTCCAGCTCCAGGTCGTCCAGGGCCGGGCGCCCCACGTACTGGAACGGCTCCCCGAACCCGACGTCGTACGGATCGGGGGCGGCGGCGTCGATGTCGTCATCGCCTGCGCCGACCGCCGGCCCGAGCGGATCGTCACCCACGCCGCCACCAGGGACGAGGCCGAGGCCGTCGGAACGGCCTTGGCCGGCGGGGGATATGAGGTGGAGTGCGCCCTCCTCCAGTCCGTCGCGCTCGACACCGGAGGCTGGACGGAACGCGAGCGCTCCGTCGTCTTCCTGGTCTCGGGACGGCGCCAGGACCTCTCCCCATGACCCTGCCGCGCCCCTCCGCGAGGTAGGCTGGCCGATCGTTGTACCGCTGCCGGTCGTTCGTCGCTTCGTTCGTCAATGTCCGGAAAAGGGGCCCGTTTTAGGCCCTGATGTGGTACAGCGGAGACCGGGGGGACGCGCGACGTGGCGCAGTCCACAGCGGGCCGTGGCGGATCCCCGCCAGGGCTGGGCAAGCCCGCGGGAAGCCGTGACACCACGGGGAGACCGCGGGTCGATTCGTGCCGCGCGGCGCCCACGCTCGTTGTTCCTGACGGGCGCCGGACACAGGCCGCGGATCGGGCGCCCCGGTGGAAGGGCCGAAGGAGCGGAAACAATGGGCGAGGGGTACGCATGACTGACACCGGCCAGGTCCCGGGCGAGGGACTGCCGGAGAACGCAGGCATGGTGGAGCAGCCGGGCGTACCCGCTCCCGGCACGTACACCTACCTGACCCCCTCCGAGCCCGCCACCGAGGACGAAGACCTGCTGCTGATGCCGAGTTCGCAGGGCGGCTGGAGCGACCCCCAGGTCGTCCCGGCGGACCCGCACGCCGCCTACGCCACCCCGGAGGGGTACGCGGGTCCTGAGGGCTACGCCGCGGCGCCCCAGCAGGCGTACGGGGTCCCCGAGGGCTACGCCGCCCCGGAGACCTACGCCGCCGCCCCCGAGACGTACGCGCCCGCCGACCCGTACGCCACCGCGCCCGAGGGCTATGCCGTCCCGGAGGAGTACGCCGCCGCCGCGCAGGTGCCCGTCCAGCAGCAAGTGCCTCCCATAGAACAGCCGGCGCCGATGACGGAGCCGGTGTCACAGACCCAGGCCCAGGTCCCGCCGGGGACACCTGAGGCGTACGAGGTCCCCGCGGAGCCCGAACCGCAGGAGCAGCAGCCCGCGGTCGCGGTCGCTCCGCCCGCGCCGGAGGCGGCCCCGGAGGAGCCCGTCGCGGCCCAGGCTGAGGAGCCCGCGGCCGAGGTGCCGCAGGCGCCGCACCAGCCGGGCGCGCACGAGGCCGGCGGCCGGGACTCCGGCTCGGTCGACCTGAACGGCGTACGCGTCCCGCCGCCCGCTGCGGCGGCCCCCGCGCCCGCTGCGGCCCCGCCGCGCCGCCCGCTCCACATGGGCCCGCCGGTGCCCGACCCGACGGGCGGCGTGGTCCGCTCGCTCGCGGACCGCGGCCCGGCCGGCGCACCGGCCCAGGCCGTCCGCGTACGCACCCGCGCCCAGGCACCGCCCGCGGCCCCCGAGCCGGAGGCGCCCGCCGTGGCCGAGGCGGCACCGGAGGCGCCCGCGGAAACGGTCGTCCCTGAACCGGAACCCCAGCAGGAACCCGAGCCGCAGCCCGAGCCGGTCGTGGTGGCGCAGGCCCCGGAGATCCAGGAGACCCCCGAGCCCGAACCCGAACCGGAGCCCGAACCGGTAGTGGCGGCCGAGGAGCCCGTGACCCCGGAACCGGAGCCCCAGCCCCAGCCCGTGGCGGAGCCGGTGGCCGTCGTCCCCGAACCGGAGCCCGTGGCCGAGCCCGCCGCCGTCGCCCCCGAGCCGGAACCGCAACCGGAACCCGAGCCGGAGGCCGAACCGATCGCCCCTGAGCCCGTGGCCGAAGTACCGCAGCCCCAGCCCGAGCCGGAGCCGGTGGCCGAGGAAGCACCCGCACCCGTCGCGGAGCCGGACCCGGAGCCCGTACCGGAACCCGAGCCGGTCGCAACGGTGGCCCCCGAACCGCCCCAGGAGCCGGAGCCGCAGCCCGAGCCGGTGGCCGAGGAAACACCTGCACCCGCACCCGTCGCGGAGCCGGACCCGGAGCCCACCCCCACCCCCGTGGCGGAGCCCACCCCCGACCCCGAGCCCACCCCCGACCCCGTAGCGGTAACGGCGTCCCCCGAACCCGCACCCGCACCTGCCCCGGAGCCCATCCCGGAACCGGAGCCGGCCCCGCAGGAGAGCCACGAGGAGAACGGGGAGCAGGAAGGGGAGGGACAGGAGGGCACAGCGGCCCCGTCCGGCTACGACGACGCCGAGCGCGACGCCGTCCTCCGTGTGATGCGCGAACGCCGCGACATCCGCAACGGCTTCCGCTCCGACCCCATCCCGCACGAGGTACTGCTCCGCGTCCTGGAAGCCGCGCACACCGCGCCCAGCGTGGGCCACTCGCAGCCCTGGGACTTCGTCGTCATCCGCTCCGCCGAGACCCGGCGGTCCATGCACGAACTGGCACAGCGTCAGCGCGACGCCTACGCCAAGTCGCTGCCCAAGGGCCGGGCCAAGCAGTTCAAGGAACTGAAGATCGAGGCGATCCTCGACACCCCGGTGAACATCGTCGTCACCGCGGATCCGACCCGCGGCGGGCGGCACACCCTGGGCCGCCACACCCAGCCGCAGATGGCCCCGTACTCCTCCGCGCTCGCCGTGGAGAACTTCTGGCTCGCCTCCCGCGCCGAGGGCCTGGGCGTCGGCTGGGTCAGCTTCTTCGACGAGCGCGAGATGGTCCGCGTCCTGGGCCTGCCGGAACACCTCGAAGTCGTGGCGTACCTGTGCGTCGGATACGTCGACGAGTTCCCCGAGGAGCCCGAACTGATGCAGGCGGGCTGGTCGAAGCGCCGCCCCCTGTCCTGGGTCGTCCACGAGGAGACGTACGGCCGCCGCGCCCTGCCGGGCGAGGAGCCGCACGACCTGCTCCAGGAGACCGTCGCCGGGATCCGCCCGCTGGACGCCAAGGCGCTGGGGGAGGCGTGGGAGCGCCAGAAACGGATGACGAAGCCGGCCGGCGCGCTCGGCATGCTGGAGATCATCTCGGCGCAGCTCAGCGGTCTCTCCCGGCTCTGCCCGCCCCCCATCCCCGAACCGGCCGCCGTCGCGATCTTCGCGGGCGACCACGGGGTGCACGCGCAGGGGGTGACCCCGTGGCCGCAGGAGGTGACCGGCCAGATGGTCGCCAACTTCCTGGCCGGCGGCGCGGTGTGCAACGCGTTCGCGACCCAGGTCGGCGCGGAGGTCTGCGTCGTGGACGTGGGCGTCGCGGGCGACCTCCCGGCGGCCCCGGGCCTGCTGCCCCGCAAGGTCCGCGCGGGCACGGGCGACTTCACGACCGGCCCCGCGATGAGCCGCGATGAGGTCCTCGCCGCGATCGAGGTGGGCATCGAAACGGCCCGCGACCTGGTGGCGGCGGGCAACAAGGCGCTGCTCACCGGGGAGATGGGCATCGCCAACACCACGGTCTCGGCCGCGCTGATCTGCGTCTACACCGGACAGGACCCGGCGGAGGTCACCGGCAGGGGCACCGGCATCAACGACGAGATGCACGCCCGCAAGATCGACGTGGTCCGCCGCGCCCTCGACCTCCACCAGCCCGACCCGGCCGACCCGATCGGCGTCCTCGCGGCCGTCGGCGGCCTGGAACACGCGGCGCTGGTCGGCTTCCTGCTGGGCGGCGCGTCGATGCGTACGCCGGTGATCCTGGACGGCGTCAGCGCGGGCGCGGCGGCACTGGTCGCCCGCGCGATCGCCCCGGAGGCCCTGGCGGCCTGCATCGCGGGCCACCGCAGCGCGGAGCCGGGCCACGTGGCGGCCCTGAACAAGCTCGGCCTGCGCCCCCTGGTCGACCTGGACCTCCGCCTCGGCGAGGGCACGGGCGCGCTGCTGGCCCTGCCGGTGATCCAGAGCGCGGCACGGGCGATGCACGAGGTGGCGACGTTCGACTCGGCAGGAGTGACGGAGAAGTAACACCGTCCGGCACCCACCCTCCGCGCCCCAGCCCGGGGCGGGGAGGGTGGCCCACCGGCGGGAGGGGGTCGGGGTCGTAGGAGGTGCGTGTCCGGACACTAAAGCGTGATGTGTGCCGCACAAGGCCCGCACTCCTTCAATCGACCCGCACGCGGCGTACGGGGGTCCGGGGGTGTCCCCCGGAAAGGGCACAGCATGCCGTCCGGACATGTACCTCCGGAGGCCCCGGCACCCGCACCTCTCCCGCGCACGGCGAGCCCCGCCCAGCGGGCCGGCCCCCGACCGCCCACGACCCCGCCGCGTAAGCTGGACCCACCCAAAACGCCACCTCAGCCCACCCCACCCGCCCCCCTCACCCCCACCTTCGTCACGTCCCCCCCCGCCCGAGGAGCCCGCGCCCACATGGCCCAGCACGCCGACCACCCCGCCTACCCCGTAGGACTCCGCCTCTCCGGGCGGCGCGTCGTTGTCGTCGGCGGAGGCCAGGTCGCGCAGCGCAGGCTGCCGTCGCTCATCGCCGCGGGTGCCGACATCGTGCTGGTCTCGCCCTCGGCGAAGCCGTCCGTCGAGGCCATGGCGGCGGCCGGCGAGATCCGCTGGGAACGGCGGCGGTACGAGGAGGGCGACCTCGCCGGCGCCTGGTACGCGCTCGTCGCCTCCAGCGACCCCGAGGCCAACCGCACCGCCTCCGCCGAGGCCGAGCGCGACCGGGTCTGGTGCGTACGCAGCGACGACGCCGAGGCGGCCACCGCCTGGACCCCCGCGACCGGCCGCAGCGAGGGCGTCACCGTCGCCGTGCTCACCGGGCGCGATCCGCGCCGCTCCGCCGCCGTGCGCGACGCCATCGTCGAGGGCCTGCGCGACGGCACGCTCGCCGCGCCGCACCACCGCACCCGTACGCCCGGTGTCGCCCTCGTCGGCGGCGGCCCCGGTGACCCCGACCTGATCACCGTGCGGGGCCGCCGGCTGCTCGCCGAGGCGGACGTGGTCATCGCCGACCGGCTCGGCCCGCGCGACCTGCTGGACGAACTGCCGCCGCACGTCGAGGTGATCGACGCCGCGAAGATCCCGTACGGCCGTTTCATGGCCCAGGAGGCCATCAACGCCGCCCTGATCGAGCACGCCAGGGCGGGCAAGGCCGTCGTCCGGCTCAAGGGCGGCGACCCGTTCGTCTTCGGCCGGGGCATGGAGGAGGCGCACGCGCTCGCCGCCGCCGGTATCGCGTGCACGGTCGTCCCCGGCATCTCCAGTTCCATCAGCGTCCCCGGCGCCGCCGGGATCCCCGTCACGCACCGCGGTGTCGCCCATGAGTTCACCGTCGTCAGCGGCCATGTCGCCCCGGACGACGACCGGTCGCTGGTCGACTGGGCCGCACTCGCCCGGCTGCGCGGCACGCTGGTCCTGCTGATGGCCGTCGACAAGATCGGTTCCATCGCCCGGGCCCTGATCGAGCACGGCAAGGCCCCCGAGACCCCCGTCGCGCTGGTCCAGGAGGGCACGACGGCCGCCCAGCGGCGCGTGGACGCCACGCTCGCGACGGTGGGGGAGGTCGTACGGGCCGAAGAGGTACGGCCCCCGGCCGTGATCGTCATCGGCGACGTGGTCGCACTGGGCAACGGCCACTGACCCGGCCCACCCACCCCCACTCCACCCGCACCCACCCCGTACAGGACAGGGCACGAGCACCCCGTGGCTGAACTCATCACCGTCGAGGACCCCGACGACCCCCGCCTGCACGACTACACCGGCCTGACCGACGTCGAACTGCGGCGCCGGCGCGAGCCCGCCGAGGGGCTTTTCATCGCGGAGGGCGAGAAGGTCATCCGCCGGGCCGGTCAGGCCGGCTACGCCATGCGGTCGATGCTGCTCTCCGCCAAGTGGGTCGACACCATGCGCGATGTCATCGACGCGGCACCGGCACCGGTCTACGCGGTCAGCCCCGAACTCGCCGAGCGGGTCACCGGCTACCACGTGCACCGCGGCGCTCTCGCCTCCATGGCCCGCAAGCCGCTGCCCGCGGTGGCCGACGTGCTCCGTACGGCCCGCCGCGTCGCCGTCATGGAGGCGGTGAACGACCACACCAACATCGGCGCGATCTTCCGCAGCGCCGCCGCGCTCGGCATGGACGCCGTACTGCTCTCCCCGGACTGCGCGGACCCGCTCTACCGGCGCTCGGTGAAGGTGTCGATGGGCGCGGTGTTCTCCGTGCCGTACGCCCGTCTGGAGGGCTGGCCCAGGGCGCTGGACACCGTACGGGGAGCGGGGTTCCGGCTGCTGGCGCTCACCCCCGACGAGCGGGCGGTCCCGATGGACGCCGCGGCGCCGCACCGGATGGAGCGGGTCGCGCTGATGCTCGGCGCGGAGGGCGACGGTCTGTCGCGGCGGGCGCTGGACTCCGCCGACGCCTGGGTCCGTATCCCGATGGCGCACGGCGTGGACTCGCTGAACGTGGGGGCCGCCGCGGCGGTCGCCTTCTACGCGGTCACGACGGGCCGCCCGGAGAGCTGACCGGCCCGCGCACCCCAACGACCCGCGTCCCTCAGAGCTGCTGCGCCGCCGCGATCCCCAGCGCGACGATGAGCGTCACGACGACGAAGACGATCAGCCGCTGCCGCAGCAGCCGCGGGTTCGCGGGCCGCAGCTTGGAGGACCGCGTCCGAGGTCCCGCGGCGGGCCGGCCGTTCGTCCTGGCCGCTCCCCGGGCCGGGTCCCGGGGCCGCGGGGGCCGGGTGGAGCCCGGTCGTCCGCCGGAGGAGCCCGTCCGGCCGGGCGTCCCGCCGGTACGGGAGGGGGCAGCGCCGCCGTTGCGGGAGGCGCCGCCGGGACGCGGCCCGGAGCCGTCCGGCACGCCGGGAGCGCCCGCCCGGCCCTGCGAGCCGCGCGCGACCTCCCGCTCCGTGTACCGCTCCGTCAGTCCGCCCCCCGCCGGCTCCTGACCGCCGCGCGTCCGCTGCACGGGCGGCCGGCTGTCGATGAGCCCCTGCGCCTCCCGCGCGGCGATCTCCTTGAGCCGCATGGAGAGCTGGAGCGTGCTGGGGCGGTCCTCCGGATCCTTCGCCAGGCAGGCCCGTACGAGCGGCGCGAGGGAGTCGGGCACGCCGTGGAGGTGCGCCTCCTCGTGGACCACCCGGTAGAGCATCACCTCGGAGCTGCCGTGCCCGAACGGGGAGTCGGCGGTCGCCGCGTACGCCAGTGTGGCGCCCAGCGAGAAGACGTCCGTGGCGGGGGTGACGGCGGCTCCGCGTACCTGCTCGGGCGCGAGGAAGCCGGGCGACCCGACCGCCGTCCCGACATGCGTCAGGGTGGACGCGCCGGTGGCCCAGGCGATGCCGAAGTCGATGATGCGCGGGCCCTTGGGGGAGAGCAGGATGTTCGACGGCTTCAGGTCACGGTGCACGACCCCGGCCTCGTGGACGGCGACCAGACCTTCGGAGAGCGCGGCGCCCACCGAGGCGACGTCCGCCGCGAGCAGCGGGCCCTCCTCGTTGACCTTGTCGTGGAGGGAGGGGCCGGGTACGTACTGGGTGGCGAACCAGGGGCGGTCGGCGTCCAGGTCGGCGGCGACCAGCCGGGCCGTACAGCCGCCGCGGATGCGCCGCGCCGCGGAGACCTCGCGGGCGAACCGCGACCGGAACTCCTGGTCCTCCGCCAGGTCGGGCCGGATCACCTTCAGCGCGACCCGCTGGCCGCGCCGGTCGGATCCGAGGTAGACGACGCCCATGCCGCCCGCCCCGAGCCGTCGGTGGAGTCTGAACGAGCCGACGACACGCGGGTCCTCGCGCCGGAGCCGCATCATCGCCATGTCCATCCCCGCTGCCCGGTCGTCCGTGTGACGTGGCACAGCTTACGTACCTGTGCCCGGGTGCGCTCATAGGCCGCGCCCTCGCGCACCGACCGATTGTCAGTGCGGCGCGGCAGAATTGAAGAAAAGTCAGTGACCGGACCCGCCGCGCGGACCGGCCGGCGCCCCTCCCAAGGGTCGTACGCACAAAGGGAATTGGGGGGAACGGGTGTACGGAGTGGGCGGCGCTCCGCCGGGGAGCTGTGGACGTGAGAGAAGTCACCAGAAGTGGATCAGTGCGGCACCGGGGACGGCCAGGGGACGGCCCGGGACGGGTGCGCGCCTCATCCTTCCGGGCGAGAGGCCGGTCCTCCGTAAGGCATCGCGGATCATCCCCTCCGGGAAGACCCCAACTCCCGGCACCCGCTCTCCACCCTGGGGAGTACGCCGCCGGTGCACGGCTCATCCTCCGGGAGGCCCGGCAATAGGTACGCGGGCATGACGCCCCGACATCCAGGTGTCCCTAATCTTGAGATCAAGCGGCGGGTGAGGAACTCGTCCCCCGAGGTCGGACACTCGCCGCTGTCGAATCGAACAGGAGAAGGACCATGGCGGACACGGCAGCGCGGGCAATGATCCGCACGCAGGGACGTAAGGCGTACGCCGCGTTCGGCGCACGCCCGTCCGGTACGCGCCACCCCCTGGTGGCGACGGCCATGGTCCTTCCCCTGGCGGCCCTGCTCGTCGTCGTCTTCGGCGGCTGGGAAGCAGTGGTCACACAAGCGTCGTCCGTGGGCGTGATGCTGGGGCGCTGAGCGGCGCCCCGGACCCGGGAGAGCGGCCCGGGTCGGGGACATCCGGCCAACAACCCCGTGGGGACGGGGGTGCGGCGGACGGCAGCGGTGGGCCGGTTAGCTGGGGAGCTGACCGGCCATCGCGCTTTTCCCGGACGGGAACGCCTCGCCGCCCGACGGCGGGACGACGTACGCTCCACGTCCGACACACATTCGCCTGCACATCGCCGGGGACCACCGTGACCGCATCCGTCGTCCGCGCGCTCGGCCGCGTGGCCCACGACGCGGCCCACCCCGCCGGGAACCCCACGCCCGACGCGGCCCACCCCGCCGGGGCCCCCACGCCGGACCCGGCGTCCGCGCCCTGCCGCGCCTGCCGGCAGAGCGTCACCGTGCTCGCGGACCGGCCCGACGGAACCGTCGTACGGCACGGCGAGGCCGTCGCCAAGGCGCACGCCGACGGTACGGACCCCGCCGAACACCGCGTCAGGCTCGCCGTCGCCGCGCACCCCCGGCTCGCCGGGATCCTGCTGCCACCGCTCCCGGCGGACGCCGAGGACGTGGACGGCCGGCCGGTCACCGCCTGGCCCTACGGGACGCCCGTCGACCCCGCGGACCCCGATGCCGCCCCCTGGGAGCAGGCCGGGACGCTCCTCGCCCGGCTGCACTCCGTGCCGCCCGCCGACCTGGCCGGTTCCACGGACCGGACCGGGGAGGACCCCGGGGGCCTGCCCGTCATGCGCGGCCCCGCCAAGGCCGCCCGCGCCCTGGCCCGGCTGCGCGCCGCCGGCCCGCACCCCGCCGCCGTACCCGTGCGGCACGCCTGGGAACAACTCCCCGCCTGGGCCCGTGGCGAGGCGCCGGCGCCGGGGCCGTACGCCCTGTGCCACGGCGATCTCCACCTCGGCCAGCTCGTACGCCACCCCGCCGCCGAAGGGCCCTGGCTCCTCATCGACGTGGACGACCTCGGACTCGGCGCCCCCGCCTGGGACTTGGCCCGCCCCGCCGCCTGGTACGCCACCGGGCTGCTGCCCCCGGAGCCCTGGCAGCGGTTCCTCGGCGCCTACCGCGCCGCGCGGGGTCCCGCCGTGCCCGCGGACCCCGCCGCCGATCCCTGGCCGGCCCTGGACGTCGCCGCCCGCGCCCTCACCGTGCAGACCGCGGCGCTCGCCGTCGTCAAGTCCGTCGCGGAGGACCGGGAACCGGACGAGGTGGAGCTCCTGATGATCGACGCCTGTGCCCGGATCGCGGGCCTCGCAACCGGTTGGGGACCAGGGGCGTCGTCATAGGGTGAACGGACGGTCGCCGGGAGCGTGTTCCCACGATTTCCCGCGATGCCGGACGAACGACGAGGAGCGATTCGACCATGCAGTGTCCCAAGTGCCGTGCGGCGATGCACACGTACAACCGCAATGGCGTCCAGATAGAACAGTGCAGCGGTTGCCGGGGGATCTTCCTCGACTACGGCGAGCTGGAGTCCCTGACCCGCCTGGAGTCGCAGTGGGCGCAGCAGGCGCCGCCCGTACAGCAGGCCCCGCCGCCGCAGGCGTACCCGGCCGCTCCCGCGCCCGCCTGGGGCGCCCCGCAGCACGGCGGCCACCACGGGGGTCACCACGGCGGGCACCACCGGAACAAGAGCTTCGGACGGATGCTCTTCTCGTCCTGACGACGGACTGACGACAGACCGACCACGGACTGACGACAGAGCCCCCGGTCGCCGTAACGGCCGGGGGCTCTGGACGGTGCGCGATACTGGGATTGAACCAGTGACCTCTTCCGTGTCAGGGAAGCGCTCTCCCGCTGAGCTAATCGCGCGGGTGATCCGTGCTGGTACTGCGTGTGCCCGTACTGCGGTGTGTCTGCACTGCGTGACGGCGTGCGCGATACTGGGATTGAACCAGTGACCTCTTCCGTGTCAGGGAAGCGCTCTCCCGCTGAGCTAATCGCGCGGGTGATCCCGAAGGATCCAGTGGACGATACTGGGATTGAACCAGTGACCTCTTCCGTGTCAGGGAAGCGCTCTCCCGCTGAGCTAATCGTCCTTGGAGGTGGAGACGGGATTTGAACCCGTGTAGACGGCTTTGCAGGCCGTTGCCTCGCCTCTCGGCCACTCCACCAGGATTGTGGGGGTTCCGGAGAACGCCCCACCATCGAGCGGACGACCAGGTTCGAACTGGCGACCTCAACCTTGGCAAGGTTGCGCTCTACCAACTGAGCTACGTCCGCGTGCCGTTTCCCGGGCCCGTCTGCGCGGCCCGGCGACGTGTTGAACTCTAGCGGATTCCGGGGCCAGCACAAAAACGCGTTTCCGCAGCGTGACGCGGTACGTTCGCCGCGCGTTCGGCCCGGAGCCGCCCGGCGGTGCCTGTTCTAGACTCGCAAACGTGCACGACCTAGCCCCTCTGGCCCGCTTCGGCGGCCTCGTCGCCTCCGGTCTGCGGGACGTCACCCACGATCCGGAGGCACTGGACTCCGCCGGATTCTGGGCCGTCGCCGCGGACTTCGAGGGCCGTGTCACCTGCGCCCGTTTCGACGACGTACGGCACGAGCCCGTGCCCGCACCGGTCCCCGGACAGTGGCGGGGCCCCGGCGCCGGTGACTGGACGTCGTCCCTCGACCGCGCCGCGTACACGAAGGGCGTGCGCCGGATCCGCGAGTACATCGCGGCGGGCGACGTCTACCAGGCCAACCTCTGCCGCGTCCTGACCGCCCCGCTGCCCGGGTCCGCCGCGGCCGACCCCGCCTCCGCCGACGTCGACGCGCTCACCGCCCTGCTCGCCCGCGACAACCCGGCCCCGTACGCCGGGACGATCCGGCTGCCCGCGCACGGCGTGGAGATCGCCACCGCCTCGCCCGAGCTGTATCTGCGCCGCGACGGCCGCACCGTCGAGTCGGGGCCGATCAAGGGCACCGGGCGGACCGCCGCGGACCTGCTGGAGAAGGACTACGCCGAGAACGTGATGATCGTGGACCTCGTCCGCAACGACCTGGGGCGCGTCTGCGCCGGCGGATCCGTCACCGTCCCCGCCCTCTGCGCCCTCGAACCCCACCCGGGTCTGGTCCATCTCGTCTCGACCGTACGGGGCGAACTCGCCGAGCGGGCCGGGTGGCCCGAGCTGCTCGCCGCCACGTTCCCGCCCGGCTCGGTCACCGGCGCCCCCAAGTCCAGCGCGCTGACGATCATCGAGGAGCTGGAGACCGCCCCGCGCGGCCCCTACTGCGGCGGCATCGGCTGGGTCGACGCCGACCGGGGCACGGCCGCGCTGGCCGTCGGGATCCGTACGTTCTGGATCGACCGCGCCACGCACCCCCGCCCCGTCCTGTGCTTCGGCGCGGGCGCCGGGATCACCTGGGGCTCCGACCCGGAGGGGGAGTGGGCCGAGACCGAGCTGAAGGCGTCCCGGCTGCTCGCGATAGCGTCGGGGACGTACCGGCCCGGAGCCGACGACTCCGGAACGGCCGAGGTCGGTGCCGATGCCGGCGCCGGTGCGACAGCGACCAGCGGAAGGACCGTGTGATGAGGATCTGGGTCAATGGCGCCCTGCACCCGGCCGACGCCGCCCGGGTGTCCGTGCTCGACCATGGACTGACCGTCGGCGACGGCGTCTTCGAGACGGTCAAGGCCGCCCGGGGCCGCCCCTTCGCCCTCACCCGCCATCTGCGCCGGCTGGCCCGCTCCGCGCACGGGCTCGGCCTGCCGGAACCCGACCTGGACGAGGTGCGCCGCGCCTGTACGGCCGTCCTCGACGCCAACCCGATGGAACTGGGCCGGCTGCGCGTCACGTACACCGGGGGAGTCTCCCCGCTCGGCTCCGACCGCGGCGACGCGGGCGCCACCCTGGTCGTCGCCCTCGGCGAGTCGGCGCGCCGCCCCGACACCACCGCCGCCGTCACCGTCCCCTGGACCCGTAACGAACGCGGCGCGCTGACCGGGCTCAAGACCACGTCGTACGGGGAGAACGTCGTCGCGCTCGCCCGCGCCCGCGAGCAGGGCGCCAGCGAGGCGCTCTTCGCCAACACCACCGGCGCGCTCTGCGAGGGCACCGGCTCCAACGTGTTCGTCGTCCTCGACGGCGTGCTCCACACCCCGCCCCTCGCGTCCGGCTGTCTGGCCGGCATCACCCGCGAACTGACCGTCGAGTGGTGCGGCGCCCGTGAGACGGATCTGCCCTTCGACGCCCTGGAGCACGCCGAGGAGATCTTCCTGACCTCGACACTCCGCGACGTCCAGGCCGTCCACCGCGTCGACGACCGCGCCCTCGGCTCCGCCCCGGGGCCCGTGACCGCCAAGGCGATGCGCGTCTTCGAGGAGCGGTCCGGCGCCGATCTCGACCCGTGAGTCCTCAAATCGGGTGACGAGTACGTGTCCCCGAGGGTAGAACTCCCCTGATGACCACCACCCTGCGGCCCACCGGACCGCTTCAACAGGCCGACGACGGCACGAAGTCACGCTCCTACGAGGTCTGCGTGAACGGCCGCCCCGCGGGCGCCGTCGAGATCGCCACGGACCCCGGCTTCGCCCACCGGGCCGGCATCGTCCGCTCCCTCCGGATCGACGGGCCCGACCGCCGCCGCGGCCGGGCCACCGTCGCCGTGCTCGCCGCCGAGGAGGTGCTGCGCGGCTGGGGCTGCGACCAGTCGCAGGCACTCGTACCGGCCGACGCCGAGGCCGCGCTGCACCTGGCGGAGACCCTCGGATACACCGAACGCAGCCGCAACATGGACAAGGAACTCCTCCCCGGACCGCCCCCGCTCCCCGAGGGCGTCGAGGGCCGCCCCATGACCGAGGCGGAGTACGAGGCGTGGCGTGCCCACTCCGTCGGTGACTTCGCCAGGGACTGGACCGACCGCGGCGTACCGCCGGAACAGGCCCTCGCCAAGTCGGAGGCGAGCCACCGCGACAACCTCCCCCAGGGGCTCGCCACCCCGGGCGTCTCGTTCACCGTCCTCGTCCACGAGGGAGCCGCCGTGGGCCATGTCTGGGTCGCGCCCCGCGAGGTGCGCCCCGGCCGGCCCGGCTCGTACGTGTACGACGTGGAGGTGGCCGAGGAGCAGCGCGGCAAGGGGTACGGCCGCGCCCTGATGCTGCTCGCCGAGCGGGTCGCCCTGGAGGCGGGGCCGCCCCTGCTGGGGCTGCACGTCTTCACGACCAACACGCCCGCGCTACGGCTCTACACCTCGCTCGGGTACCGGACGACGCAGCGCAACCTCGTCCGGCCGCTCCTCTGACCGTCCGACGGCCGTTTACGGTGTCGCCCCTTACGGTGTCGCCCCTTACGGTGTCCTGTCGGCCAGCAGCCGTTCGGCGATCGCCTCGATGCGCTCCCGCAGCCCCTCCTGGCTCTTGCCGCCGTCGAGCCGCTCCCCGTCGATGACGTACGTGGGCGTACCGGTCACCCCGATCGCCTTGCCCTCGGCCTGGTCGGCGTCGACGGCCAGCAGATGGCGGCCGTCGATCAGGGCGGTGTCGAACTCCTCGGCGTCCAGCCCCAGTTCGCGCGCCACCGCCAGCAGGAACGGCTCACCCCGGGCGGCCAGCTCCCCGGTGCCCGCCAGGACGGCCTCCACGTACGGCCAGCCGCTGCCCTGCTCCGCGGCCTCCTCGGCGGCCTGGGCGGCGGCGTACGCGTGCCGGTGCTTCTCCAGCGGGAAGTGCCGCAGCCGTACGTCCAGCCGGTCGCCGTAGCGGGCGCGCAGCGCGCGTACGTCCTCCAGGGCGCGGTCGCAGTCGGGGCACTGGAGTTCGCACCAGAGGTCGAGGACGACGGGGCGCGGGGTGGTGGAGTCGTTCATGGCCCCAGTCTTCCAGCAGGCGGGACCGCCCGTGCCCGAGGGCGCTTCTCGTCCCCGGGGCACGGCGGACCGGGACCTGGGGAGGACATCGTCCCCGAGATCTCCCCCAGATCCGCCGGTCGGGGCTCCGCACCGTGGCCCCGACCCCGGTGCCAGGTGCAGGATGGAGGGGAGACGAGTTCGGCCGTTGACGTGCGATGCCTGGAGGACCCGATGATTGCCGAGACCATTTGCTCCGCGGTGTCAGCAGCGGGCCTGGGCATCGCCGTGATCACGGCGTACCGCAAGCGGTTCCTTGCCGCGACCCGTATCGCCGCGTACGCGCTGGTCCCGGTCGCTCTGGTGATGACGGGCGTCGTGCAGTGGGCGGCCGGTACGGCCTTCAGCCCGGTCGCCTGGGCGGGCTTCGGCGTGCTCGCGGTGGCGTGGGTGCTCCTCATGACGACCCGCGCGGTGGAGCGGCGCGGCGGCGGTACGCGCAAGGAGCGCAGAGCGGCGGCGAAGGCGGCCAGGGGCGCCGCGGTCGAGCCCGGCGCCTCCGCGCCCTCCCTGGGCGCCGGCGCCCGGCCCGTGGAGCGCCCCAAGGCGAAGCCGGGGACCACCTCGGGGTCCGGTGACGACTTCAGCGACATCGAGGCGATCCTGAAGAAACACGGCATCTGACCCTCCCGGTACGCCCGGGTGCCCCGGAGGGTGCCCGGCAGCATGACAGGTACGCGCGGATCCTGTGGCAGTTCCGGGCCTTTTTCCACGGAATATGATGAACTCCCGGGCCGATCACGGGTGGTTGGTCATCGGTCGGGTTCGCGGTGAGCCATGATCGCCCCGAGATGCTCGATAGCTCACGGGGTGAGAACCCCGCCCCCACCGAGGAGCCGCGCGGCTGTCTGTTCGCGCTCTCCCAACCGCCGTTGATGATCTTTCTGACGGTGATCGGCGCGCTGCTGCTGATGGCCGCGGTACACGATCTGTTCCTGCTGTGACGTTCAGCCCGCCGCTTCCTTGCGGCGTGCCCGGTACGCCGCCACGTGCAGTCGGTTGCCGCAGGTGCGGCTGTCGCAGTAACGGCGGGAGCGGTTGCGCGACAGGTCGACGAACGCGTGCCCGCAGTCCGGGGCCTCGCAGCGGCGCAGTCTGTCCTGCTCGCCCGCCACGACCATGAAGGCCAGCGCCATGCCGCAGTCGGCCGCGAGATGGTCGGCGACCGAGGCGCCCGGCGCGAAGTAGTGCACGTGCCAGTCGTAGCCGTCGTGATCCGTGAGCTGTGGAGTCGTTCCCGCGGCGGCCACCAGTTGATTGATCAGATCGGCCGCGGCCCGCGCGTCGGGCATCGCGAACACCTCCGTGAAGCGGGCCCGTACCTCCCGTACGGCCCGCAGATCCCGCTCGCCGAGGTCATACACGCCGCTGATGTCGTGGTTCCGTACGAAGGCGTACAGCGCCTCGACGTCCGCGAGCCGGTCCGCCGCGTCCTCGCCCGAGCCGGCCTCCGGCGCGGTGTTCACCAGTTCGACGACCGTGTCGAGGGCGATCCGGGTGTCGTGTGGAATCAGCACGGTCCGCTCCCTGGCCTGCCGCGGGCCGGTGCCCGCCGAACCCGGACGACTTTAGACCGTCCGGGACCGGTGTGACGCCAGACATACGCGCCGACGCCCGTGCCGCGGTGGGTTCCGCGGCGCGGGCGCCGGTGTCCTCCGTATGCGGTTGTCCGCGCGGCGCCGTCTCCCCGAGTCGGACGGCGCCGTGCAGCCCTCTGCCTGGCTCAGCTTTCGGCCAGGATGTGGGAGAGCTCCGTGTCGAGATCGAAGTGACGATGCTCGGTGCCTGGTGGCACCGCGGCGTCGGTCCTCTTGAGGAACGACTCCAGGGCCCGCGCCGGGGCCTCCAGCAGGGCTTCGCCCTCCGGGGAGCTCAGAGCGATGCAGACGACGCCCTGACCGTGGCTGCGGGACGGCCAGACGCGGACGTCGCCGGTGCCGGTGGGCCGGTGCAGCCCCTCGGCGAGAAGGTCGCGGGCGAAGACCCACTCGACCGTCTCTTCGGCTCCGGTGTGGAAGGTGGCGTGCACGGCATAGGGATCGGCCGTGTCATACCGCAGGCCCGCGGGTACAGGCAGTGAGGACTCGCTCGATACAACGAGGCGCAGGTGCAGCTCGCAGCTGACCGTGGTGTTCATAAGCGCCAGGGCCTTTCGCTCAGTGTGCGCTCGGGGATTCGCACGTCGGCGAAATCGACATGCCACCTACGGTGCCGTTGTAAACCCCTCTGTCTGTTTTGTGATCCTTCAGGTAGCTCGTACGGCGGTGTGCTACTTCGAGTCATACCGCCATTCCAGTGATGCGTTCGATTCCGGTATCTTGGGAGCCATGCACGCGCAGAGTCACGAGCGGGACCAGGCTGTCGCCCCGGTGGCGACACAGCCCGCCACGGGGGATACGACGGCGGACGGGACGGTGGCGCCCGAGCGGGCGCTGGGCTCCCGTGCGCCGCGCTTCGTCAAGGCGTCCAGGCCACTCCATCTGAGCTGGCAGGTCGGCGTCTTCCTGGCCGGTCTCGCGGTGGTCGCCGCGGGCGTGGCCATGCTGGTGCTGCCCGGCCCCGGCTGGGTGGTGATCTTCGCCGGCCTGGCGATCTGGGCGACCGAGTTCGTCTGGGCCCAGCTCGTCCTGCGCTGGACCCGGCGCAAGGTCAGGGAAGCGGCCCAGAAGGCCCTCGACCCCAAGGTCAGGCGCCGCAACATCATCCTCACGAGCGTAGGCCTGGTGATCTTCGGCGTGCTGGCGGGGATCTACCTCTGGAAGTTCGGCATCGCCCTGCCGTGGAAGATCGACCAGTGACCGGTGACGCGTCCAGGGACGCCCCTGACATGGGGTAACGTATGCCCTGCGCCCGGGCGATTAGCTCAGTGGGAGAGCGCTTCGTTCACACCGAAGAGGTCACTGGTTCGAACCCAGTATCGCCCACCCGGAACCGAGGTCCCGACGACGGAAACGTCGCCGGGGCCTCGGTCGTTTCCGGCCGCGGGATGCGCCCCACGGCCGGTGGCCTCAGCGCATCCGGCCCAGGCTCCGGCGCACCCGGCGCGCGTCCCGCAGCCGCTGCTCGTACGTGGCGCCCACTCCCAGGAGCAGCAGCCCCGCCAGGGCCGGCGGCAGCCAGCGCGGCAGCGCGCCCACCACCTGGACCACGTACGGGGCCAGCTCGTGCAGCGCGACCAGCGCCAGCACCGTCCCGCCCAGCACCAGCGGCGCCCGCAGCCTCAGCCGGGCCCCGGCCAGCGTCAGCGCCAGCGCGGCGAGCCCCAGCAGCAGCGGGCGCGCCCAGTGCGGGTCGCCCCACGCGGCCAGCAGACTCGGCGCGAGCGTCGCCGCCAGCCCCGGCCCGTACGCCGTCCACGACGACGCCGCCGGGTCCCGGCGCCGCCGCACCACCCCCACGGCCAGCGCGGCCACCGTCACCGGCAGCGTGTACGCCTCGGGGACCGACACCCCGGACGCGCCCAGCCGTACCCATGTCGCCGCGACGAAGAGCGCCGTCGCCGCGTACCCGGCCACCCGGCGCCGCTCGACGCGTACCGCCGTACCCGCCGCGATCACGCCGCCCAGCGCGAGCACCAGCGCCAGCACCGGGAGACTCCCCAGGGCGAGCCCGACCGCGAGCAGTCCGGCCGCGCCGCCCGTGATCTCGACCGGCATCGCCACCGGGTGCTCGCGCAGTCGCGCGCCGAGCATGGCCACCGTCGCCGGTACGGCCAGGACCGTCACCGCGACGGTCGCGGCGGGGAGCCCGGCCGCCGCCGACGCCGCGACCACCAGGGCTGTCGTGAGGCCGACGCAGACGCAGGCGAGGAGCGCGCGCACCGGCTCCCCGAGCGCCGGGCCCTCGCTCCCGTCCCGGCCCTGTACCGGCGCGGTCCGCAGTGCCACGGCCGCCGCGGCGAACAGCGCCGACAGCGTCACGAGCACGGTCAGTGTCGCCGGCCGGGTCGCGAGGGAGAGCAGCGCCACCGAGGCCGCGCCCGCCAGCGCGACGATCAGCGCGGTGAGCGCCCCGGCCCTGCCCATCGGACCATGTGGCCGGACGGCCAGTGTCAGCGCCACCGCCGTCAGGCCCAGCGGGACGGCCAGCGCCACCGCGTAGGGCAGGTCCCACACGATCGGCACCACCAGCACCGTGGCCCAGCCGAGCACCCCCGCGCCGCACAGCGCCGCCGTACGCGACCGCCGCACATCGGTGACCGGCACGACGTCCGGCGCGAGACGCGGCAGCCGTCGGTACGCGAAGAACAGCGTCCCGGCGGCCGTCGCCAGCACCAGCGGCGCCGTGAGCTGCCAGGACGACGCGAGGCGCACCCCGAGCGCCGCCCGCGTCCCGTCGGGCACGCCCGACCAGATCTCCGTGACCCGGGTCGCCCCGCCCAGCAGCGCGGCCACGACCGAGGGCCCCGCCCAGGGCAGCGAGACGGCCGTCACCGCACCGCCCGCCGCACCGAGCCCCTGGCGCACGCGACGCGGCAGCCGGGTCCGTACCAGCGCCAACAGCCCGACGGCGCAGAGCAGATACCCGAGGACGGCCCAGCCCGCCGGCACGACCGTACGCACCAGACCGCCCACCGCGACGGCCGGGGCGAGCCCCGCCCCGGCCGCGCACACGAAGGCCGCCTCCGGCGCCCGCCAGGCCACGAACAGCCCGAGCGCCGCGCCGGTGAGCAGTAGTACGGCGGGCCCGGCCATCGCGGCAGGGGTCCCCGCGTCCACCGAGGACCAGGCGGCCAGGAGCAGTGCCACGCCCGCGGTCGTGAACGCGGCGGCGACCACCAGGCCCCGCGCGGCCCTCCGCGAGGGGTGCCGCGGCGGGTTCGCCGTGCGGCGCGGGAGCGACCACAGCGCGACCGCCGTGTCCAGGACGGCCGTCGCCAGCAGCGCCCACGCCACGGTCGATGTCGTCCAGCCGTCCGCCACCGACCAGAGGAGGAGCGGGAGTTGGGCTGTCACCACCGCGGCCGGCCGCGGGCCGCGCAATCCGCCGAGCAGCGCCCCGTACCCACCCCAGAGCGCGGCGAGCGCGGCACAGGCGACGGCCGTGTAGCGGAGCCCGTCCACCCCGGGCAGCGCCACGGCGTGGAGCGCGTACGCGTCGAGCACCGTCAGCACCAGCCCGAACGCCGCCACGGCCTCGGCCGTCGAGGAGAGCCCCCGGCGCAGCAGCACGGCAGGAACGGCGAGCGCGGCGAGGGTGATCACCGTCAGCACCGCCGAGCGCCCGCCGATGCCGAGATGGCCCCAGCTCACCAGGGTGAAGGCGATCGCGGCGACGGTCAGCAGCACTCCGCCGAGGGTGAGCAGCACGTTCTGCGCGCTCGGCGGAGCGGCGGCGGGGGAGCCGGTGGCGCGGGTGGCCGGGGGCGGGGCGGCGGGCCGGGCCATTACGGTCACCAGATACGAGCGGCGCGTCAGCAACTGGCCTCTGCGCGTCTCCATCCGGTGCAATTCGTGGTCGATGAGCGCCAGTTCCCGGGCGGGATGCGGAACGTTCTCCATACGACGGAGTGTGGCCCGGGACACAGTCCCTGCCATGGGCGCGGCTACTCAGATCGTGGCCTGAGTACGTCGGGTCCGGTTTGAACGAAGGCCGCCGGGGCCTGTATGGTTCAGGTCGTTCCCGGGCGATTAGCTCAGTGGGAGAGCGCTTCGTTCACACCGAAGAGGTCACTGGTTCGAACCCAGTATCGCCCACCGGGAAAGGCCGGTCCGTCACTGACGGACCGGCCTTCGCGTTGTCCGGCGGACCGGATCAGACGGCGGCGGCGGGCAGTTCGGGACGGAGCGGCCACGCGGGATCCGACGCGCCCTCGCCGGCGCCGCGCGAGAACCACGCCTGGGGTCCCCGTGTCTGCGTCGCGTGCCAGACGGCCTGGAGCGTGTGCAGCTCCTGGGGCGAGAGGCGCTCCATCCGGGCCGCGAACCGGCGCCCGATCGCCCGCACCAACTCCAGCGCCGACAGGGCCGACGCCGCGGCCAGCACGGCCGGTGCGACCGGCGCGGACGGTCCGGCCGGGGCGGGCGGCAAGGCCGACCAGGTGGACCAGGCGGGCTCGGTCAGCTCGTCGTCCGTCACGTCGGGTGCCCCGTCCACCCCGTCCGTCCCCACCGCGTACTGGGCGCAGAGCTCGGTGAGATCGCGGCCACCCTTGCGGTAGCGGTCGAGATGCCGGTCGAGGACCAGCGGATCCAGCACGCACAGCGACACGTTCTCCAGCCGGCGGCAGAGGGACGAGGCGCGATGGCGCCGCAACTCCCGGTCGAGGAGGGTCAGACCGAACGGCGCGTTCATCACCACCAGCGGCCGGCCGGCCTTGCACTGTTCGGCCAGCGCCCTGGACACCTCCTCCACCACGGGCGCCGGCCAGCGGCCGTTGCGGTGCAGGAAGTCCTCGGTCAGACCGTGCGCCTCGGTGGCCCCGGGCGGCACGGGCACCCCGGGGTCGACCAGCCAGCGCCGCACTCTCGGCCGTATCCCCGTCGTGTCCTGGACGATCAGCGCGGCCGAGACGATCCGGTCCTTCTCCGCGTCCACCCCCGTCGTCCCGGTGCCGAACGCGGCCAGCGGACCTTCGTACCAACATGTCATTCCCGAACTCCCCGAGCCTCTCGAACTGCTCACGCGGTGGCGAATCGTGCGCCACCGCCCCCGAATCGGTAATACCCGGACAGGTCGCGCGATACGCGCCGTGTCCGGCCATCGCCACACGGTGACGGGTGGGGTGCCCGGGGCCCCCGGGAGTCGTCCCGGTAAACCGTTTCGCGGGCGGCCCGCCCGGCTCGGTACGATGCGCAGTGCGTACGCCATGCGCAGGGTGCGCACCCCACGAGTCAGGAGAAGACCGGTGTCAGACGTCCGTGTGATCATCCAACGCGATTCCGAGCGGGAAGAGCGCGTGGTGACGACGGGCACTACGGCGGCCGAACTCTTCCCCGGTGAGCGCACCGTCGTGGCCGCCCGGGTGGACGGTGAGCTGAAGGACCTCGCGTACGCGATCGGCGAGGGCGAGGTCGTCGAGCCCGTCGAGATCTCCTCCGAGGACGGCCTGAACATCCTGCGCCACTCCACCGCGCATGTGATGGCGCAGGCCGTGCAGGAACTGCACCCCGACGCCAAGCTGGGCATCGGCCCGCCGGTCAAGGACGGCTTCTACTACGACTTCGATGTCGAGACCCCCTTCACCCCCGATGACCTCAAGGCCATCGAGAAGAAGATGCAGGAGATCCAGAAGCGCGGACAGCGCTTCTCGCGCCGGGTCGTCACGGACGAGGCGGCGCGCGAGGAGCTGGCCGGCGAGCCGTACAAGCTGGAACTCATCGGCATCAAGGGCGCGGCCTCGACCGACGACGGCGCGGACGTCGAGGTGGGCGGCGGCGAGCTGACCATCTACGACAACCTGGACGCCAAGACCGGCGAGCTGTGCTGGAAGGACCTCTGCCGCGGCCCGCACCTGCCGACCACCCGGAACATCCCGGCGTTCAAGCTGATGCGCAACGCCGCCGCCTACTGGCGCGGCAGCGAGAAGAACCCGATGCTCCAGCGCATCTACGGCACCGCGTGGCCGTCGAAGGAGGAGCTGAAGGCGCATCTGGAGTTCCTCGCCGAGGCCGAGAAGCGCGACCACCGCAAGCTCGGCAACGAGCTGGACCTCTTCTCCTTCCCCGACGAGGTCGGCTCCGGCCTCGCCGTCTTCCACCCCAAGGGCGGCATCATCCGCCGGGCCATGGAGGACTACTCGCGCCGCCGGCACGAGGAGGAGGGGTACGAGTTCGTCTACACGCCCCACGCCACCAAGGGGAAGCTCTTCGAGAAGTCCGGGCACCTGGACTGGTACGCCGACGGCATGTACCCGCCCATGCAGCTCGACGAGGGCGTGGACTACTACCTCAAGCCCATGAACTGCCCCATGCACAACCTGATCTTCGACGCCCGGGGCCGCTCCTACCGTGAGCTGCCGCTGCGGCTCTTCGAGTTCGGGACGGTCTACCGGTACGAGAAGTCCGGCGTCGTGCACGGCCTGACCCGGGCCCGCGGCTTCACCCAGGACGACGCGCACATCTACTGCACCCGCGAGCAGATGGCGGACGAGCTGGACTCGACGCTGACCTTCGTGCTCAACCTGCTGCGCGACTACGGGCTGACCGACTTCTACCTGGAGCTGTCCACCAAGGACCCCGAGAAGTTCGTCGGCACGGACGAGGCGTGGGAGGAGGCAACCGAGACGCTGCGCGAGGTGGCCGAGAAGCAGGGGCTGCCGCTGGTCCCCGACCCGGGCGGCGCGGCGTTCTACGGCCCGAAGATCTCGGTGCAGGCGCGCGACGCGATCGGCCGTACCTGGCAGATGTCGACCGTGCAGCTCGACTTCAACCTGCCGGAGCGCTTCGACCTGGAGTACACCTCGCCGGACGGCTCCAAGCAGCGCCCGGTCATGATCCACCGTGCGCTCTTCGGGTCGATCGAGCGGTTCTTCGCGGTGCTGCTGGAGCACTACGCGGGCGCGTTCCCGGTCTGGCTGGCGCCGGTGCAGGCGGTCGGCATCCCGATCGGTGAGGCGCATGTCGAGTACCTCCAGGACTTCGCGAAGGCGGCGAAGGCCAAGGGGCTGCGGGTCGAGGTGGACGCGTCCTCCGACCGGATGCAGAAGAAGATCAGGAACCACCAGAAGCTGAAGGTCCCGTTCATGATCCTCGTGGGGGACGAGGACATGAACGCGGGCACGGTCTCGTTCCGCTACCGCGACGGCTCGCAGGAGAACGGCGTACCGCGCGACGAGGCGCTGGCGAAGCTCCTCGACGTGGTGGAGCGCCGCGTACAGGTGTGACCGACCCGTGGTGGAGGCCCCCGGAGGCGCGTCAGCCCTCCGGGGGCCTTCCCTTGTCCTCCCGGCCGAAGACCTGGATCAGCCAGGACGAGAACGACCCGGTGACCGCCCCCAGCAGCGCCAGCCCGCACACCATCAGACAGACCGCGTACAGCCGGCCGAGCGGCGTCACCGGCGCCACATCGCCGTAGCCGACCGTGGTGATCGCCGAACAGGCCCACCACACGGAGTCCCCGAAGGTACGGATCGTGGCACCGGGAGCGCCGCGCTCCTGCTGGTAGACGGCGAGCGCGGCGGCGAAGGAGAGCAGGGTCGCGGTGATGCCCGCGTACAGCATCACCCGCCCGTACAGGCTCAGCCGGGGGCGGTCGCGGCGCCGCTGGATCGCCATGTACGTGTTCACGATCCGCAGCGGTCGCAGCAGCGGCAGCACCACCACGACCGTGTCCAGCCAGTGCGTCCGTACGAAGCGCGCGCCCTGGCCGCTGAGGACCAGCCGCACGCCGTAGTCCACCACGAAGGCCGCCCAGATCAGCAGGGACAGCACCAGCGCGAGGTCCGGCCAGAACGGGGCGGCGCCCTGGTCGAGGACGCGTACCGCGTAGCAGGCGAGGAAGAGCGGCGAGGCCACGAGCAGCGGCAGCTCCGTGCGCCGCTCCCAGCCGCGCAGCCGGTCGGTGCGGTGGTGGACATGCATCGGCCCAGCATCCCCGGGCGGCGGCCGGTGCGGGCCCGGCGACACGCCTCGCACGGGCGAAGTCATATGCTGCACAGCATGACGAGTGAGCCGGAGCAGCAGATCGGAGTGGGGACCCAGGACGCGTTCCAGCGCCTGTGGACGCCCCATCGGATGGCCTACATCCAGGGTGAGAACAAGCCCACCGGGCCGGGCGCCGAGGACGGCTGTCCCTTCTGCTCCATCCCGTCCAAATCCGACGAGGACGGGCTGGTCATCGCGCGCGGCGAGCGGGTGTACGCCGTGCTCAACCTCTACCCGTACAACGGCGGCCACCTGATGGTCGTCCCCTTCCGCCACGTCGCCGACTACACGGAGCTGGACGAGGCGGAGACGGCCGAGCTGGGGCTGCTCACCCAGCGGGCGATGACCGCGCTCCGCGCCGCGTCCGGCGCCCACGGCTTCAACATCGGGATGAACCAGGGGGTTTCGGCGGGCGCCGGGATCGCCGCACATCTCCACCAGCACGTGGTGCCGCGCTGGGGCGGCGACACCAACTTCATGCCCGTCGTCGGCCACACGAGGGTGCTGCCGCAGCTCCTGGCGGACACCCGCGCGATGCTGGCCGAGGCCTGGCCGACCGGCTCGTAGCGCCCGCGCCGAGCGCCCACTCCCTGTGTGCCCGCCCCGGCTCTCCGGGGCGGGCACCACACCGGTGCTACGCGTCGTACGCGTCGATCTTCTTCGGCGACGGGTCCTGCACCGCCCCTATCAGCGACGACGACCGGTTGCTGAAGCGCTCGGTGTCCACCCCGTGCTCGTTCAGCACACGCATCGCCGCGTTGTGCGCCACCCGCAGGACCGGGGTGGCGGCGCGCATCGCGTCGTCGGCCATGAAGCGGTGGTGCCACGGCTGGTCGGCCCACGCGTGCCGCATGCCGAACGGCTCGGGCAGGCTGAGCTTGCCGCCGAGGAAGTCCAGGACCGGCGGATACCAGGTGAACGGGGCGCGCACCGCGAGCCTGACCGCCTCACGCGGCTCGACCAGCGGCAGATTCCTCGACGTGGTCTCCCAGAACCGTACGGTCTTGGGGCGCGTGACGCTCTTCGGCGACGGCTTGGCGAAGAACAGCGAGTGCACGGGGCCCAGCGCGTACCCCGAGACCTCGATGCGCAGCGTCTCGTGGAGTACCGTGACCGAGATCATCATCGTGATGACCAACTGGCTCTCCCAGAGGGTGAACTGCACCCCCAGGTAGTGCCGGTTCCCGCTGCCGAACTGCTGGTGGTTGCAGATCCGCTGTATCTCGTGGCTCTTGACCTGGAACGCCTCCACCTCCGGGCCTCCGGGCCAGGAGACCGATCCCGCGCCCTCGCCGATCGGCGACACGATCCAGTGCTTGACCGAAGGCGTCGGGAAACCGCCGGAGTTGAGGGGGCCGCGCTCCAGCAGCTTCATCTGGTCGTGGATCGCCCGTATCACGTCGTAGCTGCGGAACTGGTGGATCTCCTTGCCGGCCACCTTGGGGACCAGCTCCTCCGCGAGCTGCCAGCTTCCCCAGCGGGTGCCCATGCCGAGTATCCCCTTGGGACCGGCGTAGAAGACCACGTTCGAGCGCTGCTCGGCGCTCAGCTTCTCCAGGCCCTGGCGCAGCACCTCCCGCGAGGTGTCGCCGGGGTTCCCCGGGACGGCCTCGGGGATCTTGGCGCCGGTGCCGCCGCCCGAGAGCAGGCTCTCCCAGCGGGCCCGCAGGTCCTTGGCGGTCGCCTCGCAGATCTGCTTGGCGAGCAGCCAGCCGATGACCGGGGCGACCACCATGCCGCGCAGATACCAGTTCAGTACGCCGTCGAGGGGCAGCTTGATCAGGACGATCACCGCCAGTACGGCGACGGCCGTCAGCAGGGCGCCGCCGATCGCGCCGGCCCGCCGGTCCTTGGCCCCCGCCAGGGTGCGGCGCAACTGGAACACGCCCAGCCAGATCAGCAGTCCGGGCAGGAAGAGCAGCCCGAGGAGCGCGGTCACCGCCGTGAGCTTCTTGTCCCGCTCCTTGCGGATGTGGTTCGCCGCGAGGCAGTGCTCGACCACGGCCTGCGGGTCCATGCCGAAGGACTGGATGATCGGGCCCCGGCCGCCGCCCAGCGTTCTGAGCTGCACGGCCCGGGCGAACGCCTCGCCCAGATTCGGCTCGAAGAGCGAGAACTTGCCTTTGGTCACGCCCGACTTGTGCCAGTCGTTGTCGGCCTTGGAGATCTCTTCGAGCGGACTGTCCCGGTACGCGGCCGAGGCGAGGGCGAACGTCGCCGCCGTACCCCCGGCCGCTCCCTGGAGCGGAACCTGTGCCCCCGGGCTGAAGTCGAATAGATCGTCCGCCACTGCCGCCCCCTCGCCGCAAGGATTCGCTGCCGCGGCCTCTTCCCGGCCCGCGCGCCCCGCACACCTGCTGGAGCTGGGCACCCCAGCGTAACGGTGCGACGCCGCCCGCGTCATGGGACTGGCTGTCTTTCGCCAACCGGCATCAAACGCCCGCCCACCGGGTATGAGGTGCCGTCGAACGGGTGGGCGGACACCCTCTGTTGACTCGGCGTGGGATGGGTGGCGGGCCCTACACCGTGCTCTCCTCGCGGGCGAGCTGACGGTCCGCCACCGCGTGGGGCATCGGCTCGTGGCGGGCGTACGCGCGGCTGAAGCGGCCGGCGCCGTGCGCGAGCGAGCGCAGGTCCACCGCGTACCGTCCGATCTCCAGCTCGGGCACCTCGGCCCGGACCAAGGTCCTTCCGGGACCGGCCTGTTCGGTGCCCACGACCCGCCCGCGCCGGCCCGACAGATCGCTCATGACCGGCCCCACGTACTCGTCGGGGACCAGGACCGCCACCTCGGCGACCGGCTCCAGCAGATGGATCGCCGCCCCGTCCGCCGCCTCCCGCAGGGCCAGTGCGCCCGCCGTCTGGAACGCGGCGTCCGAGGAGTCCACCGAGTGGGCCTTCCCGTCGAGCAGCGTCACCCGGATGTCGACCAGCGGATGGCCGGCCGCGACCCCGCGCGCCGCCTGCGCCCGTACGCCCTTCTCGACGGAGGGGACGAACTGGCGGGGGACCGCCCCGCCCACCACCTTGTCGACGAACTCGACACCGGACCCGGCGGGCAGCGGCTCCACCTCGATCTCGCAGATCGCGAACTGGCCGTGGCCGCCGGACTGCTTCACATGCCGGCCGCGCCCCGTGGCGCTCGCGCCGAACGTCTCGCGCAGCGCGACCCTGAACGGCACGGCGTCGACCTGGACCCCGTACCGGCCGCGCAGCCGGTCCAGCGCCACGTCCCGGTGCGCCTCGCCCAGGCACCAGAGCACCACCTGATGGGTGTCCGGGTTCTGTTCGAGCCGCATCGTCGGGTCCTCCGCCACCAGCCGGGCGAGCCCCTGGGACAGCCGGTCCTCGTCCGCCTTGCTGTGCGCCCGCACGGCCAGCGGCAGCAGCGGGTCCGGCATGGTCCACGCCTCCATCAGCAGCGGATCGTCCTTCGCGGAGAGCGTGTCCCCGGTCTCGGCGCGCGACAGCTTCCCCACGCACGCGAGATCGCCCGCCACACAGTGCGCCAGCACCCGCTGCTGCTTGCCGAACGGCGAGGAGAGCGAGCCGACCCGCTCCTCCACGTCGTGGTCCTCGTGCCCCCGGTCGGTGAGCCCGTGCCCGGACACGTGCACCGTCTCGTCGGGACGCAGGGTCCCCGAGAAGACCCGTACGAGAGAGATCCGGCCTACATAGGGGTCGGAGGCGGTTTTGACGACCTCGGCGACCAGGGGCCCCCGGGGGTCGCAGAAGATCTCCGGGCGCGGGGCGCCGAGCGGCGTGGTGACGGCGGGCGCCGGGCGCTCCAGCGGGGTCGGGAAGCCGCCGGTGACCAGTTCGAGCAGCTCGACCGTGCCCAGCCCCTGCCGGGCGCCGGGCGGTGCGGGCGCCGCCGCGAGCACCGGATGGAACACCCCGCGCGTCACCGCCTTCTCCAGGTCCTCCATCAGCGTTCCGACGTCGACCTCGTCCCCGCCCAGATAGCGGTCCATGAGGGTCTCGTCCTCGCTCTCGGCGATGATCCCCTCGATCAGCCGGTCCCTGGCCTCCGCGATCTCCGGGAGCCGCGCGGGCTCCGGCGGGCCCACCCGCCGCTCCCCGGAGGAGTAGTCGAAGATCTTCTGCGAGAGCAGCCCCACGAGCCCGGTGGCCGGCGCGTGCCCGTCGGGGCCCTCCGCGCCGTGCACCGGCAGATAGAGCGGCAGAACGGCGTCGGGGTCGTCCCCGCCGAAGATCCGCGCGCACAGCCGCGTCATCTCGTCGAAGCCGGTGCGCGCCGTGTCGAGATGCGTGACCACGATGGCGCGCGGCATCCCGACCGCCGCGCACTCCTCCCACAGGGCCCGGGTCGCCCCCGCCACCGCGTCCGCCTCCTGCGCCGCCGACATCACGAAAAGGGCCGCGTCCGCGGCGCGCAGACCGGCCCTGAGCTCCCCGACGAAATCGGCGTAGCCGGGGGTGTCCAGCAGATTTATCTTGTACCCGCCCCACTCCACGGGGACGAGCGAGAGCTGTACGGAGCGCTGCTGGCGGTGCTCGATCTCGTCGTAGTCGGAGACCGTCGCGCCGTCCTCGACCCGACCCGCCCGGTTCACGGCCCCCGCGGTGAGCGCCAGGGCCTCGACGAGGGTGGTCTTCCCCGAGCCGCTGTGGCCCACCAGCACCACGTTCCGTACGGACGCGGGCCGGTCGGCCGCCGTCGCCCTGCCGGCGGCTCCGGGGTGTGTCGGTTCCTTGTCGACTTTGTCGCCCATGACTGCTGCCTCCCGATCGGTTCCACCGGGCGCGCCGGTGAAGGCGCGTCGGTGAGGGGACGGAGAGAAGCGGGCCGGGGGAGCCGCGGGGCAGCTCCGGCGATGCCCGCGGTAGTCCTTCGAGCTTCGCACTCCCGCCATGGCGCGTCCATACGTCGTACGGCGCGGCACGGCCCGGGTGCCCGGCGGTGCGGGTCGGCGGTCGTGGCTACGATGGGCCAGCCGACGGCCGCAGGGGTCCTCGGCCCACCGAACCTCGGGAAGGCCATGCTGAACAAGTACGCGCGTGCATTCTTCACGCGTGTCCTCACACCGTTCGCGGCGTTTCTGCTCCGTCGCGGAGTCACTCCGGACGCGGTCACGCTCATCGGCACGGCCGGAGTGATGGCGGGTGCGCTGGTCTTCTTCCCCCGCGGGGAGTTCTTCTGGGGCACGATCGTCATCACCCTCTTCGTCTTCTCCGACCTCGTCGACGGCAACATGGCGCGCCAGGCGGGCATCTCCAGCCGCTGGGGGGCCTTCCTCGACTCGACCCTCGACCGGGTCGCGGACGGCGCGATCTTCGCCGGCTTCGCGCTCTGGTACGCGGGCGACGGTGACAACACCACGCTGTGCGCGGTCGCCATCTTCTGCCTCGCCAGCGGCCAGGTCGTGTCGTACACGAAGGCCAGGGGCGAGTCCATCGGGCTGCCGGTGGCGGTCAACGGGCTGATCGAGCGCGCCGAACGGCTGGTCATCTCCCTCGTCGCGGCCGGCCTCGCCGGACTGCACGCCTTCGGCGTCCCCGGTATCGACATCCTGCTGCCGATCGCGCTGTGGATCGTCGCCGTGGGCAGCCTCGTCACCCTCGGTCAGCGCGTGGTGACCGTACGGCGCGAGTCTGCCGAGGCCGACGCCGCCGCGGCCGACCCCGCCCAGACCGACCCCGCCCGGGGGAGTGGAGCCTCGTCATGAGCACGGCGAGCGACAAGCTGACCGACGGGCTGTACGGACTCGGCTGGAGCACGGTCAAGAAGCTGCCCGAACCCGTGGCCAAAGCCCTCGGCAGGACCCTCGCCGACACCGTGTGGAAACGGCGCGGCAAGAGCGTGCTGCGGCTGGAGTCCAATCTGGCGCGGGTCGTGCCCGACGCCGGGCCCGAACGGCTCGCCGCGCTCTCCAAGGCCGGCATGCGCTCGTACATGCGGTACTGGATGGAGTCGTTCCGGCTGCCGGCCTGGAGCACGGAACGCGTCCGCGACGCCGTCGAGATCAAGGACATCGACCGGCTCTTCGACGGACTCACCACCGGGCGCGGCGTCATCCTGGCGCTGCCCCACATGGCCAACTGGGACCTCGCGGGGGCCTGGCTCACCCGGGCCCGCGACGTACCGTTCACCACCGTCGCGGAGCGGCTCAAGCCCGAGACGCTGTACGACCGGTTCGTCGCCTACCGCGAGAGCCTGGGCATGGAAGTCCTTCCGCACACCGGCGGCGCCGCTTTCGGCACCCTCGCCCGGCGGCTGCGGAACGGCGGCCTCGTCGCCCTGGTCGCCGACCGCGACCTGTCGTCGTCCGGCGTCGAGGTCGACTTCTTCGGGGACACCGCCCGGATGCCCGCGGGCCCCGCACTGCTGGCGCAGCAGACCGGAGCGCTGCTGCTGCCCGTCTCGCTGTGGTTCGACGACACCCAGGTGATGCGGGGGCAGGTCTTCCCGCCCGTCGCCGTACCGGAGACAGGCACACGCGCCGAAAAGACGTCTGTGATGACACAGGCGGTGGCCGACGCCTTCGCCACGGGAATCGCCGAACACCCGGAGGACTGGCACATGCTGCAACGGCTGTGGGTCGCCGACCTGGACCGGGGGACCGAGTGAAGATCGGCATCGTCTGCCCGTACTCCTGGGACGTACCGGGCGGCGTCCAGTTCCACATCAGGGACCTCGCGGAACATCTCATCCGGCTCGGGCACGACGTGTCCGTACTGGCTCCCGCCGACGACGAGACACCCCTCCCGCCGTACGTCGTCTCGGCGGGCCGCGCCGTGCCCGTCCCGTACAACGGCTCGGTCGCCCGCCTCAACTTCGGCTTCCTGTCGGCGGCGCGGGTGCGGCGCTGGCTGCACGACGGCACGTTCGACGTCATCCACATCCACGAGCCCGCCTCGCCGTCGCTGGGCCTGCTGAGCTGCTGGGCGGCGCAGGGGCCGATCGTCGCGACGTTCCACACCTCCAACCCGCGCTCCCGCGCCATGATCGCGGCGTACCCGATCCTCCAGCCCGCGCTGGAGAAGATCAGCGCCCGGATCGCGGTGAGCGAGTACGCGCGGCGCACGCTGGTGGAACACCTCGGCGGCGACGCCGTGGTCATCCCGAACGGTGTCGACGTCGACTTCTTCGCCGAGGCGGAGGCGGAACCGGCCTGGCAGGGCGGCACGATCGGCTTCATAGGACGCATCGACGAGCCGCGCAAGGGGCTGCCGGTACTGATGCGGGCCCTCCCGAAGATCCTCGACGTCCACCCGGAGACCCGGCTGCTGGTCGCGGGGCGCGGGGACGAGAAGGAGGCGGTGGAATCCCTGCCGAAGGAGATGCGCCGCCGCGTCGAGTTCCTCGGGATGGTCAGCGACGAGGACAAGGCGCGGCTGCTGCGCAGCGTCGACCTGTACGTCGCGCCCAACACCGGCGGCGAGAGCTTCGGCATCATCCTCGTGGAGGCGCTGTCGGCGGGCGCGGCCGTCCTGGCGAGCGACCTGGACGCGTTCGCCCAGGTCCTGGACCACGGGGCGGCGGGCGAACTCTTCACCAACGAGGACGCGGACGCGCTCGCGGGCGCGGCGGTACGTCTGCTGGGCGACCCGGACCGCCGCGCGGAGCTGCGCGCCCGGGGCAGCGCGCACGTACGGCGCTTCGACTGGTCGACGGTCGGCGCGGACATCCTCGCGGTGTACGAGACGGTGACGGACGGGGCGGCGTCGGTGGCGGCGGACGAACGGACGGGGCTTCGGGCGCGGTTCGGGCTGGCTCGGGACTAGTCGCCGTCCGGCGGGGGGTGGGGGGCCGGGTGGGTGCGGTCTGCCGTCCGGCGGGGGGTGCGGGTCGCCTCCCGGCGGGATGCCGGTGCCCTGTGCCGGTGTGCGGGTGCCCGCGCCGGTGTGCGGTGCGGGTGCCGGGGCCCGGGGCCTCCGGAGGTACATGTCCGGACGGCATGATTTACGCCGCGTGCGGGTGAGTGGGACAACTGCGGGAGCGTGAGCGGCACAAATCACGCTTCAGTGTCCGGACACGCACCTCCTCCGACCCCGACCCCTCCCGCCGGTGGGTCTCCCACTCTCCGTCCCTGGCTGGGGAGAAGGGGTGCGTGCCGGTACCGCGTAATCTGCCGTGCGTGACCACCTTCGTCTGGATCGCCGTCGCCGTTGTCGCGATCGCGCTCTATCTCAGTTGGACCGCCGGCCGCCTCGACCGTCTGCACACCCGGATCGACGCCGCCCGGGCCGCCCTCGACGCCCAACTGCTGCGGCGTGCCTCGGTCACCCAGGAGTTGGCCACCTCCGGTGTGCTCGATCCGGCTGCCTCGATCGTGCTGTACCAGGCGGCGCACGCCGCGCGGCAGGCCGAGGAGGAACAGCGCGAGGTGGCCGAGAGCGAGTTGAGCCAGGCGTTGCGGGCCGTGTTCGGGGAGGCCGCCCAGGTGGAGGCCGTACAGGAGGCGCCCGGTGGTGAGGACGCCGCCGGGGAACTCGCCGCGGCGGTGCGGCGGGTGCCGATGGCGCGGCGGTTCCACAACGACGCCGTACGGGCCGCGCGGGCGCTGCGCCGCCACCGTACGGTGCGCTGGTTCCGGCTCGCGGGGCACGCGCCGTTCCCGCTGGCCTTCGAGATGGACGACGAGCCGCCCGTCGCGCTGGCCGACCGGCCGGGGTCCTGAACGATCCACCGGCTTCCCATTGGCCCTTGCTGTGGACTGGTCCCGGGGCGTTCTCTGGAGATCCCCCGTCGTACGAGTCAGTGAGGTCGCCCGTGTCCACCACCGCCCAGAACCCCGAGACCGGCACCGCGCGCGTCAAGCGCGGCATGGCCGAACAGCTCAAGGGCGGTGTGATCATGGATGTGGTCACGCCGGAGCAGGCGAAGATCGCCGAGGACGCCGGCGCGGTCGCCGTGATGGCGCTGGAGCGGGTGCCCGCCGACATCCGCAAGGACGGCGGCGTCGCGCGGATGTCCGACCCCGACATGATCGAGGGGATCATCGGCGCGGTCTCGATCCCGGTCATGGCGAAGTCGCGTATCGGCCACTTCGTCGAGGCCCAGGTGCTCCAGTCGCTGGGCGTGGACTACATCGACGAGTCGGAGGTGCTGACCCCCGCCGACGAGGTCAACCACTCGGACAAGTGGGCGTTCACGACCCCCTTCGTCTGTGGTGCCACCAACCTCGGTGAGGCGCTGCGCCGGATCGCTGAGGGCGCGGCCATGATCCGTTCGAAGGGCGAGGCCGGGACGGGCAATGTCGTCGAGGCGGTCAGGCACCTGCGGCAGATCAAGAACGAGATCGCCAGGCTGCGCGGCTACGACAACAACGAGCTGTACGCCGCCGCCAAGGAGCTGCGCGCCCCGTACGAGATCGTCAAGGAGGTCGCGGAGCTGGGCAAGCTGCCGGTGGTCCTCTTCTCCGCAGGCGGTGTCGCCACCCCCGCCGACGCGGCGCTGATGCGCCAGCTCGGCGCCGAGGGCGTCTTCGTGGGCTCCGGCATCTTCAAGTCGGGCGACCCGGCCAAGCGTGCAGCGGCGATCGTCAAGGCCACCACGTTCTACGACGACCCGAAGATCATCGCGGAGGCGTCGCGCGACCTGGGTGAGGCCATGGTCGGCATCAACTGCGACACGCTGCCCGAGGCCGAGCGCTACGCGAACCGCGGCTGGTGATGAGCGCCCCCGCGATCGGCGTCCTGGCGCTCCAGGGGGATGTCCGGGAGCATCTGGCCGCCCTGGCCGCGGCGGGAGCCGTGGCCGGGACGGTCCGGCGGCCCGAGGAGCTGGCCGAGGTCGAGGGCCTGGTGATCCCGGGCGGTGAGTCCACCACGATGTCCAAACTGGCGGCGCTCTTCGGCATGCTGGAGCCGCTGCGTACCCGGGTGGCGGCCGGGATGCCGGTGTACGGCACCTGCGCCGGGATGATCATGCTCGCCGAGAAGATCCTCGACCCGCGGTCGGGTCAGGAGACGGTGGGCGGCATCGACATGATCGTGCGGCGCAACGCCTTCGGCCGGCAGAACGAGTCCTTCGAGGCGGCCGTGGAGGTCGCCGGGGTCGAAGGCGGTCCGGTGGAGGGCGTCTTCATCCGCGCCCCGTGGGTCGAGTCGGTGGGGGCCGAGGTCCAGGTGCTCGCCGAGTACGGGGGCCATGTGGTCGCCGTACGGCAGGGCGTCGCGCTGGCGACGTCCTTCCACCCCGAACTGACGGGCGACCACCGGCTGCACCGTTTCTTCACCGACATGGTGCGCTCCGTACAGTGACCTCCGCCCGGTAGGATCGCTGCCGAACGGGAGCAGTACCGGTTACGCGAAGGAGACAGGCAGATGTCCGGCCACTCTAAATGGGCTACGACGAAGCACAAGAAGGCCGTGATCGATGCCAAGCGCGGCAAGCTCTTCGCGAAGCTGATCAAGAACATCGAGGTCGCGGCGCGGACCGGCGGCGCTGACGTCGACGGCAACCCGACTCTTTTCGACGCCATCCAGAAGGCGAAGAAGAGTTCGGTGCCGAACAAGAACATCGACTCGGCCGTCAAGCGCGGCGCCGGCCTGGAGGCCGGTGGTGCCGACTACGAGACGATCATGTACGAGGGATACGGCCCGAACGGTGTCGCGGTGCTCATCGAGTGCCTCACCGACAACCGCAACCGCGCCGCCTCCGACGTACGCGTCGCGATGACCCGCAACGGCGGCTCGATGGCCGACCCCGGCTCCGTCTCGTACCTCTTCAACCGCAAGGGCGTCGTGATCGTCCCCAAGGGTGAGCTGGGCGAGGACGACGTGCTGGGCGCGGTGCTGGACGCGGGCGCCGAAGAGGTCAACGACCTCGGCGAGTCCTTCGAGGTGCTCAGCGAGGCCACCGACCTGGTCGCGGTCCGTACCGCGCTCCAGGAGGCGGGCATCGACTACGACTCGGCGGACGCCAACTTCGTCCCGACCATGCAGGTCGAGCTGGACGAAGAGGGGGCGCGCAAGATCTTCAAGCTGATCGACGCCCTTGAGGACAGCGACGACGTCCAGAACGTCTTCGCCAACTTCGACGTCTCGGACGACGTGATGGAGAAGGTCGACGCCTGACCCCGCCCTTCGCACCCCCCTCCTCGATGTCGGTCCGGTCCGTTGTCAGTGCCGACCGATACTGTCTGATCAGGGCTTCTCCCCTCGGGGAGAACGCATGACCGAGAGAGTGGGGGCGCGATGAGGGTGCTGGGTGTGGACCCCGGGCTGACGCGGTGCGGGATCGGCGTCGTCGAGGGCGTCGCGGGACGGCCGCTGACGATGCTGGGCGTCGGCGTGGTGCGTACGCCCTCCGACGAGGAGATCGGCCCGCGTCTCGTCGCCATCGAGCAGGGCATCGACGCCTGGCTCGACGAGTACCGGCCCGAACACGTCGCCGTGGAGCGGGTGTTCGCCCAGCACAACGTGCGTACGGTCATGGGCACCGCCCAGGCCAGCGCGGTCGCCATGCTCTGCGCCTCGCGCCGCGGCATCCCCGTCGCCCTGCACACCCCCAGCGAGGTCAAGGCCGCCGTCACCGGCAGCGGCCGGGCCGACAAGGCGCAGGTCGGCGCGATGGTCACCCGGCTGCTGCGGCTTGCCGCGCCGCCCAAGCCGGCCGACGCGGCGGACGCCCTCGCCCTCGCCATCTGCCACATCTGGCGTGCCCCCGCCATGAACCGCCTCCAGCAGGCCCAGGCGGCGGCCCGTCCCTCCCGTATCCCCGTCCGGAAGGTCACGCGATGATCGCCTTCGTCAGCGGCCCCGTCGCCGCCCTCGCCCCGACGACCGCGGTCATCGAGGTCGGCGGCATCGGCATGGCCGTCCAGTGCGCCCCCGGCACCCTCGCGGCGCTGCGCGTCGGCCAGGACGCCAGACTCGCCACCTCGCTGGTCGTCCGGGAGGACTCCCTCACGCTGTACGGCTTCGCGGACGACGACGAACGCCAGGTGTTCGAGCTGCTCCAGACCGCCAGCGGCGTCGGGCCCCGGCTCGCCCAGGCGATGCTCGCGGTGCACAGCCCCGACGCGCTGCGCCTCGCCGTCTCCACCGGCGACGAGAAGGCGCTCACGGCGGTCCCCGGCATCGGCAAGAAGGGCGCCCAGAAGCTGCTGCTGGAGCTGAAGGACCGGCTCGGCGCGCCGCGCGGCGTCACTGTGGGGCGGCAGGCGGGGGCGGCGGCAGCGGCCTCCTGGAGCGACCAGCTCCACGCCGCGCTCATCGGCCTGGGATACGCCGGACGCGAGGCCGAGGAAGCGGTCGCCCAGGTCACCCCGGAGGCCGAGGCGGCCCTCGCGGAGGGCTCCCAGCCCCCCGTGCCCCGGCTGCTGCGCTCCGCGCTCCAGAGCCTCAACCGCACCCGCTGAGCCTGCCCCCGCTGTACTCCATTCGGGCCGTTCTCGCACGCGCCCTCCCCCTGAGGTGAGACTGAGTGAACTGGGACGACACCGCCGACGACGCGGCCGAGCGGCTGGTCGGCGCCTCCGCGGACGGTGAGGACCAGGCCGTCGAAGCGGCGCTGCGGCCCAAGTCGCTGGACGAGTTCGTCGGACAGGAGCGGGTACGGGTCCAGCTCGACCTGGTGCTCAAAGCGGCGCTCGCGCGCGGCGCCACCGCCGACCACGTGCTGCTCTCCGGGGCGCCGGGGCTCGGCAAGACGACCCTCTCGATGATCATCGCGGCCGAGATGAACGCCCCGATCCGGATCACCTCGGGCCCGGCGATCCAGCACGCGGGCGACCTCGCCGCGATCCTCTCCTCCCTCCAGGAGGGAGAGGTGCTGTTCCTCGACGAGATCCACCGCATGTCCCGGCCCGCCGAGGAGATGCTCTACATGGCGATGGAGGACTTCCGGGTCGACGTGATCGTCGGCAAGGGCCCGGGCGCCACCGCCATCCCGCTGGAGCTGCCGCCCTTCACCCTGGTCGGCGCCACCACCCGGGCCGGACTGCTGCCGCCCCCGCTGCGCGACCGCTTCGGCTTCACCGGCCACATGGAGTTCTACGAGAGCGTGGAGCTGGAGCGCGTCATCCACCGCTCCGCCCAGCTCCTGGACCTGGAGATAGACGCCGAAGGGGCCGCGGAGATCGCCGGACGCTCCCGGGGCACGCCCCGTATCGCCAACCGGCTGCTGCGCCGCGTACGGGACTACACCCAGGTCAAGGCGGACGGGCGGATCACCCGTGAGGTGGCGGAGGTGGCCCTCGCGGTGTACGAGGTCGACGCGCGCGGTCTCGACCGGCTCGACCGCGCCGTGCTCCAGGCGCTGCTCAAGCTCTTCGGCGGCGGGCCCGTGGGGCTGTCGACCCTGGCGGTCGCCGTGGGGGAGGAGCGCGAGACGGTCGAGGAGGTCGCCGAGCCCTTTCTCGTACGGGAAGGACTGCTCGCCCGTACGCCACGGGGCCGGGTCGCGACCCCCGCGGCATGGGCGCACCTCGGGCTCGTCCCGCCCCAGCAGGCGCCCGGCGCGACCGGACAACCCGGCCTGTTCGGGGCGTGACGGCATGAACACGCGCACGGCAGGAACCTCGGTGCGACGCTGGGCGTTGTTCCAACGAAGCGGACTCGCTTAGACTCCGCCGATGCCGCCCTTCCGGAGCGGCATGCCCACCCCCGTATATCAGGCCGCTCGACAGCGCGGTCGTGCGAAGGAAGTTCCCTCCCGTGAGTCTCGTGACCCTTCTCCCCTTCATCGTGCTCATCGGGGCCATGTTCCTGATGACCCGGTCCGCCAAGAAGAAGCAGCAGGCCGCCGCGCAGATGCGCGACGAGATGCAGCCCGGCACCGGCATCCGCACCATCGGGGGCATGTACGCCACCGTCAAGGAGGTGCACGCTGACATGGTCCTCCTGGAGGTGGCTCCCGGCGTTCACGCCGTCTACGCGAAGAACGCCATCGGCGCGGTGCTGGACGACGACGAGTACAACCGCATCGTGCACGGCGACGACGCGAGCGACTCCGACACGCCCGTCGTGCCCGACGACGCCTCCTCGCTGACCGGTCCCGCCGACACCGACTCCTCGGACGAGGCCAGGATCGACCTCGGCAAGAAGCCCGAGGAGACCAAGGACGCCGAGCCCGCCGACGCCACGACCGAGGCGAAGGCCGACGAGAAGGCCGAGAACAAGGCCGAGGGCACGACCGACGGCGAGTCGGGCGCGAAGTAGCCGGGTCCGCGCCGACCGGCCGCACAACGGCCGCCGGCGACTCACGGTCGCGCTGATCACTGCGGGGGCAGGTCCCCACAACACTTCGTGGCCGCTCCGGCGCACACCCGGCGTGGGGGGCGGTTGGACAGGGAGAAACGAGAAGGTGGCAGCACCTAATAAGGGCCGAAGGCAAGCGGGGTCCCCAGGCAGGCCAGGGCGCACCCTGGCGCTGTTCCTGATTGCCATGGTGGCCCTCACGGGCGGGATGTTCTGGTCCGGCCATGTCACGCCACGTCTGGGGATCGACCTCGCGGGCGGCACCAGCATCACGCTCCAGGCGAAGAACACGCCGGGCAAGCCGAACGCGATCAACAAGACCAACATGGACACCGCCGTCAGCATCATCGAGCGGCGTGTCAACGGTCTTGGCGTCTCGGAGGCCGAGGTTCAGACCCAGGGCGACGAGAACATCATCGTCAACATCCCCCGGGGCACGAACGAGAAGCAGGCCCGTGAGCAGGTCGGCACCACCGCCCAGCTCTACTTCCGGCCGGTGCTGACCGTCGCCGCCGGGAGCCCGACGACGCCGCAGCCCTCGGGCAGCGGCTCGCCGAGCGCCTCTCCCTCCTCCTCGACCAGCGCCTCGACCGGCGACAAGGAGGGCGACAAGGCCGACGGCGCCGACTCGACGGCGTCGCCCAAGGCGTCCGCCACCTCCCAGGGCCGGGCCGTGACGGACGCGCTGAAGGCGGATGCCTCGCCTTCGCCCGACGCCTCGGACAAGTCGTCGGACAAGAAGAACGAGTCCCCCGCCCCCTCCGCGAGCGCCTCCAGCGACCCGGCCACCGCCGCCCTGGAGAAGAAGTTCACGGAGCTGGACTGCACCAAGAAGACCGCGCGCACCGAGGTCAACCAGAGCTCGGCGCCCAAGGACACGATCGTCGCCTGCGGCCAGAACTCCGGCGGCGAGTGGGAGAAGTACGTCCTCGGCCCGGCCGAGCTGGAGGGCACGGACGTCGACGACGCCAAGGGCGTGCTCGACCAGCAGCGTGGCATGTGGATCGTCACGATGGACTTCACCGGCGCCGGCACGAAGAAGTTCCAGTCGATCACCGGCAAGCTCTCGCAGCAGCAGGCGCCGATGAACCAGTTCGCCATCGTCCTCGACGGCAACGTGGTCTCCGCGCCCTCGGTGAGCCAGACGCTCGGCAGCAGCGCCGAGATCTCCGGCAGCTTCACCCAGCAGTCCGCCCAGGACCTGGGCAACATCCTGTCGTACGGCGCGCTGCCCCTGACCTTCCAGGAGCAGTCCGTCACGACGGTCACCGCCGCGCTCGGCGGTGAGCAGCTCGAAGCCGGTCTGATCGCCGGCGCGATCGGCCTCGTCCTGGTCATCATCTACCTGGTGGCGTACTACCGGGGCCTCTCCGCGATCGCCATCCTCAGCCTCGGCGCCTCCGGCATCATGACGTACACGATCATGTCGCTCCTCGGCCCGGGCATCGGCTTCGCGCTGAACCTGCCCGCGGTCTGCGGCGCCATCGTCGCCATCGGTATCACCGCGGACTCGTTCATCGTGTACTTCGAACGCATCCGGGACGAGATCCGCGAGGGCCGTACGCTCCGCCCGGCCGTCGAGAGGGCCTGGCCGCGCGCCCGGCGCACGATCCTCGTCTCCGACTTCGTGTCGTTCCTCGCCGCCGCGGTGCTGTTCCTCGTCACCGTCGGCAAGGTCCAGGGCTTCGCGTTCACCCTCGGTCTGACCACGCTCCTCGACGTGGTCGTGGTGTTCTTCTTCACCAAGCCCGTGATGACGCTCCTGGCCCGTACGAAGTTCTTCTCCAGCGGCCACCCGTGGTCCGGTCTGGACCCGACGCGCCTCGGCGCCAAGCCGC
Organism: Streptomyces sp. NPDC050509; assembly: GCF_044457965.1. NCBI lineage: Bacteria > Bacillati > Actinomycetota > Actinomycetes > Kitasatosporales > Streptomycetaceae > Streptomyces > Streptomyces sp. NPDC050509. Next base: position 123,871 of record NZ_JBITHL010000007.1, on the reverse strand, counting down.
CGCTGCGCCGTACCCGCCGTGTCAGCGCCCCCACCGACCCGAAGGAGGCGTGAGATGTCCCGACTCGGCGATCTCGGCGCCCGGCTCTACCGAGGCGAAGTCGGGTACGACTTCATCGGGAAGCGCAAGATCTGGTACGGAATCTCGATCCTGATCACCATCACGGCCATCGCGGCCCTGGCGGTGCGCGGGCTCAACATGGGCATCGAGTTCCAGGGTGGTGCTGTCTTCACCACACCCAAGACGGCTGTTTCCGCTACCCATGCCCAGGAGAAGGCGGAGACCGCTTCGGGCCATGACGCGATTGTCCAGAGCCTCGGCAACGGCGGTCTGCGCATCCAGATCAGCGGTATCACCCCCGATCAGGCCGACAAGATCACGGAGAAGCTTGCCGGGGACCTGAACGTCCCCGCCGGCGAAATCAACGGGGAGAAGGTCGGTCCGAGCTGGGGCGCGACCATCGCCAACAAGGCGTGGATGGGTCTCGGGATCTTCATGGTCCTGGTGGTGATCTATCTGGCGATCGCCTTCGAATGGCGGATGGCGGTCGCCGCGCTCATCGCCCTGATCCACGACCTCACGATCACCGTCGGCGTCTACACACTGGTCGGCTTCGAGGTCACCCCGGGTACGGTGATCGGTCTGCTGACCATTCTCGGTTACTCCCTCTACGACACGGTCGTCGTCTTCGACAGCCTCAAGGAGGGGGCGACCGGGATCACCAAGCAGAGCCGCTGGACCTACAGCGAGATCGCCAACCGGTCGATCAACAGCACGCTGGTGCGTTCCATCAACACCACCGTCGTGGCGCTGCTGCCCGTCGGCGCGCTGCTCTTCATCGGCGGCGGCTTCCTCGGCGCCGGCATGCTGAACGACATCTCGCTCTCGCTCTTCGTCGGCCTCGCCGCCGGCGCGTACTCCTCGATCTTCATCGCCACGCCGCTCGTCGCCGACCTGAAGGAACGCGACCCGCAGATCAAGGCGCTGAAGAAGCGGGTGCTCGCCAAGCGCGCGGCCGCCGCAGCCAAGGGTGAGCAGGCCGACGGTTCCGCCGACAGCGACGACAACGCGGAGGACGGCCCGCAGGGTGGTGCCCCCGGCGCCGCCGCCACGGCCGCCGTGGCGGGTCCGCGCGGTCGCGGTGGCCGGGGCCGTCCCTCGGGATCGGGAGGGCGTCGATGACCGACACCAGTACGCGGGAGCTGCTGCTCAGCCGCATCCGTGACGTGGTGGACTATCCGAAGCCGGGCGTGGTGTTCAAGGACATCACCCCGCTGCTGGCAGACCCCAAGGCGTTCACGGCGCTGACCGACGCGCTCGCCGAACTGTGCGTACGGTTCGGCGCGACGAAGATCGTCGGCCTGGAGGCGCGCGGCTTCATCCTGGCCGCCCCCGTGGCGGTCCGGGCGGGCGTCGGGTTCATCCCCGTACGCAAGGCCGGCAAGCTTCCCGGCGCGACGCTCTCGCAGTCGTACGACCTGGAGTACGGCTCCGCGGAGATCGAGGTCCACGCCGAGGACCTGGACCACGGAGACCGTGTCCTCGTCATCGACGACGTCCTCGCCACCGGCGGTACGGCCGAGGCGTCCCTGGAGCTGGTCCGGCGGGCCGGCGCCGAGGTCGTGGGTGTCGCGGTCCTCATGGAGCTGGGCTTCCTGGGCGGCCGGGAGCGGCTGGTACCCGCGCTCGGCGGCGCGCCGCTGGAGGCCCTGATCACGCTCTGAATCGCTTGACAGCACGAAAGGCGGACCCCGGACACTGTCCGGGGTCCGCCTTTCGTTTGACGTCGATCACTGAACACGTACGACATCCTGGCTCGGCCGCGGGCATCCCGGCATCGCCTCCGGATCGCGTGCGCCGCATCGGACCCTTTGAATGACCGGACAGGGCTGCCGGAAGACGAAGTGGCTCATCTCCCGGCACCCTGCCTTCGGTGATGAATGCAAAGAATCCCGTTATCCGGCCTCACCGGCTCGCTGGCCTCCACAAGAAACTCGCCAAAATTCGCGACGAGGAAACATCGTTCAAGCCGTTGTCCCAGGAATTTCCTGGGTGCTTCATTCCGGTTTGCCTTGTTAAAGGTCAGATGATTACGGTTTACATTCCCGTGGGCGTGTGATTTTCTCGATTTGCCGCTGCGGGAGGGAAACCTCGGCGGGAATGAACGGCTAAAGGGGGGATCGAGATGAAGGTTTTTGCTCGACGGGCCGGATCTGTTTTTGTGTTGGGGGCGGCGAGTCTTGCCCTTTCCGTTGGTCCGGCCTTCGCCGGTGCCGACGCCTGGGCCAAGACCACGGACGACAACCCCGGTGGCGTTGCTTACTGGACCGCTGACGGTGATGCTTTCACCGTGTGCGATCAGGGTGAGGACGGATTGAGGGCCTCCGGAACCGCCTCCTGGAGCGGTGGTAGCCGACGCGTGGACGACGCAAATGGTGGGAGCGACAGCAGCCCGTGCGTAAAGCAGGCCATTGACCTTCCCGAGGGCACCAGGGTGACGATCACGATCTGTCTCCGGGACGGTGCCAACGGGGCCGCCAGGTTCTGCGCCAGTTCGACCGGTACTGCTTGAGTTTTGTCGTCATGGTGAAAGGGTCGCGCTAGTATCGGCTCGGTTCGCGGATTCGCCTAACAGAGGCGGGTATTCGACATTCTTGCCGAATACCCGCCTCTGTTAGGCCCTCGGTGCTTCGCCGGAGTGGTCGTATGCGAGGGGCCGTATCATGGCCTTCAGGGCCTGACCGGAGGTCCTGGATCCGCACGAGGAGCGCTCTTGCCAGACGAGGTCCAGCCACTGGCCGCCGCGACGCCCGATCACCCCGCCGACCGGGCCGCCGCAAGCTCCGGCACGCCGCAGAACAAGGCCCCGGCCGCCGCTCAGCCCCCCGTGGAGCCCGCGCCGCCCGAGCGCCCCGCCGTGCCCGTGAGCGCGCCCAAGCCGGGTGCCACGGCCGCGCCGCGCTCCGGAGGGTCCTCGAACCGGGTGAGGGCCCGTCTCGCGCGGCTGGGGGTCCAGCGTTCCTCGCCGTACAACCCCGTCCTGGAGCCGCTGCTGCGGACCGTACGCATCAACGATCCGAAGATCGAGACCGCGACGCTGCGCCAGATCGAGAGCGCCTACCAGGTCGCCGAGCGCTGGCACCGCGGACAGAAGCGCAAGAGCGGCGATCCGTACATCACGCATCCCCTCGCGGTCACCACGATCCTCGCCGAGCTGGGCATGGACCCCGCCACCCTGATGGCCGGCCTGCTGCACGACACGGTGGAGGACACCGAGTACGGCCTCGACACCCTGCGCCGCGACTTCGGCGACCAGGTCGCGCTCCTCGTCGACGGGGTCACCAAGCTCGACAAGGTCAAGTTCGGTGAGGCCGCGCAGGCCGAGACCGTACGCAAGATGGTCGTCGCCATGGCCAAGGACCCGCGCGTCCTGGTCATCAAGCTCGCCGACCGGCTGCACAACATGCGCACCATGCGCTACCTCAAGCGGGAGAAGCAGGAGAAGAAGGCCCGCGAGACGCTGGAGATCTACGCGCCCCTGGCCCACAGGCTGGGCATGAACACCATCAAGTGGGAGCTGGAGGACCTCGCCTTCGCGATCCTCTACCCGAAGATGTACGACGAGATCGTCCGGCTGGTCGCCGAGCGCGCCCCCAAGCGCGACGAATATCTGGCCATAGTGACCGACGAGGTCCAGTCGGACCTGCGCGCGGCCCGGATCAAGGCCACCGTCACCGGACGGCCGAAGCACTACTACAGCGTCTACCAGAAGATGATCGTCCGCGGCCGGGACTTCGCGGAGATCTACGACCTGGTGGGCATCCGGGTCCTGGTCGACACGGTCCGTGACTGCTACGCGGCGCTCGGCACCGTCCATGCGCGGTGGAATCCGGTCCCCGGCCGGTTCAAGGACTACATCGCGATGCCCAAGTTCAACATGTACCAGTCGCTGCACACGACGGTCATCGGGCCCAACGGCAAGCCGGTCGAACTCCAGATCCGTACGTTCGACATGCACCGCCGCGCCGAGTACGGCATCGCCGCGCACTGGAAGTACAAGCAGGAGGCCGTCGCGGGCGCCTCCAAGGTCCGCACCGACGTCCCGAGGAGCGCGGGCCGGGGCGCCAACCAGGACACCGTCAACGACATGGCGTGGCTGCGCCAGCTCCTGGACTGGCAGAAGGAGACGGAGGACCCCAGCGAGTTCCTGGAGTCGCTCCGCTTCGACCTCTCGCGCAACGAGGTCTTCGTCTTCACGCCCAAGGGCGACGTCATAGCGCTGCCGGCCGGCGCCACCCCGGTCGACTTCGCGTACGCCGTCCATACGGAGGTCGGCCACCGCACCATAGGGGCGCGGGTCAACGGACGGCTCGTCCCGCTCGAATCGACCCTCGACAACGGTGACCTGGTCGAGGTCTTCACCTCCAAGGCGTCCGGGGCGGGCCCCTCGCGCGACTGGCTCGGCTTCGTCAAGTCGCCGCGGGCCAGGAACAAGATCCGCGCCTGGTTCTCCAAGGAGCGCCGCGACGAGGCGATCGAGCAGGGCAAGGACGCCATCGCGCGGGCCATGCGCAAACAGAACCTGCCGATCCAGCGCATCCTCACCGGGGACTCCCTGGTCACGCTCGCGCACGAGATGCGCTACCCCGACATCTCGTCCCTGTACGCGGCGATCGGCGAGGGCCATGTGGCCGCGCAGGGCGTCGTACAGAAGCTGGTCCAGGCCCTCGGCGGCGAGGAGGCAGCCAACGAGGACATCGCGGAGAACTCCCCGCCCTCCCACAGCCGCGGCAAACGCCGCTCCAACGCCGACCCCGGTGTGGTCGTCAAGGGCGTCGACGACGTCTGGGTGAAGCTCGCCCGCTGCTGTACGCCCGTACCCGGCGACCCGATCATCGGCTTCGTCACCCGGGGCAGCGGTATCTCCGTGCACCGAGCCGACTGCGTCAACGTGGACGCGCTCTCCCAGCAGCCCGAGCGGATCAAGGAGGTCGAGTGGGCGCCCACCCAGTCCTCGGTCTTCCTGGTCGCCATCCAGGTCGAGGCGCTGGACCGCTCCCGGCTCCTGTCGGACGTCACCCGGGTCCTCTCCGACCAGCACGTCAACATCCTCTCCGCCGCCGTCCAGACCTCCCGCGACCGGGTCGCCACCTCGCGCTTCACCTTCGAGATGGGTGACCCGAAGCATCTGGGCCACGTACTGAAGGCCGTACGCGGTGTGGAGGGTGTCTACGACGTCTACCGCGTCACCTCGGCCCGCAGGCCCTGAGCGGGACGGACCAGGGGCCGGAGGGGGACCGGAGATGGGTGACGGAGTACTGATCGCGGGCCGTTACCGGCGCGTGGGGCTGCTCGGCCGGGGCGGCATGGGCGCGGTGTACGAGGCGGAGGACACCAAGCTCGGCCGGCGCGTGGCCGTCAAGGTGCTCTCCGCGATCGGGGGCCTCTCGCGGGACGAGACGGTGCTCAGACGCTTCGTGCAGGAGGCCCGCGCCCTCGCCAGGATCGACCACCCGGGCGTGGTGACGCTGTACGACGAAGGGCTCCACGAAGGCACCCCGTTCCTCGTCATGCAACTGCTCGACGGGGTGGACCTCGCGCGGCTCGTCCAGGAGGCCGGGCCCTTACCGCCGGACGTGGTGTGCTGCGTGGCCGCCGGTATGGCCCGGGCCCTCGGCGCGGCGCACGAGGCCGGCGTGCTGCACCGCGACGTGAAACCCACGAACGTCGGCATCACCAGCGGGGGCCGGGTCGTCCTCCAGGACTTCGGACTGGCCCGGCTGGCGGGGGAGTCCGCCATCACCCGGCTCACGAGTTTCGTGGGCACCCCGCAGTTCATGGCGCCGGAGATCATCCGGGGCGCGCCGCCGGGCCGGACCGCCGATCTGTACGGTCTGGGCGCCTGCGCCTATCTGACGATGACGGGACAGGTGCCGTTCGGCGGTTACCTGGAGGTCGGCGCCGTCGTGGAGCACGCCATAGGCGCGGGAATTCCCCGGCTGGAACATCGCAGGGACCTCCCGTACCCGCGCGAGCTCAGAGCCCTGGTGGACCGCCTGTGCGCCCAGGAGGCCGCGCTGCGGCCCCAGTCGGCCGAGGAGGTCGCCCTGCTGCTCGCCCCGCTGGTGGGCGAAGGACAGGCGGTACTGGGCGAACTGGTCGCCGCCCGGCTCAGAGACACCGCCGTCGAGCAGGTGTTCGAGCGGCGGCCGGCGGGCGCCGTCCCGGGAACGCCCGACCCGGAGGGTTCGCCCGCCCCGACCGGGGCCCCCGAGTACGGCTGGGACGACGCCGCCGTACCCACCCAGCGCGCCGGGGCCGAGGACCCCTTCCGGCCGCTGACGCTCAGCGACACCACCCGCCGCATGGTGCTCGGCAGCATGACCCCGCAGGACGCGGCCTCCCGGCTGCGCGAAGCGGTCACCCTCGTCCTGCGCGGCCGGCTCCAGGAGGCCGTGCAGATGCTCACGGCCATCACCCAGGTCTGTCTGTCGTCGCTCGGCCCCGGGCATCCGACGACCCTGGCCTGCCAGTACTGGCAGGCGGTCTGCCTGGCGAGGCTCGGGGCGGGCGGGCCCGCGCTGGAACTCTTCCAGCGGGTGAACACCCACATCGACCAGGAGAAGTGAGGACGGGGAACATGCCTGCATACGAGGTCCGGGTCACCGGAGCTGCGGACGGCGAGGGCCCGGAGGCCGAGCTGCGCTCGCTGCTGCGCTGGCTGACGGAGGACGAAACCCTCGACCGGGACGTACGGGGCACGGTCCGCGGCCGGGAACCGCTCGCCCCCGGTCACATGGGCACCGGGTTCGACCTGCTGCAACTCGCCGTCGGCACCGCCGTCTCCACCGCCTCGCTCGTCGTCTCCGTACTCCAGTGGCGGACCTCCCGCCGGCACGCGGCGCCCGCCGTCGTGCTGCGCCGCGGCGGTGCCGAGGTCGAACTGTCGGGGGAGGCCGCGGCCGACCCCGAAACCCTGCGACGCGTCGTCGAACTGCTCGACCGGGCGGAGGAGACCGGCGGCGATGGTGGGACTGCCTGACCCGGCGGCGTCCAGAGCCGTCCTCATCGGTACGGCCGCCTACCGGCATCTGCCGGCGCTGAGCGCGGTCGAGGCGAACATCACCGACCTGGCCGCCGTCCTCTGCGACGCCACGGTGTGGGGGCTGCCCGAACAGCACTGTGTGACGGTCACCGACCCGCAGAGCGCCTCGGCGATGCTCGACCCCGTGCACCAGGCGGCGGAGCAGGCCCTGGACACCCTCGTCGTGTACTTCGCGGGACACGGCATGCGGGACTCGGAATCCGCCGACCTCTATCTGGGGCTCGTCGGATCCCGGGAGAACACCGGCTACACGGCCGTCGCGTACCAGCATGTGCGGACCGCGCTGCGCTCCGCCCGCGCCCGGCGCAAGATCGTCGTCCTCGACTGCTGCTTCAGCGGGCGGGCGGCCCGTACGCTCGCCGCCGGGGACGAGGTCCTCGCGGCCCAGGCCGCCGTGGACGGCGCCTTCGTCCTCACCGCGTCACCACGCGACCGGGTGGCTCTCGCCCCCGACGGGGAGCGCCACACCGCCTTCACCGGCGAGATGCTGACGCTGCTGCGTGACGGCATCGAGGACGGCCCCGAACTGATCGACCTGGACACGCTCCACCGCGTACTCGAAGAGCGCCTCCGGGCGAAGAACCGGCCGCTGCCGCAGCGCTCCCAGGAGAACGGCGTCGGCCGGCTGCCGCTGGCCCGCAACCGCGCCCGCGCCGCCCGCCATGTCCCGGCGGGCCCCGTACTCGCCACCGACGTACGGGCCGCCATGGTGGCGGCGGGGCTGGGCGTCGCCCGGATGCTGCGCGCCGCCGGACGGAGCAGGGACGCGCTGCCCGTGCTGCGGCTGGCACTGCAGGAACAAGTGCCGGACGGGGAACGGAACCTGCTGGCCGTCCAGCTCGAACTCTCCGACATGCTCGCCGAGAACGGCCAGACCCGCGAGGCCATCGAGGTGCTGGAGCAGGCGTTCCAGCAGGTGCACAAGATCTACGGCCCCGACGCCCTGCTGGTCTGCCGCCGCCTCGCCGACCTGCTCCAGGAGTCGGGCAACCACATCCAGGCATGCGAGGTGCTCAAGCACGCGCTCGAACTCGCCGAGGACCAACTGCGCGTCCCGGACTGACGGTCGGCCCGCCGTGCACCGGCACAGAGGGCGGCCCGGCGGTGGAATCCACCGCCGGGCCGCCCTCTGTGTGCCGCTGTGCTGTGTGCCGCTGCGGCTCAGCCGCTCGCTCCGGCTCTCAGCCGCCGAACTCCTGGAGACCCTTGAGCGCCTGGTCCAGCAGCGCCTGCCGGCCCTCCAGCTCACGGGCCAGCTTGTCGGCCTTCGCGTTGTTGCCCGCCGCGCGCGCCGTGTCGATCTGCTTGCGCAGCTTGTCGACGGCCGCCTGGAGCTGCCCCGTCAGACCCGCGGCCCGCGCACGGGCCTCCGGGTTCGTCCGGCGCCACTCGTTCTCCTCGGACTCCTGGAGCGCCCGCTCCACCGTGTGCATCCGGGCCTCGACCTTGGGCCGGGCGTCGCGCGGTACGTGACCGATGGCCTCCCAGCGCTCGTTCAGCGCGCGGAAGGCCGCCCGGGCCGTCTTGAGGTCCGTGACCGGCAGCAGCCGCTCGGCCTCGACCGCCAGCTCCTCCTTGAGCTTCAGGTTCTCCGTCTGCTCGGCGTCGCGCTCGGCGAAGACCTCGCCGCGCGCCGCGAAGAAGACGTCCTGGGCGCCGCGGAAGCGGTTCCACAGCTCGTCCTCGGCCTCGCGCTGTGCGCGGCCCGCCGCCTTCCAGTCCGTCATCAGCTCGCGGTAGCGCGCGGCCGTACCGCCCCAGTCGGTGGAGCCGGAGAGCGACTCCGCCTCGGCGACCAGCTTCTCCTTGGCCTTACGGGCCTCCTCGCGCTGCGCGTCGAGCGCCGCGAAATGGGCCTTGCGCCGCTTGGAGAACGCCGAGCGCGCGTGCGAGAAGCGGTGCCACAGCTCGTCGTCGGACTTCCGGTCCAGCCGGGGCAGGCCCTTCCAGATGTCCACCAGCGCCCGCAGCCGCTCACCGGCCGACCGCCACTGGTCGCTCTGCGCCAGCTCCTCCGCCTCGGTGACCAGCGCCTCCTTGGCGTGGCGCGCCTCGTCGGTCTGCTTGGCCCGCTGCACCTTGCGCTCCTCGCGGCGCGCCTCGACCGTGGCGACCAGCGCGTCGAGCCGCGTCCGGAGCGCGTCGAGATCGCCGACGGCGTGGTGCTCCTCCACCTGCCCGCGCAGATGGTCGATGGCCGTCGTCGCGTCCTTCGCGGACAGGTCGGTGGTCTTCACGCGCTTTTCCAGGAGGCCGATCTCGACCACCAGGCCCTCGTACTTGCGCTCGAAATAGGCCAGAGCCTCTTCCGGAGATCCTGCCTGCCACGATCCGACGACCTGCTCGCCCTCGGCCGTCCGCACGTACACGGTGCCCGTCTCGTCGACGCGGCCCCACGGGTCGCTGCTCACAGCGCCTCCTCCACCTGATGCCCGTGAGGGGAATGGCCCCCGGGCATCATCCACAGTTCCTGGGACGGGCTGCGCCCGCCCTGCACAACGCCAATCTAGGCGACCGGCCGCCCGGCTGTCCGCACTCAGCGCGGCCGAAATTCACAGGGTCACGCCTTGTCGACCGTGCCCTTCTCCACGGTGACGGCCTTCTTGGGCGCGCCGTCGCCCGCCCCACCGTCCACGCCGGCCTTCCCCACGGCTTCCACGGCCTTCAGACCGGCCTCGTCCATGGTCCCGAACGGGGTGTAGCTGGGCGGCAGTTTGGTGTCCTTGTAGACCAGGAAGAACTGGCTGCCGCCGGTGTGCGGCTGGCCGGTATTGGCCATGGCCACCGTGCCCGCCGGATACGTCACGCTGCCGTCCGCGCCGGCCTTGCCGAGGGACGTCAGGTTCTCGTCCTCGATCGTGTAGCCGGGGCCGCCGGTCCCGTCACCCTTCGGGTCGCCGCACTGGAGGACGAAGATCCCCTCGGTGGTCAGCCGGTGGCACTTCGTGCTGTCGAAGTACCCCTTGTCGGCGAGCGCCTTGAACGAGTTCACCGTGTGCGGTGTCTTCTTCGCGTCCATGGCGATCGCGATGTCACCCTGGCTCGTCTTGAGGCCCAGTGTGTACTTCGCGTTCTTGTCGATGGTCATCTTCGGCTCGGGCGCGGCGCTCTCGCTCTCCGAGGGCGACGCCGACGGGCTCGCCTCCGAAGCGGCGTCGTCCTTCGAGCCGTCGCCGTCGCTCAGACCGATGGAGAAGTACGCCGCGCCTCCCGCGAGCACCACCACGGCCAGTGCGGAAGCGATGACCGCGTTGCGCCGCTTCGCCTTCTGCCGGGCCTCAACCCGCCGCTGCTGCTGCCGCTCGAACTTCTCCCTGGCGAGCTGCCGCCGCCGCTGATCGCTCTTGACCACCGGGTCCACTCCTCGTGTCTGTGTGTGATCCTGTTCGGTCCCATCCGGCCTGACCAGTGCCACGACCGGGCAAACCTTTCCGGGAGGGGCACCAGATGCGTACGGTATATGGGTTGGCTGTGGAATGAGGAGCGCCGGTATCCTCTCCGAACAGCCGCATTCTCCGCCGGACCATGCGCGCCGGACGACATATAAGGACGATCGTGCTCATTGCCGGGTTCCCCGCCGGAGCCTGGGGGACCAATTGCTATCTGGTCGCCCCCGCCGCGGGTGAGGAGTGCGTGATCATCGACCCGGGCCACCAGGCCGCCCCAGGGGTCGAGGAAGCGGTCAGGAAGCACCGTCTCAAGCCCGTCGCGGTCATCCTCACCCACGGGCACATCGACCATGTCGCCTCCGTCGTCCCGGTGTGCGGCGCGCATGACGTACCGGCGTGGATCCACCCCGCCGACCGCTACATGATGAGCGACCCGGAGAAGGCCCTCGGCCGCTCGATCGGGATGCCGCTCATGGGCGAGCTTACGGTCGGCGAGCCGGACGACCTGCGGGAGCTGACCGACGGCGCCGGGCTGGCGCTGGCGGGCCTGGAGTTCACCGTCGCGCACGCGCCCGGCCATACGAAGGGGTCGGTGACCTTCGCGATGCCCGAGACCGCGGACATTCCGCAGGTCCTCTTCTCGGGCGATCTGCTCTTCGCCGGCTCCATCGGACGCACCGACCTGCCCGGCGGTGACCACGGAGAGATCCTGGCGTCGCTGGGCCGCGTGTGCCTGCCGCTCGACGACTCGACCGTGGTGCTCTCCGGCCACGGCCCCCAGACGACCATCGGCCGGGAGCGCGCCACCAACCCGTATCTCCGGGACGTGGCCACCGGCCAGGGAGACGGCACGCACGCCGCTCCGCGACGAGGAATGTGAAACACCGATCTCCATGAGCACTTTCCAGGCACCCAAGGGCACCTACGACCTGATCCCGCCCGTCTCGGCGACCTTCCTCGCCGTACGCGAGGCGATCGCCGCGCCGCTGAAGAACTCCGGCTACGGCTATGTCGAGACGCCCGGATTCGAGAACGTGGAGCTGTTCGCCCGCGGCGTCGGCGAGTCCACGGACATCGTCTCCAAGGAGATGTACGCCTTCGAGACCAAGGGCGGCGACAAGCTGGCCCTGCGCCCCGAAGGCACCGCCTCCGTCCTGCGCGCCGCGCTGGAGGCCAACCTCCACAAGGCCGGCAACCTGCCCGTCAAGCTCTGGTACTCCGGCTCGTACTACCGCTACGAGCGCCCCCAGAAGGGCCGCTACCGCCACTTCTCCCAGGTCGGCGCCGAGGCGATCGGTGTCGAGGACCCCGCGCTCGACGCCGAGCTGATCATCCTCGCCGACCAGGCGTACCGCTCGCTGGGCCTGCGGAACTTCCGCATCCTCCTCAACTCGCTGGGCGACAAGGAGTGCCGCCCCGTCTACCGCGAGGCCCTTCAGGGATTCCTGCGCGGACTCGACCTGGACGAGGAGACGCGCCGCCGGATCGAGATCAACCCCCTGCGGGTCCTCGACGACAAGCGCGCCGACGTGCAGAAGCAGCTCGTCGGGGCGCCGATGCTGCGCGACTACCTGTGCGACGCGTGCAAGGCGTACCACGAAGAGGTGCGCGAGCTGCTGACCGTCCAGGGCGTCGCCTTCGAGGACGACGAGAAGCTCGTCCGCGGCCTCGACTACTACACCCGCACCACCTTCGAGTTCGTCCACGACGGCCTCGGGGCGCAGTCCGCGGTGGGCGGCGGCGGCCGGTACGACGGGCTCTCGGAGATGCTGGGCGGCCCCGCGCTCCCGTCGGTCGGCTGGGCGCTCGGCGTGGACCGTACGGTACTGGCCCTGGCGGCCGAGGGCGTCGAGCTGGACATCCCGCCGGCCACCAGCGTGTACGCGATCCCGCTCGGCGAGGAGGCGCGCCGGAAGCTGTTCGGCGTCGTCACGGAGCTGCGCGCGGCGGGCGTCGCGACGGACTTCGCGTTCGGCGGCCGGGGCCTCAAGGGCGCGATGAAGTCCGCCAACCGCTCGGGCGCGCGTTACACGCTCGTCGCCGGGGAGCGGGATCTTGAGGAGGGCGTCGCCCAGCTCAAGGACATGGAGAGCGGCGAGCAGACGGCGATCGCGCTCGACACCCTGGTGGCCGAGGTGACCCGGCGCCTCGGCTGAGCCCCGTGCTCCTGCCGGAGCGCCTTTATCCCCGGCGAACGCCGGTCGCGGGAGCCTGTACGGCAGAATGAGCCTGCCCGTACAGGCCCCTCAGCGATGGAACGGCGATATGACGAGTGCAGCGGTTGACGACGTCTCCTCCGACCGGGAGGGCGGGAAGGCCCCCGGCACGGTCGGCGGCGGACGGGTGTTCGCCCTGCTGCTGGTGGTCACGGGGGCGGCGGGGCTGCTGGCCGCGTGGGTGATCACGATCGACAAGTTCAAGCTGCTGGAGGACCCGAACTTCACGCCGGGGTGCAGCCTGAACCCGGTCGTCTCCTGCGGCAACATCATGAAGAGCGCCCAGGCGTCGGTGTTCGGCTTCCCCAACCCGATGCTCGGCCTGGCCGCCTACTCCGTGGTCGTCGCCATCGGGATGGGGCTGCTGGCCGGAGCGCGTTACCGGGGCTGGTTCTGGCTGGGGCTGAACGCGGGGACGCTCTTCGGCGTCGGGTTCTGCACCTGGCTCCAGTACCAGTCGCTGTACAGCATCAACTCGCTCTGCCTCTGGTGCTGTCTGGCGTGGGTCGCGACGATCCTGATGTTCTGGTACGTCACCGCCCATAACATCCGTCACCGGATACTGCCGGCCCCCGCCTGGCTGCGCGGCTTCTTCGCCGAGTTCACCTGGGTCCTGCCGGCGCTGCACATCGGGATCATCGGGATGCTGATCCTGACCCGCTGGTGGGACTTCTGGACGAGCTGAGCCCCGGCCCGCCCCAGGGCGGGCCGGGCGTTGACGGCGTTGTCAGTGCTGTCAGTGCTGTCAGTGCTGTCAGGGGGTTGGCATAGGCTTTCACGCGTGGAGCCCGACCTCTTTACCGCAGCCGCGGAAGACCGCCAGGAGAAGGACCCGTCCGCCAGCCCGCTGGCCGTCCGGATGCGTCCCCGTGTCGTCGACGAGGTCGTCGGCCAGAAACATCTGCTGAAGCCGGGATCCCCGCTGCGCCGGCTGGTGGGCGAGGGCAGCGGCGGTCCCGCCGGTCCCTCGTCCGTGATCCTCTGGGGCCCGCCGGGCACCGGGAAGACGACCCTCGCCTATGTCGTCTCCAAGGCCACCAACAAACGCTTCGTCGAGCTGTCGGCGATCACCGCGGGCGTCAAGGAGGTCAGGACCGTCATCGACGGGGCCCGGCGCGCCGCCGGCGGCTTCGGCAAGGAGACGGTCCTCTTCCTCGACGAGATCCACCGCTTCAGCAAGGCCCAGCAGGACTCCCTGCTGCCCGCGGTGGAGAACCGCTGGGTGACGCTGATCGCCGCCACCACGGAGAACCCGTACTTCTCGGTGATCTCCCCGCTGCTCTCCCGCTCCCTGCTGCTCACGCTGGAGCCGCTCACGGACGAGGACCTGCGCGCCCTGCTGCGGCGTGCGCTCACCGAGGAGCGCGGACTCGGGGGCGCCGTCACCCTGCCCGAGGACGCCGAGGCGCATCTGCTGCGCATCGCGGGAGGCGACGCCCGGCGGGCGCTGACCGCGCTGGAGGCGGCGGCCGGCGCCGCGCTCGCCAAGAGCGAGCGGGAGATCACCCTCCTGACCGTGGAGGAGACCGTCGACCGCGCGGCGGTGATGTACGACCGGGACGGCGACCAGCACTACGACGTGGCGAGCGCCCTCATCAAGTCGATCCGCGGCTCCGACGTGGACGCGGCGCTGCACTATCTGGCCCGGATGATCGACGCGGGGGAGGACCCCCGCTTCATCGCGAGACGGTTGATGATCTCGGCGAGCGAGGACATCGGGCTCGCCGATCCGACCGCGCTGCCGATCGCGGTCGCCGCCGCCCAGGCCGTGGCCATGATCGGCTTCCCGGAGGCCGCCATCACGCTCAGCCACGCCACCATCGCGCTGGCCCTCGCCCCCAAGTCCAACGCCGCCACGATGGCGGTCTACGCGGCCTTGGAGGATGTGAAGAAGGGGCTGACGGGGCAGGTCCCGGCGCATCTGCGGGACGGCCACTACAAGGGCGCGGCCAAGCTCGGCCATGCCCAGGGCTACGTCTATCCGCACGACGTCCCGGGCGGGATCGCGGCCCAGCAGTACGCACCGGAAGCGGTGCGCGACAGGCGTTACTACGAGCCCACGCGGTACGGCGCGGAAGCGCGCTACGCGGACGTGGTCGACAAGGTGCGCGAGCGGCTGCGCGGCGACACCGGCTGAGACCTCCGCGTACGGGATCTCCAGACCTCCGCGTACCGGACTTCCGGGTGTGCGCCTCCCCGGGACACCCCGCCGCGCTATTGGGCGGCCGCGTCGAAGAGGGTGTGCATCGCGTAGCGCAGCTCGTTGACGTTCCGGACCGGCTCGGGGAAGTCGAAGCGGGCGTCGAAGCACTGGACCCCGGTGAAGCGCACCCGCAGTCCGAAGCGGTCGATCCCGACCGGTACGGCCGCGGTGGTGGACGCGGCCTCGGTCCGCTCGCCGAGCAGCCCGCGCAGGGACTGGACCTCGGCGCTGTGCGCGGAGTGGAGGTGCTGCAGCAGCTCCGCCTCGTGCTCGACCAGCGGGTCGGGGGTCGCCCGTACGAAGTCCTCGGGCTCCACGGACTCGGCGCCCCACAGGTCGTCCACGCACGCCTCGCCGACCTCCAGGCGCAGCGTCATCCGGCCGGCGTCCGCCAGGTCGGGTTCGCGGGTGAGCCAGCCGGAGAGCCAGGCCCGGCCGCGGATACGGTGGGGTACGGAGACGGGCGCCACGTCCGTGAGCTCCAGGACCGCGGTGAGTTCGTCGTCCTGTGCGTGGGTGGCGGCCCGTACCGCGGGGGAGTCCGAGGGGAAGACGAGGAACACCTCGCCGTCCGGGCCCACGGACCGTACGTCGGGCATGAGCTGGTAGGGCCTGGCCCCGTCCAGGCCCGGGATGAGCAGCACCGCCGAGCATGTACCCTGTACGAGAGTTCGTGTGCGTTCGGCTGCTGACGGCATCCGATCGATTTCAAGCCCGCTGGGACGCGGCTGACCATGAGCTGATCGGACCTCCGTCGATTCGTCGCTCTCCGCGCCGAGCTTGTCTGTGATGTCTGTGATGCGCGTGGTGTTCCCAGGGCGAGACATGCGATCTCCTTGAGTAAGGTGAGCCTAACCTAACCTACAACGGAGGTCTGGAGAACGTGCCTAACCAGTCGCGTCCCAAGGTCAAGAAGTCACGTGCGCTCGGTATCGCGCTGACGCCCAAGGCGGTCAAGTACTTCGAGGCCCGTCCTTACCCGCCGGGTGAGCACGGTCGTGGACGCAAGCAGAACAGTGACTACAAGGTCCGTCTGCTGGAGAAGCAGCGCCTGCGCGCCCAGTACGACATCAGCGAGCGCCAGATGGCCCGCGCCTACGACCGCGCCAAGAAGGCCGGCGGCAAGACGGGCGAGGCCCTGGTCGTCGAGCTGGAGCGCCGTCTCGACGCGCTCGTCCTGCGGTCGGGCATCGCCCGCACCATCTACCAGGCCCGTCAGATGGTCGTGCACGGTCACATCGAGGTCAACGGTGGCAAGGTCGACAAGCCGTCGTTCCGTGTCCGTCCCGACGACGTCGTGATGGTCCGCGAGCGCAGCCGTGAGAAGGTCCCCTTCCAGGTCGCCCGCGAGGGTGGCTACGACACGGACGGCGAGACCCCGCGCTACCTCCAGGTCAACCTGAAGGCGCTGGCGTTCCGTCTGGACCGCGACCCGAACCGCAAGGAAATCCCGGTCATCTGCGACGAGCAGCTCGTCGTCGAGTACTACGCCCGCTGACCCGGACGCGGTAGCTCCACCACGCTTCAGCCCGCCGTCTCCCCGCCCCTCGTGGCCGGAGAGCCGGCGGGCTTTCGCGTGGGCCTCCCGCCGCCCCGCACGCCGCTAATCCGGTACGGGGCCGGGCCGTCGGCGCGATAGGGTCGGAGGACGACTTTCCAGTCGCCTGTCAGTTGTCAGTTCCGTCGCCGGCTCAGGCGTCAGCGGCCTTTCAGTTGTCAGCGACCTTCGACGATCAGGGAGCGGTGCGGCGTGACCGGTGGAGAGGTTGCCGGAATCCTGGTGGCCGTGTTCTGGGCCATTCTGGTCTCCTTCCTGGCCGTGGTGCTGGTGAGGCTGGCGCAGACGCTCAAGGCGACCACCCGGCTGGTGGCGGACGTCACCGAACAGGCCGTCCCCCTCCTCGCGGACGCGTCCGCGACGGTCCGCTCCGCGCAGACCCAGCTCGACCGGGTCGACGCCATCGCGTCGGACGTCCAGGAAGTCACCTCCAACGCCTCGGCGCTCTCCACCACGGTCGCCTCGACGTTCGGCGGCCCCCTCGTCAAGGTCGCGGCGTTCGGCTACGGCGTACGCCAGGCCATGGGGCGCCGGGGCGCCCCCGACGCCGGGAGCGAGCCCGCGGAGCGGGCCACCCGCCGTACGGTCGTCGTCGGCCGTACGCTCCCCGCCGCCCGGTTCCGGAAGAAGAAGGGCTGACCGCAGCGATGTTCCGCCGTACGTTCTGGTTCACCGCGGGCGCCGCCGCCGGCGTCTGGGCCACCGCCAAGGTCAACCGCAAGCTCAAGCAGCTCACCCCGGAGAGCCTCGCCGCCCAGGCGGCGAACAAGGCAATCGATGCCGGGCACAAGGTCAGGGAGTTCGCCGTCGACGTCCGCTCCTCCATGGTGCGGCGCGAGACCGAACTCGGCGAGGCGCTGGGCCTGGACGCACCCGCGGACCACGCGCTGCCCGCCCCGCGACGGCTCGCCGCGATCGACCGCCCCCGGACCACGCACTCCTACAACCCGCACAACCGGAATGAGGACCACTGATGGAGTCGGCTGAAATTCGTCGCCGCTGGCTGAGCTTCTTCGAGGAGCGCGGTCACACCGTCGTCCCTTCGGCGTCGCTCATCGCGGACGACCCGACTCTGCTTCTGGTCCCGGCGGGCATGGTGCCCTTCAAGCCGTACTTCCTCGGCGAGGTCAAGCCTCCGTACGACCGCGCCACCAGCGTGCAGAAGTGCGTCCGTACCCCGGACATCGAAGAGGTCGGCAAGACCACCCGGCACGGCACGTTCTTCCAGATGTGCGGCAACTTCTCCTTCGGCGACTACTTCAAGGAAGGCGCCATCACCCTCGCCTGGGAGCTGCTGACCGGCTCCGTGGCGGACGGCGGCTACGGACTCGACCCGGAGCGCCTGTGGGTCACCGTCTACCTGGACGACGACGAGGCCGAGCAGATCTGGCGCGAGAAGATCGGCGTCCCCGCCGAGCGCATCCAGCGCCTCGGCAAGAAGGACAACTACTGGTCCATGGGCGTGCCGGGCCCCTGCGGCCCCTGCTCGGAGATCAACTACGACCGCGGCCCCGAGTTCGGCGTCGAGGGCGGCCCCGCCGTCAACGACGAGCGCTACGTGGAGATCTGGAACCTGGTCTTCATGCAGTTCGAGCGAGGCCCCGGCGAGGGCAAGGACGACTTCCCGATCCTCGGCGAGCTGCCCTCCAAGAACATCGACACCGGTCTCGGCCTCGAACGTCTCGCCATGATCCTCCAGGGCGTACAGAACATGTACGAGACCGACACCCTGCGGGTCGTCATGGACAAGGCCACCGAGCTGACGGGCGTACGGTACGGCGCCGACCACGGCTCGGACGTCTCGCTGCGCGTGGTCGCCGACCACATCCGTACGTCCACGATGCTCATCGGTGACGGCGTCACCCCCGGCAACGAGGGGCGCGGCTACGTACTGCGCCGCATCATGCGCCGCGCCATCCGCAACATGCGCCTCCTCGGCGCCACCCAGCCGGTGGTCGCCGACCTGATCGACGTGGTCATCAGGACCATGGGCGAGCAGTACCCGGAGCTGGAGACAGACCGCAAGCGTATCGAGACCGTCGCCCTCGCCGAGGAGGCCGCCTTCCTCAAGGCCCTCAAGGGCGGTACGAACATCCTTGACACCGCCGTCACCGAGACCAAGGCCGCCGGCGGCCGGGTGCTCCCCGGCGACAAGGCGTTCCTGCTCCACGACACCTGGGGCTTCCCTATCGACCTCACCCTGGAGATGGCCTCGGAACAGGGCCTCTCCGTGGACGAGGACGGCTTCCGGCGGCTCATGAAGGAGCAGCGGGAGCGGGCCAAGGCCGACGCCAAGGCCAAGAAGTCCGGCCACGCCGACCTCTCCGCCTACCGCTCGGTCGCGGACACCAGCGGCTCCACCGAGTTCACCGGCTACACCGCCACCGAGGGCGAGTCGACCGTCGTCGGCCTGCTCGTCGACGGGGTGCCCTCGCCGGCCGCCACCGAGGGCGACGACGTCGAGATCGTCCTCGACCGCACGCCGTTCTACGCCGAGGGCGGCGGCCAGCTCGCCGACCAGGGCCGGATCCGGCTCGACAGCGGCGCCGTCGTCCAGATCCGCGATGTCCAGCAGCCGGTCCCCGGTGTCTCCGTGCACAAGGGAACGGTGCAGGTCGGCGAGGTGACGGTGGGCGCCTCCGCGTACGCCGCCATCGACCTGACCCGCCGCCGGGCCATCGCCCGTGCCCACAGCGCCACCCATCTCACGCACCAGGCCCTGCGCGACGCCCTCGGCCCGACGGCCGCCCAGGCCGGTTCCGAGAACTCCCCGGGCCGCTTCCGCTTCGACTTCGGCTCGCCCGCCGCCGTACCCGGCACGGTGCTCCTCGATGTCGAGCAGAAGATCAACGAGGTGCTCGCCCGGGAGCTGGACGTCCAGGCCGAGGTCATGTCGATCGACGAGGCCAAGAAGCAGGGCGCCATCGCCGAGTTCGGCGAGAAGTACGGCGAGCGGGTCCGCGTCGTCACCATCGGCGACTTCTCCAAGGAGCTGTGCGGCGGCACGCACGTCCACAACACCGCCCAGCTCGGGCTGGTGAAGCTGCTCGGCGAGTCGTCGATCGGCTCCGGGGTACGGCGTATCGAAGCCCTGGTGGGTGTGGACGCGTACAGCTTCCTGGCCAAGGAGCACACCGTCGTCGCCCAGCTCCAGGAGCTGGTCAAGGGCCGCTCCGAGGAGCTGCCCGAGAAGATCGCGGGCATGCTCGGCAAGCTGAAGGACGCCGAGAAGGAGATCGAGAAGTTCCGCGCGGAGAAGGTGCTCGCCGCCGCCGCCGGACTGGCCGGCTCCGCCAAGGACGTACGGGGCACCGCTCTGGTCACCGGGCAGGTCCCGGACGGCACCTCGGCCGACGACCTGCGGAAGCTGGTCCTCGACGTGCGTGGCCGGATCAGCGGCGACCGGCCGGTGGTCGTCGCCCTGTTCACCACGGCGGGCGGGCGCCCGCTGACGGTCATCGCCACCAACGAGGCCGCCCGCGGTCGCGGACTCAAGGCCGGTGACCTGGTGCGTACCGCCGCCAAGACCCTCGGTGGCGGTGGCGGCGGCAAGCCGGACCTCGCCCAGGGCGGCGGCCAGAACCCGGAGGCCATCGGGGACGCCGTCGCCGCCGTCGAGCGCCTCGTCGCCGAGACGGCCTGAGGCCGGCGCCGGATGAGCGCGATGCGCAGAGGACGCCGGCTCGCGGTCGACGTCGGGGACGCCCGGATCGGGGTCGCCTCGTGCGACCCCGACGGGATCCTTGCCACGCCGGTGGAGACCGTGCCGGGACGCGACGTCCCGGCCGCCCACCGGCGGCTGCGGCAGATCGTCGAGGAGTACGAACCCGTCGAAGTGCTGGTCGGGCTGCCGCGCTCCCTCAACGGGGGCGAGGGGCCCGCCGCCGCGAAGGTACGTGTGTTCGCCCAGGAGCTCGCACGGGGGGTCGCACCGTTGCCGGTACGACTGGTCGATGAGCGAATGAGCACAGTGACGGCCAGTCAGGGACTGCGCGCTTCGGGCGTTAAGTCCAAGAAAGGGCGGTCCGTTATCGACCAAGTGGCGGCAGTTGTCATCCTCCAGAGCGCGCTGGAGGCCGAACGGGTATCAGGTAATCCTCCCGGCGAGAGCGTCGAAGTGGTCATCTGATCGCGGTACGGTAACGTTCCGCGCGATGCGACGGTGTTCGAACAGCCGCCGCACAGCAAAGAGGCGAAACGGACGCCGTGCCACTGAGCTCAGCGGTCACGCCTCGCGGCTCAAGGGGATCGATGACTGACTATGGCCGGGGCCCGGGCCCCGAACCGTGGCACCCTGGGGACCCTCTCTACGGGGACGCGGGGTGGACGGCACAGCAGGCCACCGACGGCAGCGGCTCCTCCTACGGAGGGCAGCAGCAGTACCCGCAGCAGCCGCAGGCCCAGGCGCAGTACGGGGCGGCGCAGGACCCGTACCAGCAGCAGTACCAGCCACAGCAGCAGCCGCAGCATCCTCAGTACCAGGGCGGCCAGCCCGAGTACGGTGCGCAGCAGTACAGCGACCAGCAGTACGGGACGCAGCAGCAGCCTCAGCACCCCCAGCACCCGCAGTACGGGGAGCAGCAGTACGCGCCGCAGCAGGCCCCGCAGCAGTACGGTGATCCGCAGTACAACGACCCGCAGTACAACGGCGGTTGGGACAACGGCCAGCAGGCCGAGATGCCGTACGGGGCGAACTCCTCGGCCCCCTACGCGGGCGAGTACGGCACCTACGCGGAGAACCACGACCAGTACGGCACCCCGGACGCCTACCCGCCTCCGCAGCCCCCCGGCCTGCGCCAGGCCGAGCCTGAACCTCAGGCGGAACCCGACCAGGCCGAGGCCGCCGAGGACGCGCCGGAGAAGGAGACGCACCCCTTCTTCACCGGTGAGGGCGGCGACGACAAGGACGACGACGCGGGCACGGGCCGCAGTGGCGGGGGCCGCGAGCGCCGGGGCAAGACGAAGAAAAAGAAGAGCCGCAACGGCACCGCCTGCCTCGTCGTCGCCGTGGTCTTCCTGGGCGGCGCCGGCGGTATCGGCTATGTCGGCTACCAGTTCTGGCAGAGCAAATTCGGCCCCCCGCCGGACTTCGCGGGCGCGGGCTCCGGCGATATCGAGGTGGAAATCCCCTCGGGCGCCGGCGGATACGAGATCGGCGCCATTCTGGTGAAGAGCGGCGTGGTGAAGAGCCAGCGCGCCTTCGTCGCCGCACAGAACCAGAATCCCAAGGGAAATACCATCCAGGCGGGCGTCTACATTCTCGGCAAGGAGATGTCGGCGCGGAACGCGGTCACGAAGATGCTCAGCCCGAGCAGCAGAAACGCGCTGATCTTCCCCGAGGGCAAGCGCAACGAATTCGTCTACGAGCAGATCGACAAACGGCTCGGGCTCAAGAAGGGCGAGACCGCGGCCGTCGCCAAGGCGCAGGCGAAGAACCTGGGTCTGCCGAAATGGGCCAACGACAACAAGGGCATAAAGGATCCACTGGAGGGCTTCCTCTTCCCGGCGAGCTACCCGGTCGCGAAGGGAACGAAACCGGAGAACGTCCTCAAGAAGATGGTCGCCCGCGCCAGTGCCGAATACGAGAAGCAGGACATCGAGGCCGAGGCGAAGAAGCTGAAGCTGAGTTCGCCGCTCCAACTGCTCACCATCGCGAGCCTCGTGCAGGCGGAGGGCAAGTACAAGCACGACTTCGACAAGGTCGCCCGCGTCGTCTACAACCGCCTGCAGCCGGAGAACACCGAGACCGTCGGGCGCCTTGAGTTCGACTCCACCGTCAACTACATCAAGGCCCAGAGCAGGCTGGATCTCGGTGCGGTCGACGACCTGCGCAGGATCAAGGACCCGTACAACACCTACGACATCAAGGGCCTTCCGCCCGGACCCATCGGAAACCCGGGTGCCGACGCCCTGCACTCGTCGATCAACCCGGCGGAAGGTCCCTGGTACTACTTCGTCTCGGTGACCTCGGACAAGACGCTCTTCGCCGTCACCAATGAAGAGCACGAGGAGAACCGCCAGGAGTACGAGAGGGAAGCCAAGAAACAGTGATGTCACATCGGCGGGCGGCGGTCCTCGGATCGCCCATCGCTCACTCCCTCTCCCCGGCGCTGCACCGCGCCGCCTACGGGGAGCTCGGCCTGAGCCAGTGGACGTACGACCGTTTCGAGGTGGACGAGGCCGGGCTGCCCGGCTTCCTCGAAGGGCTGCGCGACGATCCCTCGTGGGCCGGTCTCTCGCTGACCATGCCGCTCAAACGGGCCGTCATCCCGCTGCTGGACGAGGTCACCGACACCGCGGCCTCCGTGGAGGCGGTGAACACCGTCGTCCTCGGCGACGACGGGCGGCGCACCGGCGACAACACCGACATCCCGGGCATGATCGCCGCCCTGCGCGAGCGGGGCGTGGAGAAGGTGGAGTCCGCGGCGATCCTGGGGGCCGGCGCGACCGCGTCGTCCGCCGTCGCCGCGCTCTCCCGTATCTGCGCGGGTCCGGTCACCGCGTACGTACGGACCAAGGCGCGCGCCGCCGAGATGCGCGGCTGGGGCGAACGCCTCGGGGTCGACATCCGGATCGCCGACTGGGCCGAGGCCGACCGGGCGCTGCACGCGCCGCTGGTGATCGCCACCACCCCGGCGGGCGCCACCGACGCCCTCGCCGACGCGGTCCCCGAGGCGGCCGGCACGCTCTTCGACGTGCTGTACGAGCCGTGGCCGACGGCGCTCGCGTCGGCCTGGGCACAGCGCGAGGGGGCTCTTGTGAGCGGGCTCGACCTGCTGGTCCACCAGGCGGTGCTCCAGGTGGAGCTGATGACGGGGCGCTCGCCCGCGCCGCTCGCCGTGATGCGGGAGGCGGGCGCCGCGGCGCTCGGCTGAGCCGTACCGCGCCGGGGCGCCCCGGCGCGGTGTGGTCCGCTCCGCGGACCGCTGCCCGCCGCTGATCCCCGCCGTGGGAGAATCGGACATGGCGGGCCAGGGCCGCGCACCCGGTCGCGCCGCTGTCGTCCCAGGCGCGAGTATGAGGAGCACCGTTGAGCAGGTTGCGCTGGCTGACCGCGGGGGAGTCCCACGGACCCGCACTCGTGGCGACGCTGGAGGGTCTTCCCGCCGGTGTGCCCATCACCACGGAGATGGTGGCGGACCACCTGGCCCGGCGCCGCCTCGGCTACGGCCGCGGTGCTCGGATGAAGTTCGAGCAGGACGAGATCACCTTCCTCGGCGGTGTACGGCACGGCCTGACCATGGGCTCGCCTGTCGCGATCATGGTGGGCAACACCGAGTGGCCCAAGTGGGAGCAGGTCATGTCGGCCGATCCGGTCGACCCCGCCGAGCTGGCCAAGCTCGCCCGTAACGCCCCGCTGACCCGCCCCCGGCCCGGTCACGCGGACCTCGCGGGCATGCAGAAGTACGGCTTCGACGAGGCCCGTCCCGTCCTGGAGCGCGCCAGCGCCAGGGAGACCGCCGCGCGGGTCGCGCTCGGCGCGGTGGCGCGCTCGTACCTGAAGGAGACGGCCGGGATCGAGATCGTCTCCCACGTCGTCGAGCTGGCCGCGGCGAAGGCCCCGTACGGCGTCTACCCGGAGCCGTCCGACGTGGCGAAGCTGGACGCGGACCCGGTGCGCTGCCTGGACGCCGACGCGAGCAAGGCGATGGTCGCGGAGATCGACCAGGCCCACAAGGACGGCGACACCCTCGGCGGCGTCGTCGAGGTGCTGGCGTACGGCGTGCCGGTCGGGCTCGGTTCGCACGTCCACTGGGACCGCAGGCTCGACGCCCGGCTCGCCGCCGCGCTCATGGGCATCCAGGCGATCAAGGGCGTCGAGGTCGGCGACGGCTTCGGGCTCGCCCGGGTGCCGGGCTCGCAGGCGCACGACGAGATCGTCCCGACCCCCGACGGCATCCGGCGCGCCTCCGGCCGCTCGGGCGGCACCGAGGGCGGGCTGACCACCGGTGAGCTGCTGCGCGTACGGGCCGCGATGAAGCCCATCGCGACCGTGCCGCGCGCGCTGGCCACCGTCGACGTGGTCACCGGCGAGGTGACCAGCGCCCACCACCAGCGCTCCGACGTGTGCGCCGTGCCGGCCGCCGGCATCGTCGCCGAGGCCATGGTCGCGCTGACCCTCGCGGACGCGGTCGCGGAGAAGTTCGGCGGCGACAGCGTCAAGGAGACCCGTCGCAATGTCACCTCGTACCTCGACAACCTCCAGATCCGATGAGCACCCCGGACCCGGCGAGCGGGCCGGGGAACGGGCCGGCCGTCGTGCTCGTCGGCCCCATGGGTGTCGGCAAGTCCACCGTCGGTGAACTGCTCGCCGCGCGGCTCGGCACGGCCTTCCGCGACAGCGACGCCGACATCGTCGCCGCCCAGGGACGGTCCATCGCCGAGATCTTCGTGGACGACGGCGAGACGCACTTCCGCGGGCTGGAGCGCGAGGCGGTACGGCACGCGCTCGCCGAGCACACCGGGGGCGTTCTCGCGCTCGGCGGCGGCGCGATCCTCGACGAGGCCACCCGCGCCGAGCTGACCGGGCTGCCGGTCGTCTACCTCTCGATGGAGGTCGGCGAGGCGGCCCGGCGGACCGGACTGAACACGGCGCGCCCGCTGCTGGCCGTCAACCCCCGCCAGCAGTGGAAGCTGCTGATGGAGGGGCGCCGCCATCTGTACACGGAGGTGGCCCGGGTCTCCGTCGCCACCGACGACCGCACGCCCGAAGAGGTCGTGGACGCCGTCCTCGACGCGCTGGAGCTCACCTCCCCTCCGGCGGAGGAGCTCAGGATCCCCGGCACGATCCCCGGCAAGGAGAACCCCGTATGACGGAGCAGGCAGTCACCCGTATCCAGGTCGGCGGCACCGCGGGTCACGACCCGTACGAGGTGCTGGTCGGCCGGCAGCTCCTGGGCGAGCTGCCCGCCCTGATCGGGCCGCGGGTCCGGCGGATCGCCGTCATCCACCCCGAGGCGCTGGAGGGGACCGGCGAGGCGCTGCGCGCGGACCTCGCCGAGCAGGGGTACGAGGCCGTCGCGATCCAGGTGCCGAACGCCGAGGAGGCGAAGACTGCCGAGGTCGCCGCGTACTGCTGGAAGGCGCTCGGGCAGACCGGCTTCACCCGCAGCGATGTGATCATCGGCGTGGGTGGCGGAGCCACCACCGACCTGGCCGGATTCGTCGCCGCGACCTGGCTGCGCGGGGTGCGCTGGATCGCCGTACCGACGACCGTGCTCGCCATGGTCGACGCGGCCGTGGGCGGCAAGACGGGCATCAACACCGCCGAGGGCAAGAACCTTGTCGGCGCCTTCCACCCGCCCGCCGGGGTGCTCTGCGACCTCGCCGCGCTGGACTCCCTGGGCGTCAACGACTACGTCAGCGGCATGGCGGAGATCATCAAAGCGGGGTTCATCGCGGACCCGGCCATCCTGGAGCTGGTCGAGTCCGACCCGCAGGGCGCGCGTACGCCCGCGGGGCCGCACACCGCCGAGCTGATCGAGCGTTCGATCCGGGTCAAGGCCGAGGTCGTCTCCAACGACCTCAAGGAGGCCGGTCTCCGGGAGATCCTGAACTACGGCCACACCCTGGCGCACGCCATCGAGAAGAACGAGCGCTACAAGTGGCGGCACGGCGCGGCCGTCTCCGTCGGCATGGTCTTCGCCGCCGAACTGGGGCGGCTGGCCGGCCGGCTCGACGACGCGACCGCCGACCGGCACCGCGCCGTACTGGAGTCCGTCGGCCTTCCGCTGACCTACCGCGGCGACCAGTGGCCCAAGCTGCTGGAGACCATGAAGGTCGACAAGAAGTCCCGCGGCGACCTGCTGCGCTTCATCGTCCTCGACGGCCTCGGCAAGCCGACCGTGCTGGAGGGCCCGGACCCGGCGGTGCTGCTCGCCGCGTACGGGGAGGTGTCGGCGTGACCCGTCGGGTCCTCGTCCTCAACGGGCCCAACCTGGGCCGTCTCGGCTCGCGCGAACCCGATGTGTACGGGGCGACGTCGTACGCCGGGCTGGTGGACGCCTGCCGGACGCTCGGCAAGGAGCTGGGGCTCGACGTCGACGTACGGGAGACGAACGACGAGGGCGAGCTGATCCGCTGGCTCCACGAGGCCGCGGACGGTGCTGTGCCGGTCGTTCTCAACCCGGGCGCGTTCACCCACTACTCGTACGCGATGCGGGACGCGGCGGCCCAGCGCACGGCGCCGCTGATCGAGGTGCACATCTCGAACCCGTACGCGCGCGAGGAGTTCCGGCACACCTCCGTGGTCGCGGCCGTCGCCAGCGGTACGGTCGCGGGCTTCGGCATCGGCTCGTACCGGCTCGCGCTGCGTGCCCTCGCGGAGGAGCTCACCGCCTGACGGGGCGCCCCGGCGCTCCTCACGCGTCCCGGCCGTTCCCACGGGGACGGCCGGGAGCGGTACCGTTCGGTAGCGCGGCCCGCGGGGCCGCCGACAGCGTCAGTCGCACGAGACGGAGTGGCACCGGATGCAGCACTCAGTGGGGGCTCCGTTGCCGCCTCCCCAGGGACCGGGGCACGGAACCGGATGGGCTCCCGGGACACCGGGCGTACACCAGGTGCACGGAGCGCATCAGGTGCACGGAGCGCACCAGGCGCACCAGGCACAGGGACCTCAGCCGGTGCAGGGGTCCCACCAGCCCCCTGGCGCCCCGCAGCCCTCAGGGCCCCCTGGGCTGCCCCAGCCTCCGGGACAGCGCCCGATTCCCGGGCAGCACCCCGGACCGGCGCACGGGCCCGCACAGGGGCTCGGACACGGCCCCGTACCGCCGCCCGGCGCGCCGGGCGGGCAGCCCCCCGCCGATGTCACCGGACACGTCCGGCTCCCGCCCGGCGGCCCCGTGCCGGTCCCCGCCGCGCCGCCCGCCGACAGCGGTACGGGCACGGCGACCCTCGCCGTCCTGCTCATCGGGCCCGCGGGCGCGGGCAAGACGACCGTGGCCCGGCACTGGGCGAGCAGCCGCCGGGTGCCCACCGCGCACATCAGCCTGGACGACGTACGCGAATGGGTCTGCGCCGGGTTCGCCGACCCGCAGTCCGGCTGGAACGACCACTCCGAGGCGCAGTACCGGCTGGCCCGCCGCACCTGTGGCTTCGCCGCCCGCAACTTCCTCGCCAACGGCATCTCCTGCATCCTCGACGACGCGGTCTTCCCGGACCGCCCGGTCGTCGGACTCGGCGGCTGGAAGCGCCATGTCGGCCCCGGACTGCTCCCGGTTGTCCTGCTCCCCGGGCTGGAGATCGTGCTGGAGCGCAACGCCGAGCGCAGCGGCAACCGCCGGCTGGCGGACGAGGAGGTCGCCGGCATCCACGGCCGGATGGCCGGCTGGTACGGCTCGGGGCTGCCCATCATCGACAACTCCAAGTACGACGTGGAGACCACCGCCCGGGTCCTGGACGACGTCCTGGCCCGCGCCGTGGCCTCCCCGCCGAGCTGGTGAACCGGCCGGTGCCGTCCCCGAAGGGCCGCGCCCTGCGGCCCCACGGCGCGGCCCCCGGTCGGACGCGCTGAACCGGCCGGGTGAGCCACCCGCTCGTACGCTCGGGTCATGTCAGACGTGTATGCGGTCCGCCGCGCGCGGCTGCGTGACCGGTGCGCCGCCGCGGGCAACCCGGCGGCCCTGGTCTCCCGGCCCGCCAACGTCCGCTACCTCGCGGGCGGGGCGCCGCCCGGCGCCGTACTGCTGCTCGGCCCGGACGACAACGACACGCTGCTCTGCCCCCGCATGCCCGGCCACGAAGGACCGGAAGGGATCGACGAACGGCTGCGTCTGACCGCCGTACCCACCAGCGGGGACCCCGCCGTGGCCGCCGCGGGGATCCTCACCCCCTCGTCCGCCGGATCGCTCGCCGTCGAGGAGCACCACCTGACCGTCGCCCGCCACCGGGCCATCGGCGCCGTCGTGCCCGGGCTGCGCCTCACCGACCTCGGCCGCGCCGTCGAGCAGCAGCGGATCGTCAAGGACGAGGCGGAGATCGCCTGTCTGCGGATCGCCGCCGAGATCGCCGACCACGCGCTGGGGGAGCTGCTGGAGTCGATCCTGGTGGGCCGCACGGAGCGGCATCTCGCGCTGGAGCTGGAGCGGCGGCTCGTCGACCACGGCGCCGACGGCCCGGCCTTCCCGACCGTCGTGGCCACCGGGCCGCACTCGGGCCGCCCCGGGCACCGTCCCTCGGACCGCCGGGTCGAGGAGGGTGATTTCCTCTCCGTCGGGCTCGGCGCGGACTACCGCGGATACCGGTGTCTCATCGGCCGAACGTTCGTCATCGGAACCTCCCCCGCCGACTGGCAGATCGAGCTGTACGAGCTGGTCTTCGCGGCACAACGGGCAGGTCGGGAGGGCCTCGTGCCGGGCGCGGGCTACCGCGACGTGGACCGCGCGACGCGGCATCCGCTGGAGGCCGCCGGGCACGGCGAGGGGCTCGCACCCCGTACGGGACACGGTGTCGGACTCGAAATCGACGAGGACCCGCAGCTCGCCCCCGCGGCCATGGGTAAACTGGACGCTTGTGTGCCGGTCACCGTCGGACCGGGGGTCCACCTCCCGGGCCGGGGCGGTGTCCGCATCGATGACACGCTCGTCGTCCGCCCCGAGGCGGACGGCGGACCCGAGCTACTCACCATCACGACCAAGGAGCTGCTCGCGCTCTAGTCCGGCGCCTGTGCCCAGGCACTGCCCGGGCCATGGCGCGGGGGTCGCCCAGGTATCCGCCGGGGCGGCGCGCGGCCCTCGGTCGTCCACCTGCTTTCAGTCCAGGAGATTCCGCAACCGTGGCTTCCACGAACGACCTCAAGAACGGCCTGGTGCTCAAGCTCGACGGAGGCCAGCTCTGGTCCGTCGTCGAGTTCCAGCACGTCAAGCCCGGCAAGGGCCCGGCCTTTGTGCGCACCAAGCTGAAGAACGTGCTCTCCGGCAAGGTCGTCGACAAGACCTTCAACGCCGGCGTGAAGGTCGAGGTGGCCACCGTTGACCGCCGCGACATGCAGTTCTCGTACATGGACGGCGAGTACTTCGTCTTCATGGACATGAGCACCTACGACCAGCTCATGATCGACCGCAAGTCGGTCGGTAACGCGGCGAACTTCCTGATCGAGGGCTTCACCGCCACGGTCGCCACGCACGAGGGCGAGGTGCTCTACGTCGAGCTGCCCGCCGCGGTCGAGCTGGTCATCAAGCACACCGACCCGGGCGTCCAGGGCGACCGCTCCACCGGCGGCACCAAGCCGGCGACGCTGGAGACCGATTACGAGATCGGTGTCCCGCTCTTCATCACCACCGGCGAGAAGATCAAGGTCGACACCCGTACGGGCGACTACCTCGGCCGGGTGAACAGCTAACCGTGGCTGCCAGGAGCAATGCCCGTAAGCGCGCGTTCCAGATCCTCTTCGAGGCCGATCAGCGCGGTACGTCCGTACAGAACGTTCTCGCGGACTGGATCAGGCACTCTCGCTCCGACGACCGTCAGCCGCC
This sequence comes from Streptomyces sp. NPDC050509, assembly GCF_044457965.1. Lineage (NCBI taxonomy): Bacteria > Bacillati > Actinomycetota > Actinomycetes > Kitasatosporales > Streptomycetaceae > Streptomyces > Streptomyces sp. NPDC050509. The sequence continues at coordinate 93,928 of NZ_JBITHL010000007.1, read as the reverse complement.
GGTCAATGAGTTCACCATGGAACTGGTCGAGGGGTACGGGGAGCACGTGGCCCGTATCGACGAACTCATCGCCACCTACGCGGTGGACTGGGACCTCGACCGGATGCCGGTCGCCGACCGCAACATCGTCCGGCTCGGCACGTACGAACTGATCTGGCTGGACGGGACCCCGGACGCCGTGGCGATCGACGAGGCGGTCCAGCTCGCCAAGGAGTTCTCCACCGACGACTCCCCGTCGTTCGTGAACGGCCTTCTCAGCCGTTTCAAGGACCTCAAGCCGAGTCTGCGCCGCGCCTGAGCGGCGGTCTGCCCTCACGCGCCGGACGGGATCAAGCCGGCCCGCCCGGTACGTGAGGGCATCCGTGTCTCCGGACACGGGTGCGAGGACGTCGGACGGGCCACGACGTGGGGCCGCCCCGGACGCGCCACGGCGCGGAACCGCCCTGGACGCGCCGGAGGGCGGTCCCGTACGCGTGTACGGGACCGCCCTCCGGGAGGTGACGTTTCTGCCGATCCGCGAGCCGGGCCCGCGGGGCGGTCAGCTCTCGTCGTGCGCGACCGCGCGCCGCGCGTCCGCGTCCAGCACACCCCAACTGATGAGCTGCTCGGTCAGGACCGACGGCGACTGGTCGTAGATGACGGCCAGGGTGCGCAGGTCGTCCTGGCGGATCGACAGCACCTTGCCGTTGTAGTCGCCCCGCTGGCTCTGGATCGTCGCCGCGTACCGCTGGAGCGGGCCGGCCTTCTCCTGCGGCACGTGGGCCAGGCGCTCCAGGTCGAGAACGAGCTTCGGCGGCGGCTCGGCGGCACCGCCGGGCGTCGTGCCGGGAAGAAGCTCCTGCACCGGGACACCGTAGAAGTCCGCCAGCTCGGCGAGGCGCTGCACCGTGACGGCACGGTCTCCACGCTCGTACGAACCCACCACGACGGCCTTCCAGCGGCCCTGGGACTTCTCCTCCACGCCATGGAGCGAGAGGCCCTGCTGGGTGCGGATGGCGCGGAGTTTGGCCCCGAGCTGCTTTGCGTATTCGCTGGACATATAGCTCCCCGGACGAAGTCTGGTAACTCACTGTGAGGTTACGCAGCGTTACTTGGATGCGTCAAGCCGGGGGCGTCCTACCGGGGTCCGTACCGGCCTCCGTACCGCTGTCCGTACCGCGTTCCGTACCGCGCTCCGTACCGCCTCCCGGCACCTTCCGGCAGGGGGTGGCACCGAATCGGCCGCGGACCCCCTGCTAGCCTGGGTGGCGTAGTTTCTGGCATTTCCGACGTCCTTTAAGGTCCGTCCCGTGAGGCGGAGAAGGAGGTCCGTTTCTTATGGACACCAGCAAGAACGTGAGCGGCAACGCGAGCGACACCGACACGACGGCCGGATCCGGTGCGGCACGCCCCGTTCTGGAGGCTCCCGACATCGCCCGGGTCCTGACCCGTATCGCCCACGAGATCGTCGAACGCGCCAAGGGCGCCGACGACGTGGTGCTGCTCGGCATTCCGACCCGCGGGGTCTTCCTGGCCCGCAGGCTCGCCGGAAAACTCGCCGAGATCACCGGCCGCACCATCCCGGTCGGCTCCCTCGACATCACCATGTACCGCGACGACCTGCGGCTGCGGCCCGCCCGCGCGCTGGCCCGCACCGACATCCCCGCGGACGGGGTCGACGGACGGCTGGTCGTCCTCGTCGACGACGTGCTCTTCTCCGGCCGGACGATCCGCGCTGCCCTCGACGCCCTCGGCGACATCGGCCGGCCGCGCGCCGTCCAGCTCGCGGTCCTCGTCGACCGCGGCCACCGCGAGCTGCCGATCCGCGCCGACTACGTCGGCAAGAACCTCCCCACCTCGCTGCGGGAGACGGTCAAGGTCCAGCTCGCCGAGGAGGACGGCCGCGACACCGTGCTGCTCGGCCTCCAGCGGCCCACCGCGTCCGGCGAGCGGTAGCGGGGGCCCAAGCGCCGCCCGTACGTCCTTCCCACCCTGTACGGATGCCTCCGCGCGCCCGCACGCCCGCACACCCCACCACACCGGAGCGCTCTTTCCGATGCTGCGTCTTCCCGGGGCGAACCCCCGCACACCCGGCCACCTGATCTCCGCCGCCGATCTCAGCCGCGACGACGCCGTGCTGATCCTCGACACCGCGGAGGAGATGGCCCGGGTCGCCGACCGGCCCATCAAGAAACTGCCCACCCTGCGCGGCCGTACCGTCGTCAACCTCTTCTTCGAGGACTCGACCCGCACCCGGATCTCCTTCGAGGCCGCCGCCAAGCGCCTCTCCGCCGATGTGATCAACTTCTCGGCCAAGGGCTCGTCCGTCTCCAAGGGCGAATCGCTCAAGGACACCGCGCTCACCCTGGAGGCGATGGGCGCCGACGCCGTCGTCATCCGGCACGGCGCCTCCGGCGCCCCGTACCGCCTCGCCACCTCCGGCTGGATCGACGGCGCGGTCGTCAACGCGGGCGACGGCACCCACGAACACCCGACCCAGGCCCTCCTCGACGCCTTCACGCTGCGCCGCAGGCTGGTCGGCGCGGACGCGGGGATCGGCCGCGACCTGGCCGGGCAGCGGGTCACGATCGTCGGCGACGTGCTGCACAGCCGCGTCGCCCGCTCCAACGTCCTGCTGCTGCACACGCTCGGCGCCCACGTCACGGTGGTCGCGCCGCCCACGCTCGTGCCGATCGGCGTCGAGCACTGGCCCTGCGAGGTCAGCTACGACCTGGACCGGGTGCTGCCCGCGTCCGACGCCGTGATGATGCTGCGAGTGCAGCGCGAACGGATGAACGCCGCCTTCTTCCCGACCGAGCGCGAGTACTCCCGGCGCTACGGCCTGGACGGCGAGCGGATGCGCCGGATGCCCGGCAACTCCGTCGTCATGCACCCCGGGCCGATGAACCGAGGCATGGAGATCACCGCGGAGGTCGCCGACTCCGATCGCTGCACGGCCGTCGAGCAGGTCGCCAACGGCGTCTCCACCCGGATGGCCGTGCTCTACCTGCTGCTCGGCGGCAACGAGCCCGCCGTCACCACGTCCCGCACCTCACCCGAGACGTCCCGCCCGTCACCCGAGGAGAACAAGTAACCATGAGCAAGATCCTGATCCGGGGCGCCCAGGTGCTCGGCGGCGACATCCAGGACGTACTGATCGACGGCGAGGTCATCGAGGCGGTGGGCACGGGCCTGGACGCCGGTGACGCCACCGTCGTCGAGGCCGCGGGACAGATCCTGCTGCCCGGCCTGGTCGACCTCCACACCCATCTGCGGGAGCCCGGCCGCGAGGACTCCGAGACCGTCCTGACCGGCACCAAGGCCGCCGCCATCGGCGGCTTCACCGCCGTCCACGCCATGGCCAACACCTTCCCCGTCGCCGACACCGCCGGCGTCGTCGAGCAGGTCTGGCGGCTCGGCAAGGAGTCCGGCTACTGCGATGTGCAGCCCGTCGGCGCCGTCACCGTCGGCCTGGAGGGCAAGCACCTCGCCGAGCTGGGCGCCATGAACGACTCCGCCGCGAACGTCCGGGTCTTCTCCGACGACGGCAAGTGCGTCGACGACGCGGTGATCATGCGCAGGGCGCTGGAGTACGTGAAGGCGTTCGACGGCGTCGTCGCCCAGCACGCCCAGGAGCCGCGGCTCACCGAGGGCGCCCAGATGAACGAGGGCGTCGTCTCCGCGGAGCTGGGGCTCGGCGGCTGGCCCGCCGTCGCCGAGGAGTCGATCATCGCGCGCGACGTGCTGCTCGCCGCGCACGTCGACTCCCGCGTCCACATCTGCCACCTCTCCACCGCGGGCTCGGTCGAGCTGGTCCGCTGGGCGAAGTCCAAGGGGTGGAACGTCACCGCCGAGGTCACCCCGCACCACCTCCTCCTCACCGACGAGCTCGTACGGTCGTACAACCCCGTCTACAAGGTGAACCCGCCGCTGCGCACCGAGGCCGACGTCCTCGCCCTGCGCGAAGCCCTCGCGGACGGCACGATCGACTGCGTCGCCACCGACCACGCGCCCCACCCGCACGAGGACAAGGACTGCGAGTGGGCGGCGGCGGCCATGGGCATGGTCGGCCTGGAGACCGCCCTGTCGGTGGTCCAGGACACGATGGTCGACACCGGACTGCTGGACTGGGCGGGCGTCGCCGACCGGATGTCGTTCCGCCCGGCGCGCATCGGCCGCCTCGAAGGCCACGGCCGGCCCGTCTCGGCAGGCGAGCCCGCCAACCTCACCCTGGTCGATCCGGCATACCGTGGAGCCGTGGACCCCGCGGGCTTCGCCTCCCGCAGCCGTAACACCCCGTACGAGGGGCGTGAGCTGCCGGGACGTGTGACCCACACCTTCCTGCGGGGCCGTGCCACGGTCGTCGACGGGAATCTGGCGTGACAACTGCGAACCTTCTCCTTCCACTGGCCGCCGAGCAGAAATCGGCGGACGTGACCGACTGGGCCGCCCGGATCGGCTGGGTGGCCGGTCTGCTGCTCTTCGTCGCCTTCGTGTACTGGTTGATGCGCCAGGGCTGGAAGTGGCGCGGCAGCCTCCAGTCGGACCTGCCCGAGCTCCCGGCCCGCCCGTCGCCCACCACCACCCTCAACGGAGGCGGCAGGCCGCCGCTGCCTGAAATGCCGGCCGAGCCCGGCGAGGCGAGACTGACGATGGAGGGCCGCTACCACGGCTCCACGACCGCCGGGCAGTGGCTCGACCGGATCGTGGCCCACGGTCTCGGCACCCGCAGCCGCGTGGAGCTGACGCTCACCGACGCCGGGCTCGACGTCGTACGCCCCGGCGCGAGCGACTTCTTCGTCCCGGCGGAGCGGCTGCGCGAGGCCCGGCTCGACAAGGGCATCGCGGGCAAGGTCCTCGCCGAGGGCGGGCTGCTGATCGTCACCTGGGAGCACGGGGAGCGGCTGATCGACTCCGGCTTCCGCTCCGACCGCTCCGCCGAACACGCCGCCTGGGTCGACGCCGTCAACTCCATGAACCAGCCCCTCACCACGCACCACACCAGCACTACGGAAGGCCCCGCACGATGACCACCTCGCCCCCAGTCGTCGGCCGAGGCACCGGCCGCGGAACCGCCCGCGTAAAGGCGTCCCCCGCCGTACTCGTCCTGGAGGACGGCCGCAGCTTCCGCGGCCGCGCCTACGGGGCCGTGGGGGAGACCTTCGGCGAGGCCGTCTTCTCCACCGGCATGACCGGCTACCAGGAGACCCTCACCGACCCGTCGTACCACCGCCAGGTCGTCGTGATGACGGCCCCGCACATCGGCAACACCGGCGTGAACGACGAGGACCCCGAGTCCCGGCGGATCTGGGTCTCCGGCTACGTCGTACGGGACCCCGCGCGCACCCCGTCCAACTGGCGCTCGCGCCGTTCCCTCGACGACGAGCTGGTCGCCCAGGGCGTCGTCGGCATCAGCGGCGTCGACACCCGCGCCCTCACCCGCCACCTCCGCGAGCGCGGCGCCATGCGCGTCGGCATCTTCTCCGGGGAGTCCCTGGCGGACGAGGCGGCACTGCTCGCCCGGGTCCGGCAGGCCCCGGAGATGACCGGCGCGAACCTCTCCGCCGAGGTCGCCACCGAGCAGCCGTACGTCGTCCCCGCGATCGGTGAGAAGCGCTTCACCGTCGCCGCGCTCGACCTCGGCATCAAGGGCATGACCCCGCACCGGATGGCCCAGCGCGGCATCGAGGTGCACGTCCTGCCCGGCACCGCCACGCTGGACGAGGTGTACGCGACCGCGCCCGACGGGGTCTTCCTCTCCAACGGGCCAGGCGACCCCGCCACCGCCGACCTCACCGTCGTCCGGGGCGTGCTGGAGCGCGGCACGCCGCTCTTCGGCATCTGCTTCGGCAACCAGCTCCTCGGCCGCGCGCTGGGCTTCGGCACGTACAAGCTGAAGTACGGGCACCGGGGCATCAACCAGCCCGTGCAGGACCGCACGACCGGCAAGGTCGAGATCACCGCGCACAACCACGGCTTCGCCGTCGACGCTCCGCTCGACCGGGTCACCGACACCCCCTACGGCCGCGTCGAGGTCTCCCACGTCTGCCTCAACGACAACGTGGTCGAGGGGCTCAGGCTGCTCGACCGGCCGGTCTTCAGCGTCCAGTACCACCCCGAGGCGGCCGCCGGCCCGCACGACGCCGCGTACCTCTTCGACCGCTTCACGTCTTTGATGGACACAGCTCTGATGGAGGACCAGCGTGCCTAAGCGCACCGATATCCAGTCCGTCCTGGTCATCGGTTCAGGACCGATCGTCATCGGCCAGGCCGCTGAATTCGACTACTCCGGTACCCAGGCGTGCCGCGTGCTCAGGTCCGAGGGCCTGCGCGTCATCCTGGTCAACTCCAACCCCGCCACGATCATGACGGACCCGGAGATCGCCGACGCCACGTACGTCGAGCCGATCACCCCCGAGTACGTCGAGAAGATCATCGCGAAGGAGCGCCCCGACGCGCTGCTGCCCACCCTGGGCGGCCAGACCGCGCTGAACACCGCGATCTCCCTGCACGACTCCGGCACGCTCGACAAGTACGGCGTCGAACTGATCGGCGCCAATGTAGAGGCGATCAACAAGGGCGAGGACCGCGACCTCTTCAAGGGCGTCGTCAAGGCCGTGTACGAGAAGATCGGCCACGGCGAATCCGCCCGCTCGGTCATCTGCCACTCCATGGACGACGTCCTCGCCGGCGTCGACACGCTCGGCGGCTACCCCGTCGTCGTCCGCCCCTCCTTCACCATGGGGGGCGCCGGCTCCGGCTTCGCCCACACCGAGGAGGACCTGCGCCGGATCGCCGGACAGGGCCTGATGCTCTCGCCGACCACCGAGGTGCTCCTGGAGGAGTCCATCCTCGGCTGGAAGGAGTACGAACTGGAGCTGATGCGCGACAAGCACGACAACGTCGTGGTCGTCTGCTCCATCGAGAACTTCGACCCGATGGGCGTGCACACCGGCGACTCGATCACCGTCGCGCCCGCGATGACGCTCACCGACCGCGAGTACCAGATCCTGCGGGACGTCGGCATCGCCGTGATCCGCGAGGTCGGCGTCGACACCGGCGGCTGCAACATCCAGTTCGCGATCAACCCGGACGACGGCCGCGTCATCGTCATCGAGATGAACCCGCGCGTCTCCCGCTCCTCCGCGCTCGCCTCCAAGGCCACCGGCTTCCCGATCGCCAAGATCGCCGCCCGGCTCGCCGTCGGCTACACGCTGGACGAGATCCCCAACGACATCACCGAGAAGACCCCGGCGTCCTTCGAGCCCACACTCGACTACGTCGTCGTCAAGGTGCCCCGGTTCGCCTTCGAGAAATTCCCGGCCGCCGACGCCTCCCTCACCACCACCATGAAGTCCGTCGGCGAGGCCATGGCCATCGGCCGCAACTTCACCGAGGCCCTCCAGAAGGCGCTGCGCTCTCTTGAGAAGGCCGGCAGCCAGTTCTCCTTCACCGGGGAACCGGGCGACCGCGCCGAGCTGCTGGAGACCGCGAAGATCCCCACCGACGGCCGGATCAACACCGTCATGCGGGCGATCAGGGCCGGGGCCACCCCCGAGGAGGTCTTCGACGCCACGAAGATCGACCCGTGGTTCGTCGACCAGCTCTTCCTGATCAAGGAGTACGCGGACGAGCTGGCCGCCGCCGAACGGCTCGACCCCGACCTGCTCGCCGAGGCCAAGCGGCACGGCTTCTCCGACGCCCAGATCGCCGCGATCCGCGGGCTGCGCGAGGACGTCGTACGCGAGGTCAGGCACGCGCTGGGCGTCCGCCCCGTCTACAAGACGGTCGACACCTGCGCCGCCGAGTTCGCCGCGAAGACCCCGTACTTCTACTCCTCGTACGACGAGGAGAGCGAGGTCGCGCCGCGCGAGAAGCCCGCCGTGATCATCCTCGGCTCCGGTCCCAACCGGATCGGCCAGGGCATCGAGTTCGACTACTCCTGCGTCCACGCCTCCTTCGCGCTGAGCGAGGCCGGGTACGAGACCGTGATGGTCAACTGCAACCCGGAGACCGTCTCCACCGACTACGACACCTCCGACCGGCTCTACTTCGAGCCGCTCACCCTGGAGGACGTCCTGGAGATCGTGCACGCGGAGACCCTGGCGGGACCGATCGCGGGCGTCATCGTCCAGCTCGGCGGCCAGACCCCGCTGGGCCTCGCCCAGGCCCTCAAGGACAACGGTGTGCCCGTCGTCGGCACACCCCCCGAGGCGATCCACGCCGCCGAGGACCGGGGCGCCTTCGGCCGGGTCCTCGCCGAGGCCGGCCTGCCCGCGCCCAAGCACGGCACCGCCACCACCTTCGCCGGGGCCAAGGCGATCGCGGACGAGATCGGCTACCCGGTCCTCGTCCGGCCGTCGTACGTCCTCGGCGGACGCGGCATGGAGATCGTCTACGACGAGACCAGGCTCTCCTCGTACATCGCCGAGTCCACCGAGATCAGCCCCACCCGCCCGGTGCTGGTGGACCGGTTCCTCGACGACGCCATCGAGATCGACGTGGACGCCCTCTACGACGGTACGGAGCTGTACCTCGGCGGCGTCATGGAGCACATCGAGGAGGCCGGCATCCACTCCGGCGACTCGGCGTGCGCCCTGCCGCCCATCACGCTCGGCGGCTTCGACATCAAGCGGCTGCGCGCCTCCACGGAGGCCATCGCGCGCGGGGTGGGCGTGCGCGGACTGATCAACATCCAGTTCGCGATGGCCGGTGACATCCTCTACGTCCTGGAGGCCAACCCGCGCGCCTCCCGTACCGTCCCCTTCACCTCGAAGGCGACCGCCGTACCGCTCGCGAAGGCCGCGGCCCGTATCTCGCTCGGCGCCACCGTCGCCGAGCTGCGCGCGGAAGGGCTGCTGCCCGCACAGGGCGACGGCGGCACGCTGCCGCTCGACGCGCCGATCTCCGTCAAGGAGGCCGTGATGCCGTGGTCGCGTTTCCGCGACATCCACGGACGCGGCGTCGACACCGTCCTCGGCCCGGAGATGCGCTCCACCGGCGAGGTCATGGGCATCGACTCCGCCTTCGGCACGGCGTACGCCAAGTCGCAGGCCGGGGCGTACGGCCCGCTGCCCGTCAAGGGCCGCGCCTTCATCTCCGTCGCCAACCGCGACAAGCGCTCGATGATCTTCCCGGCGCGCGAACTGGTCGCCCACGGTTTCGAGCTGCTGGCCACCTCCGGCACCGCCGAGGTCCTCAAGCGCAACGGCATCAAGGCGACCGTCGTACGCAAGCAGTTCGAGGGCGAGGGCCCGGACGGCGAGAAGACCATCGTCCAGCTCATCCACGAGGGGGGAGTCGACCTCATCGTCAACACCCCGTACGGCACCGGCGGCCGGCTCGACGGTTACGACATCCGTACGGCGGCCGTGGCGCGCGGCGTCCCCTGCCTCACGACGGTCCAGGCGCTGGCCGCCGCCGTCCAGGGCATCGACGCCCTGAAGCACGGCGACGTCGGCGTCCGCTCCCTCCAGGAGCACGCGCGCCACCTCACCGCGGCCCGCGAGGACTGAACTCCATGCACATCACGAACATCATGGACACGATGTACCGGATTCTCTTCCGGCTGGTCTTCCGGCGGATGGACCCCGAGCAGGCGCACCACCTGGCCTTCCGGTGGATCCGGCTCGCCGCCCGCGTCCCCGTGCTGCGCACCTTCGCCGCCGCCGCGCTCGCCCCCCGCTTCGCGGAGCTGCGCACCGAGGCGTTCGGGCTGCGCATGCACGGCCCCTTCGGGCTCGCGGCCGGGTTCGACAAGAACGCCGTGGGCATCGACGGACTGGCCATGGCCGGCTTCGACCATGTCGAGATCGGCACCGTCACCGGCGAGCCGCAGTCCGGCAACCCGAAGCGGCGGCTCTTCCGGCTCGTCCCCGACCGGGCGCTGATCAACCGTATGGGCTTCAACAACGAGGGCTCCGCCGCCGTGGCGGAGCGCCTCGCGGCCCGTACGGCCCGTGGGCCCGTCTTCAGGACGACCGTCGGCGTCAACATCGGCAAGACCAAGGTCGTCCCCGAGAGTGAGGCCGTCGCCGACTACGTGCTCTCCACGGAGCGCCTGGCCCGCCACGCCGACTACCTCGTGGTCAACGTCAGCTCGCCCAACACCCCCGGGCTGCGCAGCCTCCAGGCCGTCGACCAGCTCAGGCCGCTGCTCACCGCCGTACGCGAGGCCGCCGACCGCACCGTCACCCGGCGCCGCGTCCCGCTCCTGGTCAAGATCGCGCCCGACCTCGCGGACGAGGACGTCGACGCCGTCGCCGACCTCGCCGTGGAGCTGGGCCTCGACGGCATCATCGCCACCAACACCACCATCGCCCGCGAGAGCCTCGGCCTCGCGTCCGACCCGGCTCTGACCGCCGAGACCGGCGGACTGTCCGGCGCGCCGCTCAAGGAGCGCTCGCTGGAGGTGCTGAGCCGCCTGTACGCGCGTGTGGGCGACCGGATCACCCTGGTGGGCGTCGGGGGCGTGGAGGACGCCGAGGACGCCTGGCAGCGCATCCTGGCCGGTGCCACGCTCGTCCAGGGGTACAGCGCGTTCATCTACCGGGGCCCGTTCTGGAGCCGAGAGATCCACCAGGGGCTCGCGGCCCGGCTCGCGCTCTCCCCGTACGCCACCCTCGCCGAGGCCGTGGGCGCGTCCACCCGCGCCGCGCAGAGCCGGAAGAAGGCCGACGCATGACCACTCCGCCCCCTTCGGACCCCACGCCCCTCGCGGCCCCCTTCGGCGCGCGGCTCCGGCAGGCGATGGACCACCGCGGCCCACTCTGCGTGGGCATCGACCCGCACGCCTCGCTCCTCACCGACTGGGGCCTGAACGACGACGTCGCGGGCCTGGAGCGGTTCACCCGTACGACGGTGGAGGCGCTGGCCGACCGGGTCGCCGTGCTCAAGCCGCAGTCGGCGTTCTTCGAACGGTTCGGGTCGCGCGGCATCGCCGTCCTGGAGAAGGCCGTCGCGGAGGCCCGGGCGGCCGGGGCGCTGGTCCTGATGGACGCCAAGCGCGGCGACATCGGCTCCACGATGGGCGCGTACGCGGCGACCTATCTGGATCCGGCCTCGCCGCTCTTCTCGGACGCCGTGACGCTCTCGCCGTACCTCGGCTTCGGCTCGCTGCGCCCGGCGCTGGACGCGGCCTCGGCGGCCGGCTGCGGGGTCTTCGTCCTGGCGCTGACCTCCAACCCGGAGGGCGCCGAGGTACAGCGCGCCACCGCTGCCGACGGGCGCCCGCTCGCACAGCTCATGCTCGACCACATGGCCGCCGAGAACGCGGGCGCGACGCCGCTCGGTTCGGTCGGCGCGGTCGTCGGGGCCACCCTCGGGGACCTGGGGGAGGCGGGCGTGGATCTCGCGATCAACGGGCCGCTGCTGGCGCCCGGGATCGGCGCGCAGGGCGCGACGCCCGCCGATCTGCCCGGCGTCTTCGGCGCGGCGGTCGGCAACGTCGTTCCGAGCGTCAGCCGGGGTGTTCTCCGTCACGGTCCCGACGCCGGGGCCCTGCGGAATGCCGCGGACCGCTTCGCGGACGAGGTGAGAACGGCTGTCGGCGGCGGCACGGCGGGCAGGTGACGGAGGCAATGAGCGGCTTCCTGTCCAAAAAGTTGGGCAAAATGACCAAAATGTCACCCCTGATCGATGCTGACCAGGACTTTTCGTCTGTTCTCGCTGACTCGGACGGACTTGGCCGCTAGTCTCCGTCGAGAGTCAACGCGCAGTTCGTTGCCCGTTGCTCGCCTGGTGCGGGGCGATAGGTTCCGCACCGGTCCGTATCCGACAGTTCGACATCCGAGGTGACGTAGGCGTGGCTCTTCCGCCCCTTACCCCTGAACAGCGCGCAGCCGCGCTCGAAAAGGCCGCCGCGGCTCGCCGGGAGCGGGCCGAGGTCAAGAATCGACTCAAGCATTCCGGCGCTTCGCTCCATGACGTGATCAAGCAGGGTCAGGAGAACGACGTCATCGGGAAGATGAAGGTCTCCGCCCTCCTTGAGTCGCTGCCCGGCGTGGGCAAGGTCCGCGCCAAGCAGATCATGGAGCGGCTCGGGATCTCCGAGAGCCGCCGCGTGCGGGGTCTTGGCTCCAACCAGATCGCGTCCCTGGAGCGCGAGTTCGGCGGTGGTGGCGCCTGACGTTTCCGGGCACCCCCGGGAACCTGGATAATCGCCGCATGGCAGCAGACGTACGACCGCGGCTGACCGTGCTCTCCGGCCCCTCCGGGGTCGGCAAGAGCACGGTCGTCGCCCATATGCGCAAGGTCCACCCCGAGGTATGGCTCTCGGTGTCGGCCACCACGAGAAAGCCGCGCCCCGGTGAGCGTCACGGGGTCCAGTACTTCTTCGTCACCGACGACGAGTTCGACAAGTCGGTGGCCAACGGAGAACTGCTGGAATGGGCGGAGTTCGCGGGCAACCGGTACGGGACCCCCCGACAGGCGGTCCTGGACCGGCTGGCCGCGGGTGAGCCCGTACTCCTGGAGATCGACCTCCAGGGCGCCCGGCAGGTCAAGGAGTCGATGCCGGACTCCCGGCTGGTCTTCCTGGCCCCGCCGAGCTGGGACGAGCTGGTGCGCCGGCTCACCGGCCGGGGTACGGAATCGGCCGAGGTGATCGAGCGCAGGCTCGCCGCCGCGAAGGTGGAACTGGCCGCCGAGGCGGAGTTCGACACGACCCTGGTCAACACCTCGGTCGAGGACGTCGCACGCGAGCTGCTAGCCTTGATGGCAGTTGCATGATCTTTAGTGTGCTGTTCTCGCGGACCGCCCGGCACACCGGGACGGCGAGAAACCGCCGGTTCGCGGGGCGCGACAGCACACGACCCCCTGTTTTTCCCTGAATTTTCTTCGGAAGGCAAGAGAGTGTCCTCTTCCATCACCACGCCCGAGGGCATCATCAACCCGCCGATCGATGAGCTGCTCGAGGCCACGGACTCGAAGTACAGCCTCGTGATCTACGCGGCCAAGCGCGCGCGCCAGATCAACGCGTACTACTCGCAGCTCGGTGAGGGCCTGCTCGAGTACGTCGGTCCGCTGGTGGACACCCACGTCCACGAGAAGCCGCTCTCGATCGCCCTGCGCGAGATCAACGCGGGTCTGCTGACCTCCGAGGCCATCGAGGGCCCGGCCCAGTAGGCGCCCCACGTCACACGCTTTCTCACCACAGGCCCGGCAGAGCGACTGCCGGGCCTGTGGTGTGTCATGGGAGCTGTCACGATCGTGCGGGGCAGTCGGCCCGGCCGGTTCCGGCCGGGCTCTGGACAGCGGAGGGGAGAGACACGGTGGACAAGCCGAAGGTCGTTCTGGGGGTCGCCGGGGGGATCGCCGCGTACAAGGCGTGCGAGCTGCTGCGTCGGCTGACCGAATCGGGCCATGACGTACGGGTCGTACCGACCGGATCCGCGCTCCACTTCGTCGGGGCGGCGACCTGGTCGGCGCTCTCGGGCCATCCGGTCTCCACCGAGGTCTGGTCCGACGTCCACGAGGTGCCGCACGTACGGATCGGCCAGAGCGCCGACCTCGTCGTCGTCGCCCCGGCCACCGCCGACCTGCTCGCGAAGGCGGCGCACGGCCTCGCGGACGACCTGCTGACCAACACGCTCCTCACGGCCCGCTGTCCGGTCGTCTTCGCGCCCGCCATGCACACCGAGATGTGGGAGCACCCCGCCACCCAGGAGAACGTCGCGACGCTGCGCGCGAGGGGCGCCGTCGTGATCGAACCCGCCGTGGGCCGCCTCACCGGCGTCGACACCGGCAAGGGGCGGCTGCCGGACCCTGGCGAGATCTTCGAACTCTGCCGCCGGATCCTGGCCCGCGGCGTCCCCGTACCCGACCTGGCGGGACGCCATGTGGTGATCAGCGCCGGGGGGACGCGGGAGCCACTCGACCCGGTCCGCTACCTGGGCAACCGCTCCTCGGGCAAGCAGGGGTACGCCCTGGCCCGTACGGCCGTGGCCCGGGGCGCCAGGGTCACGCTCATCGAGGCGAACACCGGGCTGCCGGACCCGGCGGGCGTCGACATGGTCCACGTCGGTACGGCGCTCCAGCTCCGCGAGGCCGTGCTGAAGGCGGTCGCCGAGGCCGACGCGGTGGTCATGGCGGCGGCCGTGGCCGATTTCCGTCCCGCCGTCCGGGCCGAGGGCAAGATCAAGAAGAAGGACGGCGAGGAGCCCGCGCCGGTCGCCCTCGTCCGCAACCCGGACATCCTCGCCGAGCTGGCCGCCGAGCGGGCCCGCCCAGGACAGGTGGTCGTCGGCTTCGCGGCGGAGACGGACGACGTCCTCGCCAACGGCCGGCGCAAGCTGCGGCGCAAGGGGTGCGACCTCCTCGTCGTCAACGAGGTGGGCGAACGCAAGGTGTTCGGCACGGAGGAGAACGAGGCGGTCGTCCTCGCGGCGGACGGCACCGAGACACCCGTACCGTACGGACCGAAGGAGGCCCTGGCGGACGTGGTCTGGGACCTGGTGGCCCCCAGGGTCGTGTCCGGATGACGACGGTGCGGGCGAGGGCGGCCGGTGGACCTCCGGCCGTATGAATTCTTCATTACGTCCCCTTTCCTCCCCTTCGCCGCTTCTGCGCCCTTCGTCACATCTCACTCGGGGCCCTGGCCAGGGGCGATCACCGTGGCGCATAATGCGAGACCGTGAGCCCGGGGCTCCCACAGATCGAGACACTTGCCCCCGTGGCCCGATTCGACCGATAAAGTGGTCGAGGAACGTCGCGGGGCGTGCAGCGCCCCGTACGATCCGCCAATGATCAGCCAGCAGCCGCTGCAACCTCAGGGAGCGATGTGTCCCGCCGTCTCTTCACCTCGGAGTCCGTGACCGAAGGTCACCCCGACAAGATCGCTGACCAGATCAGCGACACCATTCTTGACGCGCTCCTCCAGGAGGACCCGTCCTCCCGGGTCGCCGTGGAGACCTTGATCACCACCGGTCTGGTGCATGTCGCCGGCGAGGTCACCACCAAGGCCTACGCGCCGATCGCCCAGCTCGTGCGGAACAAGATCCTGGAGATCGGCTACGACTCGTCGAAGAAGGGCTTCGACGGCGCCTCCTGCGGCGTCTCGGTGTCCATCGGCGCGCAGTCTCCCGACATCGCACAGGGCGTCGACACGGCGTACGAGAAGCGGGTCGAGGGTGCCGCCGCGGGCGGAGACGACGACGAGCTCGACAAGCAGGGCGCCGGCGACCAGGGCCTGATGTTCGGCTACGCCTGCGACGAGACCCCCGAGCTGATGCCGCTCCCGATCCACCTCGCGCACCGCCTCTCGCGCCGCCTCTCCGAGGTCCGCAAGAACGGGACCATCCCGTACCTGCGCCCCGACGGCAAGACCCAGGTCACCATCGAGTACGACGGCGACAAGGCCGTACGCCTCGACACGGTCGTCGTCTCCTCGCAGCACGCGTCCGACATCGACCTGGACTCGCTGCTCGCGCCCGACGTCCGCGAGTTCGTCGTCGAGCACGTGCTCAAGGAACTGGTCGACGACGGCATCAAGCTCGACACCGACGGCTACCGCCTCCTGGTCAACCCGACCGGACGCTTCGAGATCGGCGGCCCGATGGGCGACGCCGGCCTCACCGGCCGCAAGATCATCATCGACACCTACGGCGGCATGGCCCGCCACGGCGGCGGCGCCTTCTCCGGCAAGGACCCGTCCAAGGTCGACCGCTCCGCCGCGTACGCGATGCGCTGGGTCGCCAAGAACGTCGTGGCCGCGGGCCTCGCCGCGCGCTGCGAGGTCCAGGTCGCGTACGCCATCGGCAAGGCCGAGCCGGTCGGCCTCTTCGTCGAGACCTTCGGCACGGCCACGGTCGAGCCCGAGAAGATCGAGCAGGCCATCGGCCAGGTCTTCGACCTCCGCCCGGCCGCGATCATCCGCGACCTCGACCTGCTGCGCCCGATCTACGCCCAGACGGCGGCGTACGGCCACTTCGGCCGCGAGCTGCCGGAATTCACCTGGGAGCGCACGGACCGCGTGGACGCGCTGCGCGAGGCCGCGGGCGTCTGAGCCACCGGCTGCTTTTCTGAGTGAGGCCCCGGACACCGCATCGGTGTCCGGGGCCTCACTGTCGTGTCCGCACGGCGGGCGGGATCTCCGTGGATGCCGGGGTGTCGGTGGCGTCTGGTAGGTATGAAGCTGTGAGCAGCGACAACGAGCGGCCCGATGATCCCGCCGGTGGTGGGCCCGAGCAGCTTGCGTTCATTCGGGAGAGTGTGCGGAAGGCGAAGGTGCCGCGGGCGAAGCCGCGGACGTGGCGGGGGGCCGCGCTGGCCGGGGGGTTGCCGGTGGCGCGGGTGGTGGTGAACAAGGGGGTGTTGCATCTTGACCAGTTCTTCGACTACGCCGTGCCCGAGGAGCTGGACGAGGCGGCGCAGCCCGGGGTGCGGGTGCGGGTGCGGTTCGGGGCCGGGGCGCGTCAGGTGCGGGGCGGGCGGCGTGAGGGCGGGCGGCTGATCGACGGGTTCGTGGTCGAGCGGCGCGCCGACTCGGACTACGCGGGGCCGCTCGCCGCGCTGGCGGGTGTCGTGTCCACCGAGCCCGTGCTCGGCGCCGAGCTGCTGGGGCTGGCGCGGGCCGTCGCCGACCGGTACGCGGGGAGCCTCGCGGATGTGCTCCAGCTCGCCGTCCCGCCGCGGAACGCGCGGGCGGAGGCGAAGCCGTCGCCCGAGCCTGCCCCGGCGCCCGCCGCGCCGGAGCCGGGGAGCTGGGAGCGGTACGTGAACGGGCCGGCGTTCCTCGGCTCGCTCGCCGGGGGCGGTGCGCCGCGGGCCGTGTGGACCGCGCTGCCCGGGCCGCTCTGGGCGGAGGAGCTGGCGCGCGCCGTCGCCGCGACGCTCGCCTCCGGGCGGGGCGCGCTCGTCGTCGTACCGGACGGGCGGGTCGCCGGGCGGGTCGACGCGGCGCTCACCGCGCTGCTGGGCGAGGGGCGGCACGCGCTCCTCACGGCGGAGGCGGGGCCCGAGAAGCGCTACCGGGAGTGGCTGGCGGTACGGCGCGGCGCGGTGCGGGCGGTCGTCGGGACGCGCGCGGCCATGTTCGCGCCGGTCCGTGACCTGGGCCTGGTCGCCCTCTGGGACGACGGCGACTCCAGCCACAGCGAGCCGCACGCCCCCCAGCCGCACGCCCGCGAGGTGCTGCTGCTGCGCGCCGCGCACGACAAGTGCGGCTTCCTGCTGGGCGGTACGGCGTGCACGGTCGAGGCGGCCCAGCTCGTCGCCACGGGGTGGGCGCTGCCGCTGGCGGCCGACCGGGAGCAGGTGCGTCACGCCGCCCCGCTGGTGCGCACGATCGGCGACGGCGAGCTGGCCCGGGACGAGGCGGCGCGGGCGGCCCGGCTGCCCAGCCTCGCCTGGCAGGCCGTCAGGGACGGGCTGAAGAGCGGCCCGGTGCTGGTGCAGGTGCCCCGGCGCGGCTATGTGCCCCGGCTGGCCTGCGAGCTCTGCCGTACGCCGGCCCGGTGCCGGCACTGCGCGGGGCCGCTGGAGGCCCCGCGCGAGCGGGAGTTGCTCTGCGGCTGGTGCGGGCGCGAGGAGCCCGGCTGGCACTGCGCGGCCTGCGGGAGCCCCCGGCTGCGCGCGCGGATCGTGGGGGCGCGGCGTACGGCGGAGGAGCTGGGCCGGGCGTTCCCGGCCGTCCCGGTCCGTACGTCGGGACGCGACCATGTGCTCGACTCCGTGCCGGGGCGCCCCGCGCTCGTGGTCAGCACGCCGGGCGCCGAGCCGGTCGCGGAGGGAGGCTATGCGGCGGCGCTGCTGCTCGACGGCTGGGCGATGCTCGGCCGTCCCGATCTGCGGGCGGGCGAGGAGGCGCTGCGCCGCTGGACGCAGGCGGCGTCCCTGGTCCGCGGGCAGGGCGAGGGCGGCACGGTGGTCGTGGTCGCGGAGCCGACGCTCCGTCCGGTGCAGGCGCTGGTCCGCTGGGACCCGGTGGGGCACGCGCGGCGCGAGCTGGCGGAGCGGGCCGAGCTGGGCTTCCCCCCAGTGTCGCGGATGGCCTCGGTGGTCGGGCCCACGGAGGCGGTGGGGACGTTCCTGGCCTCGGCCGAACTGCCGGGCGACGCCGAGGTGCTGGGCCCCGTACCGCTGCCGCTGACCGACCCGGGCCGGCCGCGCAGACCGGGCGATCCGCCGCCGGGGGAGCGCTGGGAGCGCGCCCTGCTGCGGGTGCCGCCGGGCAGCGGCGCCGCGCTGGCCGGGGCGCTGAAGGCGGCGCAGGCGGCGCGGATGTCCCGGGGCGGCGGTGACCCCGTACGGATCAGGATCGATCCGCCCGACATCGGCTGAGGCCACATTGCTGAAGAGGAGGGCGGTGCGGCCGGGCGGCTGCCGGCCGCACCGCGCTCTGCTGCCCGTGCCCGCCGCGCCGCGCGGGGCGGCGCGTGGGGGTGCGGTACGGGCCGACTCGTCGCGCCGGCGCCGGGTGACCGGTTCCGGCGCGCTGACAGGGGGACGGGAGCGGTCAGCCGCCACGCGGTCCTGGGAAGGCCCTCGGGAGGCTCTCCTCGCGGAGCGACGGGACGTTCGCCGAGGGCTGCGGCGGCATCGAGCGGGCCGCCGGTACCACGGGCACGGCGCTCGGTACCGGCGGCAGCGGGGAGCGGGGGACACCGGGGTCCTGCGCGCGGTCCACCTCGGCCGCGCCCGGCTGCTGCGTGGCCCGCCGGGTACCGTAACGCCGGTGCACCGCCTGCTTGGTGACGCCCAGTGCCGAACCCACCGCGTCCCACGAGAACCCGAGTGAGCGGTCGAAGTCCACCGCCGCGGTCACCAGCGTCTCGACGCTGTCCCTCAGCTCCTGCGCGAGACGGACGGTCGGGGCGGGCGCCCTGCCGTAGACGACGAAGCCCGTGGAGGGTCCCGAGCGCCGTGGGCGGTAGACATTGCCCAACTGGGCGGTGAGCGTGCGCAGCGCGTCCACCTGTCGCCTGACCCGCTCGATGTCCCGCACCAACAGGTGCAGACTTGCCCGGGCTTGTGCGTCGTGGGTTGCGTGGTCGGCCATGAACAAGCCTCTCGAACCGGCGTGGAAAAGGATCCGGGCCGCACCGGTGCGGCCCGCGTTGGTCAATCTCCCTTGACAACGCTTCATCGGGCGATGTGGTCACGCTACGGAGGCGTATACGAATATGCGCGGGGCGCGCAGGCCGTCGTACGCCCCCCACGACCCGGTCCTGGACGGGCGGATCCCATGTCCCACACCCCATGTCCCACATCCCAGGTCCCACGTCCCACGTCCGAGGTCCCACGTCCCACGTCCCGCGGAGCGGGACGCCGGACGTACCCCTCTAGACTGTTCCGGCCGTCAGACCGGTCCCGTTCCGCCGTTCGACCATCAGTCCGACATCAGTCCGAGAGGTAGTCAGCCACCGATGAAGCTCGTCTTCGCCGGCACCCCCGAGGTCGCCGTACCCGCCCTGGACGCACTCATCGCCTCGGAGCGGCACGACGTCGTCGCTGTCGTGACCAGGCCCGACGCGCCCGCCGGGCGGGGCCGCAGGCTGGTCGCCAGCCCTGTCGCCCAGCGCGCGGAGGAAGCGGGCATCGAGGTACTCAAGCCCGCGAAACCGCGGGACGAGGACTTCCTCGCCCGGCTGCGCGAGATCGGCCCCGACTGCTGCCCGGTCGTCGCGTACGGCGCCCTCCTGCCGAAGAGCGCCCTCGGCGTGCCCGTCCACGGCTGGGTGAACCTGCACTTCTCGCTGCTGCCCGCCTGGCGCGGCGCGGCCCCCGTGCAGCACGCCGTCCTGGCGGGCGACGAGATGACCGGCGCGGCCACCTTCCAGATCGAGGAGGGGCTCGACTCCGGGCCCGTCTACGGCGTGATCACGGAGCACGTCCGGCCCACCGACACCAGCGGCGACCTGCTGACCCGGCTCGCGTTCGCCGGCTCCGGGCTGCTCTCCGCGACCATGGACGGCATCGAGGACGGCACCCTGGTCCCCGTACCGCAGCCCGCCGACGGCATCTCGCTCGCCCCGAAGATCACCGTCGAGGACGCGCAGGTGGAGTGGGCGGCCCCCGCGCTCCGCGTCGACCGGGTCGTCCGCGCCTGCACCCCCGCGCCCGGCGCCTGGACCGTCTTCCGCGGCGAGCGGCTCAAGCTGGTCCAGGCCGCGCCGGCGCCCGACGTCACCGGCCTGGCGCCCGGGGAACCGGCCGTCGGCAAGAACACCGTGCACATCGGCACCGGCTCGCACGCCGTCGAACTGCTCTGGGTCCAGCCGCAGGGCAAGAAGCCGATGCGCGCCCCTGACTGGGCGCGCGGGGTCCGGATCGCCCCGGGCGAGCGCCTGGGAACCGCCGACGTAGGCTGAGAGGGATCGACTCTTCTCACCGCGGAGCACCTTTGAACGAGCAGGCCACCCGCCGCCCCTCCCAGCCCTACCGCCGCCCCAAGAAGGACCCCGTACGGCTGCTCGCCTTCGAGGTGCTCAGGGCCGTCGACGAGCGGGACGCCTACGCCAACCTCGTGCTGCCGCCGCTGCTCAAGAAGGCCCGCGAGAACAGCGACTTCGAGGCCCGGGACGCGGCGCTCGCCACCGAGCTGGTGTACGGGACGCTGCGCCGCCAGGGCACGTACGACGCGATCATCTCGGCGTGCGTCGACCGGCCGCTGCGGGAGGTCGACCCGCCGGTGCTCGATGTGCTCGCGCTCGGCGCGCACCAGCTCCTCGGCACCCGGATCCCCACCCACGCCGCGGTCTCCGCCAGCGTGGACCTGGCCCGGGTGGTGCTCGGCGACGGGCGCGCCAAGTTCGTCAACGCCGTCCTGCGCAAGATCTCCAAGGACGACCTGGACGCCTGGCTGGAGCGGGTCGCCCCGCCCTACGACGAGGACGCCGAGGACCATCTCGCGGTCGTCCACTCCCACCCCCGCTGGATCGTCTCGGCGCTCTGGGACGCGCTCGGCGGCGGGCGCGCCGGGATCGAGGACCTGCTGGAGGCCGACAACGAACGGCCCGAGGTGACCCTCGTCGCCCGGCCGGGCCGCTCGACCACCGCGGAGCTGACCGACCTGCTCGGCGCGGACACCGTGCTGCCCGGACGCTGGTCCCCGTATGCCGTACGGCTCGCCGAGGGCGGCGAACCCGGCGCCGTCGAGGCCGTAAGGGACGGCAGCGCCGGGGTCCAGGACGAGGGCAGCCAGCTCGTCGCCCTGGCCGTGGCCAACGCCCCGCTGGAAGGGCCCGACGCGCGCTGGCTCGACGGCTGCGCGGGCCCCGGCGGCAAGGCCGCGCTGATGGCCGCGCTCGCCGCCGGGCGCGGCGCCTTCCTGCTCGCCGCCGAGAAGCAGCCCCACCGCGCCCGGCTCGTCGAACGCGCCCTCGCCGGGAACCCGGGCCCCTACCAGGTCATCGCCGCCGACGGCACCCGCCCGCCCTGGCGCCCCGGCTCCTTCGACCGCGTCCTGGTCGACGTCCCCTGCTCGGGCCTGGGCGCGCTGCGCCGCAGGCCGGAGGCGCGCTGGCGGCGCCGCCCCGCCGACCTGGACGGCTTCGCGCCGCTCCAGCGCGGACTGCTGCGCGAGGCGTTCCAGGCCGTACGGGTCGGCGGGATCGTCGGATACGCGACCTGCTCCCCGCATCTCGCCGAGACCCGGGTTGTCGTCGAGGACGTCCTGAAGGGCCGCGGCGGCGCGCCCGTCGAGGCCGAGTGGGTCGACGCCAGGCCCCTGATGCCGGGCGTCCCCGCGCTGGGTGACGGACCGGACGTCCAGCTCTGGCCGCATCTGCACGGCACGGACGCCATGTATCTGGCACTGCTGCGCCGTACCGCCTGACCCGTCAAGCTGATCTTTCCGTACACCCGGATCTGTCCACGGAAACGCGAGGATTGCGCGGACTGTGCCCATTCCCGTACGGGATTGGTCCGTACCCGGGTTCGCAGGGCGGTCAGGAAGTGTCCCGGAGCATGGCAGGCTTGGCACATGGCCCAGATCAACCCCAGCATCCTGTCCGCGGACTTCGCACGCCTCGCCGAGGAGGCGAAAGCGGTCGACGGAGCCGACTGGCTCCATGTCGATGTCATGGACAACCACTTCGTGCCCAACCTGACCCTGGGCGTGCCCGTGGTCGAAGCGCTCGCGCGGGCCACGGACACACCGCTGGACTGCCATCTCATGATCGAGGAGCCCGACCGCTGGGCCCCGCAGTACGTCGAGGCCGGCGCCGGTTCCGTGACCTTCCACGCGGAGGCCGCCGCGGCCCCCGTACGGCTGGCGCGGGAGATCAGGGCCAAGGGCGCCAAGGCGTCGATGGCGCTGAAGCCCGCCACGCCGATCGAGCCGTACGAGGACCTGCTCCCCGAACTCGACATGCTGCTGATCATGACGGTGGAGCCGGGCTTCGGCGGACAGGCGTTCCTGGACATCATGCTGCCGAAGATCCGCCGTACCCGGGAGCTGATCTCCAAGCACGGGCTCGAACTGTGGCTCCAGGTCGACGGCGGGGTCTCCGCGACCACCATCGAGCGCTGCGCGGAGGCCGGTGCGGACGTCTTCGTCGCCGGATCCGCGGTGTACGGCACGGACGATCCGGCGGCAGCGGTACGGATGCTGCGCAACCAGGCGACCGAGGCGACCGCCGCGGCCTCCTGGGCCTGCGGCCACTGAGCCACAGGTACGTGAACGGGGCCTTACGGGGCCTTACGGGGCCGATCGAGGACCGCTGGATCTGACAGGATGAACAGCGAGTCCAGAGTGTGAACAAAGATGAGGAGATCGCGGTGTCTGGTATGTCGGCGGGTCGGCCAGCCCTGCGGATGGGACCCGCGGAACTGGTACAGGCGGCGGCCATGGCCCGCCGCTTCTACCTGGAGGGCAAGTCCAAGATCCAGATCGCCGAGGAGTTCGGCGTCAGCCGCTTCAAGGTGGCCCGGGTCCTGGAGACCGCGCTGGAGCGCGACCTCGTACGGATCGAGATCCGCGTCCCCGCCGAACTCGACGCCGAGCGCTCCGACGCGCTGCGCGCCCGCTATGGCCTGCGCCACGCGGTCGTCGTCGAGTCCCCCGCGGAGGGCGAGGACGAGTCGCCCGACCCGGAGAACCTCGGTGAGGTCGCCGCCGATCTGCTCGGCGAACTGGTGGTCGAGGGCGATGTCCTGGGCCTCGCCTGGGGCCGCTCCACCATCCACATGGCCGCCGCGCTCGACCGGCTGCCGCCCTGTACGGTCGTCCAGCTCACCGGCGTGTACGACGCGGGCACCGCGGAGCGTGGCTCCGTCGAGGCGGTACGGCGCGCCGCCCAGGTCTCCGGCGGCGAGGCGCACCCCATCTACGCCCCGATGCTGCTGCCCGACCCGGCGACCGCCGCCGCGCTGCGCAGCCAGACCGGGATCGCCCGCGCCTTCGAGTACTTCGACAAGGTCACCGTCGCGGCCGTCTCCATCGGCTCCTGGGAGCCCGGCATCTCCACGGTCCACGACATGATCACCGAGGAGGAGCGCACCCACTACGCCTCCCTCGGCGTCGCCGCCGAGATGTCCGCCCACCTCTTCGACGCGGAGGGCCGCAGGGTCGGCCGCGACCTCGGCGAGCGCTGCATCACCGTCGAGGCGGACCGGCTGCGCCGTATCCCGGAGGTCGTGGCGATCGCGGGCGGGCTGCGCAAGGCCGAGGCGATCGGCGCCGTACTCCGCTCCGGGCTGGTCACCAGCCTGGTCACGGACACCGCCGCGGCGGACTTCCTGCTGACGGAGTTCACGCCGGCGCCGCATCCCGCGCTGGAGCGCGCGGACCCGGACGACGACTGAGACATCGGCCCCCCGCCCGGTGGGCGGGGGGTTTCGGACGATGCTTCGAAGATCACCACCGGTCCCCTGGCGGAACGTACAGAGCCGCTCGTCAGGTTCGCCATTCCGCCGCCGTATCGGTGATGATGGCGTAGGAGCCGCAGCCGGGGCCGACCGGGCCCGTCGCTGACTCCCCACCCGCCCCTCAAGCGAAACAGCAGGTGAGAGAGTCAGTATGCGTTTCCTCAACGACGTCACGCCCACGTACGACCTGACGTACGACGATGTCTTCATGGTGCCGAGCCGCTCGGCCGTGGGCTCCCGCCAGGCCGTGGACCTCTCCTCGCCGGACGGTACGGGCACCACCGTCCCGCTCGTCGTCGCGAACATGACGGCGATCGCGGGCCGCCGGATGGCCGAGACCGTCGCCCGGCGCGGCGGACTCGTCGTGATCCCGCAGGACATCCCGATCGAGGTCGTCACCGACGTCATCTCCTGGGTCAAGACGCGCCACCTCGTGCTCGACACCCCGATCGTGCTCACCCCGTTCCAGACCGTCGGCGACGCGCTCTCCCTGCTGCCCAAGCGGGCCCACGGCGCGGGCGTCGTGGTCGACGGCGACCGCAAGCCCGTCGGCATCGTCACGGACCACGACCTGACCGGCGTCGACCGCTTCACCCAGCTCTCCGAGGTCATGTCGAAGGACCTGGTGCTGATCTCCGCCGACCTGGACCCGGGCGAGGCGTTCCACACCCTCGACAACGCCAACCGCAAGCTCGTCCCCGCCGTCGACGCCGAGGGCCGCCTCGCCGGCGTCCTCACCCGGAAGGGCGCACTGCGCGCGACCCTCTACACGCCCGCCACCGACGCCGAGGGCCGGCTGCGGATCGCCGCCGCCGTCGGCGTCAACGGCGATGTCGCGGGCAAGGCCGCGCAGCTTCTCGACGCGGGCGTGGACACCCTGGTCGTCGACACCGCCCACGGCCACCAGGAATCGATGATCAGCGCCGTCAAGGCGGTCCGCGCGCTCGACCCGAAGGTCCCGGTCGTCGCGGGCAACGTGGTCGCCGCGGAAGGCGTACGGGATCTGATCGAGGCCGGCGCGGACATCGTCAAGGTCGGGGTCGGCCCCGGCGCCATGTGCACCACCCGCATGATGACCGGCGTGGGACGGCCGCAGTTCTCGGCCGTGCTGGAGTGCGCCGCCGAGGCGCGGAAGGCCGGGAAGCACGTCTGGGCCGACGGCGGGGTCAGGCACCCGCGCGATGTCGCCATGGCGCTGGCCGCGGGCGCGTCGAACGTCATGATCGGCTCCTGGTTCGCCGGTACGTACGAGTCGCCCGGCGACCTCCAGCAGTCCCCCGACGGACGGCTCTACAAGGAGTCCTTCGGCATGGCCTCCGCCCGCGCCGTACGCAACCGTACGAGCGAGGAGTCGGCGTACGACCGGGCGCGCAAGGCGCTCTTCGAGGAGGGCATCTCCACCTCACGGATGTTCCTGGACCCGCAGCGCCCCGGCGTCGAGGACCTGATCGACTCGATCATCGCGGGCGTCCGCTCGTCGTGCACCTACGCGGGCGCCCACTCCCTGGAGGAGTTCGCGGAGAAGGCGATCGTCGGCGTCCAGAGCGCCGCCGGATACGCCGAGGGCAAGCCGCTGCACGACAGTTGGAGCTAGGACTCTCCCGCACCAGATCCTCTTCCGGGCCGTCGTCGGCGTGCCGACGGCCCGGAACCGAACCGGCCCCGCGCCAGAGAAATGAACCACCAGCAGTGCGACTGAACGAGCTCGACGAACGCATCGTCCACGCCCTCGCCGAGGACGCCCGCCGCTCCTACGCCGACATCGGCTCCCTCGTCGGGCTCTCCGCGCCCGCCGTGAAGCGGCGCGTCGACCGGCTGCGCGCCACGGGCGCGATCACCGGTTTCACCGTACGGGTCGACCCCGCCGCGCTCGGCTGGGAGACCGAGGGGTTCATCGAGATCTACTGCCGCCGCAACACCTCGCCCGACGCCATCCAGCGGGGCCTGGAGCGGCTGCCCGAGGTGGTGGCGGCCTCCACCGTGACCGGGGACGCGGACGCCGTCGTCCAGGTCTTCGCCGCCGACATGCGCCACTTCGAACAGGTCCTGGAGCGGATCGCGGGCGAACCGTACGTGGAGCGTACGAAGTCGGTGCTCGTCCTGTCCCCGCTGCTGCGCCGCTACTGAGCCCCGGGAACCGGCTCCTCACCCCGCGCGCAACGAATCGCCGGCACGGCGGCCGATCACACAACAGATCGATGGTTCGCGCGCAACGGACGTGTCTTGTCCCGCCCGGCCGCCGGACCGTAGCGTCAAGGCTGTCCCGGCGGACTCCCGCCGGACCCCCTTCGCACCCCGCCCGAGGTCAGCCATGCCCCCGCTCCGCACCGCCCTGCTCCAGAGCTCGGGAAGGCCCGGTTCCGTCGACGGCGGTCTGCGCGTGCTCGACGAGGCCGCGGGCCGGGCCGCGGCGGCCGGGGCCGGGCTGCTCGTCTGCCCCGAGATGTTCCTGACCGGCTACGCGATCGGCGACGCCGTGGACCGGCTGGCCGAGACCGCGGACGGACCCGGCTCCGCCGCGGTCGCGGAGATCGCCGTACGCCACGGGCTCGCGGTGCTCTACGGCTACCCCGAGCGGGACCCCGCGCCGGCGAGCGGCGCGCTCTACAACTCCGCGCAGTTGATCGGCCCCGACGGCGCCCGCCTCGCCAACTACCGCAAGACGCACCTCTTCGGCTGCTTCGAGCGCACCTGGTTCACCCCGGGCGAACACCCCGTCGTCCAGGCGGAACTGGCCGGGCTGCGGATCGGGATCATGATCTGTTACGACGTGGAGTTCCCGGAGAACGTCCGCGCCCACGCCCTCGCCGGCACCGATCTGCTGCTGGTCCCCACGGCCCAGATGCACCCCTTCCAGTTCGTCGCAGAATCGATGGTGCCGGTCCGGGCCTTCGAGAACCAGATGTACGTGGCGTACGTGAACCGGACCGGCGAGGAAGGCGCGGCCGGTGCCGGTGCGGAGGGCGCGTTCGAGTTCGTCGGGCTGAGCTGCCTCGCCGGTCCCGACGGGGCCGTACGGGTACGCGCGGGGCGCGGCGAGGAACTGCTCCTCGGGGAGGTCGACGGCGAGCTCCTGGCCGCCTCCCGCGCGGCCAATCCGTATCTGGCCGACCGCCGCCCCGGTCTCTACACGGCGCTGGGCTGACCTCCCGGTATCCGAGGAATCGTTCCACCGCCCCAGTCCCGTACCTGCCCGCGAGGAGTCCGTACCCCATGACGTCCACGGTGCCCACCGCCGTCCAGCACACCGACGTGCAGCCGCCGATCACCATGGCCGGTCCCGACTTCCCCTACGCGTACGACGACTTCCTCGCCCACCCCGCCGGGCTCGGCCAGATCCCCGCGACCGAGCACGGCGCGGAGGTCGCCGTCATCGGCGGCGGGCTCTCCGGCATCGTCACCGCGTACGAGCTGATGAAGATGGGGCTCAAGCCCGTCGTGTACGAGGCCGACCGGATCGGCGGACGGCTGCGCACCGTCGGCTTCGACGGCTGCGACCCCGCACTGACCGCCGAGATGGGCGCGATGCGCTTCCCGCCGTCCTCCACCGCGCTGCGCCACTACATCGACCTGGTGGGCCTGGAGACCCGGCCCTTCCCCAACCCGCTGGCCCCCGGCACCCCGTCCACCATGGTCGACCTCAAGGGCACGTCCCACTACGCGCGGACCGTCGAGGACCTGCCGCCGGTCTTCCACGAGGTGATGGACGCCTGGAACACCTGTCTGGAGGAGGGCGCCGACTTCTCCGCCATGAACCGGGCGCTGCGCGAACGCGATGTGCCGCGGATCCGGGAGATCTGGGCGAAGCTGGTCGAGAAGCTCGACAACCAGACCTTCTACGGCTTCCTCTGCGACTCCCCGGCCTTCGCGTCCTTCCGGCACCGGGAGATCTTCGGCCAGGTCGGCTTCGGCACCGGCGGCTGGGACACCGACTTCCCCCACTCCATCCTGGAGATCCTGAGGGTCGTCTACACCGAGGCCGACGACCACCACCGCTCCATCGTCGGCGGCAGCCAGCAGCTTCCGCTGCGGCTCTGGGAGCGCGCGCCCGGCAAGCTCACGCACTGGCCCGCCGGGACCTCGCTCGCCTCGCTGCACGACGGCGCGCCGCGCCCCGCGGTGACCCGGCTGCACCGTACGGCGGGCAACCGGATCACGGTGACGGACGCCTCGGGCCGGATCCGTACCTACCGCGCCGCGGTCTTCACCGCCCAGTCCTGGCTGCTGCTCTCCAAGATCGCCTGCGACGACTCGCTCTTCCCGATCGACCACTGGACGGCGATGGAGCGCACCCACTACATGGAGTCGTCCAAGCTGTTCGTGCCGGTGGACCGGCCGTTCTGGCTGGACGAGGCGGTCGACGACCGGGGCGAGCCGACCGGGCGCGACACGATGTCGATGACGCTCACCGACCGGATGACCCGGGGCACGTATCTGCTGGACGACGGGCCCGACCGGCCCGCGGTCATCTGTCTCTCGTACACCTGGTGCGACGACAGCCTCAAGTGGCTGCCGCTGTCCCCGGAGGAGCGGATGGAGGTCATGCTGACCTCGCTCGGCGAGATCTATCCGAAGGCCGACATCCGCAAGCACCTCATCGGCGGCCCGGTGACCGTGTCCTGGGAGAACGAACCCTGGTTCATGGGCGCGTTCAAGGCCAACCTGCCCGGCCACTACCGCTATCAGCGGCGCCTGTTCACCCACTTCATGCAGGACCGGCTCCCCGCCGACCAGCGGGGCATCTTCCTGGCCGGGGACGACATCTCGTGGACGGCGGGCTGGGCGGAGGGCGCGGTGCAGACCGCGCTCAACGCGGTGTGGGGCGTGATGCGCCACTTCGGTGGCGCCACGGACCCGACGAACCCCGGGCCGGGCGACCTGTTCGACGCACTCGCGCCCGTGGAACTCCCGGAGGACTGAGCTCAGCCCGCAGGCTCCGGGATCCTCGTCGTACGACAGGTGTCCACCGGCGGCCCGCGCCGGGACGGAGGCCCGGGTGCGCAGTGGGGCCGAGGGCCGCGGGCCCCGGGCGACCGAAGCGGGCGTACATCGGTACGGCGCCCCCGCACACCCCGCGGATCCGGGCCGGAACGCCCCGCCCACCGGCATAGGCTCGCGCACGCCCGGCCCGGCACACGCCCGGCCGGGCACCGTGCGAAGGGGGACTCTCGGATGGCGGGAACAGGGGTACGGCGCTCCACGGCGCAGCGCGAACGGGTCGAACGGCGCCGGGCCGTCCGGCATCACGCCATGACCGTCGCGGCCTCGGCGCTCGTCGCCGTCTCCACCGTCACCGGGGTGCTGACCGCCACCGCGGGAGGGGACGAGCGGGACACGGCCAGGCCGGAGACCACCCGGTCGCCGCCGGTCGCGCCGCTGCCCGCGGTGCCCACCCCGGCCGCCGCGACCTCACCCGTACCGTCGCCGTCGCTCTCGCCGTCCGCCGTCACGCTGTCGGCGCCGCCGGGTCCCTCCCGTACGGCTGTGCCATCCGTTCCGCCGACCACTGTGGAGAGCCGGTCCGGCAGGCCCGCGGACGCCACGCTCTACCGGCATCCCGCCTCCCAGGTCCTCGACTGGGTCACCACGCACCGCGACGACCCCCGGCGTCCGCTGATCGAGTCGCGGATCGCGGCGCGGCCCGCGGCGGTCTGGTTCGCCGCGTACAACCCCGGCGCCGTCACGGGCGAGGTGCGCGCCGTGACGGCCGGGGCCGCCGAGGCCGGCCGGGTGCCCGTCCTCGTGCCGTACGCGATCCCCGACCGGGACTGCGGCGGCGCCTCGCAGGGCGGCGCGCCCGATCTCGACGCGTACGACGACTGGATCCGGGAGTTCGCGGCCGGGCTCGGCGGGGGAGCGTCGATCGTCGTCCTCGAACCCGACTCGGTCGCGCTCTCCGACTGCCTCGACGAGGCGGCGCGCGCCGCCCGGTACGCCTCGCTGGCCCGCGCCGCCCGTACGATCCACGCCGCCGCCCCGGAGGCGAGGGTCTACTTCGACGCGGGCCACTCCGGCTGGCACCCGGCCCAGCGGCAGGCGGAGCTGCTGCGCGCCGCCGGGGCCGCGAGCAGCGGTGACGGCATCTTCACCAACGTCTCCAACTTCCACCCCACCGCCGACGAGGCGGCGTACGCCCGGCAGGTGCTGGCCGCGCTGGGCGGCCCGGCGCGGCTCGGCGCGGTGATCGACACCAGCCGCAACGGCAACGGGGCGCCGGCCGCCGGTCAGTGGTGCGATCCGGCGGGGCGGGCGCTGGGCCGGGCGCCGACGACCGACACGGGCGAGGCGCGGATCGACGCGTATCTTTGGGTGAAGCTGCCGGGGGAGTCCGACGGCTGCAAGGGGGCGGCGGGCTCGTTCACCCCCGACTACGCCTACGAGCTGGCGACGGGCTGAACGGGCTCGTCGGGGCCCTGGGGCTTCCCGGATCTCTTCGGGCCCTCGGATCCCTCCGGCCCCTTCGGTCCCTCGGGTCCTGCGGGTCCCGCAGGCCCCTCGGGTTCCTTGAGGTGGGCCGGGGCGAAGGCGCGAAGCACGTGGTAGCCGGTGATCACGACGATCGTGCCGAGCGCGATCCCGCCGATCTCGAAGGTGTCGGAGAAGTTCAGGCTCACCCCGCCGACCCCGATGATGATGCCCGCGGCCGTCGGCACCAGATTGAGCGGATTGCGCAGATCCACCCCGGCGTTGGTCCAGATCTGCGCGCCGAGCAGGCCGATCATGCCGTACAGGATGACGGTGATCCCGCCGAGCACCCCGCCCGGGATCGCGGCCACGACCGCGCCGAACTTGGGGCAGAGCCCGAAGAGCAGGGCGAAGCCCGCGGCGGCCCAGTACGCGGCGGTGGAGTAGACCCGGGTGGCGGCCATGACGCCGATGTTCTCGGAGTACGTGGTGTTGGGCGGGCCGCCGACGGCGGTGGAGAGCATCGAGGCGGCGCCGTCCGCCGCGATCGCCGTGCCCAGTTCGTCGTCGAGCGGGTCCCCGGTCATCTCGCCGACGGCCTTCACATGGCCCGCGTTCTCCGCGATCAGCGCGATCACGACCGGCAGGGCGAGCAGGATCGCCGACCACTCGAAGCTCGGCCCGTGGAAGTCCGGCAGCCCGACCCAGGGGGCCTTGCCGACACCCGACAGGTTCAGCCGCCAGTGGTCGACGGCCTCGGCGCCGCCCGCGGGGGAGTGGATCCGGCCGAAGACCTGGTCGAAGACCCAGGAGATCCCGTACCCGAAGACCAGCCCGAGGAAGATCGCGATCCGGGACCAGAAGCCGCGCAGACAGACCACGGCGAGCCCGGTGACCACCATGACCAGCAGCGCGGTCCACTGGTCCTGCGGCCAGTACGTGGCGGCCGTCACGGGCGCCAGGTTGAAGCCGATCAGCATCACGACCGCGCCGGTCACCACGGGCGGCATCGCGGCGTGGATGATCCGGGCGCCGAAGCGCCGTACCGCGAGCCCGGCCAGGAAGAGCACGGCGCCGACGACCAGGATCGCGCCGGTGACGGTGGCGCTGTCGCCGCCCGAGGCCCGGATGGCGGCGGCCACGCCGACGAACGAGAGCGAGCACCCCAGATAGCTCGGCACCCGGCCACGGGTCGCCAGCAGGAAGATCACCGTAGCGACGCCGGACATCATGATCGCGAGGTTGGGGTCCAGGCCCATCAGGACCGGGGCGACGAACGAGGCGCCGAACATCGCCACCACGTGCTGGGCGCCGAGTCCGGCCGTACGGGGCCACGACAGCCGCTCGTCGGGGCGGACGACGGCGCCCGGTGCGGGCGTGCGCCCGTCTCCGTGCAGGGTCCAGCGCACGCCGAGCTTCATGGGTGGGGCTCCACTTCTGGGGTCGCGTCCGGTGCGGTGACCGGCGCCGCCACGGCCGGGTCCGGTCCGGGCTACCTCGACCGGACGGCTGCGTGGCTGAAAAGATCAGCGCCCATCGTAGTGCCGCGACCGCGCCGCCCTCGCCGTGGGCGTCCCGCCGCTCAGGCCAGGGGGTCGGGCGCCGCCGTGCGGTCGCCGGCCCGTTCGCCGCCCGTGGCGCGCTCCCCGCCTCCGCCGCCGCCACCCCCGCCGTCCCCGCCCGCGACGGCGCGCCGGTCGCCCGTACGCAGCACCCCCGCGCCGATGATCAGCCCGCAGGCGAGCACCGTCACCAGCCCGAACGAGGTCACCAGCGACGTCGCGTCGGCGACCGCCCCGATCGCCGAGGGGGCGATCAGCCCCGAGGTGTATGTGATGGTGGCCACCCCCGCGATGGCCTGGCTCGGGTTCGGTCCCGAGCGCCCGGCCGCCGCGAAGGCCAGCGGCACGACGACCGCGACCCCGAGCCCCAGCAGTCCGAAACCGGCCATGGCGACCAGCGGGTCCGGCGCGACCACCACCAGCAGACCGCCCGCGGCGGCCAGCACCCCGCCGGTGCGCACCGTCCGTACCGCGCCGAACCGGTCGATCATCCGGTCCCCGCAGAGCCGGGTGATCGCCATGGTGAGCGCGAAGGCCGTCGTGGACGCGGCGGCCATCCCGGGCGAGGTGTCCAGGACGTCCCGCAGATAGACCGCCGACCAGTCCAGGCTCGCGCCCTCCGCGAAGACCGCGCAGAACCCGACGACCCCGATGAGCAGCGCGGACCGGGGCGGCAGCGCGAACCTCGGCGGCGCCTCGGCCTCGGGCGCGCTCCGTACGTCCAGCACGCTCTGACAGGCGATCAGGCCCAGCACCGTGAGCACCAGGGCGGCCAGGAGATGGTGCAGTCGCGCGTCGGCGCCGAGATGGGCCGCGAGGGCGCCGGCCGCGGACCCGATCAGGGCGCCCGCGCTCCACATGCCGTGCAGGCTGGAGATGATCGACCGGTCGAGCCGGGCCTCGGTCTCCAGGCCGACGGCGTTCATCACCACATCCGACATGCCGGACGCGGCGCCGTAGACGAACAGCGCCGCGCACAGCGTGACGAGGTTCGGCGCGAGGGACGGCAGGATCAGCGCGAGCGTCCACAGGGCGAGCAGCCCGCGCAGCGCGTTGCGCGCGCCGAAGCGGTGGCTGATGGCCCCCGCGACCGGCATCGCGCTCACGGAGCCGATCGCGGGAAAGGCGAGCGCGAGACCGAGCTGCCCCGCGCTGAGGCCGGTGTGCTCCTGGATCCAGGGGACCCGGGTGGCGAAGCTTCCGGTGACCGCGCCGTGCACACAGAAGACGACGGCGATGGCGATCCGGGCCCGCCGCAATCCCTGTTTGTCGTGGACCGAGTCTGCCCGCATACCGTTCCGTCCTCCTCCGAGGGGGTTCCTCTTCGAGGGCGTCCCGTTGGTTCAGGGACCCCGATGACACACACGACGCACCTTCTCCGGTGCGCGGAGTAAACTATCAGGAACCCTGCCTGATAAATAGAGGATCTCGCCATGGCCGCATCCCCGAGCACCGCCCGGGCCATCAACGACCGGCTGGCCCTGCGACTGCTCCAGCAGGAAGGCCCGTTGACGGCGGGACAGCTCAAGACGATGACCGGGCTCTCCCGCCCCACCGTCGCCGACCTCGTGGACCGGCTCCAGGAATCGGGCCTGGTCAGGGTCGTCGGGGAGGCCGGTGACCGCCGCCGGGGCCCCAACGCCCGGCTGTACGGGATCGTCGCGGACCGCGCGCATCTCGCCGCCCTGGACGTACGGACCGACAGCGTCGCCGTCGTCGTCGCCGATCTGCTCGGCGTCACCCTCGCCGAGGCCGTTCTGCCCATCGGCAGCGACACCGCCACGGAACCCGCCGTCGAACAGGCCGCCGCACTGCTGGAACGCACCGCCCGGCAGGCCGGCGCCGTACCCCTGCACAGCGTCGGCATCGGCGCCCCCGGACTGGTCGACGTCACCGGCGAACTCCGCGACAGCACCGGGCTGCCGGAGTGGCACCGGCGGCTCGTGTCCGTACTCCAGGAGCGGCTGCCCGCCACCGTCCTGGTCGAGAACGAGACCAACCTCGCCGCCCTCGCCGAGCAGCGCCTCGGCGCCGCCCGCGGCCAGGACACCTTCGTGCTGCTCTGGATCGGCCACGGCATCGGCGCGGCCGTCGTGCTCGAAGGACGGCTCCGCAGGGGCGCCTCGGGCGGCGCGGGCGAGATCGGCTTCCTGCCCGTGCCGGGCACCTCCGGGCTGCCCTCGGCGACGACCTGCGACGGCGGCTTCCACAGCCTGGCGGGGTCGGCCGCCGTCTGCGAACTCGCCGAGGGGTACGGGATCGTGCCCGCCCCGGGCGCGCCCCAGGAGCCGCCGTCCGCCGCGCTGGTACGCGCCGCCACCGGGGACGCGCGGCCCGGCGCGGCGGCGTTCCTCGACGCCCTCGCCGACCGGCTGGCCATCGGCGCCGCTGCGGTCGGCGCGGTCCTCGACCCCGGCCGGATCGTGCTGGCCGGGGAGGTCGGCCACGCGGGCGGTGAGGCGCTGGCGGCCCGCGTCGAGGACCGGCTCGCCGCGATGTCCCCGCTCCGTACGGAGGTCAGACCCGGGACGCTCGGCGGCGCCGCGGTGCTCAGGGGCGCGCTGCTCACGGCGCGCGACGCGGCGCAGGACGCGCTGTTCGCGCCCGGGACCTGAGGCCGCGAGCCGGTACGCGTTACCAGGTTTCCGCCCGGTATATGAGACACCGGACCACGGGCCGGCCCCGGGCCACCGCCGTCGTCCCGTACCCGAGCGGCCGGCTCCCCGGTGGAGGTGCAGGTGGGAGGGGTGGAGCGCAAGCCCCCGGCGGCATTCCCGGCCGTTCTGTGAGTCAGCCCACAGTGCTCGCCCGGAACGCCGACGATCAGCCGTGGCACACTGGTCGCGTACCAGCAGCAGCGCACTCCGGGGTCGGTGTAATTCCGAACCGGCGGTTATAGTCCGCGACCCGGCCGCATCCAGTGGCCGGTTGACCAGGTGAGATTCCTGGACCGACGGTGAAAGTCCGGATGGGAGGCAGTGCGCGGCGGGCCTTTGCGGGTACGCCGTAACGGGCGGTTCGTTCTCGGACGAGCCGGTTCCTCGGCCTCGGCGTTCCCCTGTGTTCCCGTTTCTCTGTCGTCATCGACAGGCCCCGGAGTCCGTGCCCTAAGAGGCAGGAGGACCCGGGTGGCCACCCAAGCCGAACGCGTCACCGACGCGGACGCCATGCGGCGGGCCGTCACGCTCGCCGCCCGCGGACTCGGCTCCACCAGCCCCAACCCGGTCGTCGGATGCGTGATCCTGGACGCCTCGGGACAGCTCGCGGGCGAGGGCTTCCACCAGCGCGCCGGCGGACCGCACGCCGAGGTCCACGCCCTGCGCGCGGCGGGGTCCCGGGCCCGGGGCGGCACCGCGTACGTCACCCTCGAACCCTGCGCCCACACCGGCCGCACCGGCCCCTGCGCCCAGGCGCTGATCGACGCCGGGATCGCCCGCGTCCACTACGCGGTCCCCGACCCGAATCCGCAGGCCGCCGGGGGCGCCGCCACCCTGCGCGCCGCCGGGGTCCCCGCCGGGCCGGGGCTGCTCGCCGCCGAGGCCGAGGCGGGCAACGCGGCCTGGCTCACCTCCGTACGCCGGGGCCGCCCGTACGTCCTGTGGAAGTACGGGGCCACCCTCGACGGCCGGATCGCCGCCGCCGACGCCACCAGCCGCTGGATCACCTCCGCCGAAGCCCGCGCCGACGTCCACCGGCTGCGCGCCGAGGCCGACGCGGTCGTGGTCGGCTCCGGCACCGCCCGCGCAGACGATCCCCACCTCGCGGTCCGCGGCGTCGAGGGCGCCGCCCAGCCGCTGCGGGTCGTCGTGGACACCGAGGCCACCGCCGTGCGGCCCGGTGCCCGGGTCCTGGACGGTGCCGCGCCCACCCTGATCGCCGTCGCCGAGGACGCCGACGCGCGCCATCTCCCCGACGCCGTACGGCTGCCCCGCGCGACAGGGAGCCGGGGGCTGTCCGTCCCCGCCCTGCTGGCCGCCCTGCACGAGCGCGGCGTCCGCTCCGTACTCCTCGAAGGAGGCCCGGCCCTGGCCGGCTCCTTCGTCGCCGCCGGAGCGGTCGACAAGGTCGTCGGCTATCTCGCCCCGGTCCTCCTCGGCGCCGGTCCCGCCGCGCTGGGCGACGCCGGAATCACCACGATCGCCGGGGCGTTGCGCCTGCGGATGACGGAGACCGTACGGATCGGCCCCGACCTGA
The DNA here is from genome assembly GCF_044457965.1 of Streptomyces sp. NPDC050509. Classification (NCBI taxonomy): domain Bacteria; kingdom Bacillati; phylum Actinomycetota; class Actinomycetes; order Kitasatosporales; family Streptomycetaceae; genus Streptomyces; species Streptomyces sp. NPDC050509. The sequence continues at coordinate 57,980 of NZ_JBITHL010000007.1, read as the reverse complement.
GGATCACCGCGATCCCCGAAACGGGCGAGACCCCCGAGATCACCGGGACCCACGGGACCTCCGAGGCCCCTGAAACTCCCGAGAACCCCGAGATCAGCGAGATCAGCGAGATCCCCGAAACCTCCGTCGCCCGGGCCGCCGAGCCCGTCGCGACCGCCACGAAGGAGCGTTGAGTGTTCACCGGAATCGTCGAAGAACTGGGTGAGGTCACCGCCGTGGAGAACCTCGGTGACTCCTCCCGCTTCCGTCTGCGCGGACCCGTCGTCACCGAGAACGCCCGGCACGGCGACTCCATCGCCGTCAACGGTGTCTGTCTGACGGTCGTGGAGTCCGGGGACGGCGAGTTCACCGCCGATGTGATGGCCGAGACGCTCGACCGGTCCAGCCTCGGCGCCCTCGGGGCCGGCTCCCGCGTCAACCTGGAGCGGCCGATGGCCCTCGGCGGGCGGCTCGGCGGACACATCGTCCAGGGCCATGTCGACGGCACCGGCACCATCGTCGAGCGCACGCCCTCCGAGCACTGGGAGATCGTCAAGATCTCGCTGCCCGCCGCCCTGACCCGCTACGTCGTGGAGAAGGGCTCCATCACCGTGGACGGCGTCAGCCTCACGGTGGTCGACGCCGGGACCGACCACTTCACCATCAGCCTCATCCCCACCACCCTCGCGCTGACCACCCTCGGCCTCAAGGGACCGGGCGACCCGGTCAACCTGGAGGTCGACGTCATCGCGAAGTACGTCGAGCGCCTGCTGAGCCCCGCTCAGCGCGCACAGGCCGAGGAGTCCGCGCGGTGAACACTCTGTCCTGGCTGAACGGTGAGGCGTTCACGGCCTTCGGTCAGCACATTCTGTGGTCCGACATGATCGGCAACACCATCGGTCTGGCCGCCCTCGCCCTCGGCTGGCGGCGCTCGATCTGGAGCTGGCCCGCCCAGCTCCTCTCCGGCGTCATCCTGGTCGGCGCGTACGCCTCCGCCCACCTCAGCGGCGGCGTCGGCAAGCAGCTCCTGGTCATCGGGGTCGCGGTGTGGGGCTGGCGGCAGTGGCAGCGCGGCCGGAGGCAGGCGCAGGACGGCTCGATCGCCGTACGGTTCGCCACCTGGCGCGAGCGCGGGCTGCTCCTGGGCGGTACGGCCGTGGGCACCCTCGCCGTCGGCGGGCTCTTCGTCGCCGTACCCGAACTGTCCTGGAACCCCTGGCCCGACGCGTACATCTTCACCGGCACCCTCGCCGCGATGGTCGCCCAGGCACGCGGACTCGTGGAGTTCTGGTTCGCGTGGCTGCTCGTCGACCTCGTCGGTGTCCCCCTCGCCTTCAGCAGCGGACTCGCCTTCTCCGGCTTCGTCTACGTCATCTATCTCGCCCTCGTCCTGTGGGGCATGCGCGACTGGTGGCTGCGCTCCCGCGCCGGCGCCATGACCCTGGAAGGAGCAGCAGCATGACAGCCCGTCCGTCACCCCTCACCGCCCTCGAAGAGGCGCCGTCCGCCGACGCCCCGCGCCCCACCTGGTACTCCCGCGACAATGTCGAGGACCTCTCCCTGGACCCCGTGGCCCAGGCCATACGCGACATCGCGGCCGGCCGCCCCGTCGTGGTCGTGGACGACGAGGACCGCGAGAACGAGGGCGATCTCGTCATCGCCGCGGAGAAGGCCACGCCCGAGATCATCGCCTTCATGATGAGCGAGTGCCGCGGCATGATCTGCGCCCCCATGGAGGGGCCGGAGCTGGACCGGCTGGAACTCCCGCAGATGGTCGGCAACAACACCGAGTCGATGCGGACGGCCTTCACCGTCACCGTCGACGCGGCGCCCGTCCACGGCGTCACCACCGGGATCTCCGCCGCCGACCGCGCCACCACGCTCCAGCTCCTCGCCTCGGGCGACGCGCGGCCCGGCGACTTCGTCCGCCCCGGCCACATCTTCCCGCTGCGCGCCAGGGACGGCGGGGTGCTCGTACGCAACGGCCACACCGAGGCCGCCGTCGACCTCGCCCGGCTCGCCGGGCTGCGCCCCGCCGGCGCGATCGTGGAGATCGCGGGCGAGGACGGGGTGATGCTGCGGCTGCCCGAGCTGATCCCGTTCGCCCGCAAGCACGGCCTGACGATCATCTCCATCGAGGACCTGATCGCGTACCGCCGCACCTCGGAGCCCTCGGTCCGCCGCGAGGCCGAGGTCAGCCTGCCCACCGCCTACGGCGACTTCACCGCGTACGGCTACCGCTCCACCGTGGACGGCGTCGAGCACGTCGCCCTCGTCCACGGGGAGCTGGGCGACGGTGAGGACGTGCTCGTACGCGTCCACTCCGAGTGCCTGACCGGCGACATCTTCAGCTCCCAGCGGTGCGACTGCGGACCCCAGCTCCAGGCGTCCATGGAGCGCGTCACCGCGGAGGGCCGCGGAGTCGTCGTCTATCTGCGCGGCCACGAGGGGCGCGGCATCGGCCTGCTCTCCAAGCTCCGCGCGTACGAACTCCAGGAGCGGGGCCGCGACACCCTGGACGCCAACCTGGAGCTGGGGCTGCCCGCCGACGCCCGTGACTACGCGGCGGGCGCGCGGATCCTCGACGACCTCGGGGTACGCAGCCTGCGGCTGATGACCAACAACCCCGACAAGACCACGGCGCTCGTCCGGCACGGCCTGCGGGTCACCGGGCGCGAGCCGATGCCCGTCCAGGCCGGCGAGCACAACCTCCGCTATCTGCGGACCAAGCGCGACCGGATGGGCCACGACCTGCCGTGGCTCGACGCCGCCGCCACCGCGACCACCTGCGGCAACCAGTAGGACCGTACGGCCTGACTACCTGACTACCTGACTACCTGACTACCTGACGGCCTACGACCCTGCGAACCGACGACCGTACGACCTGACGACCTGACCACCGACGAGAAGCACAGCATGCGAGGAGAGACGTGAGCGGCAAGGGCGCACCCGAACTGAGTGTCAAGAACTGCGGAGACCTCCGGGTCGCCGTCATCGCGGCACAGTGGCACGAGAAGATCATGGACGGCCTCGTCGACGGAGCCCTGCGGGCCCTGCGCGACCTCGGCATCGACGAGCCGACACTGCTGCGCGTGCCCGGCAGCTTCGAGCTGCCCGTCGTCGCCAAGGTGCTGGCGGGCCGCGGTTACGACGCGGTCGTCGCGCTCGGCGTCGTCATCCGGGGCGGCACCCCGCACTTCGAGTATGTGTGCCAGGGCGTCACGCAGGGCCTCACCCAGGTCTCCGTGGACACCGGAGTCCCCATCGGCTTCGGCGTACTGACCTGCGACACCGAGGAACAGGCCCTGGACCGGGCCGGTCTCGAAGGCTCCCACGAGGACAAGGGGCACGAGGCGGTCACCGCCGCCGTCGCCACGGCCACCACCCTGCGTACCGTCGCCGAACCCTGGCGCCAGGAGCCCGCGAGCAGCCGCGTAAAGTGAGCGCCACCATGTCCAAGAAGACGTTCGAGGAGCTCTTCAGCGAGCTCCAGCAGAAGGCCGCCCAGGGCGACCCCACCACCTCCCGCACCGCCGAACTGGTGGAAAAGGGCGTACACGCCATCGGCAAGAAGGTCGTCGAGGAGGCGGCCGAAGTGTGGATGGCCGCCGAGTACGAGGGCAAGGAAGCCGCCGCCGAGGAGATCTCCCAGCTCCTCTACCACGTCCAGGTGATGATGGTCGCGCGCGGAATCTCCCTTGACGACGTGTACGCCCATCTCTGAGCATCGTCCCTGCACCGCTCCGCACCGTTTCACCCCTTTCCTCCCTGCTCGCCCGCCCCGCTCGCCCTCCGCACGAAGGAATACGACCTCATGCTGCGCATCGCCGTTCCCAACAAGGGTTCTCTCTCCGGGCCTGCGTCGGCGATGCTCCATGAGGCCGGATACCAGCAGCGCAAGGAGTCCAAGGAACTCGTCCTGGTCGACCCGGACAACGAGGTCGAGTTCTTCTACCTGCGCCCCCGCGACATCGCGATCTACGTGAGCTCAGGACGCCTCGACATCGGCATCACCGGACGCGATCTGCTGCTGGACTCGGAGGCCGACGCCGAGGAGATCCTGCCCCTCGGCTTCGCGCGCTCCACCTTCCGCTACGCCACCAGGCCGGGCACCGCCACCGGGGTCGGCGAGTTCGGCGGCATGACCGTCGCCACCTCCTACGAGGGCATCGTGGCCCGGCACCTCGCGGACCACGGCGTCGACGCCTCCGTCGTCCACCTGGACGGCGCGGTCGAGACCGCCATCGAGCTGGGCGTCGCCCAGATCATCGCGGATGTCGTGGAGACCGGCACCTCGCTGCGGAACGCGGGCCTGGAAGTGATCGGCGAGCCGATCATGACCTCGGAGGCGGTCGTCATCCGCCGCACCGGCGCCGGCACCGAGGAGCCCAAGGTGCAGCAGTTCCTGCGCCGCCTCCAGGGCGTCCTGGTCGCCCGTACGTACGTGATGATGGACTACGACTGCCGCGCCGAGCACCTGGAGCGCGCCGTCGCCCTCACGCCGGGCCTCGAATCCCCGACGGTCTCCCCGCTGCACAACGAGGGATGGGTCGCCGTCCGCGCGATGGTCCCCGCGAAGGAGGCACAGCGGATCATGGACGACCTCTACGAGCTGGGTGCCCGCGCCATCCTCACCACGGCCATCCACGCCTGCCGGCTCTGACCGGCTCCGGCCGGCCCGGCCCTTCCGCCCTCCGATCTCCCTCCGCACCCTCGAAGTCATCCCGGGAAGACCCAGAACCCATGTCCGTGCCCGCCCCCGCACCCGCCCTGCCGGTCACGTTCCGGCCGACCGTCACCCGTACGGTGCTGCTCTCCGTCGGCACGGTCATGTTCGTCGTCATCTCGGCCATCGGCCTGATGCTGGAGCAGCTCAGCGCGGGGGAGCGGCTGAGCTTCATCGTCACCGCGCTGCTGTTCTTCGGCGTACTGGCGCTGCTCAGCCGCCCCAAGGTCGTCGCCGACGACACGGGGGTGACGGTCGTCAATCTCACCCGCACCCGCCGGCTGGAGTGGGCCGAGATCCTGCGGGTCAACCTGCGGCCCGGCGACCCCTGGGTCTTCCTCGACCTCAGCGACGGCAGCAGCCTGCCCGTCCTCGGCATCCAGCCCGGCGTGGCCAGGGATCGCGCGATCCGCGACGCCCGCGCGCTGCGCGACCTGACCGAATCCCGCTCCGCGCGGGACGACGACGGGCGCTGACACCCCTTCGTACCAGGCACGGGCACCCCGTCGTACCGGGTGCTGACACGCTCCGGTACGGCGACGGGCCACCAGGTCCTGTCCGCCCCGCCCCTGTCTTGATTACTCTGGTGGCGGAGGCGCCGAGTGCGCCCCGCCCCGCATCAGACGGCCGCGACGGCCCGCGGGGCAATCCTGCGACCCGAGGAGTGACTCCCTCCAGCAATGGACGGATCGTCCGGTAGTACCTGCGCCGCCCCCTTCGACGAGGCGGCGGCATGACCATCCCCCTTCTGCTGCTCGCCGCAGCGTTCCTTCTCATCCTCGCCAACGGCTTCTTCGTGGCGGCCGAGTTCGGCCTCATCACGGTGGACCGCCCCGACGCCGAGCGGGCCGCAGCGGCGGGCGACCGCCGCGCCCGTAGCGTCGTCAGAGCCCTGCGCGAACTCTCCTTCCAGCTCTCCGGCACCCAGCTCGGCATCACCATCACCTCGCTGGTCGTCGGCATGCTCGCCGAGCCCGCGCTCGCCGAACTGCTCGGCGGGCCGCTCGCCGCGACCGGACTGCCCGCCGGGGCCGTCTCCGGCGTCGCGGTGGTGATCGGCATGCTGCTGGCCTCCGCCGTCCAGATGGTGATCGGCGAACTCGTCCCCAAGAACTGGGCGGTCTCCCGGCCGCTCCAGGTCGCGGGCTTCGTGGCGGGGCCGCAGCACCTCTTCTCCACCGTGTTCCGGCCGGTGATCTCCCTGCTCAACACGGTCGCCAACCGGCTCGTCCGGATACTCGGCGTGGAGCCGACCGACGAACTCGCCTCGGCCCGCACCCCCGGCGAGCTCGTCTCCCTGGCCCGCCACTCCGCCCGGGCGGGCACCCTCGAACAGGACACCGCCGACCTGTTCGTACGGACCCTCTCACTCGGCCGGCTCACCGCCCAGCATGTGATGACCCCCCGCGTGAAGGTCAGCGCCCTCCAGGCGGACGCGACGGCGGCGGACGTCGTCAACCTCACGCGGGCCACCGGGCTCTCCCGCTTCCCCGTCTACCGGGAGCGCATCGACGAGATCATCGGCATGGTGCACCTCAAGGACGCGCTCGCCGTCCCCGTGGCGGAGCGGCGGCGTACCCCGGTCGGCCGTATCGCCCTTCCCGCGCTGTTCGTCCCGGAGAGCCTGCCCGTGCAGCAGCTCCTGGAGCGGCTGCGCAACGAGCAGCCGATAGCCGCGGTGGTCGACGAGTACGGCGGTACGGCCGGGGTCGTCACCCTGGAGGACATCGTCGAGGAACTGGTCGGCGAGGTGCGCGACGAGCACGACGCCGAGGGGGACGGGCGGCCGGAACTGGCCCCCGTCGACCCGGTGGACGGCCGGCCCGCCTGGGAGGCCGACGGCAGCGCCCGGGTCCTCACCCTGCGGCGCATCGGACTCGACGTCCCCGAGGGGCCCTACGAGACGCTGGCCGGTCTCGTCGCCGATCTGCTGGGACGCATCCCGGCCCCCGGCGACCGCGCGGAGCTGCCCGGCTGGCGGCTCTCCGTACGCCGGGTGGACCGCTACCGGGCGGAGCGGGTCCGGCTGATACGACTGACGGACGACGGCCCGGCCGAGCCCGTACCGGTGGTACGGGGCGTCCCGGCCGAGGTCCCGGCGCCCGGGCCCGTGCCCGCCGCCGCTCCCGCGATGGCGGAGGGCGTCCGATGAGCGTGCTGCAACTCGCCTTCGCCCTTCTCCTGGTCCTCGCCAACGGCTACTTCGTCGGCGCGGAGTTCGCCCTCGTCTCCGTACGCCGCAGCCAGATCGAACCGCACGCCGCGCGCGGCTCGGCCCGGGCCAGACAGGCGCTGTACGGGCTGGAGCACCTGCCGCAGATGATGGCCGCCGCGCAGTTCGGCATCACCGTCTGCTCCCTGACGCTCGGCGCGGTGGCCGAGCCGACGGTGGCGCGCCTCCTGGAGCCCGTCTTCCACGCGGTACGGGTACCGGAAGGCCTGATCCACCCGCTGGGGTACGTCATCGCCCTGGCGCTGGTCGTCTTCCTGCACCTCGTCATCGGCGAGATGGTCCCCAAGAACCTCGCCATGGCCGCCCCGGAGAAGACCGCGCTCTGGCTCAGCCCCGGTCTGGTCGGCTTCGCCCGGCTCTGCCGGCCGGTCACCGCCGCGCTCGGCGCCTGCGCCCGGCTCGTGCTGCGGGCCTTCCGCGTCGAGCCCAAGGACGAGGTGGAGGCCGTCTTCACCAGCGAGCAGCTCAACCGGCTCGTGGAGGACTCGGGACAGGCGGGGCTGCTGGAACCCGAGGCGCAGGAGCGTCTGGAGGACGCGCTGGAGCTGGGCAGCCGCCCGGTCACCGACGTGCTCCTCACCCGCGCCTCACTGATCACGGTGAACCCGGCCGTCACGCCGAGGGAGATCGAGGAGCTGACGGTACGCACCGGCTACTCCCGCTTCCCGGTGTGCGCGGAGGGCGGCGGCGCCTTCATGGGGTATCTGCACGTCAAGGATGTCCTCGATCTGGAGACGGCGGACCGGGCCGTGCCCCAGCACGTCTGGCGGCCGATGGCGACGCTCAGCGCGGAACTCCCGCTGGACGACGCCCTCACCGTGATGCGCCGCGCGGCCACCCATCTCGCCCAGGTCGCGGACGTGTCCGGGCGGGTGCTCGGCCTGGTGGCCCTGGAGGATGTCCTCGAAATGCTGGTGGGGGAGGTACGGGACCCCTCCCACCGGGAGGTGTCCGCCACCCGGGCGACCCTCGTCGGCGAACAGCGCACGGACCAGGCGGCCCAGGCCCTGGCCCGCTGAACCTCCGGTGCCGGACCGGTCTCCCGGGCCCGGCGGGATCATGTTCCCGTCGGGTCCTGGGAGCCCCGGCCGGCCGGACCGCGCCCGGAGAGCACCTCGCCGTACGCCTGCATCAGGTCGGGCAGCCGCAGCGTCGCCAGGTCATCGCGCGTAGGAGTACCGCTGTAGCCGGAGAGCCGCAGATCGCGGTAGGCGCAGCTCTTCTCGTACAGCGTCCGGACGAACCGGCCGTTGCCCAGCTCGTCGATCCACCCCTGGTCGACCACGTGCCCGCTGATCGAGCGCAGCTCGTCGACGGACTCCTCGTCCCACACGTCACCGTTCTCGGCGGCCAGCACCCCGCCGATCGCGGTCAGTTCGAGCGGCCGGTAGCTCGGGAAGTCGACCCGGCTGGTGAAGCGCGAGGAGAGCCCCGGGTTGGTGGCGAGCAGCCGGTCCATGCCCTCCGGATAGCCCGCCAGGATCACCACGAGATGGTCCCGGTTGTCCTCGGCACGCTTCAGCAGCACCTGAAGGGCCTCGTCGCCGTAGGCGTCACCCTTGCTGTAACCGGAGTTGGAGAGGCTGTACGCCTCGTCGACGAAGAGCACCCCGCCGATCGCCGAGTCGATCAGCTCGTTCGCCTTGACGGCGGTCTGGCCCAGGAACTCGCCGACCAGATCGGCCCGTTGCGCCTCGACGAGATGGTCCCCGCCGAGCAGCCCCAGCGCGTAGAAGATCCGGCCCAGGATGCGCGCCACGGTGGTCTTGCCGGTGCCCGAGGGGCCGGAGAAGACAAAGTGACGTTTCGGCGGCTGGACGGGAAGCCCCTGGCCGGCCCGCAGCCGCGCCATGCGGAGCTGCGCGGATACCGCCTTGACCTGCCGCTTCACCGGTTCGAGCCCGACCATCCGCTCCAGCTCGGCCAGCGCCTCGGCGAGCAGCGCCGGATCCGTCGGCCCCTCGGGGAAGCGCGGCGGCTGCGCGGGCGGGGGCGGCAGCTTCTCCCGGAGCGACTCGGGCGCGACGGGCGGCCCGCTGCCGCCGAGCGGCGGCTGCGGCTCCCTGCCGACCAGGATGTCGGAGCCGAGCGGCCCCTCCGGATCGCTCTGCGCCTGTGCCTGGGGCTGGGCCTCCGTCAGGTCCGCCGCGTCCTGGCCGAGCCCGGCCAGCGCCACGGAGGCCAGCCCCATCGGGTCGTCGGGGCTCTCGTAGCTGTCGTACCCGTCGGAGTCGGTGATCGCGGCGAGCCGCGCCGCCGTGTCCATGAAGGCCGGGTCGAGGCGGTGCACGGCCCGGTAGAGCGGCAGGGCGGCGGCGCTGCGCCCGGTGCCCTCGTGGGCGCGGGCCAGCCAGTACCGCAGCTCCTTGCGCTGGGGCTGCTCGCTGCGGCAGCGCATCAGCGCGGTGGAGAGCAGCGGCTCGGCCTGGCCGAACATCTCCAGCCTGACCCGGGCCATCCCGCCGAAGAGACCCGCCTCGATACCGAGCAGCGGATCGTGGACGAGCTGTTCGGTGTGGCGGCACAACTGGTCCCAGTCCTTGACCAGATAGGCGCGGCAGGCGTGCAGGAAACGCACCTGCGGGTCGGTGTCCACCGGCGGCAGCTCCGCCAACGCCCGGTCCAGCTCGGGCACATGGCGCCCGTCCAGCCAGTGCGAGGCGTGCGCCAGCCGCAGGTCGCGCCCGCTCTCCAGCACGGGCTGGACCCACCAGCCCAGCCAGTACCAGGAGTTCAGGGTGCGGCGGTGGCGGGTGCGCTGCTCGCCGAAGCGGTCGCGATGGCGGTACATGTGGATCAGGGCGGTGGTGGTCTCGACGCGCAGCGCGTGCAGCCCGAGCCAGCCGTCGGCCATCCCGGGATCGAGCCGGACGGCAGTCCTGAACTCCTCCTCCGCCTGGGGATACGCCCCCATGGTGTAGGCGTCCACCCCGCGCACCCAGGCGAGGTCGGCCGGGGCTCCCGTGCCCTGCGTGCCGATATCCATCAGGTCCCCCACAAACCGTGCCCCCGTGATGTCCCGCCGGGCGGGCGCCCGTCGGCAGCGTACTGAACCACCATGACGCGGACGGGAATTGACCGCACTCAGAGGCATCGTACCTGCGCAGAGTGTGTGCGACTAAGGGCGCCGCGTACCGCGTCGCCCAGTGACCCAGGGTGAGCGGGTGAGGGGGCGCGGGGCCCGGAAAACGGCGAAGAGGGCAGAACGAAGCCCCCGATCACGGGGGAACAACCGGGGGCTTCGCGTCTGCGGCGGCTCCGAAAAGCCGCACATTAAGAACGTAAGACCTGCCCTGCCCGCTGGTCAAGCCGAGTTGGGCACTCTGCGCGCGTCGATTTCCGACTGCTCAGTATGGTGGCCTCGGGCGGTCACGGTGGGTAATGGTTTGGTCCTGCCTCGCGGTCGCGTGAGGCATCGGGCTCATCACATACCCCTCCTGCCCCTCTCGTACCAGAGCGTCGGAAAAGGGACGAGACGGGTCCGTCGCGAAATGGCGTGTCTCCGCCACTGTCCAACCGTCCCAGAAGGCGGACTGCGCCTCTCCGTCCCGGCGGCGCCCCCGCTCCCAGGACTCCTCGGCGCTCCGCTCCATCCAGAACAGCCCGGCGAGATACGGCCGCAGCGCCCGCCGGCCGGCCCCGACCCCCTCCACGAGAACCACGGGGGCGGCGGGCAGCGCGCGCGGCGCGGTGAAGCGGCGCAGCGTCCAGTCGTACGGCGTGTAGCGCGCGGTCGCGCCACGCGTGAACGGCTCGATGACCTGCGCCGTCAGCCGGGGCACCCACGCGAACAGCTCCTCGTGGCTCGCCACGTCGTCCAGCCGCAGCACGGGCGCGCCGCCGAGCGCCGCCGCGAGCCGCGCCGCGAAGGTGCTCTTGCCGGATCCGGCGTGGCCGTCCACCGCGATCAGCCGCACCGGACCGCAGGAGGGCGGCAGAGCGCGCAGCCGCGCGGCCAGGGCGGTGAGGTCGTCCATACGGCCCAGCCTACGAGCCGGAAGGGTCCTGGCGGTGTCCGGTGCCCGGCCACCGCAGGTCATGCCACTGGTGGAGACCAATATTGCTCGGCCGACGCGGTGCGAATCGCTGGCAGAAGCCCGCCGGGAGCCGGGATAGTGGACCACTGTCGACCCGTCACCCTCCCGCCGCCGCACGCTCCTTCGGCTCCCTCCGCCTCTTCCCGTCCGCGCCTCTCCGTCTCTCCCCGCCCGTCGACCGGAGGTTCCCATGACCCGTCCCCCCTCGCGCAGAACCGTTCTCGCCGCCGCGCTCGCGGCCACCGCGGCCACCGGGGCGGGCGCCGCCCTGCCGGCCGGAGCGGCGGCGGTCCCCGGCGCCCCGGCGCAGCCGCTCGTGGACAACGCGTTCTGGACCTCGTACGCCGACTGGCGGGCCGGTACCGCCGACGGCGTCCGCGCCGTCTCCGGCGCCCGGCCCTCGCTGGTCATCGGCGCCCCCGCGGGATCCACCGGCTACACCGACCCGCACACCGGGAAGAGCGCCACGTGGGAGTACGCCACCTGGACCTCACCCCTCCACCGCTCGAAGGTCCCCGCCACCGAGGTGATCGCCTCCTGGAACGCGCGGACCCCGGCGGGCACCTGGCTCCAGGTCGAACTGCGCGGGCAGTACGCCGACGGCACCGACACCCCGTGGTACGTGATGGGCCGCTGGACCTCGGGCGACGGGGACGGCGACATCCGGCGCACCTCGCTGGACGACCAGAGCGACGGCCGCAGCACCGTCTGGACGGACACCTTCGCGGTGGACGACGCGTCGACCGGGACGCGCCTCGTCTCGTACCGGCTGCGCCTCACCCTCTACCGCACCCCGGGCAGCGGTCTCACCCCGGTGGTCCACCGGGTCGGCGCGATGGCCTCCGACATCCCGGACCGGTTCACCGTCCCGGCCTCCACGCCGGGGCTCGCGCGCGAGCTGACCGTGCCGCGCTACTCGCAGAACACGCACATCGGGCAGTACCCCGAGTACGACAACGGCGGCGAGGCCTGGTGCAGCCCCACCTCCTCGCAGATGATCATCGAGTACTGGGGGCGCGTCCCCACCGCCGACGAACTGGCCTGGGTGAACCCGGACTTCGACGATCCGCAGGTGTGCCACGCGGCCCGGTTCACCTTCGACTACCAGTACGAGGGCTGCGGCAACTGGCCCTTCAACGCCGCCTACGCCGCCACGTACCGGGACATGAGCTCCGCCGTCACCCGGCTCGGCTCGCTCGCCGACGTGGAGACGCTGGTGGGCGCGGGCATCCCCGTCATCACCTCGCAGTCCTTCCTCAAGGAGGAGCTGACGGGGGCGGGTTACGGCACCTCCGGCCACCTGATGACGGTCATCGGCTTCACACCCGAGGGCGACGTGATCGCCAACGACCCCGCCTCGCCGAGCAACACGGCCGTACGCCGGGTCTACCGCCGCGCCGAGTGGGAGACGATCTGGCTCCGCACCAAGCGGTACAACGCGTCCGGCAAGGTCGCCTCCGGCACCGGCGGGGTCTGTTACGTCTACTGGCCCGCGAAGCCGTCCGCCGCGCAGTGCCGGGAACTACGGGCGGTCGGTCTGCTCTGACGGCGCGCCGCGGACGGGGTCAGGACGCGGGCAGCGAGCGCAGCCACTCCACCAGGAGCCCGTTGACCTCGTCCGCCCGCTCCTGCTGCACCCAGTGGCCGACGCCTTCGAGGAGGTGCGAGGAGACCAGGCCCGGCAGCGTGGTGGGGTAGTTCGCGATGGCGTCCGCCATCCAGGTGGTGGACGCGTCGAGCGTGCCGCCGATGAAGAGCGACGGCTGACGGATCGGCGCCCCGTCCCACGCGGCGAGGTCCTCCCAGTCCCGGTCGACGTTGCGGTAGCGGTTCAGCGCCCCGGTCGGCCCGGTCCGCTCGAACTCGCCCGCGTAGAGGTCGAGATCGGCCTCCGACAGCCAGGAGGGCAGCGGCCCGGACGGGAAACGGTCGGAGAGCTTCCCGCCCTTGGGCACGAAGAAGAGGCTGTCCTTGTTCTCCGGCATCGTGTCGGCCGACAGCCCGGCGTAGAACCCGGCCAGCCATCCCCGTACATCCGGCTCGATCTCCGCCTCCGCACGGCCCGGCCGCTGGAAGTAACTGACGTAGAACTCCTCGTCCCCGCCGATCATCCCGAAGGCGTCGCTCGGCCGGAACCCGTTCCTGGGGGAGTACGGGACGCTCATCAGCCCCACGGCGGTGAAGACATCGGGCCTGAGCAGCGCGGAGTTGGCGGCGATGGGGGAGCCCCAGTCATGGCCGACGACCACCGCGCTCTCCTCGCCGAGGGCGCGCACCACACCGGCGTTGTCGGAGACATGGGCGAGCATCCGGTACGCCGCCACATCGGCCGGCTTCGACGAGCGCCCGTAGCCGCGCACGTCGACGGCGACCGCACGGTACCCGGCGGCGGCCAGCGCCGGAAGCTGGTGGCGCCAGGAGTACCAGGACTCGGGAAAGCCGTGGACGAGCAGGACCAGCGGCCCGGTGCCCTGTTCCGCGACATGGATCCGGCCGCCGGGAACCTCCACCAGCCGGTGCTTCACATCCGGGTGTGCCGTCGGCATCGCTGACATCACTGCTCCTCGATCGGTGGTGCTTCGGTACCACGATCATTCGGGCGGGCTCACGGCGCCCGCAAGAATTTTGCGGGTTCGGCAAAACCGGAGTGTGGTGTGGACCACAGGACGGGGCGGCCGGCCCCGTCCTCGTACGCCCGGACACGACGGACCGGCGGGCCGGTGACGTACGTCTCTACCCGGAGGCCGGTTTCTCCGGCACATTGGTCGGGTCACCGCCCCGGTGGTGACCCCGGGGGGACATCCACCGCCGTACGACTGAACGAGATGTCCATGACTGCCACCGCATCATTCGCCACCACGCTCGGCCGCGCCCGCGAGCGGGCCCGTACCGGAGGCCCCAAGGACGACGGACCCGAGCTTCTGGAGCACCTGCTCGGCTGGACCCTGGTCGTCCTGGTCGCCGTCCTCGTCAGCCACACGGGTCTTCTCTGACCACACCGCGGGACCGCGCGTCATCTCTGCAATACTGCGGGAATTCCTGCGGGAACACCGTGGCAGCCGGAGACCAGGACGCGAATTTGAATCGTAGTCAACAGCGTGGACCGTCCCTGCGATCACAGGTACGGCGCTCCGAACTCATCGCAACCGGCCGGAAGTTGTTTGCCGACACCTCGTACGACGCGCTGTCGATGGACGACATCGCCCAGCACGCGGGGGTCGCCAAGGGACTGATCTACTACTACTTCAAGAACAAGCGCGGCTACTATCTCGCCATTGTCGAGGACTCGGTCGCCGAACTCGTCTCGCTCGCCTCCGGCGGCGCCGAACTGCCGCGCACCCAGCGGGTGCAGCGCACCGTCGAGGCCTATCTGCGCTTCGCCCAGTACAACGAGTCGGCTTACCGCACCATCATCACCGGTGGCGTCGGCTTCGACACCCAGGTCCAGGCGATCCGCGACGCGGTGAGGACCGGCCTGGTCGCCACGGTCGCCCAAGGCGCATACGGCCACCAGGACATCCCGCCGATCGCACGGCTCGCCCTGCTCGGCTGGCTCAGCAGCGTCGAGTGGCTCACGCTCGAATGGCTGGAGCACCGGGACGAGTTGCAGCGGGAGATCCCCCGAGATCTGCTCGTCAGGATGTTGCGCCACACGCTCAACACCATCGAGGAGTTCGCGCCGGAGTGCCCGGCGCCGCCCCAGGACCTCGACTGGATCCCCTTCACGGGCCACGGCCCGGGACCGGACACGCCGTAGCCGGTCACGGGACCCGGAGACGGGGACGCCGGGGGCGGGGGCCGATCGGGCGCCCCGCCCCCGGCGCGTTCCCGGGGTCCTGCGTCACACGATGTTCCGACGCGATGTTCCAGTACGCATGTTCTAGTTGATGGCCTTGATCAGCTCACCGTTCGCGGTGTCGCCGCTCAGCTCCCAGAAGAAGGTGCCGCCCAGGCCCTGCTGGTCCTTGTACGCCATCTTCCCGGCGATCGTGGCCGGGGTGTCGTAGCTCCACCACTGGTCGCCGCAGAAGGCGTACGCGGTGCCGCCGACCGTGCCGTTGGCCGGGCAGCGGTCCTTCAGGAGCTTGTAGTCCTCGATGCCCGCCTCGTACTTCCCCGGTGCCGCGCCCGTCGCGGTGCCGCCCGGCGCCGCCTGGGAGACGCCGGACCAGCCGCGCCCGTAGAAGCCGATGCCCAGCAGCAGCTTCTCGGACGGGACGCCGATGCTCTTGAGCTTGGAGATCGCGGTGTCCGAGTCGAAGCCCTGCGTCGGGATGCCCGCGTACGAGGTCAGCGGCGAGTGCGGGGCTGTGGGGCCCTGCGCGGCGAAGGCGCCGAAGAAGTCGTACGTCATCGGGTTGTACCAGTCGAGGTACTGCGCGGCGCCCGCGTAGTCCGCGGCGTCGATCTTCCCGCCGTCCGTGCCGTCGGCGGTGATCGCCGCCGTCACCAGGTCGGAGCCGAACGCGCCACGCAGCTCCGCCGCCATGTTCCTGAAGGCGTCCCGGCCACTGCTGTCACAGGTCAGCCCGCAGGCGTTCGGGTACTCCCAGTCGATGTCGATCCCGTCGAACACATCGGCCCAGCGCGGGTCCTCCACCAGGGCGCGGCAGGACTGCGCGAACGCCGCCGGGTTCTTCGCCGCCTCCGCGAAACCGCCGGACCAGGACCAGCCGCCGAAGGACCAGATCACCTTGAGGCCGGGGTGCATCGCCTTGAGCTTGCGCAGCTGGTTGAAGTTGCCGCGCAGCGGCTGGTCCCAGGTGTCGGCGGCGCCGTCCACGCTCTGGTCGGCGGTGTACGCCTTCTCGTAGTCCGCGTACGAGTCGCCGATGGCGCACTTGCCGCCGGTGACATTGCCGAAGGCGTAGTTGATGTGCGTGAGCTTGCCGGCCGAGCCGGACGTCTCGATGTTCTTGACGTGGTAATTACGGTCGTAGACACCCCAGTTGGTGAAGTATCCGATGACCTTGTCCCCGGCCGCTGCGGCCGGCGCGGCAGCGGGTGCGGCCGGCGCGGGGGAGGTCTCGCCGGCCGTGGCAGTGCCCGCCCCGGAGAGCAGGGTCACCCCGAGAACGGCGGTGCACGCGGCGGCGGTCAGCGCCCGGAAACGGGTGCGGGAACGGTGGAACCTGAGCATGAAGTCTCCTCGTGGGGGAGAGGAAGCAGGAAGCACTGGTATGGGGGAAGGGCCTGCCATGGCGCCGACTGGGCAGAGATGTCAGGCGAGTTGGGATGGGCTGGTGAAGCGGGCTTCAGGAGGGGACGTTAGAAGGACTAGACCACTGGGGTCAATGGTGCGGACCAATCCGATGTCGCCCCGGGCCCCGTCCGGTACCGCCTCCGACCGCCCCGGGCCACGCCGGGCACATGATCATCGACCCGTGACGCGGGCCCTCCGATCAGGCATACTCGACGCGCCACAGCTTCTGATCAGACCCTGCCGCGATCCGGGAGGGCAGCATCAGTGAGGCAGGTACGACGGTCCGGGGACCTCCCCGGACCCCACGCAGACGGCGCCGCCCACACCCCGCGCGCGACCGTCGCAGTGCCCGACAGGGAGGAGAGCGCCGCCATGTCCGACCGCGCCCCGCGAACGGTGGACCGTCTGTTGCCCACCGAGGAGGCCCAGGACCTCGTCGCCCTCGTACGCGACATCAGCCGGCGGGAGATCGCCCCGAAGGCCGCCGAGGAGGAGGACGCCGGGCACTTCCCGCGCGAACTCTTCCGTCTGCTCTCCGCCTCCGGCCTGCTCGCCCTCCCCTACGACACCGCCCTCGGCGGCGGGGGTCAGCCCTACGAGGTCTACCTCCAGGTCCTCGAAGAACTCGCCGCCGTCCGCCTCACCGTGGGCCTCGGCGTCAGCGTCCACACCCTCGCCTGCCACGCCCTCGCCGGCTACGGCAGCAAGGACCAGCAGACCGAACTCCTCCCCGAGATGCTGGGCGGCGGCCTGCTCGGCGCGTACTGCCTCTCCGAACCCGCCTCGGGCTCCGACGCCGCCTCGCTCCGTACGAAGGCGGTACGGGACGGCGACCACTGGGTCCTCACCGGCACCAAGGCATGGATCACCCACGGCGGGATCGCGGACTTCTACACCGTGCTCGCCCGTACCGGCGCGGACGGCCCACGCGGCATCACCGCGTTCCTCGTACCCGGCGACGCGCCCGGACTGAACGCGGCCCCGCCCGAGAAGAAGATGGGCATGAAGGGCTCGCCCACCGCCCAACTCCACTTCGACGGCGTACGCGTGACCGACGACCGCCGGATCGGCGACGAGGGGCAGGGCTTCACGATCGCGCTCTCCGCGCTCGACTCGGGACGCCTCGGCATCGCCGCCTGCGCCGTCGGCGTCGCCCAGGCCGCCCTGGACGAGGCCGTCGCATACGCCACCGGACGGCGGCAGTTCGGCAGGCCCGTCGCGGACTTCCAGGGGCTGCGCTTCCTGCTCGCCGACATGGCCACCCGCATCGAGGCCGGACGCGCGCTCTACCTCGCCGCGGCGCGGCTGCGCGACACGGGACGGCCCTTCTCCCAACAGGCCGCCATGGCCAAGCTGTTCTGCACCGACATGGCCATGCAGGTCACCATCGACGCCGTACAGGTACTCGGCGGCTACGGCTACACGGCAGACTTCCCGGCGGAGCGCTATCTGCGCGAGGCGAAAGTGCTCCAGATCGTCGAAGGCACCAACCAGATCCAGCGGATGGTGATCGCACGCCATCTCGCGGGTCCGGAGACCCGCTGACGGAACCTCAGGCGGCGTGCCGCTGCATCGTCGGCACCTTGAACGGGCGCGAGCCCGGACCGCCGACGTGCGAGAAGGGCTGCGTACGCCAGTCGAGCCCCTGGGGCAGCGTCAGCAGCAGCGCGGTCTCCTGCTCCTGGGCCTCGTACGACGAGTCGGCGGGCCGCGCCTCGGACGCGGCGCGGCCCGTACCGGCACACACCGACAGCACGAACGGGTTCCACGGGGTCGGGCACAGCGCGTGCTCCGGCAGGGTGTCCTCGTCGGCGAGCAGCGCGATCGGCTGCACGCAGTCCGGGCAGACGACCCGGAACATCTCGAAGGTGTCGTAGGAGTCGATCTCGTCACTCTCGTCGAGGTCGACGGGGACCGGCTCGGTACGTCCGGCGTGCTTCAGGCTCTGCATGGAGACATTCCCCCTCGGATGGGCCGACCAGGCTGCTGTGGTCTCGACCACAGCAAGCACTTCCCGTCGCGCGCGCCAGGTAACCGTAAGGTCTCGGTGGACCCGGCCACAGGTATGTGGTCTTCGTCACATGCCACCCGCAGATGCGTGCGGAAGCGGCCCCTCCGCCAGGCCGCGGCACCGGCCCGACTGTGCCGGAACGCCCCTGGGGCAATAGGTTGATCCACATGGAGGAGCTGGATCGTCAGATCGTGGAATTGCTCGTCAAGGACGGCCGGATGAGCTACACCGACCTGGGCAAGGCCACAGGCCTGTCCACCTCGGCGGTACATCAGCGCGTACGCCGCCTGGAGCAGCGCGGAGTGATCCGCGGCTACGCCGCCGTGGTCGACCCGGAGACGGTCGGCCTGCCCCTCACCGCGTTCATCTCCGTCAAACCCTTCGACCCCAGCGCCCCCGACGACATCGCGGAACGGCTCTCCGGCATCCCGGAGATCGAGGCGTGCCACAGCGTGGCCGGCGACGAGAACTACATCCTCAAGGTCCGGGTCCCCACCCCGCTGGAACTCGAACACCTCCTCACCCGGATCCGCTCCCTGGCAGGCGTCTCCACCCGCACGACGGTGGTCCTCTCCACCCCCTACGAATCCCGGCCGCCTTCTTTTTAGAGGGCTCGTTCGCCTCCGGGGCGCTTTATGTCGGCGCCGACGGTCGACCGTGCTCGATTCGTTCGTTCCTCACGAACCTGTGCGCGCAGGCCCCGAGGAACGAGGGGCCGAGCACGGTCGACCGTCGACAGTGGCACAAGGCGCCCCGGAGGCGAACCGAGCCCTCAAAAAAAGCAGGCAGACTGGTGCTCATGAGTGACCGCACTGGCTCCCAGGCCGACCACCGCACCGTGCTTCTGCGCCGTGGAGAAGTCCACAGCCCCGCCGATCCCTTCGCCACCGCGATGCTCGTCGAGCGAGGGCATGTCTCCTGGGTGGGATCCGAGGGTGCCGCGGATTCGTTCGTCGCCGGGGCCGATGAGGTGGTCGATCTGGACGGTGCGCTCGTCACGCCCGCGTTCACCGATGCCCATGTGCACACCACGGCGACCGGTCTCGCCCTCACCGGGCTGGATCTGTCCGGTGCCGCCAGTCTCGCGGAGGCGCTCGCGCTCGTCCGGGCGCACAGTGCCGCGCGCCCGGACGAGCGGATCCTGCTCGGGCACGGATGGGACGCCGAGCGCTGGCCCGAGCGGCGGGCGCCCACGCGGGGCGAGTTGGACGACGCGGCCGGTGGCCGGCCGCTCTATCTGCCGCGGGTCGATGTGCACTCGGCCGTCGTGACCACGGCCCTGCTCGATCTGGTCCCCGGCGTCACCTCCCTGGCCGGCTACCGCCCCGAGGGGCCTCTGACGGACTCCGCCCACCACGTCGTACGCGAGGCCGCCCACGGGGCCGTCAGTGGCCGTCAGCGCACCGAGGCGCAGCGCGCGGCCCGCGACCGGGCCGCTTCCCTCGGGATCGGCACGCTCCACGAGTGCGCGGGGCCCGAGATCTCCGACGAGGAGGACTTCACCGCGCTGCTGGCGCTCGCCCGGGACGAGGCGGGGCCGCGGATCCACGGCTACTGGGCGGAGCAGGTCGGGGACGAGAAGGGCGCCCGGCGCGTCCGGGAGCTGGGGGCGGCGGGCGCCGCGGGCGATCTGTTCGTGGACGGCTCGCTCGGCTCGCACACCGCCGCCCTGCACGAGCCGTACGCCGACGCCGCCCACACCGGTGCCGCGCACCTGGACGCCGCCGCGGTGTCCGCCCATGTCGCGGCGTGCACCGAGGCGGGGCTCCAGGCCGGGTTCCACGCCATCGGCGACGCCGCGATCAGCACCGTCGTGGCCGGGGTGCGGGCCGCCGCCGAGCGGCTCGGCCTGGCGCGGATCCGGGCGGCCAGGCACCGCGTCGAACACGCCGAGATGCTCACCCCGGAGACCGTCGCCGCCTTCGCCGAACTCGGGCTCACCGCCTCCGTCCAGCCCGCCTTCGACGCGGTCTGGGGCGGCGACGAGGGCATGTACGCGCGCCGGCTCGGCGTCGAGCGGGCCCGTACCCTCAACCCGTACGCGGCGCTGCTGCGCGCCGGGGTGCCGCTGGCCCTCGGCTCCGACAGTCCGGTCACCCCGCTCGACCCGTGGGGGACCGTGCGGGCCGCCGCCTTCCATCGCACCCCCGGCCACCGGATCTCCGTACGGGCCGCGTTCACCGCCCACACCCGGGGCGGCTGGCGGGCCGTCGGCCGTGACGACGCGGGGACGCTGGTGCCGGGCGCCCCGGCCGACTACGCGCTCTGGCGCACCGAGGAGCTGGTGGTCCAGGCGCCCGACGACCGGGTGGCGCGCTGGTCCACGGATCCGCGCTCCGGGACGCCGGGTCTGCCGGATCTCACGCCGGGGCGCCCGCTGCCCGTATGCCTGCGGACCGTTGTCGCCGGGCGTACCGTGTTCGTGAGCCCGAACGAGTGACGTAGGGACATTTCGTACCGCCGGTCGATGCTTACCGGCCTCTGCCGCGACCTGCGGATCTTCCGCACTGACCTGGTGTTTCTGGTCAACATCGCAGGTCAAATGGGTATTGACAGTGAGCCTCCACCGGCGGGTAGGTTCGGCCGGGTCCACCACAGGACGTCCGTCCGGCAACCTCCACGCACGTCGTCGAACGCCGCTGGGCCATGGGGCGGTGTGCCGCACCGGCGCACCGCCACTGGGAGCCAGGTCCAGCGCCCGCGTCTCGGGGGCGAGGGAAGGTTTCCGCCGGCCGGCAGGTGTGACCCGGACGGGGCCCCGGCGTTCAGTAGACAACGGCTTTCGGTCGATCCGCAGCCAGCGGGTCCCAGGTCGGCCCGAAGGACGCCGGGTCCCGGTCCGCAGTGCGTGCCCCGTGCGTTCACGCTCGGGTGCGGGGCATCGGTTCGGCGGTTCCTTCCGTCATCTCCGGACATCACCGGTCAACTCGTCCGACACCGGGCCCCCGTCGTGCTCGGAGGCCCCTGTCCGCTCGCTAAGCTGAGGCGTCTGCGTACGGCGATGAAGGGGCAGCAGTGAACGACGGTGGCCAGAGGCGGTACGGCCCGCTCGGTACAGCCTTGGTGATCATCCCGACCTTCAACGAGGCCGAGAACATCACGCCGATCGTCTCCCGCGTGCGCGCCGCGGTACCGGCGGCCGACATCCTCATCGCCGACGACAACAGCCCCGACGGCACCGGCAAGATCGCCGACGAGCTGGCGGCCGGGGACAGCCAGGTCAAGGTGTTGCACCGCAAGGGCAAGGAAGGGCTCGGCGCCGCCTATCTGGCCGGATTCCGCTGGGGCATGGAGCACGGCTACGGAGTCCTCGTCGAGATGGACGCCGACGGCTCCCACCAGCCCGAGGAACTGCCCCGTCTGCTGACCGCGCTCAAGGGCGCCGATCTCGTGCTCGGTTCGCGCTGGGTGCCGGGCGGGCGCGTCGTCAACTGGCCCAGGACCCGGCAGATGATCTCCCGGGGCGGCAGCACCTACTCACGGGTCCTGCTCGGCGTCCCGTTCCGTGACGTCACCGGCGGCTACCGGGCCTTCCGCAAGGAGACCCTGGAAGAGATCGGTCTGGACGACGTCTCCTCCCAGGGCTACTGCTTCCAGGTCGATCTGGCCCGCCGCGCTGCCGAGGCGGGCTGCCATGTGGTCGAGGTGCCCATCACCTTCGTCGAGCGTGAACTGGGCGATTCCAAGATGAGCAAGGACATCCTGGTCGAGGCGCTCTGGCGGGTCACCGCCTGGGGCGTCGAGTCCCGGGCGAACCGGCTGCTGGGCCGCAAACCCGCCGGACCGTCCGGCCCCGCGGCCTGACCTTCCCGCCGTCCGGGTCCTCATGATCGTCAGGGCCCGCCCCCGTACGCCGTAACGGTGCGCGCCCAGGCACACTGGAAGCATGACGACCGCGCAATCGCCCCGGCCCGTTCCCAAGCGCTCACGCGCCCGCACCCTCGTCCCCCTCGCCGTAGCCGTCTGGCTGGTGCTGGAGATCTGGCTGCTGACCGTGGTGGCGGAGGCCGCCGGCGGCTTCCTTGTCCTGCTGCTGCTCGTGGGCGCGGTCGTGCTCGGCGCCGTCGTGATGAAGAGCGCCGGGCGCCGCGCGTTCCGGAACCTCACCGAGACCCTGCAGCGGCAGCAGAACCCCGGAGCCGCCGCGCCCGAGGAGGCCACCGGCTCCACCGGCAACGGCTTCCTCATGCTCGGCGGCCTGCTGATCATGCTCCCCGGGCTGATCACCGACGTACTGGGCCTGCTGCTGCTCCTGCCGCCCGTACGGACGACGCTCGGCCGGTACGCGGAACGGTCGCTGGAGCGCCGTATGCGCGCGGCGGGTCCTGGCACCCTCGGCGACGCCTTCCAGCAGGCCCGGATGCGTCAGCCCGACGGCAAGGTCGTGCAGGGCGAGGTCATCAAGGAGGACGGTACGCCGGCGCCGCGCCCCGAGGACGAGGGCCCGCGCCCGCCGCTGACCCCCTGACCGTACGCACCTGGCGACAACACGCCGCGGGCCGCGTCACACAGTTCGTGTGACGCGGCCCGCGGCGTGTGCTGTTGTGCGCTTGTCGTGTGCGGCGCGTTCTACGGGGTCAGGCGGACTTCCGGCTGTCCCGAGGGTGCACAGCGATGTTCATGGCGCCGGAGCGCAGGACCGCCAGCCTCTCGGCCAGCACTTCCTCCAACTCCTCGCGTGTGCGCCGCTCCATGAGCATGTCCCAGTGCGTGCGCGCAGGCTTGCCCTTCTTCTCTTCGGGGCCATCCCCGTCCACCAGGAGTGCCTGGGCGCCACACGCCTTGCACTCCCACTCCGGCGGAATTTCCGCCTCTACCGAGAACGGCATCTCAAATCGATGGCCGTTCTGGCATGCGTACTCCACCGCCTGGCGCGGGGCCAGATCGATGCCGCGGTCCGTCTCGTAGCTGGTCACCACGAGTCGCGTGCCGCGGAGAGCTCGCTCACTCATGAATCGTGCCTCCCGGGCTTGTCGCCCACAGGACAGGTGTCGCTGTCGTCGTCATCCGGTCAACGTTCGGTCGGCGGTAAAGATTCCCGTTGCGGGTCGTGCCTCGTCCGTCGTGCCGCTGCTTATCAAGGGTTGCGTACCCACCGGCGCCCGGTTTGTCACATCTCACAGGAGATGTCACCCAGCGATTTCATTGGGCGAGTACGCAGTAACGGTCCGCCTGGCAGGCCAAACGCGTACACTACCGCCCTTTCACTTCAACGCCTAAATCCGGTCCGGTACGGGGTTCCCCGCGGCGGCGATCGCCGCCTTGACCGGCACCCGCGCCAGCAGCACGGATCCGATCACGAAGAAGACCACCAGCGAGATGATCGCATCCCGGTAGCTCCCGGTGAGCTGGAACGCGAGGCCGAACACCAGCGGCCCCAGCCAGCTCAGCCCCCGGTCGCTCATCTCGTACGCGGAGAAGTACTCGGCCTCCTTGCCGCTCGGCACCAGATGGGAGAAGAGCGAGCGGGACAGCGCCTGGCTGCCGCCCAGGACCAGACCGATCGCCGCGGCCATCAGATAGAACGCGACCGGCACCCCGGCGGGCAGGAAGTACCCCGCCGCGAGGATCAGCGTCCAGACGGCCAGCGAGCCCAGGATGACGCGTTTGGCCCCGTACACCCGGGCCATCCGGCCCATCCCCAGCGCGCCGGCCACCGCCAGGATCTGGACCAGCAGCACGGCGGTGATCAGAGTCGTCTGATCCAGGCCCAGCTCCTCCGAGCCGTAGATCGACGCCTGGGAGATCACCGTCTGGATGCCGTCGTTGTAGATCAGATACGCGAGCAGGAAGGAGAGCGTCAGCGGATGGCGGCGCATGTCCCGCAGCGTGGCCATGAGCTGCCGCCAGCCGGTGCCCACCGCCCCCTCGCCGCTCCGCTCCACCGCGCGGTCGCGCAGCCGCCGCAGCGGTACGAGCGTGAAGGCACCCCACCAGAGCCCCGCCGAGGCCAGACAGATCCGTACCGCCGTCGACTCGGAGACGCCGAAGCTGTCGTGCCCGGTGTAGAGCACCAGATTGAGGACGAGGACCAGCGCGCCCGAGGTGTAGCCGAAGGCCCAGCCCCGCGAGGAGACCGCGTCGCGCTCGTCCGGCTCCGCGATCTGCGGCAGATACGCGTTGTAGAGCACCATCGAGACCGCGAGCGCGGCGTTCGCCACGACCAGCAGCAGCGCGCCCAGCAGATAGCGGTCCCCGTCGAGGAAGAACATGCAGGTCGTGGCCGTCGCCCCGACGTACGCCGCCGCCGCGAGCAGCGGCTTCTTGCGCCCCGTACGGTCCGCCACCGCGCCCACCAGCGGCATCACCAGCACCGCCACCACGATCGAGACGGAGACCGCGTACGCGAAGAGCGAGCCCGCGCGCACCGGAACGCCCAGCGGATGGACGAAGCCCTCGGCGTCGGCGGCGTTCTTCGCCACCGACGTCAGATAGGGGCCGAGGAAGACGGTGAGCACGCTCGTCGAATAGACCGAGCACGCGAAATCGTAGAAGTACCAGCCGTGCTGCTCACGCCTGAGGGAGCTCGCCCCGTCGGCCCGTTCCACCGTGTCAGCGGTCACCCGCGCTGCCTCGCTCTCCCCGTGCGGACGCCGCACCCGGCCGCCGGTGCCCACACGAGCACTACTGCCAGGCTCCCCGTGCGGTCAACACCGAGCGCAGCGTTTCCAGTTGATCAGTCATGATGCCATCCACGCCGAGATCGACAAGCGCTTCCATCCGCGCGGGATCGTTGACCGTCCAGACATGGACCTGAAGGCCCCGGGCGTGCGCCGTTCGTACGAAGCGCTCGTCCACCACCCGCACGCCGTACTGCGCCTCGGGGACCTGCGCGCACACGGCGCCGCCACGCACCGGGACGGGGATCCCGTACGAGCGCAGCCGCAGGGCCGTCACGCCCCGTACCCCGTACGAGGTGGCGAGACGGGGGCCCGCGAGGCCGGCCGCGCGGGCCACCCTGGCCTCGGAGAACGAGCCGACACACACCCGGTCCCAGCTCCCGGTCGCGCGGATCAGCTCGACCAGCGGGGCCAGGGCGGGCGCCGCTTTGATGTCCACGTTCCAGCGGGCCTCGGGGAACTCCTCCAGCAGCTCGGCGAAGAGCGGCAGCGGTTCACGGCCCGCCACCCTGGCCCGGCGCACCTCGTGCCACGGCAGCTCCGCGATGGCGCCCCGGGCATCGGTCACCCGGTCCAGCGCCGGATCGTGGAAGGCGACGAGTCGGCCGTCCGAGGTGGCGTGCACATCGGTCTCGAAATAGCGGTAGCCGAGGCCGGCCGCCCGGCGGAACGCGGCGGCCGTGTTCTCCAGGCCGTCCGCGGCGCCGCCGCGATGGGCGAAGGGGATGGGGCCAGGACGGCCCGCGCCGGCCCGGACCAGATAGGGGTGGAGTTCGCGCGTCACCGCCGCAGTATGGCGCCTTCCGGTGACCCGGTGGCGACCACCGCGGGGCCGTTGTCCGCCGCGGGGATGGCGAAGACCCGCAGGAAGAGCTGGGCCAGGGGCCCGATGGCCAGCGCGTACGCCACCGTACCGATGCCCACCGAGCCGCCGAGGGCGAACCCGGTGGCGACGACGGCCACCTCGATCGCCGTACGGACCAGCCGCACCGAGCGGCCCGTCAGCCGGTGCAGCCCGGTCATCAGACCGTCCCGCGGACCCGGACCGAACCGGGCCGCGATGTAGAGCCCGGTGGCCGCCCCGTTGAGCACGATCCCGGCGACCAGCAGCGCGATCCTGGCGGGCAGCCCGTGCGCCTCGGGGACCAGGGCGAGCGTCGCGTCGATCGCCAGCCCCACGGCGAAGACGTTGGAGACCGTGCCCAGCCCCGGCCGCTGCCTGATCGGTATCCAGAGCAGCAGCACGGCCGCCCCCACGATGATCGCGACGACCCCCATGGAGAGCCCGGTCAGCTCGGCGAGCCCCTGGTGCAGCACGCCCCACGGCTCCAGCCCCAGGCCCCCGCGCACCAGCAGTGCCGCACTCGCGCCGTACAGCGCGAGACCCGCGTAGAGCTGGCAGAGCCGACGGGGCAGATGGGGGGTCCGGAGACCGGAGGTGATGGACACGATGCCGTCCCTTGATGCAATGGTGGACTGATGCATGCCACTCTGTGGTGGGTAAGCAGAGGGCAACCAGGTCCAATTCCGGGAAGGTGGACTGATTTCCATGGTGCAGTGGACCTCGGCGGTCGGAGCGCCTCAACTCGCCCGGCAGCTCCAAGCCCAGCAGCCCCGGCCCGCCGGCCCCGGCAGCCGCCGCCCGCCCGCCTACCGGGCGCTCGCCGACGGCATCCGGTTGCTCGTCCTCGAAGGCCGCGTCGCCGTCGCCGCCCGCCTCCCCGCCGAACGTGAACTGGCGCTCGCCCTCTCAGTGAGCCGTACGACCGTGGCCGCCGCCTACGAGGCGCTGCGCGCCGAGGGCTTCCTGGAGTCCCGCAGGGGCGCGGGAAGCTGGACGGCCGTACCGGCGGGGCACCCGCTGCCCGCGCGCGGCCTCGAACCCCTGCCGCCCGAGTCGCTCGGCTCCGTCATCGACCTCGGCACGGCCGCGCTGCCGGCCCCCGAGCCCTGGCTCACCCGGGGCGTCCAAGGGGCGCTGGAGGAACTGGCGCCGTACGCCCACACCCACGGCGACTACCCGGCGGGACTCCCGGCCCTGCGCCAGATGCTCGCCGACCGCTACACGGCGCTGGGCGTGCCGACCATGCCCGAACAGATCATGGTCACCACCGGCGCCATGGGCGCGATCGACGCGATCTGCCATCTCTTCGCGGGCCGCGGCGAACGGATCGCCGTGGAGTCGCCCAGCTACGCCAACATCCTCCAGCTCATGCGCGAGGCGGGCGCCCGGCTGGTGCCCGTCGCCATGGCCGAGGGGCTGACCGGCTGGGACCTCGGCCGCTGGCGCCAGGTGCTGCGGGACGCGGCGCCCCGGCTCGCCTACGTCGTCGCCGACTTCCACAACCCGACGGGCGCGCTGGCCGACGAGGACCAGCGGCGCGGGCTCGTCGACGCGGCGCGCTCGGCGGGCACCGTCCTGGTCGTCGACGAGACCATGTCCGAGCTGCGCCTCGACCCGGAGGTGGCCATGCCACGCCGGGTCTGCGCCTTCGACCCGGCGGGCAGTACGGTCCTCACCGTCGGCTCCGCCAGCAAGGCCTTCTGGGCGGGGATGCGGATCGGCTGGGTGCGCGCCGCCCCCGATGTCATCCGCTCCCTGGTCTCGGCGCGCGCCTACGCCGACCTGGGCACCCCGGTGCTGGAACAGCTCGCCGTCAACTGGCTGATGCGGACCGGCGGCTGGGAGGAGGCCGTCGCGCTGCGCCGCGCCCAGGCGCGCGACAACCGGGACGCGCTGGTGGCGGCGGTGCGCGAGCAACTGCCCGGCTGGCAGTTCGACGTACCGCACGGCGGGCTGACCCTCTGGGTGCGCACCGGCGGGCTCTCCGGCTCCCGGCTGGCCGAGATGGGCGAGCGGGTCGGGGTACGGGTGCCCTCGGGGCCCCGCTTCGGGGTCGACGGGGCGTTCGAGGGGTACGTACGGCTGCCGTTCACCGTCGGCGGCCCGGTCGCCGTGGAGGCCGCGGCCCGGCTGGCGGCGGCGGCACGCCTGGTGGAGACGGGCGCGGCCACGGGCACCGACGCGCCGCGCACCTTCGTCGCCTGACGGCGGGCGCGGTCATCCCTCGGCGGCCACCGGGGTGCGGTCATCCCTCGGCGGTCACCGGCGCGGGAACCTGCCCGGCGGCGCGCTCCGGCTCCTGCCCGGGCACCCGCTCGTACGCCTGCCGGGTGTCCTGCCGGGGCGGCAGCAGATCCAGCACGGCGCGCCGGTGCGCCTCGCCCGTCGCCTCGTCGTACGGGTCGGGCGTGGCCGGGACCTGGAGCCTGAGCACCGGGGCCGTGCCGAGCCGTGCGTACCCCCGGCCGGGCGGGACGTCCGGCGTGGGCGTGGTGTGCGGCGGTACCCCGAGCACCGCCTCCACCTGCGCGGGCGTGGCGGGCCCGAGGACGACCCGGGCGCGGGTGTGCGCCGTCACGTCCTGGCTCAGCGTGTCCAGGGCGTCGAGGTGTTCGGCGACGACGACCGTGACCCGGGCGGCCCGGCCGTGCCGCAGCGGCACCTGGAGGAGGTCCTGAGGATCGGTCCTTCCTGCGGCCGCCGCGAGATGGCCGAAGACGCCCGGCCGGTCGCACAGGATCCACAGCGGACGACGGGTGTCCTCCGGGTCGGGGTGCCCGGACTGGCGGGCGCGGTTGGCGTCGATCAGCCGCCGTTCGGTCTCGCGCGCGGCCCATTCGAGGCCGGCGAGCGCCCCGGCGAGCCCGCACTCCACGGCGAGCACGCCCCTGCGCCCGGCCAGAGCGGCGAACTCGCCGGTCCCGCTGCCGTCCACGACCAGGATGTCGCCGTACGGCAGGGCCTGGAGCGCGAGCGAGCGCAGCAGACCGGTGGCGCCGCTGCCGGGACGGCCCACGACCAGCAGATGCGGTTCGGTGGAGCGCGGCCCGGTCCGCCAGACCACCGGCGGCGCGTCCCGGTGGCCGGTGCCCGTCGTCACGGGCACGGTGCGCGGCACCGCGCCGTCGTCGGTGAAGCCGAGGACGCTCTCGCCCGGCGCCGTGACGAAACGCTGGGCGGCGATGTCGGTGGGGAGCGGGGGCAGGACCGTCATCAGCAGCCGGTTGCCCTCCTCGTCCCAGTCGAAGAGATACTCGCGCCCGCGCCCGGACTTGGCGTGCAGAAGCTGCTCGATCCGGGCGCGCTCGGCGGGCTCGCCGTCGGGGAAGTAGGGCGGGTAGGTCACCTGGAGCCGGGTGAGCCGTCCGCCGCTGTCGAAGGCGTGGTCGGCGAACGCGGTGCTCCACGCGCCGCCGTGGGTGAAGAGCGGGCTCGGGTCCTCGGCCACGGCGAAGTGCGGTACGAGCGCCTCGTAGAGGGACTGGAGGCGCCGTACCTCCGCTTCGTCGGGCCCGGTCGGCACGGGCGGGCGGTCCCGTCCCTTCCATCCGGCCACGCCCATCACCGTGATCAGGGTCAGCAGCGGCCCGTACGGGACGAGGGCGAGCAGCAGGAGGCAGGCGGCGGTCAGGAACAGCGCGGGACCGCGCCGCTCCTTGGGCATGCCCGTCCATCGCCGGCGCCCCGAGGCGGCCATCGTCCGCAGTCCGCGGACGATCGTGATCAGTGGATGGAGCACGTCGGTGGCGCCGTCCGCGGCCGTGCGGGCCATCTCCCGCCCGCGTGCGATCCGGTCGCCGCCGCTGGGCAGCAGGTGGGTGAGGGGGAGCCGGGCCACGTCTGTCTCCTGTGGGGTGCGGAAGGGATGGGCGGGCGTCAGAACTTGATCCCGCCCAGGAGGCCGGCGAGGCTGGCGCCGCCGGCCGTGATGCTCGGGGCGATGGCGGTTCCCGCGAGGTAGAAGCCGAAGAGCGCGCAGACGATCGCGTGCGACGCCTTGAGTCCGTCCTTCCGGAAGAAGAGGAAGACGATGATTCCGAGCAGTACGACGCCGGACATGGACAGAATCATGAGCACTCTCCTGGTTTGTGGGGACAGTCACCATGAGTTCTTCCAGGATCACGAAAAGTATCTATGCGATAAAAGGTGCAAATGAGTGAAATGTGAAGTATTTCACTGCACTGGCTCATGTCGGGCAACCACCCCGCCCCCGGACTGTCCGGACTCTCCGCTTCCTCTTACGGCTCCGGGCAGTAACCTGTCGGTTCATTCCGCACAGACACTCCGGAAGGCGGTCCCCACCGATGAGTGAAACCCCCGACCCCCAGGTGATCGAACTGGCCACGAAGGTCTTCGATCTGGCCCGGACGGGCGAGGCCGAGACGCTCGCCGCCTACGTCGACGCCGGTGTGCCCGCCAACCTCACCAACGACCGGGGCGACTCCCTCCTCATGCTCGCCGCCTACCACGGCCACCTGGCGGCCGTCGAGGCCCTCCTCGCCCGTGGCGCCGAGGCAGGCAGGGTCAACGACCGCGGTCAGACCCCGCTCGCGGGCGCCGTCTTCAAGGGCGAGGACGAGATCATCCGCGCCCTGCTGGCCGGGGGAGCGGATCCGGCCGACGGCAACCCCTCCGCGGTGGATACCGCGCGCATGTTCGGGAAGACGGATCTTCTGGAGCTGTTCGGGGCCCGGTGACCGTCGTGACGGACAGCGTCGTAAATGTGGTCGCGGTGGCGAAATGGCTGGGTCATCATGACGACGGGCCCACGGAGGGCCACCGACGAGAGGCAGGACAGATGGTCTGCGTTAGGCAGAAGACGACAACGGACGGCCGATCATGTTGCCGCACCGTCTAGAGCCCCTCCCGGCAATGCCTGCCCCCGACGAGGCAGAGCTTGCTGGAAGAGGCATGCGGACGTGGTCAGGTCCGAGAGGGCTTCGGCACCACACCCCCCGGTTGCGTCGACAGCTTGATGTGAGGCTTTCCCCATGTTCGATCCAGTCATAGCGCCGAGCGGCACGCTGCTCGGCCTGCTGCAGAGGGGCCGTGGCGACGGCACACTGCACGCGCTCGCCGCGCCCCGCGCAGAGGCGCTCGCCGCCCTCAACCACTGCGTGCTGAACGACCCGCGCCACGACTGGCAGGTCGAGAACCGCTCGCTGTACTACGCCCGTCTCTATCTCGACATCCATGGCGGTCTCGAAGCGATCGAAGACCACCTCTTCCGCGCCGACGACCACGTCGACACCGACGAGTCACGGACCGGGCTCTCGCTCGCCGTCCTCGGCCACCTCGCCTCCTACGGCCGGCACGACGCGCTCGACCTGCTCAGGCGCTACACCGCGACCGGCACCAACTGGGCCTGGGCACTGGACGAACTGGCGCTGCGCGACGACGACACGGGCCTGCGCGCCCTCGCCGACCCCGTCCTCGCCCGGTTCCCCGTCACCCCCGACGGCAACGCCGAACTGGCGTCCACCGTGCGCGACGCCTTCGAGCCCCGGCCCTGGCGGCTCTGGGCCGACGACCCGCGCCCCACGGTCGGCGCCCGCATCAGAGCCGCCGGCGAACAGGGCTCCTTCGACCGCTGGCAGCGCCAGATGCGGCCGAGCGGACCCCGCCCCGGCTGGAGCGTCCAGGCCGTCTTCGACTGGGCCCAGCAGGGGCTGGAACGCGGCACCGAACTCCACCTGCCCGCGGCCCGCTGTCTCACCGCCGTCGCGGGACCCGGCGACCGCCCGCTGATCGTCGAAGCGGCCCGCAACGGCCCCGGCGGGGCGCGCTGCGCCGCGCTCCACTACCTGGCCGAGGCCCGTGACCCGGCCGTGCTCGACCTGATCGAGGCGGCGGCAGGCGACCCGCACCGCGCCGTCGCCGACGCCGCGGTCGCCGCCTTCGAGCGGATGTGCGGCGACGAGGCCGTCGACCGGGCCCGGGGCTGGATCCACCGGCCTGACCCCCTCGGCGCGTCCGCCGCCGGCGTCCTCGCCTGCCGCGGCGGTACGAAGGACACCCCGCTGGTCCTCGGCGCCCTGCGCGAGACCGTACGCGCCGAAGGCCCCGACTCCCCCCGGCTGTGGACCCTCGTCGACGGCACCGGCCGCCTCGGCATCGTCTGCGCCGCGCCCGTACTGCGCCATGTCTACCGCGAGACCGCGTCCTCCCAGCTCCGGGGCCGCGCGGCGCGGGCACTCGCCGCCACCGACCCCTCGTACGCCACCGGATTCGCCGTCGAATGCCTGTGGGACTGCGAGGAGACCACCCGGGAGATCGCCGCGCTGCACGCCGAGACCGGCGACGTACGGGTGGCCGACCGGCTGCGGCGACTGGCCGCCGACCCGGCCGAGGAGGCCGAGGTCCAGACCGCCGTACGCAACCGGATGGGCCCGGACGCGGCGGCCCGGTGAACACGCCGTAACACCTGGACGTGGTGTGAGGGCGCCCCTCACACCACGTCCGGCGTGGCTCCGGCAGGTGCGGGGAACGCCCCGCTTCCAATGCTCACAGGACGTTCCCCACGCGGAAAGATCCACGTTGGCAGGGACACGCTCGGTACGACGACAACACGGATATGCGTGTCGTCATCGTCACCGAATCCTTCCCGCCCGACGTCAACGGCGTGGCCCACTGCGCCCTCCAGACCGCCCGGCACCTCGCCGCGCGCGGTCACGACCCCCTCGTCATCGCCCCGTCCGTCGCCGGCGACGACGAGACCGACACACCGTGCCCCGTGGTACGGGTGCCCTCCCTGCCGCTGCCCGGCTATCCACAGGTCCGCGTGGCCCTGCCCAGCCGCCGGATCGCCGCCGCCATCACCGCGCACCGCGCCGACCTCGTCCACCTCGCGAGCCCCTTCGTCCTCGGCGTACGCGGCATGACGGCCGCCGCCCGCCTCGGCGTCCCCGCCATCGCCGTCTACCAGACCGACCTGGCCGGCTACGCCCGTACGTACGTGGGCGCCGGCGAGGCCGCCGCCTGGCGCCGCCTCAAGGCCGTGCACACCGCGGCCGACCGCACCCTCGCACCGTCCAGCGCCGCCGTCGCCGACCTCGCCGAACACGGCATACCGCGGGTCAGCCTCTGGCCGCGGGGCGTGGACACCGTACGGTTCCGGCCCGAACTGCGCGACGAGGCGCTACGGCGCCGGCTCGCCCCCGACGGCGAACTGATCGTCGGCTACGTCGGACGGCTCGCCGCCGAGAAGCACGTCGAACTCCTCGCGGGCGTCTGCGCACTGCCCGGCGTCCGCGTCGTGATCGTCGGCGACGGACCCAGCGAGACCTCCCTGCGCACCGTCCTGCCCGGCGCGGTCTTCCTCGGCCGCACCACCGGCGAGGCGCTGGCCAGGACCTTCGCCTCCTTCGACCTCTTCGCGCACACCGGCCCCTACGAGACCTTCTGCCAGACCGTCCAGGAGGCCATGGCCAGCGGCGTCCCGGTGATCGCACCCGCCGCCGGCGGACCCCTCGACCTCGTGGACCACGGCCGTACGGGCCTCCTCGTCACCCCGCACGACACGGACGCCGTCACCGGGGCCGTCCGCGAACTCGCCCACGCGCCCGCCCTCCGCGCCGCCTACGGGCGGGCCGGGCGCGCCGCGGTCGAGGACCGGACCTGGGCCGCCGTCGGGGACCAGCTCCTCGGCCACTACGCCGAGGTGCTCGGCGCGCGTACGGCGGTGGTCGCGTGAGCGCCCTGCGGATCGTACGGCTCGCCAACTTCGTCACCCCGTCCTCCGGCGGACTGCGCACCGCCCTGCACGCGCTGGGCAGCGGCTACCGCGCGGCCGGACACGAACCGGTACTGATCGTGCCCGGGGAACGCGCGTCCGACGAGGACACCGAACAGGGCAGGGTGATCACCCTGCCAGGACCCGAACTGCCCGGCACCGGCGGCTACCGCGTCCTGGCGGCGCGGCGCCGGCTGCGCGAGGTGCTCGAAGAGATCGCGCCCGACCGGCTCGAAGTCTCCGACCGGACCACCCTGCGCTGGACCGGCGAGTGGGCCAGGCGCCACCGGATCCCGTCCGTGATGGTCTCCCACGAGACCGCCGACGGGGTGCTGCGCACCTGGGGCGTGCCCGGAGCCGCGGCCGGCCGCGCCGCCGACCGGCTCAACACGCGCAGCGCCTGGGCGTACTCACGGATCGTCTGCACCACCGAGTGGGCGGAGCGCGAGTTCCTGCGGATCGGCGCCCGCAACGTGGTGCGCGCGCCGCTCGGCGTGGACCTGGACCGCTGCCGGCCGCAGCGCCGCGACCCGGCCCTGCGCGCCCGCTACGCCCGGGGCGGCGCGCAGGGCGTACTCCTCGTCCTCGGATCCCGGCTGTCCGTCGAGAAGCGCCCCGGCGCGGCACTCGACACACTGGCGGAGCTGCGGCGCCGAGGAGTACGGGCCTCGCTGGTCGTCGCGGGTGAGGGACCGCTGCGCGCCGCCCTGACCCGCAGGGCCAGGGCACAGGGGCTGCCCGCGGTCTTCCTCGGCCATGTCGGCGACCGCGCCGCGATGGCCGGCCTCCAGGCGTCGGCCGACATCTGCCTGGCACCCGGCCCCGCCGAGACCTTCGGCCTCGCGGCCCTGGAGGCGCTCGCCTGCGGCACCCCGGTCGTCGCGAGCGCGTCGTCCGCGCTGCCCGAGGTGATCGGCGACGCGGGCCGGGCGGCGGCCGACGACGCCCCGTCCTTCGCGGACGCCGTCGAGGACCTGCTGGCCCGCCCGGAGGACACCCGTCGCGCGTCCGCCCGCGCGCGGGCGGAACTGTTCGGCTGGGACACGGCGGTGGCGGCCTTCCTGGCGGCGCACGACGCCCGGCCCGTGGCCTCCGCCCCGCGCCCGGACGGGACACCCCGATGACGCCGCGGCCGAGACCCGCCCCGGCGCCCACCTCCCTGGAGGCGGTGCCGTCCCCGCGCCGCGGCGGCACCCTCACCCCGGCGGTCGCGCCCCCGCGGTTCGCCGCGCTCGGGGACTCCCTCACCGCCGGGATCGGCGACCCCGTGGACGGAGGCGACTGGCGCGGATGGGCCGCGCTGCTCGGCGGCACCCTGGGCGGCGGGGAGGACGGGACGCGGTTCCGGAACTTCGCCGTCAGCGGCGCCCTCACCCGCGACGTCGAGGAACGGCAGACCCCCGACGCCCTCGCCTTCGCGCCCGACATCGCCTCCGTCGTCGTCGGCGTCAACGACACGCTCCGCCGCGCCTTCGACATCCAGGACCTCGCCCCGCGCCTCGACCGCGTCTGCGCCGCCCTCGCCGGGCGCGGCACCGTCCTGCTCACCGCCTGTCTGCCCGACCCCGGCGCCATGCTCGGGCTGCCCGCACCGCTCGCCCGGCCGCTCGCCCGCCGGCAGCGGGCCCTCAACGCCGTCGTCCATGTCCTCGCGACCCGGTACGACACCGTCCACCTGCACCTGGCCGACACCGCCTGGGTCGCCGACCGGTCGCTGTGGAGCGCCGACCGGCTGCACCCGGGGGAGCGCGGCCACCGCATGATCGCCGCACGCTTCCATACGGCGCTCACCGCACAGGGGTTCGCCCTCGGCCCGCCGCCCGCCCTCGATCCCGACCGGCCGCCGCCCACCCGCGCGGAGTCACTGCGCTGGCTCGCCACCTCCGGCACCGGCTGGGTGGCCCGCCGCTGCCGCGACCTGCTGCCGGAACTGCTGAGACTGGCGGGTGACGAGATCACGCACCGGGCCCGCGGCAGCAGCGCCGGCCTCGACCTGAGGGCCGATCACGCCCTCTCCGGGGCGCTCGCCGCGCTCGCCGCCGCTCCGACGGGCAACGGGAATTGAACAGACAGTACGGGGGCGCTCTGCGTCGTTTCGACCGTTGTCAGTGCGAGGACATAATCTGTGCTCGTGACTTCGCCTGCCCCGACGGATTTCGTTCCGCCCCAGCTCAGCGCGGGGCCGCGGCCCGCCCAGGGCCCGGCCGCCGACGAAGGGCTCGCGCGGCGGCTGCGCGCGCTCGCCTGCACCGCGCCGCTGCACGACCTGGACACCCGTAAGGCCAATCTGGCGGGCGAGTACTCGGTGTACGCGATGGCGGAGGTCGCCCTCTCCGCCATCGACCTGGTCACGCTCAACAT
Organism: Streptomyces sp. NPDC050509; assembly: GCF_044457965.1. NCBI lineage: Bacteria > Bacillati > Actinomycetota > Actinomycetes > Kitasatosporales > Streptomycetaceae > Streptomyces > Streptomyces sp. NPDC050509. The sequence goes on along the minus strand of NZ_JBITHL010000007.1, from coordinate 22,234 downwards.
GGACTTCGACACCGGCGCCGACCACGAACAGATAGTGGCCAGACTCCTGCCCCGCATCGCCGCCCAGGCCCCCCGCCGCCCGGTCGCGGAGCACGAACGCGTCGCCCGCTGGGTCCTGGAGAACCTGATCAACGTGGGCAGCGTGGACCGCGGCTTCCGCGCCGTCTACGGCACGTTCGGCACGGACGGCGTCTACACCCGCAGGGACTACGACTTCAAGCTGGTCGAAGAGGTCCCGGGACCCGGCGGCAGCGTCTTCCTCCGTACGACCGACGAAGCGGTCAACGTCCTGGTCGGCGCCCTCGACACGGACGTCACCAGCGCCCAGATCGCCGCCGAGGTCAAGCTGGAGGTCCTGATCAGCCGGGGCAGGCTGGCCGACGCCCAACTCGCCGCGGAACAGGCCAGGTACCGGACCGTGCAGTACGCGGAGACGCTGCGCAGAACCCTGGAGGCGACCCGGCGCAACGTACGGGCCGTCGACTGGCTCCACGCCGTCCCCGACATGATCGACGAGGCGCTCGACCATGTCGCCGACCGGTACCGCCACGAGAACGCGATCCTGACGAACATCCGCAAGGCGCGCGACGAGGCGGAGACCGGCAACGACCCCAGGACGGCCGAACACAAACGACGCGCGGCCGAACTCGTCGACATCGTCAAGGACTGCATCCGCCGGCACACCCAGCTCCAGTCCCGCCTGCTGGAGGCGGGCCCCCTGTTCCGCGCGGAACAGGACCGCCAGGCATTCGCCCGGCCCACCGCCCACACCGGACTCGACCTGTACGGGCAACTTGTCGCCCCCCTGCTGCCGCTCCCGGTGGAGCAGGCGGGCCGGGTAACGGACGCCTTCTTCGCCCGCGGCACGGGACTGCGCACCCCGGCGTCCGTCCGGGTCGGCGACCTGATCGACCTGCTGCTGACCCCACCGGTGGAGCGCGAACACCTGGGCGCGGAGATGCCGGAACCGGACCTGATCGCGACCCCGGACGACAGCCGCTTCAGCGAGGAGCAGCTCGCGAGCGCGAAGGAACTGCTCACCCTCGAACCCGACGCGCCGCGCAGACTCTCCGGCCTCCTCGCGGAGGCCCGCCTGCGCGACCCCGAACTGCCCTACCTCGTCGCCCTCCTGGCCATCCACGCGGCCAGCCCCCCGGTGGGCACGGCCTACCGCCAGGGCGAGGAGCGCCTGCTCTTCGCGGTGGACGACGGCACCCCGCTCGACGACTGGGAGTTCGGCGGCGCGGACCTGATCGTGGGCACGGCACTGCTGGACGCGGCAGGCATGACGGCGGACCGCACGGAGGCGGCATGACCACGGCAGCACACTTACCGGCCGTTACCCGACCACCCACCTCGGTCCGTGCGGCGGACAAGCGAGCCCACCGGCGGGAGGGGGTCGGGGTCGGAGGAGGTGCGTGTCCGGACACTAAAGCGTGATTTGTGGCGCGTAGACGCCCGTCTCTCCTTACCAGAGCCGTACCGCGCCGTAAATCATGCCGTCCGGACATGTACCTCCGGAGGCCCCGGGCCCCGCACCCAGCCACGTACCCCAGCCGGACGGCGCACCCCCCCGCCCGCACAGAACAGGAGCCGCCCTGTGAGCGACTACACCGCCGAGCCTTCCGCCACGTGGCCCGACCCCACCGACCCGGACCCGGCCGAACCCTCCACGCCGAGCGCCGGCGCGGGCGCGAGCCGGACCGTCACCCCCGCCGACGCGGCCGACGCCGCCCGTCTCGTCTCCTTCGGGCTCCAGCCCAAGCTGCTGCCGGCCCGCGACGCCGAGTACACCGAGCTGCTCCGCCGCTACCGCGAGGACCCCGCCTTCGCCCGCGTCGCCGACGCCGTCGCCACCGGCTTCGGCCTCGTCGTCCTCGAAGTCTCCCCGCGCGCCGGCATGGCCGTCACCGCCGCCGAGGACTCCGTCTTCGCGGTCCGTATGGGCGACTACGCGCGCCGCGCCTCCACCGACTCCGCCGACCGCTTCCTGCACGGCCTCGCCCATCTCGCCGTAGCGGCTCTGGCCTTCCCCCGCCCCGAGGACCTCGCTGACGACGGATACATCGGCCGGATCACGGTCAACGGCGTCGACGCGTTCGTACGGCAGGCCTGCCGCCGTCTGGAGGAGCGCGCCGAGCGGGACGGGGAGAACACCGACCCGTCGACCGACGCCCCCGGCCTGGAAGCCGCCTGGCGGACCTACGCCCGGCGCAGCGCCACGGGCGCCACCAAGGACGCCCGCCGCCTGGCCGGGTCCACGACCGGCATCATCGGCAAGGCCGTCGCGTTCCTCACCGAATCCGGGTTCCTCCAGCGCACCGGCGACGACGCCGGAGGCGCCTACCGCACCACCGCCCGCTACCAGCTCCAGGTGCGTGACATGGCCGGCCACGCGGCCCTCACCGAACTGCTGGAGCTGGGCGTCGTGCCCGTCTCCGACGGCTCCGCCACCCTGCTGCCCCCGCCCGACGGCGACGACCTGGAACTGGCGGCCGACGCGGGCCTCCCCTTCCACGCCTGACCACCACCCACACCCACCCGTACCCGCCGCCACCCACGCCGCCGCCATCCACCAGACGAGAGTCCGCCATGTACGAGCTGTCCCGGGTCCGCCTCTACTCCATCGGCCCCGCCGGTGCGCGCTACGCCGACACCGTGCTCGACCTGCGCGGGGTGGGCGCCCCCGTACCCCACCCCGCGCCCACCCAGGCGGAGTTCTTCGAGGACGAACCGGTCGGCCCTCCGCGCCGCCCCGCCCCCGCGGGCGTTCTCTTCCTGGAGAACGGCGGCGGCAAGTCCGTCCTGCTCAAGCTGATCTTCTCGGTGATGCTGCCCGGACACCGCAACACCCTCGGCGGCGCCAGCTCCGGCGTGCTGCGCAAGTTCCTGCTCGCCGACGACTGCGGCCATGTCGCCCTGGAGTGGCAGCACACCCTCACCGGGGAACTCGTCGTCGTCGGCAAGGCCAGCGAGTGGCGCGGCCGGCAGGTCTCCAACGACCCGCGGAAGTTCGCCGAGGGCTGGTACTCCTTCCGGCCGGGCCCCGGACTCAGCCTCGACTCGCTGCCGGTCGCCGAGTCCACCGCCGTCCGGCCGCCCGTCGAGGGCGTCTCCGGCGCGCGGGGCAGGCGCCGCACGATGAAGGGCTTCCGGGACGCCATCACGGAGGCGGGCAAGTTCTATCCGCATCTCGACGTCCACTGGGAGGAGATCCACGACCGCTGGAACGAACACCTCGGCGAACTGGGCCTCGACCCCGAACTCTTCCGCTACCAGCGCGAGATGAACGCGGACGAGGGCGAGGCCGCCGGTCTCTTCGCCGTCAAGAAGGACTCCGACTTCACCGACCTCCTGCTGCGCGCCGTCACCGACACCCGGGACACCGACGGCCTCGCCGACCTCGTCGGAGGCTTCGGCAACAAGCTGGGCCGCCGCGCCGAACTCACCGCGGAGCGCGACTTCACCGCCGGTTCCGTCGATCTCCTCGGCCGGATCGTGGAGGCGACCGAGACCCGCGCCCGCGCCCGCGACGTCCACGCGGGCGCCGAGCGCAGGGCCCGTACGCTCGTCACGCGGCTCACCGCGCGCGCCGGTGAGGAGCGCGGCCGGGCCGCCGACCTCGCCCAGCAGGTCACCGCCGCCGCCCACACCGTGACCGAGGCCGAGCGGGCGCGTGGCCGCGGTGCGCTGATCACCGCCGAACTCGCCTACCGGCACGCCTCCCTGGCCCTCACCGCCGCGGAGAAGCGCGCCGCGGCCCAGCGCCGTGAGCTGACGGACGCCCGAACGCTCCACTCCGCCTGGCAGGCCGCCGAGAACGTGCTGCGCCACCGCGCGGCGGCCGACCGCTCCGCGCGCGTGGCCGTCGCGATCCGGGAGGCCGAGCGCGACGCCGCGCCCGCGCTGGCCGCCCGTGCCACCGCCGCCGCCGATCTCGTACGAGCGCTGCACGCCGCCGCGGAGGAGGGCGAGCGCCTCGCGAACGAGGAAGAGGAGCGCTCCGCCACCCTCCAGGAGACCGGCGAGGCCGCCCACCGCGACGCGACCGCCGCCGCCACCGACGCCCAGCGCGCCCGCAGCGAGGTGGGCCATCTGCGTCAGCGCCTCGCCGAGGTCGAGCAGGAGACCGCCGAGGCGGTACGGGCCGGCTGGCTCGACGACACCGCGCCCGACGCCGACCCGGCCCGCGCCGCGCTCGCTGCCAGCGAGTCCGAGAAGACCGCCGTCGCCCTCTGGGACACGGCCCGCGACTCCGCGCGTACGGCGGCGGAACAGGCACGGGAGGCGGCGTCCGCCGAATCCCGTGCCGAACTGGCCGCCGCGCGCGCCGCCGACGCCGCGCGGGCCGCGGAGCGGTCCTACGACACCGAGCGCCGCGCCGCCGAGTCGATCGCCGGGGACGAACGCCTCGCCGAACTGCTCAGCCTGCCCACGACAGCCGCGGCCCTGACCACGTCGCGGGCCGGGCTCCCCGGGCAGCGCACCGGCACGGATCCGGAGCACGACGGGAAGCCGAACGGCGCCGCGAACGGCGCGCAGAACGGCCCGGCGGCCCGCGGGCGGCAGTCGCCCCCGCCGCCCGCCGAAGGCCCGCCGCCCGCCGAAGGCCCCCTGAGCCCCGAGGACCTGGACCGGTACGCCGACGAACTGCGCGAACTGCTCGACCAGGGCGTCACCTCCGCCGAGCGGCACCTCTTCGAGCTGCGGACCGCCGCCGCCGACGACGCGCGGATCCTCGGCGCCCTCGGCGACGGCGGGCTGCTGCCGCCGGGCCCCGACGTACTGGCCACCGTCGAATTCCTCGGCGAACACGGCATCCCCGCCCTGCCCGGCTGGCGCTATCTCGCCCAGGCCGTCGACCCCGCCGACCACTCCGCCGTCCTGGCCGCCCGGCCCGAACTGGTCGACGGCGTCGTGATCACCGACCCCGACTCGCACGCCCGCGCCCGGGAAGCGCTCGCCGGCGCCGCGCTGCTGCCGCGCTCCACGGTCGCCGTCGGCACCGCCGCCGCGCTGCTGGCCCCGGTGCCCGCGCCCGGCGCGGACGACGCCGCCGCCGACAGCGGGGTGTACGGCGTCTTCCTCGTACCGCCGAACCCGGCCATGCACGACGAACACGCCGCCGACGAGGAGCGGCAGACGCTGCGCGCCCGCGCCGCCGCCCGCGACGAAAAGATCCGTACCCTCGCCGCCCGGCTGACCGGCGACCGCTCGCTGGCCGCCCGGCTCGGCTCCTGGCGCGCCGACTGCCCGCCCGGAATGCTCACCGAACTGTCCGCGGCGGCGGCCACGGCCCGGGAGAGCGCGGAGTCCGCCGAGGCCACCCTCACCGAGGCGCGTACGGTACGGGCCGAGGCGGACGAGGTCGCCGCCGACACCGCCCGGATCCGCGACGAACGCCAGGAGACCGCCCAGCGCGCCCGCCGGGCCGCCGACGTGCTCTCCGGACTGGCGTTCCGGCTCCGGGAGCGCTCCGGCTGGCAGGCCAAGCTCCGGGAACTGGCCGACGACGCCGCCGAGTACGAGGCGCGCGCGGCCGTCTGCCTGGAGCGGGCCCGCGCCGCCGACGAGGACCGCAGGGCCGCCCAGCGCGCGGGCGACGACGCCCGCCGTACCGCGCGCGCCCTGCGCGCCGAGCGCGCCGAGATCGCCGGCGCCCCGGAGACGATCCCCGAGGCGGCGCCGGACGCCCCGCGCGCCGCACTGCCCGCCCTGCGCGAGGCGTACCGGGCGGCCTCCCAGTTGTACGAGAAGGTGGGCGTCGGCGCCGATCTCCGCGCCGAACAGGCCCGCGCGGAGAGCGACGAGAGCGCCGCGCTCGCCGAACTGGACCGGCTCACCAACAAGGTCCGCACCCGCGCCGCCCAGCTCCTCGAATCCACCGACGGAGCCGACGGCCCGTCCCGGCAGGCCGCCGCCGCCCGCGCCGAGTCCCTGGTCCAGATGCTGGAGTCACGCGCCTCGGCCGCCAGCGAGCAACTGGGCCGGTTCCGCGGCGAGGCCGAACGCCTGGCCCCCGCCGACGGCGACACCCACACCGAACTCCCCGAGGACCGGGTCCCCGCCGACGCCGAGCAGGCCCAGGCCCTGCTCCGTACGGCCACCACCGAACTGGCCGTACGGACCGACGCGCTGGAGACCGCGCGGACCGCGCACGGCGAACTGCTGTACACGCACCGCGCCACCGAGGAGGCGGCGGGCGGCTTCGACGAGACGGCGGCCCTCCTGCGCGACCTGCTGCGCGGCGCCGTCACCGAGGAGACCGACCCCGAGGAGGCGCCGCGCCCGCCGGAGCCGTACCCGGGCACGCTGGAGGAGGCCCGCCACTCGGCGTCGGAGGCCCGCCGCTCGCTGCGCGGCTGCGCGACCGAGCTCTCCGCGGCGGAGGCGGGCGTACGGGAGACGTGCGACGTGCTCGTACGGCACGCCAACTCCACCCGGTACGAGCAGGTACGCACCCCCGCCAGGCAGCAGATCCGTGAGCTGCCCGCGTCCGCGCTGCCCGAGCACGCGGCGGCGTGGGCGCAGGCGTTCGCGCCCCGGCTGCGGGTGCTGACCGACGAGCTGGCGCAGTTGGAGCGCAACCGTGACTCCATCGTCGACCGGCTGCGCGGACTGGTGGAGTCCGCGCTGACGACGCTCCGTTCGGCCCAGCGGCTCTCCCGGCTGCCCGAGGGGCTGGGGGAGTGGTCGGGCCAGGAGTTCCTGCGGATCCGCTTCGAGGAGCCGGACCGCGCGACGCTCACCGAGCGGCTGGGCGAGGTCATCGACGAGGCGACCCGCGCCGCCCTCAAGAAGAACTCCGACCTCCGCAGGGACGGCATGTCCCTGCTGCTGCGCGGTGTGCAGGCGGCGCTGGAACCCAAGGGCATCGCCGTCGAGATCCTCAAGCCCGACGCCGTACTGCGCGCCGAGCGCGTCCCCGTAGGACAGATGGGCGACGTCTTCTCCGGCGGGCAGCTCCTGACCGCCGCGATCGCCCTGTACTGCACGATGGCCGCGCTGCGCAGCAACGACCGCGGGCGCGACAAGCACCGGCACGCGGGCACGCTCTTCCTCGACAACCCGATCGGCCGCGCCAACGCCACGTACCTGCTGGAACTCCAGCGCGCGGTCTCGGACGCGCTGGGCGTGCAGCTCCTGTACACCACGGGTCTCTTCGACACGACGGCGCTCGCCGAGTTCCCGCTGGTCATCAGGTTGCGCAACGACGCGGATCTGCGCGCCGGGCTGAAGTACATCAGCGTGGAGGAGCATCTGCGCCCGGGGCTGCCGCAGCAGGACCCGGACGGCGAGCCCGTGCACGGCGAGATCACCGCGACCCGCATGTTCAAACGAACCCCGGATCCCGCAGCCCCGGACTCCGCCTCCGCCTCCGTCTCGATCCCGGCCCCGGCGGGGAGCCCGGACGACCCGGCGCCGCACCCCGTGACGGAGCCGTAACGGCCCGCGGGCGGTCAGCACGCCGGCGGTCAGGCCGCCTTGAGCCCGCCCGGCGTCTGCTCCTCGCTCCGGGTGCCGGCGCCCGGAGCCGGTATCCGTACCCCGTCGCGCGCCGCGTTCCTGTCCGCCCGCCGCGCCCTGCGCCGCTCACGGCGCAACTGGCGCGCCGTGCTGCTGGGCACGGACACGACTCCGTAACGCTGGTTCCACACCTGGCGTGTCACCCAGACGTCCAGCACACCCCAGGTCGCCACCACCGTCGAGGCCACACTGCTCAGCACCATCGGGAAGGCCAGCCAGGACCCCGCGAGCGTGCTGAGGAACGCGGTCATGGCTTGAATCAGTGTCACGGCGGTGATGATGACCGCGCGGACCGCGGCCGTCCTGACCGGATCCGGCAGGCGGTACGACCGCGCGGGCTCCTCGACCCACAACCCGCGTGAAACCCGCTCGAACTCGCCCGCCGACACCGCACCCCGCCGCTCATCCGTCTGCATGGACCCCACTCCCCAACCCGCTGTCCGTCTCAAGGGTGACTGCCCGGCTCGTCACGCTTCACGCCGTCCCGGAACCGAAACGGGCCCGAAATGTGATGCGCGAACCGCCGCGGTACTCCCCGCTTCCCCCTGATCCCCGTACATAAGGACGAATGTCCACCCACAAAGATTCCCGGCCGGATCGTCAAGCGAACGTTTTCGGCCATCTGTCTTGACTGGTACCTGTCTTCCGGCGTGGCTTCCCTACACCAGAAGCGGAAGTCATCTCGCCGAATACCGGGACAACTCATGATCAAGGCGTCAGGGGACGGCTGGAAAACATACGGACGTGTCTTCGAGATGCCGGTGTGACAGTAGTAGGCTCGCGCCGTTTGCTGACGAAGTATCTCCCGCAACAGGCGGGGATCGACCAGGGGGAGGCCATGCGCTTTCGCGGGAAATCCATCCGCCGGAAGATCGTGGCGCTGCTGCTCGTGCCGCTCATCGGGCTCACCGTCCTCTGGGGTCTCGCGACCACACTGGCCGGCACCGAGGCCAAGCAGCTCATCGATGTCAGTTACGCGATCGAGGAAATCGGCCACCCGGTGGAGGACGGCATCCGGGTCCTCCAGAGCGAGCGACGCCAGACACTGATCTTTCTGGCGGACCCCGAGGCCGCCGACTCGCTGACCGAGCTGCGCAGCCGCCGCAGTGACACGGACCGCGCCCTGACCAAGGTCAGGCGCAACTCCGAGTCCGGCGTGCGGGACCGGATGGACACGATCACGTCCGACCGGCTCGGCAGACTCCTCGACGATCTCAACGGCCTCGATCTGATGCGCCGTTCCGTGGAGGAGAGCACCGTCACCCGTGAAGGTGCCCTGGACTTCTACAACAAGCTCATCGACCCCGGCCACAACGTCCTCGCCTCGCTCTACAGCAACGAGGACGTGGACGGCGACAACTGGGGCCGTGCGCTGATCGGTCTGGACCGCGCCAAGGAGATGCTCTCCCGCGAGGACGCGCTCGTCGCCTCCGCGCTGGTCGGCCGCGAGATGACGGCCGAGGACCTGCGCAGCACCTCGGACCTGGTCGCCAACCGCGTCCTGCTCTACGAGTCCAACCTGGCCGACCTGCCGCTCTCCGACCGCGCCACGCTGGAGCAGTACTGGCGGACCCCCGCCACCCTGGAACTGCGCGAGACCGAGGACCGCCTCATCGCCGCCGGGCCCGCCAAGAGCACCAAGACGGTGAGCGCCAAGGGCTGGCAGCGGATGACCGCCTCCGTACTGAGCGACCTCACCGACGAGTCCACCGAGGCCGCCACCCTCTACCGGGCCCACATCGACCCCGTCCGCCAGGAAACCTTCGTCAGGACCGGACTCGCCGCGGCGCTCGGCCTTCTCACCCTCCTCATCTCCATCTTCGTCTCCACACGCGTCGGCCGTGACCTGATCCGCGACCTCTCCCGGCTCCGCAAGGAGGCCCACGAGGTCTCCGGCGTACGCCTCCCGAGCGTCATGCGCAGGCTCGCCGCCGGCGACCCCGTCGACGTGGAGACCGAGGCGCCGCGCCTCGAATACGAGAGGGACGAGGTCGGCCAGGTCGGCCAGGCCCTCAACACCCTTCAGCGCGCCGCAGTCGAGGCCGCCGTCAAACAGGCCGACCTGCGCCGCGGCGTCTCCGAGGTGTTCGTCAACCTCGCCCGCCGCAACCAGGTCCTCCTCCACCGTCAGCTAACGCTCCTGGACACCATGGAGCGCCGTACGGAGGACACCGAGGAGCTGGCCGACCTTTTCCGCCTCGACCACCTCACCACCCGCATGCGACGCCACGCCGAGGGTCTCGTGATCCTCTCCGGCGCCGCCCCCTCCCGCCAGTGGCGCAAGCCCGTCCAGCTCATGGACGTCGTACGCGCCGCCGTCGCGGAGGTCGAGGACTACGAGCGCATCGAGGTCCGCAGGCTCCCGCGGATCGGCGTCGGCGGCCCGGCCGTGGCCGACCTCACCCACCTCATCGCGGAACTCCTGGAGAACGCCACGGTGTTCTCGCCCCCGCACACCGCGGTACAGGTGCACGGCGAGCGGGTCGCCAACGGCTTCACCCTGGAGATCCACGACCGCGGTCTGGGCATGGCCCCCGAGGTGCTGCTCGACGCGAACCTCCGGCTCGCGGAGACCCCCGAGTTCGAACTGTCGGACACCGACCGGCTCGGACTGTTCGTCGTCAGCCGGCTCGCCCAGCGGCAGAACGTACGGGTCTCCCTCCAGCCCTCCCCGTACGGCGGTACGACGGCCATCGTCTTCCTGCCCGTCGCGCTGCTCACCGACGCCCCCGAGACGGAGGGCACCGGCTTCCGGCTCGACCGCAAGAACGCCCTGGAGCGGGGGCGCGGCCGTACCGACTCGGGCGGTGGACGGCTCACCGCCCTGGCGCAGGTCCCCACCGGACTGGGCAGCGGCCCGTCCGTGCTCGACGGCCCGGTCGAACTCGAAGCACCGGTCGGTGCTCTGGGCGCCGACAGCGGGCCGGTACTCGGCGGAGGTGACGGCATCGGCGATCTCGATGACACGGAGAGCGAGCGTGGCGGGCTGTTCCGCGCGCGGGAGCACCTCCGCGATTCCACCCACGACACACACGACACCCAAGGCCGACGCGACAGCCGTGACGCCTACGACGTGGCGGACACCCGCGACGGGCGTGACGCCCGGGGTGACCTGTACGACGTGCGGGACGCCCGCATGAGCCGCGACGAACTGCGTGAACTCCGGGACGAGAACCGCCGCGACGACAACCGCGACTTCCGCGAGCGCCGCGACGGCCGGGCCACCCCGTCCCCGCGCGGCCGGCACGCCCGCTACGACCAGGCTCCCGACACCGGATCCGGCTCCGGGGCCACCGACGAACCGGTCCTGCCCCGCCGCAAGCCCCCGACCCTGGTCGCCGACCGCGGCAGGCGCGTGGACGAACCGGAGGGCGGCCACCCGGCGCAGGACCAGCCCGCACCCGGGGGAACGAGCGGGCGCACCCGGTCCGGCGTACCGGCGCAGACCTCCCGCCGCACACCGGCGGGAACACTGTCGGACGAGGCCCCGCCCATGATCGACGGACTGCCCCGCCGGGTCCGGCAGGCCAGCCTGGCCCCCCAGTTGAGGGACGTCGCGCAGGAAACGAACTCCGGCCGGGGGCCCGCCGCGGGTCAGGACGGCGAGCGGGACGCGGACGAGGTACGCAGCCGTATGGCGTCGCTCCAACGCGGCTGGCAGCGCGGTCGCCGGCAGAACGACGCCGACGACTCCAGCGGCCGGGGCGAGACACAAGGAACCACATCGGAGGGGGACGGTCGATGACCGCACCGAATGTCGCAGCACGCTCCACCGACCCCAATGGCGCGGGAGAGCTCAACTGGCTGCTCGACGAGTTGGTCGAGCGGGTCGCCAGCATCCGGAAAGCGGTGGTCCTCTCCGGGGACGGCCTTGCCACCGGCACGTCGAAGGACCTGACGCGCGAGGACGGTGAGCATCTCGCGGCCGTCGCCTCCGGATTCCACAGCCTCGCCAAGGGCGTGGGCCGGCACTTCGAGGCGGGCAAGGTCCGGCAGACCGTGGTCGAGCTCGACGACGCCTTCCTCTTCGTGACCGCGGCGGGCGACGGCAGTTGTCTCGCCGTGCTCTCCGACGCGGACTCGGACGTCGGCCAGGTCGCCTACGAGATGACGCTCATGGTCAAGCGGGTCGGGGTCCACCTGGGTACGGCCCCACGGACCGGCCTGCCCGCCGGAGGGTGAGTGGGCTGAGATGAGTGACTCAGGTCAGGATCCGCAGCACTGGTTCGACGGCGAAGCCGGACCGGTGGTGCGCCCGTACGCGATGACGCGTGGCCGCACCAGCAGCGCGACGCGCCACCAACTCGACCTGATCGCGCTCGTCGTATGCGAACCCGAGGCCGGTGACCCCGGCCGGGACCAGACGCTCTCCCCCGAACACGTGGAGATCGTGGATCGCTGCTACACGAGCCCCCAGTCGATCGCCGAGCTCTCGGCGGGCCTCGACCTCCCCGTAGGGGTGGTCAGGGTGCTCGTCGGAGATCTCGTCGAGGACGAAATCGTGCGTGTAACCCGTCCCGTTCCGCCGGCCGAGCTGCCGGACGTGAGCATTCTCCGCGAGGTGATCAATGGTCTTCGGGCGCTCTAGCCGCAGGCAGCGTCCGGTCGATCCGGTGGCGCTGAAGATCCTGGTCGCCGGCGGCTTCGGGGTGGGCAAGACCACCCTGGTCGGCGCCGTGAGCGAGATCAGGCCGCTCCGTACGGAAGAGGTACTGAGCGAGGCCGGCCGGCCCGTCGACGACGTCGACGGCGTCGAGTCCAAGACGACCACCACGGTCGCCATGGACTTCGGCCGGATCACCCTCCGCGAGGACCTGGTGCTGTACGTCTTCGGCACCCCCGGGCAGGACCGCTTCTGGTTCCTCTGGGACGAGCTGGCCCAGGGCGCCCTGGGCGCCGTCGTCCTGGCCGACACCCGGCGGCTCGCCGACTCCTTCGCCGCCGTCGACTACTTCGAACGGCGTGGCATCCCGTTCACGGTCGCCGTCAACTGCTTCGAGGGGGCCGACCGCTTCCCCGGGGAGACCGTACGCTCGGCGCTCGACCTCGACCCCGAGGTCCCGCTGGTGATGTGCGACGCGCGCGAACGCGAGTCCGTGAAGGAGGTGCTGGTCTCGGTGGTCGAACACGCCATGAACCGCGCGGCCCTGCAGCGTGAGCACGCGCCCACCTCCTGACCCCTCCCCGTCCGGCCTCCGGTGGGACCGTACGGTGACCGAAACCTCACGGTCCGGAACGAGAACCGGAAACGGCTGACCGGCGTCCCCCACCAGGGGGACGGCCGGAGCCCACGGGGGTGGTCCCGGCCGTCCCGCACCGTTCTCCGGCTCAGTGGCCGAGAACCGAGCGCCACGCCACCGGGAAGTCGAAGAAGCGGTCCGGGAACGTCTCCGGCTTGTGGGTGAAGTGCCACCACTCCTCGGGCAGGTTGGTGAACCCCACCTCGGCCAGCACCGACCTCAGAAGCCGCCGGTTGGCGCGCTGCTCGCCCCGGATCCGCGGATCGTCGGTGTGCGAGAGCGTGTCGAAACAGTCGAAGCCGGTCCCCATGTCGACGGAGTTGTCCGGAAACCGCTCCTCCTTCGGTCCGTGGCACGGAGCGAGCCGCTCACCCGGTACGTACGGACGCGTCGGCAGGGCCGGCAGCTTCACGAGCGTCAGATCCACCGTCGACCCCCGGCTGTGCCCGGACTTCTCCGCGATGTAACCGTCCTCGAACAGTCGCGACTTGTCGACGCGCGGATAGAACTCCGCCTTCATACGCTGGTCCTGGAGGTCCTTCGCCCAGCGCACGAAGTGGTCGACGGCCCGCTGCGGCCGGTAACAGTCGTACACCTTCAGGGAGTAGCCCCGCCGCAGCAGCTCCGACTGCGCGGTACGCAGCGCCCGAGCGGTGGACCGGGTGACGATGCAGACCGGCTCCCGGTAGCCGTCCACCGGCCCGCCCAGGAACGTGTGCCGGGTCGGATAGCGCATCTCGTGGATGATCGTCGGCGCGACCGTGCGCAGGGCGACGAACTCCCCGGGCGCCCTCGCCCCGGAGACGGCCGGCGCGGGCGCCGCACCGGCGGCCGGGGCCGTGGCGGTGACCGTGAGCAGTGCGGCGGCCCCTGCGGCGATGACGGCGAGGGCACGGCGGAACGCGATTCCTGTCATGAACATATGGATCTATCAGCTTCCCGGACACGGGGAAAGAGCCATCGCATACAGTCCGCCGCGGTGCCCGGTACGCCGGTACGCCGGTACGGGGCCGCCGCGGCCCCGTACCGGTCAGCGGCGGCCCTGGCCCCTGACCCGGACCGGCCACCGCGGCTCCACCGCGCCCCCCTCCGCCACCCGCTCGACCCGGACCGCGCCGTCCACCAGCCGCGAGGTGTACCGCTCCACCTGGGGCACAGGCTCGGCCACGGGATCCGCGCCGCCGTCCGTGCCGTCCGCCGGCTCCGACCCCTCGTCCTGCGGATCCAGCACCACCAGCCCACCGCCCGCGCGCCCCGCCACCGGAGCCCACGCCTCCAGCTCCAGGCCGCCGTCCGCACCCCGCACCGGAATCACCGCACCCGCCCGGGCCAGCACCGGGATACGGGACGGCGGCGCGTCCAGCAGCACCTGGCCGGGCCCCTCGTAAGCCTCCTCCGTCGCCGTGTCGTACCACTGCCCCGACGGCAGCCGCACCGCCCGCCGGTCCGCGCCACGCGTCAGCACCGGCGCCACCAGCAGCGAGTCACCCAGCAGAAACGCGTCCTCGCAGTCGCGCAGCATCCGGTCCTCCGGAGCGCCCCACCACAGCGGCCGGACGTACGGCGCCCCCGTCAGCCGGGCGAGCTGGGCCAGCGTCACGAAGTACGGCCGCAGCCGCTCCCGCTCGTCGAGCGCCGCCCGCGCGTGCTCCAGCACCCGCGGACCGAACTCCCACGGCTCCCTGCGCCCCGCGTCGATCGCCGCGTGCGTACGGAACAGCGGCAGATACGCGCCGAGCTGGAACCAGCGCAGATACAGCTCGGGCGACGGACTCCCGTCGAAACCGCCCACGTCAGGACCCGAGTACGGCACCCCGCACAGCCCCAGACCCAGCACCAGCGCGAGCGACGCGCGCAGCCCGGGCCACCCCGTCGACACATCACCGGACCAGGTCCCGCCGTACCGCTGCATCCCCGCCCAGCCGGATCGCGAGAAGAGGAACGGCCGCTCGCCGGGGCGCAGCCGCCGCAGCGCCTCGTACCCGGCCCGCGCCATCGTCAGCGCGTACACGTTGTGGGCCTCGCGGTGATCACCGCCCCGCCCCTCCAGCACATGCCGGGACGAGCGCGGCAGCGTCGGGTCGCCGAACGGCGCGAAGGACACCGGCTCGTTCATGTCGTGCCACACCCCGGCGAACCCCTGCGCCAGCCGCTCCTCGTACAGCCCGCCCCACCAGTCACGTACCGCCGGATCGGTGAAATCCGGATAGACGCACTCACCGGGCCAGACCACCCCCCGCACCGGATGCCCCCGCGCGTCCCGTACGAACGCCCCGCCGCTCCGCGGATCCCCCTCGCGCGCACCGAGCGCGCGCCCGCTGTCGTACACCGCGTTCCCGGGCTCCGCCTTCACCGCGGGATCGACGATCGAGACCAGCCGTACCCCCTCCGCGCGCAACTCCGCCGCGAACCCCGGCAGATCGGGGAACCGCTCACGGTCGACGGTGAAGACCTGATGCGCGTCGTAGTGATCGATGTCGAGATGGACCGCCGACAGCGGCAGATCGCGCTCCCGGTACCCGGCCACGATCCGCCGCACCTCCCGCTCACTGCCGAACCCCCACCGCGCGTGCTGCGGACCGAGCGCCCAGGACGGCGGCGCCACGGGCGCACCGCTCAGCGCCGTCCAGCCGTGCAGCACCCGCGCGGGCGTGCCCGTCACCACCCAGCAGCGCAGCGGCCCGCCGTCCATCCGCAGCTCGGCGGTGCCCGGCCGGTCGTGCCCGGAACCCGCGCCCTCCTCGCCCTCCCGGAGCGTGACCCGCCCGTCCCAGGAGTTGTCGTGGAAGGCGAGATGCGTTCCCGCGTCCGCCACCACGAGCTGCACCGGCATCGTCACGTACAGCGGATCGTCCCCGGGACCGAAGCCGCCGCCCGGATCCGTGTTCCACAGTCGGTACGTGCCGTCGCGCAGCCGCGGCCCCGACGCCCGGCCGCCCAGACCGAAGAACCGGGCGTCCGCCGCCACCTCCGTCCGCTGCACCCAGCGCGCCGCGCCGCCCGCCACCGGCTCCCACCAGCGGGGCGGCAGCTCCCGGCGGAGCGCCACACCCCCCGGCGTACGGACCTCCACCCCTCCGTGGCGTGACACCGCCACCGTCACCCACTGCGACACCACCCGCCAGCCGCCGTCCTTGTCCGGTTCGAGCCCGGCCCGCGGATCCGGCTCCGGCGGTCCACCGGCCAGCCCGTACGACGGCAGCGGCCCCGCCCCGTCCCACCCCCAGAAGACCGCGCCGCCCACCATGACGCACACCCGCAGCTCAGCCCGGGCGAACCGGACGATCCCGCCACCCGGCGAAGGCTCCGCCCCGGCGACCGGACCCGGCACCCTGGCCCGCTCCGGGCCGCGCGGAGCCAGCTCTCTGGCGTCCGCCCGCCGCCCACGCCACGCCGACCGTACGGAGCGCAGCCCCCGCACCGATCCGGCTACTTTCATCGAACGCACCAGTTCCCGACCGTCCATGCCGCTCAGCCTGCCATCCGGGCCGCCTCCAGGAGACACCGTTCAACTCCCGTTCACCCGTGGCGACCCCGGCCCGACATCGAGGACGGAACCTGGTGCCGGGGACGATCACATGGCATCGTCCGTACCACGTCACCGTGTGACCACTGCCGAGCCAGCCGGGAGCCGCCCCATGACCGCAGCCGCCAGTCCCGACACCCCCCTGTGGCAGCCGGGCCGGGACCGTATCGCCACGGCCGGGATCACCCGCTTCCAGACCTGGGCGGCGGAGCGGTACGGCGCACCGGCCGACGGCGGCTACGCGGCGCTGCACCGCTGGTCGGTGGAGGAACTGGAGAGCTTCTGGGCCGCCGTCGCCGACTGGTTCGACATCCGGTTCTCCACCCCGTACGAACGCGTCCTGGGCGACCGCGCCATGCCCGGCGCCCAGTGGTTCCCCGGCGCCACCCTCAACTACACCGAGCACGCCCTGCGTACGGCGGACGACCCGGCCCGCGCCCACGAACCGGCGCTCCTGTACGTCGACGAGACGCACGAACAGACCGCGGTGAGCTGGGCGGAACTGCGCCGCCAGGTGACCGCCCTCGCGGCCCGGCTGCGGGAACTGGGCGTACGCCCCGGGGACCGCGTCAGCGGCTACCTCCCCAACATCCCGCAGGCCGTCACGGCGTTCCTCGCCACCGCGGCCGTCGGCGGGACCTGGACCTCCTGCGCGCCCGACTTCGGCGCCCGCGGCGTCCTGGACCGCTTCCAGCAGGTCGAACCCGTCGTGCTCCTCACCGTCGACGGCTACCGCTACGGCGGCAAGGAGCACGACCGCACCGGGACCGTCGCGGAACTCCGCCGCGAGCTGCCCACCCTGCGGGCCGTGATCCACATCCCGCTGCTGGGCACACCGGCGCCGGACGGGGCCCTCGACTGGGCGGACGTCACGGCGCCGGCCGGAGGGACACCCGACGCGACGCCGGACCTCGCGTACGAACAGGTCCCCTTCGACCACCCCCTGTGGGTCCTGTACTCCTCCGGCACCACCGGACTGCCCAAGGCGATCGTCCAGTCCCAGGGCGGCATCCTCCTCGAACACGTCAAGCAGCTCGGCCTGCACTGCGACCTGGGCCCCGAGGACCGCTTCTTCTGGTACACCTCCACCGGCTGGATGATGTGGAACTTCCTCGTCTCCGGACTGCTCACCGGTACCACGGTCGTGCTGTACGACGGCAGCCCCGGCCACCCCTCCGTCGACGCCCAGTGGGGCGTCGCCGAACGGACCGGCGCCACCCTCTTCGGCACCTCGGCCGCGTACGTCATGGCCTGCCGCAAGGCCGGGGTGCACCCCGGACGCGACCACGACCTCTCCCGTATCGGCTGCGTCGCCACCACCGGATCGCCGCTGCCGCCCGACGGGTTCCGCTGGCTCCACGACGAGGTCGCCGAGGACCTGTGGATCGCCTCCGTCAGCGGCGGCACCGACGTGTGCAGTTGCTTCGCCGGCGCCGTCCCCACCCTCCCCGTCCACGTGGGGGAACTCCAGGCGCCCTGTCTCGGCACCGACCTCCAGGCGTGGGACGCCCAGGGCCGGCCGGTCATCGGCGAGGTCGGCGAACTGATCGTCACCCAGCCCATGCCGTCCATGCCCGTCCGCTTCTGGAACGACCCCGACGGCAGCCGCTACCGCGACAGCTACTTCGAGATGTTCCCCGGCGCCTGGCGCCACGGCGACTGGATCACCCTCACCGACCGGGGGTCCGTCATCATCCACGGCCGCTCCGACTCCACCCTCAACCGCCAGGGCGTCCGGATGGGCTCCGCCGACATCTACGAAGCCGTCGAGCGCCTCCCCGAGATCAGGGAATCGCTGGTCATCGGCGTGGAGGAGCCGGACGGCGGCTACTGGATGCCGCTCTTCGTCCATCTCGCCGAGGGCGCCGTACTCGACGACGCGCTGCGCACCCGCGTCAAACTGACGATCCGCGAAGAGCTCTCGCCGCGCCATGTCCCGGACGAGATCATCGAAGTCCCCGGCGTTCCGCACACACTGACGGGCAAACGCATCGAGGTCCCGGTCAAGCGCCTCCTCCAGGGGACGCCACTGGACAAGGCCGTCAACGCCGGCTCCGTCGACAACCTCGAACTGCTCCGTTTCTACGAGAAACTCGCCCGCGAGCGCCCCTGACCCGGCGGCCGGACCCCCGTTGTCAGACCCCCTGATTACGCTGAGTGAGCAAAGATCGTCCGTGCTCAGGGGGAATGATGACGCACACCGACCACACGCACACCGACCGTGCCGGTACCGACCGCGGCCACACCGGCCGGGGCAACCGCACCCGGGCGGCCAGGCGGCGCGTCCTGCGCCGCGAAGTCCCCAGCATCGTCGGCCTGCTGGCCGACGAGCGGGACTTCGCCACGATGCGGAGCTATCGCAGCTTCGCCTTCGACGACCACACGGCCTATCTGCGGCAGCTCGACGGACTGCTGAGGGCGCTGGCCTCCCAGGGGGTGCACACCACCGTCGCCCTCTTCGACCCGGAGGAGTTCGCCGCGTACTGCGCGGAGACGGGACTCGACCCGGACACCCCGGCCAGCCGCAGCCGCTTCACCGCCGCCATCCCGGCGAGCGGCGCCACCGTCGCGTACACGGGCCAGCCCATCGACACCCTCCTCCCGCAACTCATCAACACCGCGATCCGCAGGGCCACCTGGGAGTACGTGACGACGCTCCTCGCCGACCTCGGCGCGTGCGCCGACTGCGGACAGGACATCGGACGCGCGGCCTTCGACCGGGCCTCCCACATCCTGCTGCGCCTGCTGGAGGAGGCGGGCCCCGGCACGCACCATCTCGTGTGCAGCGTCCCGGCGGCCGACGAACAACTCCTGGCCGTCCTGCACGCGGACCGCGACGAGGGCACCCCGCCATCCGACAGCGCCACACCTCCCGACCCCGCCACAGCACTCGGAGCCGGCGCGTTCCTCGACGGCGCGCCGGCCCTGTTCGACGCGTCCGAGGCCGCCGAGTTCGTCACCGTGCTCGCCGCGGGCGTCGCCCTGGACAGCGCCGGGGGAGTGGTACTCCGTACGACGGTCCCCGGCACCCCGGACCGGCTGCGCGGCTGGCGCCTGGCCGCCGGAAGCCTCGTCCCCCTCACCGAGGGCGAGGTCTTCAGCGCCTACTGCACCGACGCGGACACCGGAGAGCCGCTCTCACCCGAGCCGGGGGTGGAGTACCGGGCGGGCTTCGACCTGCGCCTGGACGACACGGGCACCCACCACTGACAACGGAAGAGGGGCTTGTCCGCCGTGCACGGCGGACAAGCCCCTCAGGATCTCCGGTCACCGGGGGCCCCGGGTCACCGGATCATTCGCCGGACAGCACCGCCTGCGCGGCCTTCCGCGCCTCCTCGGCGGAGTCCGTCGCCCGCGCCGCCGCGGCGGCACGCTCGCACTGCGCCAGCGTGTGCTTGGCCAGCGCCGACCGCACATAAGGAATCGAGGCCGCGCCCATCGACAACGACGTCACACCGAGACCGGTGAGCACACAGGCGAGCAGCGGATCGGCGGCAGCCTCACCGCACACACCACAGCTCTTGCCCTCCGCCTTCGCGCCCTCGGCCGACAGCGCCACCAGGTCGAGCAGCGCGGGCTGCCACGGGTCCTGGAGCCGCGAGACGGCACCCACCTGACGGTCGGCGGCAAAGGTGTACTGGGCCAGGTCATTGGTCCCCAGCGAAAGGAACTCGACCTCCTGAAGGATCGACCGCGCCCGCAGAGCGGCCGACGGAATCTCCACCATCGCACCGAACTTCGCGTTCAGCCCCGCCTCACGGCAGGCGTCAGCGAACGCCTTGGCGTCGGCGCGGTCGGCCACCATCGGCGCCATGACCTCCAGATACACCGGCAGTCCGGCCGAGGCCTTGGACAGCGCGGTGAGCTGGGTGCGCAGCACATCGGGGTGGTCCAGCAGGCTCCGCAGCCCGCGCACGCCCAGTGCCGGGTTCGGCTCGTCGGCGGGGGTCAGGAAGTCCAGCGGCTTGTCCGCGCCGGCGTCCAGCACCCGTACGACCACCCGGCCCTCGGGGAACGCTTCGAGGACCTTGCGGTACGCCTCGACCTGCTTCTCCTCCGACGGGGCACGCTCGCTGTCGTCCAGGAACAGGAACTCGGTACGGAACAGACCGACGCCCTCCGCCCCCGCCTCGACCGCGGCCGGCACATCCGCGGGCCCGCCCACATTGGCGAGCAGGGGCACCTTGTGCCCGTCGGAGGTCGCACCGGGCCCGGTGGACGCGGAGAGCGCGGCCTTCCGCGCGGCGGCGGCGGCCTCCAGCTCGGCCCGCTTCGCGGCCTCCGGCTCGACGAAGATCTCGCCCGTACTGCCGTCGACCGCGATCACGGTGCCCTCGGAGATCTCCCCGGCACCCGGCAGCGCGACCACGGCGGGCACGCCGAGCGCACGCGCCAGGATCGCGCTGTGACTCGTCGGCCCGCCCTCCTCGGTCACGAAGCCGAGCACCAGCGCCGGGTCGAGCAGCGCCGTGTCCGCCGGGGCGAGATCGCGCGCGATCAGTACGTACGGCTCGTCGCTGTCCGGCACACCGGGCATCGGAACCCCCAGCAGCCGGGCGACGATACGATTCCGCACGTCGTCCAGGTCCGCGACCCGCCCGGCGAGGTACTCACCGGCACCCGCGAGCAGGGCCCGGTACGAGGCGAACGCGTCGTAGACACCACGCTCGGCCGTGGACCCGACGGCGATACGCCGCTCCACATCGGCCATCAGCTCGGGGTCCTGCGCCATCAGCGCCTGAGCCTCCAGCACGGCCTGGGCCTCCCCGCCGGCCAGATTGCCCCGGGCGACCAGATCGGCGGCCACCGCCTCGACGGCCTGGTGCGCGCGCCCCTGTTCGCGCTCCGCCTCCTCCACCGGGATCTGCTTGGCCGGCGGTTCGAGCACCGCGGTCCCCATGTGCCGGACCTCGCCGATCGCCACTCCGTGGCTGACCCCGACGCCTCGCAGAGTTGACTCCATTTCACCCGTCTCCGGTTATGCGGCGACCAGCTCGCCGCGATGGATGTACGACGGACGCGCCGCGCCCGTCCCTGACATACGTCGCCGGCGTCACTGCCAGCCGAACAGTGCGTCGCCGGTCTTCACGTCGCCGTCCTCGCGGACGTCACCGAGCGCGTCGGGGGTGGCCTCCAGAGCCACGACCGGGCAGATCGGTGACTTGCCGGCCTGCTCGACCGCGGCCGGGTCCCAGCGCACGACACCCTGTCCACGGCGGACCGTGTCGCCCTTGTTGACGAGCAGTTCGAAACCTTCCCCGTTGAGCTGCACCGTGTCGATGCCGAGGTGTGTCAGCACTCCGTGCCCCTCGTCGTCCACGACGACAAAGGCATGGGGGTGGAGGGAGACGACCACCCCGTCCACCGGGGAGACGACCTCGCCGGGCGCCCGCTCCGGATCGATGGCGGTGCCAGGCCCCACCATCGCGCCCGAGAAGACCGGATCGGGGACAGCGGGCAATCCGATGGCACGTCCGGGCAGTGGGGCCGTGACGATGGTCATGGGGAGCCTCCCAGGGGGCGGAGAAAAAGTAAGGGGCCGCCGTCACCGTCCGTGAGGGAACGACGCGCTGTTCAGAAGGGTAAGTCATAGGAAGTGACGGTTCCGCGTAAGAGCTGCCGGTTGGCGGGCCTCGGACCCGCCGGAATCGATTTGCCTGCCCCGACCGGCGGGATGTAGTGTCGTACTCCTGCCTGACACCAACACGACTTCGAGTCATGACTTCGAGTTGGGGGTCGGCAGCATCTATCAAGCCTTGATCGTCATTCGGACTCCGCTTTTGCATGCCTGCGGAACGGTGGTCAGGAAGCCGAAAAGGACCTGGTAGAGTTTGAAACACGAAATGCCGAAGGGAAGCGCCCGGAGGAAAGCCCGCAGGGGTGAGTACGAAGGAAGCGTCCGTTCCTTGAGAACTCAACAGCGTGCCAAAAGTCAACGCCA
>NZ_JBITHL010000006.1:0-507450 GCF_044457965.1 Streptomyces sp. NPDC050509 | reverse complement strand
CCCCGCCCCTTGAATACCACTGTTACCCCAACACCCAAAATTACCCCGGCCACTAGACTGGGGGAATCCATGCCTGCGAGTGCCCCCCTGGGGGGGGGGGGGGGACCCCCCCCCCCCCCCCCCCCCCCGATCCTGCGCCCCCCTCACCCGTTTCGGGTAGACGTTTCCGGCTCAATCTCAACCGCAACGCTGCGGCCTTGGCCTTGGTCGCTGCCGCTGTGGGCGCGGTATCGGCGGCCGTTCTGACTCCGCTCGGGGATCACTGGATGAAGGCCCTTCTCGACGACCCGACCTGTCCCGGCGAAGCGTGTGAGGGCAAGAGTCCACAGAACCAGGGGTGCGCGGAGGACGCTCGCACGTTCAAACCGACGGCCGATAACCCTGCCCTCCTCCAGATTCGTTACAGCGAGGATTGCAAGGCCGTCTGGGCAAGGATTCAGCAGGGAAGCAAAGGAGATCTGGTCACCGTGAAGGTCGACGGCGGCACGAAACGGACCGCGGAGATCGAATACGGGAATGACAAGTTCACCAACATGGTGGCAACCCCGGATGGCGAATTCCAGGTATCGGCCTGCGCGATCCCGGAATCAAGCGGCGAAAGCACCTATGGAACCTACTGCGTCCATGCCACCGAAGCCACTGCGTGGCGGTAACGCGCCGACGGTCGTTCACAGCCGTCAGGCTCACGCACGGGCCTTCGGCCGCGCGCTGACTGTGCTTCGCCCTCGCCGTGACCGGCCGAGCGAGCCGGACACCGAGACAGACGACCTGAATCCCTCCCGGGCCGCGGACGACGCCACTTCACCGGCCACCGCCTGCTCATAGAGCCGGCCCGGGTCGAAGCCCCGCAACGGCAACCATGCGCCGAAGTCCGAGGTGCGGACGGTCCTCGCCGCCGGCGGCCTGGACGCGATGACTCATCCAGCGGCGAGGCGGGAGACCCCCCTTGCCGTGGCGGGGCGCACCCTGTAGACCCCTGCGTACCGATCAGCGTCGATCGCCCTCCCCCGTCCACCTCACTGGAGGAAACCCACGCATGGGGATACCCCGACCGCTCCTGCTGACCACCGCCGTCACGGCCGGTGCCCTGCTGCTCGCGCCGCTGCCCGCCTCCGCCGCTCCCGTACGGGAGGACGCGCCGCGGCCCCATCCCGTACGGGAGCGCGGCACCCAGCCGGACGCCGCCGCCCGTACCGGCACGACGGCCACCGGCAGCGGGGGCGGCGCCGCACTTCCGGACAGCCGCGCCTATCCGCGCCGTACCGTCCTGGACACCCCGCCGGAGAATCCGGCCGACCGGTCCATCAAGCTGGGCCTGGCCCCGTACCACTCCCTCGCTCCCCGGCTCAACGCCCTCCAGAAGCTGGGGAATCGGGTGAGTGTGGAGGTCGCGGGCCGCTCGGCGGGCGGGCACGAGCTGTATCTCGTCACCGTCACCGCGCCGGAGAGCGCGCGGGAGGTGCGGGAGCAGCGGCGGATGCGCGAGCTGATCGAGAGCGCGCCGGCGCTGGCCGCCAAGGACCGCCGCATCAAGTCCTCCTACAAGACACCGGTGTTCATCAACAACAACATCCACGGCAACGAGTGGGAGGGCACGGACGCCGCCCTGAAGCTCATCGAGGAGCTGGCCAAGGCCAAGGACAGCGGGACGGCCGGGCTGCTCGCGTCGAACCGTATCTACCTCAATGTGACCGCCAACCCGGACGGCCGGATCGCCGGGACCCGCGCCAACTCCAACGGCTTCGACCTCAACCGGGACTTCATCACCGGCTCGCAGCCCGAGTCGCGTGCCGTGCGGCGGATCGGCATCGACAAGCAGCCCGCCGTGATGCTCGATCTGCACGGCTACGTCAACGGGACGCTGATCGAGCCGACGACACCGCCGCACGGCGAGAACTACGAGTACGACCTCTTCCTGAAGAACGCCTACGCCAACGCCCTCGGCATGGAGAAGGCGGTGAACGGCCTCGGCTACACGTCCGGGAAGGACGGCGTGAACCCGGCCGTCATCCCCTTCCGTGACCAGCAGGAGGGCTGGGACGACTGGCCGCCGATCTTCACCCCGCAGTACATGGCCTTCCAGGGCGCGGTGGCCTCGCACACCGTCGAGTTCCCGATGCGGGTCAACAACAGCTCGTACGACTCCCTCCCGGTCACCGAGCTGCGCCGGCGCTCCGCGATCAACACGGACATCGCCGGCGCGGTGATGCGCGCGACCCTCAAGTGGACCGGAGAACACCGGACTTCGGTGCTCGCGGACCAGATCGAAACGTTTCGGCGGGGCGCGGCGGGCGAGGCCCAGCGGCCGGTCTCCGAGCAGACCGTGCCGGGGGTGCCGGGCATCGGCCCCGAGGACGTGTACACCACCGACTTCCCCCGCGCGTATGTGATCCCGGCGGGCGCGGGGCAGCGTTCGGCGACGGCGGCGGCCCGGCTGGTGGACCATCTCGTCGCCAACGACGTACGGGTGCGGCGCGCGAGCTCCGGCTTCCGGCTCGCGGGGACGTGGTACCCGGCGGGTTCGTACGTGGTCGACATGCACCAGGCCAAGCGCGGTGTGGCCAATGTGATCCTGGACGCGGGCCGGGACATCAGCGCGGACGTCTCCACGATGTACGACATCTCGGGGTGGAGCCTCGGGCTGCTGTGGGGCGCGAGCGTCGACAAGGTGCGGAAGGTGAGCGGCGGTTCGTACGCGCCGGGGCTGGTCCCGGCGCGTACGGTGTCGGCCGCCGCCCCCACCGGGCAGGTGAGCCCGGCCGGTGATCTGCGGCTGCGGCTGGACGACCCGAAGGAGCTGGCCGCGCTCAACTCCCTGCTCGCGCAGGGCGTGAAGGTACGGCGGGCGGCGGACGGCTCGGCGATCGTGCCGGCGTCGGCGCGTCAGCGGGCGGCCGTCCTCGCGGACCGTCACGGGGTCGCCTTCACCGCCACGAAGGAGAAGGGCACGGGCGCGCTGCACCGTACGCGGGTCGCGGCGGCCGTGACCTCGGGTGAGGTGTTCGCCCTGCGGGAGATGGGGTTCGAGGTGGTGCCGGTGTCGGCGGCCACGCTCAACGCGGGCTTCGACTGGTCGTCGGTGGACGTCCTGTTCGTCTCGTCCGGACTGCGGTACGCCGACCTCGACGCGGCGGCCCGTACCGCCCTGGGCTCCTTCCTCGGCACGGGTGCGAACGCCGGTACGGGCAACGGCGGGGGCCTGGTCGCCCTCGGCGCGGCCGGGGCCGCCTTCAACACCGCCGCCGGGCTGCTGCCCGCCACGGCGGTCGCGGGCAACGGCGACGCCAACGGGGTGGTCCGGGTGGTGAACACGGGCGGCACCGTCACGGGCGGCGCCCCGGCGCACTCGTTCGTCTACTCGCCGCTCTGGTTCACGGAGCTCGGCTCGGGGGTGCGCGTCGACCAGGCGTACGGGACCGGCAACCCGCTGGTGTCGGGGCACTGGCGCGCGACGGAGAACGGTACGGGCGCCCCGGGCGACGCGGCGGGCCGGGCGTCGGTCGTCAGCGGGACGTCAGCGACGGGCGCGCGGGTGACGCTGTTCGGCACGGAGCCGCTCTTCCGCGACCACCCGAAGGGGCTGTTCCCCCAGGTCGGCCGCGCGCTGCTGGCGGCGGCGGGCTGACCGGGCCCGGATCCTGAGCGCTCAGGGGCCGTTCCTCCGTATACGTGAGGGAGGAACGGCCCCTCTGTCGTGCTGTGCGTCAGGCGGGCCTGATCTGCCACTGCTGGCAGGTGTTGCCCAGCCAGGACCACTGCCGTACGTCCGCCCCGTCGGCCGTGGAGCAGTTGGCGACGTCCGCGACCTTGCCGCTGCGCGCGTTCACGAGCCGTACCCAGCCGCCCTGTTCGGTCACGACCGCCCGGAACGCCTGGCAGAGGTTGTTCAGCCAGGACCACTGGCGCAGATCGGCGCCGTCGGCGACGGAGCAGTCCGCCGTGTCCAGGACCTTGCCGGTGGCGGCGTTGACGAGCCTGCTGGTGTCGTTGCCGAGATCCTCGAAGCGCCAGCGCTGCTGGGCCGCTCCGTTGCAGGTCCACTGCCGTACGTTGGCACCGTCCGCCGTCGAACCCCCTTCCACCTCAAGGCACTTGCCGCTGTTGCGGTTGACGACGGTGTACGCCGACGGGGTGGCCGCGCTCTCCCCGGAGGGCCCGGCGAGAGTGGCGCCGAGCGCGACGGGGGTCCCGAGGTTGGGGGTGCCGTCGGCGTTCCAGGTGAACTTCTGGGCGCGGGTGGTGCGGCCGTTGTCGCAGCCTTCGCCCGCCCCGTCGTTGGCGTGGTAGACCATCCAGCTCTCGGTCCCGTCGGGCGAGGTGAAGAACCCGTTGTGGCCGGGGCCGTACACCCCGGCCGCGTCGTTACGGCTGAAGACGGGCGTGGACTTCTTGGTCCAGGACGACGCGCTCAGCGGGTTGGTCCCCGTGTAGCTGAGCTGGCCGAGCTTGTAGTCGGGTGTCCAGCAGCCGCTCGCCGAGTAGACGATGAAGGTCCTGCCGCCGCGTTGCAGCACCTCGGGGCCCTCGTTGACCGTACCGCCGGACCGCTCCCAGGCGAGGGTCGGCGTGGAGATCGTGGAGAAGGACCCGCTGAGCGTGTACGGGTTGCTCATCGGGGCGATGACGAGGTTCTGCGTACCGCCGCCGTTCGCGCTGCCCAGCAGATACAGCGAGCCGTTCAGGGTGAGCAGACTGGCGTCGAGCATCCAGCCGGAGCCGAGCTGTCCCCGGTAGGTGTACGGGCCCATGGGGTCGGCGCCGGCGCTCTCCAGGACGTGCACGCGCTGGGTGGGGTTGTAGTCCACGATGCCCTGGCCCGCCACGTAGTACAGGTACCAGTGGCCGTTCCAGAAGTGGATCTCGGGCGCCCACATGTTGCAGCAGCGCGAGGAGGTGGAGTCCGACCACACCTGGACGCTCGGGGCGGTGGACAGTCCGGCCAGGGTGGGCGACTTGCGCATGGTCAGCTCGGACGTCCAGGACGTCGTGATCAGGTAGTAGTTGCCGTCGTGGTACTGGATCCACGGGTCGGCGCCCTTCTGCGCCTTGACCGGGTTGGTGTACGGGCGCCCCTCCGCCGCGCCGGCGGCCCCGGAGAGCTGGGCGGCGAACACGGCGAGGAGCAGGGGCAGCAGGAAGACCAGGACGCGGCGGGTCCGCCCGGTCCGAGAGGTGGGTGTCATGACCGGCCCCGTCAGTACGCCGTCGGCCAGCCGCCGGACCAGTTCAGCAGGTTGACGCCGAGCTTGGGTGTGCCGTTGTCCTGGCCGTCGTAGTAGTGGTAGACGAGCAGGTCGCCGTCGCTGTCCGGCATGATCGACTGGCCGCCGGGGCCGATGTAGCGGCCGTGGCTCTCCAGCACGGGCGAGCCGCCGTTGTTCATCATGTTCACGCCGTTCTTGTCGACGTAGGGACCGGTCACGCTGGTGGCCCGGCCGACCTTGATCTTGTACGTGGAGCTGGTCCCGGCGCAGCACGTGTCGTACGAGGCGAACAGGTAGTAGTAGCCGTTCCGCTTGACCACGACGGGCGCCTCGACGGCCTTGGTGCCGGTCGGCCGCGAGGCCAGCGAGCGGCGCGCGGTGTCGCCCGCGAACTGCTTGCCGGTGGCCGGGTCGATCCTGATCATCTTGATGCCGGTCCACCAGGAGCCGAAGGAGAGCCACCACTTGCCGTCGTCGTCGACGAAGAGGTTGGGGTCGATGGCGTTGTAGTCGCTGCTCGCGTTGGACGTGTAGACGATGCCGTAGTCGCTCCAGCTCCCGGGCTGCCCGGTGGTGGAGCCGGCCAGCCCGATGGCGGAGGTGCTGGAGCCGAAGGACGAGACGGCGTAGTACATCAGGTACTTGCCGCCGCGGTACGAGATGTCCGGCGCCCAGGGGTCCTTGGCGGAGGAGTACGTGGACCACCAGCCCGGCGGGGTGGTGAAGGCGGAGCTGCTGCGGCCGAAGGCGATCCGGTCGGTGGAGGTACGGGCCTGGAGGCCGTCGCCGGTGGAGTAGAGCAGGTACTGGCCGGACGAGGTGCGCAGCATCGTCGGGTCGTGGACGACGATGTCGCCGGTGACCCGGCCGGGGTTGGGGTAGGCGGAGGCGCTGCTCGGGACGAGGGCGAGGAGGACGGCGGCGGGCAGGGCGAGGAGGGTGGCTCTGCGGGACGTCCGGGACCTGCGCGGGGCGTGGGGGGTGCGGAGGGTGCGGCTCACGCGAATTCTCCTTACGGCGTGCGGGGAAACCGTTCGGACTGTTCGGGCTGTTCGGGCTGTTCGGTATGTCGAACTGTGATCGTCACTTCGGACGGGAAGCTAGAGTCGAAGCGCTTCCGCGTCAACGGTTCGCGCATACTTCGTCACGCTCCCCACCCGACGCCCCACCCGACGCCCCATCCCGTCCGGCCGCCCCGGGCATCACCCGGCCCCCGGTGGAACCGCTCCACCGGGGGCCGGGCGCCGTACGGCGGCGGGTCAGCGCAGCCGGATCACGTTCCAGGACAGCGGCTCCAGCGTCGCCGTCAGCGCGCCGTCGGCGAGCACCGTGCCCTCCCCCGCGTGCGGGGCGACCCGCTCCTGGTCCTCCAGGGTGTTCTTCGCCTCCGGGTCGGCGTCGGCGAGCACGGAGTGCTCCACCAGTTCCGTCACGCCGAGACCGGCGAGAGCGACCTCCAGCGGCAGCGCCTGCGTCTGGCTGCGGTTGACGGCGAAGACGGTGACCGTGCCGTCGTCGGCCCGTACGGCGGTGGCGTGCAGCAGATCCGTCTCGCCGTGCTTCTTCGTCTCGTGCGACGGCGAGTCGACCCGTACGTCCAGGACCGTGCCGCGGCCGTACTTCGCCGCCTGCGCGAACGGGAAGAAGGTGGTCTGCCGCCAGGCGGGTCCGCCGGGCTCGGTCATGATCGGCGCGATCACGTTGACCAGTTGGGCCAGACAGGCCACGGCGACCCGGTCCGCGTGGCGGAGGAGGGCGATCAGCAGGGAGCCGAAGACGACGGCGTCCGTCACCGAGTAGACGTCCTCCAGGAGACGGGGGGCCTCCTGCCACTCCTCGACCTGGTGCGGGTTGGGCTTCTCCATGTACCAGACGTTCCACTCGTCGAAGGAGAGGTTGATCTTCTTCTTCGACTTGAGCCGGGCCCCGACGTGGTCGCAGGTCGCGACGACCTTCTCGATGAAGGCCTCCATGTCGACCGCGGAGGCCAGGAAGGAGTCGCGGTCGCCATCCGTCTCCCAGTAGTAGGCGTGCAGGGAGACGTGGTCGACGAGGTCGTACGTCTCGGCCAGTACGGTGGCCTCCCACTCCGCGAACGTCGCCATCCCGGAGCCGGAGGAGCCGCAGGCGACCAGTTCGACGTCCGGGTCGATCTGGCGCATCGCCCGCGCGGTCTCGGCGGCGATCCGCCCGTACTCCTCCGCGGTCTTGTGGCCGGTCTGCCAGGGCCCGTCCATCTCGTTGCCGAGGCACCACAGCTTGATGCCGTACGGGTCCTTGTCGCCGTGCGCCCTGCGCCGCTCGGAGAGTTCCGTGCCGGCCGGGTGGTTGGCGTACTCCTGGAGCTCGATGGCCTCGGCCACCCCGCGGGTGCCGAGGTTGACGGCCATCATCGGCTCGGCCTCGGGGCCCGCCTTGCGGACGAAGTCGATGAACTCGGAGAGCCCGAAGCGGTTGGACTCCGTGCTCTTCCAGGCCAGGTCGAGCCGGCGGGGCCGCTCGTCCACGGGGCCGACGCTGTCCTCCCAGCGGTAGCCGGAGACGAAGTTGCCGCCGGGGTAGCGGATGGCCGTCGGGCCCAGCTCCCTGACCAGGTCGAGGACGTCCCCGCGGAGCCCCGCCTCGTCGGCGGTCGGGTGGCCCGGCTCGTGGAGACCGGTGTAGACGCAGCGGCCCAGGTGCTCGACGAAGGAGCCGAAGAGACGGGGGTTCACCTCACCGACGGTGAAGTCGGGGTGCAGGGTGAAGCGTGCGGAACGGGTCATGACTTCCTCAACTGACGATGGAACGGTGAGAACGGAAACGGGAACGCGGACGCGGACGTGCACGTGGGCCCGGGAACGATGAGAGCAGGAGAACGGCGGGGGCGGGGAGACCGGGGCCGCCGTTCAGCGGAGTAACGCGAGGGCACGGAGGGGCGCGGAAGCGCTTCGACCGAGGCGTCGGCCGGTTCCCGGGTTCACTGGCCCGCCAGTCCGGTGTGGGCCACGCCGCTGACGATCTGCCGCTGGAAGAAGACGAAGACGATCACGAGGGGCAGGCCCGCCATCAACCCGCCGGCCATCAGTTGCGCCCACTGGATGCCGTAGGAGTTCATGACGGTGGCGATGCCGTTCGGCATGGTCATCAGGTCGGGGTTGTTGGTCACCATGTAGGGCCACAGGAAGTTGTTCCACGAGGCGATGAAGGTGAAGATGCCGACGGCGGAGAGCGAGGGCCGCGACAGCGGCAGCACGACGGTGAAGAAGACCCGCCACCGCCCGGCGCCGTCGATGAAGGCCGCCTCCTCCAGTTCCTTCGGGATGGACTGGAAGAACTTGTAGAGGATGTAGACCATCGCGGCGGGCGCGCACTGCGGAAGGATCATCCCCCAGTACGTGTCCACCATGCCCATCGACTGGACGGTGGTGAACAGCGGGACGCCCAGCACCGCGGGCGACACCATCAGACCGGTCATGACGAGGCCGAGCAGCGCGTTCTTCCCGCGGAACTCGGTACGGGCGAAGCCGTACCCGGCGAGGGCGGAGACCAGCACCACGACGAAGGTGACGCAGACCGAGACGACGAACGAGTTGACGAACCAGTTGGGCAGGTTGCCCGACTCGAAGACGGCCGTCCACGCCTGGGTCGTCCACTCCTGCGGCAGCCATCGCACGGGGAGCGCGACGGCCTCCGCCTCCGACTTGAGGGAGGTGAACAGCGCCCACAGCAGCGGCGCCGTCCAGACCGCGGAGAACGCGGCGCCGAGCGCGGTCAGCACGATCTGGCCGGGCGTCCACTTCTTCCTCTCCGCCGGCTTCCTCCTGCCCGTCGGCCTCTCCCTCTCCGTCGGCCGCTTCTCACGGACCGTGGCGATCGTCATCGCGCGCCCTCCTCACTCTTGCGCAGCAGCCACATCCGTCCCAGGGCGACGGCCGCGATGATCACGAAGAAGATGATGGACATCGTGGAGGCGTAACCCACGCGATAGCTGGTGAAGCCCTGTTCGAGGGTGTACTGCACGAACGACCTGGTGCTGTTCTCGGGCCCTGGGCCGAAGTCCTGCATCACCACCGCCTGGTCGAAGAGTTGCAGCGAGGCGAGGATCTGGAGCGCGATGACCAGACCCGTGATGGTGCGCAGCAGCGGCAGAGTGATGTGGACCATGCGGTGCCAGGCGTTGGCGCCGTCCAGTTTCGCGGCCTCGTACAGGTGGCCGGGGATGCCCTGGAGCGCGGCGAGGTAGAGCAGGAAGCTGAAGCCGACCGTCCACCACAGGGTCTGGATGACGACGGCGAGCATGGCGTACGCCTGGTCGGTCAGCCAGGGTGTGTCGATCCCGAAGACGTAGTTGATCATGCCTGTGCCGGGGTTGAACAGCCACTGCCACAGGTTGCCGGCGACGGTCGACGGCAGCAGGAACGGCATGAAGAAGCACAGCCGCCACAGCCACTTCGCGCGCTCGATGTGGTGGGCGAGCATGGCGAGCAGGAAGGCGAGGACGGTGATGCACGGCACGACGAGCAGGGTGAAGTAGGCGCTGCGGCCGAGCGATTCCCACATCATCGAGTCGTGCAGGGCCTCGCGGTAGTTGTCGAGACCGATGAAGTTCGTGCTGTCGCCGGAGATGTTGGCGTCCGTGAAGCTGAGGTAGACGCCGCGCAGCAGCGGCCAGATCACGAACAGGACGAAGAGCGACAGGAACGGGGCGACGAACCAGCCCCCGTGCTGGAAGCCCTGCTTGCGGCGGACCGTGGCGCTGTCGGCGGCGGTCCTCGCGCGCGCCGGGGCGATGACGCTCGCGGCGCTGGTCGTCGTCATGCGACCGCACCTCCCTGCGCGGCGGTCCTGCCGTCCATCGGGTTCTTCATGGCGAGCAGCCTGGCGAGCTGTCCCCTCATCCGCCCGGCGGCCACGGCCGGCTTGGCGGAGCCCGTCGTCGAGGAGACGACGAGCGCGCCGACCTCCTGGGCGAGGATGCCGGTGGAGCCGGCGAACCACACCTTCGGCTCGGTGGCCTGGTGGTCCATGGCGCTCGCGTACTCGTGCTGCGGTTCGAGCTTCTGGTACGCGGGCGTGGACAACGTCGGTGTGTAGGCGGGGATGTGGCCGCCGGCCGCCCACTGCAGGGCGTGCTTGACCACGTACGCGGCGAGCTGGTGCGCGCCCTCGTTGGCGGGCCCGCCGCGGTCGGAGCGGTGCGGCAGGACGAAGGAGTGCGACTCGGCGTGGGTGGCCCGCTTGCCGAAGACGGGCGGCAGCGGTGTCGCGCCGTACTCGACCTTCGCACCGTCGAAGACGGGCACGGACCAGTTGCCCTCCCAGGCGAACGGGGAGCCGTTGAGGAACTGTTCGGCTCCCGCTGTGCCGCCGTACCCCGGGTTGGCGTACCCGTCGGTGATGTGCCGGCGCAGGAACTCCAGGACCTGGGTGGCCTTGTCGACGTCGAAGGTGACCTCGGCGTTGTCGGCGTCGAACCAGGTGCCGCCGAGCTGGGTGTAGAAGGCTACGAAGAACCACCACTGGAAGTTCTGGTCGCTGTGCCAGAAGCCGATGGTCTGCAGCCCCTTCTTGGTGGCCCTCTTGGCCTCCTTCAGCACGTCGAACCACTCGTCGGTCGATGTCACCGGCACCATCCGGCCGTCGTCCCCGAGCAGGCCCGCCTTCCTCAGGATGTCCTTGCGGTAGTAACAGAGCTGTACGTGGATGTCGAGCGGAAGGGCGTAGAGCGTGCCGTCGACGACGGCGCGCTTCCACAGCGCGGGGTTGAAGTCCGCTTCCTTGACGCCGTACTTGGCGAGCAGGTCCACGTCCCAGGGGTCCAGGAGGCGGCCCGGCGAGAAGCCGGTGACCCGGCCGAGGTGCATCACGCCGAGGTCGGGTGCGCGGTTGCCGGCCGCCGCCATGGCGAGCTTGGTGTAGTAGGGGTTGCCCCACTGGAGGGTCGAGTCCTTGACGTCGATGACCGGTTCGGCCCGGCGGAAGGCGTCCAGCATGGCGATCATGTTGGCGCCGTCGCCGCCGCTGAAGAGGTTCCAGTAGCGGAGGCGGACGTCCGCGGTCGAGGTGAGTGCGGAGGCGCCGGTCCCTGCGGCGGCCAGACCGAAGCTGCCGGCGACGGCGAGCGCTCCTAGTCCGCCGAGCACGCCGCGGCGGCTCGGGAGCGATGGTGGCATGACGGCTCGATTCTGTCGTCCTCCCACGGCACCGCCCCGCATTGTCCGAAATACCGAACGGCGACCGTAACTTCGAACCGGAAACTATGGTCGAAGAGCGGACGAGTCAATCCCTCGCGCAAGAAAAGACCCGTGGGCCACACCCCGGCGGGGGTGCGGCCCACGGGCCCACGGCGTGCGGCGTGCCGCATGCGACCCTCGGCCGTCGATCTTCGGCCTGCGGCCGGTCAGCCGCCGAGCGACACGACCATCTTGCCGGTGTTGTCGCCGCGCAGGAGGCCGAGGAACGCGTCGAAGCCGTTCTCGATGCCGTCCACGACGGTCTCGTTGTACTTCAGCTCACCGGCGGCGAGCCAGCCCCCGACGTCCTTGACGAACTGCGACTGGAGCCCGAAGTGGTCGGAGACGAGCATGCCCTGGATCCGCAGCCGCTTGCCGATCACGAGGGCGAGGTTGCTCGGCCCGGGCGTCGGCTCGGTGCTGTTGTACTGCGCGATCATGCCGCAGACGGTGACACGGCCGTGCAGGTTGAGCGCGCCGATGGCGGCTTCGAGGTGTTCGCCGCCGACGTTGTCGAAGTAGACGTCGATCCCGTCCGGCGCCGCCTCCTTGAGCAGGTCCTTGACCGGGCCGCTCTTGTAGTTGAAGGCCGCGTCGAAGCCGTACTCCTCCACGAGGAGCTTGACCTTCTCGTCGGAGCCCGCGGAACCGATGACGCGTGAGGCGCCCTTGAGCCGGGCGAACTGGCCGACCTGGCTGCCGACGGCGCCGGCCGCGCCGGAGACGAAGACCGTGTCGCCCTCCTTGAAGGAGGCGGTCTCGAAGAGGCCCGCGTACGCGGTCAGACCGGTCATGCCGAGCACGCTCAGATACGCGGAGAGCGGGGCGACCGAGGCGTCGACCTTGGTGGCCTGCTCCGCCGGGACCTCGGAGTACTCCCGCCAGCCCAGACCGTGCAGCACATGGTCGCCGACCGCGAACCCCTCGGCGCGCGAGGCGATGACCTCGCCGACCGCGCCGCCGTCCATCGGACGGTCGAGCTGGAACGGCGGTACGTACGACTTCACGTCGTTCATCCGGCCCCGCATGTAGGGGTCGACCGAGAAGTACAGGTTGCGGACGAGGATCCGGCCCTCGCCCGGCTCGGTCACCGGAACGTCGCGCAGGGCGACATCACCGGACTCCGGCCAGCCGTTGGGGCGGGCGACGAGATGCCAGGCGCGGCCGGACGCGGGAAGTGCGGTCATGGCGGGGTCCTCCTCGGACAGCTCTGCGGCGGTGAGCCGGACCCGGATGAGCCGGATGCCATGGGGAAAGCTTCACCACCTGAAACAACCATGCTCCTGAATATTTCATGTTGTCAAATATGTGGGTACCCTGGTAGCCATGGCCACCACCACGCGCAGAGACCCGCTGACCGTCGAAGTCCTCGAACTCATCGGCACTGTCGTGGCGCGCTACTACGAGGAATACGACCTGGCCGCGGCCGAGCACTCCCTCACGGGTGCGCAGGCGCGCGTCCTCGGGCTGCTGTCCCTGGAACCTATGCCCATGCGCCGGATCGCGCAGAACCTGAAATGCGAGCCGTCCAACGTCACGGGCATCGTGGACCGGCTCGAAGCACGCGGTCTGGTGGAGCGCCGCCCGGACCCGGCCGACCGGCGCGTGAAGCTCGCCGCGCCGACGGAGAAGGGGCTCTCGACGGCGGCCCTGCTGCGGGACTCGCTCGGCTTCGCCCGCGCGCCGCTCGCCGGGCTGTCCGAGGAGGAGCGGACGGTGCTCCGTGATCTGCTGAAGCGGATGCTGGGCCAGGACGTGGTCTGAGGCCCGCCTCAGGTGCACCACCAGAGGAACCGGGTGCAGGTCTCGGACGGCTCGGGCTCCGGCGCGGGCGGTGGCGGCGCCGCCGAGGTCGGCGTGGCCGGGTCGGGCTCCCCGGTGGGTTCCCCCGAGGGGCCGCCCGCCGGGTCACCGGGGCCCGTCGTACCGGATCCGCCGGGCTCGGGACCGCCGGAACCGGGATCGGCCGGGTCCGTACCGTCGCCGTCCGGCGCGTCCGGCGCATCGGGCGAGGCGGGCGCCGACTCCCCGGGGGACCGGTCCGCGTCCGGGTCGCCGCTGCCGGCCGGGACCGCCGAACCGTCCACGCTCGGGCCCGCACCGTCGCCGGAGGCCGAACCGGAGCCCGGGGACGCCGGCGGACCCGGGTCGTCGGGCACGGCCGGGCGGCCGGTGTCGCGGGAACCGCCGTCGGGCAGGACGGACGAGTCCTCCTTGACCGAGGACGCGTCGTCCCGGCCCGGCCCCTCGAACGCGAGCTGCGCCAGACTGAGCACACCCGCCGCGAGCACCACACCCAGCGCGCCGATCAGCACCCTGCGCCCGCGCCGGTCCCGGGCCCGGCGGCCCTGCGGAGGCGCTTTGCGCGGGGCCCGGCGCGAAGGCTTGCGGCTCGACGGCTCACGGCTCGGCGTATTGCGGCGCGACGGCTTGCGGCGGCCGGCGGCGCGGCTCTCCGTACGGGATCCGGGACGGCGGTCGGCTCGGGCGCCGGGTCCAGGGTCGGGAGTGTGGCCGATCAGCCCCATGTCACCGTCGATCACGGGGCCGGACTCTCCGTAACCGCCCGTGCTCTCGGCGGGCGTACCGCATCCGGCGCAGGTCAGTGCTCCGTTGAGGTGCCGTCGGCACGGGTGGCAGTAGTCCATGGCGTCCGAAGGTTATGCGGCTCCGGGAGGGTGCTGATGTCGACTCTGTGAGGGTCCTGTGCGGAACGGCGGGGCCGGTGGCGGGCCTGGACCGGCGGACCGTACGCGCGGGCACCGGGACCGTACGCGCGGACACCGGGCAGGATGGCGCCATGACGTCCAACGGGCCGTTCGGGCCGATCGAATTCCAGCTCGTCCTGCTGCGCCGGATGGCCGACCACCAGCCGGAGCTGGTCGACGAGGCCCGCCACGAGCTGGGGGTGTCCCTGGCCGGTATGCGCGAGGCCAACCGCCGCTGGCAGGCCATGGTGCGCTCGCCGCGCTCCCGCTCGGCGGTGGCCCGCTACCGCTCCGTGCTCGGCGAGCCGGAGAGCGTCACCCGACACAGGATCGGCGATCTGGAGTGCGACGCGCTGCGCTGGCCGGTGGTCCTCTGGCCCACCCTTCGCTTCGAGGTGATGACCGCGCCCGGCGGGGCGGTGTGGAACGAGTGGCTGGTCCGCGCCCCGGGCGAGGCCGGCCCCGAGCCGCGTACGGCGGAGGATCTGCGGCCCTGGTCGTGCACGGTGGACGAGGTCGCGCGGGCGTTCCCGCCGGCCCGGCCGCTGCCGGGAACGGCGCCGACCAGGACGGGGCTGCGGTTCACGCTGCCCGGCGGCGGGACCGCGGTCGCGGAGTTCACCTGGGGCCTGTTGCAGCGCTGGACGGAGTGACAGCGGACGCGGTGACAGCGGACGCGGTGACGGGAGCCGGTCGCGGCGCCGGCCGGAGTGGCGGCGGGGGTCGGCAGGGGGCGGCGGGGCACGGTGCCGACGCCCGACCGGAGCAGCCCGGCGCGCGCGGCGCGCCGAGGGGCCGCACGATGCGTACAAGGGCCGGCGCCGCCGGTGCACCACATCAGCGTTCTCGGGAGACCCTGCCGTGACCGTCAGTCTTGAGCAGTTGCGCCGTTGCCACATCGCCGTCGACCTGGGGGCCGCGAGAACCAGGGTGTTCGTGAAGGGTGCCGGGCTCGTCGTCGACGAGCCGAGCGCCGCCGCGGTGAACACCCGTACGGGCGCGCTCATCGCCGTCGGAACACTCGCCGAGCGGATGACGGGCCGCACCCCCGACTACATCCGGGTCGCCCGCCCCGTCACCGGCGGCACGGTCGTCGACATCGAGATGGCCCAGCGGATGCTGCGCCACCTCATCGGCGACAAGCTCCGCAGGCAGCTCCGCCGCAAGCCCCGGCTGCGCGCCGCCGCGTCCACCCCGCACGACGCCGATCCGCTCGCCCAGCGCGCCACCATCGAGACCCTGATCGGCCTCGGCGCCCGCCGCGTCGAACTGGTCGACACGCTGATCGCCGCGGCCGTCGGCTGCGGCCTGCCCGTGGAGCAGCCGACCGCCAC
Source organism: Streptomyces sp. NPDC050509 (assembly GCF_044457965.1). Taxonomy (NCBI): domain Bacteria; kingdom Bacillati; phylum Actinomycetota; class Actinomycetes; order Kitasatosporales; family Streptomycetaceae; genus Streptomyces; species Streptomyces sp. NPDC050509. Next base: position 491,989 of record NZ_JBITHL010000006.1, on the reverse strand, counting down.
CATGATCATGGTGTGCGGGGCGGCGACCACCCAGGTCGCGGTGCTCTCGCTCGGCGCGATCGTCACCGCGCAGCGGATCCCGGTCGGCGGCAACGCGATCGACCACGCGGTGATCCAGCACCTGCGCCACCAGCACCAGCTGATGCTGCCGAGCCAGTCCGTACGCCCGCTGCAACTGGCCCTCAGCGGCAACGGCCTGAGCCCGGACGGCCCCGCCAGGACCGAGATCCACGGCCGGGACGTGGCCACCGGCGTCGCCCGCTCCGTGCTGGTCGACACCGCCGCCGTACGCGAGGCGATCTACACGCCGCTGACCGCGGTCCTCGACGGCATCGGCAAGGTGCTGCGGGACTGCCCGCCGGACCTGGTGGCCGATCTCGCGGACAGCGGGATCATGATGGTCGGCGGCAGCGCGCTGCTGCCGGGGCTCGACGGGATGCTGCGCAAGGCGACGGGGATGCCGGTGGCCATCGCGGAACGCCCGGACGTCTGCGCCGTGCTCGGCCTCGGGGCGATGCTGGAGGGCAAGATCCAGCCGATGGTCCTGAACCCGCTGGCCGGCGCCCACTGAGTGGACGCCCGGCCGACCGTACGCCTGGAGGACGTCCTCGGCATCGGCGACGACCTCGGACTCCGCACCACGCTCCAGCACATCGTGGACACCGCCGCCGCACTCGTGGGCGCGCGGTACGGCGCGCTCGGTGTGGTCGATCCCGAACGCGGCGGGCCGGCCGAGCTGTTCACCACGGGGACGGGCGAAGCGGACTCTGCGGGGGTCCCGCCGGGCCGTCCCCCGGTGCGCTCCTTCCTCGGGGTGCCGGTCCAGCTCGACGAGGAGGTCCTCGGCCATCTCCGTCTGACGGAGAAGCGGGCGGGTTCCTTCACCGAGCAGGACCAGAACCTGCTGCGGGTGCTGGCCTCGCAGGCGGCCATCGCGATCGGCAACGCCCGCCTGTACGGCACGGCCCGCCAGCGCGAGCGGTGGATCTCGGGGGCCGCCGCGGTGACCAACGCGCTGCTGACCGGCGTGAACGCGACGGACGCGCTGACGACGGTGGCCGAGTCGGCCCGGGTGCTCGCCGACGCCTTCGCGGGCGTGGTCCTCCAGCCGACCGGCGAGGGCGGGATGGAGATCGTCGCCGCGTCCACGTCCGACGACCCGGGCGACATCGTCGGCACCACCATCGCCCCCGGCTCCCCCATCCTCGTCCAACTGCTCGGCGGGGAACCGGTGTTCATCGAGGACTCGTCGTCCGACCCCCGGATGACCACCCCTGTACGGTCGCGGTTCGGGCCGAGCATGATGCTGCCGCTCCAGAGCGGCGGCAAGCTGATCGGGACGCTGGCCCTGCCGCGCCGCCGCGGCGGGAGGCCGTACCGCGCGGTGGACCGGCTGCTGGCCACGCAGTTCGCCTCACAGGCGGCGCTCGCGCTCGTACTGGCGGACTCCCAGCACGACCGGGAGCGGCTGGCGGTGTACGAGGACCGCGACCGGATCGCCCGCGATCTGCACGACCTGGTCGTCCAGCGGCTGTTCGCCACGGAGATGATGCTGGAGTCGACCCGGCGGCGGGTGTCGGAACCGTCCCTGGACGGGCTGCTGGGGCGCGCGGTGGACGAGCTGGACTCGACCATCCAGGAGGTACGGACGACGATCTTCGCCCTCCAGCAGCCGCCCGCCGACGGACCGACGGGCGTACGCGCCACGGTCCTGCGCGAGACGGCCGGCGCCGCGGTCCTGCTGGGCTTCCGGCCGTCCGTGCGCTTCAGCGGCGCGGTGGACACCCTGGTGGCCCCGCGGGTCACCAGGGAACTGCTGGCCGCGCTGCGCGGCGCGCTCGCCGCCGCGCACCGGCGCGACGGGGTGACGGCGATCGAGGTGGAGGTCGACGCGACGGCCCGGCTGGAGGACGGCGCGGACGGGGTACGGCTGGTGGTGACGGACGACGGGACGCGTGAGGACGGCGGTGCCGGGGGGACGACGGTGACCTGGGAGGCCCCGCGATGACCGTCGTCCCGTACGCCGTGCCGTCGTGCCGTCGTCCCGCACCCGTACCCGTACCCGTGCCGTCGTCACGGCACCGGCACCGGCAGCGCCACGCCGTCAGGGGGTGCTACGGCTTGCGGCCCACTGCGCCGTAAGCGTCGACCTCCACGGCCACGGTGTCCGCCTCCGGGCGCCACCGCGTGACCTGCTCGACGCCGGGCCCCACCAGGTCGAGACCGTCGAAGAAGCCGCCGATCTCGTCGACGCCGCGCACGTAGTAGGGGATGGCCCCGCTCTTGTTGTACGCGTCCGACGCCGCGATCATCCCCTCGCTGGTGGAGGTGGAGTCGCTGATCACCAGGTAGCTGCCGGACGGCAGCCCGGCCATCAGCCGGGTGACGAGCGAGCGGGCCTCCTCGTACGCGGCGACATGGCCGAGCGTGTTGAGGATCATCAGCGCGACCGGCTTCGAGAGGTCCAGCGTGCCCCCGGCGGCCTTGAGGATCTCCTCGGGCTCGTAGAGGTTGGCGTCGAGGTAGTCGGTCCTGCCCTCGGGCGTGCTGGTCAGCAGGGCGCGGGCGTGGGCCAGCACCAGCGGGTCGTTGTCGACGTACACGATCCGCGAGTCCGGGGCGACGCGCTGGGCGACCTCGTGGGTGTTGTCGGCGGTCGGCAGGCCCGTCCCGATGTCCAGGAACTGGCGTACGCCCTGCTCCACCGCGAGGTACCGGACGGCGCGGCCGAGGAAGTGGCGGCTCGTCCGGGCCACGTCGACCAGGCCGGGGAAGATCTCCTTGATGTGGTCGCCCACCGCGCGGTCGACGTCGTAGTTGTCCTTGCCGCCCACGAAGTAGTTCCAGAAGCGCGCGGAGTGCGGCTTGCCGGTGTCGATCCGCGCCCGGACGGCGGCGGCGGACTCGAAGCGGGAATCACGGTCGGACACGGAAGGCGCCTCCTCGGGCGGACACGGCAGCGGGCCAGGGATCACCAACCTAGACGAACGCGCACCATGGGCGCACCTTTCGATCACGTCAACTCCACATGATCGACGGTCATTTGGCCGCCCGGGTCGGGACGGTCCGGCCCATCACCCCACCGCTCAGAGGAGGTTGTGCCCGGGACTGACGGTGGATCCGCTCCAGTCGAGCGTCGCGACGCCGACCACGGTCAGGGCGGTCCCGGCCGTCCAGCCGTTGCCCGTCAGGTCGTTGCCCGCGATGACACAGCCGGTGGCGGTCGCGGCGGCCGAGACACCGGTGACGGTGGTACCGCCGTCCTTCCTGATCTGGTTGGCGGTGACGAGGCAGCCGGGGGAGGTCAGCCGGATACCGGCCGACGCGGCGGCGCGGATCGTGTTGCCGGACACCGTGACGTTCCCGCCGGGCGCGCCCGCCACGCCGACCATGATCCCGTGGTTGGCGGCGGTGCCGTCGACCAGGTTGTTCGCCACGAGGGCGCCCGAGCAGCCCGCGATGTTGATCCCGTTCGACCCGGCCGCCGTCACCGAGTTGCCGGTGACCGTGACACGGTCGCTGCGCTGCGCGAGGATGCCGCCCGCGCCGGTGCCGGTGGCGCGGTTGCCCTCGATGACCGTGCCGGACGCGTAGTCGGTCCGTACCCCGTAACCGGTGCCCGCGCGCACGGTGTTGCCGCGGATGACGACGTCGCTCCAGAGGGCGTTGGGCAGCCCCGCGACCCGGATCCCCGCGTCGGATCCCGAGCCGTCGATGATGTTGTCGGTGACGGTGAGGCAGCGGCAGCCCTGCGGGGCCGAGGAGGCGGTGGCCGCGCGGATGCCGGCCGCGCCCGTACCGGAGATACGGTTGCCGGAGATGACGGAGTCCCGCCAGTACAGGGCGAGGATCCCGGTGTCGTAGGCGCCGGTGATCTCGCAGTCCCGCACGGTGATCCGGTCGAAGTACGAGCCCGCCACACTGGCGTGCGTACCGACCGCGCGGCCCCAGTCGCCGAGGCGCGCGGAGGGGCCGAACCAGCATCCCGTGATCTGGATGTCCCGGCAGGCGGTGCCGTCGAACTCGCCGATGGCGCTGGACCCGGTCCTGGCGATGTCGATCTGGACGGCCTCGGACGTCAGCCTGGACTGGTCCGGAGTGTTGTCGGTGAACCCCTCGAAGCGGCAGTCCACGATCCGGCACCCGTCGACGGCGTTGACCTCGATGCCGTGGGCGCCGGAACAGTCGCGGAAGACGGCGTCCTTGACGAGGATGTCCGAGCAGTGGATGAACGTCATGATGTTCGTCGTCCCGGTGACGACACCGCTGCCGTCGGCGGCGCGACGGGCGTTGCCGTCCCAGGTGCCGCCGTACACCCGGATGTGGGAGTGTCCCGCGTACGCGGGGAAGGAGTCGTCCCCGTAGAAGTTACGGAAGCAGCCGGTCGTGGCGTGGATCGAGCGGATGGTCGCGCCGTGGGCGACGACCGTGGTGTTGGCCCGGCAGACGACGAACGTGAACACGTTGTACGTGCCGCCGGGCGGGAAGAAGACGATGCCGCCGCCGGCCGCGTAGGCGGCGTCGAAGGCGGCCTGGACGGCGTCGGTGTCATCGGCGACCCCGTCCCCGAGGGCGCCGAACAGCATCGGGTTGAAGATCCGCTGCCCGGACAGGTCGACCGGCTCGGTCAGCGGCAGGACGGCCTCCCGCCCTGCCCCGGATCCCGGGGGCGGGGTCCGCGCGGACACGGTCTCCGGCGTCGTGGACTCCGCGGTCTCCCGGGCGGCGCGGTACCGCCGTACGACGCGGCCGGCGGCGTCGGGGTACTCGTACTCGATGGCCGGGACGCCCGCCACCAGGAACGTCCGCAGCGCCCCGGGCGCCGAGGACCCCGGGCCGTTGCTGAGCAGCACGGGGATCGGCGTCGTCCCGTCCGCCTCGAAGACACCGCCGGTCACCGCACCCCCGCCCCCGGCGACGCGCAGGGTGACCGGGCAGTCGGGCAGGGCCTCGCCGCCCGTGGTGGTCAGGACGTCGGAGGGCGTACCGCCGTAGGTGTAGAGCGCCATCGGATGGGCCCCTCTTCGCCGAGGATCCAGTAACTCCTACTGGTGTGTACCCAGATACGGCCGACGGCGCCATGGTTCCAATTCCCTTATTTTCAAGATGATATGACGAAGCATCAGCGGGACGATCTCCATCGGTTCACGGACGGACGCCACGCACACATACGGGTGGGGTCAGCCGGAATTCCCTGGCCGACCCCACCCGTATGCGCGCGTGCCGCTCAGACCCGACGGTGGCGGCCATAGTGCTCGCCCACCTGTCCGTGGTAGCCCGCGTCTCCGATGTGCTTCTCCTTGTCGAACTCGGGCGCGTCCTTGATCTCCGCCTTGGTGGCATCGACGTAGATCTTCCCCTCGGCGGGATCGACACGGCTGACGGTGCCGGCGGGCAGCAGTACGTGTTTGCCGAAGATCCAGACCCCGGTGTCCACGACCAGATAGGAAGAGCCGACCTCGTCGGAGTGCTTGTCGACCTTGCCGATACTTCCGTCGGTCGCCTCCACCTTGTACCCGGTCAGGGTATTTCCCGCGGTGTGGCCGGTCGTCGGCTGGTAGCCCCAGATGTCACTCATGAAATACGGCTCCTCGATCGAAGATTTTCCTTCAGAAAACAGCATCCGCAATTTCCGGCGAACTGTTTCTCTCCGACTCTCGTGCCCCGGTTCCCACGCTTCACACAACACGCTCAGAAACAACCGGGAGCACCACGTTCCGATTTTCCCTGTTCATGGGTATGGGGGTTCATGGGTGCGGGGTTCATGGGTATGGGGCCCGGACGCTCGGCGTCCGGGCCCCACCTGGGCATCGATCGATACCCCGCCCTACCGGGGCCCCCGGCAATTCCGGGGCCTACCAGCGATACCACCGGCCGCGCCGGCCGCCGGTCCCGGCGGAACGCATGACGAAACCGAGCGCCCAGAGCACCAGCACGATGACCGCGACGATCCACAGGGCCTTGAGTGCGAAGCCCGCACCGAAAAGGACCACGGCCAGAAGCAGGACGAGAAGCAGGGGAACCATAGTTATCAACCTCCGAAACACCGCGTGCCCCGCCGGATTCCCGCTACACACATTTTTTCCTGTGTTTCTCGCACGCTTTCCGGGGAACAGCCGCGCGGTTTCCGGGCGGTTATCCTCCGCATGCGTCACCCTCGCATCACCTGTACGTGAACCGTGTACGTGAAGCGCGTAGTGAACCGCGTGCGTGAACCGTGTACGTGCACCGCGTGCGTCACCCGTGCGTAAACGTGAGCAGGTACGCCTTCTCGACGGTGACGTCGTAGGTGTTGCCGTTCTTGTCCGTGAGCTTCGCCTTGAAGGAGACCGACGTGGCCTTCTTCGGATGGTTCAGGGACAGGCTCCGCTTACCGTTCCGGGTGGTGACCGGAGCCTTGGACCACTTCTTGCCACCGTCGTAGGAGACCCGGACGGAGAGGGACCTGAGCTTCTTGGCCGCCGGTCCCTGGACGGAGAGCGGGACCGTGAACTTCCCGCCCGCGGGGGCGGTGCTCGCCGGGCTGAGTTTCGGGGCGAAGCGGACCGTGGAGAGCGGAAGGGTCGTGGTGTCGTCCCCCAAGGGCTTCTTCGAGGTGAACGTCCAGGCCGCGAGGAGACGCGTGGTGACACCCGCGACCCTGGTCGAGCGGGTCGCCTCCGTACTGATCCGGTAGACGGCGGACGTGGCCGGCAGACCGTCGGCCTCCTCGCACAGCGGGCCCTTGACGTCGAGGAGCTTCTTGCCGTCGGCGGAGATCACCGACCGCTGCCTCGTCGTCACCGAGTCGCCGATGTGACCGGCGCCGTCCGTGAACTCCGGTACGCAGACGCTGATCCCGTTCCCCAGCCGCACGGCCTTGTTGTACGCGTCGACCTTCGGGCTGAACACACCGACGTTGAAGGTCCGTTCGTACGTCTTCTTCGGCTGGAAGACCGTGGGCGCGTCCTCCGCGAAGACGACGTCGAGGTCGGGGCCGCCACTCTCGGTGCTCTGCCCCACGTTGAACCACCACGCGACCCCCTTGGGCGCCGAGAGGTACGTCTTCGCCGTGGCGGGCAGGGGGAACGGCTCGGTGACCGTCTCGTACCCGATCCCCGATTCCATCTCCCAGGTCGGACTGATCGCGCCCTCGCGGTTCTTGGCGGAGGCGCCGATCCTCAGGTTCACCTGGGCCAGTTCACTCCTGACGACCTTGTGGGTGAGGCCGGTGTGGAGCGAACCGGCGCGGGCGTAGAGCAGGTTGTAGCTGGTACTGCCCTTCTGCCAGGTGCCGCCCACCTGCGAACTGAACCGCTTCGCCGGCAGCGCCGGGCCGACCTGTCCGGTGCGGAATCCGGCGAAGGATCCGAGGACCATGGCGTTGGAGTAGAAGTGGTCCGGCGATTCGAGGTTGTAGCGCGCGTACACCTGGGCGCTCTTCGCGGACTCCGGCACGGTGATGCGCACCGTCTTCGCCTTGCGGGCGTCGAAGGTCACCGTGGAGTTCCTGGTCAGGGAGATCTTCGGCCGCACCATCAGCGCGATGTCCGGGTCGGCCTTCGCCCCCTTGGGGGTCTGCACCGGGGCCTCGATCAGATACGTACCCTTCGGCACCCGCGTCCGTACGACGCCGTCGCCGTCGGTGTCGTACGGCTCGTCCCAGAAGTCGAGGTCGTGGCCGTAGACCGTGGAACCGGACTGCGAGGGCCTGCCCTTGGTGTCGATGAACTTCAGGGTGAGGTCGTACGACTCCTCCTCGCGCAGAACGGTGAAGGCCGTGCGGACGCTCTGGCCGCCCTTGGTCCCGCCCTTGGTCGCCTTGGCGACGAGCGCGCCGGAGTACGTGCCGTCGAGGCTGCCGACCCGGGTGTCCGAGGTCAGCGCGACGCTCGCGGTGCCGCCGGCGGGGACGGTGACGCGGTCCGCGCCCGTCGTGAAGAAACCGGCCGGGGCGGGCTTGCCCCGGGGACCGACGGTCTCCAGCGACAGATCGAGGACGACGTCCGCCGTACCGCTGTTGCGGTAGACGATCCGCCGGCTCACCGGCTTGTCATCCGTATGCGGCCACCGCCGGGTGCCGAAGTTCACCGAGGTCTGCTCGCTGACCACGCTCTGGGTGATCGCCCTGGCCAGATCGGCGCGGCCGGTGCCCTGCTGGAACGGCGTCAGGCCGGTGCCGGGCGTGGCGGAGGCGGTCAGCGTCTGCTTGATCCGCCGGCCGCTCCACTCCGGGTGCTGCTGGGCGAGGATCGCCGCGGCGCCCGCCACATGCGGAGTCGCCATCGACGTACCGGACATCGCCACGTAGCCGTCGGCGGCGGGGTCGCCGATGACACCCCGGGCGGCCTTCGCCGCGACGATGTCCACGCCGGGCGCGGTGAGGTCGGGCTTGAGCGAACCGTCCGCCGTCGGACCCACACTGGAGAAGTCCGCGATCGCGTCCTTACGGTCGACCGCGCCGACGGTGAGCGCGGAGGTCGCGCTGCCCGGAGAGCCGATGGTCTCGTCCATGGGGCCCTCGTTGCCCGCGGCGACGACGAAGAGCATGTCCTTCTCGGCGGAGAGCCTGTCGACCGCCGCCTCCAGCGGGTCGACCTCCGCCGTGTCCCCGCCGCCGAGGCTGAGGTTGGCCACCTTGGCCCCCTGGTCGGCGGCCCACTGCATGCCCGCGATGACGCCGGAGTCCTGACCGGACCCGTCGTCGTCGAGCACCTTGGCATCGAGGATCCTGGCGCCGGGCGCGACCCCCTTGTACTTCCCACCGGACTTGGCACCGGAACCCGCGGCGGTCGACGCGACATGCGTCCCGTGCCCGACATGATCGACGGTGTTGCCCGAGCCGGAGAAGTCCTTCTGCGCGACCTCGACACCCTGGAGATCGGGATGCGTCTGGTCGACTCCGGTGTCCAGAACGGCGATCTTCACACCCTTGCCGTCGTACCCGGCCCGCCACGCGGTGGGCGCACCCATCTGCGGGACGCTCCGGTCCAGCGCGGCCTTGCGCTTGCCGTCCAGCCACACCCGCGCGATGCCCGGCGCCACCGTACGGTCGACGCCGCGGCGCGCGGTGGACGCCGTGACCGCCTGCCACACCTCGGCCGAGTCGCGCTTGGGCGCGGTCAAGGCCTCACCGCCGACGGCGGGCAGGCTGCCGCGTACCGAGACATCCGCCGCGGAGATGGCCCTCTTCGCGGCGGCCTTCTCCTTCGTGTACGAGACGATCAGCGGCAGCGTGGAGCGGTGCGCGTCGTCGTACTTCGCCCTGATGAGCCCCGTCACATTGAACAGCCGCCGGTCGAGCCTGCCCTGACCGACCAGCAGCGAGGCGTCGGCCGGCAGAACATAGGTGTCGTCCCCGACCCGCTTGACGGACATCCGGACGCCTTCGCGCCCCTTGCCGTACCGCACACGTGTGACCCGGCCCTCGGCGTCCGCATGCACCTGATCACCGGTGATCAGGGTGACCACCCGCGGCTCCCCGCGCGCCTGCCGCGCCGTCTCCCCGTACGCCTGACCGCTGTGCGTCTCCCCCGAAGCGGTCCCGGACGTGAACCCGGCCATGAGCCCTGCCGTGAGCAGCGCGGCCACCACGGCCGCGCCCGCTCGTCTGTTGATTCTGGGCAACTCTCCCCCACCCCTGGGTCGTTACGTCGGACGTCGTTCAGGCGTTGCTGGTGCCGGCGCCGTGCTGCGAGCGGTTGGCGAACCACTGGTACGCGGCACCGAGGGCGACGGCCTGGACGACCGCCCCGAAGACAACGCCGATCCAGGCCAGCGGGCCGGGAATCGTCACGAACAGCAGCGAGGTCGGGGCAGTGACGAAGAACGTCCACACCCCGGCGAAACTGGCGTCCTGGTGCTCGACGAACAGACCGTCGACGGCCACCCACACCAGTACGGCGGCCACCACGGCCAGATACCCCAACGCCAGCGGGTTCAGGAGGTAATGACGGAACGTCGCGGAGAGGGAGCGCGGTGAAGCAGCCATGTCGGAACTCCTGGAGAGCGTGAATGTGTCGGCTTCAACCATCGCGCCACGGGGTCGCGGCCACCTGAGTACCCGTACTCACGTTCCCACCCGCGATCGGACGGGTCCGACAGGCCCGGCGGAGAACACCGAAGGAGCACACCGGAGGAGAACGCCGAAGGAGAACGCCGGAGGGGACCGCCGGAGGAACTCCCCGCTCGCAACCGCCCGTTACTCGATGGGCCGCGGCCCGCGCCGCGGCTACGATCACTCCACGGCGAGGTCGTAGCACAGAGGTAGTGCGCCTTTTCAGCGTGAAGGAGGACGCCGGTTCGAATCCGGCCGCCCCGCCCGTGCCCCTGCTCCCCTTTGGGAGGGCAGGGGCACATGCACGCGATCCTCGGCCACATCGCCCCCGGCGGTGGGGGTCTCAGCCACACGCTCCGGCGCGCAGCCCGTCGATGACGATGGCGAGCATGTGCCCGGTGCGTTCCTGCCAGTCCGGTCCGCTGTCGGTCCTCCACAGGAACGACACGAGCAGAAGGACCTCGTCGGCGTCGGCATCGGCCCGTAGCCGCTCCGCCGCCTTGCAGGCGGTGAGCAGTTGGTCCAGCGCGGCGATGACGGGCGGGTAGTACTGGCTGCCGAGGTCCGCGCGGGTGGCGGCCTCGATGGCCAGGGACGCCCCGTGTTTGATGCGGCCGTAGGCGGCGAGCTGGTCGAACCAGCGGCGGAGCGCCTCCAGCGGCTCGTGTTCTTCGAGAAGGCGGGGAGCCGCGTCGATGAGCGCCTCGACATCGTGCCGGTAGACGGCCAGAAGCAGGGCTTCGCGGTTCGCGAAGTGCCGGTACATGGTCCCCTGGCCGACCCCGGCCGTCTTCGCGATGGACTGCAGCGTCGCGTCGGGGCTGCCGGTGAAGGTGGTGCGCGCGATCTCGATGATGCGCGCGCGGTTGTCCTCGGCGTCCGAACGCGTCGCGCGTCGACGGGGCTGATCCACCTGGTGCTCCGATCCGGGCCGTGGCGAGCCCCATTGCCTATCCGGACACATGTCCGCTATCGTGAAATCACACCGGCCACATGTCCGCTTATCCGATTCTAGAACGGCGGTACCGCATGTCAGGCATCGAGGGCAAGGTCGTGGCGATCACCGGAGCGAGCAGCGGGATCGGCGCCGCCACCGCGCGGCTGCTGGCCCAGGGCGGGGCGAAGCTCGTACTCGGGGCGCGCCGTGAGCAACGACTCGCCGACCTGGCCGACGAACTCCGGGCCAAGGGCTGCGACATCGCGTTCCGGGCGGTCGACGTCCGCCGTCGCGAGGATCTGGCCGGCCTGGTGGCGCTCGCCCAGGACAGGTTCGGCCACCTGGACGTCCTGGTCGGCAACGCCGGGACCGGGCCGCTGTCACTGCTCGACAAACTGCGGGTGGACGACTGGGACGCGATGATCGACGTCAACGTGAAGGGGCTCCTCCACGGCATCGCCGCGGCCCTCCCCGTCTTCCGGAGCCAGGGGCACGGCCAGTTCGTGCACACCCTGTCGACCTCCGCCCACAAGACGGTCCCCGCCCAGGCGGTCTACTCCGCCTCCAAGTCCGCCGCCCACGCCCTCACCGAAGGCCTGCGCCAGGAGGCCGGCCCGTCGATCCGGGTCTCCATGGTCTCGCCGGGCTTCGTGGCCACCGACTTCATCGAATCCGTAGCCGACCCTGACCTGCGCGCGAGCCTGAACGAGTCGAAGGAAGCGATGGCCATCCCGCCCGAGGCGGTCGCCCGAAGCATCCGGTTCGCGATCGAACAGCCCGTCGAGGTCGACGTCAACGAAATCATCATCCGCCCCACAGCCCAGGTCTGACACTCCCCCGGCACCGACACGGAAGTTCCCGCAGGGAAGCGTGCCGTCACACCGAGCCCGGTGTGATCCGCGGCGTGCGGGCCGAACACCGAAGGATGCCCGGGTCGGACGACTGCCCGTGAGGCCCGGCCCGGGCTTTCATGTCTCTTCCCCTGCACTCCTCCCCTGCGCTCCTCCCCTGCCGCTCGGCCTACCACTCGGTCAGTGATCCGTCGGTGTTGCGCCACACGGGATTGCGCCAACGCTGGCCCACCTCGGCGGCCTTGCGTACGGCGGTCTCGTCGACCTCGATGCCGAGTCCCGGCGCGGTCGGCCGGCTGATGTGGCTGTCGGAGAAGTCAAAGACGCTCTTGTCGACCAGGTAGTCGAGGAGATCGGAGCCGCCTCCGGTGTTGTAGTGGATGCCCAGGCTGGTCTCCTGGATCAGCGCGTTGGGGCTGGCGAAGTCGATCTGGAGGCTGGCGGCGAACGCGATGGGGCCGAGCGGGCAGTGCGGGGCGAGCGCCACACCGTACGCCTCCGCCATCGCGGCGATCCTGCGCACCTCGGAGATACCGCCGGCGTGGGACAGGTCCGGCTGTGCGACCGCGATCCCCGAACCGAGCAGGTCGCGGAAGTCCCAGCGCGAGTAGAGCCGTTCCCCGGTGGCGATCGGCACGGTCGTGGAGGAGCAGATCCGCCCGAAGTCGGCGGTCAGCTCGGGCACGATCGGCTCTTCGACGAACAGCGGGTGCAGTGGCTCCAGCAGGCGCAACGCCTCGCGGGCGACCGCGGGCGAGAGGCGCCCGTGGAAGTCGACGGCGATGTCGGCCGCGTCACCGATCGCCTCGCGTACGGCGGCCACGCGCCCTACCAGCAGGTCGAGTTCGGCCTTGGACTCCAGTGCGCGGGCCTTGCCGGTCCCGTTCATCTTGACCGCGTCGAAGCCCTGCTGCATCCGTTCCAGCGCGTGGTCGGCGACCCCGTCCGGTTCGTCGCCGGCGATCCACGAGTAGGTGCGCACCCGGTCCCGTACCGCGCCGCCGAGCAGTTCGTACACGGGCACGCCGAGGGCCTTGCCCTTGATGTCCCACAGAGCCTGGTCGATGCCGGCCACCGCGCTGGAGAGGATGGGCCCGCCCCGGTAGAAGCCGCCCTTCGTCATCACCTGCCAGTGGTCCTCGATACGGAACGGGTCCTGGCCGATGAGGTAGTCGGAGAGTTCCTCGACGGCCGCGGCGACCGTCGCCGTACGTCCCTCGACGACCGGCTCGCCCCATCCGGTGATGCCCTCGTCGGTGCGTACGGCCAGGAACAGCCAGCGGGGTGCGACGGAGAAGGTCTCCAGTGCCACGATCTTCATTGATCTGCCTTCTTTCCTGTGCCTGTGATCGACTCGATGAGTCCGGGCAGTTGTGCGAACTGGTCGGGGTCGGCCAGTGCCGACCCGAGTGACACCGCCGCGGCCCCCGCGCCGAGGAATTCCATGGTGTTGGCGAGGTTCATGCCGCCGGTCGCGACGAAGCGCGCCTGGGGGAACGGGCCGTGCATCGCGGCGATCCAGCCCGGACCGAGTTCAGCGGCGGGGAACGCCTTGAGCCAGGTGAGCCCGAGGGCCTCGGCCCGCTGGATGTCCGAGGCGGTCGCGACGCCCGGCAGGTGCGGCAGGCCCGCCGCGAGAGACGCCTCGGCGACCTCGCGGGAGAAGCCGGGGGCCACGGTGAAGCCCGCGCCGGCCTCCACCGCCCGCTCGACCCGCTCGACGGTGGTCACCGTGCCGGCGCCCACCACGGCTCCGCGCTCCGCACCGGCCTCGACCGCGGCGCGCAGCGCGGCCACCGCGGTCTCGTTCTGTACGGGCACTTCGACGAGCCGGATACCGACGTCCCACGCCCGTCGGCTCACCTCCACCGTGCGTGCGACGTCGAAGCCGCGCAGGATGGCCATGAGCGGCAGCGCGTCGAAGGCGTCCTGGAACAGTTGTCCGGACGCGGCATTCAAGGGGGGCATGGGGTTCATTGGGTTCGTGGGGTTCATTGGGGTCATGGGGCTCATTGGGTCCACCCGAGTGTGCGAGAGATGGCCTGTGCGGTGTGTCTGATGGCCGGGAGATGCGTGTGCAGAACGGTGAGGTCGGTCTGTGCCTTCAGCGCCGTCACCGAGATGGCCGTGCGTACCGTTCCGGTGCCGTCCCTCACCGGTACGGCGACACAGTTGACGAACGACTCGTACTCCCCGTCGTCCTCGGCCCAGCCGCGCGCCCTGACCTCGCGCAGCCGGGCGGCGAACGCGTCGGCCGTGGTCGGTGTGGTGTCGGTGAACCGCTCGTAGACGTAACCGTCCAGCAGCGAGACCCGTTCGTGGTCGGGCATGAACGCCAGGATCGCCTTGCCGACACCGGAGCTGTGCAGCACGACCGGCTTTCCGATCTGCGAGTACAGCCGTACGGTGCCCTGCGGTTCGACCTTGTCGACATAGATCACGCGCCCGTTCTCGACGGTGGCGATGTGCACCGTGAGCCGGAGCTTGCGGCCGAGCTCGGTGAGGAACGGGTGCGCGCTCGCCCGCAGATCGAACTGTTCCAGGGCGGCTGCCGCCAGTCCGGCGAGACGGTATCCGACGGCGAAGGTGCCGTCCTCCCGTTTACGGGCGAGACCGCCCTGGCAGAGATCCTGGAGCAGCCGCAGCGCGGTGGTCCGGTGCACACCGAACCGTTCGGCGATCGCGGCCGGGTGCTGCGGGCCTGTGCTGAGCATCTCCAGGATCTGGATGGCCCGTTCGACCGCCTGGCTCATCGGGCCGTTCCGTCCAGGTCGAGTGCCGGGCGGGGCGGGGCGGTATCCGGCTCCGGGTCGCGGCGCAGCGACGTGGCGTCGGCGTGGTCCTCGACCGAGCCGAGCGCGAAGGCGGCGACCCGGTGCCCCAGACGCAGCCTCTCGGCCGGGGGTTCGTCCCGCAGCCAGGCCGACAGGTAGCCCGCCGCGAACGCGTCTCCCGCGCCCACCGGTTCGACGACGTCGACCGGCTCGGCGGGGACGAAGGTGCCTGCTTCCGCTCCGGGTTCGAACAGCACCGCGCCGACCTCCGCGTTCTTCACCACCACGCTCACGGAGGGGCCGATCAGGTCGCGTACGTCCTCGGCGGTCGTGGTGCCCCAGACCTCCGCCGCCTCGTCGAGCCCGACGAACACGACGTCGGCCTGCCGGGCCAGGGCCAGCAGCGGCGCGTGGGCGTCTTCGGTACTCCAGAGCGCCGGACGGTAGTTGACGTCGAACGAGCGCAGGACCCCGGCCTCGCGCGCGTGGTCGAACAAGGCGGTGGCGGTACGGGCGCAGCCTTCCGACAGCGCGGCGGTGATTCCCGACAGGTGCACCAGACGCGCCGAGGCGATCGGGAGCGTGTCCAGGTACGCGGGGGTGAGCCGGGAGGCCGCGGACCCGGTCCGGTAGTAGTGCACCCGGGTGCCGTCCTCGCGGGAAGGGTCCTTGAAGTAGACAGCCGTCGGAGCGGACGGGTCCCGCTCGACGTGGCGCACGTCCACCCCGGGCCGGGCGACCGCCATGAGCACCCTGTCGCCGAGCGGGTCGCCGCCCACGCGGCTCGCCCACGCCACCCGGTGGCCCAGATCGGCGAGGTACTGTGCGACGTTCGACTCGGCGCCCGCGACCGAGAGGGTCGCTTCGCGGGCCGTGGCGAGCCGCTGGCCCTGCCGGGGTGTCACCAGGACCATGGCCTCCCCGAGGCACAGGACTTCGTGGTCTGACACTTCTTCTACACCTCTGCGTATTCGACGTCGATCGGAGTGCTGCCGTCACTGGCCCCGGACTTGATCGCCGTGCGGCGCAGCGCGCGGGGCGCGGTCTCCGGCAGCAGCATCACCGAAAGGGCGGTGATGACTCCCGAGAGTGCCATGTAACCGGCGAGCAGCCACGGACTGCCCCCTCCGGCGTGGACCAGCACGGTGGCGATGAACGGGGCGGTCCCGGAGAAGAGCACGGCCGTGCTCTCGCGGGCGAGCACCAGCCCGCTGAACCGCACTTCCGTCGGCAGCAGCTCGGAGTAGAAGGAGCCCGCGGGGCCGAAGATCATCGAGTTGAGCATCACGGCGAACGCGAGGCAGACGGCCAGGGAGATCACCGGCAGCGACTTCGTCCCGACGAGCAGCCAGAACGGCGCCGCGAACAGGGCGATCGCGATCCCGCCGCCGATCATCAGCGGCCTCCGCCCGTACCGGTCGGAGAGCCAGCCGCAGAGCGGTATGCCGAAGACGGAGACAGCGGCGGCGATGGTGATCGCGATGACCGCGACATTCGCCGGCAGTCCCAACTGCTGGGTGGTGTACGCGGGGAGGTACCCCTGGATGGAGTACGACGCCACGGACGTGGCGCAGCCCGCGCCGATCATCAGCAGGATGGTCCTGCCATGACCGCGCACGGCGGCGGCCAGCGGCGCCTTCTCCTTCTTGCCGTCGGCGACGGCTTCCTTGAAGGTCTCGCTCTCGTCGGCCATGTGCCGCAGGACGAAGCCGGCGATCACCACGACGACCGAGGCGAGGTACGGCAGCCGCCAGCCCCAGCTCAGGAACTTGTCCTCGTCCATCGACGACACGATCGCCATCGCACCGGACGCGGCCACCACCCCCAGGAACTCGCCGCCGCCGGGCAGCGCCGCGTAGAAACCGCGCTGGGTGGGCTTGGCGCTCTCGGTGGTCCACACGTACGCGCCGCCGAGCTCCGCGCCGACGCCGAGCCCCTGGAGGATGCGGCAGAACACCAGCAGGACGGGCGCCCAGATGCCGATCTGCTCGTACGTCGGCAGCAGCCCGATGGCGAGCGTGCCCACCCCCATCAGCACCAGGGTGATCTGGAGGACCGGCTTACGGCCCCACCGGTCGCCCAGGTGGGCCAGGACGAGCCCGCCGATCGGGCGCGCCGCGAACCCCACGGCGAAGGTGGCGAACGACGCCAGTGTCGCCACGTACTCCGACTCACCCGAAAAGAAGATCTTGTTGAAGACCAGCGCCGCGGACGTGCTGAAGAGGAAGAAGTCGTACCACTCCAGTACGGATCCCACCACGGCTGCCAGGGCATTGCGCTTGCGTGAGGCTGCCTGGGGATCGGCGTCGGGGGGTGTGGTCGGCCGGAGGTCTGCCATGCGTGCTCCTTTGCACGGGGCGGGGCAGGGCCGCTCGTACGACGCTGCGGCGCCGCAAGGGCCGGTGCCGCCCAAGGTGTTTCGGCTACGTTAACCTCACCCGAAGCGCCCTGCGCACACCTTGTGCACATACTGCACAGCACCGTTCCCGGCGCTCTCCGCCCACCCGAAGGGAACCCCCATACCTGCCGAGAACCCGTTCTCCCTGCACGGCCGGACCGCCGTGGTGACCGGCGGCGGTCGCGGCCTGGGCCGCGGCATCACCGAGAGCCTGCCGGCGGCCGGCGCGGACGTGGTCGTCCTGGCCCGCAGTCCGCTCGACGACGACCTGACGACGTACGCCCAAGGCCTCGGCCGCTCGGTCTCCCTGGTGGAGCTCGACCTCGCGGATCCGGCGGCGATCGCCACGCGGGCAACGGAGTTGCTCGCATCCACCGACGTGGACGTCCTGGTCAACAACGCGGGCCTCCAGGTCCGGCACCCCGCGGCCGAATTCCCGCTCGCCGATTTCGACGCGGTGCTGAACGTGAACCTGCGAGCGGTGTTCGACCGGCCGAGGAACCGGGAACGGGTGCGGCTGCCGCCGGCGCCAGGACCGGCGCGCCGTCCTGGTCCCAGAAGCTGGTCACGAGGAACGCGCCGTACGCCCCCTCGAACGCTTCGCCGGACTGCCCACGTTCCAGACGTCGGCCACAACCACCTCGGCACCCTGCCCGGCCGGCTCGCGAGCCTTTTCCGACGCCGCGTTGCGTGTCAGGGCGCGTACCGCGAACTCACCGTTCACCCATCGACCAGGATCGCCCTGGCCCGCGGCCGACCTTGCGGATCCAGGGGGATGGGGCCGGTCAGAAGGCGTCCGGGTAACTGCCGTCACCCAGATCAGGGTCCGGCAGCACGCCCGAGGGGTCGCGGACGGCGACCTTGCGTCCGTCCAGCCGCAGTCGGCGCAGCCCTTCGAGCGACATGCGACGGCCGACGTCGGAGAAGGAATGCACCCTGGTGACGTCCAGAACCACGTCGGCCGCGCCGTCCGAGTCGGCCATCAGGTCCAGGAGCTCCGAAGCGGCGGTGAGCTGAACGTTGCCCTGCAGGGCGAAGGTGACCGTGCCCCGTGACTCGCTCATGTCGACGGTATCGAGCCGGCCCCGATCGGAGGAGAACAGGTGCATCCCCATGTCCTGGGAGAGCCGCTCGAAGGCGAGACGCCCTCTCCGGCTGTTGCCGTAGGAGTCCAGGCGCGGGGAGAAGGTTCCGATGCCCACCCGGTCGGGGAGGACGCCGACGATGCCCCCGGCGACGCCGCTCTTGGCGGGGATTCCCACGCGGGTGAGCCAGTCGCCTGCCGCGTCGTACATCCCGGCCGTGGCCATCACGGCCATGACGTGCTGGGCGATGGCGGGGTCCATCACCCGTTCGCCGGTGACGGGCTGGATACCTCCGGTAGCGAGCGTCGCGGCCATCACGGAGAGGTCCCGGACGCTGACCAGGATCGAGCACTGGCGCGTGTATCCCTCGACGACGGAGGGCACGTCCCCGTCGAGAATGCCGTAGGTGCGCAGCATGTAGGCGATGGCAAGATTGCGGTGCGCGGAGACCAGCTCTGAGGCGCACACACGCTCGTCGACCTGCAGATCCCGGCCCGCGAGGCGGGAGAAGAACGTCACGGCACGGTCGACGCGATCGTCCTGGCCGGCCTCCGCGCCGACCAGGAGCGCATGCGTGGTGATGGCTCCGGCGTTGATCATGGGATTCTTGGGCCGGTGGGTGTCCCCTTCGAGGGAGAGCTCGTTGAAGGCCTCGCCTGATGGCTCGACCCCGACGGCATCCAGGACGCGGTCGAGGCCACGATCGATGATGGCGGCGGCATAGGCGAACGGCTTGGAGATCGACTGGATGGTGAACTCCGTGTCCGCGTCGCCGGCGGCGTAAGTGCGACCGAGCGTCGTGGTCAGCGCCATGCCGAAACGTTCCGGATCAGCTTCGGCGAGCTCCGGGATGTAGTCGGCGTTGGCGCCGCTGGTGTCGTCACGCAGGCTGTCGAGCACTTCGTCCAGGTAGTCGGGCACGGGAGTCTTCATGAGGCAGGTCCTTCTGTCGCACGCGGGAGAGGCGTCGCGGCCGGTGGCTTCGGTGCGCGCTTATGCGGTTCAGCGCAGAGCTCGGAGGTGCTCCGGGTTCACCGGGCCGGTGGCGTCGTCGAAGTCGCGGTGTGTGGAGAGGCACCTCTTGACGTAGGGGCAGACGGCCACGATGCGATGTCCCGCCTGGACGCTGGTGTTCAGAGCGGTGGAGTTATGGATGCCGGCGAGACCGCGACCTTCGAACTCATCGAAGACCACGGTGTGTTCGAAGATGCGCTGCGCTGATGTCGCCGAGTGCGACCGTGCCGAGGTCGCCGAGGCCGTTGAAGAGCGGGTCACGGATCTCGCGACGCCGGGGGCGAAGTACACGGCCGACGGGAAGCCGCCGGTCGTCGGTCAGCGTGGCTTCGGATGCGCGACGCCCACCCGCCGTGGGGCGGACAGGGCCGCCGGAGCCGGCAAGGGGCTCCAGGCGGGACCGAGTCCGGTCGGTCGTGGACGAGCCGGATCGGGGTGCGCCGTGAGTAAGGAACCGCACCTCAGTGGTCAACGGCCGATGACGAATGCTTTCCGCTCTCGTCGCGGATCTGGCCGAGGAAGGAGCGCAGGGCCGCATTGACCTCATCCGCGTGCGTCCAGAGCAACCCGTGTGGGGCGCCCTCGATCTCCACATACTGCGCCTCGGGCACGTCTCGCCGAAAGCGGCGGGCGGTAGCGTCGATGGGGAGGATCCTGTCGGCTGTGCCATGCAGGATCAGAGCTGGCTTGCCGCTGTCGCGGACCGCTTCGACGTCGGTGCGGAAGTCCTCGATCCACGCGGAAACGACCGCGTAGGCCGCCACGGGGGCACTCGACGTCGCCACGTTCCAGCTCGCGGTGACGGCCTCCTGGCTGATCCGACTGCCAAGGTTCTCCTCAAGATTGTAGAAGTTCGAGAAGAATTGCGTGTACCAGGCGTACCGATCACCTTTCGCCGCTGCCTCGATTCCGTCGAAGACCTCCTGCGGCACACCCTCGGGGTTGTCGTCCCGGGCGACGAGGAAAGGCTCCAGCGAGGCCAGGAACGCGAGCTTGGCGACCCTTTCATGCCCGAATTGCGCGACGTAACGGGCGACCTCGCCCGTACCCATCGAGAAGCCCACCAGGACGACGTCGCTAAGGTCGAGCGTCTCCAGCACAGCGTTCAGGTCTGCGGCGAAGGTATCGTAGTCATACCCGGAGTTCACCTTTGACGACTTGCCGAAGCCCCGACGGTCGTAGGTGATGACGCGGTATCCGGCGGCCAGCAGATTTCGCGTCTGACGCTCCCAACTGTGACCGTCCAGTGGATATCCGTGGATAAGGACGACGGGCTGGCCCGCACCCTGATCCTCGTAGTAGAGCTCGACCGGCGTGCTGTTCTCATTTCCTACGGTGATGTACCCCATTTACTCGTCCCTTCCTAGTCGCTGTGGGCGTCGAGGCCCAGAGGATCAGATCCCCTATGTTCCATGCTTGTTCTTGGACTGGCGCCGATGGCGCACATCCGCTTTCGAGCCTTCGCCGACCGACAGCGTGACGCACGACAAGCCGGCCGGGCCTCCAGACCCACCATCTTCGGATCGCGGTCCACCGCATCAGCTCAGCAGGGTGGAGCGGCGCGCCACGCTCCCGCCTGCCCGCCTGCCTGCCTGTTGTCAGACCATCGGGTTGCCGCTGACGGTCGCGTCGGGGAAGGTGAGGTCCTGGATGACGTCCCAGTGTTCGACGATACGGCCGTTGTCCAGCCGGAAGATGTCGACGATGACGACAGGCTTCGGCGCCCAGCCGTGGACGATGCTGTGGGTGAATACGAGGTCGCCCTGCGCGGCGATCCGCCTCGGCTCCCACGAGAAGCCCTCCAGGGTCGGCACCACAGCACGGAGCGTGTCCAGACCGTTGGGCATCTGGGGACTGTGCTGCACGTAGGGCTCAGCCCAGTACCGGTCGAGCGCGGTGATGTCCTTCTCCTTGAAGAGCTCGCGCATGGCGGTAAGCACGATTTCGGTGTTGCCCTGGGCCTGGTCAGCCGCGGTATTTCCGGTCATGGTCATGCTTCCTCGATAGTTCCGACAAAGTTGTGGAGAGTGCCGCCGACAGTCACGTTGGAATACAGCGTCCCGTTGGCGAAGTCCTCGACGTGGGTGACGGTGGCACCGCCGGCCTCGGTCCACGAGTTCAGGTAGACACCGTCACGGATCTTCTTCAGATCGAGCTCTACGGTCTCCGCGTGACCGTCGGGCGCGAGCCCGCCGCCCTTCTCGACGACGAAGCTGCCCTGCGTCTGCGAGTCGAAGGTGAACCGCACCTTCAGTGCGCCCAGGTTGAACTTGTAGCTCTTGCCGACCACATACTCGGTCATGGCGTTTCCTTCGATCTTGTTGCCGGACCGCCGACTGTTGAGTGGACGTCCGCCCCTGTGCAGCCATGGAACTCGTGAGGGCGTGCTGTCGTTGTTCGCGGGACGTCGTGCCCTTACGCGGGGAGCAGTACGAGCTCGCCGCCCAAGTGCCCCGACCGGCTGACTTCCAGTGCGGTAGCCACCTCGCCGAGGGGGTACGTCCGCTGGATCGGCACCCGCAGCCGCCCCGCCTCGATGAGGGCGAGGATGCCCCTGAGCGCTTGGGGCCCGTCCGCTCCCGGCTCGGTCATGTGGATCCGGATACCGCTCCCGGCCGCGTCGAAGACCGCGAGGGAGAGGACACGCGCCGGGCCGCCGGCGAGTTCGATGGAGTCCGGGATCTCACCGAGGCCGGCTCGGCGACCAGGGCGGCCGGGCCGGCGAGCGCGAACTGGGTGCAGGAAGGGGTGATGGAGGCTCCCAGCACCTCGTCCCCCACGCCGAAGGCGGTCACGCCTTCCCTCACCTGGTCGACCACACCGGCCACGTCGGACCCGAGACCACCCGGGAGGTCGAGGGCATCACCTGGCTCATGCAGCCATGCAGCCATGCAGGATCTTCCAGTCGATCGGGTTGACACCCGCGGCCCGCACCGTGAGCCGTACCTGGTGCGCGATCAACTGCCCGATGGAGTTGCGTGTGATCCGCGTGATCCGCGTGGGCCGGTTCGGAGGGCCTCCGCCCCGCCGTCCACGAGTTCGTACTGCAGCGCGCCCGAGGGACAGCGACGCACCACTTCGGCCAGACGCTCGGCCTCGGCTCCGTCGGGCCGGATCCACGGGCGCTTGCCCGTGTCGAAGACCTCCGGCAGGCCGTGGACGCATTCGGCGGCGTGCAAGCACCGCCCGGCCTCGAAGGTCACGGTGATCGACCGGCCCTCGTACGCCTTCTTCTCGGTTCCGCTGCTCATGCCGGCCTCCGTCGCTGCCATGCCTGGCTGTTCAGTCACTGACCTTGCTGCGGGACTGGTACAGCAGGTCCTGGTACTCGGGGTGCCGGGCGATCCACCCGGTGAAGAACGGGCACGTGGCCAGCACCCGCAGGTTCGCGGCACGCGCCTCGTCGAGGGCGGTGCGGGCCAGTGCTGCCCCGACTCCCCTGCCCTCGTACTCCGGCGAGACCTCGGTGTGTACGAACGCGACCAGCTCAGTGGTACGGATGTACTCCGCGACGCCCGCGACCTCGGTCTTCCCGTCGACCCGGGCCTCGTACCGCTTGGCTCCGGGAGCGTCGCTCACTTCCACTGCCATGTGTCCTCCTTCGATTCCTCCGCGTGAGTCTCGTTCCACACTAGCCCAATCCGGTTGACGCATCAACTTGTTCATCGATGAGGGCCATGGCGATGGCCACGGCGAGGGCAACACGAACTCGGCGTACAAGCCGACCGGCGACATGGTCCGGCTGATCGCCTGGCGGGTACGCCGATCGCGGACCGCGTCACGGCCGCCCTCAAGGCCTGGGCGAATCGATGACGGGTCGCCGGAATGTCCGGCGACCCGTTGCCGCAGGGCTGCGGTTGGCCTCCTTCACTCGTCGGCGAGCGCTTCCGCGTAAGGGAAGATGAGCTCGCCGGAGGAAGACTCCGGTGGGGACACGACGATCTGCCTCGACCCGTTCTGGAATTGACCGAGCTCATGGCCGGTAATTCCCTGGAACTGGACCTGCAGAACGCGCGGCTCCGACCACTCGCCCTTGACTCCGAACCTGACATCGCCCATGACGGTCGGGAAGGTCTTCTCCCGTGCATACGCCGAGAGGCTCGCGTCGTCGAAACCGCCGGTCGCTTCGACGGCCTGGGCGACCACCTGCATCTGGGCGTAGGCGAGTGGCACCATGTAGTGCCCCAGGAGGTCGACACCGGCTTCGCCGGCCCGTTCCTGGTAGGTGTTCAGTAGTTCCTGAACGCCCGGGAACATCATCTTGGGCACCGGCGCCCAGTACTCGTAGTTCACGAAACCGTTGAGCGACGGACCGAGTGCCGTCTTCACCGATGTGTTCTGCGGACCGATCATGGCACCGCCGACCATCTTCGGCCGGTAGTGGTGCGACCGGATGGTTCGTACCAGGCCGATCGAGTCGGCCAGGTACGAACACAGAAACAACAGATCACTGCCACTTTCCGCGACGGCGTCGACGAGCGGCGTGAAGTCCTCGGTCGACAGCGGATACGTGGCCTCGTGAACGACCTTGATCCCGTACTTCTCGGCATTGGCCTCGGCGCCGAGAAGGGGATTGCGCGAGAACTCGGCGTCGGCGGACACCAGCGCCACGGTGGTCGGCCGCGGGTTCTGTTCTGCCGCGAGTTCGAAGAACCCTTCGGTGAGTGCGGCGTTCGGGTCCGGCCCGGTGGGGATCATGGCGAAGTAGTTCGGATAGTTGAGCGCGTTGTTGACGCCGAGGCCCATGAGCCCGACGAAGAAGCGCTCCCGCTCCACTATCAACGGCATGGCCGGCAGCAGAGTGTTGGTGCCGTAACCACCGATGACGAGATCCACCTCGTCCTCGTCGATCAGCCGCTCGTAGATCCCGGGAACAAGGTCGGCGTTCCCTTGGTCGTCGTAGCGGACGAACTCGACAGGACGGCCCAGCAGTCCACCGCGAGCGTTGATGTCCTCGCGCCAGATCTCATGGGCGAGACGGGCCGACCGGCTGTTGTCCGCGAGGGAACCGGTCAGCGACAGGCAGTACCCGATACGGACGGGAGCCGGCGCCGTAGCTATGTCAGGCCTCGCTTCCGGTGGGCGTGGCCAGGAGCTGCAACTCCCAGGCGTAGGCCACACCGCTGGCACCGCCGTGCTGCGCCATGACCTCGACGGTGCCCGGTACGGTCTTCTCACGGGCCCAGTCGCGCTGCCACTCGGACATCACGGCAAGCCAGGTGATCGGGGTCACGCCCGCCTGGATCATGCGCCGCACCGCCATGTCGTGGGACTCCTTCGAGACACCGCCCGACGCGTCGGTGACGACGAAGACGTCGAAGCCCTCGCCCGCCGCCTGTATCGCCGGCATGGCCACACAGACCTCCGTCCAGAGGCCGGCGATGATCAGCTTCTTGCGTCCGGTCGCCTTGACGGCATCCACGACGCGCTCGTCCTCCCAGGTGTTGATGAAGGTCCTGTTGATCGGCTTCTGCTCCGGGAACACATCCTGCAGACCCTGGAGGAGAAGGCCGCCGCGCTCCTCCAGAACGGTCGTCAGAATGGTCGGGACGTCGAACGTCTTGGCGGCCTTGGCGAGCCCGACGGTGTTGTTGATGACCATCGTCGGTTCGTGGCTGTGCAGGTTGGCGACCTGGAACGGCTGGTGGTCGATCAGTACGAGAATGCTCTCCTCGGGCGTCAGCAGCGCGTTGAGTCCGGCCTTGTTCTCAGTGCTCATAGGATTCCCTTGCTGGAGCTTCGCGTCCACGGGCCTCAGGCAGCGCACCGAATCCTCGATGCCTTCAGTGAGCCGACTGCGGCCTGACCGGCCGGCGGCCCCCAACCACTTGGTTGACGCGTCACCCACACTAAACGCCGACCCTTGACACGTCAACTAGCCCTGGGGGAGGGCGAATCCAACGGCGGATCCGACGATCACGGCAGAGACATCAAGCTCCCGCGTTTCGCCTCGGGCTCGTTCGAGCCACAGCTCGTGAAGAAGCGGCAGCGGCGGCTGAGCGAAGTCGACGAGATGGTGCTGTCGCTGTCCGCAAAGGCCTCACCCACGGGGAGATATCGGCCCATCTCACCGAGGTGTACGACGCTCAGGTGTACGACGCCGAGGTGTCCCAGCAGACCGTCTCCACGCCATGGCGGTGACCGTGGACGGCACCCGCGACATCCTCGGTCGCCGCGCCTCAGACGGTCGTCCCGGTGGAGGATGCCTGCTCGGTGACGCGGGCGGCGACCAGTGAGGCGTGGGTGGGAGCGTCGGGCACGTCGGCCGGCCGGTTCTTGCCGAACTCCTTGCGCAGGACGGGCAGAACCTCCTCGCCGAGGAGGTCGAGTTGCTCCAGTACGGCCTTCAGCGGCACGCCCGCGCCGTCCACGTTGAACAGTTGGCGCTGGTAGTCGCCGAAGTGCTCGCGGAAGGTCAGGGTCTTGTCGATGACTTGCTGGGGACTGCCGACGGTCAGCGGTGTCTCATCCATGTACCGCTCCAGCGACGGCCCGCCGCCCATGATCGGTGAGCGGTCGAAGTAGGGGCGGAACTCGCGCAGCGCGTCCTGGGAGTTGGCCCGCATGTAGATGTGTCCACCGAGCCCGACGATGGCCTGTTCGGGGGTGCCATGGCCGTAGTGCGCGTACCGCTCACGATAGAGACCGATGAGCTTCTGGAAGTGTTCCGTGGGCCAGAAGATG
Organism: Streptomyces sp. NPDC050509; assembly: GCF_044457965.1. NCBI lineage: Bacteria > Bacillati > Actinomycetota > Actinomycetes > Kitasatosporales > Streptomycetaceae > Streptomyces > Streptomyces sp. NPDC050509. Next base: position 466,210 of record NZ_JBITHL010000006.1, on the reverse strand, counting down.
TGGTTGGCGAAGAATCCGTCGCCGTAGTAGGCGGCCTGCTCGGCGATCTCGGGCGAGCGGATGGAGCCGTGCCACACGAAGGGTGGTACACCGTCCAGCGGCCGGGGCGTGGACGTGAACGACTGCAGCGGCGTACGGAACCTGCCCTCCCAGTTCACGACGTCCTCGCGCCACAGGCGGTGCAGGAGCGCGTAGTTCTCGATGGCGAGGTTGATGCCCTCGCGGATGTCCTTGCCGAACCAGGGATAGACGGGGCCGGTGTTGCCGCGGCCCATCATCAGGTCCACCCGGCCGTCGGCCAGGTGCTGGAGCATCGCGTAGTCCTCGGCGATCTTCACCGGGTCATTGGTGGTGATCAGCGTGGTGGACGTGGACAGGATGATGCGTTCGGTGCGCGCGGCGATCCAGCCCAGGATGGTGGTGGGAGAGGAGGGAACGAACGGCAGGTTGTGATGCTCGCCGGTCGCGAACACATCGAGCCCGACCTCCTCGGCTTTCAGCGCGATGGCGACCATGGCCTTGATCCGCTCATGCTCGGTCGGCGTCCGCCCGGTGATGGGGTCCTGTGTCACGTCACCGACGGTGAAGATCCCGAACTGCATAACACCCATCCCTGTATGGTTGATGTATCAACTCTCACGGCGAACGTGATGCCGGGTGCGGGTATTCCCGCCGCGGCGCCTCCGCCGCTCCGGCGAAAGCCCCCGCCCCTGGCGTGCGGCGCCACCATGGAGCCCACGGTTGACGAGTCGGCGACATTGCCCTACCGTGGCGGTTGATAAATCAACTAGGTCCGCGTCCCACCGTGCGGCCATGGGCAGCGCGGGGAAACATTGACCGGCAGCCCGCACATCAGAAATGCGCGCACCGAGCCGATGCGGGGCCGGCTTCACCCGGCCACGGACTCGCCGAAACCCTGATTCGGTCAGTCGGGCTGCGTCTCCATATGCGCGAGGACGCGGTTCGAGATCCGGGCGAGCGTGTCGAGTTCCTGCTGGGTGAGGGCGTCGATGAACAGTCGGCGAACCTGTGCGACATGCATGGGCGCGGCATCTTCGATCGCCTTGTAGCCGGCCGGGGTGGCGACGATGAACGCTCCGCGTCCGTCGTCAGGACATTCCTCCCTGGCCAGGAGTCCGCGCTTCGTCATCCGCCCGACCTGGTGGGACATGCGGCTCTTCTCCCACTCCACCGACTTGGCCAGGTCCAGGAAGCGCATCCGGCCATCGCCCCTCTCGGTGAGACTCACCAACACGATGTAGTCGGAGGCGGACATACGGGAATCAGCCTGGAGTCGGCGGGAGAGTCGCCCGATGAGCGTCTCCTGCATGCGGATGAAACTGTCCCAGGCAGCCTTCTGCTCCGAGGTCAGCCAGTGAGGCGTTGCGTTCATGGAGGGAGTCTAACGAGAACGTTGACAGCTCATCTATCCCGTTGACGTGGGTAATTCCGATCGATGCCCGGAATGTCTGGTGCGCTGTGGGCGTCGGCACCCTTTTCGCCTCACGGCTTGCGGCCGGTCACGGAAGGTGTCCTTGGAACGGGCGGCGGTAGCGGCACTCGCCGCCACGGTCACGACCTGCACGGCGGCAAGACCGACGGTGGAGTGGCGGACGACCAGTGTGTTGATCTCAGTACGACACGTTCGTGCTGGTGTGGCCCGGTTTCCGGGTCGTCTGTCATGTCGACACCAGTGACGGCCTCGTCGCCGGGCGCCGCAGGCCCGCGGCGCCCGGCCGGGCTCAGCGGCGTGGTTCCCAGCGAAAGAGGCGGGAGGCCAGCCCGACGGCGACGACGACCCAGCCCAGTGTGGGGACCAGCAGGATCAGGGAGTCCGCGACGGGTATGTCGCCGTCCCAGGCGTTGACGACCAGTTCGGTGGCGGCGCCGCCGGGAAGCAGCCGCTTGACCAGGGCGAGGTTTTCAGTGCCGGTGAGGCCTACCCAACTGGCGACCGCGATCACCGACAGGCTGACGGGTAGCGTGGTCACCTGAGCGTGCTCCGGCGAGTTCGTGAGCCCCGCCGTGGCGAGTGCCAGGCCGACCATCATGGTCAGCGTGGCCAGGACCGCAGCCGCGAGGAGCGGGATCTGGGACGGTTCGGTGGCGACCACGCCCAGCACGATCAGGATCGCGACCACCTGGACCAGCGCGATGACGGTGACGGGCAGGAGCAGCCCGGTGAGGATGCCGACGTCGCCTGCGGCGGTGGAGCGCAGCCGTTTGAGGAAGAGGTTCTGCCGACGCGAGGCCAGCGTGGTCACGGCCGTGGTGTAGAGCCCGAAGGCCATCACGGTGAACATCACGATCGCCGCGATGTAGCCGAGGCCGGCCACATCCTCGAAGATCTCGTGCTGGTAGACGAAGTACGCGCTGACGGCGACCGGCACGATAAGACCGGTGACCAGAACCAGTCGGTTCCGGAAGATCTGGATCAGCTCACTGCGAGCGATCGCGAACATGGGGTGGGGTCCCTTCGTGGCAGAGCGTTGGTGGGTTCAGCCGCCGGTGATGGCGCGGAAGACATCGTCGAGGCGGGTCGGACCGGCCTGCAGTTCCCGGAAGTCCACCCCGGCGTCGTGAGCCCAGCCCAGCAGGCGGTAGAGGTCCTCCTGCAGGCTGAAGGTCTCCACGCGGAAGGTCCCGTCCACGTGCAGAGCTCCCGTTGGCGGTTCGGGAGCGCCGGCCGGGAGGGCGAAGGTGATCACCGACGGCAGGGTCTGCGTCAGCTCGACGACGGTCCCCTCGCGGTGGAAGGTCCCCTGGTGCATGAGCCCGATGCGATCGGCCCGTTGCTGTGCTTCCTCCAGGTAGTGAGTGGTGAGCACGACCGTGGATCCCTCGTCGCGCAGCCTGTCCACGGCGGCCCAGAGCGCGTCGCGGGACTGGATGTCCAGGCCGGTCGTCGGCTCGTCCAGGATGACCAGCTCGGGCCCGCCGTACACGGCGGTGGCGAAGTCCAGACGGCGTTTCTCGCCGCCGGAGAGTTGCGACACCTTGGTGCCCGCCTTGCGGGTCAGACCCACGACGCCCAGAACGCGGTCGACGTCGTCGTGCCGCCGGGTCAGCGTGCCGATCAGCCGGACCGACTCCTTCACCGTGAGATCCGGAGAGAATCCGCTCTCTTGCAGCATGATGCCCATCCGTGAGCGCACGGCGGCGCGGTCGCGCGGGCTCTGCCCCAGGACGCGGACGGTGCCCGACTCGGCCGGCCGGTGTCCCTCGATGACCTCAAGGGTCGAGGTCTTTCCTGCGCCGTTCGTGCCGAGCAGCGCGTAGAACTCGCCACGCCCCACTTGGAACGACAGGTCCTTCACGGCATGGAAATCGCCGTAGCGGACGTTGAGATTCGTGACCTCGATGACTGCTGTGGTGGACATTCCTTGATTCCACCGGCCGTGACGCGCTCCCGGTAGTGGCTTCGCATCACGTCCACGCCATGACATTCCTGGGAGCCAGGCATGACGCAGTGTCACTGGTGTACCGGAAGCTCCGCACGGATACTGGCTGAACGATGTCTGAAATCACCGAGGCGACGACACAGGAACGGCTGCGCCGACTCAACCTGACCATGCTGCTCCCGGTGGTCGCTGTCGGTGGGGTGTACCTGGTGGCGCTGGACGCCGAGTCCTGGTCCGACGCTGTGGTCCTGGGCCTGGGTGTGGTCGCGACACTGGTGGCTTTCGTATCCTGGGCGGCAGGCACCCTGGCCCGGGTCGCCGTGCCGTGCCTGGTCCTCACCGCGGGCGTCTGGCTCTTCGGGGTGCTGGTGGCCGGGAGTGGGAAGGCGATCTTCGGCCTGTCCGTCGTGGGCCCGTTGGTCGTGCCGCGGCTGCGCCACCATCGTGGCGCGGCCGCCGTCACCCTGGTCGCCTACGTCGCCGTCGTGGGAGCGGCACGGTTCCTGATGACGGATGACGACCCGCGTCAGGTGCTGATCAGTTACGTCATCGTCCCCGCGGGCCTCACCGCCATCGTGACGGGGCTGATGTTCCCCAACAAGCAGTTCTACGACGTCGTCCACGAATTGGAGGAGTCGCGTCGGCGTGAGGCGGAGCTGGCCGTGGTGCGTGAGCGTATGCGGTTCGCCAGCGACCTGCACGACATCCAGGGTCACACCCTGCACGTGGTGAAGATCAAGGTCGCCCTTGCACAGAAGCTGGTGCACCGCGACCCCGGCCGGGCGGAGCAGGAGCTGCGCGAGATCCGCTCGCTCGTCAGCGACACCATCAGCCAGACCAAGGAGCTCGTCTACGCACAGCGTCGGCTCAACCTCCCCGCTGAGCTGGAGAATGCGAAGAACCTGTTCGAGGCCGCCGGCATCAAGGTGCACATCCGCCGCGTCGGTGACGCGGACGGTCGCGCGGGCGAGCTGCTCGGCCAGGTCCTGCGCGAGACAACGACCAACATCCTGCGGCACGCCCAGGCCCGGGAAGTCCGGATCACGTTGTCCGAGTCAGGCATCACCATCGTGAACGACGGCGTGCCGGACAAGCCGCTCCCAGAACTCAGTGGTCTCGCCGTTCTCGAACAACGCGTGGCCGACAACGGGGGAAAGCTCACGGTGGACCAGAAGAACGGGCGTTTCCTGACCGTCGCCGACTTCCCGTCGATCGGTCCCGAGGCACAGGAGGCTCGATGACCACAGTCGTACTCGCCGACGACGAGGCACTCTTGCGCAAGGCGCTCGCGGCGCTGCTGCCGCTTGAGGGCGACATCGTTGTGCGCGCGGAGGCCGAGGACGGCGAGGACGCCGTCCGCGCCACCCTGCGGTACCGGCCCGACGTGCTCGTCATCGACCTGGAGATGCCCGGCGTCGACGGGCTCAGCGCCGTCTCGGCGATCCGCAGCGTCCGGCCGGACCAGGTGATCCTCATGCTGACCAGGCACGCCCGGCCCGGGGTACTGCGCCGGGCACTGAAGCTCGGTGTCCAGGGATTCGTCACCAAGTCCGCTGAACCGGCGCACATCGCGTCCGTCATCGCGACCCTGCACGAGGGACGGCGCTGGATCGACCCGGACGTCTCCGCGCTCGCCCTCATCGACGACTGTCCCCTCACCGACCGCGAGATCGACGTCCTGCGCGCCACGGCCGACGGCTACTCCGCCGTCGACATCGCCGGTCAACTCCACCTCGCCGAGGGCACCGTCCGCAACTACCTGTCCAATGCGATGCGGAAGACCCAGACCCAGACCCGGCACGAAGCGGCGCGGTACGCCCGCGAACACGACTGGCTGTGACCACACCCGACGGGTGATGGGCCCGCCCCCTCCTCCTCATCTGCCGCTCTGCGGTACGCAAGCAGGAACCAGCCGGCGCCAGTCCGAGACCATCATCGGCGACTGCGTACCGACCGGATCGACCTCTACCACACCCATGACGACCGGGACGCGCCCCTCCCCGTAGATCGAGACAATCCCCGCGCTCGACGACCTCGTGAAGGCCGGCGCTCTACACACTCGGACGCCGCCGTGTGATGGCGGCATGGGTCGACTGTCCACGGAGCGGCACGCCTGCACAAACCGCTTGAGAGCCCACTCTCGTCCGCCCAGACCCACCCCGACCAGCACATCCGCCGCTGGGACGCCGCAGCGGACCACGACGAAGGCCGAGCCCAGCCGTCGCCCACCGCTTGGCAGTTACGGGACAACCCTTACGAGCTCACGCGTGGTGGGCGGCGGCGCGTGGAGACGGCGATCGTTGGTCATGGTCTGTGCGGTGGGGAACCGGCTCGTGCAGTGATCATCCGTAGTCAGCGAACTACGGGGCTGACGTCCGACGGGATCGCTGAACTCATCACCGAGACAGGGCCGTTGTGGCACGAGCGGCACCAGGCCGTACTCACCGCGCGTCCTCGCCACGGGGCGATGGATGCCGGGGCGAAGCGCAAACTGGTCTTCATCGACCGCCTGTTGGCCACGCTCGTCCACCTCCGCCACGGCGTCACGCACGACGTCCTGGCCTGCTGGTTCGGCGTCGACCGCTCCCCGAGTGGAGACGGACATCTCGCCGAACCACGGGACCATGTGGTTGCCGATGAACCTGGTGCAGTTGGTTCTGGTGCGCTCGGATATTTCCGTCAAGAGCCGTACGTGGGCATGAGCACAGACCGGGAACTTCCCGTATCCGGCAGCGACGGCTCGCTCGGCTCGACGAATCCTTCTCCCTTGACCGACCCCGGTGGCCATCGCTGTCCGTGACCGTTGACGAGGTCGCGGAAGCGGTCGGTCTGCTTGTCATCATCGAAGGTCTCGCGGCACCGGTCCCCGGTGCGGGAGACGCCGGCTCACCACACGACGCTGCAAGAGGGGTCTCCGGACTTCCGGTGACAGGTCTTGATCGAAGCCTTGAAAAAAATCGTACGGGACTTCGGTGTGGCGACCGTGTGGCGAACACCTCGCCGGTGTTAGCGTTCAAACGGCGTTCCCACAGGTCACGACGTTTCTGCTGGGGTGGGGCGGGTGGGACTCGAACCCACGGCCGACGGATTATGAGTCCGCTGCTCTAACCGGCTGAGCTACCGCCCCTAACGGCGCGTCGCGCACATTTGTGCGCGCCGTCTGCCGCAGCATAGCCGCTCATACGATCTCCTGCTTCGGATGGTCGGCATCACTTGACCATGAAGACTTCGCCGCGCGCCGCCCGGTTCCACGAACGTCTGGGTACAGCCGTACGAGGGACCTGAAGGTGTCGCGTGGATACCATTACGGGCCGATCGCAGGGGAAACGCAGCGAAAGCGGACATAACGAAAAAGGACCCCTAAGGGTCCCTTCCGTCTTTCTCGCTCCCCCGGCTGGACTCGAACCAGCAACCCTCCGGTTAACAGCCGAATGCTCTGCCAATTGAGCTACAGGGGACCGCGCTCCCCCGACTGGACTCGAACCAGTAACCTGCCGGTTAACAGCCGGCTGCTCTGCCAATTGAGCTACAGGGGATTGCTGCGTGTGCACCGAACGTACCTACCCCGGTCCTCCCGGGCGGCGCGCGTTCGCTGCGACACATACATTAGCGCAAGCAGGGGGGTGCTCCGCCAATCGGTATCGAGCCGGGTCACCTCGGGTGATGCCGGGCCGGGACGGGGTAGGCGGAGGGCACAGACCGACGGTCCGACGCCGGCGCACGGGACGCCGACATCAAGGAAGGCTGGGCAGCCATGCGGTACCGCCTCACGTTCATCGCCGGACTCGCTTGCGGATACGTTCTCGGAACGCGGGCGGGCCGTGAGCGCTACGAGCAGATCAAGAAGTCCGCGCGGCAGGTCTCGCAGAATCCGGCGGTGCGCAACGCCGCCGAGTCGGCCGCGCAGACCGGCCGCGAGGTCGCGGGCCGGGCGTACCACTCCGTGAACGGCGTGGTCGGGGAGAAACTCGGGGACAAGGTGCCCGACTCCGTCGCCCAGCGCGTCCGCTCCCTGCGGGAGCGGAGCCAGAACGGTCTCGACGACTGGGGTACCAGCAATACCTGATCACCCCGGCCGCGCGCTGTTCATGGCGCGCGTGCGGCAGAATCGGGTGTCATGGGAATAGTCGCCGGGTTGGACAGTTCGTCCGGGTTCACACGTGTCGTCGTCTGCGACGCGGACACAGGTGCCGTACTCCGCCAGGGGTACGCGCACCACGCCGTCGAACCCAAAGCCACCGAGGTCGACCCTCAGGTGTGGCTGCTGTCCCTCGGTGAGGCCGCCTCGGGCGGGCTGTTGGAGGGCGTGCAGGCCATCGGCGTGTCGGCGCAGCAGGACGGCATGGTGGCGCTGGACCGGCAGGGCAACCCCGTACGGGCCGCGCTCATCGGCAACGACAAGCGCGCGCAGGTTGCCGCCGCCGATCTGATCGACGCGCTGGGCGGGCGGCAGGCGTGGGCCGAGGCCGTCGGGTCCGTACCGCAGTCGAGCCGGCTCGTGGCGAAGCTGCGCTGGATGGCGCGGACCGAGCCGGACGCGGCGCACCGCACCGCGCTGGTGCTGCAGCCGCACGACTGGCTGGTCTGGCAGTTGCTGGGTCGTCCCGCGCGCCGGACGACCGACCGGGGCGCGGCGTCCGGGACGGGCTACTGGTCGGCCCGTACGGGGGCGTACCGGCCGGATCTGGTGGAGCTGGCGCTCGGGCACCAGGCGGCGCTGCCGGAGGTGCTCGGTCCCGCCGACGCGGCGGGGACCACTCCGGAGGGGCTGCTGATCTCCGCGGGGACCGGCGAGACGATGGCCGCGGCCTTCGGCCTGGGGGTCGGGATCGGGGACGCGGTGGTGTCGCTGGGCGCCTCGGGTTCCGTGATGGCCGTGCACCACGAGGCGGCGGCCGACCCGTCCGGGCTGATCACCTCCTTCGCGGACGCCACGGGCATGCATCTGCCGGTGGTCCACACGCTGAACGCGGTCAGAGCGCTGCGCGGTACGGCGGAGCTGCTGGGGACGGCGGATCTGAGTGAGCTGTCCGCGCTGGCGCTGAAGTCCACGCCGGGCTCCTCGGGGCTCGTGTTCCTGCCGTATCTGGAGGGCGAGCGGACCCCGCAGCTCCCGCACACGGCGGGCACGCTGACCGGGCTGCGGCGTGAGTCGATGAAGCCGGAGCATCTGGCGCGGGCCGCGTTCGAGGGGATGCTCTGCTCGCTCGCCGACGCAATGGACGTGCTGCGCGCGCGGGGGGTGGAGGTGCGCCGGGTGTTCCTGCTGGGCGCCGCGGCCGAGTTGCCCGCCGTGCAGGCGCTGGCGCCGTCGATCTTCGGCGCGCAGGTCGTCGTACCGCAGCCGGCGGACTACGCGGCGCTGGGGGCGGCGCGGCAGGCGGCGTGGGCGCTCGGGGTCGCGCAGGGGACGCACTCGCCGCAGCACCCGCCGGCCTGGCAGGGCGCGGCCGCGCAGGTGTTCGAGCCGGGTGACGACACGGCGGTGGGGGCGGCCGTACGGCATCAGTACCGGGCCACACGGGAGCAGGTCCACCCGGGGGCGTTCGGGCCCGGGGCGCTCGGGCAGGGACCGCTCGGCGGCTGAGGAGGCCAGGGGCGGCGATCGGGGGCGCTCGGGGGTCGAATCCGGGGCGCCTCAGGGGCCGCTCGGGGGCTGGGCACGGCTCGGCGCGGGGAGGCTGATCCCGGGAGTCACGCGGGGAAGGTGGAGTGCTGCGACGCGTGTCTGCTCGGAACGTTCTTGACCCGTCCTTGGACTTAAACCCTTGGGGTTCGGCGGGTGGCGTACCGCAAGATGGAGGGTCGGGACCCCCCTGATCTTCGCCGACCGGTCTTCGCCGTTCGGCCCAGCCGAATCCGAGCCGAGTCCGAAAGACTGCGTGTGCTGCTACGACTTCTGCGAGCCCATCTCGCCCCGTACAAGAAACCGATAGCCCTGCTGGTGGCGCTCCAGCTTCTGCAGACGATCGCCACCCTCTACCTGCCGACCCTCAACGCCGACATCATCGACAACGGTGTGGTGAAGGGGGACTCCGGCTACATCCTGCGGTTCGGCGGCATCATGATCGCCGTCAGTGTCGTCCAGGTGATCTGCAACATCGGAGCCGTGTACTACGGCGCGCGGACCGCCTCGGCCCTCGGCCGGGACGTGCGGGCCGCCGTCTTCGGGCAGGTGCAGAGCTTCTCCGCCCGTGAGGTGGCCCGCTTCGGGGCCCCCTCGCTGATCACCCGTACGACCAACGACGTCCAGCAGGTGCAGACGCTGGTCCTGATGTCGTTCACGCTGATGGTGTCCGCGCCGATCATGTGTGTGGGCGGCATCGTCATGGCCCTCGGCCAGGACGTGCCGCTGTCGGCGGTGCTGCTCGCGGTGGTGCCGGTCCTCGGGATCTCCGTGAGCCTGATCGTCAAGAAGATGCGGCCGCTGTTCCGTACGATGCAGACGCGGCTGGACACGGTCAACCGGGTGCTGCGTGAGCAGATCACCGGCAACCGCGTGATCAGGGCGTTCGTCAGGGACGAGTACGAGAAGGGGCGCTTCAAGGGCGCCAACACCGAGCTGACCGATGTCGCGCTGTCGACCGGCCGGCTGATGGCGCTGATGTTCCCGACCGTGATGACGGTCGTGAACCTGTCGTCGATCGCCGTCGTCTGGTTCGGCGCGCACCGGATCGACAGCGGCGGGATGCAGATCGGGGCGCTGACCGCGTTCCTCGCGTATCTGATGCAGATCGTGATGGCCGTGATGATGGCCACCTTCATGTTCATGATGGTGCCGCGCGCCGAGGTGTGCGCCGAGCGCATCAAGGAGGTGCTGGACACCCGGTCGAGCGTCGTGCCGCCCGAGAACCCGGTGCGGGAGCTGCGCCGGCACGGACATCTGGAGATACGGAACGCCGAGTTCCGATTCCCGGGTGCCGAGGAGCCCGTCCTGCGGGAGGTCTCGCTGACCGCGCGGCCCGGCGAGACGACCGCCGTCATCGGGTCGACGGGCAGCGGGAAGTCGACGCTGCTCGGGCTCATACCCCGGCTGTTCGACACGACGGACGGGGAGGTGCTGGTGGACGGTTCCGATGTACGCGGGCTCGACCCCGCCCTGCTGGCCAGGACGGTGAGCCTCGTACCGCAGAAGCCGTATCTGTTCTCCGGGACGGTCGCGACGAATCTGCGGTACGGCAACCCGGACGCGACCGACGAGGAACTGTGGCACGCGCTGGAGGTGGCGCAGGCCAAGGAGTTCGTCACCACGCTGGAAGGCGGGCTGAACGCGCCCATCGCGCAGGGCGGCACCAATGTCTCCGGCGGGCAGCGGCAGCGGCTCTCCATCGCGCGCACGCTGGTGCGGCGGCCGGAGATCTATCTCTTCGACGACTCGTTCTCGGCGCTGGACTACGCGACGGACGCGGCGTTGCGGGCCGCTCTGACGCGGGAGACCGCCGAGGCGACCGTACTGATCGTCGCCCAGCGGGTCTCCACCATCCGCGACGCCGACCGGATCGTCGTCCTGGACGAGGGCCGGGTCGTCGGCGAGGGCCGCCACCACGAGCTGATGGCGGACAACGAGACATACCGGGAGATCGTGCTCTCCCAACTGACCGAGGCGGAGGCTGCCTGATGAGCGGTCCTGGCGGACGCATGATGATGGCCGGTGCCGCGTCGACGCAGCGGTCCATGGACTTCAAGGGGTCGGGGAAGCGGCTGCTGCGGCGGCTGGCGGTGGAGAGGGCCACGCTGTGGTGGATGGTCGGCGCGGGCGTGCTCAGCGTCGGGCTCTCGGTGTGGGGCCCGAAGATCCTCGGGCACGCGACCAACCTGATCTTCGCGGGGGTGATCGGCCGGCAGAGCCCGGCGGGCGTCACCAAGGAGCAGACCATCGACGGGCTGCGGGCCAAGGGGGACGACGGGCTCGCGGATCTGCTCTCCGGGGTGGACTTCACCCCGGGGCACGGTATCGACTTCGGCGCGATCGGCACCGTACTGCTGACGGCGCTGGCCGTGTACGTCGGCGCCGGGCTGCTGATGCTCGTGTCGAGCCGGCTCTCGATCCGGGTCATCAACCACACGGTGTTCCGGATGCGCGAGGACATCCAGGCGAAGCTGTCGCGGCTGCCGCTGTCCTACTTCGACCGGCAGCCGCGCGGCGAGGTCCTCAGCCGGGCGACGAACGACGTGGACAACATCTCGCAGACCCTCCAGCAGACGATGGGCCAGCTCGTCAACTCCCTGCTGACGATCATCGGCGTGCTGGTGATGATGTTCTGGATCTCGCCGCTGCTGGCGCTGGTCGCGCTGGTGACGGTGCCGCTGTCGGTGCTCGTGGCGGCGAAGGTCGGCAAGCGGTCGCAGCCCCAGTTCGTCCAGCAGTGGAAGGTCACCGGCTCGCTCAACGCGCATGTGGAGGAGATGTACACCGGGCACTCCCTGGTGAAGGTCTTCGGGCGGCAGGACGAGTCGGCCGAGATGTTCCGTGAGCAGAACGACAAGCTGTACGAGGCCGGGTTCAAGGCGCAGTTCAACAGCGGGATCATGCAGCCGCTGATGTTCTTCATCTCCAACCTCAACTATGTGCTGGTCGCGGTGGTCGGCGGGCTGCGGGTCGCCTCCGGCACGCTGTCGATCGGCGACGTCCAGGCGTTCGTCCAGTACTCCCGGCAGTTCTCGACGCCGCTGACCCAGGTCGCCTCGATGGCCAACCTCGTACAGTCCGGGGTCGCCTCCGCCGAGCGGATATTCGAGCTGCTGGACGCGGACGAGCAGGAGGCGGACACCCCGGCGGTGGAGCGGTTGCGCGGGGCACGGGGCCAGGTCGTCCTGGAGGGCGTCTCGTTCCGGTACGAGCCCGACAAGCCGCTGATCGAGAACCTGTCGCTGGCCGTGGAGCCGGGGCAGACGGTGGCGATCGTGGGTCCGACGGGGGCGGGCAAGACGACGCTGGTGAATCTGCTGATGCGGTTCTACGAGGTGACCGGCGGCCGGATCCTCCTGGACGGCGTGGATGTGGCGCGGATGTCGCGGGAGGAGCTGCGGTCCGGGATAGGCATGGTCCTCCAGGACACCTGGCTGTTCGGCGGGACGATCGCGGAGAACATCGCGTACGGGGCATCGCGCGAGGTGTCGCGTGATGAGATCGAGGAGGCGGCGCGGGCCGCGCACGCGGACCGGTTCGTACGGACCCTGGCGGACGGCTACGACACCGTCATCGACGACGAGGGTTCGGGCGTCAGCGCCGGTGAGAAGCAGCTCATCACCATCGCCCGCGCCTTCCTGTCCGACCCGGTGATCCTGGTCCTGGACGAGGCGACCAGCTCGGTCGACACCCGTACCGAGGTGCTGATCCAGAAGGCCATGGCGCGGCTGGCCCACGGCAGGACCAGCTTCGTCATCGCGCACCGTCTCTCCACCATCCGCGACGCGGACGTCATCCTCGTCATGGAGAACGGCAGCATCGTCGAACAGGGCACGCACGACCAGCTCCTGGCGGCGGACGGCGTCTACGCCCGCCTCTACCAGGCGCAGTTCGCCCAGGCGGTGGTCGAGGTCGACTGACAGCGGTGCAGGAGGCGGCGGGGCTTCGGGGTCTGGTCCGTACCGGCCGTACGGATCAGTCCAGGTAGCCGCGGAGCTGGTCGGCGTAGGCGTGGTCGCGGAGTTTGCCGAGGGTCTTCGACTCGATCTGGCGGATGCGCTCGCGGGTCACGCCGAAGATCCTGCCGATCTCCTCCAGGGTGCGCGGCCGGCCGTCGTCCAGGCCGTAGCGCAGCTGCACGACCTTGCGCTCGCGCTCGCCGAGCGTGGAGAGCACGGCCTCCAGGTGCTCGCGGAGCAGCAGGAAGGCCGCCGACTCGACGGGGGACGCGGCGTCGCCGTCCTCGATCAGGTCCCCGAGCGCGACATCGTCCTCCTCCCCCACCGGGGTGTGCAGGGAGACGGGCTCCTGGGCGAGCCTCAGCACCTCCCTGACGCGGTCGGGGGTCAGTTCGAGCTGGGCGGCGACCTCCTCGGGGGCCGGCTCGTGGCCGCGCTCCTGGAGCATCCTGCGCTGGACCCGTACGACCCGGTTGATCAGCTCGACCACATGGACCGGCACGCGGATCGTACGGGCCTGGTCGGCGAGGGCCCGGGACATCGCCTGGCGGATCCACCAGGTCGCGTACGTCGAGAACTTGTAGCCGCGCGCGTAGTCGAACTTCTCGACGGCCCTGATCAGGCCCAGGTTTCCCTCCTGGACGAGGTCGAGCATGGTCAGACCGCGGCCGACGTACCGCTTGGCCACGGAGACGACGAGGCGCAGATTGGCCTCGATGAGGCGGCGCTTGGCCATCCGGCCGAGGACGACCAGCCGGTCGAGGTCCAGGGCGAGTTCGGAGTCGAGTTCCTTGTCGAGGTCGCTGGCGGCGCTCAGCTTCTCCTCGGCGAAGAGACCGGCCTCGACGCGGCGGGCGAGGTCGACCTCGTCGGCGGCGGTGAGCAGCGGGATACGGCCGATCTCCCGCAGGTACTGCCGGAAGAGGTCGGACGAGGGCCCGCCGGTGTCGGCGCGGCTGCCCCGCCGTGCCGCGCGCTCGGGCACGAGGGACTCCTCCACAGGGTGCTCGGTGAGGGGCCCGAGGGAATCAAGGGGCTCCGGAGACTCCGGGGACGCCGAGGGCTCTGGGGACTTCGGGTGTGCGGTGGGGTCCGGGTGAGCTGTGGGGTCCTCGGGTTCGCCGCGCTCCACGGATGTTCCGGGGAGGAGCGTCTCGGGGTGGTGGGTGGCGCGGCTCTGCGGCGGTACGGCGCCGACGCGTCCGGCGGTGGACACGTCCGGCGTCTCGGCCGGCGTCTCGGTCAGGGTCTGGGTCTGCACGGGGGGCGACCTCCAGGGTGATCGCTGCCGGTTCGGGGGCGTACGGCAGCGGGGCGGGGGCGGCCGGGCCGCCTTCCGTCCCGTACACGATGAGCGGATCCGCGGGGGTGGGGTGTCCATGCCGATGGACGGGCCGCGCTCCGAGGACTCAGGCACCGCACCCCAGTGTGGGGCACGGGATATCGCCGCCACGAGGGGCGTGCGGGGACTTTCTGAGTCCGGTCCGTAACCGGGCCGTTACAGGGGTACGGCCGGGGCGGCCCCGTGCGGGCCCCCGGCGGGCCCGGTCGGGCGCGGCGCCGCTGTCAGAGCGCTTCCGCGCCGCGTGCGCGCAGCGCCTGACCGTACTGCTGGAGCACCCACAGCTCCTTCTGGACGGCCTCATACCGCTCCGGGTCGCCCTGGCTGCCCAGTCGGGTCAGCGTGCCCGTGACGTCCTGGATACGGCGGTCCACGGCGCGCAGCCTGACGTGGACGAGCTGCTGTCCCGCGTACACCTCGTCGATGGTCTTGCCCCGGAAGACCTCCACCGCCAGCTCCGTGACCATGGCGCGCACCGCGTCGTTCGGCGCGGCCTCACGGACCCGGGCCAGATACTCGGGGGCGGACTGGAGGCCCGACTCGGCGCCGCCCGCGTCCTCTATCGCGCGGCGTACGGCGGCGTAGGGCGGGGCGGTGAACTCGTCCTCCCCGTAGGCGTCGAAGGCCGGGGAGACCAGTTCGGGCCGCTGGAGGGCGAGCTTGAGGAGCTCGCGCTCGGTGCGGTGGGCGGGGCTGCGGAGGGTGAGCGCGGGGCCGGAGGGGGCCTGCCGCGCCTCGGTCTCGTACGGCTGTCGCGCGCGCTGCTCGGGACCGGCCGACGGGCCCCGGCCGCCGCGGTCGCGCGCCCAGCGGGCCACCTGCGCGACACGCTTGACGACGAACTGGGTGTCGAGGATGCCCAGGATGCCGGCGAGCTGGACGGCGACCTCGTGCTGCGACGAGCCGTTCTTGATACGGGCCACGATCGGCGCGGCCTCGTCGAGCGCGGCGGCGCGGCCCGCCGGGGTCTCCAGGTCGTACCGGGAGACGATCTGGCGGATCGCGAACTCGAAGAGCGGTGTACGGGGTTCCGCCAGGTCCTGGACGGCGGCGTCGCCCTTGGCGAGGCGTAGGTCGCAGGGGTCCATGCCGTCGGGGGCGATGGCGATGTAGGTCTCGGCGGCGAACTTCTGGTCGTCCTCGAAGGCGCGCAGCGCGGCCTTCTGGCCGGCCGCGTCCCCGTCGAAGGTGAAGATCACCCGGGCGCTGCCGTTGTCCATCAGGAGCCGTCGGAGGATCTTGATGTGGTCGCCGCCGAAGGCCGTGCCGCAGGTGGCGATGGCGGTGGTGACCCCGGCGAGATGGCAGGCCATCACGTCCGTGTACCCCTCGACGACGACGGCGCGGCTGGACTTGGCGATGTCCTTCTTGGCCAGGTCGACGCCGTACAGCACCTGGGACTTCTTGTAGATCGCCGTCTCGGGGGTGTTCAGGTACTTCGGTCCGTTGTCGTCGTCGCGGAGCTTGCGCGCGCCGAAGCCGACGACCTCGCCGGAGATGTCGCGGATCGGCCACATCAGCCGGCCGCGGAAGCGGTCGATGGGGCCGCGGCGGCCGTCCTGGGAGAGCCCGGAGAGCATCAGCTCCTTGTCCGTGAAGCCCTTGCCGCGCAGGAAGCGGGTGAGGTGGTCCCAGCCGACCGGGCTGTAGCCGACGCCGAAGTGCTCGGCCGCCGCCTGGTCGAAGCCGCGCTCGGCGAGGAATGTCCGGCCGACGGCGGCCTCGTCCCCGGAGAGCTGGTCCGCGTAGAACTGCGCGGCGATCTTGTGGGCCTCGACCAGCCGCGTACGCTCGCCGCGCTGGCTCGCGGGGTTGTACCCGCCCTCCTCGTACCGCAGCGTGACGCCCGCCTGGGCGGCGAGCCGCTCGACCGTCTCCGAGAAGGAGAGATGGTCGATCTTCATCACGAAGGCGATGGTGTCCCCGCCCTCCTGGCAGCCGAAGCAGTGGAAGAGACCCTTGCTCGGACTGACCTGGAAGGAGGGGGACTTCTCGTCGTGGAAGGGGCAGAGCCCCTTCAGATTGCCGCCGCCCGCGCTGCGTAGCTGGAGGTACTCGGACACGACGGCGTCGATCGGGACCGCGTCCCGAACCGCCTTCACGTCGTCATCGTTGATCCTGCCTGCCACGCGTGAATTCTACGGGGATCCACCGACAGTCTCGGACACCCGTCCCGCCTCTGCCTCCGTCGGATGTCGGGGGTGAGGTGGCGGATACCCGCTGTCAGGTGCCCAGGGACGCGAGGGGGACGCCCGGGTCGGCGAGGGCCTCCAGGTCCTGGCGGGCGCCGGAGCGGATCAGGCGCTGGATGTCCTCGGTGACGTCCCAGACGTTGACGTTCATCCCGGCGAGCACCGTGCGGTCCTTCAGCCAGAAGGCGACGAACTCCCGCTTTCCCGCGTCGCCGCGTACGACCACCTGGTCGTACGAGCCGGGCGGCGCCCAGCCCGAGTACTCCAGGCCGAGGTCGTACTGGTCGGAGAAGAAGTACGGCACACGGTCGTAACGGACGTCCAGGCCGAGCATCGCGCGCGCGGCGGCCGGGCCGCCGTTCAGCGCGTTCGCCCAGTGCTCGACGCGCACCCGGTCGACGCCGAGCGCGGCTCCCCACCCCGGCAGCGGGACGGCGGCCACGTCCCCGGCCGCGAAGATGTCGGGGTCGGAGGTGCGCAGGGCGGAGTCCACGGCGATGCCGCCGCCCGTGGGCCGGCCGGCGAGCGTGAGCCCGGCGGCCTCGGCGAGGGCGGTGCGCGGGGCCGCGCCGATCGCGGCGAGCACGTCGTGCGCCGGGTGCTCCTCGCCGTCGTCCGTACGGGCCGCCAGGACCATGCCGTCCTGGCCGACGATCTCGGTGAGCCGGGCGCCGAAGTGGAACCGTACGCCGTGCTCCTGGTGCAGATCGGTGAAGAGCTGGCCCAGTTCGGGGCCGATGACCCGGTGGAGCGGAGTCGCCTCGGGTTCCACGACGGTGACCTCGGCCCCGTAGGTGCGGGCCGCCGCGGCGACCTCCAGGCCGATCCAGCCCGCGCCCGCGATCACGAGATGGCCGTTGTCCCGGCCGAGGGCCGTCAGGACCTGGCGCAGCCGGTCCGCGTGGGCGATCCGGCGCAGATGATGGACGCCCACCAGATCCGTACCGGGGACGTCCAGCCTGCGCGGCTCGGCGCCGGTCGCCAGAAGCAGCTTGTCGTACCGCAGCGAGGTGCCGTCGCCGAGGTGCACGCACTTGGTGTCGCGGTCCACGGAGGTGACGCTCTGGCCGAGGTGCAGCTCCACCTGGGCCTGCGCGTACCAGGCGGGCTCCTGGACGAAGACGCTGTCGCGCTCTTCCTTGCCGGCCAGATAGCCCTTGGACAGGGGTGGGCGTTCATAGGGGTGGTCACGCTCGTCACCGATGAGGATCACCCGGCCGGTGAACCCCTCCTTACGGAGGGTCTCCGCGGCCTTCGCCCCGGCCAGCCCTCCGCCGACGATGACAAATGTCCGATGTGCGTCGACCACTTGATGCCTCCTCTTCTTGCTGCCGCCATCTGCGAGCGTCCCGCACGGAGCGTGATGGCGAAAGAGGGAGCGCTCCACGGGCCTGACTCTCGGCCGGATCCGACAGGGTCCGACGTGATCCGGTTACCGAGGTTCTGCTGAGGTGATCCGGTTACCGGTTACTTCGTACACGCCCGCGTCGGAAGGTGTGCGCCATGAGGGGCGCGGGTCGCTCATTCGCCTCAGGTGGAACGGGTCAGTTCGGCGTGGAGCGAGCGGGCCGCCGCGTCCGTGAGCGAGGCGATCTGGTCGACGATGACGCGTTTGCGCGCCCGGTCGTCGCCCGCTGTGGCGAACAGCGCGCGGAACTGCGGGTCGAGCCCGCGCGGGGCCTGATCCGTCAGCGCCCGGGCCAGTTCGGCCAGGACGACGCGCTGGTCGGCGCGGAGCACCTCCTGTTCGGCGCGCTGCATGACGTAGCGGTCGGCGACGGCCTTGAGGACGGCGCACTCGTGGCGGGCGGCGCGCGGGACCACGAGTTCGGCGGCGTACCGGGTGAGCGGGCCCGTACCGTATGCCCGCCGGGTGGCACCCTCGGCGGCCTCGCAGAAGCGGCCGATGAGCTGGCTGGTGGCGTCCTTGAGGCGGGACTGGGCGAGGGCGGAGCCGTCGTGGCCGTGCGGCCACCACTCCTGCGCCATGAGCCGGTCGAGGGCGGCGGCCAGCTCGCCCAGGTCGGTGTCCGCCGGTACGTAACGGCCGATCGCGACCGCCCAGATCCCGCTCCGTTCGGCCTCCGAGGAGAGGGCGGCGGGGTCGACGTGGCCGGCATGGAGCGCGTCCTCGAAGTCGTGGACCGAGTAGGCCACGTCGTCGGACCAGTCCATGACCTGCGCCTCGAAGCAGATCCGGTCCGCCGGGGCGCCCGCGCGGGCCCAGCGGAAGACCGGCAGGTCGTCCTCGTACACCCCGAACTTCACCGAACCGGGCTGGGTGGGGTGCGCGCCGCGCGGCCACGGGTACTTGGTCGCGGCGTCGAGTGCGGCGCGGGTGAGGTTGAGGCCGACGCTGACGAGTTCGCCGCTCTCCGGGGACCGGACGAAACGCTTCGGCTCGATCCGGGTCAGCAGCCTGAGCGACTGGGCGTTGCCCTCGAAGCCGCCGCAGTCGGCGGCGAAGTCGTTGAGGGCCTGCTCGCCGTTGTGGCCGAACGGCGGATGGCCCATGTCGTGGGCCAGACACGCGGTCTCTACGAGATCGGGATCGCAGCCGAGGGCCGCACCCAGCTCGCGGCCCACCTGGGCGCACTCCAGGGAGTGGGTGAGACGGGTACGGGGACTGGCGTCCCACTCCTGGCTGCGCGAGCCGGGGGTGACCACCTGGGTCTTCCCGGCGAGCCGGCGCAGGGCGGCGGAGTGCAGCACACGCGCGCGGTCACGCTGGAACGCGGTGCGGCCGGGGCGTTTGTCGGATTCGGCGTCCCAGCGTTCGGTGGCCCGGTCGTCGTACGCGCTCGCCGGTGCCGAGGGGTGCGGTGGGGTGATTCCGGTGGTGCCTGTGCCTGTGCCTGCCATGCACCGACCGTAACCGGACGGCGCGCTACGCGGGGGCGAGGAGGCGGCGGCCCGCCGTGCCGTGCGCCGTCGCCAGCGCCTCGTCGTAGCGGTGCAGCAGCAGCCGGGCCATCGCGGGGTGCGCGCCGAGCGGGGCGGCGGCGATCCAGGGCGCGTCGGCGGCGCTGCGGGTGGCGAAGTGTCCGGGCGCGGTGAAGTACGAGGCGATCGCGGTCCGGTGGCGGCCCCGGGCGGCGAGGGCGCGCAGCGCCTCGGGGACGGTGGGCGAGGCGGCGGAGGCGTACGCGGGCAGGACCGGGACGCCGCCGAGGCGCTCGCTGAGGAGGTCTGCCGTACGGCGGGTGTCGGCGGCGGACTCCGGGTCGCGGGAGCCCGCGGCGGCCAGGACGACGCCGGCGGCGGCGCGGTGGTACGGGCCGGGGTCCGCCGGGGGCGTGAGGTGCGGCGGATGCCCGGGGCCTGCGTGCCAGCCGGCTTCGAGGAGCCGGTCGTACAGCGTCTCGACCAGCAGCGGATGCGGGCCGAGCGGGGCCGCGACGCGCGTCTCCAGCCGGGGCGCGGCGGCGGCGGCGAACGCGGGCAGGTCGCGCTTGATGTGGACGCCGCGGCTCAGCAGCAGCGGTACGAGGACGGCCCGGCCGGTGGCGAGGGAGGCAAGGGTGTCGGACAGGAGCGGTTCCTCGATCTCGATGTGGCCGAGGCGTACGTCCACGCCCGGGCGCAGTTCGCGTACCCGGTCCAGCAGTGTCGTGACGGTGCGCAGGGCGCGCGGGTCGCGGCTGCCGTGGGCGACGACGACGAGGGTGGGGTGGCGCATGCTCCTGCGGGCTCCGTTCCGTGTGACGTGGCTGAGCTGGTGACCGAGCTGGGCGGTGATCCGGCCGAAGAGCTGCGCGGCGCTGTCGGGCAGCGGCGCCTTCGCGAGGCCGGCGCGGTGCGGGCCCGCGGGGTCCGCGCGGTGCGGGTCCGGCGGGCTGCCGGGGTGTGGCCGCGGCGGTGGCATGCGGTGGTGCGCCGACTCCGTCATGAGCCGATACTGCCGGACCCGGGTTGCCGGGTGGTTGCGCGGCGGTGACGGGTGTTTTCCACCACCTCACAGACGCCGCGGGGGCGTTGTCAGACCCGTCACCTACTGTGATCTCAGTTCGGAAACCAGAGGTCGGGGAGGGGGTCCTGCCATGGGCTGGATCGAAACGACGGGCGGCTACGCCGTCGCGCTGGACGGCACGAAGGTGGTGTGCCGCAATGCCGCGGGGCGGGCGCTGAAGCAGGTGCCACCCAAGCTCAAGGACGATGCCGAGGTGGTGCGGCTGCGGCAGCTCGCCGAGTGGCTGGAGCGGCACGAGCGGGAGTGCCGGGAGCAGGTGGACGGCTGGCTGGTGCGGTCGCTGCCGGTCCCGGTGGCACTGCTGGCGCGGGTGTGGCCGGATGCGGCGTGGCTGGCGGTGCTGCGCGATCTGGTGGTGGCGCCGGTGGCCGCGGACGGCTCGGCGGACACCGCGCGCGCCGGTTTCCTGCGGGACGCGGATCCGGTGCGGGGGCTGGGGATCGTCGATCTGGACGGGGACTCGGTGCGGCTGGATCCGGCGGAGGTGGAGACGGTGCTGCTCCCCCACCCGGTTCTCCTCGAAGACCTCTCGGAGCTGCGGGAGTTCGCCGCCGAGCTGGGTGTGGAGCAGGGGGCTGAGCAGCTCTTCCGCGAAGTGTGGCGGCGCCCGGACCTCGCGGGGGCCGGAGGGTCCCCCGAGGGGGCCGGAGCTGCCGGGGCCGCCGGGGCGGAGGTGTGGCGCGCGTACGCCGACGGGAAGTTCACGCAGCTCCGGCACGCCACGGCCCGCGCGGTCCAGCTCGGCTACCGGGTGCGGGGCGGCCAGGCGATCTGTCCGCTGGTGGAGGACGGCCGCGCGCTGGAGGCGGCGTACTGGCTGGGGGACGACTACCCCGACGGGGAGACCGTGACGGGTGCGCTGGAGTGGCGTGACGCGGCGGGGCGGCGGCTGCCGCTCGCCGAGGTGGGGCCGGTCGCCTGGTCCGAGGGCGAGCGGATGGCCGCGCTGGTGTACGCGGGCCGCGTGGTCGAGAGTGACGAGGAGAAGGCGCTGTGAGCGACGCACGACCGCAGGGGAATCAGGCTCCGGGCGAGCCGGCCGGGTCGGCCGGTGCCGCCGGGAAGCCGGTCAAGGTGCTGCTGGACGCCGGAGGGGTCCTGCCGTACGGGGCCGGCGCGGAGGGCGATGTGCTCACGGCGCGGGCCTACGCACACCCGGCGCTGGACGGGCGCGCGGTGGTCCGGCTGGTGCCCGAGGCGATCGGGGCCGCCGAGGACCTGTCGCTGGAGTACCTGGGGTTCGGCGCGGCGCGGGCGGAGCCGGTCGGCCGGGTCAGGCGGCAGTCGCTGGGCTTCCCCGCCTGGGCGCTGGTGAACGATCCGGGAAACGGGCATCACGCGCTCGCCGTGGTCAAGGAGATGGAGCGGCTGACCCGGCTCGTCGCCACCAAGCCGGGGCTGGCGAAGGAGGGGTTCGACGAGATCGGCGAGCGGCTCGACCGCTCCGTACCGCACTTCCTGCCCACCTACTACGAGCAGGTGGCGCGGCTCTTCCTGGGCGTCGAGTCCCGTCAGCACGCCTCGGTGTTCTTCGGCAAGGCGCGGGCGGCGGAGCAGCGGCACGCGCTGGAGGTGGACGAGAAGCGGCTGCGTGAGGTGTTCCTGGAGTTCGCGGGGGCGGGCGCGCTGAGCGGCAAGGCGCTGCGTGAGCACGCGAAGGCGCTGACGGTCCGGCTGTCGGCCCAGGAGGCGTACGGACAGTTCCGGGCGGTCTCGCTGGAGCGGTGCGCGGCCGGACTCGCCCCGTACGCGGGGATGCTGGAGGACCTGCGGCGGCTCGCGAAGGGCGCGGGTCTGGACGTGGCGTCCGAGGAGCGGTCGCTGCTCCAGGAGATCATCCACACGGGTCCGATGAACCGGGCGGCCGGGAGCTTCTGGAAGTCGGCGCTGCCCGCGCTGACCGCCGTCGCGGCCGAGGACCGCTCGGTGCGGGAACGGCTGCTGGCGCTGACGCCGTCCGCGGGCGGCGACCGTCCGGAGGAGTTCGACGCCTCCTGGCTGGAGTTGCTGGACCGGTGCGGCGCGGTCGAACTGCTGGTGGACGGCACGGTTCCGGCCGCCGAGTGGCTGTCGGCGTGGGCCGGACACCGCGGGCGCGGCTGGCGTGACACGCGGCGGATCCCCGCCGAACTGGCGCTGGTGGAGCGGCTGGTGGACCGGCTGGTGGCGGACGGCACGCCGGTGCGGCTGCTGAGGAACCGCGGGCGGCGCGTCATGGCGGACCTGGATCTGCTCGACGCGTGTCTGGCGTGGGGTGTGCCCGTCGCCCCTCCCGCCGCGGACGCCCGCCATCTCCACCTCGGCGAATGGCTGTCCGACCGGTCCGAGGGGGGCCGGGACCTGGCGGCGCTGGCCGCCGACCCCGGGTTCGCCCCGCTGCTGCGGGCCGGTGTGGAGGAGGCCGCGGACAACGGCGACGCCACGGAGCAGCTCGGAAGGATCGCCGACCACCCGGCGCTGCGCACGGCGCTCGTGGGGTGGCTCGGTGACCGGGCGGACGATCTGTCGCGGCCCTTCGGACTTCCGGGGCTGGACGACCAGTTGCGGCGGCTGAGCCGCTTCTCGTCCCGCCAGGTGCTGGCCTCCGCGCCGGAGGCGGTCGCCCGGATCACGGCGGTCTCGCCCGCCTCCGCCCTGGCGAGGACGCTGCGCGCGGGCATCCTGGACGAGCTGGGCTGGCCCGCGCTGGAGGAGGCCCTGCCGGGGCTCGGCAAGGTCGAACCGAAGTCGTCGGGCCGGCGGTACAGCTACGGGGTGGACGACTGGTACCGGGTGCGGGACGCGTGGCCCACCCTGCTGGTGCGCCTCAACGCGGAGGCCGTGGCCGTGGGGCCCACCGAGGTCGTCGACCGACGGACCCTCACCCTGCCGACCACGTCGTCCGGCGACTGGAGCGGGACGGCGGTCCACTACGTGGGCGGCCAGTGGCTGGTCGCCCAAGGGCACGGTGACGACCGGCGGGCCGTGTGGTCCGGGCGTCCCGCCGAGGTGTTCACGCCCTCGGGCGGGCTGTCCGACCACTGGCTCGACATCCGGCCGTCGCTCGAACTGCCCGACGGCGGACGCTGCTACGGCGGCCGGCCGGTGTACGCGGGCGACACCTCGTTCGCTTCGGAGCACCGCCCGGTCGCCTCGGACGGCATCTCCGTCTGGGTGCTGCACGAGAACCGGTGGTGGGAGTACGACCCGGAGTCCGCCCGCAGGGGCCGGACCTCAGTGCCGGGCTTCTTCGACTCGGCGCTCGCGGACGGCGGCGTACAACTTGTGGAGCGCGCGTGCCGGCTGCTTCCCGCAGGGCCCGGTCAGGAGTCCTCGCCGTTCGGCACCAAGGACGGGCTGGTGGGGTGGTGGATGGTCCACGACCCGAAGGCGGGGACGCTGACGGCCTGTTCGGTGGACGGCAGCCGCAGCCCGGCCGTGCCGCTGCCGGCGGGCACGCCGCCGGAGCATGCCCGCGCCGGACTTCCCGTACCGCCGCTGCGGCTGCCCGGCGGCGCCGTACTGCACCCGCGGGAGTCGACCGGATACCGCTCCGGGATCAGTCTGTACGACGCGGAGGGCATCCATCTCGCCAAGGTGGAGGAGGGCGCTCAGGGCGGCGTCCACGCCGCCGGGACCCCGCTGGTGGCGCCGTTGGACCACTGGCACGCCCTGCGCCCCCGTGACGAGCGGGGCTCGGCCGTGCTGCGCGCGGTGACCGACGAGGACGCTGCGGCGCTGCTGGCCGCGGTCGGCGAGGGAACGCACGCGGAGACGGAGGCGAAGGCCGGGGCGGCCGTGCGTGAACTGCTGCCCGGGATCTCGCACCCGGCGCTCGTGGCGGGCGTCGCCGGACTGCTGGTGGAGGCGGCACGCCAGGGCAGGCGCGTACGGACCCTCGCGGCGCGGGCCGCGGGGGACGCCTCGGAGGGGCAGCGGAAGCCGGAGGTGCTGCACGCCACCGACGACGTGCTGAGCCAGGCGTTCAACGGCTTCGTCCTGGACCCGTACTCCCACTACTGGTTCAGGCCGGGGGCGAACACGGCGGTCGTCGAACAGGTCCGGCGTATGCGGGAGATGACGGCGCCGGGCGCGGTCGCCGGGCGTACGGGCCTGAAGGAGACGAACGTGGGGTGGGCGACGCTGGGCGGGGTGGGCATGGCCGCGCTCGCGGTGCGCGCCGCTTCGCCCACCACGGACGAGAAACGGCGCGCCGCGCTGCTGGAGTTCCTGGACACGGCACTGTCCGTGGAGGCCGGGGGCGCCGCGGCCTCCAATGGTGGGGCGGGTGGTGAGGCCGGTGGTGACGCCCTGCTGATCGACCCGCGCGGCCGGCTGCGCACCGTCGAACTGCGCGCCCCGGCGAAGGGGGACGCGAAGGCGTCCCGCGGAGAGGTACGGCACGCGGGAGCGCGGCGGCTGCTGGTCCTCGGCCATGTGCGCGACGACGACGAGGACGCGTTCTGGCACGCCGTCGAGTACGACCCCACGGGGGCCTTCGGCGGCTGGGACGGCTGGACGGTCGTCGCGTCCGCGGTGCTGGGCACGGCCGACGACCCGCCGCGGGCGCCCGTGGTGCGGCGTCTGGTGGAGCTGGTGCGGGAGCGCGGGCCGATGCCGTACCGGCCCGAGTGGGCCGTGGACTTCGCGGACCGGGTCGGGACGACGTCCGTCGCGGCCACCCTGCTCCAGCTCGGCTCCCCCGGGCGGAGCGGCTACCAGGGCGGGGGCGACGCCCTGACCGCCGAGTATCTGGAGCCGCTGGCCGCGAAGAGCGCCGAGGTCCAGGTGGGGCGCGCCGCGCTCGGCACGCTGAGCAAGGAGGAATCGCGCACGTACACCGCGCTGCTGCTGCCCGGGGATCCGGCGCGGGTGGCGGAGCTGTGGACGGACGGCTTCGCGGTGGAGCCGGTGGCGGACGCGTGGATCGCCGCGCGCGGCCGGCGTCGGGCGACACCGGCGTCGCTGATCCGGCGGATGGTGGCCGAGGACGGCGGCGGCACGGCGGTGAACGACGCGCTCAACCCCGAGCTGCTGGCCGCGCTGACGGGCCGCACCGAACAGCGCATGGTCGACGGGGAGCTGGAAGCGGCCGACGAGCACCGGCTGCTGACAGGAGAGAAGTTGCGCGAGCTGGTCGACGCGGTGCGCTGGCTGGCGTACCGGCTGCCGTACGGCGACCCGCTGCGCGCCGTCCTGCCGACGACGGTGCGGATGGTGCGCGAACGGCTCGCCGACCCGGGTCTGCTGCTGCGCCTGGGCGTCGACCGGGACTCGGCGTGGGACGCGGTGTCGCCGCGGCTGCGCGAGGCCCACGGGGTGACGCCGAAGCGCGGGACGGACGAGAAGGAGCTGTTCGAGCTGACCCCGGCGCTGGTGCTGGCACCGGACCGGTACCACCGGGGCACGGATGCGATCTGGGTGCGCCCGGCGGCCGTCCTGCCGGCGGCCTGGGCGGCGGCCGGGGACGGCGGTTCGAACGCGGAAGGCCCCGGCGGCAGGGGGGCGGGCGGGCCCGACCATCCCGATCTGAAGCTGCTGACGGCGACGGCGGGCGACGCGCCCGCGCTGGTGGCGCTGCGGGCGGTGCTGAGCGAGGAGTTCATGGAGCTGGCCTCGGCGGGCGGCGCGCCGGGGGCACAGCAGAATCCGTGCCACAGCGTGCCGGAGCTGGTGGCGGAGGTCGCCGAGCGGTTCGGGCTCTCCGGTGACGCGGCGGCGCTCTATCTGATGCTGCTCGCGCTGCCCGATCCGACCGACAGGAACCAGACGGCCTGGACCGGCTGGAAGCCCGCCCGGATGAAGAAGGCGCGGGCCGAACTGGCCGCCACCGACCTGGTGGTGGAGGCCAAGCGGGCCAGGGCGGGGCGGTCGCTGTTCCTGCCCGGGGGCTGGCTGGAGGCATCCACTCCGCGGCTTCCCTCGGAGAGCTGGAAGACGACGCTGCTGGCGTGGGAGATGCCGGGGTTCGTGGTCGGCCACCGGTCGGTGGAGCGGATGTTCGAGGCCGCGTGGCGGCGGGTCGCCGAGGGGGACACGCCGGGTTACGAGGAGTTCCAGGGCCGCGGCGGTCGCGGGCGCCGGGGAGGCCGGCGATGACGGACGCGGCGACGAGTGGCATGGGGTCGGGCAAGGGCACGGAGAGGGACGGCGGAGAGATGGGTACGGAGACGGGCGGGGGCGTGGGTACGGACACCGCGCGGCACGCGCAGACGGGTCCTGGGGCGGGGCCGGGGCGCCAGGTGGAGCTCCCGGAGGACCGGTACGCGGCGGAACTGGCGTTCCTGGCGGCGTACGACACCGGACCGCGACCGCCGAGCTGGCGGCTGACGCCGCGCGCGGTGGTGCAGTTCATCTGCGGCTCGGGCGGCGAGCCGCTGCGCTCCCCGGGCGGCGAACAGCTCGTCGTACCCGCCAAGTTCGTGGGCGACCGGTCGCTGGTGGAGCGGTGTGTGGTGACACTGGCGGGCGAGCGCGGGCTGCTGCTCGTCGGTGAGCCGGGCACGGCCAAGTCGATGCTCTCCGAGCTGCTGGCCGCCGCCGTCTGCGGCTCCAGCACCCTCACCGTGCAGGGCACCGCGGGCACCACCGAGGACCAGCTCCGGTACGGCTGGAACTACGCGATGCTGCTGGCCAAGGGCCCGAGCAGGGACGCCCTGGTGCCCTCCCCGGTCCTCACGGCCATGACGCGGGGCGCGGTGGCCCGGGTCGAAGAGGTCACCCGCATGCTGCCGGAGGTGCAGGACGCGCTGGTCTCGCTGCTCTCCGAGCGACGGATGTCGGTGCCCGAACTGGCGGGCGGAGACGGCGCGGAGGGGACGGTGCACGCGGTGCCCGGCTTCACCCTGATCGCCACGGCCAACCTCCGGGACAAGGGCGTCTCCGAGATGTCCGCCGCGCTGAAGCGGCGGTTCAACTTCGAGACGGTCGGCCCGATCGACGATCTGGAGGCCGAGACGGCGCTGGTGCGCGCCCAGGCTACGGCGGCACTGGAGCGCAGCGGCACACAGCTCCTGGTGGACGACACGGTGCTCGAAGCGCTGGTGACAGCGTTCCGGGAGCTGCGGACCGGCCGGAGCGCGGAGGGGTGGGAGATCGAGCGCCCCTCGACGGTGATGTCGACGGCCGAGGCGGTCCATGTGGCCACGTCGATGGGGCTGGGCGCGGCCTACCTCGGCGGGGGCCGGGACGTCGTACGGACGCTGCCGGGCCATCTGCTCGGCACCGTACGCAAGGACGACCCGGCCGACCACGCACGGCTGCTGGGGTACTGGGACGGCCCGGTCCGGCGCCGTGCGGAGGCGGGGGCCCCGCTGTGGCGGACGCTGTGGGAGCTGCGCGATGAACTGGGTTGAGCCGGGGGTCGATGAGGCGGGGGCCGATGGGGCGGGGGCCGATGGGGCGGGGGTCACGGACGCGCTGGACGCGCTCGCCGGGTGCCGGGAGCCGTATCTGATCGGGGTACGGCACCACTCCCCCGCGCTGGCGGCGGCCGTACCGGCGATGCTGGCGGAGGCGGCGCCGGAGGTGCTGCTCGTCGAGCTGCCGGAGGAGTTCGGGCCGTGGCTGCCGTATCTCGCCGACCCGGAGACGGTGCCACCGGTCGCGCTGGCGGGTGCCACGGGCGGTTCGGGCGGAACGGGTGGCTCGGGCGACGGGATGGGCGAGGGCCTGGTGTTCCTGCCGTTCGCGGAGTTCTCGCCGGAGCTGGCGGCGATCCGCTGGGCCCGGGAGGCGGGGGTGGAGGTCGTCGCGTTCGACCTGCCGCTGGCGGCGCGCGCACCGGCACGCGGCCAGGAAAAGGAAGGGGAAGGGGAAGGGGAAGGGGAAGCGGAGGAGGGGCGGACGCGGGGACGGGGGTCCGGTGCGGCCCCCGGTACGCTCGCCGCCGCGTTGCGGGCGCGGGCCGGGGGACGGTCGGGCGACGACCTGTGGGACCGGCTCGTCGAGGCCACGGCCCCCGGGTCCGGCGCGGAGGCGCTGCGCCGGGCCGCGCTGCTGGTCGGCTGGGCGCTGCGGGCCGACGCGGGCGCGGTGGACCCGTACGACCTGCGGCGTGAGGCGAACATGCGGCGGCGGCTGGCCGAGCACCGGGGTCGCCGTACGGCCGCCGTGATCGGCGCCTTCCACGCGCCCGCGCTGCTGCCGGGCGGCGCCGGGGCGGACCCGGCGGACACGCGCGGGGCAGACACGGACGGGGCCGTGGAGGGCGTGGCGAGGGGCGGGGGTGCCGGGGAGGTCGTCACCTCGCTCGTGCCGTACACGTACGCCCTGCTGGACGAGCGGTCCGGCTACCCGGCGGGGATCCGGGATCCCGAGTGGCAGCGCGGGGTGTTTCTCGCCGCCGGGGATCGCGCGCTGCTGGACGACCTGCTGACGGCGAGCGCGGTACGGATCTGCGCGGCCGTACGGGACGCCGGGCATCCGAGCGGGCCTGTCGACGCCCGTGAGGTCGTTCGGGTCGCGAGGGACCTGGCGGCGCTGCGCGGGCTGCCCGCCGCCGGGCGCGGGGAGTTGGTGGAGGCGGTGCAGACCGTGCTCACCCAGGGCCGGATGCTCGGGCGGGGCCGGGTCGTGGCCGCCGCCATGGAGAAGGTCCTGGTCGGCTCGCGGCAGGGCAGGACGGCCCCCGGCACTCCGCGTTCGGGGCTGGGACCGGCCGTCGAGGCGCTGCTCGGCGCGTTGTCGCTGCCCGATCCGGCCGACCCCGGCCCCCGTGAGCTGCGCCTCGACGCGCACCGCGGCGAACTGGACCGGCGCCGGGAGGTGTGTCTGCGCCGGCTGGCCGCCTGCCGGATCCCGTACGGGGAGGAGGGCGAGGTGGCGGGCGTGGGCGACGCGGCCCCGCTCACCACGCGCTGGGTGGCGGCCTGGACCCCGTCGACGGCCGCGATGCTCGATCTGGCGGGTGTGCACGGGGTGACGCTCGATCAGGCGACGACCGGGATACTGCGCCGCCGGCGCGCGGCGGAACAGCGCGCGGGCGGGCCGACGGCGGCCGAGGTGCTGGCCGGTCTGACGGAGGCGGCGCGCTGCGGGCTGCCCGAACTCGCGGCGGAGCGGCTGACGGAGACGGCCGCACTGCTGCCGGAGTCCGGCACCCTGCCCGAACTGCTGGCGGGGCTTGCCCTGTTGGACCGGATCAGGTCGGGCCATCTGCCCGGGCTGCCGGCGGGGTGGGAACGGGTGGCGCTCGACGCGGCGTACGAGGAGCTGGCCACGGCCGGGGTGCGCGCGCTCGACGGGCTGGCGGGCTCCACGGACCCGGCGGACGCGCGCGCGTTGGTGTCGCTGGCGGACCGGGCGACGGCGACGCTCGCCCCGGGCGGGGGCGGCGGCGGTGGAGGGCTACGGCTCGACGCGGCGCTACGGCGGCTCGACACCGAGGGGACACCGCTGATCCGGGGCGCGGCGGGGGCGGCCCGGGTGCTGCTGGGGCAGCGGGAGGCGCCGGAGTTCGGCGTCCGGGTGGCGTCCCGGGTGGACGGCGCGACCACACCCGAGCTCCGCGCCGATCTGGCGGGCTTCCTGCGCGGGACGCTGCTCGCGGCGGGCCCGCTGCTGGAGACGGGCCGCGCGCTGGACCCGCTGCTGGAGCGGGTCGTGTCGCTGCCCGACCGTGCCTTCCTCGACCGGCTGCCCGCGCTGCGGGCGGGCTTCGACATCCTCTCCCCCGCGGCCAGGTCCCGCCTGCTGAGCGCGGTGCGGGACCGTACGGGCCTCGCCGCGGGCACCCTCCCGTCCGCCCTCTCCGACCCGACGGCGCTGGCCCTCCTCGCCTCGGCGGACCTGGCGGGCCGGGAGGCCCTGGCGGCGAGGGGGTTGGGCGGTACGACGGCTACGACGGCGGACCCCGAGGAGCGGGCGGGCGCGGCGGCCGGCCGGCCGGGGCGCGGGCCTTCCGCGGCCGCGGGGCTCACCGGGGCGGGTGCCCCCGAAGGCCCTCCGGCAGTCGCCTCGGAGGACGCTTCGGAGGACGCCTCCGTGGACACGGGGTCGGCTCTCGGCGCCGGTGAACGGTGGCGGTTGCTGCTCGGGAAGGGGCGGGGGCTGAGCGGACACGCCGGACGGATCGCCGGGGCGCTCGACGAGTTGTACGGATACGGGCGCGGCGAGGGCGCCCGGGGCGAGGAGCGGACCGGGGACGGAGACGGGAACAGGGGCGGGAGCGGGAACTCGTACCCCGATGTGCGGTCCTGGTCCGAGGAGTTGTCCGCGCTGTTCGGGCCCGGCATTCGCGAGGAGGTGCTCGCCGCGGCGGCCGACGCAGGCCGGCTCGACGCCGCCCTCGAACTCGACCCGGCGGCGGCCCGGCCCTCCGTGGAGCTGCTGCGTACCGTCCTGTCGTACGCGGGCGGTCTCCCCGAGCACCAGCTCGCCCGGCTGCGGCCCCTGGTGGCGCGGCTGGTCGCCGAGTTGACCGAGGCGCTCGCCAACCGGATGCGTCCCGCGCTGACCGGGCTGGCGCATCCGCGCCCGACCCGGCGCCCCGGTGGCCCGCTGGACCTCTCCCGTACGCTGCGCGCCAATCTGGCGACGGCCCGCCGGGACCCGGAGACGGGCGCCGTGACGGTCCTGCCCGAGCGGCCCGTCTTCCGCACCCGGGCCCGTAAGTCGGCGGACTGGCGGCTGATCCTGGTCGTGGACGTCTCCGGTTCGATGGAGGCGTCCACGATCTGGGCGGCGCTCACCGCCTCCGTACTGGCCGGGGTACCGGCGGTCAGTACGCACTTCGTCGCGTTCTCCACCGAAGTGATCGATCTGACCGACCAGGTGGACGACCCGCTGAACCTGCTGCTGGAGGTCCGGGTCGGCGGGGGCACGAACATCGCGCGCGGACTGCGGCACGCCCGTGAGCTGATGACCGTGCCGTCCCGCACGCTGACCGTGCTGATCAGCGACTTCGAGGAGGGCGGCCCGGTCTCCCCGCTGCTCGCCGAGGTACGGGCGCTGGTCGACTCGGGGTGCCGGGTCCTGGGCTGCGCCTCACTGGACGACGCGGGACGGCCGCGCTATTCGACGGGCGTGGCGGGCCAGTTGGTGGGGGCGGGCATGCCGGTCGCGGCGCTGAGCCCGCTGGAGCTGGCCCGCTGGGTCGGCGAACAAGTAGGAGGGGCACACCGATGACGGATTCCGCCACTGGACCCGCGGTTTCCGCGGCCGTACTGCCGCCCGTGGCCGCCGAGGTCGCGGCCGGGGCGCTCGATCTGCTGCCCGCCCGGCTGCGCAAGCGGGTGGACGGGGCGGTCGCGAAGGCGGTCGGCTGGCCCGTGGAGGCGACCGAGGAGGGTGTTCTCGTCCGGGTCGCGGAGGACACCGCCGTCACGCTGCGGGTGACGGGCGGGATCGTCGCCGACGCGGGGAGCGCGGTGTGCGACTGCCTGCTGGCCCCGGCCTGTCTGCACCGCGCGGCCGTGCTGTCCAGCGCGCCCCTCGCCCTGGGGGGCGGGGCGGCGGAAGACGGGGAGGAGGGCGCGGAGGGCCCCGGCGGATCCGTCTCGGAGGAGCCCGGAGTTGAGGTGGAGGGAGCTGAGACGGCCGAAGTTGGCGCGACGGGTGGGGGCGGGCCGTCTCGGCTCACCACCGGCCAGGCCGACGCGCTCGGCGCCCTGCGCGAAGCCGCGACCGCCGTGCTCGTCTCGGGTGTCGCCGGGTCCGGCGCCGTGCACCGCGCCGAGCTGCTGCACGCCGCGCACTCCGCGCGCCTGGCCGGGCTGTCCCGGCCCGCCGCCACCGCCGTCCGGATCGCCCGGCAGCTCGGTGAGGCCCGCTCCGACGACCCGGCGTTCCGGCTGTCCGCGCTCTCCGGCGAACTCGCCGAACTGCTCGATCTGGTACGCCGCCCGGCCGACGCGGCGGCGCCCGCCCGACGCGACTACCGGTCCGAGGGGCCGCTGCGGCTGTACGGGCTGTTCACCGAGCCGGTCGTCACGGCGTCCGGCTACGCGGGCGCGACGGTGTACGCGCTCGCCCCGGACGGCGCGCTCCGTACCCGCTCGGACGTGGCTCCCGGCGGGCCCGGCCGGGCCCTCCAGGCATCGGGGACACCGCTGCCCGGCGGCTGCGCGCTCACGCTGCGGGAGTTGGGCGACGGCGGCGGGGTGATCCTGAACTCGCCGACCGTCTCGCCGGACGGGCGGATCGGCGGGGGCGGGCAGGTGCGTTCCGTACGGGCCGCGGGGGCGGGGTGGCGGGAGGCGCCGCTCGCCGCGCTCTGGGAGCGGCCTCCCGCGGCGCAACTGGCCTCGGCGCTGGCCTGGTTGGCCGATCCCTTCGACTCCCGTGGCGCGGGCGGCGATCTGCTGTTCCTCGACGGCACCGTCACTGTCACCGGGCCTGGGCACGGCGGCGCGGGCACGGGGTTCGCCGTGTCCGGTGGGCCCGTCCTGCGGCTGGCGGCCCCCGACGAGCGGCCCGAGCTGCCCTACGCGGAGAACCTGGCGCTGTTCGCCACCCGCCCCGGGCTCGCGCTGCGGCTCGTCGCCCGGGTCGTACCGGACCGCCCCGACGTCGTGCACGTACTGGCCGCGTCCTGGACGGGCCACGACGGGGAGCCCGTCCGCGCGGACCTGGGGCTGCGCCGGCTCAACCGCTCGCACATCCCCGCCGTACGGGACGCGCGGCCCGCTTCACCCACGCCGGCCGCGCCGTCAGCGCTCCCCGTCGAGCTGGATCTGCTGCGCCGGGCCGTGGACCGTGCCGTGGCGGGCGGGCGCGCGGTCTCCGCCGCCGCGGTGGCGGACGAACTGCCCCGCCGGCTGCGGGCCGTGGGCCTGACCACCGGCGCGCAGCGCGCCCTCGCCCTGGCCGAGGCGGCGGCGGACCGCCGCCACGACGTGCTGGGGCGGCTGCTCCCCGCCGATCCCGAGGGCTTCGCCCTGGCCTGGCTCGCGGCGTCGGTGTACACGGCTGCGGCGACCGAAACGCTGCTGCTGGCGGCCTGGTCACCGCCGGAGATATCCGTCGGCTGACCTCCCGGACCAACCGGGCCGACGGGACCAGCCGGGCCGACGGGACCGACCGGGCGGGCGGGACCCACCGGTCGCCTGCGATCGGGTGGCGCAGCACCTTGTTTCCCCTGGTGCGGCCGGCGACGTGGTGGTCGCCCCACCAGCGGCGGAAGTCGTCGTCCGCCAGGGAAAGCTCACCCACGAGACGTACCATGCGCTGGTCCTGTGGATTGCGTCCGGCTTCCCTGCGGAGCATGGCCCTACGGAAGCGCGACGTGCGTGAATCTGAATGACGCGACCGCGGGATACCTGCGTTTCGGCCTTCTGGAATTCATTTTCCGACCCTGCGGCAGGCACGTGAAACTACCTCCACGATTTTACCCTCCCCACGAAAGAAGAGGAAAAGGGGTTGAAGACGGACATCGCCTTCCTCGCCAACAGCCTGAAGCTCGCCGGACGCCTCTACACGCCGGACGGTGCCGCCGAGGGCCGGCGCCGCCCCGCCATCGTGGTCGGGCACCCGACCACGGGCGTGAAGGAGCAGACCTCCGCCCTGTATGCCCAGAAGCTGGTCGACATGGTGCCCGAGTCGGTCGACGACTCGACCCCTGCGCTGGTCCGGGAGTTCCACGACTACTACAAGACGCCGCGCGCCCACCACCCGCGCGCGACCAACACGTACGTGCTGCGCAGCGTCGACCAGCTCGACCAGTTCGACGCTTACGCCGACGTCGACAAGATCGCCCCGCGTCCGCTGCTGATGATCGCCGGCGCTGAAGCCGCGACGCTTCCCTTCAGCCAGGGTAAGTCCTCGCGCGAACCATTCGCCGCCGCTGATCGTCGTACAGGAAGGTGGCCGCCCGGGACCACCGAGCCGGGACCACCGGCCCGGGACACCGATTCGGGACCACCTCTGGGGGGAACATGCCGCTGCCGAGACCGGCGAAGGCGCGGAAGTCGCTCACGGCAGTGAAGGCGCTGACGGGGCGGAAGCTGCGTGGGCTGAAAGTGCGTGGGCGGAAGCTGCGTGGGTTGAAGCCGCTTGGGCTGAAGCCGGCGGGGCTGAAGGCACTGCTGGGTGAGCCACGCCTGCGGCGGCGCGCCGTGCAGGCCGCCATGCTGGCCTGTGTGT
This sequence comes from Streptomyces sp. NPDC050509, assembly GCF_044457965.1. NCBI lineage: Bacteria > Bacillati > Actinomycetota > Actinomycetes > Kitasatosporales > Streptomycetaceae > Streptomyces > Streptomyces sp. NPDC050509. The sequence goes on along the minus strand of NZ_JBITHL010000006.1, from coordinate 431,656 downwards.
TCGCGCTGGCGCCCGCGGGCTGGATGCACGCGGTCGCGGACAGCCGTGTCCGTACGGTCGCGGACGCCCCGGCCAGGGACGTCGCCGTGGTCTTCGGCGCCGGGCTGCGGGAGGGCCGTCCTTCGCCGTATCTGGCCCACCGGCTCGACGCCGCCGCCGAGTTGTACCGCGCGGGCCGGGTGAAGGTCGTGCTGGTCACCGGCGACAACAGCCGGGTGGAGTACGACGAGCCCGACGCCATGCGCGCCTACCTCGTGGAGCGCGGCGTGCCCGACCGGCGGATCGTCAGCGATTACGCGGGTTTCGACACCTGGGACTCGTGCGTGAGGGCCAAGAAGATCTTCGGGGTCGAGCGGGCGCTGCTGGTGACGCAGAGCTTCCATGTCCGGCGCGCGGTGGCGCTCTGCGGTACGGCGGGGATCGACGTGTACGGCGTCGGGGTCGCGGAGCCGCGCAACGTGACGTGGTACTACGGCGCGGTACGGGAGATCTTCGCCTCCGGGAAGGCGGCGGCCGACGCCGCCACGGACCGGCAGCCCACGTTCCTCGGGCCGGCCGAACCGGGGGTGACCGAGGCGCTGGACCACGCCCGTACGGTCGCGGTCGGCCGGTACGTTCCGTAGCCACGGGGGAACCCGTCGCCTCGACCAGGAGTGAGGTCGGGCCATGGCCACGTCCGGCATACGGTGGGGGTATGACGACGCCTCCGCCCCTGCTGGTGACCGAGGTCGACGGACGGCCCGCCACCGCCGACGACCTGCGTCTGCGCGCGCTCGACTCGTACGGGCACTTCACCGCCCTCCAGGTCAGGGACGGCAGGACCCGCGGCCTCGCCCGGCACCTCGCCCGGCTGGACTCCGCGACCCGCGAGCTGTTCGACACCGGGCTGGACGGAGAGCGCGTACGGGAGCTGCTGCGGCACGCGCTCGGCACGGTACGGGACGCCTCGGCCCGCGTGTACGTCCACCAGCAGGACGGCACGCCCGAACCGACGCTGATGGTGACCGTACGGCCGCCCGTGGACCTGGCCGAGCGGGCGCAGGGCCTGACGTCCGTCACGTACGAGCGCCCTGTTCCGCACATCAAGCATCTCGGGAGCTTCGCCCAGATCCACTACGGGCGGCTGGCGCGGCGCGCGGGCTTCGACGACGCGCTGCTCGTCGACGCGGCCGGGGTGGTGTCGGAGACCGCGATCGCCAATGTCGCCTTCTGGGACGGCACTTCGGTGGTCTGGCCGGACGCCCCGGCCCTGAGCGGCATCACCATGGCGCTGGTGGAGCCGCTGCTCCCGGCCACCGGGCTCCGCTCCGTACGCCGTGAGGTCACCCTCGCTGAGCTCTCCTCGTTCCGGGCCGCGTTCGTCACCAACTCGCACGGAATCGCGCCGGTCGACCGGATCGACGGGACGGTCCTGCCGGGGGACGAGGCGCTGGTCAAGACGGTGCGCGAGGTGTACGAGGGCGTGGCGTGGGACCGGATCTGAGCCACGACAGAGGTCGGCCGTAGCAGGCGCCCTCACGCCGTCCACTGGTCGAACGCGAGCTTCGCGACCAGCGAGAACACCACCACCAGCAGCACCCCGCGGACGAACTCGCTGCCCTTGCGGAGCGCCATGCGCGCGCCGAACATCCCGCCCGCCAGGTTGAAGAGCGCCATCAGTCCGGCGAGCTGCCACAGCACCGTGCCCTGGTAGGCGAACATGGCGAGCGCCCCGGCGTTGGTGCAGACGTTCACGATCTTCGCGGTGGCGGACGCCGTCACCAGATCCAGATGGAGGACGGCGGTGAGCCCCAGCACGAGAAACGTTCCCGTACCCGGCCCGAAGAGTCCGTCGTAGAAGCCGATCCCGCCGCCCACCAGCACGATCGCGAGGATCGTCCGCTGCCGCCCCACCGGGGCGCCCGCCTGCTCCCGGCCGAACGACGGCCGCAGCATCACGAAGGCGGCGACTCCCAGCAGCACCACCATGATCACCGGCCGCAGCGTCTCGCTGCTGATCCCGGCCGCGAAGAACGCGCCGGCCATCGACCCGGCGAGGGCCATGAGCCCGATCCGTACCGCCGTCCCCACATCGACCGGCGCCCGGCGCGCGTACGTGACCGCCGCGCCCGTGGTGCCGACGATGGCCACGGCCTTGTTGGTACCGAGGATGTGCGCGGCGGAGGTGTGCGGCAGGCCGAGCAGCAGCACCGGCAGGAGCAGCAGCCCTCCCCCACCGACCACGGCGTCGATCCAGCCCGCCGCCGCGGCGGCGAGGCAGAGCAGGACGAGCACGGTCAGCGATATGTCGGGCATGGTCGTGACCTTATGAAGGGGGTACGTGCCCTGTCCAACGACATCCGCGGCCACCTCCTCCCACTCCTGCCCTCACACCCGCGCGCCGACCGCGCTGAGCGCAGCGTTCCGTCCGGGAAACGGCGGCGATGCGGCCGGGTAACAGCCGCCGCGCAGGCTTCCAGCCACGACCTACCGATGGAGGCCCCCGAGATGTCCACCCCCACGATCGTGGTCGTCGGCCACGGAATGGTCGGCCAGCGGTTCCTGGAGGCCCTGGCCGAGCGCGGCGTGACCGAGCAGGCCCGGGTCGTGGTGTTGTGCGAGGAGCCGCGCCCCGCCTATGACCGGGTGCGGCTCAGCTCGTACTTCGACGGCCGTACGCCCGAGGACCTCGCCCTCGCGGAGCCGGACTTCATGGAGCGCCACTCCATCGAGCTGTATGTCGGTGACCCGGCCGAGAGCGTCGACCGCGCCGCGCGCACGGTCACCTCGCGGGCCGGGCGGGTCTTCTCCTACGACTCGCTCGTGCTGGCCACCGGCTCGTACCCCTTCGTGCCGCCGGTGCCGGGCAAGGAAGCGACCGGCTGTTTCGTCTACCGCACGATCGAGGATCTGCTCGCGATCGAGGAGTACGCGATGACGGCCCGCACCGGCGCGGTCGTCGGCGGCGGGCTGCTCGGTCTGGAGGCGGCGGGCGCGCTCAAGGGGCTCGGACTCGCCACACACATCGTGGAGTTCGCCCCCCGGCTGATGCCCGTGCAGATCGACGACGGCGGCGGGGCCGCCCTGCTGCGCACCATCGAGTCGATGGGGCTGACCGTCCACACGGGCGTGGGGACGCAGGAGGTGACGACGGACGCCGACGGGACCGTCACCGGTATGGCGCTGTCGGACGGCACCTCGCTCGACACCGATCTCGTCGTCTTCTCGGCGGGCGTGCGCCCGCGCGACCAGCTCGCCCGCGACGCCGGTCTGACGGTCGGCGAGCGCGGCGGGGTCGCGGTCGACGCACAGTGCCGTACCTCCGACCCCGCCGTCTTCGCGATCGGCGAGTGCGCGCTGGCGTCGGACGGCCGGGTGTACGGGCTGGTGGCGCCCGGGTACGAGATGGCGACGACGGTCGCGGACGTCCTCGCGGCGGACGGGGCCCGCGCGGACGGGGGCGGTTTCACCGGCGCCGATCTGTCGACCAAGCTGAAGCTGCTGGGCGTGGACGTGGCGTCGTTCGGTGACGCGCACGGCGCCGCCCCCGGCTCCCTGGACGTCGTCTACTCCGACCCGCAGGCCGGTGTCTACAAGAAGCTGGTGGTGGACGGGGCGGGCACCCTGCTCGGCGGGGTGCTCGTCGGGGACGCCGACGCGTACGGCATGCTGCGCCCGCTCACCGGGAGCGTTCCGCCGGTCCCCGCCGCCCAGTTGGTGGTGCCGGCCGGGATCGGCGCACCGGCGGCGATGGGCCCGGAGGCGCTGCCGGACGAGGCGGTGATCTGTAGCTGTCACAACGTCAGCAAGGGCGCCATCTGTGCCTGTTCATCACTCCCCGAGGTGAAGAAGTGCACCAAGGCGGGTACGGGGTGCGGCAGTTGCGTCAAGGTGATCGGCCAGTTGCTGGCCGCGAGCGGCAACGGGCCTGCCGACCAGGGGCTGTGCGGCTGTTTCCCGTACACCCGGAGCGAGTTGTACGAGATCGTCCGCACCCTGCGGGTCACCTCGTACGCCGGGCTGCTCGACTCGCACGGCCGCGAGGGGGCGCGCGGCGGTGACGGCTGCGAGATCTGCAAGCCGACCGTCGGCTCGATCATCGCCTCGCTCGCCCCGGCGCTGGGGGTGAGCGGTTATGTGCTGGACGGCGAACAGGCCGCGCTCCAGGACACCAACGACCACTTCCTCGCCAACATCCAGCGCAACGGGTCGTATTCGATCGTGCCGCGGATCCCCGGCGGCGAGGTCACCCCGGAGAAGCTGATCGTGATCGGGGAGGTGGCCCGGGACTTCGGCCTCTACACGAAGATCACCGGCGGCCAGAGGATCGACCTGTTCGGCGCCCGCGTGGACCAGTTGCCGCTGATCTGGACGCGGCTGGTGGACGCGGGCTTCGAGTCGGGGCACGCGTACGGGAAGTCGCTGCGTACGGTCAAGTCCTGTGTGGGGCAGACCTGGTGCCGCTACGGCGTCCAGGACTCGGTGAAGATGGCCATCGACCTGGAGCTGCGCTACCGGGGGCTGCGCTCGCCGCACAAGCTGAAGTCGGCGGTGTCGGGGTGCGCGCGCGAGTGCGCGGAGGCGCGCGGCAAGGACTTCGGGATCATCGCCACGGCGAGCGGCTGGAACCTGTACGTCGGCGGCAACGGCGGCGCCGACCCGCGCCACGCGGATCTGCTGGCGCAGGACCTCGACGACGACGGGCTGATCCGGCTGATCGACCGGTTCCTGATGTTCTACATCCGCACCGCCGACCGGCTGGAGCGTACGTCCGCCTGGCTGGAGCGGATCGAGGGCGGTCTGGACCATGTGCGGGACGTGGTGGTCCATGACTCGCTGGGGCTCTGCGCGGAGCTGGAGTCGCTGATGGCGGCGCATGTCGCCGGGTACCGCGACGAGTGGGCGGAGACCATCAACGACCCGGAGCGACTGCGGCGGTTCGTCTCGTTCGTCAACGCGCCCGACGCGCCGGACCCGTCGGTGAAGTTCGTACCGGAACGCGATCAGGTCAAGCCGGACCTGGTCTTCCTCACCCTGGAAGGGGCGACCGCCCGATGACCGCATCAGACACGCTGGAAGTACTGCTCGTGGACGGTACGTGGTTCCCGGTCTGCGGGGTGTCCACGCTCACCCCGGGGCGCGGGGTGGCCGCGCTGCTGCCGGACGGCCGTCAGGTGGCGCTGTTCCTGGACCGGACGGGGCGGCCGTACGCCGTATCCAACCGGGATCCGTTCTCCGGAGCGTATGTCCTCTCCCGGGGCCTGACCGGCACGCACGAGGGGCGGTTCTTCGTGGCGTCCCCGCTGCTCAAGCAGCGCTTCGAGCTGGCGACCGGCCGCTGCCTGGACGACGAGGAGGTCGCCGTCCAGGCGTACGAGGTACGGGTACGGGCGGGGGTACGGGACGAGGCGCTGGTGGCCGCTACGCCGTAGTGCAGGCGGTGCCGTTGAGCGTGAAGGCGCCCGGGGCGGTGTTGCCGCCGCTCCTCGTTTGGATCTTGCTGGGCTCGCGTGCCCTGGCACCGCGCCTCGCGGCGTTGACGGTGGCCGCCGCGAGGGCACGGGCTCCGGGGCCGGGTCCGGTCAAGGCGCGGAGATTCCTCACGATCGTCCCTCACCGGCTCCCCGGCCTTCCGGCCTTCCGGCCTTCCGGCGGGATCGCCTACGAGATGACCGGCCCCCCGGCGTAGAGCCCGTCCGCCGTGGCACGGCCTCGCAGGAGGGCCGTGCCCAGCGGGGTCACCGTGTGCAGCACGGCGTTGCCGTGGCGCAGGGTGACGACGAGGCCCGACTCCCGCAGCACACAGGCGTGCTGGCTGGCCGAGGCGAGCGACACGCCTGTCCTGCGGGCGAGTTCGCTGGTGGTCGCGCCCTGCTCGATGGCCTGGAGGACCGCGGAGCGGGTGTGGCCGAGGAGCCGGCCGAGGGTGGGGCCGCAGCGCTCCGCGGCGGCGGGCGCGTCGGAGTGGGTGACCGGGTAGACCAGCACGGGCGGCAGCCCGGGATCTCGGGGGACCACCGCCGTGGAGCGGCAGAAGAAGGACGGCTGGAGCAGCAACCCGCGTCCGTCCAGGCGCAGTTCGCGTTGTACGGGATAGTCGGCCTCCAGGACGGGGCCGGACCAGCGCAGCATCGGCGGGAGCGTGGCGAGCAGCCGGCCCGCGCCGCCGTCGAGCAGGGCCCGGCCGCGCAGCGCGCGGTCACCGTCGACCCTGGCCCGGATCTGCGGCCAGTACGGCTCGACGGCGACGCGGTAGTACGTACGCAGCACCTCCACGAGCCGGGCGAGACAGCCGGGGCCGCCGTCGGCGAGCGGGGCGAGGCGACGGCCGGGATCCTTGCGCGCCGGGCGGGCTCCGCCGACGGCGAGCAGGGCCAGTTCGGCACGGACCCGCTCCTGCGGGGTCGCGCGCAGCGCTTCGAGGCCCGCCTCCATGCCGAGGCGGCCTTGCGCGGGGGTGAGGAAATCCGGGAAATAGCCACGCTGCGGAACGAGCGCCGAGAGCAGGCTTGTTTCACCTTTCAACCTGGTACGCGTTTCCTCGCGCCATTGCCCGTAGACAAGCGGTCCGCGCCGATCCCGTATTCGATGAAAACTGAGAATCGTCTCCCACAGCGGATCGGGCCCGGCAGCCATCCTGACCCCACCCAGGTCTTTGCCGGTGAAATGAATACGCAGCACTTCTCATCCCCACCTGTTGCGTCCACCATCGCGCCCCATCACTGAGTATGCATGCCATCACCTGCTGTTACCACGGTGTTTCAGCCACAGTTGAAACGCGTCGCGGAGGCCCCTCGTCCAGCGAAAAGCTGTACCTCGTCGGGCATGAAACCTGAACGACCGAAAAGGCGTGACGAAGGCCGTGGGGGGCTTTGCGCGCTCGGCGGCGGTCGGTACGGGTTGCGGCTCCATGCCCGGCTCGCGTAATGGGCACGGCCGGTGGGTGGGGATCCTCCGGCCGTGCCCCTCTCCGCTGATTGTTATTCAACGCCGCCAACGCCGGGCCGTGTTCACCGGCCGTGCGGGAACCGCTGTCGAATTCCCCGCGCGGGGACGTCAACGGGGATGTCTGCGGAGACGTCAACGGAGACGTCTGCGGGGACGTCAGCGGAGACGTCACAGGGGCGGGCGCACCGCACAGCACGCCCGCCCCCTCTGTACCCCGGGGCCGCCCCGCCGGCCCGGCGAGGGTGAGGGATGAGCCGCGGAAGCGGCCCCGGTGTCCGGTACGGGGCCACGGCGGCCCCGGGTCCCTACCGCGAGTCGCTGCCGGCCGACTCCGCCGCCGCGCGCCCCGCCTCCAGCCGCGCCACCGGGATCCGGAACGGCGAGCAGGAGACGTAGTCGAGGCCGACCTCGTGGAAGAAGTGCACCGACTCCGGGTCGCCGCCGTGCTCCCCGCAGACGCCCAGCTTGAGCCCGGGGCGTGTGGCACGGCCCGCCTCGGCGGCGCTCCGTACCAGCGCGCCCACGCCGTCGCGGTCGATGGTCTCGAACGGCGAGACCCCGAAGATGCCCTTCTCCAAGTAAGCCGTGAAGAAGCTGGCCTCCACGTCGTCGCGGGAGAAGCCCCAGACGGTCTGGGTGAGGTCGTTCGTGCCGAACGAGAAGAACTCGGCGGCCTCCGCGATCTGCCCGGCGGTCAGCGCCGCGCGCGGCAGCTCGATCATCGTGCCGAGCGCCAGCTTGAGTTCGCAGCCGGTCGCGCGCTCGACCTCGCAGATGACCTGCTCGGCCTCGTCCCTGACGATCTCCAGCTCCTGGACCGTGCCGACGAGCGGGATCATGATCTCGGGGCGCGGGTCGCCCTTGGCGTTCTTGCGCTCCGCGGCGGCCTCCGCGATGGCCCGTACCTGCATGGCGAAGAGCCCGGGGATGACCAGGCCGAGCCGGACCCCGCGCAGCCCGAGCATCGGGTTCTGCTCGTGGAGTTTGTGCACGGCCTGGAGGAGGCGCAGATCGTTCTCGTTGTGATCCTTGCGGGCCTCGGCGAGGGCGACCCGTACCGACAGCTCGGTGATGTCGGGCAGGAACTCGTGCAGGGGCGGGTCGAGGAGCCGGACCGTCACCGGCAGGCCGTCCATCGCCTCGAACAGCTCGATGAAGTCCTTCTTCTGGAGCGGCAGCAGGGCACCCAGTGCCGTTTCCCGCTCGTCCTCGGTGTCGGCCAGGATCAACTTCTCGACCATCTCGCGCCGCTCGCCGAGGAACATGTGCTCCGTACGGCAGAGCCCGATGCCCTGGGCGCCGAAGCGGCGGGCGCGCAGGGCGTCCTCGGCGTTGTCGGCGTTGGCGCGTACGCGCAGCCGGCGGCGGCGGTCCGCGTACGCCATGATCCGGTGGACGGCCTCGACCAGTTCGTCGGCGTCGTCGGCGCCCGCGTGCATCCGGCCCTCGAAGTACTCCACGACGGGCGACGGCACGACGGGGACCTCACCGAGGTAGACCTTGCCGGTCGAGCCGTCGATGGAGACGACGTCGCCCTCCTCGATGACGGTGGAGCCCGCGGTGAGCCGGCGCGCCTTCGTGTCGACCTCCAGCTCCTCGGCGCCGCAGACACAGGTCTTGCCCATGCCGCGGGCGACGACGGCGGCGTGCGAGGTCTTGCCGCCGCGCGAGGTGAGGATCCCCTCGGCGGCGATCATGCCTTCGAGGTCGTCGGGGTTGGTCTCGCGGCGGATGAGGATGACCTTCTCGCCGGAGCGCGACCACTTGATGGCGGTGTACGAGTCGAAGACGGCCTTGCCGACGGCGGCGCCCGGCGAGGCGGCGATGCCGCGCCCCAGCAGTTCGCGCTTGGCGGCCTCGTCGAAGCGCGGGAACATGAGCTGCGCGAGCTGGGCGCCGTTGACGCGCTGGAGCGCCTCGGCCTCGTCGATCAGCCCCTGGTCCACGAGCTGGGTGGCGATACGGAAGGCGGCCCCGGCGGTGCGCTTGCCGACGCGGGTCTGGAGCATCCACAACTGGCCGCGTTCGATGGTGAACTCGATGTCGCACAGGTCCCGGTAGTGGGTCTCCAGGGTCTCCATGATGGCCAGGAGCCGCTCGTACGACGCCTTGTCGATGGTGGCGAGTTCGGCGAGGGGGACGGTGTTGCGGATGCCCGCGACGACGTCCTCGCCCTGCGCGTTCTGGAGGTAGTCGCCGTAGACGCCCTGGTGGCCGCTGGCCGGGTCGCGGGTGAAGGCGACGCCGGTGCCCGAGTCGGGGCCGAGGTTGCCGAAGACCATGGAGCAGATGGTGACGGCCGTGCCGAGGTCACCGGGGATGCGTTCCTGGCGGCGGTAGAGCTTGGCGCGGTCGGTGTTCCAGGACTCGAAGACCGAGCGGATCGCGAGATCCATCTGCTCGCGCGGGTCCTGCGGGAAGTCCCGGCCCGCCTCGCGCGTGACGATCTTCTTGAAGTGCTCGACCAGTTTCCGCAGGTCGGCCACGGGCAGATCGACGTCGGTGGCGGCCTGCCCGGCCTGCTTGGCCTCGTCGAGCGCGTCCTCGAAGAGCGCGCCGTCGACGCCGAGCACGGTCTTGCCGAACATCTGGATCAGCCTGCGGTACGAGTCCCAGGCGAAGCGCTCGTCGCCCGCCTGGGCGGCGAGCCCGGCGACCGAGGCGTCGGAGAGGCCGACGTTGAGGACGGTGTCCATCATGCCGGGCATGGAGAACTTGGCGCCGGAGCGCACCGAGACGAGCAGCGGGTCGTCGGACTGGCCGAGCTTCTTGCCCATCCGGGCTTCGAGGGCGTCGAGATGGGCGCTGACCTCGTCGCGCAGGGCGGCCGGTTCCGTACCGCTGTCGAGGTAGATGTTGCAGGCTTCCGTGGTGATGGTGAAGCCGGGCGGGACGGGCAGCCCGAGGTTGGTCATCTCGGCGAGGTTGGCGCCCTTGCCGCCGAGGAGATGCTTCAGGTCTTTGTTGCCCTCGGTGAAGTCGTAGACGTACTTGTCGGAGCGTTCGGCTGTCCGCTCCGAGGCGGCTACGTGGGAATCACTGTTATCCGGCACGGTCTCGACTCCTCGACGACGCGGTGGCTGACCTGGCTGGCGAGGAACATACCCAGATCGAAGGTGCCTGGGTACGGCCACTTAACTGTCATACGGCCTTAACCGCCCGTCCGCCACCGGATCGAAAGCGCCCCGGCGGCGACGGGGCGCGCGCCGCTCCTTCACGCCTCGAAGCGGGCATGACCCGGACATGACTTCCCGCGCTCAGATGAGCATTGACATCGACGTCTGAGTTCACTTCTTGAAGACAGAAGGGGTGGCACGGCGTGCCACCCCTTCCAGAGGTACAGCCATCACGCCACCACTCAAGATCCGCTCATCTGAGCTTCCCCTTCATCAAACGTGGCGAGAATCACGCCCTCGACACGCCTCCCGGGCGCGCCGCGCCCAGCACAGCGCGCAGCACCCCGCCCAGCACCCCGAGATCGGCCTCCTCCCTCGGGCATAACAGGTGTGTCCCCGGAGCCGCGGGGGCTCCGGGGACACAGGGGTGGTGCGGAGGAGGTGTCAGGAGGCCTGCGGCGTCAGCAGGTAGGCGTCCGTGACCGTCACCTTGTACCCGTTGCCCTCGGTGTCCTTCAGGACGCCCCTGAGCGAGACCGAGGTGGCGGACGCGGGGTGGTCCAGCGTGATGCCGCGCTCACCGTTCTCGGTGGTGACGGGCGCCTTCCGCCAGGTGGCACCGCCGTCGTAGGACGCCTTGACCGTCAGGGAGCCGATGCCCTTCCTGGCCGCGTGGCCCTGGACGACGAGCGGGACCCGCAGCGTCGTGCCCGCCTCGGCGGAGCTGGCCAGGGTCAGCTTCGGGGCGAAGCCGAGGGTGGACAGCGGCAGTGCGACCAGCGTGTTCCCCGGCGAGGCGGAGGTGAACGTCCACTCGGCGCTGACCCGGGTGGAGACCCGGGAGACCTCGGGCTTGCGCGACGCCTCGATACTCACCGTGTACGCGGACGACTTGGCCGGCAGCCCGGACATCTGGACGCAGGGGTCATTGCCCTCCTGGAACATCTCCCCGTCCACCGTCACCGTTGCCTTCACGCCGGCCAGCCCGGAGTGACCCGGGCGGCCCGAGGTGTCGGTGAACACCGGCTGGCAGACGACCGCGAAGTCCTGGACACGGAACAGGTCCCCGGCCCGGGCGTCCGGCGAGAAGACACCGACGTTGAGCGTGACGCCGTAGCGCTCGCCCGCCTCGTACCTGCGGCCCTGGTCCCGGTCGTAGAGGACCTCGTACGCGCCGTCGAAGGGCTCGTCGGCGGGCGCCTGCCCCACGCCGAAGGACCAGCGGTAGCCGGGCGGCGTGGTGACGTACTGCTTCGAGGTGTACGGGAGGGGGACATGGTTGCCCGCTCCGCCGATCCCCATGAAGTCGTTCCACCACATGGGGTGGACCGATCCCACCTTGCCCGGCGCCGGGGCGCCCACCAGCGCCTCGATCTCGGCGAGTTCACTCCTGTCGGCCTGGTGCGTGAAGCCGTCGTACATGCTGCCGTCACGCGTGTAGAGCAGGCTGTACGTGTCCCCGCCGTCCGCCAGCATGGTGCCGACCTGGGCCTGGAACTCCTTGCCCGACACGCTCGCGCCGACCGATCCGGTCGAGAAGGCGTCCAGCGAGTCCAGGAGGAAGAGGCCGTAGGTGCCGCCGTCGCCGATGTCGAGGTTCCAGGACACCGACGCCTGCACCGGCTCGGTGGCCACCGGGGCCGTGACGGAGAGCGGCTTGGCGTCGCGCCCGTCGAAGTCGATGCTCATGTCCTCGGTGACGCTCAGCTTCTGCTGGATCAACTGGGAGACTTCGGCGTCCCGGCCGTCCTTGGGGGTGATGATCGGCGCGTCCACGAGATAGTCGCCCTTGGGCACGCGGAGGGTGACCTTGCCGTCGCCGGTCCACGCTCCGGCCTGCGCGGCGGTGGCGCGGTTGATGAACGCGACGGACGCCTCGGCCGGGTCGCCGTTCCTGTTCAGCAGGTTCACCGTGACGTCGTACGACTCGGCCTCACGCGTGACGCCGAAGGCCGTGCGCAGGCTCTGGCCACCGGCCTTCGCCGCCCCGGCCTCCTTCGCCACCAGCGCGCCGGAGAAGGCGCCGTACTGGTCGCTGACGCGGGTGTCCAGGGTCAGCGCGGCCTTCGCCGTGCCTCCGGCGGGCACGGTGACCTGCCGTGTCCCGGTCGTGGCCAGCCCGGCGGGTGCGGGACTGCCGTCGGGGCCGACGGCCTCCGCCGCCAGATCGAGGGTGACGTCCGCGGTCCCCTCGTTGCGGTACGTGACCTCCTTGGTGACCGGTTCCGCGCCCTCCTCCGACCAGAGCTGGGTGCCGAACCCGATCGAGGTCTCCTCGGTGACGACGGTCTGGGTGATCGCCTTCGCCACGTCGGTGCGGCCCGTGCCCTGCTGGAACGCCGTCAGTCCCTGGGTGGCGACGGCCGAGGCGGTGAGGGCCCGCTTGAGCCGCTCGCCGCTCCAGTCGGGGTGGCGCTGCGCGAGGATCGCCGCTGCGCCCGCGACATGCGGCGCCGCCATCGACGTACCGCTCATGGCGACGTAGCCGTCGCCCGCCGGGGAGCCGAGGGTTCCCTCGGCCGCCTTCGCCGCGACGATGTCCACGCCCGGCGCGGTGATGTCCGGCTTCAGCGATCCGTCGGCGGACGGTCCGACCGAGGAGAAGTCGGCGATGGCGTCCTCGCGGTCCACCGCCCCGACCGTGAGGGCCGCCGCCGCGCTGCCGGGCGATCCGATGGTGCCCTCGCCGGGTCCCGCGTTGCCCGCCGAGACGACGAAGAGGATGCCGCTGCTCTCGGAGAGCGAGTCGACGGCCTCCTCCAGCGGGTCGATCTCCGCGCCGTCGTAGCCGCCGAGGCTCATGTTCGCGACCTTGGCGCCCTGGTCGGCCGCCCACTGCATCGCGCCGAGGATGGCCGAGTCGGAGCCGTACCCGTCGTCGTCGAAGACCTTGGCGTCCAGGATCCGCGCCTTGGGCGCGACGCCCTGGTACGTTCCGCCGGCCTTGGCGCCGCTGCCGGCGATGGTCGAGGCCACGTGGGTGCCGTGCCCGGCCCGGTCCACGGCGTCGGCCGAGCCGGAGAAGTTCTTCTCCTCGACCTCCACACCCGCGAGGTCCGGGTGGGTCTGGTCCACGCCGGTGTCGATGACGGCGACCTTCACCCCGTCACCCTCGTACCCGGCCTCCCACGCGGTGGGCGCGCCGATCTGCGGGACGCTCTTGTCCAGGTCGACCTTGCGCTTGCCGTCGAGCCACACGCGGCTGATGCCGGAGGCCGCGATCCGCGCCTCGGCCTTGCCCGCGTCGGCGGTCAGCGCCTGCCACACGCCGTCGGTGCCGTCCTTGGCCGCCGCGAGGGCCTGGCCGTCGACGGCGGGGAGGTTCCGCCCGGCCTTCGCGCCCGCCGCGGCGACGCGCGACTTCGCCGTACCGGCGCCTGCCTTCTTGTACGAGACGATCAGCGGGAGGGTGTCGCGGTGGGCGTCGTCGTACTCCGCCTCGACGAGGCCGGTCACATCGAACAGCCGCCGGTCCACCGTGCCCTGTCCGACGAGCCGCTGGGCGTCGGTCGGGATCACGTACGTACGGTCGCCCTCCCGGCGCACCGACATCGGTACGTTCTCGCGGCCCTCGGCGGGACGCACCTGGGCCACATTGCCGCGGCGGTCCACGTCGACCCGGTCGCCGGTGATCAGCGTGACCGTGGCCGCGCCGGGTGCGGAGTCGCGGTTTAATGCCTGGCCACCGGCGGATGCTCCCGGTGCCGCCGGTGTCGCGGCGCCGGCCGTGGTCGCGAGGCCGGCGGCGAGCGCCACCGCGACGGCGACGGCGCCCGCCCGGTAGCCGGGGGGTCTGCTGGGTCTGCGCATGGAAGCTGCCCGTCTTTCTCATCGGAGAGTCGGAGAAAGACGAACGCTGCTGCGACAGTGTGATGATCCGTGGACCGGAATATAACGTTTCGATAACGCACCGACCGCGCTCGGCGGACGCCCCCACGCACCGGCCGCACTCCGCAGGCGCCCTCCACGCGTCACCCCACGCCTCGCCCCCGTGCGGAGCGCTCAGCCGCCGGACGTGTCCAGCTCCGCGTCCGCGCCGAGGCCCGCGCAGTCGTACGGATCCTTCAGCCAGCCGTCCGGCAGGACGACCCGGTTGTTCCCCGACGTACGCCCGCGCGGCCCGTCCGCACCGTCCGGCCACGGCTGGTCCAGGTCGAGCCCGGCCATCAGCTCGTCCAGCTCCGCGAGCGACGAGGTGATCGCGAGCTGCTTGCGGAGCTGCGACCCGACCGAGAAGCCCTTCAGGTACCAGGCCACGTGCTTACGGAAGTCGATCACCCCGCGGGCCTCGTCCCCGATCCACTCCCCCAGGAGCTGGGCATGGCGCCGCATGACGGCGCCGACCTCGCGCAGCGTCGGCGCCGCGACCGTCCCCGTACCCTCGAACGCCGCCACCAGGTCGCCGAAGAGCCACGGCCGCCCCAGGCAGCCGCGCCCCACGACCACCCCGTCGCAGCCGGTCTCGCGCACCATGCGCAGCGCGTCCCGGGCCGACCAGATGTCGCCGTTGCCGAGCACCGGGATCTCCGGCACGTGCTCCTTGAGGCGCGCGATCGCCTCCCAGTCGGCGGTGCCGCCGTAGTGCTGCGCGGCGGTCCTGCCGTGCAGCGCGATCGCCGTCACGCCCTCCTCGACCGCGATGCGCCCCGCGTCCAGGAACGTGAGGTGGTCGTCGTCGATGCCCTTGCGCATCTTCATCGTGACCGGCAGATCGCCCGCGTTCGAGACCGCCTCGTGCAGGATCGCGCGCAGCAGGGGCCGCTTGTACGGCAGGGCGGAGCCGCCGCCCCTGCGGGTCACCTTGGGCACCGGGCAGCCGAAGTTGAGGTCGATGTGGTCGGCCAGATCCTCGTCCACGATCATGCGGACCGCCTTGCCGACGGTGACCGGATCCACCCCGTAGAGCTGGATCGAACGCGGCGTCTCGGTCGCGTCGAAGTGGATGAGCTGCATGGTCTTCTCGTTGCGCTCGACCAGGGCCCGGGTCGTGATCATCTCGCTGACGAACAGCCCCTTCCCCCCGCTGAATTCCCTACAGAGGGTGCGGAAGGGGGCATTGGTGATTCCGGCCATGGGCGCGAGCACGACGG
Source organism: Streptomyces sp. NPDC050509 (assembly GCF_044457965.1). Lineage (NCBI taxonomy): Bacteria > Bacillati > Actinomycetota > Actinomycetes > Kitasatosporales > Streptomycetaceae > Streptomyces > Streptomyces sp. NPDC050509. Next base: position 416,523 of record NZ_JBITHL010000006.1, on the reverse strand, counting down.
GCGGGGTCACGGGGTACGGGCCGATGGTGAGTGGGGCGGTCATCCGGCCATTGTCGCGCACCGGGGGATTCATTAGTTAGCCGTACTACTCAGTCGTACCATCGAGGCATGCCCGAGCTGAGTTCCCGGCGGAAAATGCTGGTGCTGTCGATATGTTGCCTGAGTCTTCTGATCGTCAGCCTGGACAACACCGTCCTCAATGTCGCCCTCCCCTCCATGCAGCGCGAGCTGCACGCCTCGGTCTCCGGGATGCAGTGGACGATCGACGCGTACACCCTCGTCCTCGCGTCGCTGCTGATGCTCGCGGGCTCCACCGCCGACCGGATCGGCCGCCGCCGGGTCTTCCAGACCGGTCTCGTCCTCTTCACGCTCGGCTCGGCGCTCTGCTCCCTCGCGCCGAACCTCACCTCGCTCGTCGTGTTCCGCATGATTCAGGCCATCGGCGGCTCGATGCTCAACCCCGTCGCGATGTCGATCATCACCAACACCTTCACGGGACCGCGTGAGCGCGCCCGCGCCATCGGTGTCTGGGGCGCCGTCGTGGGCATCTCGATGGCGGCGGGCCCGCTGGTCGGCGGGGTGCTGGTGGACACGGTCGGCTGGCGGTCGATCTTCTGGATCAACCTGCCGATCGGGCTGGCCGCCCTCCTGCTGACCTGGCGGTACGTCCCCGAGTCCCGTGCGCCGAAGCCGCGCCGCCCCGACCCGGTGGGGCAGCTCCTGGTCATCGGCGTCCTCGGGGCGCTGACGTACGCGATCATCGAGGCGCCCGCGGAGGGGTGGACCTCGCCGCTGATCGTGTCGTTCGCCGCCTTCTCCGCCCTCTGTCTGGTGGGGCTGGTCCTGTACGAGCCGAGGCGCGCCGAGCCCCTGATCGACCTGCGTTTCTTCCGCAGCGCGCCGTTCAGCGGGGCGACCGTGATCGCCGTGTGCGGCTTCGCGGCGCTGGGCGGCTTCCTCTTCCTGAACACGCTCTACCTCCAGAACGTCCGCGGCCTGTCCGCCCTCCACGCGGGCCTCTACATGCTGCCCATGGCGGCCCTGACCTTCCTCTGCGCCCCGCTGTCGGGCCGGCTGGTCGGCAGCCGTGGCCCGCGGCTGTCCCTGCTGGTCGCGGGTACGGCGATGACGGCGAGCGGGCTGCTCTTCGCCACGCTGGACGCCGAGACGACGACCGGGCTGATGTTCACCGGGTACGTGCTCTTCGGGCTCGGCTTCGGCATGCTGAACGCCCCCATCACCAACACCGCCGTCTCCGGGATGCCCCGCGCCCAGGCGGGTGTGGCGGCGGCCGTCGCCTCCACGAGCCGCCAGATCGGCCAGACGCTGGGGGTCGCGGTGATCGGCGCGGTGCTGGCGGGCGGGGTCGCCGCGAGCGCGGCGGGCGGGGTCGGCTCGGCCGCGTACCGCAGCGGGTTCGCCGACGTGAGCGGCACGGCATGGTGGATCATCACGGCGTGCGGGCTCTGTGTCCTGCTGGTGGGCGCGCTGACCAGCGGCGCCTGGGCGCGGGGGACTGCGCTGCGCGCGGCGCGACGCCTGGAGGCCGAGCCCTCTCCGGCGGACCTGGTGAAGGCTCAGACCCCGGCGGACACCGGAGCGGAGTCCTGAACCTCCTGGGCCTTCGGGGCCGCTGGGGCCTTCGGGATCCGCGCCAGCTTCTCCAGTCGGAGCCTGGACTCCTCGTCCACGGGTACGTACGTGACCAGCCGGGGCCCCGAGGCGGGCCCGAGCCAGAGGTTGGTGTGCTCCAGGTCGAGCCGGCCGACGCGCGCGTTGACGAACCGCTTGGTCCGGTCGCCCACCGGGGCCACCACCTCGTGCCGCTCCCAGATCTCCCGGAACTCGGGCGAGGCCGCGCGCAGCCGCCCCAGGAGCGTCTTCCACGGCGGCTCGGCGAGATGCTCGGCCATGGCGGCCCGGAACCTGGCCGCCATGATCCGGACGGTCTCGTCCCGGTTGCCCAGCGCGGAGCGCCACTCCTCGTTGGTGAAGGCGAGCAGCATGCAGTTGCGGTCCTCGGGCGGCACGGCGTCCAGGTCGCACATGAGCAGGCTGTAGGCCCGGTTGTACGCGAGGATGTCGTACCGGCTGTTCTGCACGCACGCCGGGAAGGGGTCGAGCCGCGTCAGCATCTCCCGCAGGGCGGGGGTGATGGTCGGGCAGGGCGTCCCGGGAGCGGGATCGACCGCACCGGCCAGCGAGAAGAGGTGGGCGCGCTCGCCGGCGTCGAGGAGCAGGGCGCGGGCCAGGGCGTCCAGGACCTGGGCGGAGACCTGGATGGACCTGGCCTGTTCGATCCACGTGTACCAGGTGACCCCGACGGCGGAGAGCTGGGCGACCTCCTCGCGGCGCAGTCCGGGGGTACGGCGCCGGGCCCCCCGGTCGAGTCCGACCTGCTCGGGCGTGATGCGCTCCCGGCGGCTCCGCAGGAACCCCGCGAGTTCATGCCGCCGGATGTCGGTCGCCTGTCCGTCCGCCGAGGTCTGCGCGAGGGTGTTCATGGTTCCAGGGTGCCGCACGGCCCATCCCGTTGCCAGGTAGTACCGGTACCGGAATAAGGAGACTCTGGTACCAGGCTCGCAGAAGGAGCACCCTCGATGAGGTGAGCAGATCATCCACCTCCCTCCCGACCCCGTCCACCGCCACCGGCACCACCCCGGCCGGCGCGGTGGCACCCGTCGTACGCGATCACGGCTCCGTCCTCGGACCGCTCGGGCTGTTCACCGTGCTCCTCGGCGCCGCGCTGCCCCTGATCGACTTCTTCATCGTCAATGTCGCCCTGCCGACCATCGACCGCGATCTGGCGGCGGGACCCGCACTGCTGGAGCTGGTCGTCGCCGGGTACGGGCTGTCGTACGCCGTGCTCCTGGTCCTGGGCGGCCGGCTCGGGGACATGTTCGGCAGACGGCGGCTCTTCCTGGCCGGCATGGCGGCCTTCGGCCTCACCTCGCTGGCCTGCGGACTCGCGCCGACCGCCTGGACGCTGGTCGGGGCGCGGGTCGCGCAGGGCGCGGCGGCGGCGCTGATGCTGCCGCAGGTGCTGGCCACGATCCACGCCTCGACCACCGGACCGCGCCGCGCCAAGGCGCTCAGCCTGTACGGGGCGACCGCGGGGCTGGCGATGGTGGCGGGCCAGATCCTCGGCGGCGTGCTCGTCGCCGCCGACCTGGCGGGCACCGGCTGGCGGGCGATCTTCCTGGTGAACGTGCCGGTCGCGCTGGCCGGCCTGGTGCTGGCGTTCCGTTCGGTGCCCGAGACGCGCTCGCAGCGGCCCGCGCCGGTCGACGTACCGGGGACGCTGCTGCTGGCGCTCTCCCTGATCACGCTGCTCGCCCCGCTCACCGAGGGCCGGGCGGCCGGCTGGCCCCTGTGGACCTGGGTCTCGCTGGCGGCCTTCCCGGTCGTGGCGTACGTCTTCCTGCGCGTGGAGCGGCGGGCCGACCGGCGGGGGCGTACGCCGCTGGTGCCGCCGAGCCTGTTCGCGCTGGTCTCGCTGCGGCGGGGGCTCGCGCTGGTCGTGCCGTTCTCGATCGGCTTCGGCGGCTTCATGTTCGTGATCGCCGTCGCGCTCCAGCAGGGTCTGGGGATGGGGTCGGTGGCCGCCGGGGTGGCGCTGGTGCCGATGGCGGTCGCGTTCTTCGGGGCGTCGCTGGCCGGGCCGCGGCTGATCCGGCGGTACGGCAGCCTCGTCGTGACGGCGGGCGCGATGCTCCAGGCGGTCGGTGTGGCGCTGCTGGTGCTCACCGTGCGGGGCGACTGGCCCGCGATCGGCACGGTGGAACTGCTGCCGGGGATCGCGCTGGCCGGTCTCGGCCAGGGGCTCCAGCTCCCGGTGATCATCCGGATCGTGCTCTCGGACGTACCGGCCGAACGGGCCGGTGTGGGCAGCGGGGTGATGGTCACGGCCCAGCAGTCCGCGCTGGCGCTGGGAGTGGCGACGCTGGGTTCGCTCTTCCTGACCCTGACGTCCTCGGTGGGGATGCGGGACGCGCTGGCGGTGACGCTGCTGGTGCAGCTCGGGGCGGTGATCCTGACGGCGGCGCTCAGCCTGCGGCTGCCGCGCGCGATCGGCTGAGGGTGCGCGATCGGCTGACGGCGACAGGGGGCTGACGGTGACAGGGGTGTGGGCCCGGATCACGAGGTGATCCGGGCCCACACACGCGCTGTTCGGCAGCGGGCGGGCGGCGTCAGGCCTGCGCCGCGTCCTCGCCGGTGGCCGGGGTGGCGGTCGCGTCGCTCCGCTCCGCGTCCTGACCGGCCTGCTCCTGTCCCTGGGCCGCCGCGCGCTCCCGCATCTTGCGCAGCAGCTCCTGCTTCTGGTCGGCGGAGGCCTTGCGGTTGGCGTCGCGGGCGGGACCGCTGGACTGCGGGTCCGTGCGGGTCAGCTTCGTGCGCTGTCCGCCCACGCCGAGAAGGTTGTTGCGGCTCTTTGCCACGGGGTTCTCCCGAAGTGATGAGAAGTGATCTGCGGATTCGTCGGTGGGGGGCGGTGCGGTGGCCGCCGCGCTCTCACTCGTAGATCTGGAAGAACATGCCCAAGACGCTACCACCGGGCACGACCGGGAGGTAACGCATTTTCCGGGGCCCGGCGGCGCCGGACGACCACGCCGGACAAATGAACGAGTGACAGATATTGAAATCTGTCACTCGTCATGTCATCGTTGGTGTGTCCGGATTCACGTACGAAGGAAGCCGCCATGACCACCCACGCCATCGCCACCCGCCCCCTCGGCGCCACGGGCCCCCGGGTCTCCGCCCTCGGTCTCGGCTGCATGGGCATGTCCAACGTGTACGGAGAGGTGGACCGCGCCGAGTCCATCGCCACCGTGCACGCCGCGCTCGACGCGGGCGTCACCCTGCTCGACACCGGCGACTTCTACGGGATGGGGCACAACGAGCTGCTGATCGCGGAGGCACTGCGGACCGCGCCCGCGGGGGCCCGCGAACGGGCGCTCACCAGCGTCAAGTTCGGCGCCCTGCGCGATCCCGACAACGGCTGGGGCGGACACGACGGACGCCCGGCCGCCGTCAAGAACTTCGCCGCCTACTCCCTCCAGCGGCTCGGCACCGACCACATCGACGTCTACCGGATCGCCCGCGTCGACCCCGACGTCCCGATCGAGGAGACCGTCGGCGCCATCGCCGAACTGGTCCAGGCCGGCCACGTACGCCACATCGGCCTCTCCGAGGTGGGCAGCGACACCATCCGCCGGGCCGCTTCGGTCGCCCCGATCGCGGATCTCCAGATCGAGTACGCGCTGGTCTCGCGCTCCATCGAGAACGGCATCCTGTCGACGGTCCGTGAGCTGGGCATCGGCATCACGGCGTACGGAGTGCTCTCGCGCGGGCTGATCAGCGGCCACTTCACCCGCGACCGCGAGCTGAGCCCGGGCGACTTCCGGGCGACGAGCCCGCGCTTCCAGAGCGAGAACCTCGATCACAACCTGGCGCTGGTCGGCTTCCTGCGCGAGATGGCCGAGCGGAAGGGGGCCACGGTCGCGCAGATCGCCATCGCCTGGGTCCTCGCCCAGGGTGAGGACATCGTCCCGCTCGTCGGCTCCCGCCGCCGTGACCAGTTGACCGAGGCCCTCGGCGCCCTGGACGTCACGCTCGACGCCGCCGATCTCGACGCCCTCCGCGAGGCCTTCCCGGCGGACGTCGCGGCGGGCGACCGCTATCCGACCGGGCAGATGTCGGCCCTGGACAGCGAGCGGTGACCGCGGCGCGGCAGGACCGCACGCGGCCCCGACGGGCGGCACCGACGGCTCCCCCGTCGGGTTGTCCGACCAGGCGTCCCCGGTAGTGTCACCTGGCACGCCAGGTCACCTACCGCTGGCACGCCAGGTCACCTACCGCCGCCGTACGAGCCGCACGAGCCATGAAAGGCCGGGCCCCATGTCCCCCGAGACCCTGACCGCCGAGCGCATCCTCGAAGCGACCGAGGAGGTGCTGCGCCGTTACGGGCCGGCGAAGGCGACGGTGGTGGATGTGGCGCGGCTGCTCGGGGTCAGTCACGGCAGCGTCTACCGGCACTTCAGGACGAAGGCGGCGCTGCGCGAGGCGGTCACGGCGCGCTGGCTGAGCCGTACGGAGCGGGTGCTGCAGGAGATCGTCGACGGGGAGGCCGGGCCCGGCCCCGAGAAGCTGCGCGGCTGGCTGCTGGCGCTGTTCGACACCAAGCGCCACAAGGCGGGCGACGACCCCGAGCTGTTCGCCACGTACTCCGTGCTCGCCGGGGAGCACAGCGACACGGTGGACGCGCATCTGACGAAGCTGACCGGACAGCTCACGCGGATCGTCGAAGAGGGCGTGCGCGCGGGCGAGTTCGTGGCGCCCGACCCGGCGGGCGCGGCCGGGGCGCTCTTCGTCGCGACGGCCCGCTTCCACGACCCGTGCTACGCCCCGGAGTGGCGCAAGCCCACCATCGACGCCGACTTCACCGCCGTCTCCGATCTGCTGCTGCGCGGTCTGAGGCCCTGACCGGGAGAGCCGGCCCCCGCCTCCGTCCCTCCGGCCGACCGGCAGGCGTCAGCCCGTCGTCGGGTCCACCGTGGCCTGGTGCGCCTCGGTGAGGTGTTCCTCGGCCTTGAGCCACGGAAGGAACTGCGCCCCCTTCTGCCAGCCGCAGGTGTCACATATCAACGACCGCTGCACACCCGCCTTCTGCACGCGGACGACATGCTCCCGTCCGTGCTGATCCCATCGGCTGACCTTGCTGGTGGTGGAGGACGGCATGATCCGTTCCTCTCTTGTCGGGGAGCGCCCAGTGTGCCGCAAGGACCGGCCGTGGAGCGCGGGCAGGCCCCCGGTTCCTTCGCGGAACCGGGGGCCTGTCCGTACCTCTGGGGCCTCTGGGGCTTCTTGGGCCTCTGGGGTCAGCAGCCGAGCAGGTGCTCGCCCAGGTAGCTCTGGATGCGGTCCAGCGAGACGCGCTCCTGCTTCATCGTGTCGCGCTCGCGCACCGTCACCGCGTTGTCGTCCAGGGTGTCGAAGTCGACGGTGACGCAGAACGGCGTACCGATCTCGTCCTGGCGGCGGTAGCGGCGGCCGATGGCGCCCGCGTCGTCGAACTCGATGTTCCAGTTGCGCCGCAGGTCCGTCGCGAGGCCCTTGGCCTTCGGCGAGAGCTGCGGGTTGCGGGAGAGCGGCAGCACGGCGACCTTGACCGGCGCGAGGCGCGGGTCGAGACGCATCACGGTGCGCTTCTCCAGCACGCCCTTCGCGTTGGGCGCCTCGTCCTCGTTGTACGCGTCGAGGAGGAAGGCGAGCATCGCGCGGCCGACACCGGCGGCGGGCTCGATGACGTACGGGGTCCAGCGCTCACCGGCCTCCTGGTCGAAGTACGACAGGTCGTGGCCCGACGCCTTGGAGTGCGCGGAGAGGTCGTAGTCCGTGCGGTTGGCGACACCCTCCAGCTCGCCCCACTCGCTGCCGCCGAACTGGAAGCGGTACTCGATGTCGGCGGTGCGCTTGGAGTAGTGCGAGAGCTTCTCGGCCGGGTGGTCGTACCAGCGCATGTTCTCCTCACGGAGACCCAGGTCGCGGTACCAGTTCCAGCGCTGCTCCATCCAGTATTCCTGCCACTGCTCGTCCTCGCCCGGCTTGACGAAGAACTCCATCTCCATCTGCTCGAACTCGCGCGTGCGGAAGATGAAGTTGCCCGGAGTGATCTCGTTCCGGAAGGACTTGCCCATCTGCGCGATGCCGAACGGCGGCTTCTTGCGCGAGGTCTGCTGCACCTGGGCGAAGTTGGTGAAGATGCCCTGCGCGGTCTCGGGGCGCAGGTAGGCGACCGAACCGGAGTCCTGCGTCGGGCCGAGGTGCGTGGAGAGCAGACCGGAGAACTGCTTGGGCTCGGTGAAGGTGCCCTTGTTGCCGCAGTTCGGGCAGTTCAGCTCGGAGAGGCTCGCGGGGGCCTTGCCGTGCTTCGCCTCGTACGCCTCCTCCAGGTGGTCGGCGCGGAAGCGCTTGTGGCAGGAGGTGCACTCGGTGAGCGGGTCGGTGAAGGTCGCGACGTGGCCGGACGCCTCCCAGACCTCCGTGGCGAGGATCACCGACGAGTCGATGCCGACAACGTCCTCGCGCGAGGTGACCATGTAGCGCCACCACTGACGCTTGAGGTTTTCCTTCAGCTCGACTCCGAGCGGCCCGTAGTCCCAGGCGGCCCGCTGACCACCGTAGATCTCACTGCACGGGTAGACGAAGCCACGGCGCTTGCTCAGGTTGACGATGCTGTCGATCTTGTCGGCGGCCACGGGTCTCTCTTCATTACGACGACGACGAACGGCGAATGCTTCAGATTAGCGGCGCGCGCACCCCTTCGATCAAATCGGTGCGGAGCAAGGGACATTCCGGCCCGTTACCCGCCCCTTGTTGACAATCGTTTCCACTTTTGTTGAAAATGACTGTCATGAACGTACGACGACGCCTCATACCCACCGCCACTCTCGCCGGAGCCCTCACGCTCGGCATGGTCGCGCTGTCCGCCTGCTCCTCCTCCGAAACCGGCGGGAAGAGCCGGGACGGCAAGCTCGCGGTGGTCGCGTCGTTCTACCCCATGGAATACCTGGCCCAGCAGATCGGCGGCGACCACGTCTCCGTCACCACCCTCACCAAGCCCGGCGTCGAGCCGCACGACCTGGAGCTGAAGCCCCGGCAGGCCGCCCAGCTCGGCGAGGCCGACGTCATCCTCTACCTCAAGGGCATCCAGCCCGCCGTGGACAAGGCCATCGACCAGTCCGGGGCGAAGACGGTCATCGACGCGACGGCCCTCACCACCCTGGAGAACCACGGCACGGAGACCGGCCACGACCACGGTCACGACGGCGACCACGCCGGTGAGGCCGCCACGGACGAGGCCGACCACGGGCACGAGGAGTCGGACACCGACGGCAAGGACCCGCACATCTGGCTCGACCCGGTGCGGTTCGCCGAGGTCGCCCAGGGCGTCGGTGCCTCCCTGGAGAAGGCCGACCCGGACCACGCCGCCGCGTACAAGAAGAACACCAGCGCGCTGGTCACCAAGTTGAACGGCCTGAACACGTCGTTCAAGAAGGACCTCGCCGACACCGGCACCAAGACCTTCATCACCACCCACGCCGCCTTCGGCTACCTCGCCGAGCGTTACGGTCTGGAGCAGGAGGCCATCGCCGGCATCGACCCCGAGTCGGAGCCGAGCCCGGCCCGGGTGAAGGAACTGGAGACCATCGCGAAGCGCGACAAGGTCACCACCGTATTCTTCGAGACACTCGCCAGCGACAAGACCGCCAGGACGGTGGCCGGGGACTCCGGGCTCAGGACGGACGTCCTCGACCCGATCGAGGGAATCACGGACAAGACCAGGGGCCGTGACTACATCGAGGTCATGCGGTCCAACCTCGCCGCCCTGCGCACCGCGCTCGGCGCGAAATGAGATGACGTGACACGGAGCGGGCGAAACGATTCCCCTGGCAGCGGTGGTTCCCCTGACAGCGGCGACATCAGCGACGAGACCAGCAACGGAGGCGCCTGACATGGCGACGGTGGAGAGCGACCACGCCAGGGCGGCGGAACGCGCCGCGGCGCACCCCGGTACCAACGGCGGACCGCCGCCCGTCATCACCGTCCGCGGCGCCACCGCCACGCTCGGCTCGCGCCCCGTGCTGCGCGGCATCGACCTCACCGTGCGCCGCGGCGAGGTCGTCGCCCTGCTCGGCGCCAACGGCTCCGGCAAGTCCACCGCCGTACGCTCCGTGATCGGCCAGGTCCCCCTGGGCGACGGCGAGATATCGCTCTTCGGCACCCCCCTGCGCCGCTTCCGCGACTGGCGGCGCGTCGGCTACGTACCGCAGCGCACCACCGCCGCGAGCGGCGTGCCCGCGACCGTCCGCGAGGTCGTCTCCTCCGGCCGCCTCTCCCGTACGAGCCCCCTGCGGCTGGGATGGCCCACCAAGGCCGATCGTGCGGCCGTTCAGCGGGCCATCGAGCTCGTGGGCCTCGGTGACCGCGCCAAGGACTCCGTGGGCGCCCTGTCGGGCGGCCAGCACCAGCGGGTGCTGATCGCCAGGGCGCTCGCCTCCGAGCCCGAGCTGCTGATCATGGACGAGCCGATGGCGGGCGTCGACCTGGCCAGCCAGGACATCCTCGCGGCGACCCTGCGCGAGCAGGTGGCGGCCGGCGCGACCGTCCTGCTCGTGCTGCACGAGCTGGGCCCGCTGGAGCCGCTGATCGACCGCGCGGTGGTGCTGCGCGACGGCTGCGTGATGCACGACGGACCGCCGCCCAAGGCGGTCGGCCAGCACGCCCTGCCCGGCCACGACCACGTTCATCCGCACGCGGCCGGCGAGCCGCTCCGTACAGGACTGCTGACCTGACCATGGAAATCCTTGAGACCGCCTTCATGCAGCGGGCGCTGATCGCCGCCGTCCTGGTCGGCGTCACCGCGCCCGCCGTCGGCATCTATCTCGTCCAGCGCCGCCAGGCCCTGATGGGCGACGGCATCGGCCATGTGGCGATGACCGGGGTCGGCCTGGGCTTCCTGCTCTCCGCCAGCCCCGTGTGGATGGCCACGCTCGTCGCGGTCGTCGGCGCCGTCACGATGGAGCTGATCAGGGCGTACGGCCGCACCCGCGGCGACATCGCGCTGGCGATGCTCTTCTACGGGGGCATGGCGGGCGGCGTGCTGCTGATCAACCTCGCGCCGAACGGTTCCAACGCCAACCTCAGTTCGTACCTCTTCGGCTCGCTCTCGACGGTCTCGCCCTCCGACGTCACCGCGATCTCCCTGCTCGCCGGTTTCGTGGTGCTGGTCACGGTGGGGCTGCGGCGGCAGCTCTTCGCCGTCAGCCAGGACGAGGAGTTCGCCCGGGTCACCGGGCTGCCCGTGCGCGCCCTGAACCTGCTGATCGCGGTGACGGCCGCCGTGACGGTCACGGTCGCCATGCGGGTGGTGGGACTGCTGCTGGTCAGCGCGCTGATGGTGGTGCCGGTGGCGGCGGCGCAGCAGGTGACGCGCTCGTTCGTGGTCACGTTCGTGCTGTCCGTCGTGATCGGTACGGCGGTGACGCTGGCCGGCACGGTCACCTCGTACTACCAGGACGTACCGCCCGGCGCGACGATCGTGCTGATCGCGATCGGCGTCTTCGTGCTTCTCACCGCGCTCGCGACACCGCTGGCCAGACGCCGGGCCCGCGTACTGAGGAACGCGGAAGCGGGCCTCGTGCAGACGCCCGAACCCGGGGCGTCGTCGGCGCCCGCGGGGGACGTCCCCGGCGCGCGGCGGCCCGCGGAGGACGCCACGGCATGACCGCGGCCGGTGTCCGGACTGGCAGAATGGGGCCCGTAGACAAGCGGGCAACGCCCGGAGGACACGGGCAGAGGCAAGGAGGCACCTGTGACGACTGCGCCCAGCAGCGGATCGAACGCGGCCCCCGTGCGCGGCCGATCGACCCGCCAGCGCGCCGCGGTGGCGGCGGCACTCGACGAGGTGGACGAGTTCCGCAGTGCTCAGGATCTCCACGACATGCTCAAACACCGCGGTGACTCGGTGGGGCTGACCACGGTCTACCGCACGCTCCAGTCGCTCGCCGACGCGGGCGAGGTCGACGTACTGCGCACGAACGACGGCGAATCGGTCTACCGGCGCTGCTCGACCGGTGACCACCATCACCATCTCGTGTGCCGGGTCTGCGGCAAGGCGGTCGAGGTCGAGGGGCCCGCCGTCGAGCAGTGGGCGGAGACGATCGCGGCCCAGCACGGCTATGTGAGCGTGGCGCACACGGTGGAGATCTTCGGCACCTGCGCGGAGTGCGCGGCGGCCGCCGCCAAGAACTGAACCGCACGGATGGGTGGGGCCCCGGTGATCACCGGGGCCCCACCCATCCGTCTGTCTGCTTGTCTGTCGGTCCGTACGTCTCCGCTAGGCCTGCTCGGACTGCTCGGTCTTCTCGGCCTGCTCGCCCTGTTCCGGGATGTCCACGTCGGCCTCCTGGTTGGGCAGCGCCCCGCCGAAACGGCGGTCCCGGGAGGCGTACTCCAGGCAGGCCCGCCACAGGTCCCGCCGGTCGAAGTCCGGCCACAGCACGTCCTGGAAGATCATCTCCGCGTAACTGCTCTGCCAGATCAGATAGTTGGACGTACGCTGCTCACCGCTCGGCCGCAGGAAGAGATCCACGTCCGGCATGTCCGGGTAGTAGAGGTACTTGGCGAACGTCTTCTCGTTGACCTTGGACGGGTCGAGCTTGCCGGCCGCGACATCGGCCGCGAGCGCCTGCGCCGCGTCCGCGATCTCCGCACGGCCGCCGTAGTTGACGCAGAAGTAGAGCGTCATGGCGTCGTTGTCCTTGGTCTGCTCCTGGGCGACCTGGAGCTCCTGGACGACCGACTTCCACATCTTGGGCATCCGGCCGACCCAGCGGATCCGGATCCCCAGCTCGTCCATCTCGTCGCGGCGGCGCCGGATGACATCGCGGTTGAAGTTCATCAGGAAGCGCACCTCGTCGGGCGTGCGCTTCCAGTTCTCGGTCGAGAAGGCGTACAGGGAGAGGTTCTTGACGCCCATCTCCAGACAGCCCTTGAGCACATCGAGGACGACGCCCTCGCCCACCTTGTGGCCCTCGGTGCGCGGCAGCCCGCGCTCCTTGGCCCAGCGGCCGTTCCCGTCCATGACACAGGCCACGTGCTTCGGCACCAGCTCGCCGGGGATCCTCGGCGGCACCGCCCCCGAGGGATGCGGCTCCGGCGTCTTGTACTCGCGGCGGGAGCGTCCCAGGATTCCGCGTCGTGCCATGCGCTTCTCGTCTCCTCGTTGCTTCTCTGTCCGAGCCGGTTCTTCGCTCAGCTCTTCACTGTCCGAGCTAGTTCTTCTCCACGTATCTGAGGGAGCGCAGGCCCCGCTCCAGATGCCAGTGCAGATAGGCGGACACCAGCCCGCTGCCCTCCCTGACATGGCGCGCCTCGCACGCGTCGGCCGTCGCCCAGTCCCCGGTCAGCAGCGCGCTGAGCAGTCCGACGGCCTCAGCAGAGGGTACGACGCTGCCGGGCACCCGGCAGTCGCCGCAGATGACCCCGCCCGCCGCGACGGAGAAGAACCGGTTGGGACCGTGCAGCCCGCACTTCGCGCAGTCGTCGAAGCTCGGCGCGTAACCGTTGACGGCGAGGGAACGCAGCAGGAAGGCGTCCAGGATGAGATGGGGCGCGTGCTCCCCCCTGGCGAGGGTCCGCAGTCCGCCGACGAGCAGCAGATACTGCTGGACGGCGGGCTCGCCCTCGTGGTCGGTGAACCGTTCCGCGGTCTCCAGCATCGCGGTGCCGGCGGTGTAGCGGGCGTAGTCGGAGACGATCCCGCCACCGTACGGAGCGATGGTCTCGCTCTGCGTGCACAGCGGCAGGCCGCGCCCGATCAGCTCGCTGCCGCGCGCGAAGAACTGCACGTCGACATGGGAGAACGGCTCCAGCCGCGCCCCGAACTTCGACTTGGTCCTGCGCACTCCCCGGGCGACGGCGCGGACGCGGCCGTGGCCGCGGGTCAGAAGCGTGATGATGCGGTCGGCCTCACCGAGCTTCTGCGTGCGCAGCACGACGCCGTCGTCCCGGAACAGACTCATGACGCCATTCTCCCGCATGCGCGGGCGCCGGTTTCCCGGCACGTACGGGTGGTACCGGAGGTACGGGGCCTCCCGCCCGCCCTCAGCGCGTCCGCGCCCTCAGGAGGGCGTTCCCGACGCCGCCAGCAGCAGGCGCGCCGTGTCGTCCGCGCGGAGCTGGAGCGCGCCGCCGACGATGCTCAGCACCTCGCGCTCCGCCGGGCTGTAGACCCCGTCCGCCAGGGCGATCCTGGCGCCCTGGAGGAGGATCGACTCCCGGCCCGCCGGAGCGAGGTGCGGCGCGAGCGGTTCCAGCGCCTCGTGGAGTTCGATGGCGAGCGCGGCGCCGAAGGGGCCCGCGTCGATGACGAAGCGGCCGGTGTCGGCGGCCAGCGCCTCGACCAGGTCCGTCAGCCGGTCCTCCGTGCAGTCCTCGAACCCGGCCGCGCGCACCGTGAGGACGGCGGTCTCCCGGACCGTACGGGACGAGGTGCCGCCGGCCGCGAGGACCGCGAGCGCGACCGTGTGGACGGCGTCGCGCAGCATCGCGGAGAACCGGATGGTGGTGGGGTGGTCCAGCGCGTCCGTGCCGAAGTGGGCGTGGCAGGCGGCGCATTCGACCACGGGGCCCGCGCAGCCGCGCGAGAGCAGCGGGATGCCGAGCACGGTGAAGCGGCGACGCCCGGTACGGCGGCGGTAGTTGCGGTCGCCCCCGCAGTCGGGGCAGAAGAACTCCCCGTCGCCGACCGTGGTCCACGACGTACGAATGCCGCAGAGGCGCGGTTTTCGGCCGCGTGGTCCTTGAGCTGGCAGCACGTCGCGCACCTCCGTCACGCCCCTGCAACGCTTCTTTGCGCTGCACTGCGCCGCGTCCCTGCCCCCTGTTCGGGGAATCGTGGTGCAGAGCCGCCGCGTTGACGTGATGTTAGCCACATCTTCGAGGTGCCGTCAGCACCGTGGCGTGAGATCGCCACGACATGGCCGAACCCCGCCCCTCGCGTACCGAGGCGGGGTCCGAAAACGCTCAGGTCAGCGCGGGGCGCCGGGCGGCGCCCCGGCGCGTCAGCGGGTCGCGCGGTTGACGGCGGAAACGACCGCCTTGAGTGACGCGCGGGTGGTGTTGGCGTCGATGCCGATGCCCCACAGCACCTTTCCGTCGATCGCGCACTCGATGTACGAGGCGGCCTGCGCGCTCGCGCCCTCGCTCATGGTGTGCTCCTGGTAGTCCAGCAGCCGGGCGTCCACCCCGACCGCCGCCAGGGCCTCGAAGAAGGCGGAGATCGGGCCGTTGCCGGTGCCGGCCAGCACCGTCTCCGTACCGTCCACGACAGCCTGGACGGTCAGGGTGTCCTTGCCGTCCGTGTCGGTCGTGGACTGCCCCGAGCGGAGCTGGATCCGGCCCCAGGCGTTCTCGGCGTTGGGCAGGTACTCGTCGCGGAAGGCGGACCAGATCTGGGCGGGGGTGACCTCGCCGCCCTCGGCGTCGGTCTTGGCCTGAATGATGCGGGAGAACTCGATCTGCATCCGGCGCGGCAGGTCCAGCTTGTGGTCGTTCTTCAGGACGTACGCGATACCGCCCTTGCCGGACTGCGAGTTGACGCGGATGACCGCCTCGTAGGAGCGGCCCACGTCCTTCGGGTCGATCGGCAGGTACGGCACGGCCCACTCGACCTCTTCGACCGACAGGCCACGCTCGGCGGCGTCGGCCTCGCGGGCGTCGAAGCCCTTCTTGATGGCGTCCTGGTGGGAGCCGGAGAAGGAGGTGTAGACCAGGTCACCCACGTAGGGGTGGCGCGGGTGGATCTCCATCTGATTGCAGTACTCGCTGGTGCGGCGGACCTCGTCGATCCGCGAGAAGTCGATCTGCGGGTCGACGCCCTGCGAGAAGAGGTTCATGCCCAGCGTCACCAGGTCGACGTTGCCGGTGCGCTCGCCCTGGCCGAACAGGCATCCCTCGATCCGGTCCGCGCCGGCCATCAGCGCCAGCTCGGCGGCGGCGACGGCGGTACCGCGGTCGTTGTGCGGGTGCACGGACAGGCAGACGTGCTCGCGGCGGGAGAGGTTGCGGGACATCCACTCGAAGCGGTCCGCGTGCGTGGAGGGCGTCGAGCGCTCCACGGTGGCGGGCAGGTTGAGGATGATCTCGCGGCCGGCCTCGGGCTGCCAGACGTCCATGACGGCCTCGCAGACCTCCAGGGCGAAGTCCAGCTCGGTGTCGGTGAAGATCTCCGGGCTGTACTGGTAGCCGAAGGTGGTCTCGGGGCCGAGGATCTTCTCCGCGTACTCCGTCACCAGCCGGGTGCCGTCCACGGCGATCTGCTTGACCTGCTCCTTCGTGCCGCGGAAGACGACCCGGCGGAAGGTGGGGGCGGTGGCGTTGTAGAGGTGCACGGTGGCGCGGTTGGCGCCGCGCAGCGCCTCGACGGTGCGCTCGATCAGCTCTTCGCGCGCCTGCGTCAGGACGGAGATCGTCACGTCCTCGGGGATCGCGCCCTCTTCGATGATCGACCGTACGAACGCGAAGTCGGTCTCACCGGAGGCCGGGAAGCCGACCTCGATCTCCTTGTAGCCCATGCGGACCAGCAGGTCGAACATCTCGCGCTTGCGCGCCGGTGACATGGGGTCGATCAGCGCCTGGTTGCCGTCGCGCAGGTCGGTGGAGAGCCAGCGGGGGGCGACGGTGATCCGGTTGTCCGGCCAGGTGCGGTCGGGGATGTCCACGGCCTCGTAGCGGCCGTACTTGTGGATCGGCATCCCGGAAGGACGCTGGGTGTGGGTCGCGTTGGTGAGGGGCGTGGGGCGACCGACGGACGATGCAGACATTGCGTGGGGCTCCTCGTGTGTCCACTGGGACGGCCGACGGGACGTGATCACCGCAACGCCAGACTCCGCGGGGAGGGGGTCGGCCTACGACTACAGGCCCTCGCCGCGGCAGCTAAGGAGAAGCAGCCCGATACGCATGATGCGTAGCAGCGTAACCGAGGCGCGGCGCGCGTGCCGTTCCGTATCAGCATGCGGAACGCGCCATGGCCGTACCGGCCCGAATCACTCTATTTCAGGAAAGACTGTCGCGATGGGTGACAGGATGATGACGGGCTGCCACATTGCAGTCATGGACGCCATCACACCGGTCTTCTGCACCATCGTGCCGCCGCACGTACTCGACAAGCTCTCGCAGGCCGACGACCCCGCGGTCTCCGGCCCCGCCCGCCGCACCCTTGAGGCGGACTCCGCGCAGCGCACCCGCCGCCGTCTGACCATCGCCGGGGGCCCGCTCAGGGCCGCCGCCGCGTCGGAGGACGCCGCGACGGGCACCCCCCACCGCACCATCCACGACTGCCGCAACGGCACGGCGCTGCCGGGCACGAAGGTCCGCGAGGAGGGCTCGGACCCGGGACAGGACGCCACCGTCAACCGCGCGTACGGCGGGCTCGGCGCGACGTTCGAGCTGCTGCTCTCGGCGTACGGACGCGACTCGCTGGACGGCGCGGGGCTGCCGCTGACCGCCAGCGTGCACTACGACCGGGACTACGGGAACGCCTTCTGGGACGGCGAGCAGATGGTCTTCGGGGACGGCGACGGCGAGATCTTCCTCGACTTCACGCTCCCGGTCGACGTGATCGGCCACGAGCTGGCGCACGGCCTCACCCAGTACACGGCCAACCTCGCCTACTACGGCCAGTCGGGCGCGCTGAACGAGTCCGTGTCGGACGTCTTCGGCACGCTGGTCAAGCAGTACACCCTGGACCAGACCGCGGACCAGGCGGACTGGCTCATCGGCGAGGGCCTGCTCGCGCCGCGCGTCCAGGGCGTCGCGCTGCGCTCCATGAAGGCCCCGGGCACGGCGTACGACGACGACGTCCTCGGCAAGGACCCGCAGCCGGCCACGATGGACGACTACGTACGGACGAGCCGCGACAACGGCGGGGTGCACATCAACTCCGGCATCCCGAACCACGCGTTCTACCTGCTGGCCACCCAGCTCGGCGGCAAGGCGTGGGAGCGGGCGGGCCAGATCTGGTTCGACGTGCTGACCGGCGGCGACCTGGACGTCGAGGCGGACTTCGCGGACTTCGCCAAGCTGACGGTCGCGGCGGCACGGGCGCGCTACGGGGACGCGGCGGAGCACGAGGCCGTGGTCAAGGCCTGGTCCCAGGTAGGCGTCCCCACGACCTGACCGTCCCGTTCACCTTCGTCACCGGCACGGGCGGCGGCGGCGGCTACCGCCGCCGCCCGTCACGTACTAGACAGGACCCATGCGTATCCAAGTACGGCGTACGGGCGGCTTCGCCGGCATCGAGCGAACGGCCGAGATCGACACGACCGCCCTGCCCGACGCGGCCCACTGGCAGGCCCTCGCCCACCGCGCTCTCACGGGCGGCGGCCCCGCCCCGCGCGCCGGGGTCCCGGACGGCTTCGCCTACACGATCACGATCGACGGCCGTACGGTCCACTGCGCGGACCCGCACCTGACGGACGCGCAGCGCGAACTGATCTCCAGAGTCCTCAAGGAAGGCGCCTGAACCCCCAGAGGCCCGGAGTCAGAACCCGAGCTTCCGAAGCTGCTTCGGAGCCTCTCCCTGACGCGCCACTCGCGCGGATCGGCCCAGGGGCCTCACCGGCTTCGCGCCGCTGCGCCGGCCTCCGGCCGTCGTCCTCGGACCGGTCAGAAGCCCAGCTTCCGAAGCTGCTTCGGATCCCGCTGCCAGTCCTTGGCGACCTTGACGTGCAGGTCGAGGAAGACCGGCGTACCGAGGAGCGCCTCGATGTGCTTGCGGGACTTCGTCCCGACCTCCTTGAGCCGCTTGCCCTTGGGGCCGATGATGATCCCCTTCTGGCTCGGGCGCTCGATGTACACGTTGGCGTGGATGTCGAGCAGCGGCCTGTCCGCCGGGCGGTCCTCGCGCGGCAGCATCTCCTCGACGACGACCGCGATCGAGTGCGGCAGCTCGTCCCGTACGCCCTCCAGCGCGGCCTCGCGGATCAGCTCGGCCACCATGACCTGCTCGGGCTCGTCGGTGAGGTCGCCCTCCGGGTAGAGCGGCGGGCTCTCCGGGAGCAGCGGGACGAGGAGGTCGGCCAGCAGGCCGACCTGCTGGTCGCCGACCGCCGAGACCGGGACGATCTCCGCCCACTCCAGGCCGAGTTCCCTGCCGATCTGGTCGATCGCGATGAGCTGCTCGGCGAGTGTCTTGGGGTCGACCAGGTCGGTCTTGGTGACGACGGCGACCTTCGGCGTCTTCTTGATCCCGGCCAGTTCCTTGACGATGAACCGGTCGCCGGGGCCCAGCTTCTCGTTGGCCGGCAGGCAGAAGCCGATCACGTCGACCTCGGCCCAGGTCGTCCGTACGACATCGTTCAGCCGCTCGCCGAGCAGGGTGCGCGGCTTGTGGAGGCCCGGGGTGTCCACCAGGATGAGCTGCGCCTCCGGCCGGTGCACGATGCCGCGCACGGTGTGCCGGGTGGTCTGCGGCCGGTTCGAGGTGATGGCCACCTTCTGGCCGACCAGAGCGTTCGTGAGGGTGGACTTGCCCGCGTTGGGGCGACCGACGAAGCAGGCGAAGCCGGCCCGGTGGGGGGCTTCGGCCGACTCGGGAGAAGTCTCGGAAGAGGAGGTACGAGCGCTCATGGCGCCCATTCTCCCCGATCCTTCACCGTCCGCCGACCAGCCGACCCCGTGAACACCCCACCCGCCCCGCCGCGCCCTGTCGTCAACCCGCGCTGACCGTCACGCGCAGCACACCGTCCACGCCCGCCACCAGGACCGGCGTCGCGGGGCCGCCGAGATCCCGTACGGCCGCGCGGTCCTCGTCGGACGCGGTCCCGGCGTCGGTGACGACGGCCGCGGCCTCCAGCGAGGTGGCCCCGCTGGCCACGGCCATCGCGACGGCGGTACGCAGCGCGCTCAGCTTGAGGGAGTCCAGCTCCACGCTCCCGGCGACATACGTCCGCCCGGTCTCGTCCCGCACGGCCGCCCCCTCGGGCACCCCGTTCCTGGCTCGCGCGGAACGGGCCAGGGTGATGATCTTGCGGTCCTCGGGATCGAGGTCGGTGGCGTCGACGCTGTCAGAGCTGTCGGTGATCCGTGTCATGCCTCCGAGCATAGGCAACCCGGTCAGGGGCCTGTTCGCCCCCGGCCCGGCTAGGCGTCGAAGTCGTACTCCAGCACGTACGACGCCGAGTCGAGCACCATCTCGTTGACCTCGACCGGCCGCCCCTCGGCGGCGAACGCCGTGCGGCAGACGAGCATGACGGGCGTGCCCGCCGAGAGGGCCAGCAGGTCCGTCTCGTCCTGGGACGGCATGCGCGAGCGGATCTCTTCCCTGAAGTGCACGGGCTTCAGGCCGAGTTCTTCGAGGCGGGCGTAGATCCCGCCGGGACCGGTGTCCTCCCTGGTGACGGCCGAGCCCGCGACCAGGGCGGCCGGAAGCGAGCTGGTGGCCAGCAGAACCGGCTTGCCGTCCAGCACGAAGCGCCGGTTCCGTACGCAGACGGCGTCACCCGTGGCGATGCCCAGAACGCGCGCGATCCGTTCCGGCGCGGGCTCCTCGGTCACCTCGATCCGGTCCACGACGAGTTCCCGGTCCTCGACATCCGCCGACCAGACGGACCGCCCGCCGCCCCACACCTCACCGGAGAGCCGCTGAACGCCGCGCCGCCTCAGCGGCCGGAAGGACCGGACGAACACACCGGCGCCTTTGCGCGACTCCGCGATCCCCTCGCTCTGGAGCACACCCAGTGCCTGTCGCGCGGTCATACGGGCCACGCCGTGGGCGGCCATGAGGTCGTTCTCACCCGGCAGTCGCGCCCCCGGTCCGTACTCGCCTGCGCTGATCGCCTCTCGAAGGGTGTCAGCGATACGCCGGTACTTCGGCTGACGGCCGCCGCCAGTTGTCGACATACGTGGGGCCTCCCTCTTCTCTGGACACCCTAGGGCACAGGTGTACCAGCGCATTCCGGCCCGCTCCTCCGTGTGACAGCGCGATTCACCGAGGCATCCAGAGTTGACATCTCTAGAGATGTCGCCTTCACTCAAGATGTCTAGAGATGTCAACGAATCGGGAGTGTGAGATTGACGATGGGGCGCCGGGGAGCATCTGCATACAGCGGGCCGTGCCGTTCGGTACCGGTGCCGTGCATCGCCTCATGGAGCGCGGGGCGGGCGCCCGCCCCGCGCGTCGTCGCGAAGGGGCCCGGCATCGGCTACGCGGACGAGCAACCGTACGACCGCGATTCGGACGGTGTGCTGTGGACACGCATCCCCTCGCTCCCCGGCAAGGGGCGGCCCGAGTTCGGCAGAGTCCATGCTCTGCGGCAGCGGCGCGCCATGGTCCGGACGCTGTGCCAGGTCTGCGGCGGTCCCGCCGACCGCAACGAGGACGGAGTGTTGTGGATGCTGGGCGAAGACCCCGCCGACCGGGGCTCCTGGCCCGACGACCTCGTCACGACTCACCCGCCGTTGTGCGCGCCGTGCGCGGTGAAATCCGTACCCGGCTGCCCTCATCTGCGCGAACAGTGTGTGGCACTGCGCGTCCGCAGCTTCGCCCCGATGGGCGTGCGGGGCGCGCTCTACCGGCCCGGGTATCCGTTCCCGGTCCCGGTGGATGCCGTCGGGGTGGCTCTCGACGATCCCCGTATCCACTGGGTCCGGGCCGGACAGCTCGTGATGCGGCTGCGTGAGTTCACGGTCGTCGGCCTGGAATCCCTGCGGACAGCGGGCTGCTGAACGCCCGCAGGGCCGCCCGCACCGTTACGGCCGGTCCAGGCGGAGGCGTTCCGCCTTCGGGAGGCCGGCCACCACCAGGTCGTACGAGTCCTCGATCAGCTCGCGGACCATCCGCGCCGGCAGTTCCGCCACCGTCACCGTGTTCCAGTGGCGCTTGTTGAGGTGCCAGCCGGGGACGATCGCCTGGTGGGTCTCCCGTAGGCGCAGGGCCTCTTCCGGGTCGCATTTGAGGGCGACCTTCAGGGGGGTCTCCTCCAGTGCGCAGAAGGCGAAGATCTTGCCGCCGACCTTGAAGACCGTCAGGCCCGGGTTGCGGGGGAACGGGGTTTCCTCGGAGGTGCCGTTCTGGTCCAGGCAGTACGAGCGGACCGTCGCCGCTGTCAGGGCGCGCGGGGTCACGGGGTCGTGGCCTCCTCCTTGACCGGTTCCGCGAGGACCGTGACGATCTTGTTGCGGCGGCCGGCGGGGGATTCGGCCGTCAGGCGCAGGGTGCGGCCGTCGGGGAGTTCGACGGTCGCGGTCGCGCCCGCGATCGGGACGCGGCCCAGGGCCTTGGCGAGCAGGCCGCCGACCGTTTCCACGTCCTCGTCGTCGTACTCGTCGAGGCCGAACAGGTCCCCGAGGTCGCCGATGTCGAGCCGGGCCGTGACGCGGTAGGAGCCGTCGCCCAGTTCTTCGACCGGGGGCAGTTCGCGGTCGTACTCGTCGGTGATCTCGCCGACGATCTCCTCCAGGATGTCCTCGATCGTGACGATCCCGGCCGTGCCGCCGTACTCGTCGATCACGACCGCGACATGGCTGCGCTCCTGCTGCATCTCGCGCAGCAGATCACCGGCGTTCTTCGTGTCGGGCACGAACGCTGCGGGGCGCATCGCCGTGGAGACCAGGTCGGCCTCGGAGTCGCGGTTGATGTGGGTCTTCCTGACCAGGTCCTTGAGGTAGACGACGCCGACGATGTCGTCCTCGTTCTCGCCGGTCACCGGGATGCGGGAGAAGCCCGAGCGCAGCGCCAGGGTGAGCGCCTGACGGATCGTCTTGTACCGCTCGATGCAGACCAGGTCCGTGCGCGGGACCATCACCTCCCGTACGAGGGTGTCCCCCAGCTCGAAGACGGAGTGCACCATCCGGCGCTCGTCGTCCTCGATGAGCGACTCCGCCTCCGCCAGGTCGACCATGGCGCGCAGTTCGGCCTCGCTGGCGAACGGGCCTTTGCGGAAGCCCTTGCCAGGGGTGAGCGCGTTGCCCAGAAGGATCAGGAGCTGGGGGATCGGGCCCATGATCCTGGCCAGCGGGAGCAGGACGTACGCGGAGGCCGTGGCCGTGTTCAGCGGGTGCTGGCGGCCGATCGTGCGCGGCGAGACGCCCACCGCGACGTACGAGACGAGGACCATCACGCCGATGGCGACGACCAGCGCCGCCCAGGTCTCCTGGAAGCGCTCCAGACAGACGTACGTGACCAGTACCCCGGCCGCCATCTCGCAGGCGACCCGCACCAGCAGGGCCACGTTGAGATAGCGCGTGGGGTCGGCGGCGACCTGCGCCAGCTTGGCCGCGCCTCGCCGCCCCGACCGTACGGCCTCGGCCGCCCGGAAGCTGGAGACTCGGGCGATGCCCGCCTCGGCGGACGCGGCGAGCCAGGCGACGACGACCAGTGCGACGGCGCCGACGATCAGTTGCGCGGTCACGAGACCGTGGGCGCGGGCGACGGGCCCGAGAGCCCCCGCTCGGCGCGCCAGCCGTCGACGATGGCGGCCTGGAGGCCGAACATCTCGGCCTTCTCCTCCGGCACCTCGTGGTCGTAGCCGAGCAGATGCAGCACCCCGTGGACCGTCAGGAGCTGGAGCTCCTCGTCCATGGAGTGCTGCGTCGGCGCTTCCTCGCCCTGCCGCTTGGCGACCTCCGGGCAGAGCACGATGTCACCGAGGAGCCCCTGCGGGGGCTCCTCGTCGTCCTTGACCGGCGGACGCAGCTCGTCCATCGGGAAGGACATGACATCCGTGGGCCCCGGCAGGTCCATCCACTGGATGTGGAGCTGCTCCATCGCGGCCTCGTCCACCACGATCACCGAGAGTTCGGAGAGCGGGTGGATACGCATCCGGGTGAGCGCGTACCGGGCGGCGTCGAGGATCGCCTGCTCGTCGACCTCGATGCCTGACTCGTTGTTGACGTCGATCGACATGGTGCGCTCTGGTCTACTTCCCGTTGTCGCTGTCGTACTGCTCGTACGCGTCGACGATACGGCCGACGAGCTTGTGCCGTACGACATCCTGGGACGTGAGCCGGGAGAAGTGCACGTCGTCCACGCCCTCCAGGATGTCCTGGACCTGGCGCAGACCGCTCTTCGTGCCGCCCGGGAGGTCGACCTGGGTGATGTCGCCCGTGATGACGATCTTCGACTCGAAGCCGAGGCGCGTCAGGAACATCTTCATCTGCTGGGGGCTGGTGTTCTGTGCCTCGTCCAGGATGATGAACGCGTCGTTGAGCGTGCGTCCTCGCATGTACGCGAGCGGCGCGACCTCGATCGTGCCCGCCGCCATCAGCCGCGGGATCGAGTCGGGGTCGAGCATGTCGTGCAGCGCGTCGTAGAGCGGGCGCAGATACGGGTCGATCTTCTCGTAGAGCGTGCCGGGCAGGAAGCCGAGCCGCTCCCCCGCCTCGACGGCGGGCCGGGTCAGGATGATCCGGTTGACCTGCTTGGCCTGGAGCGCCTGGACGGCCTTGGCCATGGCGAGATACGTCTTGCCGGTACCGGCCGGGCCGATGCCGAAGACGATCGTGTGCCGGTCGATCGCGTCGACGTACCGCTTCTGGTTGAGGGTCTTGGGCCGGATCGTCCGGCCACGGCTGGAGAGAATGTTCTGGGTGAGCACCTCGGCGGGCGTCTCGGGACCGTCCGCGCCGCCGTTCTCGCTCGCCCTGAGCATGGCGATCGAACGTTCCACTGCGTCCTCCGTCATCGGCTGACCGGTGCGGAGCACCAGCATCATCTCGTCGAACAGGCGCTGGACCAGCGCGACGTCCGCCGCGCTGCCGCTCGCACTGATCTCGTTTCCCCGGACATGGATGTCGGCGGCCGGGAACGCCTTCTCGATCACGCGCAGCAGGGAGTCTCCGGAGCCCAGGACCGTCACCATGGGGTGCTTGGCGGGGACGGTCCACCGGGCGCGCGCCTGCTCCGACGCGGGGGTCTGGACTGTAGGTGTCTGAGTCATGGGCCGGCCCTGTGGCCTGCACATACCTCCCGTTGCAGGGTTCTCGCCGCTCGACAACCTCTGGAGTCCCAGCCTACGACCCCGCACTGACAAGGCCCTAGGGCTTTTCGCCGCGCCTTGCTCACGATCCCCGGCGCCTCCCCCCGCGCCCGGCCGCCGGGGCTCAGCCCGAGCGGCCGAAACCGATCGTCGGTACGGCCCTGCGCAGCGGCCACGGCCTGGTCGGCGCGGGCAGCAGCTCCGCCAGGAACGCGTAGCGCCGCAGCGCCGCCGGGTCCTGGTCCGGGGAGCCCTGGACGTAACTCCACCAGGCCGCGACCTCCGACCAGCCGGGCGCGGAGAGCGACCCGCCGAACTCCTGGACCGAGAGCGCGGCGGTCAGTCCGGCGAAGGCGAGCCGGTCGGCGAGCGGCCAGCCGGCCAGCGTGCCGGTGACGAACCCGGCGACGAAGACGTCGCCCGCGCCCGTCGGGTCGAGCGCGGCCACCGCGATCGCCGGGACCTCGGCGGTCTCGCCGGTCGCCCCGTCCACGGCGTACGCGCCCTCCGCGCCCAGCGTGACGACGGCCACGGGGACCCGCTCGGCGAGGACCCGCGCGGCGGTCCTGGGGCAGTCCGTACGGGTGTAGCGCATGGCCTCCTCGGCGTTGGGCAGGAACGCCTCGCAGTGCTCCAGGTCGGCCAGTCCCGCCAGGTCCCAGCGTCCGGTGTCGTCCCAGCCGACGTCGGCGAAGATCCGGGTCCCGTGGTGCGCGGAGTGGGCGATCCACTCGTCGCGCCGGCCCGGCGTGAGCGCGGCGACGGCGGCCCGCGCACGGGGCGGGCACTCGGGCAGCGCGCCTTCCGGCGGCGGGGCCTCGTGGCCGTGCGAGACCATCGTCCGCTCGCCCTCGTACGCCATGGAGACGGTCACCGGGGAGTGCCAGCCGGGGACGGTGCGGGAGCGGGAGAGGTCGATGCCCTCGCCCTGTTCCAGCGCGTCCCAGCAGTACTCGCCGTAGTGGTCGTCTCCGAAGGCCGCGGAGAGCGAGGTGCGCAGCCCGAGCCGGGCCAGCGCGGAGGCCATGTTGGCGATGCCGCCGGGGCTGGATCCCATGCCCCTGGCCCAGGACTCGGTGCCACGTACGGGGGCGCTGTCCAGGCCGGTGAAGATGATGTCGAGGAAGACCGTGCCCGTGAGGTAGACGTCGCACTCCGGGTCGTCCGGACCGCGCAGCGCGCCCAGCGGATCGACGTGGGCGGAGTGTTCCAGCGCGGTGTGCCCCGGGGCGGCGGGCCCCGGGTGGTCCAGGTGGTCCAGCGGGTCTCCGTTGGGTGTGATCACGGCGGGCTCCCGATCGCGTGCGGATCCGGACAGTCTGCCCGATCGGCGGGGCCCGGCCGGACACGCCGGGCGGCCGCCCCTGTCAGCGCTTGGGAAGCGGTACCCGTACGAGGTCGGCGGCGACCGTCAGTTCGCCTTCGAAGCCCGCGGCCCGCGCCTGCCGTTCGAACGCGTCCGGGTCGCTGTAGCGCTGCGAGAAGTGCGTCAGCACGAGATGGCGTACGCCGGACTCCGCCGCCACGCGGCCCGCCTGGCCCGCGGTGAGGTGGCCGTGGTCGGTGGCCAGCCGCTCGTCCTCGTCCAGGAACGTCGACTCGATGACGAGCAGGTCGCACCCCTCGGCGAGCGCGAACACCCCGTCGCAGAGCCGGGTGTCCATGACGAAGGCGAACCGCTGGCCCCGCCGGACCTCGCTGACCTGCTCCAGCGTGACGCCGTTCAGCACGCCCTCGCGCTGGAGCCGGCCCACGTCGGGGCCCGCGAGGCCGTGGGCGGCGAGCCGCACGGGGTCCATCCTGCGGCCGGCGGGCTCGGTGAGGCGGTAGCCGTACGCCTCGACGGGGTGGGAGAGCTTGCGGGTGTCCAGGGTGTACGCGGGGGTGCGCGCCAGGACGCCGTCGCCGGTGATCGGCGCCTCGGTCAGCTCGACGGTCTCGCGGTAGGCCGTCGCGTACCGCAGCCGCTCGAAGAAGCGCCGGCCGCTCGCCGGGTAGTGCGCGGTGATCTCGTGCGGCACCTGGTCGAGGTTGATGCGCTGGACGACCCCGGCGAGGCCGAGCGAGTGGTCGCCGTGGAAGTGCGTGACGCAGATCCGGTTGATGTCGTGCGCGGCGACCCCGGCGCGGAGCATCTGGCGCTGGGTGCCCTCGCCCGGGTCGAAGAGCAGGCCCTCGCCGTCCCAGCGCAGCAGATAGCCGTTGTGGTTGCGGTGGCGGGTGGGCACCTGGCTGGCTGTACCCAGCACGACCAGTTCTCGTACGGACAAGGCGGCTACCCGGGGGGCCAGTTGAGGCCGCGTCCGCCCAGGACGTGGGCGTGCGCGTGGAAGACGGTCTGGCCGGCGCCCGAGCCCGTGTTGAACACGATGCGGTAGCCGGTGGAGTCCGCCTTGTCGTCGGCGGCCACGGCCGCCGCCTCGCGCAGCACGTCCGCGGCGACGCCCGGCTCGGCCGCGGCGAGAGTGGCGGCGTCCGGGTAGTGCGCGCGGGGAATGACCAGGACGTGGGTCGGCGCCTGCGGGTTTATGTCCCGGAAGGCGACGGTGGTCTCGCTCTCGCGCACGATGGTCGCCGGGACGTCCCCCGAGACGATCTTGCAGAACAGGCAGTCGGCCTGTGCTTCTCCGGCCATGGTCCCGGCCTCCTCGGCAGAGCTGGTGTCAGTCGGTGACCGGTCACCGACCGGTCGGTGATCGGTCCGTACGGACGCATCGTATCCGCCGCCACCGACAGGACCGGGGCGGCAGCGCGCGAGCGGGCCGTGTGTACGCCGACGTGCGGTCAGGACCAGCGGCCCGTGCGGCCCAGCAGCAGCGCCGTGGCCGCCGTACCCGCGGTGGAGGTGCGCAGCACGCTGGCGCCCAGCCGGTACGGGCGCGCGCCCGCTGCCGCGAACACCGTCAACTCCTCGGGCGACACTCCCCCTTCGGGGCCCACGACCAGCACGATCGAGCCCGCGACCGGCAGTTCCGCGGTGGCCAGCGCGGCGCTGTCCGCGGCGCGGTCCTCGTGCAGGACGGCCGCGAAGTCCGCGGTGGCGAGCAGCGCGGCGACCTGCTTGGTGGTCATGGCGTCCGCGACCTCGGGGAACCGCACCCGGCGTGACTGCTTGCCCGCCTCGCGCGCGGTGGCCCGCCACTTGGCGAGCGCCTTCGCGCCCCGCTCGCCCCGCCACTGCGTGACACAGCGCGCGGCAGCCCACGGGACGACGGCGTCGACGCCGGTCTCCGTCATGGTCTCGACGGCCAGTTCGCCCCGGTCGCCCTTGGGCAGGGCCTGGACGACGGTGATCCGGGGCGCGGGCTCCGCCTCGGTCCGTACCTCGGTGACCGCGATGTCCAGCCGGTCCTTGCCCTCGACCGCCGCGACCGTCCCGTACCCGCCGGTGCCCGCGCCGTCGGTCAGCACGATCTCCTCGCCGACCCGCAGCCTCCGTACGGAGACGGCGTGGCGCCCCTCGGGTCCGTCGAGCGTGACCGTGCCCTCGCGCAGCGCGCCGGGGGCGACGACGAAGACGGGAGCGGTCACGGGGCGCTGCCGAGGCCGGGCATGAACGAGGCGCGGGTGGCGTCGAGTTCGCCCGCGAGGACCTCGACCAGCTTGCCGGCCGGCAGCTCGCGCGCCATCCGGTGGCCCTGGCCGGCCCAGAGCGCCATGCCCTGCGCGTCGCCCACCTTGGCGGCGGCCTTGCGCAGCCCGGAGGTGAGGTGGTGGACCTCGGGGTAGGCGGGCGGGGCGTACGGGCCGTGCTCGCGCATGAAGCGGTTGACGAGCCCGCGGGCGGGGCGTCCCGAGAACGCCCGGGTCAGCTCGGTGCGTACGAACAGCGGGTTGGTCATGGCCTGCTTGTGCAGGGCGTTGGCCCCGGACTCCGGGCAGACGAGGAACGCGGTGCCGAGCTGCGCCGCGTCGGCGCCCGCCGCGAGTACGGCGGCGATCTGGCCGCCGCGCATCAGTCCGCCCGCCGCGATGACCGGCAGGTCGACGGCCTCCCTGACCTGCGCGATCAGTGAGAGCAGGCCGAAGCCCGCACCGTCGGTGGAGGGGTCGTCGCGGTGTGTGCCCTGGTGACCGCCGGCCTCGATGCCCTGTACGCAGACGGCGTCGGCGCCGGACCACTGGGCGGTCTGGGCCTCCTCGGCCGTGGTCACGGTGACGACGGTGTACGTGCCGACGCCCGCGAAGGCGTCGAGGGTCGTCCTGGTCGGGCAGCCGAAGGTGAAGGAGACGACCGGCACCGGGTCGTCGAGCAGGATCGCGAGCTTCGCCTCGTACGCGTCGTCCCGCCCCGACTCGGGGTCGCCGAGCGGTGTCTCATACCAGGTGGCCTCACCGGCGAGCTGGTTGCGGTAGACCTCGACGGCCGCGTGGTCGGCGTAGTGCGGCTGTGGCATGAAGAGGTTGACGCCGAAGGGGCGGCCGGTGAGGCCCCGGAGCTGCTTGACCTCTTCGTACATGCCGTCGACCGTCTTGTACCCGGCGGCCAGGAACCCGAGACCCCCGGCCTCGGAGACGGCCGCGGCGAGCTGCGGGCAGGACGCGCCGCCCGCCATGGGGGCCTGCACGATCGGATACCGGCAGAGATCGGTCAGTGCGGAGGACATGCACGCATGGTGCCATGTCAGCCACGGCACCTCCGAATCGGCACCGCGCCGGGCGGGACGGCGGGTCCGGGGACTGCCCCCGGATCCCTGGCCCACCGGCCCGTCCGCTGCCCGTTGAGGCAGCGTTCAGGCCCGAACGCTGCCCCGGGCACCGCCCGTTGGACGCGTCCCGACCCGGCGCCGGGTCCGCCTACCGTCCGTTGAACGCGTCCTTGAGCCGCGAGAACAGTCCCTGCTGACCTGGCTGGAATTGACCGGTGGGCCGTTCCTCGCCGCGGAGCTGGGCCAGTTCGCGCAGCAGGCGTTCCTGCTCCGGATCCATCTTCGTCGGGGTCATCACCTCGACGTGGACGATCAGATCGCCCCGTCCGCCGCCCCGCAGGTGCGTGATGCCGCGCCCGTGCAGCGGGATCGACTGGCCGGACTGGGTGCCGGGCCGTACGTCGATCTCCTCCACGCCGTCGAGCGTCTCCAGCGGGCACTTCGTGCCCAGAGCCGCCGCCGTCATGGGGATCGTGACCGTGCAGTGCAGGTCGTCGCCGCGCCGCTGGAACGTCGTGTGCGGGACCTCGTGGATCTCCACGTACAGGTCACCGGCGGGGCCGCCGCCGGGGCCGACCTCGCCCTCGCCCGCGAGCTGGATACGGGTGCCGTTGTCGACGCCCGCGGGGATCTTGACCGTGAGCGTACGGCGCGAACGGATCCGGCCGTCGCCCGCGCACTCGGGGCAGGGCGTGGGGACGACCGTACCGAAGCCCTGGCACTGCGGGCAGGGCCGCGAGGTCATGACCTGGCCCAGGAAGGACCGGGTGACCTGCGAGACCTCGCCGCGACCGCGGCACATGTCGCAGGTCTGGGCGGAGGTGCCGGGTGCGGCGCCCTCGCCCGAGCAGGTCGTGCAGACGATCGCGGTGTCGACCTGGATGTCCTTGGTCGTACCGAAGGCCGCCTCGTTGAGGTCGATCTCCAGCCGGATCATGGCGTCCTGGCCGCGGCGCGTCCGCGACCGCGGGCCGCGCTGCGACGCCGTGCCGAAGAACGCGTCCATGATGTCCGAGAAGTTGCCGAAGCCGCCGGCTCCGAACCCTCCCGCGCCACCGCCCCCACCGGAGGACAGCGGATCACCGCCGAGGTCGTAGACCTGCTTCTTCTGCGGGTCCGACAACACCTCGTACGCGGCGTTGATCTCCTTGAAGCGCTCTTGCGTCTTGGGATCGGGATTGACATCCGGGTGCAGCTCACGCGCGAGCCTGCGGAATGCCTTCTTGATCTCGTCCTGAGATGCGTCGCGGCGCACGCCGAGTACGGCGTAGTAGTCCGTGGCCACTTACGACTCCGCCAGGATCTGTCCGACGTAACGTGCCACTGCGCGTACCGCTCCCATCGTTCCGGGGTAGTCCATGCGGGTCGGTCCGACCACGCCGAGTTTGGCGACTGCCTCGTCGCCCGAACCGTAGCCGACCGCGACGACGGACGTGGAGTTGAGGCCCTCGTGGGCGTTCTCGTGCCCGATACGTACGGTCATGCCGGGGTCCGCGGCCTCGCCGAGGAGCTTGAGAAGCACCACGTGCTCCTCCAGCGCCTCCAGCACCGGCCGGATGGTCAGGGGAAAGTCGTGTCCGAAACGGGTGATGTTGGCGGTTCCGCCGATCATCAGCCGCTCCTCGGTCTCCTCGACCAGGGTTTCCAGCAGGGTCGCGAGGACCGCCGACACGGTCCCGCGGTCCTCCTGCTCGAAGGAGTCGGGCAGGTCCTGCACGAGCTGCGGGACGTCCGCGAAGCGGCGCCCGACGATCCGGCTGTTGAGCCGGGCCCGCAGGTCCGCGAGGGAGGTCTCGCCGAACGGGGCGGGGCAGTCGACGAGGCGCTGCTCGACCCGTCCGGTGTCCGTGATCAGGACGAGCATGAGGCGGGCGGGCGCGAGCGCCAGCAGTTCCACGTGCCGCACCGTCGAACGGGTCAGCGAGGGGTACTGGACGACGGCCACCTGCCGGGTGAGCTGCGCGAGCAGCCGTACCGTACGGCCCACGACGTCGTCGAGGTCGACGGCGCCGTCCAGCAGGTTCTGGATGGCACGGCGCTCCGGCAGCGACAGGGGCTTGACCCCTGCCAGCCGGTCGACGAAGAGCCGGTAGCCCTTGTCGGTCGGGATGCGCCCGGCGCTGGTGTGCGGCTGGGCGATGAAGCCCTCGTCCTCCAGCACCGCCATGTCGTTGCGTACGGTCGCCGGGGAGACGCCGAGTTTGTGCCGCTCCGTGAGCGCCTTGGAACCGACGGGCTCCTCCGTGCCGACGTAGTCCTGGACGATCGCGCGCAACACTTCGAGTCTGCGTTCGCTGAGCATGGCGCACACCTCCCGATGTCGTCCGTCGTCCTTCGCCCGCCGCGGCCCTCGTTGGCACTCGTTCCGCGGGAGTGCCAGTGGCTCCCGGTTCAGTGTACGGCCGCAGGACGTACAGCGAGCAAGGGCGGCCGACCACCGTACCCGGGGATCCTCGGACCGGATGTCAGTGGTCTCCCGTAGCGTCCCGGTATGGACGTCCGTTGGGAAGAGCACGGGTGGGAGCGGCTGGCGCCCGGAGTGGGCCGCGTACGCCTGCCGGGGTGGGACGCGACCGTCGGTCTGGTGGTCGGGGAGCGGGGCGCGCTGCTCTACGACACGGGGTCGACGCTCCGGGAGGGCGCCGAACTCCGGGCACGGACGCGGGCGCTGCTCGGCGGCCTGCGCGTGACACATGTCGCACTCAGCCATCCGCATTTCGATCATGTGCTGGGGGCGGCGGCGTTCTCGGGGGTGGCGGTGTACGGGGCGGTCGGCCTGGCGGAGCTGCTGGCCGGGGACGGGGCGGGGAAGGGCGGAAGCCTGTACGAGGAGGCGGTACGGGAGGGGGTCGCGGAGGCGGAGGCGGCCGAGGCGGTGGATCTGCTGGTCGCCCCGGGGCACGCGGTCTCCGGGGAGCTGACGCTGGACCTGGGCGGCGGGCGGCGGGTGGTGCTGGCGAACGCGGGCCCGGGGCACACGGCGCACGACCTGGCGCTGCTGGTGCCGGGGACGGCGGCAGGGCCAGGGACGGGGCCGGGCGGCGAGGCGGGGGCTCCCGGCGCCCCTACGGTGCTCTTCTGCGGGGACCTGGTGGAGGAGTCGGGCGAGCCGCAGGCGGGCCCCGACGCGGTCCCGGCGCGCTGGCCCGCCGCCCTGGACCGGCTGCTGGCGCTGGGCGGCGGGGACGGGACGGTGTACGTGCCGGGGCACGGGGCGGTGGTGGACGCGGCGTTCGTACGGGCGCAACGCGACGCGCTGGCCGCGCGGTTCGGCGGGTCGGGGGCGCCCTCGTAGCCCTGCCGTCGAGCCCCGCATATCGTCATCCGCATGCGCAGCTACAGCCCCGATCTGACGCCCCCGTGGAAGAAGCCCACGCCCGCGCCGGAGGTCCCCGCCGAACCCGATCTGGTGGTCGAGGAGGTGACGACGGGCTTCTGCGGCGCGGTGATCCGCTGCGAGAAGACCGCCGAGGGGCCGACGGTCACCCTGGAGGACCGCTTCGGCAAGCACCGTGTCTTCCCCCTGGTGGCGCGCGGCTTCCTGCTGGAGGGCCGCCCGGTGACGCTGGTCCGCCCGCGGCCCGGCGGCGCCTCCGGGCCGTCCGCCCAGGCCCGTACGGCCTCGGGCTCGGTCGCCGTGCCGGGCGCCCGCGCGCGGGTGGCCAGGGCGGGCCGGATCTATGTGGAGGGGCGGCACGACGCGGAGCTGGTCGAGAAGGTCTGGGGCGACGACCTGCGTATCGAGGGCGTGGTCGTGGAGTACCTGGGCGGCGTCGACGATCTCCCCGCGGTGGTCGCCGAGTTCGGCCCCGCGCCGGACGCCCGGCTCGGCGTGCTGGTCGACCATCTCGTCCCCGGCTCGAAGGAGTCCCGTATCGCCGCGGCGGCGGCCGGCGCGGACGTCCTGGTCGTGGGGCACCCGTACATCGACATCTGGGAGGCCGTGAAGCCGTCCTCGGTGGGCATCGCGGCCTGGCCGAAGGTGCCGAGGGGCGAGGACTGGAAGACGGGCGTGTGCGAGGCGCTGGGCTGGCCGCCGAACACGGGGGCGGCCTGGCAGGCGATCCTGTCCCGGGTGCACTCCTACCGGGATCTGGAGCCCGCGCTGCTGGGCCGGGTGGAGGAGCTGATCGACTTCGTCACGGCCGGCGGTGAGTCCTGACCGGGGGAAGGGTCCCGAACCTGCTGGTGTCGAGCTCGATCCCGAGCATGTCGAGGGGCAGCGGATCACCGAACTTGGCGGTCCGTTCCACTCGGTAGTCCGCGTCTTCCCCGCTGCCGGTCGGCTCGGTGAGCAGCGCGCAACGCGCCTCCGTCGGGTCGATGATCAGATAGGCCGGGACACGGCCCGCCGCGTAGATCGAACGCTTGACGCCGTAGTCACGGTCGATGCTGCTCTTGGAGACGACCTCAAGCACCAGAGTGACTGCCGGGGCGGGGACCAGACGTCCCGGTCCCTCGAAAGCACCGTGCTCGACCACGACGAGGTCCGGCTGTGGCTCGGCGGGCTCTCCCGGGATCGAGAGGTCCTGAGTCTGGACCGGATACCAGTTGTCGATCGGGATCTGTCGCTCCACGAACAGCACGATCAGGTTATGGACCCAGTCGGGCCCGGCCATCATCACGATTTCATCCCTGAGGAGTTCCACTTTGAGCTTCCCGGGAACCTCAAGGCTCCTGTAGGAAGCCTCCAGGCTCTCGTGCCGCTCGGCGGCGGTTTCGGTGATCGGTCGCTCATCCACAGCGGTCATCTCCGTGAGCCTCCACATTCCGCCGCTTCTGTTAGCGGCAGACTAGGGAAACAGCCTAAGCAGCCACACCCGAATCCGCGGGGATTCACCCCGGCGAGTGATCAGTCCACCAGGTCCCTGACGACGGCGTCCGCCAGGAGGCGGCCCTTCAGCGTCAGCACCGCGCGGCCCGCCTCGTACGGCTCCGGTACGAGCAGGCCGTCGGCCAGAGCGCGGGCGGCGGCGTTCCGGCCGACCGGGCGCAGGAGGGACAGCTCGCAGCCGTCGGCCAGGCGCAGCTCCAGCAGGATGCGCTCCACCCTGCGGTCCTCCTCGGAGAGGAGTTCGCGGCCCGCGCCCGGGGAGCGGCCCTCCGCGAGGGCCTGGGCGTACGCGCCGGGGTGCTTCACGTTCCACCAGCGCACGCCGCCGACGTGGCTGTGGGCGCCGGGGCCCGCGCCCCACCAGTCCGCGCCGCGCCAGTACAGCTCGTTGTGGAGACAGCGTGCCTTCTCCGTGGTGGCCCAGTTGGACACCTCGTACCAGGAGAAGCCCGCCTCGGCGAGCACCTCGTCCGCGATGAGGTAGCGGTCCGCGTGCTCGTCGTCGTCCGTCATGGGGACCTCGCCGCGCCGGATGCGGCGGGCGAGCTGGGTGCCCTCCTCGACAATCAGCGCGTACGCCGAGATGTGGTCGGGGCCGGCGCCCACGGCCGCCGCGAGGGTGTCGCGCCAGTCGGTGTCGCTCTCCCCCGGTGTGCCGTAGATCAGGTCGAGGTTCACATGGTCGAACCCGGCGGCGCGGGCCTCCGCGACGCACGCCTCGGGACGGCCCGGGGTGTGGGTACGGTCCAGGACCTTCAGGACGTGCTGCTTGGCGCTCTGCATCCCGAAGGAGATCCGGTTGAAGCCGCCCTCCCGCAGGGCGGCGAGGTACGCGGGGTCCACGGACTCGGGATTCGCCTCCGTGGTGATCTCCGCGTCGTCCGCGAGCCCGAACTCGTCACGGATCGTGCCCAGCATCCGTACGAGGTCCCCGGCGGCGAGCAGGGTCGGGGTGCCGCCGCCGACGAAGACCGTGCGGACCTGGCGCGGGTCGTCGCCGAGGACCTTCCTGGCCAGCCTGACCTCGTCGGCAAGGGTGTCGGCGTAGTTGTCACGGGAGGCCAGCACCCCGCCGGAGCCGCGCAGCTCGGTCGCCGTGTACGTGTTGAAGTCGCAGTAGCCGCAGCGGGTCGCGCAGTACGGAACGTGCAGGTAGAAGCCGAGCGGCCGGTCCGCCGCGCCCGCCAGGGCGTGCCGGGGCAGCGCTCCGGTCTCGGGCATGGGGTCACCGTCGGGCAGTGCGGAAGGCATGCCCCCAGTGTCCCGTACGCGACGGACGGTGCGGGGCGGGGTGCCGTCTGGTCCGCCCCGCACCTTGCCGCGCCCGTGCTCACTCCGCCTGGAGCACCAGCAGCGCCAGATCGTCCCCCGGCGGCGTCTCCGCGAATTCGTGCACCGCGCGCCGTATCCGCTCCGCCACTCCCTGCGCCGTGAGCCCCACGCACCCCGCCAGGGCCCGCGCGAGGCCGTCGCCGTCGTCGAGCATGCGGCGGCCCGAGCGGCGCTCCGTGACGCCGTCGGTGACGCAGAGCAGCGTGTCCCCGGGCTCCAGGTCGAAGGAGCTGCTCTCGTACGCGACGGACTCCACCACCCCGAGCAGCACCTGCGGCTCCGCCGCCGCCCGCACGGTGCCGTCCGGGCGCAGGAGCAGCGGCAGGGGGTGGCCGGCGCTGGCGAGGGTGCACCGTACGCCGCCGCCGTCCGGCAGGGGCATCAGCTCGCCGTACAGCAGCGACAGGAAACGGGCCTGGCGGCCCTCCGGCGACCCCGTGGGGCCTGCGGGCACTCCCGGTGGTCCGCCGGGACCCGCGGCCGCCCCTACGGCCATCAGGGACGCCGACTCGGCCGCCTCCGTCGCGTCGTCGAGCAGCAGCCGGTTGAGACGGTCCAGGACCGCGCCCACCCCGTACCCCTCGCGGGCGAGCAGCCGCAGCCAGGGGCGGGCGAGGCCGGTGACGACGGCGGCCTCGGGGCCGCTGCCCTGGACGTCGCCGAGCATGAAGCACCAGCGGTCGCCCGGCGGGCACGGGAAGACGTCGTAGAAGTCACCGCCCGCGAGCCCCTCGTCGCTCGGTTCGTACACGAGGGAGCTGGCGACGCCCGGGATGCGCGCCACCTGGGTGGGCAGCAGTCCGCGCTGGAGGACGCGGCTGATGGTGACCTGGCGGGTGTAGCGGCGGGCCGCGCCGATGCCGAGGGCGACGCGCCGGGCGAAGTCCTCCACGAGGGAGGTCACCTCGTCGGGGACGGCGCCCTGCCCGGGGCGGCCGAGCAGGAGCGTGCCCAGGGCGCGGCCGTTCGCGACGAGCCGGCAGGCGAGCGCCGCGCCGTCGCTCCCCGCCGTATCGAAGACCGGCCAGGGCACCGGCACCGGCGTGCCGTGCGGTGGTCCCGGGAGCCTCGGCGGCTCCTTCTTCAGGGCGGCGCGCAGCGGCTCGATGCGGGACTCGTCGGCGTGCCAGACGCGGGCGAGCCGGGGCGCCGCGCCCGTCTGCGCGCCGTCGCCGTCCAGCCAGACCGCGCACCACTCGGCGAGGCGTGGCACCAGCAGTTGGCCGGCGAGCGCCGCGACCAGGTCCTCGTCGAGCTGTCCCGCGAGCAGTTCGGACGCCTCGGCGAGGAAGGAGAGGGCCCCTCCGCCGGCCCACTCCGGGTCGCCGCGGACCGTACGGCGGGGGGCTGGTGCCAGGATCTCGGCGGCGCGCAGTCCTCGGCGCAGGGCGGGTTCGGCCGGTGCCCCGTCGGGGCCCGTGTCCCGGCCCGCGAGGGGGAGCCGGGCCCAGACGGTCTTGAGGCCGGAGCGGTAGGTGATGCCCCAGCGTTCGGCGAGCGCGGAGACGAGTTGCAGCCCGCGGCCGTACTCGGGGGTGCCGGACGGCTGCGGTCCGTCCGGGTCGCTGCGCACGGCCCGCGCGGGATGGTGGTCGGAGACTTCGAGGACGAGCGCGGCCGGTTCGTCGCGTGCCTGGGCGCCCGCGATGTCCCCCGAGGGGTCCTCGGAGGGGACTTCGAGCCGGCAGAGCAGTTCGACGGTGGTGCCGGCGTGCACGACCGCGTTGGTGACGAGTTCGTCGACGATCAGTACGGCGTCGTCGGCGAGGAGGTCGGTGCTGTGTGTGCCCGGGGAGCAGCCTGTCTCCCCTTGGCAGAAGGTGCAGGTGGTGAGCAGCCCGAGGCTGGTCCAGTCCGCGAGCGCCGCGCGTGCGAAGCGACGTGCGGCGGACGGGGCGAGCGGGTTGCCGGGCAGACTGGTACGGGAGATGGACCGCGCGTCCCTCCGTAACGGCACCTGGGGTGCCGGACGGTGGCGGGCATCGCGCGGGATCGGAATGGGCCCCACTGCGGCTCCTGATCCGGTTCTGGCGTTGTGCCGCTCTGGCGTTTGTGCCGTTTACGATCCCGACAGAGTGACAGACGGAGCGCGTTCCTACGCACCGAGTCATGGAAGTCGCCGGAGATTGCCCCCGGGTCTTGACAGCGGAAACCGCGCGGGGGGGCGCATCGGCGCGGGAGGGGTGGCGCGACGGTGGCGCGAACGCCGGGCCAAAGCACCGGAACCGCGTGCGAAACCGCCCCGGACAGAGCATTCTTGCCTCGCTGGCCGAAAGACGCGGGCCGGACAAGGAGCAACAAGGATGATCAGCACATGAACGGCACAGCGGTCGGCACGGAACGTGCGGGCATCCTGCTCGTCGACGACATGGAGGACAACCTCACCGCGCTCGAAGCGGTGCTGGCCTCGCTGGACGAGCGGCTCGTACGGGCGCGTTCGGGCGAGGAGGCGGTGGAGGCGCTGCTGCGCCAGCCGTTCGCGCTGGTCCTGCTGGACGTCCGGATGCCCGGCATGGACGGCTTCGAGACCGCGTACCGGATCAAGCGGCTCGACCGGGCCAAGGACATCCCGATCATCTTCCTGAACGGGCCCGGCTCCGACAGCGGTTACGCCTTCCGCGGGTACGCCACGGGCGCCGCGGACTTTCTGACCAAGCCCTTCGACCCGTGGATGCTGCGGGCCAAGGTCAGCGTCTTCCTCGATCTGCACCGCAAGAACCGCCAGTTGGAGCGGGCCCTGGCGCGCGAGCAGGAACAGCTCGGGGAGGTCGCGGGCCGGCTGGCGAAGATCGAGGACGCGCTGCGGAGCGACGCGCCGGAACACCTGGCCGACCTGCGGCGCCACTTGGAGCGGATCGAGGACGCGCTGGGCGAACTCCGGCGCGGGCGGGACCACTAGGGAAAGACCCCAGGGCGCGTCCGGCCGGGGGCGTGAGGGCAGACCCGCTGCCCTCACGCCCCCGGTCAGGCCTCATGCCCCCGGTCAGGCCTCGCGGGAGCCCTCGTACATCTCCTCGATCAGATGCTTGTACTCCCGCTCCACGACGGGCCTCTTGAGCTTGAGGCTGGGCGTCAGCTCGCCGTGCTCGATGTCCAGGTCGCGGGAGAGCAGCCGGAACTTCTTGATGGTCTGCCAGCGCTGAAGGCCCTCGTTGAGCCGCTTCACGTATCCGTCGATGAGCTGCTCGGCCGCCGCCGAGGCGACCACGTCGGCGTACGGACGGCCGGCCATGCCGTTCTCGGCGGCCCAGCCGAGGATCGCCGGTTCGTCGAGCGCGATCAGCGCCGTGCAGAAGTTGCGGTCGGCGCCGTGCACCAGGATGTTCGAGACGAACGGGCAGACCGCCTTGAACCGGCCCTCGACCTCGGCCGGGGCGATGTACTTGCCGCCCGACGTCTTGATCAGGTCCTTCTTGCGGTCGGTGATCCGCAGATAGCCGTCGGCGGACAGCTCGCCGATGTCCCCGGTGTGGAACCAGCCGTCGGGCTCCAGCACCTCCGCGGTCTTCTCGGGCTGCCCGTGATATCCGGCCATCACACCCGGGCTGCGCAGCAGGATCTCGCCGTCGTCCGCGATCCGTACCTCCGTGCCGGGCAACGGCTTGCCGACCGTGCCCGTACGGTACGCCTCGCCCGGGTTGACGAAGCTGGCCGCGCTGGTCTCCGTCAGCCCGTACCCCTCCAGGATGTGGATCCCGGCGCCGGAGAAGAAGTAGCCGATCTCGGGCGCGAGCGCGGCGGAACCGGAGACGGCGGCGCGCAGCCGGCCGCCGAACGCCTCGCGGAGCTTGCTGTAGACGAGCGCGTCGGCCACCTTGTGGCGGGCGCCGAGGGCGAACGGCACGGTCCTGGTGCCCGTACGCCGGAAGTTGTCCTGGGCGGCGACGGCGTACTCGCGGGCGACCCCGGCCGCCCACTGGAAGATCTTGTGCTTGGCGGGGCCGCCGGCCCGCGCCTTGGCCGCCACGCCGTTGTAGACCTTCTCGAAGATCCGCGGCACGGCCGCCATGTAGGTCGGCCGGACCACCGGCAGATTCTCGATGATCTTGTCGACGCGGCCGTCC
This sequence comes from Streptomyces sp. NPDC050509, assembly GCF_044457965.1. Lineage (NCBI taxonomy): Bacteria > Bacillati > Actinomycetota > Actinomycetes > Kitasatosporales > Streptomycetaceae > Streptomyces > Streptomyces sp. NPDC050509. The sequence continues at coordinate 377,102 of NZ_JBITHL010000006.1, read as the reverse complement.
ACGGCGGTGACATGGCCGACCTCGATCTGCCCGGACGTCAGCACCTTGCCGAAGACATGGGCGAGCGGCAGCCACAGGTACTGCACGTCGTCCCCGCTGATCAGGCCGGTGGCGGCGATCGCCTTGGCCATGTACGACCAACTGTCGTGGCGCAGCCGTACGCCCTTGGGGCGGCCCGTGGTGCCCGAGGTGTAGATGAGGGTGGCGAGCTGTTCGGCGGTGATCGCCCCGGTCCGCTCCTCGACCGCCTTGGGGTGCTCGGCCAGGTACGCGGCGCCGCGCGCTTCCAGTTCGGCGAGCGAGAGCACCCACCCCTCCGGGTCGCCCTCGGCGGGCACGGCGCCGTCCGCCTCGATCACCACGACATGGGCGAGGCCCGGCAACTCGGCGCGGCGCTCGCGCGCCTTGGCGAGCTGCGTGGCGTCCTCCGCGATCAGCACCCGGCTCTGCGAGTCGGAGAGGATGTACGCGGACTCCTCGGTGTTGGTCGAGGGGTAGACCGTGGTGGTCGCGGCGCCCGCGCACATCACCCCGAGGTCCGCGAGGATCCACTCGACCCGGGTGGCGGAGGCGAGCGCTACCCGCTCCTCGGGTTCCACGCCGAGCGCGATCAGCCCGGCGGCCACGGCGTACACCCGCTTCGAGGCCTCGCCCCAGCTCAGCGAGCGCCACTCGTCGGGGCCCTGTCCGGCGGCCGGTACGGGGTAGCGGTAGGCCTCCGCGTCCGGCGTGGCCGCCACGCGCTCAATGAAGAGGGTCGCCACGGAGGGCGGCCGGTTCTCGATCAAGTTCTGGGTGTCGCTCACGGCATCCTCCGGGCCCGCGGCAGCGCTGCCGGCGTGCCGACTGAATTGTGACTGGCGAGTAACTAATGCGACCGACGAGTAACTAACCGACGAGTAACTACGAATCTGCGCTCAGGGTAGAGGCCGCCCGCCCGGTGCGTAAGAGGCCGTGGGCAGCCACTTCGTACACGTGGTAACGAGGCCGCGCCTGTTCGGAGACGTTCCGGGGGTCCCGGACGGCGCTACGGGCCCTCACACCGCGGTGTGAGGGCCCGTAGCGCCGTCGGAACGACATCAGAACGGCTACTTCTTCGCCTTGCCCCCGGAATCGTCACTGGACAGCACGGCGATGAACGCCTCCTGGGGGACCTCCACGCTGCCGACCATCTTCATGCGCTTCTTGCCCTCCTTCTGCTTCTCCAGCAGCTTCCGCTTACGGGAGATGTCACCGCCGTAGCACTTGGCGAGGACGTCCTTGCGGATGGCACGGATCGTCTCGCGGGCGATGACCCGGGAGCCGATGGCGGCCTGGATGGGGATCTCGAAGGCCTGGCGCTGGATCAGCTCACGCAGCTTGGCGACGAGCCGCACCCCGTACGCGTACGCCTGGTCCCGGTGGGTGATCGCCGAGAAGGCGTCCACCTTGTCGCCGTGGAGCAGGATGTCGACCTTGACGAGGTTGGCGGTCTGCTCGCCGGTGGGCTCGTAGTCGAGCGAGGCGTAGCCGCGGGTCTTGGACTTGAGCTGGTCGAAGAAGTCGAAGACGATCTCGGCGAGCGGCAGCGTGTAGCGGATCTCGACACGGTCCTCGGAGAGGTAGTCCATGCCGAGCAGCGTGCCGCGGCGGCTCTGGCACAGCTCCATGATCGCGCCGATGAACTCGCTCGGGGCGAGGACCGTGGCCCGTACGACCGGCTCGTGCACCGAGTCGAGCTTGCCCTCGGGGAACTCGCTCGGGTTGGTGACCGTGTGCTCGGTGCCGTCCTCCATCTCCACGCGGTAGACCACGTTGGGGGCGGTGGCGATGAGTTCGAGCCCGAACTCGCGCTCCAGCCGCTCCCGGATCACATCGAGGTGCAGCAGACCGAGGAAGCCGACCCGGAAACCGAAGCCGAGCGCCGCGGAGGTCTCCGGCTCGTAGACCAGGGCGGCGTCGTTGAGCTGGAGCTTGTCGAGCGCGTCACGCAGCTCGGGGTAGTCCGAGCCGTCCAGCGGATAGAGGCCGGAGAAGACCATCGGCTTGGGGTCCTTGTAGCCGCCCAGCGCCTCGGTCGCCCCCTTGTGCAGGGTGGTGATCGTGTCGCCGACCTTGGACTGCCGTACGTCCTTCACGCCGGTGATGATGTAGCCCACCTCGCCGACGCCGATGCCGTCGGCCGGGGTCATCTCCGGGGAGGAGACCCCGATCTCCAGCAGCTCGTGGGTGGCGCCGGTGGACATCATCCGGATCCGCTCGCGCTTGTTGAGCTGGCCGTCGATGACACGGACGTACGTCACGACCCCCCGGTAGGAGTCGTAGACCGAGTCGAAGATCATCGCGCGGGCGGGGGCGTCCTTGACGCCGACCGGCGCCGGGACCTCCTTGACCACCTTGTCGAGCAGAACGTCCACACCGACACCGGTCTTCGCCGAGACGCGCAGGACGTCCTCGGGCTGGCATCCGATGAGGTTCGCCAGCTCCTCGGAGAACTTCTCCGGCTGGGCGGCCGGCAGGTCGATCTTGTTGAGCACGGGAACGATGGTGAGGTCGTTCTCCATCGCCAGGTAGAGGTTGGCGAGCGTCTGCGCCTCGATGCCCTGGGCAGCGTCCACCAGCAGGATGGTGCCCTCGCAGGCCGCGAGCGAACGGGAGACCTCGTAGGTGAAGTCCACGTGTCCCGGCGTGTCGATCATGTTGAGGACATGGGTGGTGCCCTGGCCCTCACCCGTGGTGGGGGCCCAGGGCAGCCGGACCGCCTGGGACTTGATCGTGATGCCGCGCTCGCGCTCGATGTCCATCCGGTCGAGGTACTGGGCGCGCATCTGCCGCTGGTCGACCACTCCGGTGAGCTGGAGCATCCGGTCGGCCAGCGTCGACTTGCCGTGGTCGATGTGGGCGATGATGCAGAAGTTGCGGAGCAGCGCCGGGTCCGTACGGCTCGGCTCGGGCACGTGGAGAGGGGTCGCGGGCACGCAGGGTCCTGATTCTTGAGACGCGCGGCGTCTCGTCTCGGGTGGACGCGGATCGATACGTAGGCTCCATGGTCCCACGGGTACGGGACTGCGCCCGGTTTGGGCCGGTCGCGGGGTCGCTGCTAGCCTGACAAGCTGCGTCCGGCTCCACCCTGCCCTCTCCGGGCCGGGTGGTCCTCGGACGATGCTGTACCGGGTCAAACGAATTCATCAAAGCTGAGAAGGCTCATAACGTGGCGAACATCAAGTCCCAGATCAAGCGGAACAAGACCAACGAGAAGGCACGCCTGCGCAACAAGGCTGTCAAGTCGTCGCTCAAGACCGCGATCCGCAAGGCCCGCGAGGCCGCTGCCGCCGGTGACGTCGAGAAGGCCACCGCGGCTTCTCGCGAGGCGTCCCGTCAGCTCGACAAGGCTGTCTCGAAGAGTGTCATCCACAAGAACGCCGCCGCCAACAAGAAGTCGGCGCTGGCCTCCAAGGTCGCCACCCTCCAGGGCTGAGCCCCGGTTCCTTGATTTGACCGCCGGAAGGGACTCAGCGGGCCCTCTCTACCGCTCCTGACCGGCGAACCCCGAACTCGCACGCGACTGCGTTCGCCACGCGGGTGCGAGTTCATCAGCTTCATGAGCTTCACAGCTTGACGTCGAAGGCCCTGGCCCGTTCTCCCAGAACGGGCCAGGGCCTTCGACGTACCGGGACCCGGTATCCGGGACCGGCCCTCGCGGGCCGGAGGTAAACCCTGGGGGCCGGAGGTAAACCCTGGGGGCCGGAGGCTAGCCCTGGCGGCCGGAGCGGGCCGCGTGGGCGATCGCGACGACCGCCTTCTCCAGCGCGTACTCCGGATCGTCGCCGCCGCCCTTGACGCCCGCGTCGGCCTCGGCGACGGCCCGCAGCGCGGTCGCCACACCGTCCGGCGTCCAGCCGCGCATCTGCTGACGCACCCGGTCGATCTTCCACGGCGGCATCCCCAGCTCCCGCGCGAGATCGGCGGGCCGGCCGCCGCGAGCGGAGGAGAGCTTGCCGATGGCCCGCACGCCCTGGGCGAGGGCACTGGTGATCAGTACGGGTGCGACACCGGTCGACAGCGACCAGCGCAGCGCCTCCAGCGCGTCGGCGGCCCGGCCCTCCACGGCGCGGTCGGCGACGTTGAAGCTGGACGCCTCGGCTCGGCCCGTGTAGTACCGGCCGACGACGGCCTCGTCGATCGTCCCCTCGACATCCGATGCGAGCTGGGAGACGGCGCTCGCCAGCTCGCGCAGATCGCTGCCGATCGAGTCGACCAGGGCCTGGCACGCCTCGGGCGTGGCCGAGCGGCCCAGCGCGCGGAACTCCGACCGTACGAAGCCCAGCCGCTCGGCCGGCTTGGTCGTCTTGGGGCAGGGGACCTCACGGGCCCCCGCCTTACGGGCGGCGTCCAGCAGCCCCTTGCCCTTGGCCCCCCCAGCGTGCAGCAGGACGAGGGTGATCTCCTCGGCGGGCGCGTCCAGATACGCCTTGACGTCCTTGATCGTGTCCGCGGAGAGGTCGTGCGCGTTCCGTACGACCACGACCTTGCGCTCGGCGAAGAGCGACGGGCTGGTCAGCTCGGCCAGGGTGCCGGGCTGGAGCTGGTCGGAGGTGAGGTCGCGGACGTCCGTGTCGGCGTCGGCGGCGCGGGCCGCCGCGACCACCTGCTGCACGGCGCGGTCGAGCAGCAGGTCCTCCTGGCCCACGGCGAGCGTGAGCGGGGCGAGCGGATCGTCGGGGGAAGCTTTTCTGGTGGCCATCGTGCTCCACGATCTCACGCCCCACCGACAGCGAGGGGCGCGTATCCGGGGACGGGGCCCGAGCTCCCGGGACAGCGCGGGACGTTACGGGGCCTCGCGCCAGCCGTCCCAGTCCGCCACAAACGCGTCCAGCGCGGCGGAGTCCAGCCGCGCCCCGGGGTCCTCCACGACCACCAGCCACTGCGCGTCCTCGGCGTCGTCCTCGCCGGCCAGGGCGTCCCGTACGAGCTGGGGCTCCTCGGTCACCGGGAACCGCTCGCCGAGCGCCTGCGCCACCTCCTCCGCCGCGTCGCGGTCGGGCAGCACCAGTACGTGTCTCACATCGCTCACGGCCGCATTCTTCCAGTCGGCGGGAGACCGTGAACCGCCCGGTCAGGTCTTGGGGACGATCTGGATATCCATCTCGATCTTGATGCTGGAGCCGACGACCGCGATGCCCCGTGCCAGCATCGACTGCCAGTTGACGGTGTAGTCCTCGCGGTGCAGCTCCGTGCTGGCGCGGACGGCCGCGCGGGTCTCGCCCTCCATGCCGTTGCCGATGCCCAGGTAGTGGGCGTCGAGGGTGACCGTGCGGGTGACGCCGTGGAGGGTGAGCGCCCCGGCGATCCCCCAGTTGTTGCCGCCGCGGTGGAGGAAGCGGTCGCTGTAGAACTCCAGCGTCGGATAGTTCTCCACGTCGAGGAAGTCGGGTGAGCGCAGGTGGTCGTCGCGCATCTGCACGCTGGTGTCGATCGACGCGGCGCCGATGACGACATGCATCGCCGACCGCTCCATCGTCTCGCCGATCCTGATCGCCCCGGCGAAGTTGTCGAAGCGGCCGTGGACACGGGCGAGCCCGATGTGACGGGCGATGAAACCGATCCGGGAGTGGGCCGGTTCGATCTCCCAGTCGCCGGGCGCGGGCAGCGGCAGCGACGGGGCCACCTGGAGGGTGATGTCACCCGGGCCGCTGGACTCGGCAGCGTCGCCGACCGTCACGTTGCCCCGGAACGGGGTGAAGCTGTCGGCGGATATGGCCAGCCGGTACTCCCCGAGGGGGACCATCGCCACCATCATCCCGAACGGGTCGGTCTCCCCGCTCACGATCTTGCGGCCGTTGCTGTCGCTCACCGTGAACTCGGCCTGTCCGACAGGCTCGTTGACCGGGTCGATGACACGGCAGGTGAGCAGCCCGGCGCCGGGCGGTACAGAGAGTCCGGCGAACGGACCGGGCCTCTGATGAGCGGCCGTCCGTCGGCCGAGAAGGCGGCTGATCATGGTGTGCGTACCCCTGTGCGCTCGGGCTCCACGGGGCCGCACCGCGGAACGTCGTCGGAACGGCGACCCATGACGAATAAGCATTCGATCACTCTTGCCCTGTTCGGGGCAAACGTACCGACAGGTAGAGAACGCGGGCATCACGGATTGCCACTCCGTCCCCGGGGAACGGCCCGCAGTCCTGCCCCGGCCCCCACCACCGCGATCGCCCCGTCCCGGTCGGTACGCAGCACCGTCGCTCCCCCGGCGCGCAGCGCGTCGACGGTACGGGGCGCGGGATGCCCGTACGGGTTGTCCCGGCCAGCGGAGATCAGCGCGAGTCGGGGGCGTACGTCCCTGAGCAGCCCCGGGTGCTGATGGGGCGAGCCGTGGTGGGCCACCTTGAGGACGTCCACCGGGGGCAGCGCCGGGTGGTCCCGCAACAGGCCGCGCTGGGCGGGCGGTTCGAGATCGCCCAGGAGCAGCAGTGTGGGGCCTCGGGCGACCCGTACGAACAGGGTGACGCTGGAGTCGTTGGGTTCGGTGGCGGCTGGTGGCACCCCGGCCCGGGGCCAGAGCACCCGCCAGTCGAGCGGCCCGGTGGTGCGCCGCTCCCCCGGGACGGCCCGGACGACGGGCACCCGCGCCGCCGCGGCGGCGCGCCGTACGAACGCGGCCTGTTCCGGAGGCTCGGGCGAGGTCGTGGTCTGGATCGCGCCGACCGCTCTGCCGCGCAGCACGCCGGGCAGCCCGGCGACATGGTCGGCGTGGAAGTGGGTGATCAGCAGCAACGGGATCCGGGTGATGCCGAGTTCCCGCAGACACCGGTCGGCGGGCCCGGGGTCGGGGCCGGTGTCCACCACCACGGCGGAACCGTCCCCGGCGGCGAGTACGGTCGCGTCGCCCTGGCCGACGTCACACATCGCGAACGTCCACCCCGGCGGCGGCCAGCCGGTGACGATCCGGGTGAACGGCGGGGGCCGCACGATCGCGAGCAGCAGGAGTACGGCGCAGAGCGCGGCCGTCCAGGGGTGGCGCGGGATCCGCCGGGCGGCGACCACGACGAGGACGGTGACGACGGCGAGCAGCGCCCCGCCCCGCCAGCCACCGGGCCAGTCGGTCTGGGCGCCGGGCAGCGCCGCGCCGCCGCGTGCGACGGACGCGATCCACCCGGCCGGCCAGCCCGCGCACCGGGCCAGCAGTTCGGCAGCGGGCAGCGCCACGGGGGCGAGGGCGAGGGCGGCGAAACCGAGCACCGTGGCCGGGGCGACCGCGAGCTCCGCGAAGAGGTTGCACGGGATCGCGACGAGGCTGACCCGGGCCGCGAACACAGCCACCACGGGCGCGCAGACGGCCTGCGCGGCTCCGGCCGCTGCCAGGGCCTCCGCGAGCCTCGGCGGCACCCCGCGCCGCGTCAGCGCCGCACTCCAGCGAGGGCCGATGGTGAGCAGGGCGCCGGTGGCCAGCACGGAGAGGAGGAAGCCGTAGCTGCGGGCCAGCCAGGGGTCGAGGAGGACGAGCAGCAGAACGGCGGCGGCCAGCGCGGGGAGCAGTGTTCTGCGGCGGCCGGTGCCGATGGCGAGGAGGGTGATCAGCCCGCAGGCGGCGGCCCGCAGCACGCTGGGTTCCGGGCGGCAGACGACCACGAACGCGAGGGTGAGCGCCCCGCCGAGCAGCGCGGTCGTCCGCAGCGAGATCCCCAGAAGTGGGGCGAGCCCGCGCCGTTCGGCCCGCACCGCCAGCCCCGGCGGGCCGATCAGCAGGACCAGGACGATGGTCAGGTTGGAGCCCGAGACGGCCATGAGATGCAGCAGGTCCGTGGCGGCGAAGGCGTCGTGCAGTTCGGGCGTGATCCGTGCGGTGTCCCCGACGACCAGCCCCGGCAGCAGGGCGCGGGCATCTGGCGGCAGCCCCTCGGTCGCCGCGCGCAGCCCGGCGCGGAGCGTGCCCGCCGTGCGCTGGACGCGGGTGGGCGCGCCGGTGATGGTCGGCGCGCCCTTTCCCGTGACGCGCAGGGTCGCCGCGTAGCGGTCGTCGGTGTGCGCCGGGGGCGCCAGCCGTCCGGTCAGCCGCAGCCGGGTGGACGGCAGCAGCCGCTGCCAGCGGCCGGGGTGCTCGCCGGGCGGGACGATCACCAGCACGGGCGTACGGACCGCGGTGGCCCCGCCCCGTACCGGCGTCACCCGGATGATCTCCGCGTCGAGGACGAACCCGCCCCCGGCCGTTCCGTCGCCCCCGGGCCGGGGACGGGTGGCCCGGGGGTCGGAGGTGACCGTCAACTCCGCGGTGACCGAGGCATATCGGTCGGCGAGGCCGGGCACGGGCCCCCGTCGGGCGTCCGCGCCGTGCAGCCCGGCGGAGGCGGCCCCGGCGGCGGCACAGAGCAGCACGCCCGCGGCGGCCACGCCGGTGAGGCGGGGCCCGGGCTCGGCGCCCGACCGCACCAGGAGCAGCGCGCCGGCCAGCAGACAGACCAGCACCCCGAGCACGGTCCAGCGGCCCGGGGCGCCCACGGCCAGGGCCGCCGCGCCCCAGGCCGCCAGCGCGGGCGGCAGGAGCCGGAGGTCGGCCGGGCCCTCCTGGCGTGGATCGGACGCGCCCAGGCGGTGGTCGGCCGTCCGGTGGACCGCGGGGCGCGTCATGGCCGTACGAGAGGCTGGAGGTCGGCGAACTTGCGGTCACCGATGCCGTTGACCTCGCGAAGTTCGTCGACGGAGCGGAACCCGCCGTGCTGGGTGCGGTAGTCGATGATGTGCCGGGCGAGCACGGGCCCGACGCCGGGGAGCGTGTCGAGCTGGTCCGGTGTGGCGGTGTTGAGGCTGATGGGCGCGGCCGGCGGTCCGCCGGGGCCCGCGCCGGGTGCCAAGCCCGCCACCGCTCCCCCGCTGCCGCCGCCGGGTCCGCCGCCCGGGGCCGCGCCCGGCGGTGCGGGGCTGTCGACCACCACCTGCTCGCCGTCCATCAGTAATCGGGCCCGGTTCAGCCCGGTGAGATCCGCGCCCGGCTCGACACCTCCGGCGGCCCGCAGTGCGTCGGCGACCCGCGACCCGGCGGGCAGCCGCAGGACGCCGGGCTCCCGCACCTTGCCCCCGACGTCCACCACGATCCTGGCCGACTCCGGCGGGGGCGGCGGCTCGGGTTCGACGGCCTTCGGCAGCGGTGCGGACAGCCCTCTCGGCACGCCGTCGGGAGGGGCGGCGTCCGCGCGGACCGTGTCGGGCGCCCGGACGGACTGCGGGCGCCCGGTCCAGAAGTGCTGGGCGGCGAGCCCGGCTGCCGCCACCAGCACCACCGCGAGCGCGCCCAGCGTCCTCAGCTCCAGACCGCACCGGAGCTGAACCCACAGCGGCAGCCGCTCCCGCACCGCCGCCAGCGCCCCGTTCCACGCCCGCCCGCGCTCCGCCTTGGGCGGCGACGGGGGCTTCGGGGCGGCGACAGGGCCGTCACCGGCCGGGGCGGCAGGAGGCGCGGGAGCGGCGGGAGCGGCGGGGAAGAGCGCCTCCGCCCGCCGACGCGGCTCCGTCGGAGGCGAGGGCAAGGGCAAGGGCAAGGAGAGGGGCGGGGCCACGGGTGCGGACGCGGAGGTAGACGCGGATGAGGGCGCGGACGCGAGCGCCGTACGCGCACGGAGGTGGGCCGGCGTCCCGGTAAGGACCGCCGCGCGAGCGCGGGGACGGGAGTGGGAACGGGAGCGACCGTGGCGGGCACGGCCGTCGGAGCCGGGGGAACGGCCCGGGCCGCTGGTTACGGAGCGTGTTCGGAGAGCCATGCCACAGAACAGTAGGCATCCCGGCCCGATCTCGCCGAGCACCTCGAATTCCGGTGGAAAACCTGCCGGTTGTGGAAAACTCGGCCACCCGAACGAGGGTATGAGGGGCCCTGTGGGACCGTCAGCGCGGTGAGATCACGGCCCCCAGCAACCCCGGCCCCGTGTGCGCCCCGATCACCGCGCCGACCTCGCTGACATGCAGGTCCACCAGTCCCGGCAGCCGCTCACGCAGCCGCTCGGCGAGCGCCGTGGCCCGTTCCGGCGCCGCGAGGTGGTGCACCGCGATGTCCACCTGGCCGGTACCGGCCCGGTCGGCGACGATCTCCTCCAGCCGAGCGATCGCCTTGGACGCCGTCCGCACCTTCTCCAGCAGTTCGATGCGCCCGCCGTCGAGTTGGAGCAGCGGTTTCACCGCGAGCGCCGAGCCGAACAGCGCCTGGGCGGCGCCGATCCGGCCGCCCCGGCGCAGATAGTCCAGCGTGTCGACATAGAAATACGCGGTGGTGCCCGCGGCCCGCTTCTCGGCGGCGGCCACCGCCTCGTCGAGCGTGCCGTCGCCCTCCGCGGCCTCGGCCGCCGCCAGTGCGCAGAATCCGAGCGCCATCGCCACCATGCCGGTGTCCACCACCCGTACCGGCACCGGCGCCTCCCTGGCGGCGAGCACGGCGGCGTCGTACGTGCCGGAGAACTCGGCCGACAGATGCAGCGAGACGATCCCCGTGGCCCCGGCGTCCGCCGCGGCGCGGTACGCGGCGGCGAAGACCTCGGGGCTCGGCCGTGACGTGGTCACGGACGTCCGCTTCTGGAGCGCCAGGGCCAGGGAACGGGCCGAGATCTCCGTGCCCTCTTCCAGCGCGCGGTCCCCGAGCACGACGGTCAGCGGCACCGCGGTGATGCCGTGCCGTTCCATCGTCTGCGGCGGCAGGTAGGCCGTGGAATCGGTAACGATCGCGACATGGCGGGACATGAGCCGGAGGTTACCCGTCGTCGGCACGGGGCGGCAGCCCGACCCCGTCCCTCTGGTCGGTTCCGGCCCTGGTACACGGTCAGTTCGTGGTCTCGGGCCTGGCCTGCTTCTGCCAGGGGTACGTGGTCCTGAGCCGCGGATCGGACGGCTCGATGGCCTCGGGCCGCTCCCCCGCGGCGGACGGCGGCGCGGGCTCCGTCGACCAGTGCCGCAGCGCCCCGGACTCCACATCGATCTGCGCGCTCAGCGACGACAGGTCGTCCTCGGAGAACTTCCGCGCGCGGTCCCGGGCGGCCCAGCGCAGCGAGTCCGCGGAGTGCGTGATCCGGTCCGTGCGCTCCCGCAGCTCCGACAGCCGCTGCCCGACCCTGCTCCGATCGGGGTCCCGCTCCAGTTGGCGCAGCTCCTCGTCCAGCTCCCGGCCGTGCACACTCAGCCGTTCGAACAGAGCGATCGACTCGGACAGCGAGGCGTCCTCGGCCACGCCCGCCTGGAGCGCGTCCTGGGTGGCGCGCATCGAGGTGCGCAGCCTCAGCCGAAGCTGGGCGAGCTCCCCGGCCGTGCCGGGCTGGCCCAGACTCTTCGCCCGGAGGGCCGTGTCCTCCACCGTGCGGCGGGCCTGCGAGATCGTACGGTCCACGCCCCGCTTGGCGGCGCCGACCGCCTTGACTCCCGCGTACACCCCCAGTGCCATGAAGGCGACGAAGAGCAACGCCATGATCGTGATCGCGACGTCGTCCATGAGCGCGCCCCTTCGCAGTCGGTCGTGTCCCTTCCACCGTAAACGGAACAGGCAGGCTGTGGGTTCCATCGGAACCCCCAACCTGCCCGTAGGGGAAAGCCCTGTGTCCCCGGTCGAAGCCTTGTGCGCCCGATCAGGCGCAACAAGGCGGGAACCATCAGGCGGCAACCATCAGGCGGGAACGATGTTCACCAGCTTCGGCGCCCGCACGATCACCTTCCTGATGCCCGCCCCGCCCAGCGCCGCGACCACGCCGGCGTCGCCCAGCGCCAGCTTCTCCAGCTCCTCGTCCGAGATGGACGGGGAGACCTCCAGCCGCGCCTTGACCTTGCCCTTGACCTGTACGACGCAGGTCACGGCCTCGTCCACGACGTACGCCGGGTCCGCGACCGGGAAGTCCCGGTGCACGACCGAGTCGGTGTGCCCCAGCTTGTGCCACAGCTCCTCGGCGACGTGCGGGGCCAGCGGTGCGAGCAGCAGCACCAGCGGCTCTGCGACCGCGCGCGGGATCGGGGCGCCCGTCTTGGTCAGGTGGTTGTTCAGCTCGGTGACCTTGGCGATGGCCGTGTTGAAGCGCAGCCCCGCCATGTCCTGGACGATTCCGTCGATCGCCTTGTGCAGCGCGCGCAGCGTGTCCACGTCGATGTCGGCGGGGTCGGTGTCGACGACGGTGACCCCGCCGGTCGCCTCGTCCACCACATTGCGCCACACCCGCTGGATCAGCCGGAACTGGCCGACGACCGCGCGGGTGTCCCACGGACGCGAGACGTCCAGCGGACCCATCGCCATCTCGTACAGCCGCAGCGTGTCCGCGCCGTACTCCGCGAAGATCTCGTCCGGGGTGACGGCGTTCTTCAGGGACTTGCCCATCTTCCCCAGGACACGGCTGACCTTCCCGCCCTGGTACCAGTAGCCGCCGTCACGCTCCTCGACCTCCGCCGCCGGCACCGCGATACCGCGGCTGTCCCGGTAGACGAACGCCTGGATCATGCCCTGGTTGTAGAGCTTGTGGAACGGCTCGGCCGAGGAGATGTGCCCCAGGTCGAACAGCACCTTCGACCAGAAGCGCGCGTACAGCAGGTGCAGTACGGCGTGCTCGGCGCCGCCCACGTACAGGTCGACGCCGCCGTGCGGCTGGCCCTCGCGCGGGCCCATCCAGTACTGCTCGACGGCCGGGTCGACCAGCTTCTCGTCGTTGTGCGGGTCCAGGTAGCGCAGCTCGTACCAGCACGAACCGGCCCAGTTCGGCATGGTGTTGGTCTCGCGGCGGTAGCGCTTGACGCCCTCGCCCTGCCCCAGGTCCAGCTCGACGTTCACCCACTCGGCGTTCCGCGAAAGCGGCGTCTCCGGCTGGGTGTCCGCGTCGTCCGCGTCGAACGTACGGGGCGAGTAGTCGTCGACCTCGGGCAGTTCCAGCGGCAGCATCGACTCGGGCAGCGCGTGCGCCGTGCCGTTCTCGTCGTAGACGATCGGGAAGGGCTCGCCCCAGTAGCGCTGGCGGCTGAACAGCCAGTCGCGCAGCCGGAAGTTGACCGTGCCCTCGCCGATGCCGCGCGCGGCCAGCCAGTCGGTGATCCGCGCCTTGGCCTCGGCCACCCGCAGACCGTCCAGGGTGAGGTCCGCGTTCGTCGAGTTGACGATCGGCGCGTCGTACGAGGAGAACGCGTCGTCCCACGCCGAGGCGTCCGTGCCCCGGCCGTCCGCGGGTTCGACGACGCAGCGGATCGGGAGTTCGAAGGCGCGCGCGAACGCGAAGTCGCGGCCGTCGTGCGCCGGTACGGCCATGATCGCGCCGGTGCCGTATCCCAGCAGGACGTAGTCGGCGATGAAGACGGGCAGGCGCTCGCCGCTGACCGGGTTGGTGGCGTAGGCGCCGGTGAAGACCCCGGTCTTGTCCTTCGCCTCGGCCTGCCGCTCCACGTCGGACTTGGCCGCGGCCTGCTTGCGGTACGCGTCGACGGCCTCGGCGGGGGTCGCGTGACCGCCCGTCCACACCTCGTGCGTCCCCTCGGGCCAGGCCGCAGGGACGAGCTTCTCGACCAGGTCGTGCTCGGGCGCCAGGACCATGTACGTGGCGCCGAAGAGGGTGTCCTGACGGGTCGTGAAGACCGTGATGGCGGCGCTCCCGCCGACGGCGTCCGTCACCGGGAAGTCGACCCGCGCGCCCTCGCTGCGGCCGATCCAGTTGCGCTGCTGGAGTTTGATGGCCTCGGGCCAGTCCAGGGCGTCCAGATCGTTCAGCAGCCGGTCGGCGTAGGCGGTGATGCGCATGTTCCACTGGCGCAGCTTCGCCTTGAAGACCGGGAAGTTGCCGCGCTCGGAGCGGCCGTCGGCGGTGACCTCCTCGTTGGCCAGCACCGTGCCCAGACCGGGGCACCAGTTGACGGGGGCGTCGGAGGCGTACGCCAGCCGGTAGCCGCCCAGGACGTCGGCGCGCTCGGGGGCGCTCAGCTCACTCCAGGGGCGCCCGTCGGGCGTCGCGCGCTCCCCGCTCTCGAACTGCGCCACCAGCGTCTCGATGGGGCGCGCGCGGTCCGCCTCCGGGTCGTACCAGGAGTTGAAGATCTGTACGAAGATCCACTGGGTCCACTTGTAGTAGTCCGGGTCGATCGTGGCGAAGGAGCGGCGCCGGTCGTGGCCCAGGCCCAGCCTGCGGAGCTGGGCCCTCATGTTCTCCATGTTGGCCTCGGTGGAGGCCCGGGGGTGCGTGCCGGTCTGGACCGCGTACTGCTCGGCGGGCAGGCCGAACGCGTCGAAGCCCAGGGTGTGCAGGACGTTGTGGCCGGTCATGCGCTGGTGCCGGGCGAACACGTCGGTGGCGATGTAGCCCAGCGGGTGCCCGACATGGAGTCCGCTGCCCGAGGGGTAGGGGAACATGTCCATGATGAACTTCTTGGGCCGGGCGGCCAGCTCCGGATCACCGGCCAGCTCACCCGTCGGGTTCGGCGCCTCGTACGTGCCCCGGGCGTCCCAGAAGTCCTGCCAGCGCGCTTCGATGTCCGCGGCCATGGCCGCGGTGTAGCGGTGCGGCGCTGCCGTCTCGGCAGCGCCGGAAGCAGCAGCGGAATTCGTCTCGCTCATGATGTCCTGAAGCTCCATCGATCGTCTCTGCCAGCGGGGCCGGCCGTACCGGGCGGCACACAGGGCCGCACCGGTCCACCGGTCAGCGAAAGAAAAATGCCCCTCACACAGGAGGGGACGCCGCGCTGACTCCGACCGGATCGGTCATCGGTCGGGACTGGTCAGCGCGGCCCGCTAAGCAGAAGGCGTACGGCACGCATGGCGTCAGGGTACCGCAGTGCCCGATCCACGCGCACGGGGCAGGTCCGCGAGGGCGGCCGGGCGACCGCACGGCGAGGCTCAACGGTCAGCCTTACTCCGCGTATCGGGCCTATCCGGGCAACAGCGGAGTCGGATAACTCACCTTCACCTGGCTAAACCTTCAAACCGGGTACTGCCCGGTATGGCTCCACTTAGCATGCGGCAGCGGGACCGCTTTCCCGAGCCTTTCGGAGTTGCCCCCTATGAACCTTCAAAACAAGCCCGGCGCGTCGCCCAACCCTGAGTCCGGCAACAGCCGGAAGACCCAGGGGATCGCGACCGCCGCAGCACTGGTACTGGTACCCCTACTCGCCGTCGTAGGAGGCGACGCTTTTCAGGCCTTCATCGACTTCGGCGCGGGCGTGCTGTCACTGCTGTCGCTGTCCGGGGCGGTCGTCTGGGGTCTGATAGCCACCGACCGGCTGCTCCTCGCGCCGCGACAGCGCCTCCTGGCCCAGGGCATCCATCGAGCGACCGCCGTCGCCTCGATCGGGTTCCTGCTGCTTCATGTCACCATCAAGATCACTCTTGGCAAGGTCGCCCTGATCGGCGCCCTGCTCCCCTTCGGCCTGGGCATCTCCGGTACGAACGGCCTCATCGGCTTCGGCTCCCTCGCCGCACTGCTGATGATCGTGGCCGGTACGACCGGCGCCCTGCGGAGCGTCTTCGCCCTTCCCGGCAAGTACGCCGCCCGCTGGCGGGCGATCCACATGGTGGCCTATCCGGCGTGGTGTTTCGCCCTGATTCACGGACTCTTCACAGGACGTCCCGCGGCTACCTACGTCACTGTGATGTATTCCCTGACCGTGCTCGGGGTCGCCTCCGTCGTCGCGCTGCGTCTGCTCCCCCGCCAGACCCAGCGGCGCGTCGCCGAGCGGATCGCCTCGATGTCGGGCGCCGCCACCGAGACCACGGAGTCCGGGAGCGGTCTCCGCGATCTCTCGTCCTCCCCGCTCCCGGGCGCCAGCGGCATCCCCCCGCAGCGCGAGTACCAGCCCAGGCCGCAGCAGGACCCGATCGCGGCCTCCTCGCTCTCCACCCCGCTCGGCGGGGGCCGCACGCCACCGCGGATCGCCGCCCCGTCGCCGCCGCTGTACGAGGCGACACCGGCCATGGACCCGTTCAGGGCCCCCGACCCCCTGGCCGACACGTTCGTCGCCCCACGGGGCGGCGACGGCTTCTCAGGGCCGGGTTCCGACCGGGGCCAGGACAGCGGTACCGGGCTCTCGGCCGGCTACCGCGCCATGTCCATGGACGCGACCACCCGGATGCCCGCGCAACCCCCCGGCTCCCCCGCGGCCGGAGGTCAGCAGGGCGGGGACGTCCCGTTCGCCGAGCGCATCCCCATGACCGAGGAACTGCCGATCATCTCCGACGAGCCCATGGGTCCGCCCGGCTCCTGGCCCGCACCGTCCCCGCCCCGGCCCGCGCAGGCGTTCACCCAGCCCCCGGCGGCCCCGTACGACACGGGGGCGATCCCCACGTACGACGGAGGCCGCAACGGCGGCCAGAACCAGCCGTACGACACCGGCGCGACCCCCCAGTACCCCGGGGCAAACGCCGGCTACGGCACGAACACCCCGTACGACACCGGGGCCACCCCCGTCTATGACGGCGGCCAGAACGGTGGCCAGAACATGCCGTACGACACCGGGGCGATCCCTCAGTACAACCCGGGGATGGCCCCTCAGGGGCAGCAGAACCCGCAGTACGACACCGGGGCCATCCCCGGGTTCGATCCGGGCGGCGCCGCCGCGTACGGCACCGGCTCCCCCTACGGGCCCGACGGTGCGTCCCCCTACGGCACCGGCCCCGCTCCGACGTACGACACGGGCTCGCTCCCGGCGTACGGCACCGGCGCCGTCCCCCCGTACGACACCGGCTCCGTACCCGCCTACGACGGCCAGTCCTACGACGGCCGGCCGCAGGCAGGACCCGGTCAGCCCGGACCGGGCTCCTTCCCCTACGACGAGGCGGCCACCCCGGGCCCCCTCTATCCGCCCCCGGCCGGGGAACCCTGGCAGGCACCCGCAGGAGACCGACCGTGAACGCCCCTCTCCCCGATGTCCCCGAAGTCCGTGTCGTCGGCCTCCCCCAGCTCACCCAGGGATTCGATCTCGTCGAACGCCTCGACCTGCCCATGCACCTCAAGGTGCACGGGCCGCTGGAGGCGATGACCGGCGAGCGGCTGGCCCAGTTGGCCGAAAACATATCCCTGACCGGCCGCGGCGGCGCCGGCTTCCCCTTCCACAGAAAACTGCGGGCCGTCGCCAAGTCGGCGATCAGCCGCGGGGTCCGGCCGGTCGTCGTCGTCAACGGCAGTGAGGGCGAACCGCCCTGCCGCAAGGACACGGTGATGCTCAACCGGGCGCCGCACCTGATCCTCGACGGCGCGCTGCTGGCCGCCGAGGCCCTGGGCGCGCGCACCCTGGTCATCGCCGTGACCAGGAACTCCACCGAGGTCTCGATCCGGGCGGCGCTCGCCGAGCGCGGCCTCTCCGACCGGCGCGGCCAGCAACTGCGGGCCAAGGTCATCCGTACGCCCGAGCGCATGGTCTCGGGCGAGGCGTCGTCCGTGATCCGCGCCATCAACGGCGGCCCCGCCAAGCCGCCCGGCCGCCGTGAGCGCGCCGCGGAATCCGGCGTCGGCGGCCTGCCGACGCTGCTGTCGAACGCGGAGACCTTCGCCCAACTCGCCGTCGGCGCACGGATCGGCGCCCGCCGCTACGCCCACACCGGGCTGGAGACCGAGCCCGGCACGGTCATGCTCACCATCTCCGGCGCGGTCGCCCGGCCCATGGTCATCGAGGCGCCCTCGGGCGTGCCGCTGCGCTACATCCTCCAGATGGCCGGCGCCCCGCCGATGCCCCAGGGCGTCCTGACCGGCGGCTACCACGGCAACTGGATGGACGCGATCGCCGCCCACGAGGCCGTGATCTCGAAGGAGTCCTTCAAGTCGTTCGGTGGCGCGCTGGGCGCGGGCGCGATCCTGCCGATCGGCCCCGAGACCTGCCCGCTGGGCGAGGCGCTCCGGGTCGCGAACTGGCTCGCGGCCGAGACCGCCGGGCAGTGCGGCCCTTGCAAGCTCGGTCTGCCGGCCGCGGCGGGCGGTCTCGCCGATGTGATCAACGGCGGCGGCCAGGCGGCGCTGGAGGCGCTGCGCGCGGTCACCCAGTCCGTCAAGAAGCGCGGCGCGTGCCAGCACCCCGACGGCTCCGCGCGCTTCTTCTCCTCCACCCTGTCGGCGTTCACCGACGACCTCGCGGCGCATGTGCTCAACGGCGGCTGCGGACGCGAGACGACCGGGGTGCTGCCACTGCCCAACCCCGGCTACCAGGACGAGGTCGAGTCCATCCCGAGCGGCGGCAGGCTCGCCATCGACTGGACGCTCTGCCAGGGCCACGGCCTGTGCGCGGACATCCTCCCCGAGCTGTTCCGGATGAGCCCGGACGGCTTCCCCACGCCGGCCAAGGCCGATGTCCCGATGCACCTCCAGGGCGCCGCACAGCGCGCCGTACGGCGGTGCCCGGCGCTGGCGCTCCGGCTGGAGCAGACGGCGCCCCCGCAGCCGCCGCGCCAGGAGCCCTCGCGCGCGGCGCTGCCGCCGGGCGGCGGGCGCAAGGCGCTGGGCCGGGGCCGCGGCTGAGCGAGGGGTTACGTACCGGCGGGCCCCGCGTCAGGGGTTCCGCCGGTCCACCCGCCCTCTCGGAGACAGGGCTCGGAGACAGGGCTTCGGCGACAGGGGAAGACAGACAGACGAGAAGCGGGCCGCCCTGTTCGGACGGCCCGCTTCTCGTGATCTTCACTGCTTGCTGTGGAGCTAAGGAGAATTGAACTCCTGACCTCCTGCATGCCATGCAGGCGCTCTACCAACTGAGCTATAGCCCCTTGTGTTCCACCACCCCGGGGTTTCCCCCTCGGCGGCATGGCCAACATTAACGGTCCCTGTGCCCCACCACCAAATCGATTCCGCCGGGGCCGACCCGGCCCCCGGCCGGCGTCGATCAGGCCTCGGCCGGACGTCGATCATGCGGTCGCGAAGGAGTAGAACCGCTTGAGCGTGCAGTGCTCCTCCAGGAGACGGCCGTAGATCGGCTCGCCCTCCAACTCGCGGTACGTCTCGATGGGGTCGCCTTTTATGATCAGGGCCCGCGCGCACTCCTCGCACCAGTACTGGTACTCGGGGTTGAGCGGGTCCATGTCCCGAACGATCGGCGTACCGCTGCCGCACCAGTCGCACTTACGCCTGTGCGCGCCCATCAATCAGCTCCAGATGTGGCCACAGCAGGCCGTGCACACGTAGGAATGTCCGCGATGGCCATCGAGCGCGTGAGCCGGAGAGGACGAGTCGCCGGAGGGACGGCCGACACTGCTGGCGGACATCGCGCTCTCCCTCCCGGTCCGGTCCCCGGCCCCCATCCGGTCGTCCGATTCTGCCATGCCGAGGACTGCCGGTCAGCCTGAAACAGCGTCCGTACAGCAGAAATCCCGCCCCCCAGCAGGGGACGGGATCCGGTTCGTGACGGTGATTGTGGAGCTAAGGAGAATTGAACTCCTGACCTCCTGCATGCCATGCAGGCGCTCTACCAACTGAGCTATAGCCCCTCGTGTTCCCCGCGCCGCGCGCTGCGAACAAGAAGAACTTTAGCCTGCGACCTGCCGGAAAGCGAAATCCGGTGGCCCCGCCGGCGAACGGCCGGTCGTCAGCCGGCCGGCCCCCGGACGCTCGGCCTCCGAGCACTCGGCCCCCGGACGCTCAGTCGTCGTCACCGAGGACCGGCTCCGGGAGGGTGCCCGCGTTGTGCTCCAGCAGCCGCCAGCCGCGCGCGCCCTCGCCGAGGACGGACCAGCAGCAGTTGGAGAGCCCGCCGAGCCCTTCCCAGTGGTGCGACTCCAGGCCCAGCAGTCGGCCGATGGTGGTACGGATCGTCCCGCCGTGGCTGACCACGACCAGCGTGCCGCCGTCGGGCAGCTTCTCGGCATGGCGGAGCACCACGGGCGCCGCGCGGTCCGCGACCTCTGTCTCCAGCTCGCCGCCGCCGCGCCGCACGGGCTCGCCGCGCTTCCACGCCGCGTACTGGTCGCCGAACCGCCCCACGATCTCCTCGTGGGTCAGGCCCTGCCAGGCGCCCGCGTACGTCTCGCGGAGCCCGGCGTCGTGCGCGACGTCGAGGCCGGTGACGGCGGTCAGCTCACGAGCCGTGGCGGCGGCCCGCCGCAGGTCGGAGGCGATGATCGCGGCCGGCTTGAGGGAGGCGAGCAGCCGGGCGGCCCTGCGGGCCTGTCCGACGCCCTCCTCGGTCAGCTCGATGTCCGTGGAGCCCTGGAAGCGGCGCTCCAGGTTCCAGGCGGTCTGGCCGTGCCGCCACAGGACGATACGGCGGCCACGGCCGCCCTTCACGCCGTTCAGCTCAGCTCACCGTCCGGGTCACCGGCGATCCCGGTGTGCTCGCCCGCCGTCTCGGCGTGCTCCTTGCCCTTGCCGCGCGTCTTGACGGCGTCCTCGGGCAGCTCCAGCTCGGGGCAGTCCTTCCAGAGCCGCTCCAGCGCGTAGAAGACACGCTCCTCGCTGTGCTGGACGTGGATGACGATGTCGACGTAGTCGAGCAGGATCCAGCGGGCGTCACGGTCGCCCTCGCGGCGCACCGGCTTGGCGCCCAGCTCCTTCTGCAGGCGCTCCTCGATCTCGTCGACGATCGACTTCACCTGGCGGTCGTTGGGCGCCGAGGCGAGCAGGAAGGCATCGGTGATGGACAGCACATCGCTCACGTCGTACGCGATGATGTCGTGCGCGAGCCGGTCCGCGGCCGCCTGGGCGGCGGCGTTGACGAGCTCGATGGAACGATCAGTAGCGGTCACTGGCAGGCTTTCGTCGGGGGTCGTGGAGATGCCCAGGATCTCACGGACCACCGACAGCCGGCACAGCCGTTCTCCCGGGCGCGGACCGACACCCGGGAGACCCCTGCCGGACGGCCCCGGGACCTGCCCTGTGGCCGTCCGGCAGGGGTCTCCCGTGCCTCCCGTGCCTCCCGTGCCTCCCTCGACGAAAGGCCCTAGTCGACCTTGTAGTCCTGCCCGAGGACGACGGAGACATCGGCGTTCGCCGCCGCCTTGCCCTTCTCGACCGCGCTCGCCGGCAGCCCCAGCGTCTTGGCCGTCTCCTCCGCCTGTTCCTTCTTCGCCGCGTCGCCGTAGGTGACACGCGAGGAGGTCACGGCGTCGGCCGTACCGGCGTCCACGAAGCTGTAGCCGCCGTTGACCAGCGCGATCCTGGCGGACTCCGCCGCGTCCTGGTTCCCGCTCGCGTTCTTCACGCCGACGCGTACGGCGTCGCCCTGCTCGGGTGCGGTCACCGAACCGCCCAGGATGTCCTTCACCACGCTCTCGGTCGACTCCTCGCTGAGCGTGCCGTTGGTCTGGACGGGCAGGACCGTCGTCTTGTAGTCGCCCACCTTGGCGTGCTCGGCGAGCTTGGCCAGGGCCGCGCCCAGATCCTTCTCGGTGAGCGACGGGTCCAGGATCTGCGCCAGGGTCTCGACCGTGACGGTGGCGGCCCCCGGGTCGTCCGAGATCTTCCGCAGGACGCCCTGGAGCACCTGGCCGAAGCGCGTGAGCTGCTTGGCCTCCTCCTCGCCGGGGGCGCGGTACGTGGCGTAGCCGACGGCCGCCCGTCCGTTGAGGGTCTCCTTCTCGCCCTTCGGCACCAGCGGGTCGTCGCCCTTCTTGGCGGCGGGCACCTCCACGTCGGTGGTCACCTCGATACCGCCGACCAGTTCGACCAGGTTCTCCAGATAGGGCGTGTCGAGCCGCCAGGTGCCGGCGATCCTGGTGCCGAGGAGGGTGCCGATGCCCTCGCGGGTGCCGTCCGAACCGTCCTCGTCGACGGACTTGCCGAGGGTGGTCGAGGCTCCCTCGTCGCCCGCGATGGAGAGGACGTTGGGGAGCAGGACGGTGGTGCCCTGACCCGTCGTGGAGTTGTTGACCAGCAGCGCCGTGGAGGTGTCCTTCTGCTTGGTGCTGCGCAGGTGCACGACGATCACATCGCGCTTCTGTGTCCCCGAGGCGGTGGTCTGCGGCGCGTCCGACGAGGACATGCCTGGCAGCTTGCCCGCGGACCAGAGGTAGCCGACGCCGCCGGTGACCGCCAGCGCGAGGGCGACGACGAGGGCCACCACGCGGCTGCGTCCGCGGCGCTTGGCCTCCTCGCGCCGCTCGGAGCGGCTCTCGGTGAACTTGAGCCAGTCGATGACGTCCTCGGAGTCCTCGGCGGGCTCCTCTATGAACGCGAACTGCTCGGTCTTGTAGTCGCGTTCCTCACCGTCGGGACGCCGCTGCCCCGGTACGGCGGGCTGCCCCGGTACGGCGGGCTGCTCGGACTCGGCGCCGCGCGCGGGCTCGGCGGGTGCGGGTGCCGGGGCGGGTGCGGGCTCGGGTGTCCGAGCGGTCGGCGGCCGGTCGACGGCGACCGGGGCCTCCGGCACGGCCTGCTGCTGTTGCCCCGGGGCCTGCTGGGCCTGCTGGGCCTGCTGGGCCTGCTGCTGGCCGGTGTCATACCCGTACGGGTCGTAGCCGTACGCCTGTTGCTGTGGCGCCTGCTGCTGCGGCACCTGCTGCGCGTACGGGTCGTACTGCTGCGGGATCTGTTGCTGCTGCTCCTGCTGCTGGGCGTACGGGTCGTAGCCGTAACCCTGTTGCTGCTGTGCCTGCTGTTGCTGCGGCACGGGCTGCCCGTAGGCGTCGTACTGCTGCTGCGGGGACTGCTGGTACACCGGCTGCCCGTACTCGTCGTAACCGACGATCTGGGGCTGCGTGTAGTAGGGGCCGTACGGGTCGTACGGCTGCTGCTGGTCGTTCACCGGTGCCCCTCTCAGTGGCTCAGGCGCCGCGGTACAACTGCCGCTTGTCGATGTAGCGCACGACACCGTCCGGCACCAGGTACCAGACGGGATCGCCCTTCGCGACCCTCCCACGGCAGTCGGTCGACGAGATGGCCAACGCGGGAACCTCCACCAAGGAGACCCCGCCCTTGGGCAGTCCGTCGTCCGTCAGATCATGGCCCGGCCGGGTGACCCCGATGAAATGGGCGAGGGAGAACAGCTCCTCGTGGTCCCGCCAGCTCAGGATCTGCGAGAGGGCGTCGGCGCCCGTGATGAAGAAGAGGTCGGCGTCGTCGTTGAGGGACCGCAGATCCCGCAGCGTGTCGATCGTGTACGTGGCGCCGCCGCGGTCGATGTCGATCCGGCTGACCGAGAACTGCGGGTTGGACGCGGTCGCGATGACCGTCATCAGATAGCGGTCCTCGGCCGGTGACACCGCGCGCTGGCTCTTCTGCCACGGTTCACCGGTCGGCACGAACACCACCTCGTCGAGATGGAAAAGCGAGGCCACCTCGCTGGCCGCCACGAGGTGTCCGTGGTGAATCGGGTCGAAGGTGCCGCCCATGACGCCGAGTCGGCGCCTGCCGCGCTCGGATCCGGGGCCGGGCCCCTGCTCCGGTCCGCCCGGCCCTGCCGGTCCGCGACCGCTCGACGCTTGCTGGTCTCCCATACGCCCAGAGCCTACTGGCACACGCGTACGGCCCGGTGTCAGCGGTCGCGGTTGAAGCGCGTGGTGATCCACAGCAGCAGAAGCAGCGCGAAGAGGGCGCCGCCGCCGACGAGAACCGGATTCAGGCTTTCGTGGTTGCCGCCCATCTCGGCGCCCTCGGCGAGCGTGACCAGGTGGGCGGCGGTGCTGGTGAGGCTCATCTTCTACGGGCCCTTTTCCTCGGGGGTCTGGATTCTCCGGAGAGCTGGACTCTCCTGAGGTCTGCGGAGACTTCGCCCACATCGTATGCGGGCCCCCTGGGCACGCTCACGCCGACTCAGTCGTTGTGGTCGTTGTCGCGGTATCCGCGCAGCAGGAACCAGGCGAGCAGCGCTGCTCCCACGAGCAGAACGACCAACACGATCCGCAGCGTGTTGCCCGCCCCCTGCTGATCGGAGACGGCGGCGAGCAGGGCGGCGGTTTCCGGCATGACGGTGGTGCTCCTCGGTCTCTTTCCGGCTGAGATCCGGGCGCTGCCCCGGCAACCTCATCCACAGGCCCCCGCCACACGGTAGACCCAGCGCCTAGGCTGGGGGCCGTCAGGGGGGACGAGCCTTGGATTCTGGACTCGTACGAACAGGGGATATCCATGACCGAAGACCGCAACGAGGCGACGGGCAGCGAGAATGTGCCCAGCCGGCAGCGTAAACGCTTCCCGGGAATCTCCTCCCGGGCGTACGAACACCCCGCGGACCGCTCGGCGCTGGTCGCCCTGCGCAAGCTCAGCGGTTTCGACACGGTGTTCAAGGCGCTCAGCGCGCTGCTGCCGGAGCGCAGCCTGAGGCTGCTCTTCCTCTCCGACTCGGTGCGGGTGGGCGAGGCCCAGTTCGCCCATCTGCACACCATGCTGCGGGACGCCTGCTACATCCTGGACCTGGAGAAGGTCCCCGCGATGTACGTGACGCAGGACCCGCGGCCCAACGCGATGTGCATCGGTCTGGACGAGCCGATCATCGTGGTCACCACCGGGCTGGTGGAGCTGCTGGACGAGGAGGAGATGCGGGCGGTCGTGGGCCACGAGGTGGGCCACGCCCTCTCCGGACACGCCGTCTACCGCACGATACTGCTCTTCCTCACGAGCCTCGCCGTCAAGGTCGCCTGGATCCCGCTGGGCAATGTCGCGATCATGGCGATCGTGACGGCGCTGCGGGAGTGGTTCCGCAAGTCGGAGCTGTCGGCGGACCGGGCCGGGCTGCTGGTCGGCCAGGACACGCGGGCGTCGATGCGCGGTCTGATGAAGATCGCCGGCGGCAACCACCTGCACGAGATGAACGTGGACGCGTTCCTGGAGCAGGCCAAGGAGTACGAGGAGGGCGGCGACCTGCGGGACTCCGTCCTCAAGATCCTCAACGTGCTCCCGCGCACTCATCCCTTCACCACGGTGCGGGCCGCCGAGCTGAAGAAGTGGTCCGAGAGCCGGGACTACCAGCGGGTCATGGACGGTCACTACCCGCGCCGCGAGGAGGACAAGGACACCTCGGTCACGGACTCGTTCCGGGACTCCGCCTCGCACTACGCGGACACGGTCCGCAACAGCAAGGACCCGCTGATGAAGCTGGTGGGCGACATCGCGGGCGGTGCGGGCGACCTGGGCGGCAAGCTGCGCGACCGGTTCACGGGCGGCGGCAACAGCGGCGGTAACGGCAACGGCAACGGCGGCGCGTCCACGGACGGCGACGACGACGGAAGTGACAGCGGCAGCGGCAAGGGGCCGGTCAAGGACTGACCCGGGACCGCCTCCGTCAGGGTGACGGGCTCGGCTCCGCCGCACGGGAGAGCGCGCCGCAGAGCGCCGTATGCGCCGGGCCCGTCGCGTACGGATCGGTCACGGCCGGATCGTGCGGCCGGGCGCGCTCGCCCGCGAGCAGCGGGCGCAGCGTCCGCGGCGGCTCGGCCGAGCAGGACTGGGGCCCGGCCTGGACCTCGCTGGTCACCACCTGCGCCTGATGCCTGGGCAGGTCCTCCACGCCGAAGCGGAAGCGCATCTCGCGCCGGACGGTGAACAGCGAGGCGTCCCGTACGGGGTGGCCGACCGAGGCGGCGGGCCGCAGCGGATAGACGAAGACGTGGTCCGTGCTGACCTCCAGCGTCCCGGGGTCCGTCTCCTCGTACCGCAACGTGCCGTGGACGCGCACCTGGTCGTCGGCGCGCGCCACCTTCGCCGGGTCGAAGCGGACCAGCCAGCCGATCGGGTCGTGGCGCCCGTCGTCGGCCGGGTCGGTGAAGCTGCGGTCGAACTGGGCGAGTTGCTCGGGGTCGAGAAGTACCCGTACGGGTCGCAGGGAGCGCCCCGCGAGGACGTCGGGGTCGAGCGAGGACGCCACGAGATAGTCCTTGACGATGCTCAGCGCGGCCATCACCTGGCCCTCCGCGAAGTCCCCGACCGTCCGGGCGGCGGGCAGGGTGATCCCCGCCGCGCCGGAACGGAACTGCGCGGCGGGGCTACGGGCGAGGAGGTCGGCGGGCGCACCGCCCGGTACGGGTCCCTCGGGGGCGAGCGGGATCACGGAGGTGCGGGCCGGCTCGACGGCGCGGAGGGCTGGCGGGCGGTACGGGTTGCGCAGCCCCAGATAGATCGCGGTGCCGAAGGCCACCGCGAGGATCAGCAGGAGCAGCAGGAACTGGCGCGGGCCGTTCCTGAACCTCCGCCGGCGCCGGGGGGCGGGCGGCGGTCCTGGCGGCAGCCTGCGGACGGCGTGGGCGTGATCGCCCATGCGCTCCCGCGCGGAGTACTCCTGGAGCCGGGCCGCCCGGATGAACGACTCGTCGAAGACGACCGAGCGGTACTCGTCGTCCTCGCCTCCGGGGAGCCCCTCAGGATGCTCCCCCTCGGGTGGGTCTCCACGCCCTGCCATACCTTGAGGGTAGGTCTGCGGAGGCGAACGTAAACGCCGGGCCGACCGTCAGGTTCCGCATGACACCCGTTCGGCCGTTCGGGTATCGGGAGGCCCTGCCGTGACGTCCGCGGCGCCCCGTCACGGCGTGCGCGGCACCTCGATCACGGTGTGCGCGGCGTCCCTCTCACGGCGTCCGCGGCACCGCGGAGACCTCCGGCGCGCTCCGGGTCGCGGGCGCCGAGGGCCCGATCGCCCCCGGATTGTCGATCCCGGTGCTGGCGGGCTGCGGCACCTGGTCGTCGCGGCTGCTGGAGGCGCCCCGGTAGACGGCCGTGAAGGCGAGGGCGACCATCCCGATGCCCATCAGCAGGGCGAGCAGCCAGGCGACGGGCCGGTGCCAGCGCGCGGTGCCCCGGTAGGGCCGCAGGGTGCCGCCGTAGCGGCCGTACGGGCCCGCGTACGCGTCGGGGTCGTCCGGGTCGTGCTCCCCGTAGCCGGGGTCGGGGCCGTACGCGCCGTCCCGGCCGTACAGCTCCTCGTACAGCTCGTCCCCGTCCGCTCCTCCGCCGGAGCGCGCGCGGGCCGCCTCGGCCTCGGCGCGTGCCTGGGCGGCCGAGAGCAGCCGCTCGACGGCGGAGGGTTCGTGGATGGTGGCGGCCTTGACGAAGTCCTCGTCGAACACCACGGAGGCGAAGTCCTGATCCGCGCCTCCGCGGTCGTCGTCGGGCTCCCAGCCGTCCGGGAACGGCCTGCCCCCCACGTCGTCCGGCACCTCTTCAGAGTAGACCTGGGACGTGGTTTTGGGCAGGCGGAGTCCGAACTATCCCGCTTCGTATTCGTCACACGCCGGCCGCGCCGTTCCGGTACTCACCGGGTGTGTCCGTCCCCGGTCACGATGTACTTCGTGGAGGTCAGCTCCGGCAGTCCCATCGGCCCGCGCGCGTGCAGTTTCTGGGTGGAGATCCCGATCTCGGCGCCGAAGCCGAACTGGCCCCCGTCCGTGAACCGCGTGGACGCGTTCACGGCGACCGTCGTCGAATCGACCAACTGGGTGAACCTGCGGGCGGCGGCCTGCGAGGTGGTGACGATCGCCTCCGTGTGGCCCGAGGACCAGAGCCGGATGTGGGCGACGGCCGCGTCCAGCGAGTCCACCACCGCGGCGGCGATGTCGTACGAGAGGTACTCGGTCTCCCAGTCGTCCTCGGTGGCCGCCACGACCGTGGCCTTCGTCCCGGCCGCGTACGCCCGTACCCGCTCGTCGGCGTGGACGGTGACCCCTGCCTCGGCCAGCGCGTCCAGCGCGCGCGGCAGGAAGGCGGCGGCGACGTCCTGGTGGACGAGGAGGGTCTCGGCGGCGTTGCAGACGCTGGGGCGGCTCGCCTTGGAGTTGATGAGGATGGAGACGGCCATGTCGAGGTCGGTGTCGGCGTCCACGTACACATGGCAGTTTCCGGTGCCGGTCTCGATGACGGGGACGGTGGAGTCCTCGACGACCGTACGGATCAGGGAGGCGCCGCCGCGCGGGATCAGCACGTCCACCAGGCCGCGCGCCCGCATCAGCTCCTGTACGGCGTCGCGGCCCTCGCCGGGCACGAGCTGTACGGCGTCGGCGGGCAGCCCGGCGCCGCCCACGGCGTCGCGCAGCACCCGTACGAGCGCGGTGTTGGAGGAGAGCGCCGAGGAGGAGCCCCGCAGCAGCACGGCGTTGCCCGACTTCAGGCAGAGCGCGGCGGCGTCCACGGTGACGTTGGGGCGCGCCTCGTAGATGATCCCGACGACGCCGAGCGGGACCCGCACCTGGCGCAGGTCGATGCCGTTGGGGAGGGTCGAGCCGCGGACGACCTCGCCGACCGGGTCGGGCAGCGCGGCCACGTCCCGTACGTCGGCGGCGATGGCCCGCATCCGCTCCGGGGTCAGCGTCAGCCGGTCGATGACCGACTCGGCGGTGCCGGCTTCCCTGGCGCGCGCGACGTCCTCGGCGTTGGCCGTGACGATCTCGTGCGTACGGACCTCCAGCGCGTCCGCGATCGCCAGCAGCGCGTCGTCCTTGGCCGCGCGCGGCAGTGGCGCGAGGTCGGCGGCGGCGGAGCGGGACCGGTAGGCGGCCCTGACGACCGGGGAGAGAT
Source organism: Streptomyces sp. NPDC050509 (assembly GCF_044457965.1). NCBI lineage: Bacteria > Bacillati > Actinomycetota > Actinomycetes > Kitasatosporales > Streptomycetaceae > Streptomyces > Streptomyces sp. NPDC050509. The sequence continues at coordinate 348,795 of NZ_JBITHL010000006.1, read as the reverse complement.
TGTCGTACGGCGAGAGCGAGGTCATGCCCGCAGGGTAGTGCGCGCCCTGCGGGCATTCCGCACGTATTCCGCACTGCGAGACGCCGTGCGGCGCCCTCGCAGGCCGTACGGGACGAATGGGCCCCGGGACGGCCGGGCCCCGGGACGGATGGGGCTCAGAACGGATGGGTCTCAGAAGGGATGGGTCTCAGAAGGGATGGACGCCCACCGGCGCCGCCGGCGGCGGACCGTACCCCTCCGCGATGCGCTGGTGGTACGTCTCCCGGTCGATGACCTCCAGCCCGACGATCACCCACGGCGGGAGCTGGGCGCTCGACCGGTGCTCGCCCCAGAGCCGCAGCGCCACCGCGGCGGCGTCGTGCAGGTCCCTGGCCTCCTCCCAGTAGCGGATCTCCGCGTGGTCGGTGGCGTACCTGCTCGTCAGCAGGAAGGGATGGTCGTGCGCGAGCTGTTCCAGGCCGCGCCTGACCTCCGTCAGCGGGCTCTCGGGGCCCGAGACGCTGAGGGTGATGTGCCAGAGCTTGGAGACCTGGCGCGCGTCCGCCGTCGCCGCGGTGTCCCCCTGGCGCCGCTCCCCGGCCGCGCCGGAGGTGTCCGCCGTACCGTCGGCGCCGGCGGCGGTGTCATCGGTGGGATCCCCCACTTCGACGCTGATCAGGGCTCGTTGCCCGCCTGTGGCCCTCCGGGCGTGGGGGCTTCCCCCGGTCCCTCGGGGCACCGCCCCCGGGCGCGCTCGTCTCACCAGCGGCCTCCTGTTTGCTGCGTCGTCGTGCTGTAACCCGCTCGAACCCCTGGGACAGAGTTGACCAGTCCCGGGCGGTAGATGGGGCGGTTTTGGTAAAGGTCCCAGTTCAATGGCCGGAGTTTCAGCCGTTTCAGGGGCGGGTCAGGGATGCAGGATGACCAAATCGTCCCGGTGTACGACCTCGCGCTCGTAGGCGGGACCCAGCTCGCGGGCCAGCTCGCGGGTGGAGCGGCCGAGGAGCTGGGGGATCTCCTTGGCGTCGAAGTTGACCAGCCCGCGGGCGACCGCGCGGCCCTCGGTGTCCCGCAGCTCCACCGGGTCGCCCGCGCCGAACTCGCCCTCGACGGCGGCGATCCCGGCCGGCAGGAGCGAGGTGCGGCGCTCGACGACGGCCCGTACGGCACCGTCGTCCAGGGTGAGGGCGCCCCGCGGGGTGGAGGCGTGCGCGAGCCACAGGAGCCGGTCGGCGGAGCGGCGTCCCGTGCGGTGGAAGTACGTGCCGGTGTCGCGCCCAGCGAGCGCGTCGGCGGCGCGGCTGGCGGAGGTGAGGACGACGGGGATGCCGGCCGCGGCGGCGATCCTGGCGGCCTCGACCTTGGTGACCATGCCGCCGGTGCCGACCCCGGCCCGGCCCGTGCTGCCGATGGTGACGCCCGCCAGATCGGCGGGGCCGCGCACCTCGGCGATCCGGGAGGTGCCGGGCCTGCTGGGGTCGCCGTCGTACAGCCCGTCGACGTCGGAGAGCAGGACGAGCAGGTCGGCCCGTACGAGATGGGCGACGAGCGCGGCCAGCCGGTCGTTGTCGCCGAAGCGGATCTCGTCGGTGGCGACGGTGTCGTTCTCGTTGACGACGGGGAGCGCGCCCATGCCGAGGAGCTGGTCGAGGGTGCGGTACGCGTTGCGGTAGGAGGCCCGTCTGCTGGTGTCGTCCGTGGTGAGGAGCACCTGGCCGACGCGTACCCCGTAGCGGGCGAAGGAGGCGGTGTAGCGGGCGACGAGCAGCCCCTGGCCGACGCTGGCGGCGGCCTGCTGGCGGGCCAGGTCCCGGGGGCGGCGGTCGAGCCCGAGCGGGGCGAGCCCGGCGGCGATGGCGCCGCTGGAGACGAGCACGACCTCCCGGTCGCCGGTGGTGCGTACGGCGGCGAGCACGTCGGCCAGGGCGTCGACCCGGTCGGCGTCGAGCCCGCCCGCGGCGGTGGTGAGTGAGGAGGAGCCGACCTTGACGACGATCCTGCGGGCCCGCTCGACCGCGTCCTGCCGTGCCACCACTTGCTGCCGTGCCGCTGCCACGCGCTCTGCCTCTGCTCTCGCCACCGGGCTCCGGTCCCGCCACCGGTGTATGTCCCCGCCGGTCAGCCTACGCGCGGGCCGTCCGGGGCGGCGGATCATTTCAGGGGCTGGGACACCCGGGTACGAGCGGATGGGACACCCGGAGGTGGGGGGCCGGGACACCCGGAGGTGGAGGGGCCGGGACACCCGGAGGTGGAGGGGCCGGGACACCCGGAGGTGGAGGGGCCGGGACACCCGGAGGTGGAGGGGCCGGGACACCCCTGAGGTGGAGGGGCCGGGACACCCCTGAGGTGAGGGGCCGCGACGCCGGGACGAGCGCGGGAGGGGCGGCGGCGATCCCGCCCGGCGACCGGGAAACACGGCGTCAATCCGCGCCGCCGGTGCAACCGGAGACACCTGACAGCAGTCTGTCAGGTGTAAGAACGGTCGGGAAACATCGTGAGCCCCCCGCGGAGATAAGCTGGCAGCCCGGCGCCCGCACCCCTCCGCCGATGGCCGCGCCTCCCCCCACTCGCACCGCACCCCGTGCACCGACAACACAGATGGGCCTTCAAGTAATGCCAGTAAAAGTGAGCGTCGTCATTCCGGTGTACAACCCGGGTAAGTACATCGATCCGTGCATCGATTCACTGCTGGCCCAGACGCTGCCGGCGGCGGACTTCGAGGTGCTCTTCGTCAACGACGGCTCGACGGACGACACCCCCGCGCGGCTGGACAAGCTGTCCGCCGAGCACCCGCACTTCCGGGTGATCCATATTCCGAACTCGGGGTGGCCCGGGAAGCCCAGAAACATCGGTGTGGCGGAGGCGAAGGGCGAGTACGTCCAGTTCGTCGACCAGGACGACCACATGGCCTCGGACGCGCTGCGACGGCTCTACGAGATGGGCCACCGCAACGGCTCGGACATCGTGATCGGCAAGGTCGCCTCGAACTTCCGCGGCGTCCCGCACGGCGTGTTCAAGTCGAACCGCGAGAAGTGCGACCTGACCAACGCGCCCCTGTACGACAGCCTCACCCCGCACAAGATGTTCCGTACGGAGTTCCTGCGCGAGAACAACATCGCGTACCCCGAGGGCAAGCGGCGCCTTGAAGACCAGCTCTACATGATGCAGACGTACTTCCCCGCCAAGGTCGTGTCGATCCTGGGGACTTACACCTGCTACTACTACTCGAAGCGGGACGACGGCCAGAACGCCGGCTCCGCCAAGCTCGTACCGTCCGGCTACTACGGCAACCTCCGCGAGGTGCTCGACGTCGTCGTCGACAACACCGAGCCGGGCGAGTTCCGGGACCGGCTGCTGCGCCGCTTCTACCGGGTCGAGATGCTCGGCCGGCTGAGCGAGCCCTCGGTCCTCAAGTACGAGCCCGCGTACCTGGACGAGATGGTCGACGCGATCCAGCCGCTCGTCAAGGACTTCATCAACGACGGCGTGCACAACGGGCTCGGCGCGCTGGTCCGGCTCCGCTCCACCCTGCTGCGTTCCGACGACCGCCAGGGGCTGGTGAAGCTCGCCCGGTTCGCCAAGTCGGTGAAGGCCACGGCGCGCCTGGAGGAGTTCGACTGGCAGCCGGACGGCCGGGTCGCGCTCTCCGTGACCGGCCGCCTCGTGCACGGCGAGGACCAGCAACCGCTGCGCCTGGTGCGCCGCGACAAGCGGTACTTCGTCCACCCGGAGATCACCGAGGGGCTGCTGCCCGAGGGTGAACTCCTGGACGTCACCGACGACATGGACACGTACAAGGGCGAACTCTCCCTGCGCAACCGGGAGACCGCCGTCGAGTGGCCCTGCCCCGCCGACTTCACCTCGAAGATCGAGAAGGTCGCGCCGCCGGCCGGCGCCGCCGCGGACGCCGAGGAGACGTACGAGGTCGTGCTGCACGGCACCGGTACGGTCACCAGCGAGGCGGTCAAGGGGCGCGGCCGGGTCTCCAGGGGCTTCTGGGACATCTGGGTCCCGCTGCGCGGCCTCGGCATCGTCCGCAAGGCCCGGCTCGGCGCCGACCGCGCCCCCGGTGTGGACGCCAAGTGCCTCCCGGCGGTGCTCGGTTCGCCCGCGCGTCCGGTCATCCCGTACTTCACCGACCCGCACGGCAACCTCACGCTCGATGTCGCGGGCCGCGCCAAGAAGATGGCGACGTATCTCGCGGAGCGCCCCCCGCTGCGGATGCCCGGCTCCCACTCCGAGCTGCGGTTCGAGATCTTCACCGGTACGAAGTCCGCCTCCCTCGCCGTCGAGCTGGTGCTGACCTCCGCGGACGGTACGAAGCGCACGCACCCGGCGACGCTCCGCCCCGACCACGGCAGGGCCCATCTGGAGGTGCCCGGCAAGGTGGCCGGTCTGGCCGAGGGCCAGGCGCGTCTTTCGGTCAAGCTCGACGGCCCCAAGGGGCCCGAACTGGACATCTGCGAGGTGCCGGTGGCCGCGGGCGGCCGGATCCGGCTCGACCAGAGCGGTCTCGGTGAAGTCGACCCGCTCCTGGTGCGCGTGGTGGCGGTGAAGCGCCGCAGGGCGACACTGCGGAAGGTGCTGCGCTCGGCCGGCGGCCCGATCGTCCGCAGGCTGCCCGCCGCGGCGCGCAAGAAGGTGCGCCGCCTCGCGGCCCGCATCTGACGGGCCTCCCCCACTCCGCTCCGTACCCCCACCCCGCTCCGTACCCCCACACGGAACTCCGACCTCCGGAACTCCGACGCTCGGAACTCCGAACAGAACAGCAAGGACGTGATCACATGCGGCAGCTCTCCGTCGAAGGCGCCTGGGTGCATGAACCGAAGGTCTTCCCGGACAGCCGTGGCAGCTTCCACGAGTGGTTCAGGGCCCCCGACTTCGCCGAGGCGGCCGGCCACTCGCTGAACCTCGCGCAGGCCAACTGCTCGGTCTCCAGCCGGGGCACGCTGCGGGGCATCCACTTCGCCGATGTGCCGCCCAGCCAGGCCAAGTACGTGAAGTGCGTACGCGGCGCGGTCCTCGACGTGATCGTGGACATCCGGGTGGGCTCCCCGACGTACCGCAAGTGGGAGGCCGTACGCCTGGACGACGTGGACCACCACTCGGTCTATCTCTCCGAGGGTCTGGGGCACGCCTTCATGGCGCTGACCGACGACGCCACGGTGGTCTACCTGTGCTCGGAGGGGTACGCCCCGGGCCGTGAGCACGGGCTGAACCCGCTGGACCCGGCGCTCGGCATCGAGTGGCCCGAGTCCATCACGCCGCTGCTCTCCGACAAGGACGCGGCGGCCCCGACCCTCGCCGAGGCCGAGGCCCAGGGCCTGCTGCCGTCGTACGAGGAGTGCCGGGCGTACTACGCGGAGCTGGCAGCGCGCGCCTGACGGGGCGTCCTGTGAGGGCATAGGGCCCCGGGCATGAGGAAGGGCCGGAGCGAACGCTCCGGCCCTTCCTCATGCCATGTGGCGGTCAGGCGGTCAGCCGGTGACGGCCTCGATCTGCCGACGCAGCGGCGTGAACGCCGAGCGCGGACGGCGCAGGTTACGGGCCCGGTTCAGCGCGGGCCAGAAGCCGGCCCCGAGCAGCGCCTCGGGGCGTACGGCGTTCTTGCGCACGAGGATCTCGTCCGGGACGTCCTGCGGGTCCGGGACGACGTACTCCTCGATGATCTTGTCGTACGCGTTCTTCAGCACCGTGGACTCGGGGTTGGCGCCGAAGATCGCCACCACCCCGGTCGGCTCGGTGTCGACGTCGACGACGAGCAGGTCGGGGCGGTAGCGCCGGAGCACCTGCGCCACCTTGTAGACGTCGCCCGCCCAGAACTTCGTGTGGCGGTCGCGCGCCGCCTCGTCGACGTCCCGGGGCAGCATGTCGTCCAGGACGATCACACTGGACCAGCGGGAGTGCTTCTCGACGTTCATGAAGTCGCGCAGCGCGAACTCGAAGAGGTGCATGCCGTCGATGAACGACAGCTCCAGCTTCGGGTCCCCGCCGAGCAGGTTGACCGGGTCGCGGCGGGCCAGCGCGCGGAACGGGTTGCGGCCGTTGCGCAGGTGGATCAGCGGGTCCTTGCGGGCGAAGAAGTCGTCGCTGGTCGCCCGGACCAGGTGGACGTCACAACTGATGTCCGTGACGACTCTGAAGGCCGGGTCCACGGCGACGGACGGAACCCGGGAGAGCGCCAGGCTTCGCCCGTCATTGACCCCGATCTCCAGATAGGTGCGGGGCTTGTACACACGGTGCATTTGGCGCAAGAAGCCGTGGCGATCCACGTAAGGGGCCCTTCACTGAGAATCAACAATCCATAGGTTTGATTCTCAGTGAACATAGTGGGCCTACAGTCTGCACGTAAACATCTACTGGCCAGTAACACCCGTTTGGCGCTCGGCCGCCAGCACCGCGGGGAACGCCTCGGCGAGCGCGGCACGCCAGTCGCGGATGGGTTCGATTCCGGCTGGATTCCACCGGTCGTGACCGAGGATGCTGTAAGCGGGCCGGGGCGCCGGCCGGACGAACGCCTCGCTGGTCGTCGGGCGGACCCGCTCCGGGTCCGCGCCGAGCAGCCGGAAGATCTCCTGGGTGAAACCGAACCAGGTCGTCCCGCCGCCGCTGGTGCCGTGGTAGACGCCCGCGGGCGCCGTCCCGTCGAGCGCCGCCCCGCCGAGCGCGACCAGCCGGTCGGCGAGATCGCCGGTCCAGGTGGGCTGCCCGCGCTGGTCGTCCACCACGTCCAGGGTGTCCTTGACACCCTCCAGCTTGATCATCGTACGGACGAAGTTGGGGCCGCCCGCGCCGTACAGCCACGCGGTGCGGACCACGTAGCCGCGCCCGGGAAGCGTGTCGAGGACCGCGCGCTCCCCCGCCAGCTTCGTCCGCCCGTAGGCGCTGCGCGGCGCCGTGGGGGCGTCCTCCGCGTACGGCGTCTCCCCGTCACCGGCGAAGACGTAGTCCGTGGAGACCTGGAGCAGGATCGCGCCGGACTCGCGGCAGGCCTCGGCGAGGACCCGGGGGCCCGTGCCGTTGACCGCGAGCGCGTCGTCCTCCTTGGACTCGGCGTCGTCCACGGCCGTCCAGGCCGCGCAGTTGACCACCACGGCCGGCGCGTGGGCCGCGAAGGCCGCGCGCACGGCCGCGGGGTCGGTGATGTCCAGCGCGGTACGGTCCAGGCCGGCCGCGGGCCGCCCGGCGGCGGCGAGCCGGGCCAGCAGGTCCTGGCCGAGCATGCCGCCGGCGCCGGTGACGAGCCAGGTGCCCGCAGGGTCGGGGGTGCCGGTGCTCACAGGGCCGCACGCTCCTTCAGCGGCTCCCACCAGGCACGGTTCTCGCGGTACCACGCGACGGTCTCCGCGAGGCCCGTCGCGAAGTCCTTGCGGGGCTCGTACCCCAGCTCCTCGCGGATCTTGGCGCAGTCGACCGAGTAGCGGCGGTCGTGGCCCTTGCGGTCCGTGACGTACTCGACGCTGGTCTCCCAGTCCGCCCCGCACGCCTCCAGGAGCAGGCCGGTCAGCTCCTTGTTGGAGAGCTCCGTGCCGCCGCCGATGTTGTAGACCTCGCCCGCGCGGCCCTTCGTACGGACCAGCTCGATGCCCTGGACGTGGTCGTCGATGTGCAGCCAGTCGCGGATGTTGCCGCCGTCGCCGTACAGCGGCACCTTCTTGCCGTCCAGCAGGTTCGTGATGAACAGCGGGATGACCTTCTCGGGGAAGTGGTGGTGCCCGTAGTTGTTGGAGCAGCGGGTCACGCGCACGTCGAGGCCGTGGGTGCGGTGGTACGAGAGCGCGATCAGGTCGCTGGACGCCTTCGCCGAGGAATAGGGCGAGTTGGGCTCCAGCGGGTGCGTCTCGGGCCAGGAGCCCTCGTCGATCGAGCCGTAGACCTCGTCCGTGGAGATGTGCACGAAGGTCTTGACGCCCGCGCGGTGGGCGGCGTCGATCAGCGTGTGGGTGCCCACGACGTTCGTACGGACGAACTCGGCGCCGCCGTCGATGGAACGGTCCACGTGCGACTCGGCGGCGAAGTGCACCACCTGGTCGTGCTCGGCCATCAGCTTGCCGACCAGCTCGGGGTCGCAGATGTCGCCCTGCACGAAGCGGAATCCGGGGTGCTCACGGACCGGGTCGAGATTGGCCGGATTTCCCGCGTAGGTGAGCTTGTCGAGAACCGTGATCTCGACGTCGCCGGGGCCCTGCGGGCCGAGCACCGTACGGACGTAGTGCGAGCCGATGAAACCGGCGCCGCCGGTCACGAGAATCCTGTGCGTCGTCATGAGGAGATCTGCACCTTGCTGTGGTCACCGAGGACGAGTCGGTGGGCGGACGGGTTACGGGGCGCGGGGGTGATCTCGACGTCGCGGCCGATCAGCGACGCCTCCACGCGGCGGACGCCGGTGAGCGAGGAGCCGCGCAGCACGATGGAGTACTCGATCTCGCTGTCCTCGATCGTGCACCCCTCGGAGACCGAGGTGAAGGGACCGATGTACGCGTCGCTGATCACGGTGTCCGCCCCGATGATCACGGGGCCGAGGATGCGGCTGCCGGTGACCTTCGCGCCCTTCTCGATCCTCACGCGCCCTATGATCTCGCTGCTCTCGTCGACCGTACCCTCGCAGTGCGGCTCCACCGTCTCCAGCACGGAGCGGTTGACCTCCAGCATGTCGGTGACGTTGCCGGTGTCCTTCCAGTACCCGGAGATGGTCGTGGAGCGGACGTCGCGCTGCTGGTCGATCAGCCACTGGATGGCGTGGGTGATCTCCAGCTCGCCGCGCCAGGACGGCTCGATGGACCGTACGGCCTCGTGCACGGCCGGGGTGAAGAGGTAGACGCCGACGAGCGCGAGATCGCTCTTGGGCTTCTCGGGCTTCTCCTCCAGGGCCACCACGCGTCCCTCGCCGTCCAGTTCGGCGACGCCGAAGGAGGTCGGGTTGGGGACCCTCGTGAGCAGGATCTGCGCGGCGGGCCGCTCCTCGCGGAAGCCGTCCACCAGGCCGCTGATGCCACCGACGATGAAGTTGTCGCCGAGGTACATCACGAAGTCGTCGTCGCCGAGGAAGTCACGGGCGATGAGGACGGCGTGGGCCAGGCCGAGCGGCGCGTCCTGCTGGAGGTACGTCACCTCGATGCCGAACTGCGAGCCGTCACCGACGGCCGCGCGGATCTCGTCCGCGGTGTCGCCGACGATCACGCCGACCTCGGTGATGCCCGCCTCCGCGATGGCTTCGAGGCCGTAGAAGAGCACCGGCTTGTTCGCCACGGGGACGAGCTGCTTCGCCGAGGTGTGCGTAATGGGCCGCAGTCGGGTCCCTGCCCCACCGGACAGTACGAGAGCCTTCACTGTTCCTGTTTTCCCCTGCTGTGATTGCGATGCTGTCCGGGGGTCGCCCGACAGTCCGATTTTACCTACGCTTTCCGGCGCCGTCTGCTACCGGTCACCCCGGAAGGGTGAAGGGGCGCGGCGCGGGGGCGCGAAAGAGTGCGTGACGGAGCCCGTACACGCATGGGCGCGGCCCGGTACCACCGTCCGCGCCCCCGTTTTCGCGCCAACTCTCCTACGCCACGCGGTTCCTCATCGGCGCGAGGTTCCGCACCTGGGTACGCAGCCGCCGCGCCACCCTGCGCGCCAGCGATCTGCGCCGGCGGACGGCCTGGGGCGGCTCTATGGGGCGCAGGCCCGGCTTGCCCACCCAGTCCCGGGTCGTCACCTCGTACGACGCGTCCTTCAGCCCCGTTCCGCGCTCCCCGAAGTGCGGGAGGACGAGGTACGGCGTACGGGCGCGGCCCCGGTGGACCACCTCGGGCACCGTCTCCGCCTTGATGAACGCCAGGACGTCGGCGAGCAGATCGAGCCGACCGAGCGCCACGCACTCCAGCCGCAGCCGCTCCGCGACCTTGATGTGGCGCGCCACGCCCGGGTTCCAGTACCGCTCCATCAGCGGGGCGACCAGCTCCAGTTTGTGGCGTCTGACCTCCTCGGAATCCTTGACGATCCCGTGCGCGAACTGCTGTATCAGCCCGACGGTGAAGGGTCTGACCATCAGCTTGTCGCGCTTGGGGCCCGCCGGTTCCAGTTCGGCGATGCGGGTCATCAGGGCCGTCACGGCGGCGAACCGGTGCGTGTAGTCACCGGACTTGGTCACGTGCTTGCCGTCGCCCCTGCCGACCAGGTAGTAGCAGGTGTAGTCGGAGATCACCGAGACGCCGTCGCCCCGGAGATAGGCCTCGATGGTGAAGAGCGCGTCCTCGCCGGTCCTGTACCTCTCGTCGAACCGCAGTCCCAGCCGCTCGATCAGCTCGCGGCGGAAGAGCTTCTGCGCGCTCAGCGTGTAGATGACCTGCGAGTTGTGGACGTCGACACGGTCGGCCGTACGCCGCCACATCGAGCTGGGAGCACCCCGGTTGACCCCCACCACCTTGCCCAGCACCACATCCGTACGAGCGCGGTCGGCCACGGCGACCATGCGCTCCAGTGCTTCCTCCCCCAAATAGTCGTCGGCGTCCAGGAAGAAGACGTAGCGCCCCCGGGCCAGGCCGAGGCCGACGTTGCGGGGGCCGCTGGGGCCACCCGAGTTGGCCTGCCGTACCACCCTGGTCGGGATGGACGTGCGGGCCGCGAACTCTTCCAGGAATTCCCCCGTGCCGTCGGCCGAGCCGTCGTCGATGGCGACGAGCTCGATACGGTGGGCGCCCAAGGTCTGGGCTTCCACCGATTCCAGGCAGCGGATCAGGTAGGGCATCGCTTCGTATGCCCCGACGATCACACTCACATCAGGAACTGACATTTCGTTCATCGGAATGCAAGACAGGTGGCACCGATTGTTGGTTGTCTTACCCGATCACCCGGCCCCTGTGATGCCCATCACAGGGGCCGGGTGATCAGCGGACACGGAAAGGCCCGGCGGCGCGCTCCTCGAAAGCGCTCCGCCGGGCCTGCTGTCCGTCGCCCCGGTCAGCCCCGTACGGGCGAGTCCAGGTCGTTGTTCTCCGCGCTCGGCGCCGAGTCGTCCGGCGCCGCTGCCGCCTCCGGCTCCCCGAGCCGCTGCTCGACGCCCACGTTCCGCGCCAGGGACTTCGCGGACAGTGCCTGGGTCGCCGCCTCGAACTGCTCCATCGACGTCGGCTCGTCGGGGCCCAGCAGATACCGCTTCAGCTCCCGGCGCTCGGCCGCCAGCCGGTCGGCCGCCGGGTCGGCGACCGCGGCGAGCAGGTCGTCCAGCTCGCGCGCGCTGTTGGAGAGGATGACCGCGGCCCGTACGGCGGTGTTCTGCCGCTTGAACTCCTCCGCGCCCAGCTCCGCCGAGTCCGTGACCGCGTACGGCTTGCCGCTCGCGATGAAGTCGGACACCACGCTGGAGATGTCGGAGACCATGGCGTCCGACTCGTTGAAGCAGTCGTAGAGCGCGGGCTCGGAGCCGCTGATGACCCGGTGCTCCCACCAGCCGAAGGAGCGCCAGTACGCGCCGTTCCACTCGCGGCGCAGCCGGGTCAGCTCCTCCTGCCTGGCCGGGTCCGCCTGCGAGTCCCGCGACTGCTCGGCCTCGTCACGCCCCGTGTCCGCGGCGCCCATCAGCTCGCCGAGGCGCGCGGAGATCCGGGCCAGCTCCGCCGTGGCGGCGGTCCGGTCCGCGTTCAGCTCGGCGCTCTCCTTCGCCCAGCGGGCGTCGGTGGCCCGCTCGGCGGCGGCCTTCTCCACCAGCGCGATGATCCGCTCGTGCACGGCCTTCGCCTTGGCGCTGCGGGTCCCGGTGAAGGGGTGCGGCTTGTAGAGCACCCGGACCGGGCTGTCGGCCTTCAGGAGCCGCTTGACGATGTTCTCGCCGGCCAGCAGCAGCGAGGTGTTGCCGGGGTTGTCGTCCCAGCCCTCCCAGGTCGGCGCGTACAGCACCGTGGGGACGGGGTGGCGCTGCGCGCCGCTGTACGGCTCGATCGGGGCGAGCTGCGGGCGGCCCACCTCGACGATGTCCTCGTCGCGCACCCCGACGTCGGCGAGCGCGTACCGGTCGCGGCCTGCCCGGCCCGCCGTCCACACCTCGTCGTACGCCTTGCTGTACGGGTTGACGCTGGCCAGCTTGTCGCTGTCGCCGTGGCCGATGAAGACGTGCTTCATGGTGGGCACACGCAGCATGTGGATGTTCTTGCCGACGTTGGCCGCGTACAGCGCGACCCGGACGGTCGACAGGTCCAGGTTCATCAGGTGCACCCCGCCGGGGACGCAGAGCACCGGCACGTCCGTCGTCCCGAGCTGCTGGGCGATGGCCCGCTCGCGCAGGACGATCAGCGGCCGGCCCTCCATCCGGTCCATCGTGTCCAGCCACATGTTGACCTGGTACGCGGACTCCTTGGAGCCGGAGAAGTACAGCATCACGGTCGGCCGGTACTCGGCCAGCCAGCCGTCCACCGCCGCGAGCACCTTCTCGGCCTTGGGTACGAGCCGGCTCGGCCGCAGGTAGGGCAGGAGCGCGACGATGTAGCCGACGGCGAGGAGCAGGCTGAGGCCGAGGCCGGTGAAGCCGTAGATGTTGTCGCGGGTCCCGAGCGTGATGATCACGCCCACCATGGCGAAGATGTCGAGGTGGAGCATCTTCTCGGCGGAGCGGTTGAGCAGCCCACGCGGCGGCGCGTCCGGGATCCGGATGACACCGGCCAGGTCGATGTTCCGGGTGACCACGGGCAGCCTGCGGCGCAGCCGGAGCAGGGTGACGATGGCGCCGTGCGGTGCCTGGAGCGCGTAGAACAGGAGCACCATGACGACGGTCACATAGAAGATCCGGTCCTCACCGAGGCCCGACCTGGCGACCAGCAGCACCAGCAGCATCTGCCGGATCAGGAACCGGATCGAGAGACCGGCGCGCACCTTGGCGAGCCGGTTGACCAGGTAGCTGCCGCGCTGGTGCAGGTAGGTGTCCGCGAGATAGGTCACGGCTGCGGCCGCCGCGAAGAACCAGAGGTTGGGGATTATCGCGGCGAGCATGACGCACGGGAAACTGATACCCAGAAGAAGTGCGGCTGCCAGCTCTGATCCGCTGCCCACGCGGGCCAGGCGGATAGCTGTCGAAATCACGGAAAACCTGCTCCAGACCGTGCCGGCTGTTGATCTTGCAAGGGAAGCGTGAAGACGCGACTTCACGAACTGGGGCCTCCGTGGTTCGCGCATACGCGACCCACAGAGGCCCTGTCAAAGATTGTCAAGAAGTATTACACATCTCCCTGACGGTCCAGTACGGCGGCGAGCGCCTGCTCGAAGTCGGACGCCTCCGAGGCGCCGCGCGTCGGATCCTGCTGCCGTACGTCGATCACGTGGCCGGTCAGCTCCGAGAGCAGCACGTCGAGGGAGGTCTTCGCGACCGCCTCGGAGGAGAGCAGCGAGCCCTCCGGCTCCTGGCCGAACGCCTTGGTGCGCATGGGGGTGGCGGTGCGCTCCGGGTTCACGCAGTTGACCCGGATCCCCTCGCCCGCCCACTCGTCGGAGAGCGCCTGGGTCAGATTGACCATGGCGGCCTTCGTGGACGAGTAGAGGCTGTACTCGGCGCGGCCCCGGGTGTAGCTGCTGGAGGTGTAGAGCATCAACTGGCCCTTGGTCTCCACCAGGTACTTGTACGAGGCGCGCGCGATCTGCACCGGCGCCAGGTAGTTGACGTTCAGCGCCTCTTGGATCGTGGTGTTGTCCGTCTCGGCCAGCTTGCCGATGCGCAGCACACCCGCGGTGTTGATCACGTAGTCGATCCGGCCGGTCTCGCCGTAGGCGCGGGAGAGCGCGTCGTCCACGTGCTCCGGGTTCTCCACGTGCGTACCGGTGGTGGAGCGGCCCAGCGCGTAGACCTTGGCGCCGTACGACTCGGCGAGCTGGGCGATGTCGGCGCCGATGCCGTACGAACCGCCGAAGACGACCAGCGTCTTGCCGGTGAGCAGCTCGCGGTAGGACTCCTCGGACGGCTGCTCGGGCGCGCTCGCGGAGGCGAGCTGGAAGAGCTTGTCCGCGATGAAGACGTCGACCGGCTGGGTGACCTTCATGTTGTACTCGTCGCCCGCCACGACGTAGATCGGCACGTCCGGCAGGTACTTGAGCACGACGGAACAGTCGTCGGTGGCCTGGAAGTTGGGGTCGTCCGCCGCGACCTCGTACGCCTTGCGGACGGTGGAGAGCTTGAACGCCTGCGGGGTCTGGCCGCGGCGCAGCCGGGACCGGTCGGGGACGTCCGTGATGAACTCGCCGTCGCCGCCGTGCGTACGGGTCACGATGATGGTGTCGGCGGACGGGATGGCCACGTCCACCGCCTGGTAGCGCTCCAGCGCGTCCACGCAGTCCTTGATCACACGCTGCGAGAGCAGCGGGCGCACCGCGTCGTGGAACAGCACGTTACGGTCCTCGCCCGGCGCCAGACCCTCGCTCAGCGCGGCGATGGCGCGCTCGGTGGTCTCGTTGCGCGTCGTGCCGCCCTCGATGACCCGGGTGACCTTGGTCAGTCCGGCCTTCGCGACGATCTTCTCCACGTCGGGCACGTAGCCGGGGGCCATCAGCACGATCACGTCGTCGATCGAGTCGCTCTGCTCGAAGATCCACAGGGTGTGCTCGATGACCGCCTTCCCCGCGATCTTCAGCAACTGCTTCGGGATCGACAGGCCCACACGCTGACCGGTACCGCCCGCCAGGACGACAGCGGTGGTGCGGGGCTTCGCGGGCGGCGCGGAAGTTGCAGACACAGGACAGACCTACCTTGCGGGCTCAGAGGATGTAGCGATGGTCCCACCCGCGGCAATCGTCGTGCAAGGTGGACCACAGCCGTGCGCCACCGGCCCGCAACCCCTGATTCACCTGGGAAGACCGGTGTGTCCGCGGTGCGTGGCCGGGAGGTGTACGTGAAGGAGACCACAAAAGATTCACGTCGGAGCACGGGGGGTCACAGATGAGAGGCGTACGGAGTGGCCGCGCGGCCCGGAGGGACCGCGCGGCCACCGGCCGGCTCAGAAGGGCTTGAAGTCCTCGTACGCCTGCTGCGCCTCGTCACGCTCGGCGTCCCGGTCCCGGCGCCGCTGCGCCGCCGGACGCGGCTCCTCAAGGCGGTGGTCCTCGCCGCGGCGGCCCAGCATCTCCGCGCCGGCCATCATCGTGGGCTCCCAGTCGAAGACGACCGCGTCGTCCTCCGCGCCGATGGCGACCCCGTCGCCCGCCCGTGCTCCGGCCTTCATCAGCTCGGACTCGACACCGAGCCGGCTCAGCCGGTCCGCGAGGTAGCCCACGGCCTCGTCGTTGCTGAAGTCGGTCTGGCGGACCCAGCGTTCGGGCTTGTCGCCGCGTACCCGGTAGATGCCGTCCTCCTCCAGGATGACGGTGAAACCGGCGTCGTCGACGGCCCTCGGGCGGATGACGATGCGGGTCGCCTCCTCCTTCGGCTTCTCGGCGCGCGCCGTGGCGATGATCTCCGCGAGCGCGAACGAGAGCTCCTTGAGCCCCAGGTGCGCCACCGCCGACACCTCGAAGACGCGGTAGCCGCGCGCTTCGAGATCGGGCCTGATCATCTCGGCGAGGTCCTTGCCGTCCGGGATGTCGGTCTTGTTGAGGACGACGACGCGCGGCCGGTCGCCGAGACCGCCGTACTGCGCCAGCTCCTCCTCGATGACATCGAGGTCGGTGACCGGGTCGCGGTCCGACTCCAGCGTCGCCGTGTCCAGGACGTGGACGAGTACGGAGCAGCGCTCGACGTGGCGCAGGAACTCCAGGCCGAGGCCGCGGCCCTGGCTGGCGCCCGGGATCAGTCCGGGGACGTCCGCGATGGTGTAGACGGTGGAACCGGCCGTGACCACACCCAGGTTGGGGACGAGCGTGGTGAACGGGTAGTCCGCGATCTTCGGCTTGGCGGCGGAGAGCACGGAGATCAGCGAGGACTTGCCGGCGCTGGGGAAGCCGACGAGCGCGACGTCCGCGACCGTCTTCAGCTCCAGGACGATGTCGCCGCTCCGGCCGGGCTCGCCGAGCAGCGCGAAGCCGGGTGCCTTGCGGCGGGCCGAGGCCAGCGCCGCGTTGCCGAGGCCGCCGCGTCCGCCGTCGGCGGCGACGAAGGTGGTGCCCTCGCCGACCAGGTCGGCCAGGACGTTGCCCCGCTTGTCGAGGATGACAGTGCCGTCGGGCACCGGCAGGACCAGGTCCTGGCCGTCCTTGCCGGAGCGGTTGCCGCCCTCGCCGGGCTTGCCGTTGGTGGCTTTGCGGTGCGGCGAGTGGTGGTAGTCGAGCAGCGTCGTCACCGACTGGTCGACGACGAGGATCACATCGCCGCCCCGGCCGCCGTTGCCGCCGTCGGGGCCGCCGAGGGGCTTGAACTTCTCACGGTGTACGGAGGCGCAGCCGTGGCCTCCGTTACCCGCGGCGACATGCAGCTCGACGCGGTCCACGAAGGTGGTCATGGGGATTGCCTCCAGTACATACGGAATTGTCTTACCTGTAACGCGCGAAAGGCGGACCCGCTTCCCGTCTCCGGGAAGTGAGGTCCGCCCTCGCGAAGAATCGTTCTACAGGCGCCCTGCCTGCCCGCCGGTACCGGAAGAGGTACCGGAGGGTTACTAGGCGGCGGGAACGATGTTGACGACCTTGCGGCCGCGGTGGGTACCGAACTCCACCGCGCCGGGGTTCAGCGCGAACAGCGTGTCGTCGCCGCCACGGCCGACGCCGGTGCCCGGGTGGAAGTGCGTGCCACGCTGGCGGACCAGGATCTCACCGGCGCTGACGACCTGACCGCCGAAGCGCTTCACGCCGAGCCGCTGAGCATTGGAATCGCGCCCGTTCCGAGTGGACGATGCGCCCTTCTTGTGTGCCATGTCTCCTCAGTCCCTTACTTCGCAGCCGCGGGGATGCCGGTGACCTTGATCGCCGTGTACTGCTGGCGGTGGCCCTGGCGACGGCGGTAACCCGTCTTGTTCTTGTAGCGAAGGATGTCGATCTTCGCGCCCTTGTGGTGGTCCACGATCTCGGCCTGAACCTTGATGCCGTCCAGCACCCACGGGTCGCTGGTGACCGCGTCACCGTCGACCACGAGCAGCGTCTTGAGTTCGACGGTGTCGCCGACCTTG
Organism: Streptomyces sp. NPDC050509; assembly: GCF_044457965.1. NCBI lineage: Bacteria > Bacillati > Actinomycetota > Actinomycetes > Kitasatosporales > Streptomycetaceae > Streptomyces > Streptomyces sp. NPDC050509. The sequence goes on along the minus strand of NZ_JBITHL010000006.1, from coordinate 331,762 downwards.
CCGGTGGAAATCTTGTCAACCTCAACGATGTCGCCGACAGCAACCTTGTGCTGGCGGCCACCGCTGCGCACGATGGCGTACACGCGGAACTCACTCTCGCTCGGAACGGAACCTCTGAAGCCAGCCGCCCGCACGGGCCGGGGCCCGTGGCAGTCCTGACAGGACGAGCGGCCTCCCCCGGAGATCCGGGAGGTGGGTGCTCAGAGGTGGGCGCGCATAGGAACACACCGAAGGTTTAGAGTACGGGGCCGCTGTACAGGGGGTCAAACCAGCCCCAGCGCCCCACCGCCCGTGGAGGGCGGTGGGGCGACGAGGGGGATCAGTCCTCGGTGGTGGCCGTGACGCCGGAGGGCGCCGTCTGCTCGGCCGCGGCGGTCTTCTTCGACGCCTTGGCCGTGGACTTGGCCGCCTTGGTCGTCTTGGCCGCCTTGGCCGGCGCCTTCTTGGCCGTCGTCGTCTTCTTCGCCACGGTCTTCTTGGCCGTCGTCTTCTTGGCGGCCGTCTTCTTCGCGGGGGCCTTCTTGGCGGCCGTCTTACGGACCGCCTTCTTGGCCGGTGCGGGCGCCTCGGACGCGTCGGACGCGTCGGTGGTGGTGTCGGCGCTGGTGGTGTCGGCGCTGGTGGTGTCGGCGGGCGCGTCGGCCTTCGCCGGCGCCTCCACGACGACGATCGCCGCCTCCTCCGTACCCGACGGCGAACCGGCGGGGGCGGTGACCTTACGGGTCGCCCTGCGGCGCGCACGCGGCGGAGCCGCCACGGGCGCCTCCTCGGCGGCGGCAGGCTCCGCGGCCACCGGCTCGGCGGCGGGCTCGGGCTCCGGGGTCACGGGTACGACCACCTCGGCCGGGGCCCCCGCGTCGGCCACCTTCGGCGAACCGGCCGGGGCCGACGCCTTACGGGTGGCACGGCGGCGCGTACGGCCCTGGGGCGCCGCGTCCGCGGCAGGTGCCTCGGCGGCCTCCACGGGCGCCTCGGCGACCGGAGCCGCCTCGGGTGCCGCAGGAGCCTCGGGTGCCTCCGTCCGGGCCTCCGGCTCCGCCGCCCTCGGCGAACCGGCCGGGGCCGACGCCTTGCGCGACGCACGGCGGCGCGAACGGCCCCGTACGGCCGCCTCGGCCTCCGCGACGCTGCTGAACAGTTCCTCGTCCGGCACGAAGTCGGGCTCGGAGAACGCGACCGGGGCCGCCACCTCCGCCGCGAGCTCGGCCTCCGACTCGGTCTCGTGGTCGGCGTCGGACTCCGCCGCCGTACCCGCCACCTCGTGGTCGTGGTCGTGCTCGTGGTCCGCGCCGGCGCCACCGCGACCGCGCTTCTTGGAGCGCTTGCCGTTGCCGCCGCCACCGGACGCCACCGGCTGCTCCATGTGGACGATCACACCGCGGCCGTTGCAGTGGACACAGGTCTCGGAGAAGGACTCCAGCAGACCCTGGCCGACCCGCTTGCGGGTCATCTGCACCAGGCCCAGCGAGGTGACCTCGGCGACCTGGTGCTTCGTACGGTCCCGGCCCAGGCACTCCAGCAGGCGCCGCAGCACCAGGTCCCGGTTGGACTCCAGCACCATGTCGATGAAGTCGATGACGACGATGCCGCCCAGGTCGCGCAGCCGGAGCTGGCGCACGATCTCCTCGGCCGCCTCCAGGTTGTTCCTGGTGACGGTCTCCTCCAGGTTGCCGCCCTGGCCGGTGAACTTCCCGGTGTTGACGTCGACCACGATCATGGCCTCGGTCTTGTCGATGACCAGCGAACCGCCACTGGGCAGCCAGACCTTGCGGTCCAGCGCCTTCATGAGCTGCTCGTCGATGCGGTACGTCGCGAAGACGTCCACCTCGCTGGTCCAGCGCGACAGCCGGTCGGAGAGGTCCGGCGCGACATGCGCGACGTAGCCGCTGATGGTCTGCCACGCGTCGGCGCCGCTGACGATGACCTTCGAGAAGTCCTCGTTGAAGATGTCGCGGACGACCCGGACGGTCATGTCGGGCTCGCCGTAGAGCAGCGTCGGGGCGTTGCCGCTCTTCGACTTCTTCTTGATGTCCTCCCACTGCCCCTGCAGCCGCTCGACGTCGCGGCGCAGCTCGTCCTCGCTGGCGCCCTCGGCGGCCGTACGGACGATGACACCCGCGTCCTCGGGGACGATCTTCTTGAGGATGGTCTTCAGACGGGCGCGCTCGGTGTCGGGGAGCTTGCGGCTGATGCCGGTCATCGAGCCCTCGGGCACGTACACGAGGTAGCGGCCGGGCAGCGAGACCTGGCTGGTCAGACGGGCGCCCTTGTGGCCGATCGGGTCCTTCGTCACCTGGACGAGCACCGACTGGCCGGACTTGAGGGCGGTCTCGATCCGGCGCGGGCCGTTGGCCATGCCCAGCGCCTCGAAGTTGACCTCACCGGCGTACAGGACGGCGTTGCGCCCCTTGCCGATGTCGACGAAGGCGGCCTCCATGGACGGCAGTACGTTCTGCACCTTGCCCAGGTAGACGTTGCCGACGTAGCTGGTCGCCTGCTCCTTGTTGACGTAGTGCTCGACCAGGACGTTGTCCTCAAGCACGCCGATCTGGGTGCGCTCGCCGTGCTGGCGCACGACCATCACGCGCTCGACGGCCTCACGGCGGGCGAGGAACTCCGCCTCCGTGATGATCGGCACCCTGCGGCGGCCCTGCTCGCGTCCCTCGCGGCGGCGCTGCTTCTTGGCCTCCAGACGGGTCGAGCCCTTGATGGACTGGACCTCGTCGGCGCCGGTGCCGGGCTCACGCTCGGTATCCTTGGCGCGGCGTTCGCGCGGCTCGCGGACCTTGACGACCGTACGCTCCGGGTCGTCACCGCCCCCGGTGCCCTGCTCGGTGTCGGAGCCGCCGTCGGCGCTGCGACGGCGACGGCGGCGACGGCGCCGGCTGCTGGAGGAGCCGCCCGAGGACGCCTCCTGGTCGTCGTCCTGCTCGTCGTCGGAGGCGGCGGGGGCGTCCCGGTCGTCGTCGGCCTCGTCGGTGTGCTCGGCGGAGGAGGACTCCTCCTGCCGCTCGTCCGTGGTGTCGTCGGTGTCCGCGGACTCGCCCCGGCGGCGGCGCCTGCCACCCCGGCGGCGGCGCCGGGAGGGACGGTCGCCGTACTCGTCGGAGTCGTCGGCGCCGTCGTCGGCGGAGCGCTCCGGCTCGTCGTCGCTCTCGTCGTTCTCGTTCGCGGGCTCCACGGCGGGCGCGCGCGGCGCCTCGACCACGGCCGGCGCGGTCTCGGCGGCCGGCGCGGCCTCAGCCGCCGGCTCGGCGGACTCGCCGCGGCGGCGGCGCCTGCTGCGGCGGCCCGAGGGCTCGGGCGCGGCGACGGGCTCGGGCGCCACGGCGGCCGGGGCCGTCGCGGTTTCCTCGTCGTCCAGCTCGTCGGTGGCGTCGGTCCGTCCGGAGACCGCCGCGGCCGCCGCGGCGGTCTCCGGCGTCTGGAACATCGGCTCGGTGAAGACGGGCGCCTGGAAGACGGCCACGGCGGGCCGCCCGGCGGCGCGGCGGCGCGGGGCGCGCTCGGGCTCGCGCTGCACGGGCTTCTGCGTGGCGGACTTCTCCGCGACGGGCTTCTGCTGTGCCGCGGGCTTCTCGGCGACGGGCTCCGTGACGGGCTCGGCGGCGCGGCTCACGGCCTCGGCGGCGGGCTCGGGCGCGGTGGCCGGTGCGGTGGCCCTGCGGCGCGTACGGCCCCGGGTGGCGGCCTTCTCGGCGGCCTGGACCTCCGGCTCGTCGGCGGCGATCCGGTCGACGGTGTCCCGCGGCAGGCTCTCGCCGCCGGGGGCTCCGTCGCCGTTGCCGTTCGGGGCCGCGGTGGCCTCGGCCTCCGGCGAACCGGCGGGCGCGGTGGCCCTGCGGGTGGCGCGGCGGCGGGGGCGCGCGGCGGGCGCGGGCTCCTCGGCCGGGGTCTGGGCGACAGCGGCGACAGCGGCCTCGGCGGCGGGCGCGGGGGTCTCCTCGACGGTGGCCTCGACCGGCTCCGTGGCCGTCTCGGGCGCCGTGACCTTGCGGGTGGCGCGGCGACGGGCGCGCGGCGGCGCGGCAGGCTCCTCCACAGGAGTCTCGTCCGACGCGGCAGCCTCGGCGACCGGCTCGGGCGCGGCGGTCTTACGGGTGGCACGACGGCGCGCACGCGGCGGCTCGGCAGGCTCCTCGGCGGAAGTCTCGTCCGGCGCGGCGGCCTCGGCGACCGGCTCGGGCGCCGCCGTCTTACGGGTGGCGCGACGGCGCGCACGCGGCGGCGCGGCGGGCTCCTCGGCGGGTGTGTCGCTCGCCACGGACTCGGCTGCCCCCGCAGCCTCGGTGGCCTGCGGAACGGTCTCGCTGACGCTCGACGCGTCCTTGACCTCGGCCGCCGCGGTGGGCGGTCCCGCCGGGCGGGACGCTGCCCGGCGCCTGCGGCGCGGCGGCAGCGTGTCGCTGGGCGAGTTGTTCTCTTCGTTGGTGTCCCCGGGGGTGCCGGGTTCGGTGGACTCAAGCATGCGGGCGGTTCTCCCGTCACGCTCCCGGGCGCCACGCCTGATTCCGGTCCGGCCGCGGCCCGCGCTGTGCGCGATTGCCGCCGTCCGGGGCGCGGGCGCCGCACGGGAGCTGTTATGTCTGGGTCGCCGGTTCCGTACGCGACGTCACGTACGGCCTGGCGAAAGTCTTCTGGTCAGTACGCCGCCCGACCCAGGTGGCTCCCGAGTCACAGGGCTGCGCTACAACGACCGCCTTACGCGGAACCTGCACCTTCCGGCGCCGTCGCGGCGGCAAGTCCGGCGGCCTTGGGTGGGGCGGGCCGGGCTGCCTCGCGGTCGGGCGCGAGCGGGTCGGTCACCGTGCCGGACTCCTCGTCGAAGAGCCCCTGCGCCAGCCTGGTCACCGCTGCGGGGACCGGCGGCGCCAGGTCGGCCACAGCTCGGAGACCGGACAGGACGTCGTCGGGTCGCACGGCAGGTGTCACGTGCCGAACAACCAGCCGCAGTATCGCACAGGGGCCGTCCCCCGGCCTATCAGGCTGTGGACGAGCCACCTCCAGGGCGGCCACGGCGGCCCGTGCGTCGAAGGTCCGCAGACCGTTCTTCGCACGGCGTTCCACCTCGACGGTGTCGGCGGCGAGGAACGCGGAGACGGCGTGTCCCGCCTCCTCGTCGGTGACGCCGTCCAGCCGCAGCTCCCATACGGAAGCGGTCAGCCGGTCGGCGAGTCCCGAGGTACGGGCCTCGACGGCGTCGATGATGTCCAGACCCGTCGGCAGCGACTCGTCGAGCAGCTCTCGCAGCTTGTCGGGGTCGCGCGCCTCCACCAGGGCGATCTCCAGGAACTCGGCCTCGCTGCCGGTGCCGGTGGGTGCGGCATTGGCGTACGACACCTTCGGGTGCGGGGTGAACCCCGCCGAGTACGCCATGGGCACCTCGGCGCGGCGCAGCGCCCGCTCGAAGGCGCGCTGGAAGTCTCGGTGGCTGGTGAACCGGAGGCGGCCGCGCTTGGTGTAGCGCAGTCGGATGCGCTGCACCGCCGGTGCGGGCGGCGGGCCTTCGGGCTGTCGCTTGCCCAGTGGTTCTTCTCCTCGGTGCGGACGGTACGCGGTGACGCGCCGCCCTTGGACGTATCTTCGGCGGGGAACACCCCGCGTTCCGGACCGGCCCCGCGCTGTGCGGGGTGATCTCGGGTGCGGGCGCCGCGCCGGGACGATCGTTGTACTACCCAGAGTACGCGCCCGGTGCTCGGACGGTTCCACAGGCCAGGACACTCCGCGTACCCCGGCCGGGGCGCCTCAACCGGCCGTGGGGATCCAGAACCGGAGCTTTCCCCCGCGCTCGTCCTCCAGTTTCCCGCCGGCCGCCTCGATCACCTTGCGCGAGGCGGTGTTGTCGGTGTCGCACGTGACGAGGACGGAGTCGATGCTCAGGGCTCGCGCGATCGGCAGCGCGGCGGTGAGCATGGCCGTCGCGTGGCCCCGGCGGCGGGCGGTGGGGCGTACGGCGTAGCCGATGTGGCCGCCGAGTTCCCGCAGGAACGGGTTGAGCCGGTGGCGGATGGCGAGGCGGCCGAGGAAGGTGTCGCCGTCGGCGTACCAGAGGGTGGTGCAGGGCACCCAGCCCTGGATGCGCGGGGTCTCCTCCAGCGGTTCGGCGTTGAGCCGCTCGCAGTACGCGGCGAAGACCTCGGGGCTGTGCCAGGTCGCCGCGTACTCCTCCATCTCGTGGAGGAGCAGGGAGCGCTCGACGGCGCCTTCCTCGACGAACTCCTCCATCGCGTCGAGGAAGGAGGCGTGCAGGCGGATGTCGGGGGCGATGAACTGCGGCATCGGTCCATTGTGCCGCCGTCACGCGGAAACCCGGCCGGGGTGGTCGCCCCGGCCGGGCCCGTGTCGGTCGTCGTGGTGGCCGGGCCGGTCCGTCCCGGCCCCGTACGTCACCCGGCGGTGCGGCTCACTTCACCACGGTCAGCGGCAGCAGCTTCTTGCCGGTCGGGCCGATCTGGATCTGCGTGTCCATCTGGGGGCAGACCCCGCAGTCGAAGCACGGCGTCCAGCGGCAGTCCTCGACCTCGGTCTCGTCGAGCGAGTCCTGCCAGTCCTCCCAGAGCCAGTCCTTGTCGAGACCGGAGTCCAGGTGGTCCCAGGGCAGGACCTCCTCGTACGTGCGCTCCCGTGTCGTGTACCAGTCGACGTCCACACCGAAGTCCGGCAGCGTCTTCTCGGCGCAGCGCATCCAGCGGTCGTACGAGAAGTGCTCACGCCAGCCGTCGAACCGGCCGCCGTCCTCGTACACCGCGCGGATGACCGCGCCGACGCGGCGGTCGCCGCGGGAGAGCAGGCCCTCGACGATGCCGGGCTTGCCGTCGTGGTAGCGGAAGCCGATGGAGCGGCCGTACTTCTTGTCGGCGCGGATCTTGTCGCGCAGCTTCAGCAGCCGGGCGTCGGTCTCCTCGGCGCTGAGCTGCGGCGCCCACTGGAAGGGGGTGTGCGGCTTGGGCACGAAGCCGCCGATGGAGACGGTGCAGCGGATGTCGTTCTGTCCGGAGACCCTGCGTCCCTCGGCGATGACCTTGACGGCCATGTCGCCGATCTGGAGGACGTCCTCGTCGGTCTCGGTGGGCAGTCCGCACATGAAGTACAGCTTCACCTGGCGCCAGCCGTTGCCGTACGCGGTGGAGACCGTACGGATCAGGTCCTCCTCCGAGACCATCTTGTTGATGACCTTGCGCAGCCGCTCGGAGCCGCCCTCGGGGGCGAAGGTCAGCCCCGACCTGCGGCCGTTCCTGGTCAGCTCGTTGGCCAGGTCGACGTTGAACGCGTCGACGCGGGTGGAGGGCAGGGAGAGCCCGATCTTGTCTTCCTGGTAGCGGTCCGCGAGCCCCTTGGCGACGTCCGCGATCTCGCTGTGGTCGGCGGAGGAGAGGGAGAGCAGCCCGACCTCCTCGAAGCCGGTGGCCTTCAGCCCCTTCTCGACCATGTCGCCGATGCCGGTGATGGAGCGCTCGCGCACCGGGCGGGTGATCATGCCGGCCTGGCAGAAGCGGCAGCCGCGGGTGCAGCCGCGGAAGATCTCCACGGACATCCGCTCGTGCACGGTCTCCGCGAGCGGGACCAGCGGCTGCTTGGGGTACGGCCACTCGTCGAGGTCCATGACGGTGTGCTTGGAGACCCGCCACGGGACGCCGGACCGCTTGGGTACGACGCGGCCGATCCGGCCGTCCGGCAGGTACTCGACGTCGTAGAAGCCCGGCACGTACACGCCGCCGGTCCGTGCGAGCCGGAAGAGGAGTTCCTCGCGCCCGCCGGGGCGGTCCTCGGCCTTCCAGGCGCGGATGATCTCGGTGATCTCCAGGACCGCCTGCTCGCCGTCGCCGATGACCGCGCAGTCGATGAACTCCGCGATCGGCTCGGGGTTGAAGGCCGCGTGGCCGCCCGCGAGCACGATGGGGTGGTCGACGGTACGGTCCTTCGCCGCCAGCGGGATCCCCGCCAGGTCGAGGGCGGTGAGCATGTTCGTGTAGCCCAGCTCCGTGGAGAAGCTCAGCCCGAAGACGTCGAACGCGGAGACGGGGCGGTGCGCGTCGACGGTGAACTGCGGCACCTTGTGTTCGCGCATCAGCGCTTCGAGGTCCGGCCAGACGCTGTAGGTGCGCTCGGCGAGGACACCCTCGCGCTCGTTCAGTACCTCGTAGAGGATCATGACGCCCTGGTTGGGCAGTCCGACCTCGTACGCGTCCGGGTACATCAGCGCCCAGCGGACGTCGGTGTCGTCCCACTCCTTGACGGTGGAGTTGAGTTCACCCCCGACGTACTGGATCGGCTTCTGCACATGCGGGAGCAGAGCTTCGAGCTGCGGGAAGACCGATGTGACAGGCATCACGGGAATCTTTCGTGGACCGACAGGATGAACAGACGAGCGGGATGAACAGACAGTGGCCGACCACCCAGCCTAACGCGGCCGAACGAGCCCTCCGCTCGCTCATCCGTGCGAGCGCACCCCGAGCCGGGCGCGCAGCACCGGGTCCGCCGCCTCCTGCCACACCCGCGGCAGTTCGTGCTCACGCCGCTCGGCCTGCGTCTCCTCCTGCCCGTACAGCAGCCCCCAGGTGAACGCGGATTCGCCGGCCGCGTGCGCCCTGACCGCGAGATCCCGCAGCACCTCGCGGGCGACCACGCTGTCCTGGTGGTCGCCGAGGACCGTCTGTACGGCCTTGATCCGCCGCGCGAACCGCTTGGCGGGCTTCCCCAGGGCGGGGACGGCCGCCTCCGCCGCGTACCGGACCCGCTTGGCCGCCTTACGGGCCTCGTGCAGCGCCAGATCGCGTCCCGGGCCCGGCGGCATGGCGAGCGCGCCGTCGATCCGGTCCGCGAGGCGGTGGTACGCCCGGTCGATCCGCGCGGGCAGCACCTTCTCCGGCGCCTTCGCCGCGGCCGGCCGCAGGGGCGGGGCCGCGAGCAGTGCGTCGAGCGTGGCCAGCAGGGTCAGATAGCGCTCGCTGTCGAGTACGGCGACGGTCCTGGCCCGGGAGCCGGTCCGGCCGCCGGCGCTCCAGATCCGCAGCCGCGCGCGGACCGGCCCCAGCAGCAGGGTGCCGGGCACGGCGCCGACGCGGGCGGCCAGCCGCTCGCTCAGGACCTCGTGGTCGCGGTCGACGCCCAGCTCGGCGGCGAGCCACTTCAGCTCCTCGCCGACGGGGTCGGTGACGGTCCGGTCCAGGACCTTGCGGTGGGTACGGAACGTGGAGCGCAGCCGCCGGGTGGCGACGCGGAGCTGGTGGACGGAGTCCGGCAGGTCACGGCGTACGGCGGGGTCCTGGGCGACGATCGTGGCGACCTGGTCGCGCAGATAGGCCAGGACATGGTCCCCGGCGGTGACGGGCGCGGACGGCGACGCTCCCCCGGCCCGGCCGCCCGGTGATTGAGCACCCGCCGACCGGCCGCCCGCCCCGAGTGCCCGGGCGAGCTTCGAGGCCGAGGCGGCCGGGCGCAGCCCCGCCTTGCGGAGCCTCTTCTCCACGGCGTCCAGCACCGCCGGGTCCGCGCCGTCCGCCAGCTCCACCTCGACCTCGGTCCACGCGGTGTCGGCGCGCTTGCGCCCGGTCCCTGGCAGGCGCCGCGCCCGTACGGTGTCGACGGCGACCTCGGCGAGCGGCGCGCCGCGCGCGTCGAGCAGCAGGCTCACCTCGCGCGAGGTCCGCAGCCGTACGACGGGGATCAGCTCGGCGTCGCGGACGCGGGAGCGGACCAGTCCGGCCAGCTCGGGCGGGAGGGTGTCGGCGAGCGGCGCCCGGATCTCGTCGCGGATGCCGGTGGCGACGGGGAACTTCAGGTGCCAGCCCGCGTCGTCGCCGCCCGTCCTGCGGCGCAGGGTGAGCGCGTCGGCGTGCAGGCGCAGGGCGGGGGTGTCGTAGTAGACGGCGTCAAGCGTCTGGACGCCCCGGGCGCGGACGGCGGCGACGCCCCGGGCCCCGGTGAGGTCGGGCAGTCCGGGCGGCTCGTCGGTGTCCGGGCGCTCGGGGAGTTCGTACTTGCGCTCGATCTCACGCTTGTTGTCCGCCATGTACCGAATTTAGCCGCAGGGGGTGCCGGACGGCACCCCCTGCGACATGGCCGGCCTCCACGGGTCAGGCCGTTATCGGCCGCTGGACCCGGATCGACTGGAGCAGCCCTACCGCTATCCAGACGGCGAACATGGAGGTGCCTCCGTACGACACGAAGGGCAGCGGCAGCCCGGCCACCGGCATGATGCCGAGCGTCATCCCGATGTTCTCGAACGACTGGAACGCGAACCAGGCGATGATCCCGGCGGCCACGATCGTGCCGTACAGCTCGGTCGTCTCGCGGGCGATCCGGCAGGCGCGCCAGAGGATCACGCCGAGCAGGACGAGGATCAGCCCGGCGCCGAGGAAGCCCAGCTCCTCGCCCGCGACCGTGAAGACGAAGTCGGTCTGCTGCTCGGGCACGAACTGGCCGGTGGTCTGCGAGCCGTGGAAGAGCCCGGTGCCGGTCAGTCCGCCGGAGCCGATGGCGATGCGCGCCTGGTTGGTGTTGTAGCCGACGCCCGCCGGGTCGAGCTCCGGGTTGGCGAAGGCGGCGAAGCGGTTGATCTGGTATTCGTCCAGCACCCCGAGCGCGGCGACCGCGACGGCGCCGGCCACGCCCGCGCCGACCAGGCCGAGGATCCAGCGGTTGGAGGCGCCGGAGGCGAGCAGCACGCCGAGCACGATGACCGCCATGACCATCACCGAGCCGAGGTCCGGCATCAGCATGACGATGGCCATCGGCAGCACCGCGAGGCCGAGGGACTTCGCGACGGTGCGGTGGTCGGGATGGAGCTGGTCCCCCGCGTCCACCCGTGCCGCGAGCATCATCGCCATGCCCAGGATGATCGTGATCTTCACGAACTCGGAGGGCTGGAGGGTGAAGCCGCCGCCGATCACGATCCAGGAGTGGGCGCCGTTGATGGTCGCGCCGAGCGGGGTGAGGACCAGCACGACCAGCAGGACGGAGAAGCCGTACAGCACGGGGACCGCGCCGCGCAGGGTGCGGTGCCCGAGCCAGATCGTGCCGATCATCAGGGCGAACCCGATGCCGGTGTTGAGCAGGTGGCGGAAGAGGAAGTAGTAGGGGTCGCCCTGGTTGAGGTGGGTGCGGTTGCGGGTCGCCGACCAGACGAGCAGGGAGCCGAGGACCGACAGGGCGAGCGCGGAGAAGAGCAGTGGCCAGTCGAGCCGGCGCACCATCGAGTCGCGGGCCGAGAGTCTGGCCCAGGTCCCGCGCTCCGGACCGTAGCCGGAGACGGAGAAGCCGCTTGTACCGGCCATGGATCAGTCCCTCCGGCCCGGTGCGGCGGGCGGGCCCGCCAGTACCTGCTCATCGGCCGGCAGTTCCTTCTCCGGCTCGTACGGCCTGACCTTCGGCGCGTCGATCGAGCCGTCCGGCTGGATCGTGGGCAGCGCGGTGCGCGGGGTGGGCATGAGCGCCTTCGAGAGGTTCTGGTCGCCCTTCGCGTTCAGCCCGTACATCGCCTCGTATATCTTGCGGACGGCCGGTCCGGAGGCCCCGGAGCCCGTACCACCCTGGGCGATCGTCATCACGATCGTGTAGTCCTTGGTGTACGAGGCGAACCATGAGGTCGTCTGCTTGCCGTAGACCTCGGCCGTACCCGTCTTGGCGTGCATCGGGATCTTGTCCTGCGGCCAGCCGCCGAACCGCCAGGCCGCGGAGCCGCGGGTGGCGACACCGGCGAGGGCCTCGTCGATCTCGTCGCGCGTCTGCTTGTTCATCGGCAGCTTGCCGTGCGCCTTCGGCGCGATCTCCTCGACGCGCTTGCCGTCGGGGCTGATGACCGCCTTGCCGACGGTGGGGTTGTAGAGGGTGCCGCCGTTGGAGATGGCCGAGTAGATCGTGGCCATCTGGATCGGAGTGACGAGGGTGTCGCCCTGGCCGATCGAGTAGTTGACGGAGTCACCGGCGCGCATCAGGTTGCCTTCGAGGCAGCCTTCGTAGGCGAGCTGCTGGACGTAGGTGCCGCCCTTCTTGCCCTGCTTGCACCAGCCGGCCTTGTTGGCCTCCCAGAACTTCTGCTTCCACTGGCGGTCCGGGACGCGTCCGGTGACCTCGTTGGGGAGGTCGATGCCGGTCTCCTTGCCGAGGCCGAACTGGTGGGCGGTCTTGTAGAACCAGTCGTTGGCGCTCTTCTTCGGCTTGGTGCCGCCGTCCCTCTGCCACTCCTTGTGGGCGAGGCCGTAGTACACGGTGTCGCAGGAGACCTCCAGCGCCTTGCCGATGGTGATCGAGCCGTACCCCTTGGACTCGAAGTTCTTGAAGACCTGGCTGCCGACGTTGTACGAGCTGGGGCAGGGGTAGTTGCCGTCGAAGGGGTAGCCCGCGTTGACGGCGGCCGTCGACGAGATGACCTTGAAGATCGAGCCGGGGGCCGCCTGGCCCTGGATGGCGCGGTTCAGCAGCGGGAAGTTGGACTTCTTACCGGTGAGCCTCGCGTAGTCCTTCGCGGAGATGCCGCCGACCCAGGAGTTGGGGTCGTACGTCGGCTGGGAGGCCATCGCGACGACGCGGCCGGTCTTCGCCTCCATGACGACGACGGCGCCGGAGTCCGCCTTGTAGTTCTCGTTGGTGTTGCGGTCCATCTCCTTGCGGGCGGCCTTCATCGCCTCGTTCAGCTCGTACTCGGCGACGGCCTGGACACGGGCGTCTATCGAGGTGACGACATTGGCGCCGGGCTCGGCCTGGTCGCTCTTGGCCTCGCCGATGACCCGGCCGAGGTTGTCGACCTCGTACCGGGTGACGCCGGCCTTGCCGCGGAGCTGCTTGTCGTACGTGCGCTCCAGCCCTGAGCGGCCGACCTGGTCGGAGCGGAGGTACGGCGACTCGGTGTCCTGCGCCTTGGTGATCTCTTCGTCGGTGACGGGCGAGAGGTAGCCGAGTACCTGGGCGGTGTTGGCGAGCCCCGGCGCGGCGTAGCGGCGTACGGCGGTGGGTTCCGCGGTGATGCCGGGGAAGTCCTCGGCGCGCTCGCGGATCTGGAGGGCCTGCTGGGTGGTGGCCTCGTCGGTGACGGGGATCGGCTGGTAGGGCGAACCGTTCCAGCAGGGCTGGGGGGTCTTCGCGTCGCAGAGCCGGACCTTGGAGATGACGTCCTGCGGCTTCATGTCGAGGACGTCGGCGAGGTTGGTCAGGGCCGCCTTGCCGTTGTCGTTCATCTTCATCAGCTCGGTGCGGCTGGCGGAGACGACGAGACGGGTCTCGTTGTCGGCGAGCGGCACCCCGCGGGTGTCGAGGATCGAGCCGCGGACGGCGGGCTGGATGACCTGCTGGACGTGGTTGTTCTTGGCCTCGTCCGTGTACTCCTGGCCGTTGCGGACCTGGAGGTACCAGAGCCGGCCGCCGAGGGTGAGGAGGAGGGAGAAGACGAGGACCTGGATGACGACGAGCCGGATCTGGACCCGGGGTGTCCGTCCGGTCTCCGGGATGTTGCTCACTGCGACCCCCCACGGGCGCTACGGACGGTACGGGTGGCACAGGCGGTACGAGTGGTACGGGCGGTACGGGCGGTACCAGGGGTACGGGCGGACGGTGCGGTCACCGGGGACGGGTTCGCGGGGGACGGTGCGGTCACAGGCGCTTGACCCCCTTGATCCGTCCGGCCCGCGCCGCGCGGTTACGGGCCGCTCTGACCCGCAGTCCGCCGCGCTGGCCGCCGATCCGCAGCCCCGTACCGGAGCCGGCCCAGCCGGAGGCCATGTCGCCCGCGGAGCTGTCCCGGGACTCGGCGAGGGGGTCGTTGTCGGCGCGTCTGGCCAGGGCCATGACGAGCGGGACGACGAACGGGGCGAGCAGCAGGTCGTAGACCGCCGCGGTGAGGATCAGCCCGCCCAGGCCGACATGGCGGGCTGCGGTGTCGCCGACGAGGGCGCCGACGCCCGCGTACAGCAGGGTCGAGCAGATCGCCGCGGCGACGACCGCGGTCATCGGGGCGAGCGCCGAGCGGAGCTGGCCCTTCTCGGGCCGTACCAGCCCGGCCACGTAACCGATGACGCAGAGGACCAGGGCGTACCGTCCGGCGGCGTGGTCGGCGGGCGGCGCGAGGTCGGAGAGCAGACCGGCGCCGAAGCCGATGAGGGCGCCGCCGACATGCCCGTACACGAAGGCCAGGGCGAGGACGACGAGGAGCATCAGGTCGGGTACGGCGCCGGGGAGCTGGAGCCGGGCGAGGACGGACACCTGGACGACGAGGGCGACCACGACCAGGGTGGTGGAGAGCAGAATCCGGTTGAAGCGCATGGGGTTCAGCCCTACTCCTGGTCGTCTGCCGCTTGGCCGTTGCCGTTGCCCGCGTTGCCGGGATCGGCGTTCGCGGCGGCGTCGGGGTCGGGGTTCGGGTTCGCGTCGGCGTTCGGGTTCGGATTCGCGTTCGGGTCCGCGCCGGTGACGGGGGCGGTGTTCCCGTTGACGTCGAGGTTGCCGCCGGCGTCGGCGTTCAGGTCGGCGTCCGGGGACGGGGTGACCGTCACGGTGACGGTGGGCGTCGGGACGGGCTTGGCCTTCGGCGGCAGCACCGTGTCCCGCGGGTCCTCGCGCGGCGCCTCGACGACGACCCCGACGATGTCCAGCTTGGTGAAGCCGACGAACGGCCGCACCGAGAGCGTACGGGTGAGGTCGCCGCCGGACGGGTCCACGCGGACGACCTCGCCGACCGGCACGCCGGGCACGAACGGCTTGTCCTTGCTCGATCCGAAGGTGACCAGCCGGTCGCCGTTGCGGATCTTCGCCTTGCCGTTGAGGAGTTGCACGGAGAGCGGCCGGTCGCCCTGGCCGGTGGCGAAGCCGAGTTCGTCGGAGCCCTCCATCCGGGTGCCGACGGTGAAGCCGGGGTCGTTGGCGAGCAGCACGGTCGCGGTGTTCGGGCCCACGGTGGTGACCCGGCCGACCAGTCCGTCCCCGTTGAGTACGGTCATGTCGCGCGCGATGCCGTCGTTGCGGCCCATGTCGATGGTGACCGTCCAGGAGAAGCCCTGGGCCGCTCCTATGGCGATGACCTGGGCGCCCTTGATGCCGTACTGGCCGGCGCCGGCCCGCTGGAGCATCGTGTCCAGCTCGCGGACCTGGCTGCGGTTGCGGGCGTCGCTGCCGAGTCTCTGCTTGAGTTCCGCGTTCTCCCGCTCCAGGGCGGCGATGCGGGTGTGCCGCGAGCCGGAGTCCCGTACGGCCCCTATGGCGTTGCCGACCGGGTTCACCGCCGCAGCGACACCGTTCTCCACCGGGCCGAAGACCGTGGCGGCGGCCTGGCGCGCGCCGTCCACGGGGGAATCCTCACCGCCGCGGATGTCCACCGTGATCAGTGCGAACGCGATGGCGATCAGCAGCACCAGGAGCAGACGGCTCTCTCGTGTGTCCCTCACGTGCGGCGGCCGTGCCTTCCTCGTAGGAATGGGTGGTGCCTGTAATTCAACGATCCGCCGGACGGGAAGTCAGGCACCCGTTCGGCGGATCTTTGATGGTTCCGTCACCGACGAGGCTGTGCGTCCAGCACCTGCTGGAGTGCTTCGAACTCCTCGACGCACTTGCCGGATCCCAGCGCGACGGAGTCCAGCGGATCCTCCGCGATATGGATCGGCATGCCGGTCTCCCGGCGCAGCCGCTCGTCGAGACCGCGCAGCAGGGCGCCGCCGCCGGTGAGCACGATCCCGCGGTCCATCACATCGCCGGACAGCTCGGGCGGGCACTTGTCGAGCGTCGTCTTCACGGCGTCGACGATCGCGTTGACCGGCTCCTCGATGGCCTTGCGGACCTCGGCGGCGGAGATGACGACGGTCTTCGGCAGGCCGGAGACCAGGTCACGGCCGCGGATCTCGGTGTGCTCGTCCTTGTCGAGGTCGTAAGCGGAACCGATGGTGATCTTGATGCTTTCCGCGGTCCGCTCACCGAGGAGGAGCGAGTACTCCTTCTTGATGTGCTGGATGATCGCGTTGTCCAGCTCGTCGCCGGCGACGCGGATGGACTGTGCCGTCACGATGCCGCCGAGCGAGATGACGGCGACCTCGGTGGTGCCGCCACCGATGTCGACGACCATGTTGCCGGTGGCCTCGTGGACGGGGAGTCCCGAACCGATGGCCGCGGCCATCGGCTCCTCGATGATGTGCACCTGGCGCGCGCCGGCCTGGGTGGACGCCTCGATCACGGCGCGGCGCTCGACCCCGGTGATGCCGGAGGGCACACAGACGACGACGCGCGGACGGGCGAGGTAGCGGCGCTTGTGGATCTTGAGGATGAAGTAGCGCAGCATGCGCTCGGTGATCTCGAAGTCGGCGATCACGCCGTCCTTCAGCGGCCGGACGGCAACGATGTTGCCCGGTGTCCGGCCGATCATCTTCTTGGCTTCTGAGCCGACCGCGAGAATGCCGCCTGTGTTGGTGTTGATGGCGACCACGGACGGCTCGTTGAGTACGATCCCGCGGCCCCTGACGTACACCAGCGTGTTGGCGGTCCCGAGGTCGACAGCCATGTCACGGCCGATGAACGACATGTGGTTCCCCATGAGGATGCGTCTGGCCTTCCCAAGCGTTGACGGCTTTTCAGGATGGCGAGGTGGGTGCTGTGGCGTGGAGGCTTCCATCGTAGTGCCGTCGGAGCGACGGCGGCTCGCTGGCCCACCTCTGTAACGGTGACGAAGTGTCGGACCGATGCGTTCCCGGAAGTGGCCTGGATATACCCAAAGGCGACCGAATTCCTTCGGTCGCCCCAGGTGGTCAGCTCCGTTTGGCTGACATGTGGTCAGGAAAGTCCCGGGAAAAAGATCTTCAGTTCCCGAATGGCGGACTCCTCGGAGTCCGAGGCGTGGATCAGGTTCTCCCGGACGATGGTCCCGAAGTCCCCCCGGATGGACCCGGGCGCTGCGGCGATCGGGTCAGTGGGGCCGGAGAGCGCGCGGACGCCCTCGATGACCCGCTCGCCCTCGACGACGAGCGCGACGACGGGGCCCGACGCCATGAACGCGACCAGCGGCTCGTAGAAGGGCTTGCCCTTGTGCTCGCCGTAGTGCTGCTCCAGCGTGTCCTGGTCGAGCGTGCGCAGCTCCAGCGCGATCAGGGACCAGTCCGCCTTGCGCTCGATCCGGCCGAGGATCTCGCCGACGAGGTGACGGCGTACGGCGTCGGGCTTGAGCAGGACGAGCGTGCGCTGGCTCACGGTACGGGCTCCTTCTGTGGGGAATGCGGGGTGCCGGAATCCGGGCCTCGGAGGCGGTGTCCGGGCCTCGAAGGCGCGTCCGGACCTCGGAGGCTTTGTCCGGGACCACAGAGGCTACAGGGCACCCCGCATCACCGGTTACGCAGCGTCAGCCTCTGCCGATGCCTGTGCGGCCCAGCGTGCCTTCGCCTCGTCGATCACCCGGCCGTAGTGCACCGACGCCCACCACAGCGCCCCGAACAGCACCCCCAGCACGAACATCGCCGGGACCACGAAACCGCTCGCGACCAGGCCGACCTGGAGCGCCCAGCCGAGCTGGACCCCGCCGGGGCGGGTGATCATCCCGCACAGCAGCACGGAGAACAGCATGGCGACACCGCAGACCGTCCAGACCGTCCCCACCGACAGGTCGTCCGATTTCATGGCGACCAGACCGGCGAAACCGATCACGAAGAATTCACCGATCAAGGTCGACGCGCAGAGCGTTCGCACGGAATTCAGCCCCTCTTCAGCAGCAGCCGGGCCTCGCCGACCGTGATCACGGATCCGGTCACCAGCACCCCGGCACCGGAGAACTCGGACTCCTCCTCCGCGAGCGTGATCGCCGCCTCCAGCGCGTCGTCGAGCCGTGGCTCGACCTGGACGCGGTCGTCACCGAAGACCTCGACGGCGACGCCGGCCAGCTCGTCCACGTCCATCGCGCGATGGCTGGAATTCCGCGTGACCACGATCTCCGTACAGATCGGCTCCAGCGCCTCCAGGACCCCGCGGACATCCTTGCCGTCGCTCGACCCCACGACCCCGATCAGCCGGCTGAAGCCGAACGACTCGGTGACGCCCTCGGCGGCGGCGCGCGCGCCCGCCGGGTTGTGCGCCGCGTCCAGCACCACCGTCGGCGAGCGCCGTACGACTTCGAGCCGGCCCGGCGAGGTCACCGAGGCGAACGCCTTGCGGACCGTGTCCATGTCGAGCTGCCGCGCGTGCTGGGCGCCGATGCCGAAGAACGCCTCCACGGCCGCCAGCGCCACCGCCGCGTTGTGCGCCTGGTGCGCCCCGTGCAGCGGGAGGAAGACCTGCTCGTACTCCCCGCCGAGGCCGCGCAGCGTCAGCAACTGGCCGCCGACCGCGATCTCGCGGGCGACCACGCCGAACTCCATGCCCGAGCGGGCCACCGTCGCGTCGACGTCGACGGCCTTCTTCAGCATCACCTGGGCCGCGTCCACCGGCTGCTGCGCCAGGACGACCGTCGCGCCGTCCTTGATGATCCCGGCCTTCTCCGCGGCGATCTCGCCGGGCGTGGAACCGAGCCGGTCCGTGTGGTCCAGGTCGATGGGGGTGACGACGGCGACCGACGCGTCGATGACATTGGTCGCGTCCCAGGTGCCGCCCATGCCGACCTCGACGACGCCGACGTCCACCGGGGCGTCCGCGAAGGCCGCGTACGCCATGGCCGTCAGCACCTCGAAGAACGAGAGCCGGTGCTCCTGCATGCCGTCGACCATCTCGACGTACGCCTTGATGTCCTCGTACGTCTCGATGAACCGCTCGGCGGAGATCGGGGCCCCGTCCAGACTGATCCGCTCGGTGATCGACTGGATGTGCGGGCTGGTGTAGCGGCCGGTGCGCAGGTCGAACGCGCCGAGCAGGGCCTCGATCATCCGGGCCGTGGACGTCTTGCCGTTGGTGCCGGTGATGTGGATCGTCGGGTAGGCGCGCTGGGGGTCGCCCAGCACGTTCAGCAGCGCCTCGATCCTGACGCGGGACGGGTCGAGCTTGGTCTCGCCCCAGCGTCCCGCGAGCTCCTGCTCGACGGCGCGCAGGGCCTTGTCCACCTCGGGATCCTCGGGGCGGGCCGGCACGCCGTCGTCCTGCGTCTGCCCGGCCCGGGCGCGCAGCGTACGGCTGCCGGCCTCGATCACCGCGAGGTCGGGGTCTCGGTCGGTCGCGGCTGCGGTGATCTCGTCGAATTCATCGAAGTCGTCGAAATCGCTGTGCTCGCCGGGCTGGTCGGAAGGACGGTGCTCGCTCACGGGACCAGTCTACGGAGGACCACCGACACCGGCTCCGGCGCGCCCCTCCCCCGACGGCGCGGATGTTCCTCCGCACCCCCTCCGCACGCCTCCCGCACGCCTCCCGCACGCCCTCCGCACGCCTTCTGGAAAGCGCGGATCCCCCTGACCGGTGCCGGTCAGGGGGATCCATGGGCTGTTGCGGGGAACGTACGAGCGAGGGCGTCAGCCCTGCGGCAGTCCGGCCACCTGCGCGGTGAGGCGCTCGATGTCCGCCTCCGCCTTGGCGAGCCGGCCGCGGATCTTGTCGACCACGTTGTCCGGCGCCTTGGCGAGGAACGCCTCGTTGCCGAGCTTCGCGATCGCCTGCGCCTTCTCCTTCTCCGCCGCGCCGAGGTCCTTCGTCAGGCGCTTGCGCTCCGCCTCGACGTCGATCGTGCCGGACAGGTCCAGCGCGACGGTGGCCCCGGCGACCGGCAGGGTCGCGGTGGCGTGGAAGCCCTCGCCCTCCGGCTGGAGCCGCAGGAGCTGGCGGATGGCCGCCTCGTGCGCGGCGAGCGAGGTGCCCGACAGGTCGAGCCGGGCCGGGACCTTCTGGCCGGGCTGGAGGCCCTGGTCGGCGCGGAACCTGCGGACCTCGGTGATCACCTGCTGGAGGTGCTCGATCTCACGCTCGGCCGCCGCGTCGCGGAACCCGCTGTCGGCCGGCCACTCGGCGACGACGACGGACTCCTTGCCGGTGAGCGTGGTCCACAGCGTCTCGGTGACGAAGGGGACGATCGGGTGCAGGAGACGCAGGGTGGTGTCCAGGACCTCGCCGAGGACGCGTCCGGAGACCTTCGCGGGCTCGCCGCCCTCGAAGAAGGACGTCTTGGACAGCTCGACGTACCAGTCGAAGACCTCGTCCCACGCGAAGTGGAAGAGGGAGTCGGAGAGCTTCGCGAACTGGTAGTCCTCGTAGTACGCGTCGACCTCGGCGACCACGGCGCCGAGCCGCGAGAGGATCCACCGGTCGGTGGCGGACATGTCGGCCGCGTCGGGCAGCGGGCCCTCGACGGTCGCGCCGTTCATCATCGCGAAGCGGGTCGCGTTCCAGACCTTGTTGGCGAAGTTGCGGGAGCCCTGGACCCAGTCCTCGCCGATCGGGACGTCGACGCCCGGGTTGGCGCCGCGCGCGAGCGTGAAACGGACCGCGTCGGAACCGTACTTGTCCATCCAGTCCAGCGGATTGACCGCGTTCCCGAAGGACTTCGACATCTTCTTGCCGAACTGGTCACGGACCATGCCGTGCAGCGCGATGGTGTGGAACGGCGGGGTGCCGTCCATCGCGTACAGGCCGAACATCATCATCCGGGCGACCCAGAAGAACAGGATGTCGTACCCGGTGATCAGAACCGAGTTCGGATAGAACTTCTCCAGGCTCTCGGTCTGTTCGGGCCAGCCCAGCGTGGAGAACGGCCACAGCCCGGAAGAGAACCACGTGTCCAGGACGTCGGTGTCCTGCGTCCAGCCCTCGCCGGTCGGCGCCTCGTCGTCGGGACCGACACAGATCGTCTCGCCGTTCGGCCCGTACCAGACGGGGATCCGGTGGCCCCACCAGAGCTGGCGCGAGATGCACCAGTCACGGAGGTTGTCGACCCACGCGAAGTAGCGCGGCTCCATCTCCTTCGGGTGGATCGCGACCTTCCCGTCGCGGACGGCGTCACCGGCGGCCTGCGCCAGCGGACCGACCTTGACCCACCACTGCATGGACAGCCGGGGCTCGACGGTCGTCTTGCAGCGCGAGCAGTGCCCGACGGAGTGGGTGTACGGGCGCTTCTCGGCGACGATCCGGCCCTCGGCCCGCAGCGCGGCGACGATGGCGCTGCGCGCCTCCATCCGGTCCAGGCCCTCGAAGGGTCCGGGGACGGTGATGACGGCGCGCTCGTCCATGACCGTGATGTTGGGCAGGTCGTGGCGGCGGCCGATCTCGAAGTCGTTCGGGTCGTGCGCCGGGGTCACCTTGACGGCGCCCGTGCCGAACTCCGGGTCGACGTGCTCGTCAGCGACGACCGGGATCGTACGGTCGGTGAGCGGCAGGCTGATCCGCCGGCCGACGAGGTGCGCGTACCGCGCGTCGTCCGGGTGGACGGCGACGGCCGTGTCGCCGAGCATCGTCTCGGCGCGGGTCGTCGCGACGACGACGGAGTCGTCCCCGTCCCCGTACTTGAGCGAGACCAGTTCGCCTTCGTCGTCCTGGTACTCGACCTCGATGTCGGAGATCGCGGTCAGACAGCGCGGGCACCAGTTGATGATGCGCTCGGCGCGGTAGATCAGCTCGTCGTCGTAGAGCTTCTTGAAGATGGTCTGGACGGCCTGGGAGAGCCCTTCGTCCATGGTGAAGCGCTCACGGGACCAGTCGACACCGTCGCCGAGACGGCGCATCTGGCCGGAGATCTGCCCGCCGGACTCGGCCTTCCACTGCCAGACGCGCTCGACGAACGCCTCGCGCCCCAGGTCGTGCCGGGACTTGCCGTCCTTGGCCAGTTCGCGCTCGACGACGTTCTGCGTGGCGATGCCCGCGTGGTCCATGCCGGGCTGCCACAGCGTCTCGTACCCCTGCATGCGCTTGCGGCGCGTGACGGCGTCGATGAGCGTGTGCTCGAAGGCGTGGCCCAGGTGCAGACTGCCGGTGACGTTCGGCGGGGGGATGACGACGGTGAAGGGGGGCTTCTCGCTCTTCGCGTCCGCTTCGAAGTAACCGCGGTCCACCCAGCGCTCGTACAGCTTCCCCTCTACCTCGGCCGGCACGTACTGGGTCGGCAGTTCGGGGTTGCTGGCTGGCTGCTGCTGTGGATTCTCGGTCACGAGGCTCAGTTTAGAGGTGTCACAGCCCTGTGCAGAAACGAGATGTTCCGTAACAGTGCCACCCCCGATGCCCCGCCGCCGCGGATCCCCCGTCAGGATGTTCGGAAAACATAAGAATCGAGGGACAGCGCACATGAGCTACAACCAGCCGGGCCCGTACGGCGGGCAGCCGCAGCAGCCCGGACCGTACGGTCAGCCGGGCCCGTACGGCCAGCAGCCGCCGCAGGGACCGCCGCAGCCCGGCTACGGTTACCCGCCGGGGCCCCCGCAGGGCGTCCCGCCGCAGCAGCCCCCCGGGTACGGCTACCCGCAGCAGGGCCCCTACGGCCAGCAGCCCCAGCCGGGCCCGTACGGCCAGCAGCCCACACCGCCCTACGGGCAGCAGCCCCCGTACGGCGGTGGCGCCTACCCGCCTCCGCCGGGTGCCCCGAAGAAGAAGACCGGGATGATCATCGGGGTGTCCGTGGTGGCGCTCGCGGTGATAGCCGGCGGGGTGTACTTCTTCACGTCGGGCGGCGGCGGGGGCGGCGGCTCGGTCGCGGACGACGGCAAGAAGTACGAGCTGACGACACCGGCGACGGTGCTGGGCGGCGAGTTCGAGAAGAAGGAGGACTCCTCGGGCAGCACCGACTTCACCGACAGCGACGTGAAGGAAGCCGAGGCGTGGGGCATCACCGACCCCAAGAACGTCACCGGTGAGTACGTGGCCGGGAAGGGCACCGCCTCGGTCAAGCAGCTCCAGTTCAGCGGGGTCTACGGCGCCATCGACGACCCGGCGGCGGTCGTCGACAAGATGTTCGCCAAGTCGACGGAGAAGTCGAAGAGCTCCGGCAGCAGCGGCACGGGGAAGGTCGAACTCGTCGGCGAGCCACAGGAGTTCACGCCCGCCGGGTTCGAGAACGGCATCATGAAATGCCAGGAGATGAAGGTCGGCCTGGGCTCGGCCGCCACGACGGGCGGCCCCACCAGCGTCAGCGCGCCGGTCTGCGTCTGGGGTGACCACAGCACCGTCACGTACGTCGTCTACAGCGACGCCGCCGGTGTCCTCACCGGCAGGAGCATGTCCCTGGAGGACGCCGCCGCCCAGGCGGCCAAGCTGCGCAACGAGGTCCGCACCGAGATCAAGTGACCGGGCGGAAGCCCCAGGGAGAAGGCGGGAGCCCGGCCGGGAGATCCGGCCGGGCGCCCCACCTCGCGCGCATGGACCTCAGAGCCGTACCGAGACGTTCCCGACCGTGGCCAGTATGGTCAGCTCGCCGCCGATCGCCTGGAGATAGGCCGACAGCGTCGATGTGTCCAGGCGCACGCCTCCACGCTCGATCTGACTGATTCGGCCCTGTGTCAAACCATTCGCCGAGCGACCTGGACCTGCGTCATGCCCTCAGTCTTGCGTAGGGCAGCGAGTTCATGGCCTCGCTCCGCATCGGCCATCTCACGCTTGATCTCATCGATCCGGGCGCGCTTCTGTGGCGAGATGTCACCGGTCAGGTCGGCCATGGTGCCGAGCTTCATGTCGAGTTCTCCTCCTTACATGGCAAGGGAGCGCCCGGCCAGTCAGGACTGGCCGGGCGCTCCCTTCGTTCCGCCGCTGTACGACCGCTACGCGGACTTCTCGTGGCGCCCGTCGTTCTTCACGATCCTCGGCTCGCGCGGGACCAGCGTCGGGTTGACGTGGGAGTGGACCACGTCCTCCGTGATCACCACGCGGGCCACGTCCTTGCGGGACGGGACCTCGTACATCACCGACTGGAGGACCTCCTCCAGGATGGCGCGCAGCCCGCGCGCGCCGGTGCCGCGCAGGATCGCCTGGTCGGCGATGGCCTCCAGGGCCGGGCGGTCGAAGTCCAGCTCCACGCCGTCGAGTTCGAAGAGCCGCTGGTACTGCTTGATCAGCGCGTTGCGCGGCTCGACCAGGATCTGGAGGAGGGCGGCGCGGTCCAGGTTGTGGACCGAGGTGAGGACCGGGAGGCGGCCGATGAACTCCGGGATCATCCCGAACTTCACCAGGTCCTCCGGCATGACCTCCTGGAACTGGTCGCTCTCCTCGATCTCGCGCTTCGAACGGATCGTCGCGCCGAAGCCGATGCCCTTGGCGCCCGCGCGCGACTCGATGATCTTCTCCAGGCCGGCGAAGGCGCCGCCCACGATGAAGAGCACGTTCGTCGTGTCGATCTGGATGAATTCCTGGTGCGGGTGTTTCCGGCCGCCCTGCGGCGGGACGGAGGCGGTCGTGCCCTCCAGGATCTTCAGCAGGGCCTGCTGGACGCCCTCGCCGGAGACATCGCGGGTGATCGACGGGTTCTCGCTCTTGCGGGCGACCTTGTCGATCTCGTCGATGTAGATGATCCCGGTCTCGGCCTTCTTGACGTCGTAGTCCGCCGCCTGGATCAGCTTGAGCAGGATGTTCTCGACGTCCTCGCCGACATAGCCGGCCTCCGTCAGCGCCGTAGCGTCGGCGATGGCGAACGGGACGTTCAGCATGCGGGCCAGCGTCTGCGCGAGGAGCGTCTTGCCGGAGCCCGTCGGGCCCAGCAGCAGAATGTTGGACTTCGCCAGCTCGATCGCGTCGTCGCGGCCCGACCCGCCGCCGTTCTCGCCGGCCTGGACCCGCTTGTAGTGGTTGTAGACCGCCACCGAGAGGGCCTTCTTCGCGGGCTCCTGCCCGACGACGTACCCCTCGAGGAACTCGTAGATCTCGCGTGGCTTGGGCAGTTCCTCCCAGCGGACCTCGGAGGTCTCCGCGAGCTCTTCCTCGATGATCTCGTTGCAGAGGTCGATGCACTCGTCGCAGATGTACACACCGGGACCTGCGATGAGCTTCTTCACCTGCTTCTGGCTCTTCCCGCAGAACGAGCACTTGAGCAGGTCGCCACCATCACCGATGCGTGCCACGAGGTTGCTTCCCCTTCGCCTGGGAGCAGCTTGGTTCAGCGGCTCCTGTGCCTCATATCCGACGGTACCTTGCCCGGGCCCCGGTTCGGGCCCCCCTTGGCGTGGTTCACATGGTCGCGGGAGTTCTCCCGCGCTCCATATGACCGCGCCAAGGGCGCCGGGTGTGTCAGGCGGCCGCTGCGGCCGTGGTCTTGCGGGTCGACACGATCTGGTCGACCAGACCGTACGCGAGCGCGTCGTCGGCCGTCAGGATCTTGTCGCGCTCGATGTCGTCGCGGACCTTCTCGATCGGCGTCGTCGAGTGCTTGGCCAGCATGTCTTCGAGCTGGGCGCGCATCCGGAGGATCTCGTTGGCGGCGATCTCCAGGTCGGAGAGCTGCTCCCGGCCGGTCTGGCTCGACGGCTGGTGGATCAGCACGCGCGCGTTCGGCAGGGCGAGGCGCTTGCCCGGGGTGCCGGCGGCGAGCAGCACGGCGGCGGCCGAGGCGGCCTGGCCCATGCAGACCGTCTGGATGTCCGGCTTCACGAACTGCATCGTGTCGTAGATGGCCGTCAGGGCCGTCATCGAGCCACCGGGGCTGTTGATGTAGATCGAGATGTCACGGTCCGGGTCCATCGACTCCAGGCACAGGAGCTGCGCCATGACGTCGTTGGCGGAGGCGTCGTCGATCTGCACGCCGAGGAAGATGACGCGCTCCTCGAAGAGCTTCGCGTACGGGTCGTACTCGCGCACGCCCTGCGAGGTGCGCTCCACGAAGCGCGGGACGACGTAGCGGTTGTCCACCTGCGGGCCGTTGTAGAGGCCGCTCGCGGGGAAGTTGTTCATGTGGGTGTTCACCATCCTGTGGCGTTCGGTGGGCTGGGCCGGGGTCGGGAGGGGCGTCAAGGCGCGTCGCCTCAGGCCCCGGTGCCGCCGCCGCCCGGAACGCCCGAGGCCGCGGTGATGATCTCGTCGATCAGGCCGTAGTCCTTGGCCTCCTGGACGGTGAACCAGCGGTCGCGGTCGCCGTCGCGGATGATCGTCTCTTCGGTCTGACCGGAGTGGAAGGCGGTGATCTCGGCCATCCGCTTCTTCGTACGGAGCAGGTACTCCGCCTGGATCTTGATGTCCGAGGCGGTGCCGCCGATGCCGGCGGAGCCCTGGTGCATCAGGATGTCGGTGTTGGGGAGCGCGAAGCGCTTGCCCGCGGTGCCGCCGGTGAGCAGGAACTGCCCCATGGAGGCGGCCATGCCCATACCGATGGTGACCACGTCGTTGGGGATGTACTGCATCGTGTCGTACACGGCCATGCCGGCCGTCACGGAGCCACCGGGGCTGTTGATGTAAAGGAAGATGTCCTTGTCGGGTTCGGCGGCAAGGAGCAGCATCTGGGCCGTGATCTTGTTCGCGATGTCGTCGTCGACCTGCTGGCCGAGGAAGATGATCCGCTCTCCGAGCAGCCGGCTGTAGACCTGGTCGCCGAGGCCACCACCGAGGGACGGCTCACCGGCGGCGTAAGGCATCAGATTCGTCACGTATACACCTGCTCGTCTCTGACGGCTGCGGCCGTCTCAGCGTCTTCGTACCGGGGACGGGAGACTCCCCTGCCCTCGTATTCATGGACCCTAACGCGCTGGTCGGCGAGGGCCATCCCGCTTCCGTTGCTGTTCGCTGGGAGCGCAAGGTAGTTGAGGTTCCGAGCGGCCACCACAGGGCCCTGTACGGGCCTGGGCGCCCCCATGGCCCCTGTGCGCCGCCCCGGGGTGTGCGGGGGCCCACGAGGGCGTGGACGGCCGGGGAGCGGCCTGTACGGGAGTGGGACGCCCGGCGGCGGGGGCGGACAGGACGGGCCCCGGGCGCGTGTCGCGTCCGGGGCCCGTTCCGTCGGTTCCGTCGGTCAGAGCGTGACCGCTCAGGCGCCGGCCTTGTCGGCCTTCTCGTCGGCGTCCGCGGCGGGGGCGGCGTCGACGGGGGCCTCGTCCGACTCGGCGGCCTCGGCGGTGACGGCCTCGGCCGCCTCCTCCTCGTCCTCCAGGTCGACCGGGTTGCCGTTGGTGTCGGTGACCGTGGCGGCCTCGACGACCACCGCGAGCGCCTTGCCGCGGGCGACCTCGCCGACGAGCATCGGCACCTGGCCGCCTTCGACGACCGCCTGGGCGAACTGGTCGGGGGACATGCCGGAGGACTGCGCGCGCCGCATGAGGTGCTCGGTGAGCTCCTCCTGGTTGACGTTCAGCTTCTCCTTGTTGACCAGCTCGTCGAGGATGAACTGGGTCTTGATGCCCTTGACCGCCTGCTCCTTGGTCTCGGCGTCGAACTCCTCCTCGGTCTTGCCCTGGATCTCCAGGTACTTCGCGAGGTCGAGGCCCATCTGGCCGAGCTGGTGGTGCTCCAGGTTGTGCTTGCGGGTGTTGATCTCCTCCGCGAGCAGCTTCTCCGGGATCGGCACCTCGGCGAGCTTCAGCAGCTCGTCGAGGACGCGCTCCTGGGCCTGGGTGGCCTGGTCGTACTGCTTGGTGCTCTCCAGGCGCTTGCGGCTGTCCGCCTTCAGCTCCTCAAGGGTGTCGAACTCGCTCGCCATCTGCGCGAACTCGTCGTCCAGCTCGGGGAGCTCACGGGCGGCGACCTGGGTCACCTTGACGGAGACCTCGGCGGCCTGGCCCTCGGCGGTGCCGCCCTTCAGCTCGGAGGTGAAGGTGGCCTCGCCACCGGCCTCCAGGCCGGTCACGGCCTCGTCGATGCCGTCGAGGAGCTCTCCGGAGCCGATGGTGTACTGCACACCGCTCGCCACTCCGTCGGGCAGGATCTCGCCGTCGACCTTGGCCTCCAGGTCGATCGTCACGACGTCACCCTCGACGGCGGCGCGCTCGACCGGGTTGGTGGAAGCGAAGCGGTCGCGGAGCTGCTCGACCGACTTCTCGATGTCCTCGTCGCTGACCTCGACGGCGTCGACCGTGACCGCGATACCGGAGTAGTCCGGGATCTCGATGACCGGGCGGATGTCCACCTCGGCGGTGAAGGAGAGCAGTTCGCCGTCCTTCAGCTCCGTGATGTCGACATCGGGCTGACCGAGGACGTTGAGCTCACCCTCGTTGACCGCGTCGGTGTAGAACTTCGGGAGGGCGTCGTTGACGGCCTCCTCCAGCACAGCACCACGCCCGAACCGCTGGTCGATGATCCGGGCCGGGATCTTGCCCTTGCGGAAGCCCTTCACCGTGACCTGCTGGTTGATCTTCTTGTACGCCGCGTCGAGGCTGTCCTTGAGCTCCTCGAAGGGCACCTCGACAGTGAGCCGAACCCGAGTCGGGTTCAGGGTCTCCACGGCGCTCTTCACGGTTCGGTCTCCTTGGTGGCTGATTCTGGGGTTCTGCCGGGTCCGCCGCACGTGCGGCGCGGCCCAGCGGATTCGGCCCGGTTCTTCAGAGACTCTGCAGACACACGGGCACGCAGCTTGCATAGTAACCGCAAGCGGGAACAGCCCCACAATGTGACCGTGCGACGCGATCTTGAACGATGGTCGGGGTGGCCGGATTCGAACCGACGACCTTCCGCTCCCAAAGCGGACGCGCTACCAAGCTGCGCCACACCCCGTCGGTGCGACACGTAGGGTACATCCCCGCGGGGGCTCCGCCGTCATCCTTGACCGGCGCTTTACGGGTGTGCGGCGAACGCCCGGGACCCGCTACGATGTTGTCCGTGCCCGGGTCGTCCGACCTGCGGCGCGCGCTGTGCGGGCGTAGCTCAATGGTAGAGCCCTAGTCTTCCAAACTAGCTACGCGGGTTCGATTCCCGTCGCCCGCTCCACAGACCCCGGCCCGATCAGGTGCGATACGTCACCGGTCGGGCCGGCGGCGTTTCCGGGCCCGTACGGCCGGAGAGGCGCCACCCGACGGAAAGCCGCCCCGGTCAGAAACTGATCTGATTGATCGTGTCGGCTATCGAGTTGAGGAACCGGTTGACCGACGGCGCCATGTTGGTGGACGCGAGGAAGAAGCCGAAGAGGATCGCGACGATCGCCGGACCCGCCTTGATCGAGCCGCCGCGGATGAACACCACAAGGATGATCGCCAACAGAAGCACCACAGACAGTGAGATGGCCACAACTGATCACACCCTCGGTCGGTCCGCCTAGCCCAGCCCCTACGGGGTCGCGTACGACACCACGTACCCCGTACATCCTGCTCGGACCATCGTGCCATCAACCTTCTCGCGGGTGTGGATTCGGCGCTCCATCACTTCCGGCCAATAGGTCGATAGATCCCGGTTGTTGACGGTTTCGTCGCGCGCCGAACCGTCCGGCGGAGAGGTTCCCGCCGTCCCCGCGCAGGCGGGCGCCTCCCGTTACTCGGTAAATCGTTTGGTAAACTAATTACTGACGATTCCTTGACGCACCCTTGACCGACGGAGGAGCGATCCCATCGGACACGCAGAGACCCTCATAGCCATGGGCGGCGCCTTCCTGGCCGCCGCCGTTCTCGCCCGGCTGGGCGGCCGCATCGGTCTGCCCACGATCCCCCTGTTCATCCTGGCCGGAATCCTTCTCGGCCCGCACACGCCCGGCATCGTGCTGGTCAAGGACCCGCACGAGCTGGAGATGCTCTCCGCCCTCGGTCTTGTCCTGCTTCTCTTCTACCTCGGTCTGGAATTCCACCTCGACGACCTCAAGGCGGGTGGCCGGAAGATGGCCCTCGCGGGCGGCGCCTATCTCCTGCTGAACGTGGGCGCCGGGCTCGGCTTCGGCTTCGCGCTGGGCTGGGGCACGTCCGAGGCGCTGGTCCTCGCCGGTGTGCTCGGGATCTCGTCGTCCGCCATCGTCACCAAGGTCCTGGTCGACATGGGACGTATCGGCAACCCCGAGACGAAGCCCATCCTCGGCATCATCGTGGTCGAGGACATCTTCCTCGCCCTCTACCTCGCCGCACTCCAGCCGATCCTCTCGGGCGCTGACAGCGCCGGGGCGGCGATCATGGACGGCGGGAAGGCGTTCGGCTTCCTGCTGCTGCTCGCCCTGGCCGCCCGGTTCGGGACGAAGGTCGTCGGCCGGCTCGTGGGCACCAAGGACGACGAACTGCTCGTCATCTCCTTCCTCGGTGCGGCGGTCCTGGTGGCCGGTGTCTCCGAGTGGTTCGGGGTCGCGGACGCCATCGGCGCCTTCATGGTCGGTCTGATGCTGGGCGCCACCACGTCGGGCGACCGGATCCGCCAACTCGTCCACCCGTTGAGGGACGCGTTCGGCGCGATCTTCTTCTTCGCCTTCGGTCTGTCGATCAACCCCGGTGATCTGCCGACCGTCCTGTGGCCCGTCCTCGCCGCCGTCGTCGTGACACTGGTGATGAACGTCGCCGCGGGGGTGACCGCCGCGAAGATCTTCGGCTTCGGCGCGGGACCGGCCGCCAACATCTCCACGACCCTGCTCGCCCGCGGTGAGTTCGCGCTGATCCTCGCCACGATGGCGGCGGGAGCGGGCCTCGACAGCCGGCTCGCGCCCTTCATCGCGGGGTACGTCCTGCTCCTCGCCGTCCTCGGCCCGCTGGCCGCGGGGCGCTCGCACTGGCTCGCCCGGATCCTGCCGGGCGGACGTGGCGAAGGGGGCGGTGACGGACCCGGGAAGACTCCGGAGGCCGGTGACCCGTCCCCCGCGCGGGACGACAGAGGCGCGGAGGCGACCGTGACGAGCTGATCGACGATGCCCACGCCATTAGCGCATGACCGGATATCCCTACCCGAATGTCCACACCGCGTCAGGACAGGCCCTGGAGGCCGGGCGGGCTCGACGGAGCCTGTCCGGCCTCTCGGCAGATCAGGAGCAGTGCGCGGTCGTCGTTCACGTCCTTCGCCACCGCCTCGATGAGATGCCAGGCCGCGCCCTCGAAGCCCGGGGCGACATAGCGGTCGGCCTCGCCGGTGAGCCGGTCCATGCCTTCGCCCAGATCGCGTCCCGGCGCCTCCACCAGGCCGTCCGTGAAGAGCATCAGGACGTCACCGGGGCGCAGGGAGCCCTTGGCCGGGTCGAACTGGGCCCCGTCGTACACACCGAGCAGCGGGCCCTCGCCCGACTTCTCCTCCCAGCGCCCGCTGCCCGCGTGGAGCTGGAGCGCGGGGAGATGGCCCGCCGAGAGCAGTTCGTAGTCGCCGGATTCGAGATCGAGGACGAGATGGATCGAGGTCGCGAAGCCCTCGTCCCAGTCCTGGCGGAGCAGGTAGCCGTTGGCGGCGGGGAGGAAGGCGCCCGGCGGGAGCGAGCCGAGAAGGCCGCCGAAGGCGCCCGACAGCAGCAGGGCGCGCGAGCCCGCGTCCATGCCCTTGCCGGAGACGTCCGTGAGGACGACCTCCAGGGTGCGTCCGCCGTTGGTACGGGCGGCCACCACGAAGTCGCCGGAGAAGGACTGGCCGCCCGCCGGGCGGAGCGCCATCTCGTGGTGCCACCCCGTCGGCAGCCAGGGCAGCGCGCTCTGGACGCGGATGCGTTCGCGCAGGTCGAAGAGCATGGTCCCGCCGCGCCGCCAGGGCACCCCGACCCGCGCCCTGAACTGGGCGATCAGCAGTCCGAAGAGCCCGCAGGCCGCCACCACCAGGACCGTGCCGGGGGTGACCGTGGCCGGTCCGTCCGGGTACGGGCCGAGGACCATCGACTCGACGATCAGCGCGGCGGCGGCTGCCGCGTACAGGCTGAGCAGGCTCGCGGGGCGCAGCAGCAGGCCGCCCGCCACGATCGGCAGGACGAGCGCGGCGGGCGCGCACCAGACGGGTATCGCCATCGTGGTGAGGGCGATGGCCGGCACGGTCAGCAGGAGCCCGACGAGGGCGATCCAGTCGGAGCCGTCGCCCCGGAAATAGTCGACCCCGGATTTGCGCACACTGATCCGGACCCGGTGCAGCGTCCTGCGCATCCGGGCCGCGTACGCATCCGCTCTTGCGACACCGGCCATTGTGGTGGACCCTACCGAGCCGCCCGGCCGCCGTGCAGGGGGACCCCCGTGACATTGTGTTCGAAATCGGGTCGCCTCGCCACCGTACGGCTGGTACTGATGGCATATGACACTGGATCTGAGGGTGCTGCGCCGGTCCGAATACGACTCCTGGCACGAGGCGTTGGAGCTGGCCTTCGGGGGGGTCGAGGGGAACGTGGGGGACACCGACCTCCTGCGCGACCTGACCGAGATCGACCGTTCGATCGGGGTCTGGGACGGGGACGAGTGCGTGGGGACGACCGGGGCGTACAGCTTCCGGCTCTCGGTGCCCGGCGGCGCGCAGGTGCCCACGGCGGGCGTGACGATGGTGAGCGTGGCGGCGACGCACCGGCGGCGCGGGGTGCTCACGTCGATGATGCGGCGGCAGCTCGACGACGTCAGGTCCTGGGGCGAACCGCTCGCCGTGCTGACGGCGTCGGAGCCGGCGATCTACGGTCGGTACGGCTACGGCGTCGCGAGCCACGCGCTCTCGGCGGAGATCGACACGTCCCGGGTCCGGATCCGCATACCCGGGACCGGGAACGGGACCGGAACCGGGACCGGCGACGAGACCGGGGACGAGCTACGTCTGCGTCGGGTGAAGGCGGATGACCCGGCCGTACGGGAGGCGTGCGAGGCGCTGTACGCGGCGGATGTCGCGAAGCGTCCCGGGATGCCGGCCCGCAGGCCCGGCTGGGAGCGGCTGCCCGTGGTCGGTACGGGGGTGTCGCGGGACGGGCGCTCCGCGCTCCAGTGCGTGGTGGCGGAGCGGGACGGCGAGGTGGTGGGGTTCACGCTCTTCCACAACCGTCCGGAGTGGGACATGGCGGGCCCGAAGGGCATCGTCGAGCTGGCGGATCTGCACGCGGCCGACCCTGTGGCGTACGCCACGCTGTGGCGCTTCCTCGCCGGGATCGATCTGACGTCGGCGATACGGGTGCGCAGCCGGCCGGTGGACGACCCGTTCCGGTATCTGGTCTCCGACCCCCGGCGGTGCGAGCTGCGGGTGCGCGACGACCTGTATCTGCGGCCGGTGGAGGTGGCTCCGGCGCTGGAGGCGCGTACGTACCGGACGCCGGTGGATGTGGTGCTGGAGGTGACGGACACCTTCTGCCCCTGGAACGAGGGGCGCTGGCGGCTCAGCGGTGACACGAAGGGCGCGTCCTGCGCGCGGACCGCCGACGCGCCCGATCTGGTGATGTCGGTGAACGAGCTGAGCGCCGTCTATCTGGGCGGTACGTCGCTGGCCGCGCTGGCGCGCGCGGGGCGGGTGCGGGAGGAGCGCGCGGGCGCGCTGGACGCGGCGTCGGTCGCGTTCGGCTCGGACATCGCGCCGTGGCTGCCGCACGGGTTCTGATCAGGAGCTACCTCCGCTGGCAGCCGGGGCACCAGAAGAGGTTGCGGGCGGCCAGCGTCGCGGTGCGGATCTCGGTGCCGCAGAGCAGGCAGGGCATCCGCGCGCGGCGGTAGACGTAGACCTCGCCGCCGTGGTCGTCGACGCGCGGCGGACGGCCCATGGCCTCGGGGGTGTGCTCGGGGCGGACGGTGTCGATGCGGTTGTGCCGTACGCCCTCGCGCATCAGGGCGACGAGGTCCGCCCAGATCGCGTCCCATTCGCGGCGGGTGAGGTCCTTGCCGGCCCGGTACGGGTCGATGCCGTGGCGGAAGAGGACCTCGGCGCGGTAGACGTTGCCGACGCCCGCGACGACCTTCTGGTCCATGAGCAGGGCGGCGACGGTCGTACGGGAGCGGGAGATCCGGGCCCACGCCTTCTCGCCGTCGGCGCCGGTTGCGGCGGCTTCGGCGCCGGTTGCGTCGTCGCGCACGCGCAGCGGGTCGGGGCCCAGCCGGTCGTGCACGGCCTGCTTCTCGGGGGCGGTGATCAGGGCACAGGTGGTGGGGCCGCGCAGATCCGCGTAGTGGCCGCCGCCCTCCAGCCGCAGGCGGACGGTGTCGGTGGGCGGCGGGGCCGGTGCCGTACCGAAGCCGAGTTTGCCGAAGAGGCCGAGGTGGACATGGACCCAGCCGGTCGCCTCGGTGTCGCCGGTCCCGCCCGTCCCGCCGAACCCGACGAAGAGGTGTTTGCCGTGCGCGTCGACGCCGGCCATCACCTGTCCGTCGAGGAGGGCCGCGCTGTCGGAGAACTTGCCCTGCGGGCTGGAGACCCGTACCGGCCGGCCGCCGAAGCGGGCGAGATGGTCCTCGGCCAGGCGGTGGATCGTATGCCCCTCGGGCACGGTGTCTCCTCGTGACGGCGCGACTGCGGCGCGCGGACATGACAGTGCCGCCGGGACCGGTCCCGGCGGCACGGGTGTCGCTAGCTGTCCTGCTGCGGGTGGTGCGCCGGGATCGGCGGCAGTTCGTGGGTGGTCTCGTACTCCGTGAGCATCGCGATCCGGCGCGCGTGGCGCTCCGCGCCGGAGTACGGGGTGGCGAGGAAGACCTCGATGAACTTGGTCACCTCTTCTTCGGTGTGCATCCGGCCGCCGACGGAGATGACGTTGGCGTCGTTGTGCTCACGGCCGAGCGCGGCCGTCTGCTCGCTCCAGGCGAGGACGGCCCGTACGCCCTTGACCTTGTTCGCGGCGATCTGCTCGCCGTTGCCCGAGCCGCCGATCACGATGCCGAGGCTGTCGCCGTCCGCGGCCGTGCGCTCCGCGGCGCGCAGGCAGAACGGCGGGTAGTCGTCCTGGGCGTCGTAGACGTGGGGGCCGCAGTCCACCGGGTCGTGGCCCTGGGCGGTGAGCCATTCCACCAGGTGGTTCTTGAGTTCGAAGCCGGCATGGTCGGAACCGAGGTACACGCGCATGGTGCGAAGTGTGGCACGCGCGGCCGGAGCCGCGCATGGGCGGGTCACGGATGGGTAGCGGTGTTCCACATCAACGCTCCATTACGGAGCACGGCTCCCCGGTAAAGATACGGAATTGCCACTTCCATCGACGGCCGGGTGAACGCTTGAATGCGGGAACTCGTCATTCGAGTGACAAGCAGACGTAAGGATTCTCGCATGACCTCCCTGCCGTCCCCCACTAAGGAAGGCGGAAAGCCCAGCGAGCCTGGGAATCCGAACTCCTCCGACGGCCTGCAAGCCGGCCTCAAGAACCGCCACCTGTCCATGATCGCGATCGGCGGCGTCATCGGCGCCGGTCTGTTCGTCGGCTCCGCCTCCGGCATCGCCGCCGCGGGACCGGCCATTTTGCTCTCGTACGCCCTGGTCGGCGCGATGGTCGTGCTCGTCATGCGGATGCTCGGCGAGATGGCCGCGGCGCGGCCCAGCTCGGGCTCCTTCTCCGCCTACGCGGACCGCGCCCTGGGCCACTGGGCGGGCTTCTCGATCGGGTGGCTGTACTGGTTCTTCTGGGTGGTGGTGCTGGCGGTCGAGGCGACGGCGGGCGCCCAGATCCTGGAGGGCTGGATCCCGGCCGTTCCACAGTGGGCGTGGGCGCTGATCGTGATGCTCGTGCTGACCGGGACGAACCTGGTGTCGGTCTCCTCGTTCGGTGAATTCGAATTCTGGTTCGCCGGGATCAAGGTGGTGGCGATCACCGGGTTCGTCGTCGTCGGACTGCTGGCCGTCTTCGGGCTGCTGCCGGGCTCGGACAACCCCGGCGCCGGCTTCGGGCACCTCACGGACGCGGGCGGGTTCTTCCCCAAGGGGCCCGGCGCGATCCTCACCGGGGTGCTGATGGTCGTGTTCTCCTTCATGGGCAGCGAGATCGTCACGCTGGCCGCCGGTGAGTCCTCGAACCCGCAGCGCGCGGTCGCCAAGGCCACCAACAGCGTGATCTGGCGGATCGCCGTCTTCTACCTGGGCTCGATCTTCGTCGTACTGACGCTGCTGCCCTGGAACGACAAGTCGATCACCAAGGACGGTTCGTACGTCGCGGCGCTGAACTCGATCGGCATCCCGCACGCCGGACAGGTCATGAACGTCATCGTGCTGACGGCCGTGCTCTCCTGTCTGAACTCCGGCCTCTACACGGCGTCCCGGATGGCCTTCTCGCTCGGCCGGCGCGGGGACGCGCCCGCGTCGTTCGCGCGGGTGACCGCCCGGGGCGTGCCGCAGGCGGCGATCCTGTCGTCCGTGGCCTTCGGCTTCGTCGCGGTCTTCTTCAACTACCAGTG
Source organism: Streptomyces sp. NPDC050509 (assembly GCF_044457965.1). Taxonomy (NCBI): domain Bacteria; kingdom Bacillati; phylum Actinomycetota; class Actinomycetes; order Kitasatosporales; family Streptomycetaceae; genus Streptomyces; species Streptomyces sp. NPDC050509. Next base: position 295,799 of record NZ_JBITHL010000006.1, on the reverse strand, counting down.
GCCGGACACGGTCTTCGCGTTCCTGCTGAACTCGTCGGGCGCGGTGGCCCTCTTCGTCTGGCTGGTGATCTGTTTCACCCAGTTGCGGATGCGCGGGATCATCCTGCGGGAGACGCCGGAGAAGCTGGTCGTACGGATGTGGCTCTTCCCGTATCTGACCTGGGCGACGATCGCGATGATCTCGTTCGTGCTGGTCTACATGCTCACCGACGACGCGGCGCGGGAGCAGGTGCTGCTGTCGCTGCTGGTGGCGGCACTCGTGGTGGGCATCGCGCTGGTGCGTGACGTGCGCAAGCGGCGGCTCGGCGGGGAGGACACGGCGGACGAGACGGCCCCGGCCGAGAGCCCGGCCGTCAAGAGCTGAAGTCCGGTCCGGCGCCGGGGACATGAGTGGGGGGGGGGGGGGGCGCCGGGGGGGGGGGGGGGGGGGCCCCCCCGGGCCCGGGGGGGGGGGGGGGGGCGCCCGGGCGCGCCCGCCGCCCCGGCCCCCCCGCCCGGCCCCCCCCCGCCCCCCCCCCCCCCCGCGGGGGGGGGGCGCGGGGGGCCCCCCCCCCCCCCCGGGGGGCCCCCCCCCCCCCCCCACTCATGTCCGGCGTGCGGTGCCGTCAGCCCTTGTTTCCGTCAGCCCTTGTTGCCGAGGAGTTTCCAGGCGGCGGGCAGCGCGCCCATCGCCAGCGCCGCCTTGAGCGCGTCGCCGAGCAGGAAGGGCACCAGGCCCGCGGAGACGGCGGCGCTCAGCGACATCCCTCCGGAGAGCGCGAGATAGGGGACGCCGACCGCGTAGATCACGGCGGAGCCCGCCACCATCGTCGCGGCCGTGCGCGCCACGGAGCGGTCGCCGCCGCGGCGGGCCAGCGCGCCCACCACCGTGGCGGCGAGCAGCATGCCCAGGACGTAGCCGAAGGACGCGCCGCCGGGGCCCGAGGAGCCCGCCGAGAACCAGGGCATCCCGGCCATCCCGACCAGGGTGTAGACGGCGAGGGAGAGGAAGCCGCGGCGGGCGCCGAGCGCGGTGCCGACGAGCAGCGCGGCGAAGGTCTGGCCGGTGACGGGGACCGGGGAGCCGGGGACGGGCACGGCTATCTGGGCGGCGAGGCCGGTCAGCGCGGCGCCGCCGAGGACCAGGGCGATGTCCCGGGTGCGGCTGGCGGGGAGGAGGTCGGCGAGAACCGCTCCGGTACGGGGGGCTGCGGCAGCAGTGCTCATGAGGACTCCGCGATCGGGCGTGGGGGCACCGCGGTGGGCGCCTGGGGACAGCCCGACCGTAACCCACGGGTCCCCGGCGGATCACCGTCAGCCATCCACAAAGCGGAGGTCAGCGCGTTGTCGAAGGTGTCACACGGGCCTCACGCAGAACCGCTCGGCGGCGTCACGCACACCGGTCGGCGGTGTCGCCCGGGCCCGTCGGCGGTGTCGCCCACCCACCCGCACCCTCTTGCTGCTAGCGTGCAGTTGCATAGGATGTGCAATAAGACAGCCGGAGGGTCCCGCCATGGCCGTGTACACGCTTCCCGAACTGCCGTACGACTACGCGGCACTCGAACCGGTCATCGATCCGCAGATCGTCGAGCTGCACCACGACAAGCACCACGCGGCCTACGTCAAGGGCGCCAACGACACGCTCGAACAGCTTGAGGAAGCGCGCGACAAGGAGGCGTGGGGGGCGATCAACGGGCTGGAGAAGAACCTCGCGTTCCATCTCTCCGGCCACATCCTCCACTCCATCTACTGGCACAACATGACGGGCGACGGCGGCGGCGAACCGCTCGCCGCCGACGGGGTCGGCGAGCTGGCGGACGCCCTCACCGCGTCCTTCGGCTCCTTCGCGGGCTTCAAGGCGCAGCTCACCAAGGCCGCCGCCACCACCCAGGGCTCGGGGTGGGGCGTACTGGCGTACGAGCCGGTCAGCGCGCGGCTGATCGTCGAGCAGATCTACGACCACCAGGGCAACGTCGGTCAGGGATCCGTGCCGATCCTGGTCTTCGACGCCTGGGAGCACGCCTTCTACCTCCAGTACAAGAACCAGAAGGTCGACTTCATCGAGGCCATGTGGGAGGTCGTGAACTGGCAGGACGTCGCCAAGCGTCACGCGTCCGCCAAGGAGCGCGCCCACAGCCTCCTGCTCGCGCCCTGACCGGGCGCCCCCCACGTCCTGCCCGTGATCGTCTTCTCACCCTTCACGTGCGGACGGAACGACGAAGGGCCCCCGCGAGGACCAGACTCGCGGGGGCCCTTCGTCTCTTCTGCCGCTGGTACGAACGCGGCTACTGGTACGAACGCGGCTACTCGAAGCTGGGGTCCGCCGTGCGGGTGCGCTTGATCTCGTAGAAGCCCGGGATCGACGCGACCATCAGGGTGCCGTCCCAGAGCTTCGCGGCTTCCTCGCCCTTGGGCGCGGGCGTGACCACCGGGCCGAAGAAGGCGATCTGCTCGCCGTCGGCGCCGGGGACCGCGATGACCGGGGTGCCGACCTCCTGGCCGACCTTGTCGATGCCCTCCTTGTGGGAGGCGCGCAGCTCGGTGTCGTACTCGTCGGAGTCGGCGTACCGGATCAGGTCGGCGGGCAGCCCGACCTCCGCCAGCGCGGCGGCGACCGTCTCGTTCGTACGCTCCTCGGCGCGGTTGTGGAAGCGGGTGCCGATGGCGGTGTACAGCTTGCCGACGACCTCGTCGCCGTGCTTCTGCTGAGCGGCGATGACCACCCGGACCGGGCCCCACGCCTTGTCGAGCATGTCGCGGTACTCCTGCGGGATGTCCTTGTCCTCGTTGAGGACCGCCAGGCTCATCACATGCCAGCGGACCTCGATGTCACGGACCTTCTCCACTTCGAGGACCCAGCGCGAGGTCATCCAGGCCCAGGGGCACAGCGGGTCGAACCAGAAGTCAACAGGCGTCTTCTCGGACATTTCTCTCCTCATGGCGGATGGACGCACCTCACTGTCGGCAACGCGGGGATCGGCCGGAGGCATTCCCGCGTCCCCGGATTCCCGCGTTCCCGCGTTTCCGCTGTCAGTGGCTCGTGCGAGGATCGTTGCTGTTTCGGAGAGCGAGACCCGCGACGAAGCGAGCCACAGAGGAGAGACCGTGCCCGGTGAGAACCTGTCCCGCGACGAGGCCCGTGAGCGGGCCGACCTGCTGTCCGTAGACGGGTACGAGGTGGCCCTCGACCTGCGTTCGGCGGTCGGTGAGGCGGACGGGGACGCGCCGCGGACCTTCCGCTCCGTGACCACGATCCGGTTCCGCTGCGCCGAGCCCGGCGCGGCGACCTTCGCCGATCTGATCGCGCCGAGCGTGACCTCGGTGACCCTCAACGGCCTCGACCTGGATCCGACGGCCGTCTTCGACGGCTCGCGGATCGCCCTGGAGGACCTGCTCGCGGAGAACGAGCTGACGGTGGACGCGCAGTGCGCGTACAGCCGTACGGGTGAGGGGATGCACCGCTTCGTCGACCCGGAGGACGGCGAGGTCTACCTCTACACGCAGTACGAGCCCGCCGACGCCCGTCGAGTTTTCGCCAACTTCGAGCAGCCCGACCTGAAGGCGCCGTACCGCTTCGAGGTGACCGCGCCCGAGGGTTGGGCCGTTCGGAGCAACGGTGAGGGCGTACTGACCGACGGTACGTGGCGGTTCGCGGAGACGAAGCCGATCTCGACGTACATCACGGCCGTCCTGGCCGGCCCGTACCACGAGGTGACCGACTCCTACCGGCGCACGTTCGAGGACGGCACGGTGCTGGAGATCCCGCTGGCCGCGCTCTGCCGCAAGGGGCTCGCCCGGTACTTCGACACGGAGGACGTCTTCCTCGTCACCAAGCAGGGGCTGGACTTCTTCCACGACCACTTCGACTACCCGTACCCCTTCGGGAAGTACGACCAGGCGTTCGTGCCCGAGTACAACCTCGGCGCGATGGAGAACCCGGGGCTGGTGACCTTCCGCGAGGAGTACATCTTCCGCGGCCGGGTGACCTCCGCGTCGTACGAGCGCCGGGCCAACGTGATCCTGCACGAGATGGCGCACATGTGGTTCGGCGACCTCGTCACGATGACGTGGTGGGACGACCTGTGGCTGAAGGAGTCCTTCGCGGACTTCATGGGCTCCTTCTCGCTCGTGGAGGCGACCCGCTTCACCAACGGCTGGATCACCTTCGCCAACAACCGCAAGTCCTGGGCCTACCGCGCCGACCAGCTCCCCTCCACACATCCCGTCACGGCCGACATCCGTGACCTGGAGGACGCGAAGCTGAACTTCGACGGGATCACGTACGCGAAGGGCGCGTCCGTGCTGAAGCAGCTCGTCGCGTACGTGGGCCGGGACGCGTTCCTGGAGGGCGCCCGGCGCTACTTCAAGCGGCACGCGTACGGCAACACCCAACTGCGCGATCTCCTCGCCGTCCTGGAGGAGACGTCCGGGCGGGAGCTGGCGGGCTGGTCGCGGGCGTGGCTGGAGACGGCCGGGGTCAACGCCCTGACACCGCAGCTCACCTGTGACGCCGAGGGCCGGATCACCGAGCTGGCCGTGGTGCAGGACGCCGCCCCCTCCCACCCCGAACTCCGGCCGCACCGGGTGGCCGTCGGGCTGTACCGGCGCTCGCCCTCCGGCGACCTCGTACGGTACGCGCGCGCCGAGACGGACGTGGACGGGCCGCGTACGGTCGTCAAGCAGCTCGCCGGCGCCGAGCGGCCCGAGCTGGTCCTCGTCAACGACGACGACCTGACGTACTGCAAGATCCGCTTCGACGCGGGGTCGCTGGACACCCTGCGCGACCACCTCGGGGACCTCACGGACCCGCTGGCACGCGCCCTGTGCTGGTCGGCGCTGTGGAACCTCACGCGGGACGCGCTCATGCCCGCCCGGGACTTCATCGGGCTGGTCTTCCGGCACGCGGGCCGCGAGTCGGACATCGGGGTGCTCCAGATGCTGCACGCGTGGGCGCGGTCGGCGCTCACCCACTACGCGGCGCCCGCCTGGCGCGCGGAGGGCGCGCTGCTGCTGGCGCAGGGCGCGCTGCGCGAGCTGCGGACGGCCGAGCCGGGCAGCCAGCACCAGCTCACCTGGGCGCGCTTCTTCGCCGCGGTCGCCGAGACGGAGGCGGACCTCCAGCTTCTGCGGGGTCTGCTGGACGGCACGGCGAAGATCGACGGGCTCAGCGTCGACCAGGAGCTGCGCTGGGCCTTCCTGGAGCCGCTGGCGGCGCACGGGCAGGCCGACGAGTCGGTCATCGACGCCGAACTGGCGCGGGACGACACGGCGTCGGGCAAGCGCCACCAGGTGCGGTGTCTGGCGGCCCGGCCCTCCGCCGCCGTCAAGGCGCAGGCGTGGGCGCAGGTCGTCGAGTCGGACTCGCTGTCGAACGCGCTGGTGGAGGCAACGATCGCGGGCTTCGCCCGGCCCGGTCAGCGCGAGCTGCTGGCGCCGTACGCGGACAAGTACTTCGAGGCGATCGAGCGGGTGTGGACGGAGCGCTCCATCCAGATCGGCATGTACGTGGTGCGGGGGCTGTTCCCGGGGCTCCAGGACGACCGTACGACGCTGGAGGCGACGGACTCCTGGCTCGCGGCGCACCGGAACGCGGCGCCCGCGCTGCGCCGGCTGGTCCTGGAGTCGGCGGACGACTTGGCGCGATCGCTGCGCGGACAGGAGTGCGACGCGGCGGCGGCGCGCTGAGCGTGGGGGCGGCCACGGTCCGGGACACCGGCGGAACCACAAGGTCCGGTATGGAAAGGCGGTCTGTCTGATCGGCAGTCGAACACCCTTACTTTAGTACGAGGTTGTCCGGATTTGCCGACAGATTCGTCACGGCGGTTAGTCCCCCCTCCTCGCGGGGGGAGACACCCGGCATGAACAACAACACCCCGGTCTCCCCCCGCCCCGTCCCGCTCGGCCGGCTCTCCGCCGATGTGCGGACCCGCGTCCTCTCGTCGGCGCAGCTCCGTGAGTACGGCGTACCGGCCGGGCGGGTCACCGCGCGGTGCCGGGCCGGCGGCCCCTGGCAGCAACTGCTGCCGGGGGTCGTCCTGATGCACTCCGGTCCGCCCACCGCGGACGAGCGGCTTCAGGCGGTGCTGCTGTACGCGGGCCGGCCGACCGCCACGGGCAGCGGGGGTCTGCCCGTACAGCCGGGTCCCGACGGCCCGCCCCCGGCGCCCGTCGCGGTCCCGTACAGCACGGTGATGGTCACGGGGCTCGCGGCGCTGTCGCTGTACGGGTTCTCGTCCGCTCCCCCGCTGCTCGCGCTGGAGCGGATCGACGTGCTCGTACCGCGCACCCGGCGGCTGCGCTCCACGGGGTACGCGCGGCTGATCCGCGCCCATGTGCTGCCGCTGCCCGAGCTGATCGACGGCCGGCCGGTGGCGCCCGTGGCGCGCGCGGTGGCCGACGCGGTCGCGCATCTCTCGGACGCGCCCTCCGTGGTGGAGGTGCTGACGGAGGCGGTACGGAGCGGGCACTGCGACCCGGCCACGGTTGTCAGGGAGTTGAGCCAGTCCGGGCTGCTCTCCCGGCAGCACGTGGTGGACGCCGTGGACACCCTGCTCGCGGAGGGGCGGTCGCTGGCCGAGGGGCGGCTGTACGAACTGGTGCGCTCGTACGGGCTGCCGGAGCCGGTGTGGAACGTCGATCTGCGGCTGCCCGGCGGTCCGCACCTCGGCGGGGTCGACGCCTACTGGCCGGAGCGCGCGGTCGCGATCGAGCTGGACACGCGGGCGCCACGCCCCGGCGGGCGCGCGGACGCCGGGCCCGACCTCTCGGACGACGAGCAGTGGTCGGCGACGGTCCGCAAACGCGAGCACCTGGAGCTGCTGGGCATCACCGTCGTCCATCTGACGCCGAGGAAGCTGCGGGAGTCGCTGGAGCAGCAGGCGACGGTGGTCCGTACGGCGCTGATGGCGGCGGACGACCGGGATCCGGCGGCGCGGGTGGTCGTCCTTCCGAGATGAACGCGGCCCGGGGCGGGGGCGCGTGACACCGCTCCCCCGCCCCGTGTCCGCCCCGCCCCGTGTCGGGTCAGCCGCAGAACTCCGCCTCGTTGACCTTGTCGGTGTCACCCGCCCAGTCACCGTTGAGGTTGAGGGCGAGCGCGTGCGTGCCGTCCCCGGTCGTGAGCGCGCTGGACTGCGAGCCGTGGATGCCGCCGCCGTGGCCCCAGACCTCCTTGCCGCAGGAGAGCGGCTGCCGCATCAGGCCGAGGCCGTACCCCGGCCCCGACGCGTTCGGCTTGCCGTCCACCGTCGACACGGTGCCCAGCATCTCGGCGAGCTGGCGCGCGGGCAGCAGTCTCCCCTTGAGCAGTGCGGTGTAGAAGGTGTTGAGATCGGCCGTGGTCGAGATCATCTCGCCGGCCGCGCCCGCGATCGAGGGGTTGAGTTCGGTGACGTCCTCGATCTTCGGCGCCGGGTCGACGGTGAGGATGGAGTAGGCGCGGCTGGAGGGCTGGGGCAGCCGGGCCCCGGTGCCGGGCACGCTGGTGGCGCGCAGCCCCAGCGGGCGCAGGACGCGCCGCTCGATCTCGTCGCCGTACGGGCGCCCCGTCACCTTCTCCACGATCATTCCGGCGAGGACGTAGTTGGTGTTGGAGTACTTCCAGTCGGTGCCGGGGGCGAAGTCGGGCCGGTGCGCCAGGGCTATGCCGACCAACTGGCGTGCCGTCCAGGTGTCGTAGCGGTTCTCCAGGAACTTCTCGCTGAAGACCTTGTCGCCGAACTCCCGGTCCTCCGTGTAGTTGAAGAGGCCACTGGTGTGGTTGAGGAGCTGGCGGACGGTGATGGCGCGTCCGTCGTTGCCGTTGCCCTGTACGACGCCGGGCAGCCGGGATTCGACGGTGTCGTCCAGATCGATCCGGCCCTCTCCCTGGAGCTGGAGGAGGACGGTGGCGACGAACGTCTTGGTGATGGACCCGACGCGGAAGCGGTCCCGCGCCTGGCGTTCCTGGCCGGTGGTCAGGTCGCCGGTGCCCGCGACGCCGTTCCAGGTGCCGCGCCGGTCGCGGGCCTGGGCCACCACCCCGGGGACGCCCTCCGCGACGACGGCTTTGACGGCGCGCTGGGTGGCGCCGTGCCCGGGGCCGGCGCCCCGTGGTCCTGTCGTGGCCGCGGCGGGGCTCACCAGCGCGGTGCCCGCGAGGGCGGCGGCCACCAGAGTCGTCGCGCAGGCGGTACGGACCGTACGTGTCCCCATGGGAACTCCTCGTGATCGGCGTGCGGGTCGACGGGAAGGACTCCGGCCGCCGCGGGCACGTTGACCGATCACCGGGGATTGACCTGTTTCAGCCGTTTTCCGGCGTAACGCCGTCCCCGGGGCCGTGCTCAGGACCGATGACCCGGCCCAGGGCCGGGCGCTCGTGCCACAGCCGTACGCCCACGTCGACGAGTTCGACACGGTCGAGTTCCGCGAGCGCGTCCAGGGCGTGCCAGGCGGCCAGATCGGTGGAACCGCCTTGCTCGGGGCGCAGTTCGCCCCCGGTGATCCGGCCCTCGTAGATGATGCGCAGCCCCTGGAAGTCGGCGAACGCGCCGAGTGTGCGGGGGTAGCGGCGGCGGATCGAGTCCACCCCGAGGAGCGCGGTCATCTCGCTGGTGTGGCCGGTCTCCTCCTCGACCTCGCGGACGGCGGTGTCGACGGGGTCCTCCCCGTGGTCCATGCCGCCGCCGGGGAGCGTCCACCGTTTGGTGCCGTCCTTCGCCACCCAGCGCGCGAGGAGGATCTGTCCGTCGTGGACGCACACGGCGTAAGCGGCCACTCGTAGCTCCTGGTTCATCCCGTGAGCCTAGAACGTACCGCCCGTTCCGCTCGCGCCGTCCCCCTGCACGCCCTCCCGGTGGCGCATGTGACGCGGTGGCGGATCTCCGCCATGACTGGAACGCGCCCCTGGCAGCCCTCCACAAAACCCCCACTTGTACGAAAAGCTGAGCGGTCATCCGGTACCGCAATCCGGACCGACTCTTTCATCGAACAAGGATGCTGATGACCTCCGAATCCGACAGCTCCATATCCGGTCCGAGACGCATGGCCCGGGTCACGGCGGCGGCCGGCCTGGTGGCCGCGCTGATGGCCGCCGGCGCCGCGCCCTCGTTCGCCGCGACGGGCGCCGACGACCCGGCCGTCCCCGCGCCCGTGAAGTCGTCCGCCGGCTCCGACAAGCCGGGGTCCGACAAGTTGGGGGCGGCCGACGCCGATCTGCTCGCCAAGGCGAAGGCCGAGGGCGAGAAGAGCGTCACCGTGATGGTCGCCACGGCTCCCGGCGCGACCCGGCAGGTCGCCGGCCAACTGGACGCCGTCGAGGGCGCCGTGGTCGGCAAGACGTACGACCAGCTCGGCTACGTGCGCGCGACGCTGCCCACCGCCAGGGCGGACGCGGCGATCAAAGCGGCCCAGAAGCTCTCGTCGGTCCACGGCATCGACCTCCAGCAGGAGATCGAGCTGGACGACCCGAGGCCCGCGGCGGACACCACATCCACGAAGGACGCGTCGAAGCGTCAGGCCGTGAAGAAGTACCCGGCGCCGGACCGGAAGACGCCCGCGAAGAACCCGTACAACCCGTCCTTCGAGACCGGCGCGGTCGACTTCGTCAAGAAGCACCCCAAGGCCGACGGCCGCGGTGTCACCATCGGCATCCTGGACACCGGTATCGACCTGGGCCACCCGGCGCTCCAGAAGACCACCACCGGTGAGCGCAAGGTCGTCGACTGGGTGACCGCCACGGACCCGGTCTCCGACGGCGACGGCACCTGGCTGCGGATGAACGGGGCGGTCAGCGGCCCGTCGTTCACGGCGGCCGGCCGTACGTGGAAGGCGCCGGCGGGCGCGTACAAGTTCACCACCTTCGCCGAACGGGCCACCCTCGGCGGCGACATGGCCGGTGACCTCAACCGCGACGGCGACACCACCGACGTGTGGGGCGTGCTGTACGACCCGGCGACCGGCACCGTACGCGTCGACCTGGACAACGACGGCGACTTCACCGACGACGCCGCGATGAAGCCGTACAAGGACGGTTTCCAGATCGGCTACTTCGGCAAGGACGACCCGGCCACCCCGGTGGCCGAGCGCATCCCGTTCACCGTCGAGGTCCGCAAGGACGTTGTCTACAACGCGGCGGGCGCGACGTCCGACTACGTCAGCATCGGTGTCATCGAGGGCTCGCACGGCAGCCATGTCGCGGGCATCACCGCGGCCAACGGCCTCTTCGGCGGCACGATGAACGGCGCGGCGCCCGGCGCCAAGCTGGTCTCCTCGCGCGCCTGCACCTGGAGCGGCGGCTGCACCAGCGTCGCGCTGACCGAGGGCATGATCGACCTCGTCGTCAACCGTGGCGTGGACATCGTCAACATGTCGATCGGCGGTCTGCCGCCGCTCAACGACGGCAACAACGCCCGCGCGGAGCTGTACAACCGGCTCATCGACACCTACGGCGTCCAGCTCGTCATCTCGGCGGGCAACGACGGCCCCGGCACCAACACCATCAGCGACCCGGCCCTGGCCGACAAGGTCATCTCGGTCGCCGCGTCGATCTCCAAGGAGACCTGGGCCGCCAACTACGGCTCCGGCGTGTCGAAGAAGTACGCGCTGCTGCCCTTCTCCGCCCGGGGCCCGCGCGAGGACGGCGGCTTCACGCCGACGCTCACCGCGCCCGGCGCCGCCATCAACTCCACCCAGACCTGGGCGCCCGGCGGCCCGGTCGCCGAGGCCGGGTACGCGCTGCCGCCCGGCTACTCGATGCTCCAGGGCACCTCGATGGCCTCCCCGCAGGCCGCGGGCGCGAGCGCGCTGCTGATCTCCGCCGCGAAGCAGAAGAGGATCGAGCTGTCCCCGGCGAAGCTGCGCACCGCGCTCACCAGCACGGCGTCGAAGATCTCCGGTCTCCAGGCGCACGAGCAGGGCGCCGGTCTGATCGATGTCGTGGACGCGTGGAAGTCGATCGAGCGCGCCTCCGGCAAGCACGCGGTCGCCGCTCACGAGTACGGCGTGAAGGCGCCGGTCGACACCGCGCTCGACCAGTTCCTGAAGACCCCGGGCTTCGGCACCGGCGTGTACGACCGCGAGGGCGGGCTGAAGGCCGGCAAGAGCCGGACGTACGACGTCACCATCACCCGGACCACGGGCGGCAAGGGCGCGCTGGAGCACCGGCTGAAGTGGAAGTACGACGACGGTACGTTCCGGCTGCTCGGCAGTGACCGGATCAAGCTGCCGCTGAACCAGCCGGTGACCGTCACCGTGCAGGCCAAGCCCCGTTCCGCCGGGGTGCACAGCGCGATCCTGGAGGTCGACGACCGCCGCACGGAGGGCGTGGACAAGCAGATCCTCGCCACCGTGGTCGTCGCCAAGGAGCTGACGGGTGCCTCGAAGCCCGCGTACACCGTCACGGCGAAGGACTCGGTGCAGCGCAACAGCTCCACCTCGTACTTCGTCACCGTGCCGGAGGGCGCCAAGACGCTGGAGGTGGCGCTCGGCGGGCTCGCCAAGGACAGCCAGACCCGCTTCATCTCGCTGCACCCGTACGGCGTGGCGATGGAGAACAGCTCGACGGTCTACTGCTACCCGAACTACCCGAACCCGGCCAACACCTGCCGCCCCGACGTGCGTTCCTACGCGGACCCGGCGCCGGGCGTCTGGGAGATCGAGATCGAGTCGCGCCGTACGTCGCCGCTGCTGGACAACCCGTACACCCTGGACGTGACGCTGTTGGGCGCCTCCTTCGACCCGGCGGTCACCTCGATCCCCGCCGCGAAGATCGGCACCGCGACGCCGGTCACCTGGAAGGTCACCAACGGTTTCGCCGCGATCGACGGCACGCTCGGCGGCGGCTCGCTGGGCTCGGCGAAGGTCACCCGCCCGACGATCTCGGACGGTGACCAGCAGACGACGACCGTCACCCTCGGCGCGGGTGTCGAGCGGCTCGACGTGGCCATCGGCGGCACCTCGGACAACGGCGCCGACCTGGACCTCCTGGTCTACAAGGACGGCACGCAGGTCGGCGCGTCCACGTCGGCGGGCTCGGAGGAGTCCGTCAGCCTGGCCGACCCGGCCGCCGGTACGTACACGATCGTGGTGGACGCCTACTCGGTCCCGGCCGGGTCCACGGCGTACGACTACCGTGACGTGTACTACTCGGCGTCCCTGGGCTCGGTCACGGCCGACTCCTCGAAGCCGGTGAAGCTCGCCACCGGCGCGTCGGCGGAGGTCTCGGCGAACGTCCTGGTGAACAGCGCGGCCCCCGCGGGCCGGCAGTTCTTCGGCGAGGTCAAGCTGCTGAACGCGCGCGGTACGGCCGCGGGCACCGGCAGCGTGATCATCGAGGGCGTCACTCCGTAACCCCACGTAACTCTCGGTGAGGGGCGGGCGTCCGAACGGGCGCCCGCCCTTCGCGTGGTCCCGCACCGCACCCCGGTCCGCGTCCCGCTCCTCGGACAATGGATTGGACAAACCGCCCGTGGACATACGCATCATGAGAGAACGCGTTCCCGGGACAGTCGCGAGTGAAGGAGCCCCAGTGAAGGTCGGAATCGTCGGAGCCACCGGTCAGGTCGGCACGGTCATGCGCAGCATCCTGGCCGAACGGAACTTCCCGGTCACGGAGCTGCGGCTGTTCGCGTCCGCCCGCTCCGCGGGCTCCACCATCGCGTTCGGGTCCACACCGATCACGGTCGAGGACGCGGCCACGGCCGACTACGCGGGGCTCGACATCGTGCTCTTCTCCGCGGGCGGCGCCACCTCGAAGGCGCTCGCCGAGAAGGTCGCCGCACAGGGCGCCGTCGTGATCGACAACTCCTCCGCCTGGCGCCGCGACCCCGAGGTCCCGCTGGTCGTCTCCGAGGTCAACCCGCACGCGATCGCGAACCGCCCCAAGGGCATCATCGCCAACCCGAACTGCACCACGATGGCCGCCATGCCCGTGCTGCGCCCACTGCACGACGAGGCCGGGCTGACCGCGCTGATCGCCACGACGTACCAGGCCGTGTCCGGCTCGGGGCTGGCCGGCGTGGCCGAGCTGCACGGCCAGGCGCAGAAGGTCGTCGCCGAGGCCGACAAGCTGACGCACGACGGCGGGGCCGTGGACTTCCCCGAGCCCGCCGTCTACCAGCGCCCCATCGCCTTCAACGTGGTGCCGCTCGCTGGCGGCATCGTGGACGACGGCTCCTTCGAGACCGACGAGGAGCAGAAGCTCCGCAACGAGTCCCGCAAGATCCTGGAGATCCCGGAGCTGAAGGTCTCCGGGACCTGCGTCCGCGTACCGGTCTTCTCCGGCCACTCGCTCCAGGTCAACGCCCGCTTCACCCGTCCGCTGAGCGTGGAGCGCGCCTACGAGCTGCTGAAGGACGCGCCGGGCGTGGAGCTGTCCGAGATCCCGACGCCGCTCCAGGCGGCCGGCAAGGACGTGTCGTACGTCGGCCGCATCCGTCAGGACGAGACGGCGGAGAACGGTCTGGCGCTGTTCCTCTCCGGCGACAACCTGCGCAAGGGCGCCGCGCTGAACGCGGTCCAGATCGCTGAGCTGGTGGCGGCCGAGCTGACGGCGTAGGGCAGCGTACGGCGGCGGGGCGGGCGCCCCGTACCCCCGGTCTCAGTGGCCGGTGGTACGGGGCACCCGCCCCGCCGTCATCCCCGCCCCCAGCGCGAGGGCGAGCGCGGCCAGCGCGCCGCCGAGGCCGAACGCCCCGGCGACCTCGTGGCGGTCCACGGCCCGGCCGCCGAGGAGCGCGCCGAGCGCGATGGCCGCGTTGAAGACCCCGGTGAAGAGCGCGGAGCCGGCCTCCCGGCGGTCCGGGACCACCGTCATCAGCCAGCCCTGGGCGCTGACCGGCACCCCGCCGTACGCCACGCCCCACACCAGCAGCAGCGCCACGGCGGCGACCGGCGAGCCACCGGCGGGGACGGTCAGCAGGACCGTCGCGGCCAGCAGCGCCGCGAGGCCCAGCAGCGCCCGGCGCGGGGCGTGGGCGGCGGGCCCGCCCGCCAGGAAGGTGCCCGCGAGCGCGGCGGCCCCGTACCCCAGCAGCAGCCCGCTGACCGGTCCAGGGCCGATCCCCGCCACCCGTTCCAGGGCCGGGCGCACATAGGTGTACGCGGCGAAATGCCCGGTGACCAGCAGTCCGGCCGCCACCAGGACGGCCCGTACCCCCGGGACCCGGAACAGCCCGGCGACCTCGCGGAGCCGTACCGCCTCCCGCGCGGGCAGCGGCGGGAGCACGGCGAGCAGCGCGGCGGCCCCGACGGCGAGCACCGCCATCGCGCCGAACGCCCAGCGCCATCCGACGAGACCCCCCATCAGCGTCCCGGCCGGTACCCCGAGCACGGACGCCACCGCGGTCCCGCTGAAGATCACGGCGGTGGCCCGCCCCACCGCGGCGCCGCCGACCAGGCGCCCGGCGAGCCCGGCCGCGATCGCCCAGACGCCCCCGACACAGACCCCGACCAGGGCGCGCGCGGCCAGCAGCACCCCGAAGGCGGGCGCGAGCGCGGAGAGCACATTGGCGGCGGCGAGCAGGAGCAGCAGCGCCCGGAGCACGGTCCGCCGGTCGGCGCGGCGCGCGGCGACCGGCAGCAGGGGCGCGGCGAGCGCCGCGACGAGCCCGGGCAGGGTGACGGCGAGCCCGGCCGTGCCGTCGGACGCCCCCAGTCCCTGTCCGAGGGGGGTGAGCAGCCCGACGGGCAGCATCTCCGTGGTGACGACACAGCAGGTGGCGGCGGCGACGGCGAGGACGGACAGGGGTAACGCGCGATTCTCCGGAGGCTGTCCCGCGGCCCGTTCCATCCGATGCATAGGACAAGCGTTCGCCTGAGGTGGCTCCGGATCAACACCCGGGCGCCTCCGGCCTCCCGGAGGGCGGGGCTGCCCTTGTGCCACCGCATCTCCCGTACCGGCCGTGGAAGGATGACTCCACACGTCACATACCGAGGAGATGAACCGGGTGCCTGGCACAAATCTGACCCGCGAAGAGGCACAGCAGCGCGCGCGCCTCCTCAGCGTTGACTCGTACGGGATCGACCTCGATCTCAGCGGCGCGCAGGAGGGCGGCACCTTCCGGTCCGTGACCACCGTGCGGTTCCGCAGCGCGCAGGCCGGGGCGGAGACCTTCATCGATCTGGTGGCGCCCGCCGTGCACGAGATCGTGCTGAACGGCACCGCGCTGGACACGGCCGCCGTCTTCGCGGACTCGCGGATCGCGCTCAAGGAGCTCCACGAGGGGCCGAACGAGCTGACGGTCGTCGCGGAGTGCGCGTACACCAACACGGGCGAGGGGCTGCACCGCTTCGTCGACCCGGTCGACGAGCAGGCGTACCTCTACACGCAGTTCGAGGTGCCGGACGCGCGCCGCGTCTTCGCCTCCTTCGAGCAGCCGGACCTGAAGGCGACCTTCCAGTTCACCGTGAAGGCGCCCGAGGGCTGGACCGTCGTCTCCAACTCGCCGACGCCGGAGCCCGAGGACCACCTCTGGGTCTTCGAGCCGACGCCGCGCATCTCGACGTACATCACCGCGCTGATCGCCGGTCCGTACCACTCGGTGCACAGCTCGTACGAGAAGGACGGGCAGTCCGTGCCGCTGGGCATCTACTGCCGGCCCTCGCTCGCCGAGTACCTGGACTCGGACGCGATCTTCGAGGTCACGCGGCAGGGCTTCACCTGGTTCCAGGAGAAGTTCGACTACGCGTACCCCTTCGCCAAGTACGACCAGCTCTTCGTGCCGGAGTTCAACGCGGGCGCGATGGAGAACGCGGGCGCGGTGACCATCCGCGACCAGTACGTCTTCCGCTCGAAGGTGACGGACGCGGCGTACGAGACGCGGGCCGAGACGATCCTGCACGAGCTGGCGCACATGTGGTTCGGCGACCTGGTCACCATGGAGTGGTGGAACGACCTGTGGCTGAACGAGTCGTTCGCCACGTACACGTCGATCGCCTGCCTGGCGTACGCGCCGGACTCGCGGTGGCCGCAGTCGTGGACGACGTTCGCCAACTCCATGAAGACCTGGGCGTACCGGCAGGACCAGCTTCCCTCCACGCACCCGATCATGGCGGAGATCCGCGACCTGGACGACGTGCTCGTCAACTTCGACGGGATCACGTACGCCAAGGGCGCCTCCGTACTGAAGCAGCTCGTCGCGTACGTCGGCCAGGACGAGTTCTTCAAGGGCGTGCAGGCGTACTTCAAGGCGCACGCCTTCGGCAACACGCGCCTCTCCGACCTGCTGGGCGCGCTGGAGGAGACCTCCGGGCGTGATCTGAAGACCTGGTCGAAGGCGTGGCTGGAGACGGCGGGCATCAACATCCTGCGCCCGGAGATCGAGCTGGACGAGGCGGGCAACGTCGCCTCGCTGGCGGTACGGCAGGAGGCCCCGGCGCTCCCGGCCGGCGCCAAGGGGGAGCCCACGCTCCGTCCGCACCGGATCGCCGTCGGCTGCTACGACCTGGACGGGGACGGCAAGCTCGTCCGTACGAGCCGGATCGAGCTGGACGTCGACGGGGAGCGTACGGAGGTGCCGTTCCCGGCGGACACCCCGCGCCCGGCCGTGATCCTGCTCAACGACGACGACCTGTCGTACGCGAAGGTCCGGCTCGACGAGGAGTCGCTGCGCGTGGTCACCGAGCACCTCGGGGACTTCACGCAGTCGCTGCCGCGCGCGCTGTGCTGGGCGTCGGCGTGGGACATGACGCGCGACGGCGAACTGGCGACCCGCGACTACCTGGCGCTGGTGCTCTCCGGCATCGCGAAGGAGTCGGACATCGGCGTCGTCCAGTCGCTGCACCGCCAGGTGAAGCTGGCGCTCGACCTGTACGCGGCGCCCGCGTGGCGCGAGGCGGGGCTGGCGCAGTGGACGGAGGCGACGCTGGCGCACCTGCGGGCGGCGGAGCCGGGCAGCGACCACCAGCTCGCGTGGGCGCGCGCGTTCGCGGCGACCGCCCGTACGCCGCAGCAGCTCGACCTGTTGCAGGGCCTGCTGGACGGTACGGAGTCGGTCGAGGGCCTGGCCGTCGACACCGAGCTGCGCTGGGCGTTCGTCCAGCGGCTGGCGGCGGTCGGACTGCACGACGAGGAGGAGATCGCGGCGGAGTACGAGCGCGACCGCACCGCGGCGGGCGAACGCCACGCCGCCGCCGCCCGCTCGGCCCGCCCGCTGGCCGAGGCCAAGGCGGAGGCGTGGGCCTCGGTGGTGGAGAGCGACAAGCTGCCGAACTCCCTCCAGGAGGCGGTGATCGGCGGCTTCGTCCAGACCGACCAGCGCGAACTGCTGGCGCCGTACGCGGACAAGTACTTCGCGGCGGTCACCGGCGTCTGGGAGTCGCGCTCGCACGAGATGGCGCAGCAGGTCGCGATCGGCCTCTACCCGGCGATCCAGGTCTCGCGGGAGACCCTGGACGCGACGGACACCTGGCTCGCCTCGGCGGGCCCGAACGCGGCGCTGCGCCGGCTGATCTCGGAGTCCCGCTCGGGCGTGGAACGCGCGCTGCGGGCCCAGGCGGCGGACGAGGGCGCGGGGGCCGCGTAGCGGCCGGGGCTTGTGGTCGTGAGCTGAGCCCGGTGGCCACCTGCGGGTGGTCACCGGGTGCGGGGGCCGCGTTGCGGCCGGGGGCGGCTTCCGGGTGGCCTTGGGCTGACTCCGGTGGCCACCTGCGGGCAGTCACCGGGCGCGGGGGCCGCGTTGCGGCCGGGGCTTGTGGTCTTGAGCTGAGCCCGGTGGCCACCTGCGGGTAGTCACCGGGTGCCCCTCCGGGGGCACGTCCGGGACTGCATGATTTACGGCGCGTGCGGGCCTGTTGGAGCGTGGCCGCTTGCCATGCGCCACAAATCACGCTTTATGTCCCGAACATGCCCCCTGCGTGTCCCCCTTTCCCGCCCGTCACACCCCGCACGCTCCGCCGGCCGCCGTGCCGTACGGCCAGGTGCCGCCGGAAGAAGACCCGGCAGTCAACGGCCTCGCTCAACTCATCCGCATCCGTGGCCAGTCGCTCCGCCCACCACCAGTCGGCACATTCGTCGCAACCGGTGACCGGCTCGGGGGCCGGAAGAGGGGCGGACCTGTCCATTGGAAGCCGGGCCGACTCCGTCGGCCATACATCCTCGGGCTTCACCTCCCATTCGGCTCCGCCGAGCACCGGACGCAGACGCCAGCGATCTGCCGTCCCGCCACGGAACTCGGCCAGCCTGCCCGTTGCCATGTCGAGGACCGACGAACCCACCTCGGGCGGCACCTTGTGGACCATGACTTACTCCCCTGTTCGCACACTCCCGGTGATACGCAACAGGCGTGAGGGCAGCCCTGTTTGACCGACTGCCGACTCCACCTCATGGCGTTGAGTGGACCCTAGGACACACCACGTCGGATTCTCAACAGTGAGAAACCGCATCAGACTCGATCGAGTGGTCCCGCTATGGCACAGTGGTTGCCGAGCATCAGGGCAAGGGAGAGGAGCGTGATGGCGTCCGCACGACGGCCGACCTCACGTCAAGCACGACTGGGCGCCGAGCTGCGCAAGCTACGGGAAGCCGTGCCCATGTCCGGCGCGAAAGCGGCCTCGCACCTCGGCGGTGAACGTTCCCTGATCAGCCATGTCGAGGCCGGCCGCTGGGGAATCAAGCCCGAACGGGTTCAGTTCCTCGCTACGCACTATGGCGCGACCGACAAGAACCTCGTCGACGCGCTCGTCGCCATGGCGCGAGAACGCGGCGACGGGTGGTGGGACACATTCAACGGCGTGCTTCCTCCGGCACTGTTGGAGCTGGCGGAGATCGAACATCACGCCACTTCTCTGCGCACCGCCCAAGCGCTCATCGTCCCGGGGATTTTCCAGACCGAGGAGTACGCGCACGCGGTCTTCTCCACAGCCAATCCCAACGCTTCGGATGACGAGCTGAGCGCACGGGTGCAGCACCGCCTGGCCCGGCGCGAAGTCTTCGACCGCGAGCACCCGATGCCCTACGAAGCGCTCATTCATGAGGCCGCGCTCCGGATCAACTACGGCAGCCGCGCCATCACCCGCAGGCAGTTGGCCTTCCTGCTCGAATCGGCCGACCGGCCGGGCGTGTCCATCCGCGTCATCCCGTTCGCCGCTGAATCCTTCATCGGATTCGTGCCGCAGATGTTCTATGCAGGCGGGACTGTGCCTCAACTGGACACCGTCATCATTGAAAGCGTTCTCGGCCTGGTGTTCATGGACGAGGAAGATCAGCTCGAAAAGTATCGATCCCTGTTTGATGCGTTCAAGGATCTCTCACTCGAAACCGATGAGTCGAAGACCATGATTGACCGCATCCTCAAGGAAGGATGAGGGGCAATCATCGTGACCGACGAGGCCACTTGGCAGAAATCATCGTTCTCCCAGGGAGCCGGCGAGTGCATAGAGATTTCCGGCGGTGCTGAAAAGATCCTGATACGCGAGAGCGACAGCCCGGAAACCATCGTGGCCACAGGCCCCGAAGGGCTCGGCGTGCTCATTCTGACCATCAAGGCTGGGGAGTTCGGGCACCTGCTCTGACCCGCCCGTTCACCGCGCCCCCGCCCGGACCAGGATACGAAGCAGCAGCCCTGAGCAACACAACGCGTGAGGCGTAAGCGGGAGGCGGCATCAACGCGGATTCAGCCCACGCCTGGCCGCGTTGATGACGTTGTGGGCGTCGACCCCGTACACCGCCGACTCGCAGAGGGTCTTCCAGACCTTCCTGTACAGCGTGACGTTGTCGGAGTCGTCCAACCACATCTCGGCGTGCCAGTCCTCGGCGACGACGAGGCGGTCGTCAAGGATCCAGAAGCCGTTGGCAGGAACGATCTTCACGGACGCCGTGAAGGGGATGACGCCCAGCTCGACCGTGTCCATACCGATCATTCCGGTGAGACGGTCCAGTTGGGCGGCCAGCACAGCGGGAGGGCAGATCAGCGAGCGCAGCGCGGCCTCCCACATCAGCACGTGCAGCTTTCGACCGGGCCGGTACAGCCACTCCTGCCGCTGCACCCGAGACCGTACGGCGTCTTCGACATCGCCGACCCCGTCGAACAACTCCGAGTAGCGCTGGATCACGTGGCGGGCGTACTCGGGGGTCTGTAGCGGTCCAGCGATCACCGACTCTTCCCAGACCCACATTTCCGAGGTGCGCTCGATCTCCGCGCTCAGCCCCTCGTGCAGCGGCTTGAAGCCGTTCGCCAGAGCCCTGCGCCATGACCTGATGTGCGACTCGAACCCGGCCAGCCGGGCAGCAAGCTCGGGATACACGCCGGGCTGCTCGGTCGCGTCGGCCCACGCCCTCAGGTCTTCGGGGGTGGCCGTCTGCCTGCCGTTCTCCAGCTTGCTGACCTTGGAGCCTTGCCAGCCCAGCCGCTGGGCGAGCTGCTGACCGGTAAGCCGACCATCAGGGCACGAGAAACGCAGTTCGCGCAGCCGCGCCCCAACGCCGCCCGTGCCTGCTGACAGTCAGTGCCCACTGGTCACGCGCGTTGTTCGGTCCCGGCCACCCGCGCCGCGAACTGGTCGTACGGGACGGCGTGGTGCATGGCCGCGTCGCGAACGATGGCGTACCGCACGACCTCGGCCGGTTCGGTGATCAGCTCGATGTCGAGCAGGTTGTCTTCGTCGTCGAAGTGCAGCAGAGCCACCACCCGCGAGTCGAAGATCCAGAAGTCCTCGGCGGGCAGAGTGGCCCCGTCGGCGTCCTCACGCCAGAGGTAGCGGATGTCCTCGCCCACGGCCGCGTTGTGCCGGGCGTAGTCGAGCAGGAACCGCTGTTCCGTGGTGGGCGGGTCGTCGGCGATGCGGACGCGGCCGACCGTCTTGCCCGTGTCTGTCTGGGCACGGATGTTGACGAACCAAGGCTCGTCAGGGTCGCAGGGCGACGAGCCCGTGGCCAGGAACTGCTGAAAGTCGGGGTCCTGTCGGTCCGACGCGTAACCGCGCCGCGTCTCCAGCCGCCAGGCGGTGTACTCGAAGGTCTCGAAGAGACGCCGAAAGGTGTCCCGGTCCACGCGTTCCGGCACCCGCTCCATCTCCTTCGGTCCCCGACCGTCGGCCTTGCCGTCTGTGCCCGTAAACCGCGATTGCCGAGCCATGGACGCTCTCCCTTCCAGGGGTGTTGCTCCCACAGCATGGCGGGATTTCCCGTTCTGCTCTACGAGGTGAGGCAGGCGGAGGCCGCGAGTGACCGCCTTGAGAAGCCGACCACGACACTCGGCCACGGCAGCCTGCCCTACCCAACCGGCACGTTGGTGCGAGACACCATCTCAGAGCGCACCGGCCACCTGGTCGGCGTCCTGGAGGAGCGCACCAAGGAGGGCAACAAGGTCGTCAGCCGACAGGCGTTCATGCGCCCCGAGGGAGGCGGCGTCGAGTGGGACGTGCCCTTGGAGCGGATCAAGCCCGTGGACATGTAGCCGACATGGCCGCCCGCAAGAGCGCCCCGATCTACGGTTGGGACTGGCAGGCGTGTCCGGTGGATGTGGTGTCAGGCGGGGGCTGTGTGCCCGTTGTCCCGCCCCTGTGCGGTCCGGGAACGCAGATCAGGACCACAGTGCCCGTGGTGCTTCATGCCGCGGCCCGGTGGGTCGGGCGGTGCCGGGTGCCCCCTGAGCTGGGGTTGGTGCGATCCGACGCGTTTTGATGGAACCGATTCGCTGAGACAGAACCCAGACATACGCGAGATCATTTCAGGATCGACCCGGCCCTAGTGTCATCGGTGTCAGCAGGAAACACCGCAACCGACAGTCGCTGGAGATCAAGATGCGTTCGCGTCTCGCCGCCCGTTCCACCCGCCTCGTCCTCGCCGCCGCCGCCGTAACGGCCCTCGCCGCCACGACCACCGCGTGCGGGCCCGAGGAGGACGGCGCCGCGGCCACCGCGACCTCCGCCTCCACCGAGTCCGCCACCTCCGGCGACAGCGACGGCAGTTCCGCCACGGGCGGTTCCAGCGACTCCGGCTCGGACTCGGACTCGGGCTCCGGCACCGGCTCCAAGGACTCCGGCTCCTCCGGCAAGGAGTCCGGCACCGACGACGGCGGGAAGAGCGGCTACGGGCAGTCCTGCGGCACCAACGACCTGAACTTCAAGGTCACCTCGGAGACCCAGGCCGGCGGCTACTACCTCGTCACCGTCTCGGCCAAGTCCGGCATCACCTGCTACCTCGACCCCAACACCCCCAGCGTGTCCTTCGGTTCGAAGGCCGAAGGGGTCGCCTCCCCGGTCGGACAGGGCGGTGAAGACCCGATCAAGCTCACCGGCTCCGCCGTCGCCTACACCGGCATCAGCCCCAAGACGACCAACAGCGACTCCGGTGTGGAGTTCGAGAACGTCATCATCGCCACCTCCGAGGAGGACGAGAACCCCGCCGAGCTCAAGCTCCCCGAGCCCGCCACGGTCGAGAAGCCCATCGTCACCAACTGGGACGACGAGATCTCCGGGGCCGTCCCGCAGATCGTCTGACCCACCAACCCACGCCGAGCGACCCACCGCCTCTCACCCCACGACACCACCGACGCCCGCAGCGCGGTCGGCGGCGTGGACCTGAGGGGCGGACCGCTGTTCCAAGGGACGGACCGGCGATTTCCCACCTACCCAGTTCAACACCCGCGCCGGGTATGCGAGATGATCCCGCCGTGAAAAAGCTGCGTACCACTGACCCCACCCAGCTCGGCCCCCACACGATTGTCGGGCGTATCGGCGCCGGGGGCATGGGGCAGGTCTACCTCGGACGTTCGCCAGGGGGCCGACTGCTCGCGCTGAAGGTGGTCAGGGACGACTTCGCCGAGTCCGCCGACGTACTGGCCCGGTTCCGCCGGGAGGTGGAGACCGTGGGGCGGGTGCGCAGCGCGTACACGGCGGCGCTGGTCGACTGCGAGATCGACGCGCGCCCCTACTGGCTGGCGACGGAGTACGTGCCGGGGCCCACGGTCGGCGCGGCCGTGCGGTCGCAGCAGCCGGGCGGGCTGCCGGGGCGGTTCTGTCTCCTGTTGTTCGCCGCTCTCGCCGAAGCGCTGGCCGATGTGCACGCGCGCGGGGTGAGCCACCGTGATCTGAAGCCGCAGAACATCATCCTGTCGGCCGACGGGCCCCGGCTGATCGACTTCGGCATCGCCCGTACGTCGGACCAGACCGCGCTGACCCAGGTCGGGCAGACGGTGGGCAGCCTCGGCTACACCGCGCCCGAGGTGATGGCCGAGAACCAGGCCGGCCCGGCGGCGGACGTGTTCGCGCTCGGGGCCACCCTGGCGTACGTGGCGACCGGGCGCGCCCCCTTCGGGGCGAACGCCGCCGGGGTGGTGTACCGCACCCTCCACGGGGAGGTCGACGTCGACGGCGTCGATCCGGTGGTCGCCGAGCTGATCACCGCGTGCGTCGATGTGAAGCCCGAGCGGCGGCCGGACCCGGCGGAGATCATCCGGTGGTGCGACGTACGGTCCGCGCTGACCGACGACCCGGTCTACCGGCGGCTCGTCGCCGACGCGCAGAGCGCCACCGCGACGGTCCTGGACGGCGCGCCGGGCCAGGCGGCGGCGCCGCGCTCCCCGGACACGCCGCCGCGCCCCTCGCACGAAGCCCCGACGATCGCCGTCGCTCCCCGGACGCTGCTGGCACCGGCGCGGCCCGTCCCGGCGCCGCCCGTCGCGGGGAGCGCCGGGCGGCGGGCCGCCCTGGTGTCGGCGAGTGCCGCCGCGCTCGTCGCGCTCGTCGGGGCGGTCCTGCTCGTGGTCCAGCCCGGCTGGGGCGAGACCGACTCCGGCGACCTGGCCGGTCCCACGTCCGGGGCGGCCCAGTCCCCCGTGGAACTGGCGCCGGAGGAGCCCGAGAAACCCGCGGAGCCGGAGGGCGCGGTGACCGGGATGGCGGCCAAGTGTCTCCATGTCGCCAACTCCGACACGGAGAACGGCGCCGTCCTGCAACTGTGGACCTGCAACAACACCGACGCCCAGCACTGGAAGGTGCTAGGCGGGGGCCGGCTCCAGGCGCTGGGCAAGTGCATGGACGTGGAGTGGAGCGGTACGGCGAACAACACGCCCATACGGCTGTGGGACTGCAACGGGAGCACGGCGCAGCAGTGGGAGAGCCAGGCCGACGGGACGCTCAAGAACGTGGGGTCGGGCAGGTGCCTGGACCTCACCGCCGGGAAGACGGAGAACGGCACGCCGCTCATCCTCTTCGACTGCCTCGCGAGCGAGAACCAGGTCTGGCGGCTCCCCGCGTAGGTTCAGGAACGCGCGAAGGCGCCGCCCGGCACCGGGTCACGGTGCGGGCGGCGCCTTCGGAGGCGGAACCGTCAGGCGTGCTGCTTGCGGGACTTGTCGAGGACCATCACCAGTCCGGCGATGACACCGAAGATCACCAGTGGTGCGACCACGAACAGGCCGAGGGTCTCGACCACGCTCAGGCCCGGGCCGGGGTCGTCGCCGTCATCCCGGGTCAGCGCGAGGGCCGGGGACGTCATGAGCAGCATCATCAGCGTCGTACCGGCCGCCAGGGCGCCGGCGCGCAGTGTGTTCTTCTTGTCCACGGTGCAAACGTAGCGAACGCCCCCGGGCCCCGCGCGCGCGGGGTGCCGTACGGGAGTCGCGAGGCGCCGTACGCGAGCCGTGCTCAAGGGTCAGCCGTCCCGCAGCACTTCCGCCAGCCGGTGCAGGCGCGGCGACGCGGTGAGCTCCTCCAGCGTCATCGGGCGGCCCCGCGCGTCCGCCACGGGCAGCCGCCAGTTGGGGTACTGGTCCCAGGTGCCCGGCAGGTTCTGCGGGCGGCGGTCGCCCACCGCGTCCGGCAGCCAGACCCCGACCATCCGCGCCGGGGTGCGCAGCAGGAAGCGGTAGACGGCGCGGATGCTCTCCTCCTCGTCGCCGTCGCCGCCGGGCAGCAGCCCGAGCCTGGCGAGACAGCCGAGCCACTCCGCGACCTCCGCGTGCTCCTCGGACTGCTCCTGTTCCAGCGGGCGGGTGAGCAGGCCGAGGCGGTGGCGCAGCTCCACGTGCTCGCCGGTGAGCCGGGCGGCCGTGGACGGCAGGTCGTGGGTGGTGGCGGTGGCCACGCACCCCTCGCGCCAGCTCTCGGGCGGCAGCGGGCGCCCCGTACCGTCCCAGTCGCGCTCGAACCAGAGCACCGATGTGCCCAGCACACCGCGCCGCTCCAGCGCCTCGCGTACGCCGGGCTCGACCGTGCCCAGGTCCTCCCCTATGACCACGGCGCCTGTCCGGTGCGCCTCCAGGGCGAGGACGGCGAGCATCGCCTCCGCGTCGTAGCGTACGTACGTGCCGTGCGTGGGCGGCTGCCCCTGAGGCACCCACCAGAGCCGGAACAGCCCCATGACATGGTCGATCCGCAGCGCCCCTGCGTGCCTCAGCAGGCTCTGGAGCAGTCCGCGGTACGGGGCGTAGCCGGACGCGGCCAGCACGTCAGGGCGCCACGGGGGCAGCCCCCAGTCCTGGCCGAGCGCGTTGAAGGCGTCCGGCGGGGCGCCGACGGAGATGCCGTCCGCGAAGGCGTCCCGCTGCGCCCAGGCGTCGGCGCCGTCCGGGTGCACCCCGACGGCGAGGTCGTGGACGATCCCGACGGCCATCCCGGCCTCGCGGGCGGCCCGTGAGGCGTCGGCGAGCTGTCCGTCCGTGAGCCAGGCGAGGCGGCTGTGGAAGTCGATGCGGTCGAGCAGCCGGGCCCGGGCGGCGGAGGTCTCGGCGGAGCGCGGGTCGCGCAGCCCCTCGGGCCATTCCCGCCAGCGGGAGCCGTGCACCTCGGCGAGGGCGCACCAGGTGGCGTGGTCCTCCAGGGCGGGGCCCTGGGCGGCCAGGAAGTCGCAGTAGTCGGCGTGGCGGCCGGGGCCGAGCGGGACGCGG
The DNA here is from genome assembly GCF_044457965.1 of Streptomyces sp. NPDC050509. Lineage (NCBI taxonomy): Bacteria > Bacillati > Actinomycetota > Actinomycetes > Kitasatosporales > Streptomycetaceae > Streptomyces > Streptomyces sp. NPDC050509. The sequence goes on along the minus strand of NZ_JBITHL010000006.1, from coordinate 270,015 downwards.
TCCAGGATCTCCAGGGCGGCGCGCTTCAGCTCCCACACGGCGTCGCGGTCGATCAGCTCGCCGTATCCGCCGCTCTCCGTACCGGCACCCTCGCCCTTGTCGCCCTTGCCGAGGACGGCCTCGCGCAGCGCCGCCGCCTTCTCCACCAGCGCGTCCAGCCGCTCGCGGTCCGGGCCGTGTACGTACGCGTACTCCGGCACGGCCTCGATCCGCAGATGGACCGGGTCGGGGAAGCGGCGCGAGGAGGGACGGTACGGGGAGGGGTCGGTCGGGGCGCCGGGTACGGCGGCGTGCAGCGGGTTGATCTGGACGAAGCCGGCGCCGAGGGACCGGCCCGACCAGGTGGCCAGTTCGGCGAGGTCACCGAGGTCGCCCATGCCCCAGGAGCGGGTGGACAGGAGCGAGTAGAGCTGCACCAGGAAGCCGTGCGTACGGGCAGGGGGCCCCGGCACCCGGTCGGGTGCGACGACGAGCACGGCCTGTTCCGTACGGCCGTCGGGGGCCTCGGCGGAGAGCCGGTGGACGCCGAGCGGCAGCCGGGCCCACGCGGAGGGCGTGGCGGACACGCGGGTCGTGGCGAGTACGGGAGCCACGCAGGGCAGCTCGACCGTCTCGCCCCGCGCGCTCTGCCAGTACTCGACCTCCACGCGGAGCGTCGAGCCCGCCGGGAGCGCCGTCAGGGCGGCCGGCAGCGGCCGGTCCGCGCCCTCTCCGGCGCCGGGGCCCTCCGCTGCGACGGGTCCGGCTCCGTCGGTCGGGCTCCAGAGCACCAGCGTCGGCGGCAGCAGACGGCTCACGGCGGCGGACTCGGCGCTGCTCAGGGCGGCGCTCACCGCCGCGGGCGTGGACGCGTCGACGCCCAGCGCGGCGAGCACGGAGACGACCGTGCCGTCGGGTACCGGGACATCGGTGCCCGGTGAGGGTGCGTACCCGGTGGCGACACCGTGCAGCTCGGCGAGCCTGGCCAAGCCCATACGGACTCCTTGTTCAGAAGGTCATACCCCTGGGGACTCCGTACCGCCGGCGGTGCCGGGCGCGGTCGGTTCGCTGGTCAGGGGGGCGGTGTCGGCGAGGGGAGGTTCGCTGGTGAGGGGGGCGGCGTCGGCGAGCGGGGGCTCGCTGGTGAGGGGGCCCGCGACGACGGCGGCGAGCGGAGGCTCGCTGGTCAGAGGCGCGGGCTCGGTCTGTTTGGAGAGGGCGGAGAGCAGGAGCTGTGCGGATGCGGCCATGACGGCGCCTCCCGATGATGGGGAACAGGACATTGCAGCCCTACCCAGCGGACGAGGCCGCAGACGTCCACCCCCCGTAAACGTGTGGTGAGTCACGTTCTGTTCCCCGAACCCGGTGACCGGGACGGCCGTATTCCCTGCCGAGGTCGATCATGACCGCGTGCTGCGTGGACATGATTACCACAACGGGCAAATGCGACACAACGGCCGCGCGCGTTGACACCCTCACCACGGGGGTGGTGGGCTCGTTGCCGCCTGGGGCCGGGGTATGACGCGGTTGCCCGGCGGACTCCTACAGGACGGTGACGGAACGGCGTTGGCGGACTTACGGCAGAACCTCGACCCGGCCGGGCAGCGGTACCGGCGGTACCGGGGCGCGGCAGGAGGGGAACCAGGCATGCACGTCGGGCGCAGGAGGACCGCGACCGCCATGGCCGTCGCCGTGATCGGCGGTCTCCTCGGCACCGCTCCGAGCGCACCGGCCGCCCCACGGGACCCGGCGTCCCCCGCGGCCTCCGCACCCTCGCGGGCGAGCCGGGACGCACCCGAGCGGGCGAACCGGGACGCGCTTCCCGCCGTCTGGCCCCGGCCGCAGACGATCCGGGCCGCCGGGCAGGCCGTCACCCTCGGGGACGAGGCCACCGTCGTCGCGGGCGCGGGAGCCGACCCGTACGCGGTAAGGGAGCTGGTGGCGCTGCTGCGCTCCGCCGGGGTCCGCACCGTACACAGCGTGCCGGAGTCCGGTACGGCCCGTGACACCACGAAGAACGGCCCGGTCGTCCTGGCGGGCGGCGCCGGCGCACGCGCCGCGCTCGACGCCCTGCGCGCCCCCGAGCAGGCCGACATCCCGTCCGGCGGCTACCGGCTCGCGGCGGGCACCGTCGCGGGCCGTGGCACCGTCGCCCTGGACGGCATCGGCGAGGACGGTCTCTTCCACGCCGCCCAGACCCTGCGCCGGCTCGTCACCCCCCGGTCCACGGGGAGCGGCGACAAGCGGCCCGCCGTCCCCGGGGTGGTCGTACGCGACTGGCCGGGCACGGCGGTACGCGGTACGGCCGAGGGGTTCTACGGGCGCCCCTGGAGCCACGCCCAGCGGCTCGCACAGCTCGACTTCATGGGGCGCACCAAGCAGAACCGCTATCTGTACGCGCCCGGCGACGACCCGTTCCGCCAGGCGCGCTGGCGCGATCCGTACCCCACCGCGCAGCGTGCCCACTTCCGCGAACTGGCCGAGCGCGCCCGGCGCAACCATGTGACGCTCGCCTGGGCGGTCTCCCCCGGCCAGTCCCTGTGCATGACCTCCGAGCGGGACCTCAAGGCGCTGAACCGCAAGATCGACGCGATGTGGGCGCTGGGGGTGCGCGCCTTCCAGCTCCAGTTCCAGGACGTCAGCTACACCGAGTGGAACTGCCGCGCGGACGCTCAGGCGTTCGGTTCGGGCCCCGAGGCGGCGGCCACGGCGCAGGCGCGGGTGGCCGACGCGGTGGCCACCCGGCTGACGCGGCGGCACCCGGACGCCGAACGGCTCACGGTGATGCCGACCGAGTACTACCAGGACGGCACGACGGAGTACCGCACGGCGCTCGCCGGAGCGCTCGACCCGCGCGTACAGGTGGCGTGGACGGGCGTCGGGGTCGTGCCGCGCACGATCACCGGCCGCGAACTGAAGGCCGCACGGGCCGCCTTCAAGCACCCGATGGTCACCCTGGACAACTATCCGGTCAACGACTACGCCCAGGGCCGGCTCTTCCTCGGCCCCTACACCGGCCGGGAACCGGCGGTCGCCACCGGCTCGGCGGCGCTGCTCGCCAACGCGATGGAACAGGCGTCCGCCTCCCGCATCCCGCTGTTCACGGCCGCCGACTACGCGTGGAACCCGCGCGGCTACCGGCCCCTGGAGTCCTGGCGGGCCGCCGTGGACGACCTCGCTGACGGCGACGGCCGGGCCCGCGAGGCGCTGGGCGTGCTGGCGGGCAACGGCGCCTCGTCCCTCCTCAGCCCGACGGAGTCCGCGTACCTGCAACCGCTGCTGACCGCGTTCCGGCACTCCCGTACGACCACGGACGCCACGGCCCGCAAGAAGGCGGCGAGCGCGCTGCGGGCCGCGTTCACCGCGATGCGCGAGGCCCCCGAGCGGCTCTCGGACACGGCCGGGGGCCTGCTCGCGGACGAGGTACGGCCCTGGCTCGACCAGCTCGCGCGGTACGGCGAGGCGGGCGAACTGGCCGTGGACCTGCTGACCGCCCAGGACCGTGGCGACGGGGCGGGCGCCTGGCGGACCTCGGCGAAGCTGGCGCCGCTGCGCACGGCGGCGAACGCGAGCAAGGCGACCGTCGGCCCGGGCGTGCTGGGCGCCTTCCTGGACCGCGCGGTGAACGAGTCGTCCGCCTGGACGGGCGCGGACCGCGCGAAGGGCCAGTCGGTCACCGAGGACACCGCCGGGGACGGCCGACGCACGTACACCGTCAGCGTGGGGCGGCCCCGGCCCGTCGAGACGCTGAACACGATGACGGCCCCGGGCACCGGCGCGGGCGCGACCGTCGAGGCGCATGTGCCGGGCCAGGGCTGGCGGGCGCTGGGACCGCTCTCGCCGAGCGGCTGGACCGAGAACGGCGGCAAGGCGCTGAAGGGGCTCCGGGTGGACGCGGTACGGCTCGTCTGGCCGGGCGGCCCCGCCGCGGGGAGGGCGCCGTCGGCGGTCGCGTTCGCGCCCTGGTTCACGGACGAACCGCAGGCCGGCCTGGTCCTGGCACGGAACGAGACGGACGCACAGATCGGCGGACGCCCCGAACGGGTGGAGGCCCGGCTGACGGCGCTGCGGCCCGGCGCCGTGAAGAGCGCGCTGAAGGCGAAGGCGCCGTCCGGCATCCGGGTGAAGGTGCCGAAGGAGAGGACGACGGTGCCACGCGGCTCCCATACGAACGTCCCCGTCGAGGTCAGCGTCCCAGCGGACACCCCCGCGGGCAGCTACGAGGTGCCGCTCTCCTTCGCGGGCGAGGAACGCACGCTGACCGTACGCGCCTCCCCCGCCACCGGCGGCCCGGACCTCGCCCGTACGGCCACCGCGTCGTCCTCCGGCGACGAGACACCCGACTTCCCCGCACCGGAGGCGGTGGACGGCGACCCGACGACCCGCTGGTCCTCCCCGGCACAGGACGGCGCCTGGCTCCAACTACGCCTGGCCCGCCCGGCCCGGATCGGCCGCCTGGTCCTGCACTGGCAGGACGCGTACGCGAGCCGGTACCGCGTCCAGGTCTCCCAGGACGGACATACGTGGCGCACAGCCGCAACCGTGAAGGACGGCAGAGGCGGCCGGGAAGCGATCGGCCTGGACGCCAAGGACACCCGCTACCTCCGCATCCAGGGCGAGGCCCGCGGCACTCGATTCGGCTACTCCCTGTTCACCGTCGAGGCCTACGCGGTCTCTTCCTAGCGGGCCATTGAGGAGGTTTCCCGGTGCCGGAATCTTCGGCCCGACCGCGCGCCCGGCCGGCGAGTGAGCCGAAGGGGCGCGTCGCTGTCGAAAGAGAGGCTGTGCTCGATATGCGGCTCCGCCGCGTGGGCGCAGGTTCGTGAGGAACGAGCGAACCGAGCACGGTCGACCGTCGGCGCCGACCTGCAGCGCCCCGGAGGCGAACCGAGCCTCAAAAATCAGAGCACAGCATCAATGCGGGCTACCGCGTCCTCCGCTCCGTACGGTTGCAGGTACGGCATCCAGCGCGGGTCGCGGTGGCCGGTGCCGATGATGCGCCAGGCGAGGCCCGACGGCGGGGCGGGCTGGTGGTTGAGGCGCCAGCCGAGTTCTCGCAGGTGGCGGTCTGCCTTGACGTGGTTGCAGCGGCGGCACGCGGCCACCACGTTGTCCCACACGTGTTGTCCGCCGCGGCTGCGCGGGATGACGTGGTCGACGCTGGTTGCGACGCCACCGCAGTACATGCAGCGTCCGCCGTCGCGGGCGAAGAGGGCGCGGCGGGTCAGTGGGACGGGCCCCCGGTAGGGGACCCGCACGAAGCGCTTGAGCCGTACGACGCTGGGCGCGGGGATGACTCGGGTCTCGCTGTGCATATAGGCGCCGGATTCCTCTAGGCAGAGGGCCTTGTTCTCCAGAACGAGGACGAGCGCGCGGCGGAGCGGTACGACGCCGAGCGGCTCGTACGACGCGTTGAGGACCAGGACATGCGGCACGGATGCCTCCTTGTACGCCGGCGGCACGTGGCTCGCGCCGGGACGATCTGCTCTCAGTCTCCCCTCATGCCTGGTCGAAACGCCACCACGTCCAGGTAACGGGCTCGGAGTGTTTTCCGCCACCAAGAGTCGGCACCGGTCGTCCCGGGCCCCACAAGGGCCGTACAGCCGCACTGCAGGGCCCACGTGAGGAGTGTCTCTCCGTGGCGCGGAGCGCCGGACGGGCCGCGTTGCCCCGTTAGTGTGGTTGGTCCCGCCGTACATCCGCCGCGACCGCCGCGCGTCCGTCCGGCCGTATCTGGAGGTTTCCTGTCGTGTCCTGGTCCGCCCCGCTGGCAGCCGGTTCCTCGTCCGACCCCGTCACTCTCGACGAGGCGGCGGACCGGGCGACCGACGCGGCGAGCTGGGTCGAGGAGAACTGGGCCACGTGGCTGAGCATCGGCCTGCGTATGACGCTGATCCTGGTGATCGCGCTCGTGCTGCGCCATGTGATCCGCCGGGCGCTGACCAAGCTGATAGACCGGATGAACCGCAGTGTCCAGACCGTCGAGGGCACCGCCCTGGGCGGGTTGCTGGTCAACGCCGAGCGGCGCAGGCAGCGCTCGGAGGCCATCGGGTCGGTGCTGCGGTCGGTGACCTCGTTCCTGATCCTGGGCACGGCGGCGCTGATGATGCTCGGCGCGCTGAGCATCAATCTGGCTCCGTTGCTGGCGTCCGCCGGGGTCGCCGGGGTGGCGCTCGGCTTCGGCGCGCGCAACCTGGTGACCGACTTCCTGTCCGGCGTCTTCATGATCCTGGAGGACCAGTACGGCGTCGGGGACACGATCGACGCCGGGGTGGCCTCCGGCGAGGTGATCGAGGTGGGGCTGCGCGTCACCAAGCTGCGCGGCGACAACGGTGAGATCTGGTACGTGCGCAACGGCGAGGTCAAGCGGATCGGCAACCTCAGCCAGGGCTGGGCGACGGCCGCCGTCGATGTGATGGTCAGGCCTTCGGAGGACCTGGAGCGGGTCCGTACGGTGATCCACCAGGTGGCCGAGAAGCTCGCCAAGGACGATCCGTGGAACGAGCGGCTGTGGGGTCCGGTGGAGGTGCTGGGCCTGGACTCGGTGCTGCTGGACTCGGTGACGGTACGGGTCTCCGCGAAGACCATGCCGGGCCAGGCGATCGGGGTGGAGCGCGAGCTGCGCTGGCGGATCAAGCTGGCCTTCGACGAGGCGGGCATCCGGATCGTCGGCGGGGTCCCGGCCGCGCTGGAGCAGGAGTCCGCGCCGGACCCGGCGGCGGGTGTCGCGGCCCCTTCGGCCCTGGCGAGCCCGACGTCCCCGCAGTCCCTGGCGGCGTCGCCGCTCGTACCGCCGGCGAACCTGGCCAAGTGAGCCGCTCCGGCCGCTGCTGAGGGCCGCCGCCGAGGGGGTACGCCGCGTGGGTACGGGGGACGAGGGGTACCGGTGGGAGAAGTGGGGTAGCTCGGCCGGGAGTCATCCGAACGCGTACGAACTGCCGTGAAGGGGAACCGATCTCCGGGCTCCTGCGTATTCATGGTGGGGAGAGCGGACGGCTGCGGCGGGTGCGTCGTGCATCAAGATCCAGTCAGCTCTTGCGCAGTTGTCGGTACCTGCGGCCATACTGCTGGCCGAGAGCTGTCCCCCGGCCCGCAGGGGGCGGGCCGCCGTCGTCCATGACCGAGGGGGAGGTCACGTGACATACCCGCCGAATGTGCGCACAGCGCCACCGTCGGTTCCGCAGCATGCGCCGGCGCAGCCGCCCGCGCCGCCGGGCGAGCCGGAGCCACCCGCGCGGCGGGCGGCGTGGTGGGAGACGACGGACCGGCTGCGCGCCGCGGCGACGACGGAGCCCGGGCGGCTGAGGATCATCGGCGCGGCTCTGGCGCTGCTGGTGGTGGCGTTCGGGGCGGTGACGGCGTGGGAGGTCGCCGACCGGCACTCCGCCGCCGGTGACGTGGTGAGCCGCAGTCAGCCGCTGAGCGCGGACGCGGCGAACATCTACCGCTCGCTGGCCGACGCCGACACGGCGGCGGCGAGCGGTTTCCTGGCGGGCGCCCAGGAGCCCGCCGCGGTGCAGAAGCGGTACCGGGAGGACATCGCGACGGCGTCCGGGCTGCTGATCAGGGCGGCGACGCACACGGACAGCGACAGCGAGTCGGGCCGGCAGATAAGCACGCTCAACGAGGGACTGCCCCGCTACACCGGGCTGGTGGAGCGGGCCCGCGCCAACAACCGGCAGGGGCTGCCCCTGGGCGGCGCCTATCTGCGGTACGCGAACGAGCAGATGACCAAGGAGCTGCTGCCCGCCGCCGAGAAGCTGTACGCGGCGGAGACGGACCGGCTCGCGCGGGACAACGACGCGGCGCGGCTCTGGCCGTTCGTCTCGCTGGCGATCGGGGTCGTGGCGCTCGGTGTGCTCGTCTGGGCGCAGCGGCGCAACTACCGGCGGACGAACCGGGTCTTCAACCACGGACTGCTCGCGGCGACCGCCGGGGCCACGGTCCTGCTGCTGTGGCTGGCTGTCGGCCAGACCGTCGCGCGTACCGAGCTGGACAGCGCCCAGAAGCAGGGCCAGGAGTCCCTGAAGGTCCTCAACGACGCGAGGATCAACTCCCTCAAGGCGCGCGCGAACGAGAACCTGACCCTGGTCGCCCGGGGCGCGGTCCTCACGGCCGACGGCAAGCACGACCAGTACGAGACGGATTTCGCGACGGGCATGGACAAGCTCAGTACCGCTCTCGGCGAGGCCAAGAAGCTCGCCGACAACAGCGCGGGCGGCAGACCCGTGGACGAGGCGATCTCGGCGGTCGCCCAGTGGCGCGAACGTCACCGGTCGGTCAGCGAGACCGACCGATCGGGTGATTACGGCACGGCGGTGAGCAAGGTCATCGGCACCGGCGGTTCGACGGGCCAGTCGTTCGACCGGGTCGACAAGGCGCTGGGTGCGGCCGTCGAGCAGGAGCAGAAGGAGTTCAAGCAGTCCGCGTCGGACGGCCGGGGCGCGCTCAGCGGGCTGGCGGTCGGCGCGGGGGTGCTGGCCCTGGTGGCGGCGGTGGGCGCGATCCTGGGCGTGGGCCGCAGGCTTTCGGAGTACCGGTGAGAGGGGGACGGATGACTTCCAGGGACGGGCTCCGCCGGTTCCGGGGGACGCGTGGTCCCCGGCCGTTCGGCGGGCTGCGCGGCTGGGGCGGCGTCTCGGCGATGGCGGGCGCCTGTGTGCTGACGGCGTCGCTGACCCTGCTTCCGCTGTCCCACTCCGTGGCGGAGCGCCCGGAGGACGCCCCGCAGCGGACGGCCACGGCCGTTCCCGCGACGACGGCCGCGGAGTGCCAGGAGCCGGAGCGCAGTGTTCCGGCCTCGGGCGACGACGGCCCGTCCATCCGGAAGATCAAGGAGCGCGAGAACAAGAAGCTGATCATCGGGGTGGACCAGAACAGCTACCAGTGGGGTTATCTCAACCCGGACACCAAGGAGCCGCAGGGCTTCGACATCGATCTCGCCCGTGCCATAGCCAAGGACATCGTCGGCAGCGAGAAGGACGTCATCTTCCGCGCCATCCCCACCAACCAGCGGGTCGCCGCGCTGGACAACGGCACGGTCGACCTGGTCGTCAGGACGATGACGATCACCTGTGACCGGATCAAGCAGGTCGCGTTCTCCACGGCCTACTTCCAGACGGGGCAGCAGGTGCTCGCCCCCAAGGGCTCGACGATCACCGGGTTCAACGGGTCCCTGGCCGGCAAGCGGGTCTGCACGGCCGACGGGTCCACGGCGTACAAGGCGCTGGAGCGGAAGTCCTACGGCGCGATATTCGAGGACGCCCACGACGGAACGGCCCTGGACGAGGACCGGTTGACGGTGCCCAACCAGCTCGACTGCCTGGTCAGGCTTCAGCTCGGCGAGGTCGACGCGGTGGTGACGGACAACGCCCTGGCGGCCGGTCAGGCCGCCCAGGACCCGGCGGTCGAGCTGGTCGGGAAGCCGCTCGCCCCGGAGTACTACGGCGTGGCGGCCAAGCTGGGCAACGAAGATCTGGTGGCCCGGGTGAACAAGGTGCTGGACGGGTATCGCGCCGGTGGGGCGAACAGCCTCTGGATGACCGCGTACGACAAGTGGCTGAAGGCGGCGCTGCCGGGCATCACGGCGCCGCCGGAGGCCAAGTACAAGAACGGCTGACGGTCAGGAACGGCTGACGGTGGCGGGCACCACCGGACGGCATCGCACAGCGGAGCGGAGAGGTGATCGATGGGCGGCACGGGCTCCTTTCCCGACGCGACGGGAAGGCCACCGGGACCGGTGATGGACCGGGACGAGGTGGACCGTGCCCTGGCGCGCCTCGAAGCGGAGCACGAGGCGATCGAGTCCTCGCTCCTCGCCCTCCAGGACCACGCGGGACGCCGCCTCCTCGAAGGGGCCGAGCTGACCGGGGTCACGAAGGACCGCTGGGCCACCACCGACAGCGCGATCACGTTGCTCTGGTCGTACTTCGACAGCTACTCCGGCGCGCTCACCGGCGCCCGTGAGGCGCGCGCGCGGCGGCGCTGGCCGAACCGTGACGACCTGGTGGAGCTGACGGAGACGCTGCGCGGCCGTGGTGTCACCGTCGCGGGCCCCGCCCGCCCGCTGCCCACGCTCACCGGCCCCGCCAGGCTCTCCGAGCACTTCACGCTCGCCGAACTGGTCACGCGGATGAACGAGTTGTACGCGAGTTCGCTGGACATGGTCGTGGCCGCGGACTCCGTGTGGTCGGCGCTGCCCGCCCGGATCGACCTGCTCTCCGCGGAGTTGCGGCGCACCCGCTCGCTGGCGTACTCCGTCGGCGTACGGCCCGGGGAGCACCCGGCGGGCGACGACCTGGAGTCGATCACCCATGAGCTGTCCACGCTGCGCGCCCAGGTGATCTCCGATCCGCTGGCCTTCTGGCGGCCCGCGTCCGGCAGTTCGGCCCCGGGCGGCGGCAGGCCCGACACCGAGCGCTACGACCGGGCGGCCCGCGCGCTGGAGGACGTACGGAGTGAGATCGAGGCGGTCCTGCGGGTGCGCCAGGACTCGGAGGAGCGGCTGATGCGGCTGCGTGACGTGCTGTCGCGGGCCGACCGTACGCTCACCGAGGCGCGCGCGGCCCGTGGCGAGGTGCTGGCGAAGATCGCCGCGTCCGAGGTGCCCGCGGTCAGCGGCCCGCCGACCGCGCTCCACGAACGGCTGTCGGCCGCCGCGGAGTACCGCAGGCACGCCCAGTGGCACCGGCTCTCGCCGCTGCTGGAGTCGCTGGAGCGCGACGCGGAGGACGAACTGCTGCGGGCCCGCGAGTCGCTGACCGCGGTCACGGCGCCGCTCGCGGTCCGCGCCGAGCTGCGCGGCCGGCTCGACGCGTACAAGGCGAAGGTCGCCCGGCACGGCATGGCGGAGGACCCGCTCCTGATCGAGCGGTACGACGCGGCGCGCCGGATGCTGTGGAGCGCGCCCTGCGATCTGCGCGTCGCCGAACAGGCCGTGCTGCGCTACCAGCGGGCCGCGGCGGACGTCCTGGTCCCGGGCCCGCCGGGCCCGGCCGACCGCGGGGGTGGGGCATGAGGGCGAACGGCTCCACCGCGGACGGCGGAAAGACAGCAGGAGAGCGGAAAGACAGCGGTAGCAGGAGAGCGGGGGACGGATGAGCGGGAACACGGCGTGCCAGCGCCCCGGCTGCGAGGGCGCGTACGAGGACATGGGCGGCGGTGAGATGTACTGCGACACCTGCGGTCTGGCCCCCGTCGTCTCCCCCAACGGGTCGCTCTCCTCGCCGCCGACCGGCATCACGGGCGGCGGCCGGGGCGGCGGTTCCGGGGGCGGCAGCGGGAAGGACTCGGGGAAGGACTCGGGCAGCGGGGACTCCTCGCGCTCGTCGGGGCGCCAGTCCTCCCGGGCGTCCTCGCGCTCCTCGACCTCCAGGCGGTCCGTCTCCGGGCGGCTCTCGCGCTCCCTGTCGGGCCGGGTGTCGTCCCGGTCGGTCTCGGTGCGCAGCTCCGGTTCGTCCGCCGGTTCCTCGGGGCGCAACCGGCTGGGCGCGGGCCTGGTCTCCGTACCGGACGTGCCGCGCCCCGATCCGCGCTCCGCCGTCATGGAGCGCCCTGAGGTGCCGGAGCGCAAGCGGTACTGCTCGCGCTCGGACTGCGGGGCGCCGGTGGGCCGGGCGCGGGGCGACCGCCCCGGCCGTACGGAGGGGTTCTGCACGAAGTGCGGGCACCCGTACTCGTTCGTGCCCAAGCTCCACGAGGGCAATGTGGTGCACGGGCAGTACGAGGTCGTGGGGTGTCTGGCGCACGGCGGTCTCGGCTGGGTCTATCTGGCCGTCGACCGCGCCGTGTCGGACCGCTGGGTGGTCCTCAAGGGCCTGCTGGACACGGGCGACCAGGACGCCATGGCGGCGGCGATCTCCGAGCGCCGCTTCCTCGCCGAGATCGAGCACTCCAACATCGTCCGCATCTACAACTTCGTGGAACACCTGGACCAGCGCACGGGCTCCATGGACGGCTACATAGTCATGGAGTACGTGGGCGGCAAGTCGCTCAAGGAGATCGCCAACGAGCGGCGTACGGGCGCCGGCAAGCGGGATCCGCTGCCGGTCGAGCAGGCGTGCGCGTACGGCATCGAGGCGCTGGAGGCGCTGGGCCATCTCCACAGCAGGAACCTGCTGTACTGCGACTTCAAGGTCGACAACGCGATCCAGACCGAGGACCAGCTCAAGCTGATCGACATGGGCGCGGTCCGCAGGATGGACGACGACGAGTCGGCGATCTACGGCACGGTGGGCTACCAGGCCCCCGAGGTGGCCGATGTCGGCCCGTCGGTCGCCTCCGACCTGTACACGGTGGCCCGCACCCTGGCGGTGCTGACGTTCGACTTCCAGGGCTACACCAACGTGTTCGTGGACTCGCTTCCGGACCCGGACAACATCGACGTCTTCCGTACGTACGAGTCGTTCTACCGGCTGCTGGTACGGGCGACGGACCCCGATCCGGCCCGGCGGTTCTCCTCGGCCCAGGAGATGGCGGAGCAGCTCACGGGCGTGCTGCGGGAGGTCGTCGCGCTCCAGACGGGGCGTCCGCGCCCCGCGCTGTCCACGCTGTTCGGCCCCGAACTGCGGGTCACGGACACGGATCTGTTCGCGGAGCTGACGGAGGACGTCTCGCGGCTGGGGGTACGGGCGCAGCCGCAGGGCGGGCTGTTCGGCCGGCGTGCCGCAGCGGCGGCCGGGACGCGCGCCAGGCCCGCGGTCGGGGCGCCCGCCACCCCCGCGCTGCCCGCGCCGGGTGCCAGACCCGGCGTCGCCGGGTACGCCGGCCTCGATCCGGCGGTCCTGCCCGCACCACCGGCGCACCACCCGGCGGGCGCTCTGCCGTCGCCGCGTTCCGAAGCCCCGCCGGGCGCGGGGACCGCCTTCGGCGCGCCCGTGAACGGGACGCCGGGGGCTCCCCGGCTCGCGCCGCTCGACGCGGCGGCGACCGCGCTGGCCCTGCCCGTACCGCGCGTCGACCCGAACGATCCGAACGCGGGGTTCCTCGCCGGTCTGATGGCCTCCGCCCCCACCGAGCTGATCATGGCGCTGGCCTCGGCGCCCACCGACTCCGTGGAGCGCGGGCTGCGCGAGCTGCGCGCCCGGCTGGAGATGGGCGAACCGGCCACCGCGCTCGAAGCGCTGAACGTACTGGAGGAGCGCCGCCCCGACGACTGGCGGGTCGTCTGGTACCGGGGGATCGCCTCGCTGGCCACCGGTGACCACGAGATCGCGGCGCTCTCCTTCGACGCCATCTACGACGCGTTCCCCGGCGAGCCCGCCCCGAAGCTGGCGCTCGGCGTCTGCGCCGAGGTGCTCGGTCAACTGGACAACGCGGCCGAGTACTACCGCCTGGTGTGGACGACGGACCCGAGTTATGTCAGCTCCGCGTTCGGGCTGGCCCGGGTGCAGCTCGCCGCCGGGGACAGGACCGGCGCCGTACGGACCCTGGAGTCGGTGCCCGAGGCGTCGATCCACTACACGGCGGCGCGGGTCGCGGCCGTACGGGCGCGGCTGCGGCAGCGCGGTGTCCCGGCGCCCTCCCCGGCCGCCGCCCCCGGCCCGGGCCGGATGCAGGGCCAGGGCCAGGGGCAGGGCTTCGGCGCGGAGCCGGCGCTGATCGACGATCTGACGGCCGCGGCGCAGCAGGTCTCCGCGCTCCAGCAGTTCGATCTGGACGCCGTACGGCGGGAGCAGTTGTCGACGGAGGTACTGGGCACCGCTCTGGACTGGGTACTCTCCGGTAGTCCGGGGTCCCGTCCCGTCCAGAGCGTGCTGCTCGGCAGCGAACTGGACGAGCGTGGTCTGCGTCTTGGACTGGAACGCTCGTACCGGGTACTCGCCCGGCTCGCTCAGCGCGGCGAGGAGAGGATCGAACTGGTGGAGCGGGCCAACCGTTTCCGCCCCCGGACGTGGGTGTGATTGATGTCCCAGATGCACCGGTCGGCCGACCAGCCGACCTGCCCGAGCTGCGAGGAGCCGCTGGAGCCCGGCGACCTGTTCTGCGGCGGGTGCGGCCACGACCTGTCGGCCGTGAAGCAGCGCCCGGACGATCACCCCACGCTGGTCATGCACGGGGCGGGACAGACGGAGCCGCGCACTCCGGCCGCTCCCGCGCCTCCCGCCGCCCCGGGCACTCCGGTCGCTCCGGCGGCCGGGGTGGAGTGGCCCCCGGCCACCGGCGTGGACAGTTCGGGCACCCCCGTACCGGCCCATCTGCCGGAGGAGGTGCCGGGTCTTGACTCCACGGGGTCGCGGCTGCCCGAGCACCCGGGCGACTTCGAACTCCCCGCGCCCGCCCGGGCGTCCGCCGTACCCCCCGGCCCGTCCTCGTCGGCGCCACCGGTCCCGTCGGCCGATCCGCGGACGTCCGCCGCCGGTGTGCCGGCGCCACCGGCCGGGGCGAAGATCTGTGTGGCCTGCCGCGCGGGCCGCGTCGACACGGACGGCTACTGCGAGAACTGCGGCCACGCCCAGCCGCGCGAGCGCGACCACATGGAGCAGGAGCTGGGCTCGGTGGCCGCGGTCAGCGACCGCGGGCTGCGCCATCACCGTAACGAGGACGCGTTCGCCGTGTCGTCCGCCGCCCTGCCGGACGGTTCGCCCGCCGTGGTGGCGGTCGTCTGCGACGGGGTGTCGTCGGCGACCCGCCCGGACGAGGCGTCGGCCGCGGCCTCGGCGTCCGCCAACGAGTCGCTGCTGGGCGCCCTGGAGCGCGGTACGCATCCGCAGCAGGCGATGCACGACGCGATCGTGGCCGCCGCCGAGGCCGTCAACGCGCTGGCCACGCCGGTCGCCCCGGCGCACGAGCACCACCACCAGAACGCGCCGGCCTGCACGATCGTCGGCGCGGTCGTCGCGAACGGACTGCTGGTCATCGGCTGGATCGGCGACAGCAGGGCGTACTGGGTCCCCGACGACCGCGGCGGTCCGCCCGCCCGGCTCACCGAGGACGACTCGTGGGCCGCGCAGATGGTCGCGGCGGGCCTGATGAGCGAGGCGGAGGCGTACGCGGACGAGCGCGCCCACGCGATCACCGGCTGGCTCGGCGCGGACGCGTACGAACTGGAGCCGCACACCGCGTCGTTCAAGCCGGACCGCCCCGGTGTGGTGGTGGTCTGCACGGACGGACTGTGGAACTACGCGGAGGGCGCCGACGAGATGGCCAGGGCGCTGCCCGCCGACGCGGCGCGGCGCCCGCTGCACGCGGCCCAGGTCCTGGTCGGGCACGCGCTCGACGGCGGGGGCCACGACAACGTAACAGTGGCCGTGCTGCCGTTCGCCGTACCGGCGCAAGGGGCAGGATCCGCCTGAGTGCGGCGCGGGCCCCGCGCTGCCCCGCGCCGTCGCCGCGCCCTTCCCCGACGTCTCCCACCGACTTTTACCACCGACCTGTTCCACCGATCTATCTCACCGACTTCTCCCACGGGTCTCCGTCGTGCGGAGCGTCTAGGAGCCGATACAGATGGCGAACTTCTCCAAGTCGAACGTGCCGCAGTTCTCCGTCGACGTGTACCAGAACGCCTACCTGCCGGAGGGCGGGCGCGAGGTCAACGCGATCGTGACGGTCACGTCGACGGGCGGCGGGACCACCGGTGGCGTGCCGCTCGCCGGAGCCTCGCCGACGCCCTCCACCCTCCCCGGGCACAGCCCGAACGCGGCCGTGGTGATCATGGTCGACTGCTCGGGCTCGATGGACTACCCGCCCACGAAGATGCGCAACGCGCGCGACGCCACGGCCGCCGCGATCGAGACGCTGCGCGACGGTGTCGCCTTCGCGATCGTCGCCGGTACGCATGTGGCGAAGGAGGTCTACCCCGGCGACGGGCGGCTGGCGGTCGCCGACGCGCGCACCCGGGCGGCGGCCAAGGAGTCGCTGCGCAGACTCGGCGCGGGCGGCGGCACGGCGATCGGCACCTGGCTGCGCCTCGCCGACCGGCTGCTGGCCTCGGCCGACGTCCCGATCCGGCACGGCATCCTGCTCACCGACGGCCGTAACGAGCACGAGGCGCCGGAGGATCTGCGGGCCGCGCTCGAAAGCTGCGCGGGCCGCTTCACCTGTGACGCACGGGGTGTCGGTACGGACTGGGAGGTGAAGGAGGTCACCGCGATCGCCTCCGCGCTGCTCGGGACGGCCGACATCGTCGCGGATCCGGCGGGGCTGGCCGCGGACTTCACGCGGATGATGGAGAACGCGATGGGCAAGGAGGTCGCGGATGTCGCCCTGCGGCTGTGGACCCCCGTCGGCGTGGAGATCGTCTTCGTCAAGCAGGTGGCGCCGACGGTCGAGGAACTGACCGGCCGGCGTACGGAGTCGGGGCCGCGGGCCGGGGACTATCCGACCGGGTCCTGGGGCGACGAGTCCCGCGACTACCACGTGTGCGTACGGGTCCCGGAGGCGGGCATCGGCCAGGAGATGCTGGCCGCGCGGGTCTCGCTGATACTCCCCGCGCCGGGGGGCGGCGCCCCGGAAGTGCTGTCCCAAGGGCTGGTGCGGGCGGTGTGGACGGACGACATGGCGGCCTCCACCTCCATCAACCCCCAGGTCGCCCACTACACCGGTCAGGCCGAGCTGGCCCAGGTCATCCAACAGGGGCTGGATGCCCGCAAGTCGGGCGATTTCGACGGCGCCACCGCCAAGCTGGGGCGGGCCGTTCAGCTCGCCGCGTCCTCCGGAAACGCCGATACGGCGAAATTGCTTTCGAAGGTGGTGGACGTGGTCGATGCGGCGACAGGTACTGTGCGACTGAAGGCGAAAGTCGCGGATGCGGACGAGATGACCCTCGAAACGCGCTCCACCAAGACCGTTCGCGTCAAGAAGTAGCCAACAAGTACACCGTCCTACAGCCTTGCAACGGCCCGGTGGCCGGATCCGAGAGTGGCCTGCGGGCCCGACGAGAAAGCGGCCTGCGGGCCGGACGAGAGGAGGAAGCGCCGACATGCCGACCTGCCCGAACGGACACCAGTCGGGTTCCGAGGACTGGTGCGAGGTCTGCGGCCATCGCATGGCCGGCCCCGGCGCCCCGGCGGGCGCAGTACCGCCGCCGCCTCCCCCTCCGCCGCCCGCGCCCGGCTACGGCTACCCGCCGGGCCCCGACGCCACCGCGCAGGCGGAGCTGTGCCCGCAGTGCCGCACGCCTCGGGAGCCGATGGCCCCGTTCTGCGAGGAGTGCCGCTGGAACTTCCTGACGAACACGGCGACGTCGTACACCCCGCTGGCCCCGTACCCGGGCCCGAACAGCCCCGGCGGTCCTGGCGGTCCGGTGCCCGGGCTGAATCTGCCGCCCGGTTTCCAGGCGCAGCAGCCCACCCGGCAGCACGAGCCGTTCGAGTACCAGAGTTCGCGCCCCTCGCAGCTCAACCGGCCCGCCGAGCCCCTGTCGCCCGACCAGTCGGCGCAGCAGGCCGGTGCGCCCGCGCCGCCGCGGCCCGCGCCGGACTACGCGCGTCCGGACTACCAGCAGCAGGGCCCGCCGCCCCCGCCGCCGTACCAGCAGGGGCCGCCACAGCCGTCGCCGTATCAGCAGGACGGGTCGCCGTCGGCGCCGCATCTGCCGGTCTCGCCGGTCTTCCAGCACTCCTCCGCTCCCCCGGCCCCTGCCCCGTCGCAGCCGCAGCAGAGCGGCGAGGACGACTGGATGCTGCCGCCGCCCTCGTCCTCGGCTCCCCAGTCGCACGCGCCGCAGGGCCCGCAGGAGTCCCAGCGGCACGAACCGCCGCAGCAGTACCAGCCCGCGGCGAGCTGGACGGCGGTCGTCGGTCCCGACCGTGACTACTTCATGGCGATGATGCAGCGCAGCGGCCCCGAGGCCACCGGGCTGAATCTGCCGGCGTACTCCCCCGAGCAGCGTCTGTCGCTGACCGGCAACCAGATCGCGATCGGCCGCCGCCGGCACTCCACCGGCGAGTCCCCCGACATCGATCTGTCCGTGCCGCCGGAGGACCCGGGGGTCTCGCACCAGCACGCGGTCCTGGTCCACCAGCCGGACGGAAGCTGGGCGGTCGTCGACCAGAACTCGACCAACGGCACGACGCTGAACGGCGCCGAGGACCCGATACAGCCCTTCGTCCCCGTCCCGCTCAAGGACGGCGACCGGGTGCACGTCGGTGCCTGGACGACGATCACGATCCGCCGCGACTGACCCGGCCGGACCACCCTGACCCGGGACCGTCGTCCTGGCCGAGCGGCCAGACGTACGGTCCCGCCGGGTCGTCCAGCCAGGCCCACTGGCCGTCCCCGGTGAGGGTGACGCCGTACCGCTCCCGCGCCGGGCGCCCCTCGCGCTCCCAGAGCGAGAGCGCCTCGCGCGGATCGAGCCGTCCCGAGGTCAGGGTCAGCAGGAAGCGGAACAGCTCGTTCTCGCTCGCGCGCCGCGGCAGCCCGCCGAGGGGGCGGTACGGTCCCGCCCGGCCGGCCGGGACGCCCCGCAGCGGTACGAAGTACGCGGCGGTGTGCAGGAAGCGCCCCTCCGCGTACCGCCCGCGCGGCGCGTCGGTGACCCGCAGCGCGATCAGCCCGGTGGCGAGCGGGGCCAGGATCCGCGCCCCGGGGCGCGACTGGGCCGTCCAGGCCCGGGGCACCGACGGCAGGGTGCAGGTCGCGATGATCCGGTCGAACGGCGCGCGCTCGGGGCAGCCGCGCGCCCCGTCGCCGGTGACGACGGCGGGCCGGTAACCGGCCTCGGCGAGATGGGTACGGGCCGATTCGGTGATCTCCGGTTCCAGATCGACGGTGGTCACGTGCGCGTCGCCGAGCCGGTGGGCGAGCAGCGCCGCGTTGTAGCCGCTGCCCGCGCCGATCTCCAGGACCCGGTGCCCGTCCCGTACGTCCAGCTCCACCAGCATGCGGGCCATCAGGGAGGGCTGGCTGCTGGACGAGATCAGCTCGCCGTCGCGCACGCGGGTGGCGAGCGGGGCGTCCGCGTACGCGCCCCTCAGCCAGCGCCGGCGCCGTACGGGGTCGGGATCGCCGCACCAGAGCCGGTCCCAGCCGCCGGGCCTGCTGGTGAAGTAGTACGGGACGAAGAGATGGCGCGGCACCTCCTCGAACGCCGCCCGCCAGGCGGGATCGTCCAGCGCCCCGGTCGCCGCGATCTCCCGGACCAGCCCGGCGCGCGCCTCGGCGGCGGTCGCGTCGTCGGGACGGTACGGGTCGACCGGGTGTGCGCCCATCTCTCCACTGTCCTGGCTGGGCGCCCGGGAAGCGAGCGGACCCGCGGGCCGGGTGGGGTGTCTCGGACAGTGTGGTCGGACCGTGTGCCGGACAGGACCTAGGCCTCGGGTCCTCGGTCGCCGCGTCTGAGACGATGGACGGGTGAACGATATTCCGCACGGCACGCTTCAGGAGCAGACCTTCTACGAGCAGGTCGGCGGCGAGGAGACCTTCCGACGCCTGGTCCACCGCTTCTACCAGGGGGTCGCCGAGGACCCGCTGCTGCGGCCGATGTACCCGGAGGAGGATCTGGGCCCGGCCGAGGAGCGCTTCACGCTCTTCCTCATGCAGTACTGGGGCGGCCCGCGCACCTACAGCGACCAGCGCGGTCACCCCCGGCTGCGGATGCGGCACGCCCCGTTCGCGGTGGACAGCGCCGCGCACGATGCCTGGCTGCGGCACATGCGGGTGGCGCTCGACGAGCTGGGGCTGTCGGAGGCGCACGAACGGCAGCTCTGGGAGTACCTGACGTACGCCGCCGCGTCGATGGTGAACACCGCCGGCTGAGGATCCCGTACGGGACGGCGGCGCTCGGGCCGGGGCAGAGACCTCAGGCCGGGGTGACCGTCAGGCCGCCGAGCCCGGCCCGCCGTACCGCGATCGAGCCGTACGCCGTACGGAGCCGGAGCCAGCTCCCGGACTCCAGCAGCGCCGGCGGCTCCTCGGGGGCGGCGCCCGCGGGCACCAGCGCGCGCACCGGGCGCAGGAAGCCCAGCGACTGCGCGGCGTGCACGGCCCGCAGCGGCAGATGGGTGTCGCCGAGGGTGCGGGACCAGATCTCCCGGCCGATCCGGTCGCGCGCGGCGCGCGTCCGGTCGCCGGGCGCCAGCTGCTCGTCCCTGGCGCGGAACTCCGCGACCGCCCCGGCCAGCGCGCGCCGTATGGCCTCCGCGCCGGGGAGCCCGGGTACCTGGCGCCAGCCGCCGCGCGGCGGCAGCACCCCGGCCCACGGCGGGCCGGTGACGGCCGTCGGCACGACCGCCGTACGCGCGCTGTCCTCGGCCGAGGAGACGGGGTCGGCGGAGGCGAGGTCGGCGGGGCCGGCCGGAACGGACGGCGCGTCGATGGAGTCGAGGAGTTCCCCGGCGGAGACGGTGACGTCCAGCGGGGCCGCCGCCCGTGGCGTGTACGGGGCGCCGAGCCGGGCCGTACGGATGGCGAGCACCTCGAAGGACGCGGGGCGGCCGAAGACCGCGAGCGCGCCGCCGCCCGCGCCCCCGCCGGCCTGGAGCCGGACGGCGGCGGCGCGGTCGTAGTGGATCAGCCGCGCGAGGAAGGCGCCGAGGTCGGCGGCCTCCCGCGCGTCGGCGAATTCCAGGGTTCTGACGGACAGGGTCATGCCGCGAGCGCGTCCTCGTCGTCCAGGTACTGCAGGAGGTACGACTTCTCCTCGGCGGTGATCCGCCGAGGTCTGCCCGCTTCCAGGTCGTAGGGCACGACGACCGTCGCGGCCCGTACGTACACCTGGTCACCGTCCTTGATCTCGTACGCGATCGTCAGCGACGCCGCGTTGATCTTCGTCACCCAGGACTCGATGGTCACCGGCTGGTGCCGGTGGACCAGCGGGAGCTTGTAGTCGATCTCGTGCCGGGCGACCACGGATCCGCCGGAGAAGGACGGTGAGCCGTTCCCCGGCGCCAGCCGGAACATGAAGTCGACGCGGGCCTCTTCGAGGTAGCTGATGAAGACCGCGTTGTTGACGTGCCCGAAGGCATCCATGTCCGACCAGCGCAGGGGGCAACTGTAGGTATGACGGGCCATCTCAGCCCCGCGTGAGCTTCTTGTAGGTGGCGCGGTGCGGGCGGGCGGCGTCGGCGCCGAGCCGCTCGACCTTGTTCTTCTCGTACGACTCGAAGTTGCCCTCGAACCAGAACCACTTGGAGTCGCCCTCGTACGCCAGGATGTGCGTGGCGACGCGGTCCAGGAACCACCGGTCGTGGGAGACGACCACGGCCGCGCCCGGGAACTCCAGCAGCGCGTTCTCCAGCGAGGACAGGGTCTCGACGTCGAGGTCGTTCGTCGGCTCGTCGAGGAGGAGCAGGTTGCCGCCCTGCTTGAGGGTGAGCGCCAGGTTGAGGCGGTTGCGCTCACCGCCGGAGAGCACCCCGGCGGGCTTCTGCTGGTCCGGGCCCTTGAAGCCGAAGGCGGAGACGTAGGCGCGCGAGGGCATCTCGACATGGCCGACGTTGATGTAGTCCAGCTCGTCCGAGACGACCGCCCACAGCGTCTTCTTCGGGTCGATGTTGCCGCGGCCCTGGTCGACGTAGCTGATCTTGACGGTGTCGCCGACCTTGATGGTGCCGGAGTCCGGCTCCTCGAAGCCCTGGATCATCTTGAACAGCGTGGTCTTGCCGGCGCCGTTCGGGCCGATGACCCCGACGATGCCGTTGCGCGGGAGCGTGAAGGACAGGTCGTCGATGAGGACCTTGTCGCCGAACGCCTTGGAGAGGTTCTCGACCTCGACCACGACACTGCCGAGCCGCGGGCCCGGCGGGATCTGGATCTCCTCGAAGTCCAGCTTCCGCATCTTGTCCGCCTCGGCGGCCATCTCCTCGTAACGGGCCAGCCTGGACTTGGACTTGGCCTGCCGCCCCTTCGCGTTGGAGCGGACCCACTCAAGCTCTTCCTTGAGCCGCTTCGCCCGCTTGACGTCCTTCTGGCCCTCGACCTTGAGACGGGTCTGCTTGGTCTCCAGGTACTTGGAGTAGTTGCCCTCGTAGCCGTGGAGACGGCCGCGGTCGACCTCGCAGATCCACCCGGCGACGTTGTCGAGGAAGTACCGGTCGTGGGTGACGGCGACGATGGTGCCGGGGTACTTGGCGAGGTGCTGCTCCAGCCACTGCACGGACTCGGCGTCCAGGTGGTTGGTGGGCTCGTCGAGGAGAAGCAGGTCGGGGGCTTCGAGCAGCAGCTTGCAGAGCGCGACGCGACGGCGCTCACCACCGGAGAGGTTGGTGACGGGCCAGTCGCCGGGCGGGCAGCCGAGCGCGTCCATGGCCTGTTCGAGCTGGGTGTCCAGGTCCCACGCGTTGGCGTGGTCGAGGTCCTCCTGGAGCTTGCCCATCTCCTCCATCAGCGCGTCCGAGTAGTCGGTCGCCATCAGCTCGGCCACTTCGTTGAAGCGGCGGAGCTTGCCCATGATCTCGGCGGCGCCGTCCTGGACGTTCTGCAGCACGGTCTTCGACTCGTCGAGTTCCGGCTCCTGGAGGAGCATGCCGACGGTGTACCCCGGGGACAGGAACGCGTCGCCGTTGGACGGCTGCTCCAGACCGGCCATGATCTTCAGGATGGTGGACTTGCCGGCGCCGTTGGGTCCCACCACACCGATCTTCGCGCCCGGCAAGAAGCTCTGCGTCACATCATCGAGGATGACCTTGTCGCCGTGCGCCTTACGCGTCTTGCGCATCGTGTAGATGTACTCAGCCAAGAGAAACCGTCCGGCAATCGAGAAGGGCCAATGTGCGGCTCCGCCGCGTGAGGGCAGATACACCCCATCTTGCCTGACGTCCATCCCCCGAAGGAAACCAGTACCGCTACGCGGACAGCCTCCCCGGCCGGTTTCCGGGGGCCTGCGCGCGCCGTACGGACGTGGCCCCCGGGACGTCCGCGCGTCCTGGGGGCCACCACCTGCGACGGGTCACTCCGTGCCCGCCGGTGTTCACTCTCCGGCGGAGGGGCCGTTCTTCCTGCGGAGGAAGTAGACGGCTCCGCCGCCGACGACGACGAGGGCGATGGCGACGCCCGCGATGACCGGGGTGGCGGCCGAGGAGCCGGTCGCGGCGAGGTCGCCCGTGGCGGTGGTGGCGCCGGTGACGCCCGCCGTTCCCATGGTGTCCGCCGAGGAGCCGCCGGCCGAGGCCGGGAGGGGCTGCCCGGAGGCCCGCTGGGTGACGATCTCGGAGTCGCCGGTGGTCACGCAGTCCAGGACGCCGTCGAAGGTCTTCGAGAACCCGCCGGATCCGGTGACGGTGATGCCGTACGTCTCGTCCTCGCCGACCGGGACGACGACCGTGGTGGTCCCGCCGGGCGTGACGGAGTGCTCCTCGCCGGCGATCTCGAAGACGAACGGCTCGTCGCCCGCGTTGGCGGCGGTGATGTCGACGCCGCTCTCGGCGCAGTTCTTGCGCGCGGTGACCGCGGGTATCGGGCCCCCCTTGGCCCAGTTGGCGGTCGCCGTCGCGGAGACGGTGGAGTCGCTGGACCCGGCGAGGATCTGGGTCTGGCTCCTGGTCACCCCGGCGAAGGCGCGGCCGACGGGCACGGAGGTGGTGGCCTGCACGCCCAGGGAGGCGGTGCCGTCGGCGGCGTCCTCGGGGACGTCGAAGTACAGCTCGGTGCCGTCGGCCGCGGTGGTGACGGGCGCCCCGGCCCGGTCGGTGATCCGGATGCCGCTGGCGGCGGCGTCGGCGGGCGGCGTCACCGTGACCCCGGCGGCGTCCGTGCGTACGGTCACGGGGCCGAGCCGCTCCCCGGCCCTGCCGGAGACCACGCCGGGCTCCAGGGTGAGCGACGCCTTGGGCTCGGCGCTGTCCTGGGCGCTCTTCTCCAGCCAGTCGGCGAGCTTCTCGGCGGCGGGGTCGCTCGCGTCGACGTCGGCGCCGTCCGAATACCGCCAGATCGCGACCTGGGTGCCGGCGGCGGCGGTCTTCTCGGTCAGCGGTCCGGTGCCCGCGGTCTCGGCGAGCGCCGCGAGGTCGTCGATCTGGGGGTACGAGTGCTCCAGGATCCAGCGGATCCGGCCCGCGTCCTTGTTGGCACCGAGCGAGGTCTCGTCCCAGGGGGTCTCGCGGTACTTCGCCTGGTCCTGCGTGGGGTTGTGTATGTCGATGCAGTACGTCTTGAGCTTGCCGCCGCCGTCGACGGTCATCTCGAAGAGCCCGGCGGGCAACTGCTGGTCCCTGCCGTCCGCGTGGAGCACGGCCTCGCCGTAGGTCTTCAGGCCGTCGAGGGTCGCGGCGGCGCCCCCCTGGTGCTGGGAGCCGTCGTCGGCCACGGCGGTACCGGCACCGGTCAGCGAGGTCAGCGCGACCAGACCCGAAGCGAGAACCGCGGCGGCGAGACGGGCCGCGCCCCGCCGCCGCGCGGATGACTCAGATATCGCAGAAAACACAGAATTCCCCTTCGGGCGAGGTTCTTTCGCGTGGAACGCGTGGGGGGTTGCCTCGCCTGCAGACTCAAGTGCCCAGTGAGTACTCGCGAATCCTATGGACGACAAGAACCGCGGAAGGCCGCCCGGCCACCGGGACAACCGTTCCGCATCGGAATCGTTATCCAGTGGCCGATACACACATGGAAGGTGACCGAGAGTATCGACAGATCTCCACAACCACCTCTCAGGAAGCGGGAGTCGGAACGGCGGCCGTACCGGCCGGGGCCGGGGACGGCGGTCCGTGCCACAGGTCATCCCCCTTCCCCGGCGTCTCCGGCGCCGTCTCCTTCCGCTCCGCAGCGCCGCCGTGACCCACGGTCAGGGACGGGGCCGTCCTGGTCACACGCCTGAACGCGGAGGTCCCCCGCGTCAGGTCGTGCCCCACCGCCACCGCGTCGATCTCCACGGACGTGCGCCACTGCCCCTCCCGCTCGTCCTCCCGCACCCGCAGCCTGCCGTGCACCACGAGCGGTTCACCCACCGAGACCGAGGCCGCCAGATTGGCGCCCAGAGCCCGGCGCGCCCACACCGTGTAGAAACTCGTGGGCCCGTCCGTCCAGGCGCCGCGCGCCCGGTCCCAGCGGCGCGTGGTCGCCGCGAATCGGAACCGGGCCGCCCCGCCCGTGTCCGACTCCCTGAATTCCACCCGCGTGGCGACATTCCCCACCAGCGTTACCACCGTGTCGTTCATAATCTGCCTCCCGTCCGGCCGCATTCGACTGATCCCATGCTGGCCCGGACGGCAAGAATGTGCTGACGCCTGTGTATTACCTGTCAGTTGTGGAAAACTCCGTCACCCGATCCGGTGAGGGCCGACAACCGATCCGGTGACCGCCCGGCCACCGCGCAGGCGCCCGCTCGCCCACGCGTGAGCCCTCTCAGCCGCCCGCCCGGGAGACCGTGACGTACTGCTCCCGCACCTCCCGATAGCGCATCAGCTCCGCCGAGATCGGGTCGAGCACCTTCGCCCGTCCGCACCCGGCCGCCGCCTCGCGCAGCCGCCGCTCGGCGTCCTGCCCGTACCGCCGCGCGGGCCCCCGCGCCGCCGCGCCGCACGCCCACTCGACGAACGGGCCGCCCACGATCCCCGCGAGCATCACCAGGACGGGCGGCAGCAGCCCCGGTTCCAGTACGCCGATGATCTGGCCCACCAGCCAGAGCGCGCCGAAGATCTGGAGCAGCGTCATGGACGCCTGGGCCAGTACGGCCACGGGCCACCAGGCCGGGCGCGGCGGCCGGCCCGGGGGCGGGCCGGCCGTCACGGCCAGTTCGTCCAGTTCCTCGGGCAGCCCTTCCGCGCCCCGTACGGCCGCCTCGCGCACGGAGTGCGCCCACGGCTCGGGCAGCCCGGCGGACGCCTCCTCCACGACCGTGCGTACGGCCTGTTCGACGCGCTGGCGCGCCGTCAGCTCGTCCTCCACGACGGCCGGGGCGTCCGGGGTCCCGCCACCGCCCGGGGTGCGGGTCTTCTCGTACCACCGCCACAGGCGCAGCCATGGTGTGCCGCACGCGCGCCCGGCGTTCCTGTGCCACTCGCGCTCCGCCGTCTGGCCCGCGGCCACGGCGCCGACGGCCCAGGCGAGCCGGTCGGTGAACTGCTCGCGGGAGCGCTCACCGAGCCCGGCGCGCCCCTCGGCGACGTACGCGGAGCGCAGCTTCACGGCCGCGGCGTCCACGTCGGCGGTCAGCCGCAGCGCCGCGGCGCCGCGCTCCTGTACGAACCGTCCGAGCAGGTCGCGCAGTTCGCCCACGCCCTGTCCCGTCAGCGCGGAGACCGCGAGGACGGTGGCGCCGGGCTCGCCGTGTTCGCCGAGGGCCATGCCGTCGTCGTCCAGGAGACGGCGCAGATCGTCGAGTACCTGGTCGGCGGCGTCGCCGGGGAGCCGGTCGATCTGGTTGAGGACGACGAAGGTGATCTCGGCGTGCCCGGCGAGCGGTCGCAGATAGCGCTCGTGGAGCGCGGCGTCCGCGTACTTCTCGGGGTCCACGACCCAGATGACGGCGTCGACGAGGGCGAGCACCCGGTCCACCTGGTCGCGGTGGCGTACGACGGCCGAGTCGTGGTCGGGGAGGTCGACGAGGACGAGACCGTGCAGTTCCTCGTCGCCGTCGCCGCCCGCGAGGGGCCTGCGGCGCAGCCGTCCGGGGATGGCGAGCCGGTCGAGCAGCCCGGCCGCGCCGTCGGACCAGGTGCAGGCGATGGGGGCGGAGGTGGTGGGCCTGCGCAGTCCGGTCTCGGAGATCGGCACTTCGGCGAGCGCGTTGAACAGTGTCGACTTGCCGCTGCCCGTGGCGCCCGCGATGGCGACGACGGTGTGGCGCGAGGAGAGCCGCTGCCGTGCCGCCGCCTCGTCCAGGACGCGGCCGGCCTCGGCGAGGACGGCGCCCTCGACGCGGGTCCTGGACAGCCCGACCAGCTCGCCCAGCGCGTCGAGGCGGACCCGCAGCGGGCCGCCGTAGGCCCCGCCGATGGGTGTGTGCGCCTCACTGTCGCCCTGGGAGGCCCCGGGAAGCTCCTCCAGCCCCTCCAGGCCGTCCAGTCCGTCCAGGCCCTCCGTGGCGCCCTTCCCGGCGGCGCGGCGGGCGATCAGGCCGTCGTCCCAGGCCCCGGCGGAGTCGGCAGGGGCCCCGGTGGCTCCGGTGGCTCCGGCGGGCTTCTTCCCAGCCGCGGGGGCCTCCGGGGCGCCCTCGGTCTTCGCGTCCTTGACGTCCTTCGCGTCGGTCACGTGGATCACCTTTCCCTCTGGAGTACGGACAGTGCGGCGATCAACTCGGCCTGCGGCTCCGGGCTCACCTCAAGTGCGTCGAGGGGGGCCAGCCGCCGGTCGCGTTCCCCGTGCAGTACGCGGTCGATGTACGTCGTCACCAGTTCGCCGCCCCGGTCGCGCAGCCGCAGCGCCCCCTGCGCCCCGATGCGTTCGGCGAGCCGTTCCCCGGCGAGCCGGGCCCGCCGGCCGCCGAGCAGGGCCGCCGCGAGGAGGGCGGCCACGGTCTCGGCGTCGGGCGCGGCGCTGCGCTCGTGCTGCCGCACCTCCTCCTCGGCCAGTTCCTCCAGGACGCGGCGCCAGCGGCGTACGGCCATCCCGACACGCTCCACGGCCTCCCCGTCCGGTCCCGGCACCGGCAGCGCCCCGGCCGCCGGTTCACGGCGCCAGGCCGTCTCCACGCGCTCGTCGGCGGCGGCGACGGCGCACTGGAGGAGCGCGCCGAGGCTCTCCACGAGCGAGTCGAGCAGTTCCCGCGAGGAGCTGTCCCTCGGATGGCCGCGCCACCGGGTCCGCGCGTCCCCGGCGAGGACGGCGCCGCGCTGGAGCTGGCGCCGTACCCGCTCCCCCTCGGCCGCGTACGCCTCCTCCACGGCGCTCGTCAGCCGTACGGAGGCGGCGTACTGCGCGGCGACCGCCCCCGCCAGCTCCGGCATGCGCGCGTTGAGCGAGTCGATGACCCCGGCCGCCGTACGGACGAGGGCCTGCTGGCGGGCGGCCGGGTCCTGCACCCGGTGGGCCAGCCAGGCGAGCAGCGGCGCGACGGCGGTGGTGGGCAGCAGCCCGCGGCCTGCGCCGGCCGACTCGGGCAGTTCGGGGATGGTGAACCGCGGTACGTCGCCGAGCCCGGCGCGCTTGAGGAGGGCCCCGTACTGCCGGGACACCTCGTCGAGCACCTGGTGGGGCACCCGGTCCAGGACGGTGACCAGGGACGCGTCGTACTCCTTCGCGGTACGCAGCAGGTGCCACGGCACGGCGTCCGCGTACCGCGAGGCGGTGGTCACCATCACCCACACGTCGGCGGCGCAGATCAACTCCGCCGCGAGCAGCCGGTTCTCCACCACGAGCGAGTCGATGTCGGGCGCGTCGAGCAGGGCGAGCCCCCGGGGCAGCGCGACGGCGGTGTCGATGCGCAGCGCGTTCTGCCCCGCGCCGGGCGCGCCGTCGGCGCCCGTGCCGGTTGCGGGGTCCTCCTCCTGCTGGGGCAGCCAGACGCGGGTGAGGTGCGGGAGCACCCGCATACCGGCGAACCAGTGGTGGTCCTCGGGATGACAGACGAGTACCGGGGTACGTGTGGTGGGGCGCAGCACCCCCGCTTCGCTGACCCGCCGCCCCACAAGGGAGTTGACCAGCGTGGACTTTCCGGCCCCGGTGGATCCGCCGACGACCACGAGGAGGGGCGCCTCGGGGTCCCGGAGTCGCGGCAGCAGATAGTCGTCGAGCTGCGCCAGCAGTTCGGCCCGGGTCTGCCGGGCGCGTGGTGCCCCGGTGAGGGGCAGTGGAAGACGCACGGCGGCGACACGGTCGCGCAGTGCGGAAAGTGCGTCGATCAACTGGGGCCGTACGTCCAAGGTCACCACATGCGAAGAATGCCCAATTTTGGAGCCTTTTTGAAGCGTATGGACATCTCTGCGCGCCGATTACACTTCGGGACAGACGGGACGAGTGGGGCGCAGGCATAACGAGTGCACAACACCCGGGGCGCCGGAGCCCAAAAGCGATGCACGAATCGCACCTGCCTGCGATTATCGGTTCGCTTCACTGAACCTCCACAACGTGCCACGCACGTGAAGCAACCGGGTCAGGGTGATCGGAGCCCTATCCTTGTCCCGGCAAGGTCACGGAACCCCCCACAAGGGGCTCCAGGTCACCGAGGCCACGTTCGGCCCCCGTAGCTCAGTGGATAGAGCAGGTGCCTTCTAAGCACTTGGCCGCAGGTTCGAGTCCTGCCGGGGGCGCTCTTCTACGCGCGGTGCACGGCCCTCCCGACCGGGAGGGCCTTTGCGCAGGTCGCCGCAGCCTACCGAGGGCGCTGTAGTGACGGCGTAAGGTCGACGGCCTCGCCCGGGGCTTACGCGGACGGCCGGACGGTACGCGCGGGACCGCACCCAGGGGGCGGTACCCGCCGGACACGGTCACCGCCGACGACGCACCGGCTCCCCCGCTCCCCGGCGCGCTCACCGCCCGCCGCCCCCGCCGCCCCGCCGCATGACGAGCCGGGCCGTGACCCGGGGCGCGCCCCCGCCTTGCCGCCATTTTCCTTTTCCGAAGGAAACTCATGGACTTTTCGAGATGCCCCGAACCATCCGGAGAATCATGCGGAAACCGAGGGAACTTTTCCCTCTCCCCGGTGGTCCTACCCCATGACCAGTGATCCGCGGGAATCCGATGCCGCGGAGCCGAACCACGGGGAAGGTTCCCTCACATGCGCGCCCGCGTCCGCCCGGCACTCGTCGCCCCCGCCGCCTCCGCCCCGACCCCACCCCCGCACAGGGCGACCAGGCCAACCGGCCCGGCACGGACCGACCCCGCACGGACCGGCCCCGCGCCACCCGTCCCACCCCGCCCCACCCCCAAAGAATTTGTCTTCGGAAACGCCGGTTGCCAGGAGGAACGGGCAGCGAACGAACGGGAAGCGGGCGCGAGAGGCGTTGTTCCCGCCCGTCACCCACGCCACCGGATCGGATCCACCGAACTTCCTGGATTGTTCACCCATATGCTCCGCTACCGCCTCCCCGGCGGTCCGAGTGCCGCGACTGGAAAACGACGGCCTGTCCAGGCCGACACGCTCGCCATGTGCATCCATCGAGATTCGCATAAACCCAGATCAACGAAGACGGGCCATTTCGGTCAGCCCCGGACCGTCTTCGCACCGGGACGGGCCGACCGGTCCCACCGCACCCCGTATCACCCGGTGCCGGACACACCCTCCGAGAGCTGCCCTTTCACGCGGGCCGTCGGCCGCCGGGGCGGCGCCCGTTCGGAGTCGGCCACGTCACGGGGCAAGGGATTCGGTCATCTGCGCTGTCCGGGCGGACCTTCAGCGCCTATTCGGGCGTTGCGGCAGAACATTTGCGCAACGTGGCGGACTCTCACCCTGCGGTGGCGCGATATCCCGCATAGAACGTCGAGAACGAGCCAAGTTCGCAGCCGAGGGATCGAAGCTTTCGCGCTGGGACGCCTTACCTACGAGTAGGGCTGCATTATCGCTGAGTACCGGAGTGATCTCATCGTGAATCCGGGCCGGCAGTGGTGTTCGTGCGTGCCGCCGTCCGCTGGGGCGGTGGTACCACCGCATGGGGGGCTGACCTGGAGGGGAGGCGTTCCGTGTGCCCACTCTTCGGTCGCATCAGGAAGGCAACGGACGGCAATTGCAGATCAATCTTCTCGGACCGATGGAAGTAATCGATGACGGGGTACAGGTCCGGATACCCGGAGAGAAGTTACGCTCGATCATGGCGGCCCTCTCCTTGTCGGTGGGCCGCTCCGTTTCGCGGAGTGAACTCATCGACGAACTATGGGGTGAAGAGCCCCCGAACAGCGCCGAAAATTCACTGCACGGCCATATTGCCCGGCTCAGAAGGGTGTTGGTCGCACACGGAGGGAAGGCCGCACTGCGCAATGTCATCCAGACCTCGCCGACCGGGTACGTCCTGGAGCTGGCCGAAGAGGACGTCGACGCATCGCGGCTGCTCCACCTGGTGGCCCGCGCCGACGCGGCAAGCGCGGACAACCCCAGGGAAGCCGTCGACCTGCTGAACGAGGCGGTGTCCCTGTGGCGCGGCCCGGCCCTGATAGACGCCGGGCACGGAATGATCTGTCAAGTGGCGTACACCCAACTGGAGGAGGTCAGACTGGGAGCGTACGAAAGGCTCTTCGACATCCGTCTCCGGCTGGACCACCCCAGGGCGGTCATCCCCGGGCTGGAACAGCTGCACGCCAGGTACCCGCTGCACGAACGGTTCTGCGAGCAGCTCATCACCGCGCTCTACCTCTCGGGCCGGCAGGCCGACGCGCTCAACACGTACCACCGCACCCGCGAGTACCTGTCGCAGCATTTGGGGCTGCAGCCCGGACACGGGCTGCGCGACACGTTCCAGGACATCCTCCGTCAGGCGCCCCACCTGACGAGGTCGACGTCCGGGGAAAGGGTCACACCGATTTCGTGACCCGCAGGATCTGCCAGATGGCCCCCAGCCGCGCCCGCCCGTGGAAGGCCAGGTATTCGGGGGACACGAGCTGGGGGCCCCACTTCTCCTTGTAGGCGAGCTGGCTGGCCGCGGGATAGACCTTGTCACCGTGGTCGGCCAGCAGCCGCATGATCTTGCGGGTGCCCTTGCTGGCCCCCGCCGGATCGTGCTCCTCGGAGAGTCCGGTGAACGGGGTGAAGCCGAAGTGCAGCCACTCCGCCTCCTCCTGGCGGAACAGCTCCAGCGCGGTGAGGTTGATGGCCTCCATCACACCGGGCGGCGCGTCCGGGAGCCGGCGGCTGAGGTCGTGCAGCCACCCGGGACGTGAGCCGTACGCGGGCGAGTACGAGATGTACGCGATGGGCACCCCGTCGAGCCGGCCCAGCATCAGCCGGCGCGCGTGCTGCACGGGCCCGCCCAACTCGCCCACCAGGAACTCGATCTCCTTGACGTGACGGCCCTTGCTCCGCAGCCAGGCCCCGTCGATGCCGGCTATCTCCGCCGCGCACTCCTCGTGGGAGACCTCCGTCACCTCAAGACCGCTGCGCCGGGCCCGCGAGATCTTGTTACGGAGTTTCATGAAACGGGTGCCGCGCAGGGCGAATTCCGGCAGGTGCACCGAATACGACGAACCGACCTGATTGACCGTGAAACCACAGCGGACGTAAAGGTCGACGTCCGAGGTGAGGAGCTGTACGGCCACGGCCTTGCGGCGCCGCCGGCGCGCATGGTCGAGGAACGCCTTCAGCAGCGCCTCCCGCTGCTCCGGCGGGGCGTGGACACCACCGAACTGGATCAGGTACGAGCCCGCCTCGCGATAGGCGACGACGCCGTCCAGCGACGGGTCGGTGAAGTACGCGTTACCGGAGTTGAGCGCGAGGAAGGCGCTGGGGTTATCGCCGTCCTTGCGGAGCCTTTCCAGAACGTCGAGCACTTCTTGGTCGGATACCTCTCCGCTGCGCGTCGTCATCTCACTCCCGTTGCCTGATGCGTCGAGTTGCGGGGCCGAGTGCCCGGTGCCGTGCCCCGCAGACTGTCCGGCATCCCTCTTCCATTTCCCTGAAACGCCCGTCTCAGCGCGGTCTCAGCGGCGTCTCAGCGCCGTCTCCGGGGATTTTCAGGGGGGTCTGTGATGGTCGTAACCACCACTTGGAACTGCGAACTTTCCCGTCACCGGATGGGAAATGGAGAGCGGAGGGGCTGCGTGAGCAGCGAAATCGCGACGCCTTCGGTGTCAGGAAAAGAAGATTCCGGAGCACCTCGCCCGGAAGTCCCCACCTACCTTTCCCTCATTGACGGAAAGAACGTTCCGAGCGGGTCCTGGGTATACGTGGTCGACTCGGACGCCCTGCTCGACGACGCGTTTTCCACGCTCACCCTGAAGCGGAAGCTGGAGAGCGGGCGCATGTCCGCGGAGAACCTGCCGGCCACCATCGTCGGCCGGGTGGCGCGGGCCGACCGCCAGACCACGGACCTGGCGGTCGAGGCGGCGGCAGCGGCGGCCGGGCCCTGGTCCGCGTTCCCCCCGGAGGTCCGGATCGAGCGGTTCGGCGCCCTGCTGTACCGCAGGCTCGTCGAGCAGGCCGATCAGATCACCGAGGTGCTCGTACGCGAAGGGCACCCGCTCGCCCTGGCCCGCTGGCAGGTGTCCGGGGCCCTGGAGGTCTTCGGACCCGAATCGCTGGGCTTCTACCGGAGCCAGATGCTCCAGGAGTACCGGCGCGGGGAGCGGACGATCTCCGTACGCCGCCGCCCCGACGGGGTGGTCTGCCTCAACCCGCCGCAGAACGCACCGCTGTCCAGCGCGCTGCTCGGCGTGACCGCGATCATGGCCGGCAACGCCCTCGTCGTACGGGCGCCCCGCAGCGCCCCGCTGGGGGCGATGTACGTGCTGCAGGAGGTCGTGGCCCCGGTCCTGGCGGAACTGGGCGCCCCTCCCGGCACCCTCGGTGTGGTGTGCGGCGACCCGGCCCCGATGCTGGACGCCTGGCTGGAGAGCCCGCTCGTCGACGACATCATGTACTTCGGCAGCAGCGAGAACGGCATGCGCTTCCAGGAGCGGTGCATCGCGGCGGGCAAGAAGCCGATCCTCGAACTGGCCGGCAACGACATCGTGCTGGTGTGGAAGGACGCCGATCTGGACCTGGCGGCCGAGGCCATCACCGAGAGCTTCTACGGCTCCGGCCAGCTCTGCATGATCCCCAACCAGGTGGTGGCACACCCGGAGATCGCCGACCACCTGATCGCCCTGCTGGCCGAGAAGGCCGGACGGATCAGGCCGGGCCGGTCGTCGCAGGAGGGCGTCCTGCTCACCCCGGTGCTGCGCAACGAGAAGTTCTTCTCGTGTCTGCGCGACGCCCTCGACCACGGCGCCGAGCTGGTGTGCGGCGGGCACGCGATGCAGGAGGACGGCAGCCGCGACACGGCCGGCATCTTCCTCGAACCCACGGTCGTGAAGGTCCGGGGACTGGCGGGGGCCCGGGAGGTCCAGGCCGTCCGCGAGGAGACGTTCTTCCCGCTGCTCCCGGTGATCGTGGCCGAGCCCGCACCCGACGAGGTGCTGCTGGAGCGGTTCATCGACTTCGTCAACAGCAACGCCTACGGGCTGCGGAACTCGGCGTGGGCCCGGGACCCCGAGGTGGTCGACCGGATCGTCACCCGGATCACCCAGGGCGGGCTGCTCAAGGTCAACGACTCCCACATCGGGTTCCTGCCCTACCTGCCGACCCACGGCGGGACCGGACTCACCGGGGGCGTGTTCGGCGAGGCCAACTACCCGATCCTGCGGACCTCCCACATCCAGGGCGTGAGCGTCTCCACCGGCACGCGCCCCTCCGAAGCCGTGTTCGGCGCCTGGAAGGCCCTTCAGGCCGCAGCCGCCGCCGAAGCTGAAGCCGCAGCCGCCGAACACTGACCGCCGGAACACCTGACCGCCGTAACACCGACCGCACCCCGTGGCGGGCCGCCGCCGTACAGGAGCCCCCGTACGCGGCCGTCCGCGCGCCCACCAGCCATCCCGAACAGAACTGAGGAGGATCCATGCGCTCGTTGGAAGCCGCACGCGAGACGTGCGAATCGTTCCTGCCCGGCCTGCTCGATCAGCTCTCCGGCACGTCGCTGGAAGAGCTCGAAGCGCCGAAGAACCCCGCCCTCGACCACTTCCGCAAGGCCGGCGGCCCCGGCCTCCTGATCCCCAAGACGTACGGCGGTGCGGGCGCCGACCCGCTCCAGGCCCTCGGCGTCACCCGGGCCCTGGCCTCCAAGGCGCCGTCCCTGGCGATCGCCACCACGATGCACCACTTCTCGGTGGCGACCCTGTTCACCCTGGCCGAGTCCATCCAGAGCAGCGGCATGGAGTGGGCGCTGCTCGAAGGCATCGCCGAACAGCGGCTGCTGGTCGCCTCGGGCTTCGCCGAGGGCAGGCCGGGCCGGGGCATCCTCTCGCCGATGATGACGGCGACGAAGGCCGACGGCGGCTATGTGATCAACGGCGCCAAGAAGCCGTGCAGCCTGTCGCACTCGATGGACCTGCTCACCGCGAGCGTGGCGCTGCCCACCGACAGCGGCGAGCCGCGGATGTCGGTGCTGCTGATCCCCCGGCAGACCGAGGGCATCAGCGTCCACCCGTTCTGGGGAAGCCGTACCCTCGCGGGCGCCGAGAGCGACGAGGTGCGTCTCACGGACGTCTTCGTCGACGAGCAGCTCATGATGCACACCGAGCCGGGCGACGCCGGGAACCTGGACGACCTCCAGACCGTCGGGCTGATCTGGTTCGAACTGCTCATCTCCGCCTGCTACCTCGGCATGGTCAGCGGACTGGTCGAGCGGGTCGTCGACGGCAAGCGGGGCAGCGACTCCGACCGTGCCCGGGTGCTCACCCGGCTGGAGACGGCCGCCCTGCTGCTGGAGGGCACCGCCCGCATGATCAGGGACGGCGAGACCGGCAACACGGGGCTGGCCAGCACGCTCGTCGCCCGCTACGCCGCCCAGGACGCGCTGGGCGACGCGCTGAACCAGGCGGTCGAACTGCTCGGCGGCTCCGCCTTCATCTCCTCCTCCGACGTGGCCTACCTGGCCGGCGCCGCCCACGGTCTGTCCTTCCACCCGCCGTCGCGGTCGAGCTTCACCGGTCCGTACCTGGACCACGTCGCGGGCGACCCGCTGCGTCTGACCTGATGAGGGAGATCCATGACAACGACACCCACGCTTCCGTCGACCCTGCCCCCTGCCTCCCCCGCCACCCCGTCCGTCCTCGGGCGTGAGGAGCTGGGGAAGCTCTACCGGGCCCGTCTGAGCAAGGGCCGGGCGACGCTCGGCGAACTGTTCGGCGGACACATCGAGGTGGCCTCGCAGGGCGCCTGGGTCACCACCTCGGAGGGCAGGAACTTCCTGAACTGCGGTGGTTACGGCGTCTTCCTGTCCGGCGCCCGGCACCCCACCGTCATCCGGCATGTCGCCGAGCAGTTGGCCACCCACCCCGTGGCCACCCGCCTCTTCCTCGAACCCCAGGTCGCCCTGGCCGCCGACGCCCTGGTGGCGGTCGCGCCGGCCGGACTGGAGCGGGTCCACTTCGCCGGCTCGGGCGCGGAGGCCGTCGAGACGGCGATCAAGCTGGCCCGCACCCGGGGCCGCAAGCGGCTGATCGCCACGGAGAACGGCTACCACGGCAAGACCATGGGCGCGCTCAGCCTCACCGGCAAGAGCGTCTTCCAGGACCCGTTCCGGCCGCTGCTGCCCGAGACCAGCCATGTCCCGTTCGGCGACGCCGCCGCCCTCGAACCGCTGCTGGCGGCGGCCCCCGGCGAGGCGTGCGTCTTCATCGAGCCGGTGCAGGGCGAGGCCGGTGTGGTGATCCCGCCGCAGGGCTACCTGCGCGCGGTGCGCGACCTGTGCGACCGGTACGGGGCCTACCTCGTCCTGGACGAGATCCAGACCGGTCTGGGCCGGCTGGGCACCTGGTGGGGCGCCGACCGTGAGGGCATCTCCCCCGACATCCTGCTCGTCGGCAAGGGGCTCAGCGGGGGCGTCGTCCCGGTGTCGGCCGTCGTCGCCACCCGGGAGGCGTTCGGCGCCTTCGACCGGGACCCGTATCTGCACACGTCCACGTTCTCCGGCGCCCCGCTGGCGATGGCCGCCGTACGCGGATCGCTCGCGGCGATGCACGAGGACGACCTCGTGGCCCGCTCCCGCGATCTGGGCGCCGAGATCCTGCCGGAGCTGGACCGTATCGTCAGGTCGCACTACGGCGCCGCCGTGCGTGAGGTGCGGGGCCAGGGGCTGCTGCTCGGGATCGAGTTTGCCGATCCGGGCCCGGCGGGCGATCTGCTCATCGAGCTGATCATGAACGGCGTCATCGCCAACCACTCGCTCAACTCGCACCTCGTCCTGCGCTTCACCCCTCCCGCGGTGCTGACCAGGGCCGACCTGGACTTCTTCTACGAGGCGGTCGACCGCGCGTGCCGCGCGCAGGGCGCCAGGTACGCACCCACAGCAGAAGGCGGCAACATCCATGCGTAGCGTTCAAGTGATCATCCGTGTCCATGACGTCGACGCGGCGGCGGCGTTCGAGCGGGTCGGAGCCTTCAACCGGTACGCCGAACTGTCCGACGTCATCCGCTCCGTGACGTCCCGCCAGGTGAACGGGACGGAAGAGGTCAGCGACTGGGACGTCTACTTCCGCAACGGCATCCTGAGCTGGAGCGAGACCGACCTGTTCGACCGGGACAACCTGACCATCACCTTCGAGCAGATCGACGGTGACTTCGCCGAGTTCGCCGGCGTGTGGCGGCTCACCGCGGACGGCCAGGACTGCCTGGTCGACTTCAGCGCCGAGTTCGACTTCGGCATCCCCAGCCTCGCGGGCATCCTGGACCCGGTCGCCGAGCGGGTCTTCAAGGAGACCATCGCCCGGGTCGTCATCAGCATCTTCGGCGGCAACGCCTCCGTGGTCGGCGACGAGGCGGTCGCCCGCGCCGTCGCCGAGGTGACGGGGGCGCCGGCCACCGCCGTGTCCGGGGCGCGCTGATGGACGGGAAGAACCTCTTCGAGACGCAGACCACGTACCGGCTGATCCGGCTGGAGTACGGGCTCGGTCTGGTCATCGCCGCGGCCTTCTTCTTCGCGAACATCGGCGAGGTCAGGTGGATCCCGGCGATCGCGCTGTTCGTCTACATCGACCTCATCGGCTACATCCCCGGGGCCATCGCCTACCACCGCTCCACGACCAAGCGGATCCACCGGGGCTACTACGTCGCCTACAACGTGATGCACAGCCTGGCCACCCAGACGCTCGTGGTGCTCGCGTGGATCTGGCTGTGGGGCCCCGAGTGGGCGCTGCTGGTCATCCCCATCCATCTGTTCGGGGACCGTGCGCTGTTCGGCAACTTCCTGAAGCCGTTCGCGCTGGACTTCGAACCGGTGGCCCATCCCGCGTACTCCCGTTTCACCGACCAGTTCGCCGCCACGCCCGCCACGCCCGCCACCCACCCCGAACCGGCCGGCGGAGTGACCACCGCCGCCGGGCAGCCGCAGGGAAGCTGACGGACCCACCGGCACCGCGCCGGCACACCGGCACACCGGCACACACCGACGACCGCCTGACGGAAGGAACCTCTCATGGAAGACGTCTACAAGCGCCTGGTGGAACTGCTCACCAGCACCTTCGGCCTGGACGCCGACTCCATCGCGCCGACCAGCACCCTCAGCGGCCTCGAACTCGACTCCCTCGCCCTCGTGGAGCTCTCCGTCGCCGCGCAGGAGGAGTTCGACGTACCGATCGACGACAGCGAGCTGGGCCCCGACTCGACCGTCGGACAGGCCGCCGAGATCATCTCCGGCAAACTGGCCACCGTCTGATGAGCCGCCGACCGACGACCGACCCTGCCCCGTTCGACGCGGCGATCACCGGCGTCGGCATGGTCACCGCCGCCGGGGTCGGGGTGGAGCGGAGCTGGGAGCGGATCCGCGCCGGCGCCGGTACGGCGGCCTCCGACCTGCCCATGCCGGCCGGACTGCCCGCCGACTTCGGCTGCGCCGTGACCGACTTCGACCCCAGCGAGCTGATCGAGCGCAAGCAGGTGTGGCGGCTGGACCGCAGCAGCCAGCTCGCGATGGTCGCCGCGCACGAGGCCGTCGCCAACTCCGGCCTGGACCGGGACTCCTGGGACGCCACCCGGGTCGGGGTGATCCTCGGCAACGGCATCGGCGGCGCCGCGACCTGGGAGAAGCAGCACAGCGTGCTGCTGGAGAAGGGGCCGCGCAAGGTCTCCCCGCTGCTCGTCCCCATGCTGTCGCCCAACATGTGCGCCGGATACGTGTCCATGATGTTCGGCGCCCTGGGCCCCAGCCTGGTGACGGCGACGGCCTGCGCCTCGGGCACCACGGCGGTGGGCATGGCGCGTGAACTGCTGCGCAGCGGCGTCTGCGACGTGGTGATCACCGGGGGCACCGAGGCACCACTGGTCCCCTCGCTGATCTCGGGGTTCAGCCAGATGCGCGCCCTGGCCGACCGCCGCGACGACCTGTCCACCACCTCCCGGCCCTTCGACGCCGACCGGAGCGGCTTCGTGGCCGCCGAGGGCGCCGCCGTACTCGTCCTGGAACGGGCCGAGGACGCGCGGGCGCGGGGCGCCAGGATCCGGGCCATGGTGAGCGGTTACGGCGCCTCCGCCGACGCGTACCACGCGACCGCCCCCGACCCGAACGGCAGGGGCGCCGAACTCGCCCTGCGCGCCGCGCTGCGCGACGCCGGTGTCGGCCCCGACGAGGTGGACCACGTCAACGCGCACGGCACCGCGACGCTGCTGAACGACGCCACCGAGGCCCGGACGATCCGCCGGGTGCTCGGGGAGCGGCCCGCCGTCACCTCCGTCAAGGGGGTGACGGGGCACTCCCTGGCCGCCGCGGGGGCCATCGAGGCGGTGGCGACGGCGCTCACGCTGGAGGAGGGCCACATCCCGCCGACCGCCAATCTGGAGAGCCTGGATCCCGAGCTGGAAATCGACATGGTGTTCAAGGCCGGGCGTGATCTGCGCGCCGAGGTGGCCGTCAGCAACTCGTTCGGATTCGGCGGTCAGAATGCCGTACTGCTCTTCACGGCGGCCTGACCGGGCCGCGCCCGGCCGCGGCCCCCGGCCGCGTGCCGAGGGCGCGCACCACGGCGGCGGCCAGGGCCGCGTGGCCGCGGCTGTTGGGCCGTGGCCGGTCGC
This sequence comes from Streptomyces sp. NPDC050509, assembly GCF_044457965.1. Classification (NCBI taxonomy): domain Bacteria; kingdom Bacillati; phylum Actinomycetota; class Actinomycetes; order Kitasatosporales; family Streptomycetaceae; genus Streptomyces; species Streptomyces sp. NPDC050509. The sequence continues at coordinate 230,534 of NZ_JBITHL010000006.1, read as the reverse complement.
GGCTCCACACGGCCGCCGCCTCGGTGCCGGGGCGGCGGGGCGCGGGTTCGACGTACAGCGTGCCGTGCCGCAGGGCGACGGCCCTGGCCTGCTCGGAGACCCGGTTCTGCTGTTCGGCCACCCGTTCGCGGCGGCCGTCCGGCAGTCCGGGCCAGGCGGCCAGCGGATGGGAGCCGAGCAGGACGACATCGTGTCCTGCGTCGCGCAGCGGCGTGACGATCCGTACCAGCTCCGCCGTCAGCCCGTATCTGCCGAAGGTCTCGTCCGGTGTGTACGCGGTGCCGCAGCACACCAGCGCGAGATCGCCCCGGAAGGCGAGGGCGGCCGGGAGCTGCCCGGAGCGCACCTGCGCGACGCGTGGCTCCCGCCGGCCGAGGAGGTTCAGGTACGCGACGTCCTCGGCGGCCTCGTCCAGGGCGGTCGCGACCCGGTCGTACCAGGGCCCGGGACCGTATCCCTCGACCGGCTCCGCGGCCCGTTCGACCGCGAGGTCGCCCAGCACCACCAGGCGGCGCCACGGCGCTCCGGCGAGGAGGCTCCGTGCCTCGCCGGGCCGCAGGCAGTGCGGGTCGGCCGCCTCGCCGACGGGGGACGATCGCTGTGCGGTCGGGTCGTCGATGTCGTTCCCGGTGCTGGTCCTGGTGCTGGTCCCGATGCTGGTCCCGGTGTCGTACCTGGTGCTGTTCGCGATGTCGTTGTCCTCCCTCCGGACCCTTCCTTGCTGCCCGGCCTGGATCAGGTCCATTCCACCCGGCGGCCGGTCTCAGGAAGATCTCAGCGTGATCTCAGAACGCTGCGGCAGCATCGGCGGTGCAGCGGGAGCGGTGATCGGTCCGCCCCCGAGGCAGGGAGAGGTACCCGAAGTGGTCCAACGGGGTTCCGGGGCAACCCGGATCGGGCGCAAGCCCCCGCAGGTTCGAATCCTGCCCTCTCCGCCGACCGTCCGACGCCGTGGAGCGACGCCGCCCCCGCCCGTGCGGGGAGCTCGCCGGCCAGACAGCCGGGGCAACGGCGCCGCGGACCGTGCGCGCGCGTTGGCCCGTACACCCATTCCCGGAAGTTGCCGGGCCCGCCCTCCGGGGTAGTGGGCCCGTTCTGTGGCACCACCCGAGACCTTGCGAACCGCGAAGGGAAGTCCGGATGATCGACAAACTGCTCAAGGGCCCGCTGGAGTTGGTGGAGAACAACTTCAAGCAGCCGAACGGGCGCGCCGGTCGGCTGATCGGTCACGTGATGGCGAAGCAGCACCGTACGCTCACCGTGTGGGCGATCGAGCACATGGAGGTACGGCGCTCGCAGCGTGTCCTGGACATCGGCTGCGGCGGCGGTATGGCCGTCAAGCTGCTGTCGGAGAAGGCGACGTCGGGCTTCGTCGCCGGAGTGGACTACTCCGACGAGATGGTCCGTCAGTCCGTACGGCGCAATGTCGACGGTGTCGCCGCGGGGCGGGTGGAGTTCAAGCAGGGCGACGCGGGCGAACTCCCTTACGAGGACGAGTCCTTCGACCAGGTGAGCGCCATCGAGACGTTCTACTTCTGGCCCGACCCGATGCGCGGGCTCAGCGAGGCGTACCGGGTGCTCAAGCCCGGTGGGCAGGTGGCGATCACCCTGGAGATGAGCCGGGAGGCGTCCGACACCCCCACGACGAAGCAGCGTCTTCTCGGGAAGCGGTTCACCGAGCGCTCCGAGCGGGAGGGTCTGCGCATCCTCTCGGGGGCCGATCTGGTGGAGATGCTGGGCAAGGCCGGTTTCCAGGACGCCCGGTTCGTCGCGGAGCCGCTCCGCTCGTTCGGCTGGGTCTGCGCCCTGGCCCGGAAGTGAAGGGGAGGGAGCCCACCATGACGGCAACCCACGACACCGCCGCTCCTGTCCGCACCGGAGCGGCCCCCTCCGCGCCGGAGGCGCGCAGCCTGCCCGTGCTGGGCAGCGTCCTGGACTTCCGCAAGGACATCCTGGACGCCATGCACCAGGGCTGGCGCGACCACGGCGATCTGGTCCGCTACCGGCTCGGTCCCGTCGTCGTGCACGGCGTATCCAGCCCGGAGCTGGCCGGCGAGGTGCTGACCGACAGCGCGACGTACGGCAAGCTCGGCCCGGACAACCCGCTCCGGCTGATCCTCGGCGAGGGCCTGCTCACCAGCGACGACCACGAGAGCTGGATGCGCAACCGGCGCATGATGCAGCCGATCTACACCAAGCAGGCCATCGCCCGCATGTTCGAGTCGATGTCGGAGTCGACGGAGAACCAGGTCGCCCACATGGCCGCTTCGTACCGGAGCGGCGATGTGGTGGACGTCCACGCGGAGATGATGCGGGTCACCCTCGACATCGTCAGCCGGTGCATGTTCTCCACCGATGTCGAGCAGACGAGGGACGGCATCAGCCCGGAGGCCGTCGACGTCGCCATCAACTACGCCTTCGACCGCCTCCAGAACCCGTTCAGCCCGCCGACCGACTGGCCGACCCCCCGCAACCGCCGTTTCCAGGCGGTCATGAAGGGGATCGACGACATGACGTACGGGATCATCGCGGAGCGCCGCAAGGCCGCCGCCGACGGTGTCTCCCGCGGGGACGGTCCGCCCGACCTGCTCGACATGATGCTCGACGTACGGGACGCCGACACCGGCGAGGGCATGAGCGACCGTCAGGTGCGGGACGAGGTCATCACCACCTTCGGCGCCGGGCACGAGACCACCGCGATCACCCTCACCTGGGCCTTCTACCTGCTCTCCGGCAACCGTGCGGCGCTGCGCCGGGTGCAGGAGGAGGTGGACGAGGTCCTCGGCGACCGGATGCCCACCATGGAGGACCTGGCGGCCATGCCGTACGCCCTCCAGGTGTTCGAGGAGGCGCTGCGGCTCTACCCGTCGGCGCCGATCGTGCCCCGGCTGGTGCTCAAGGACACCGTGCTCGGGGGCCACACCGTGCCGGCCGGGTCGAGGCTGCTGGTGAACCTCTACAACATCCACCGCCACGAGCGGCACTGGGACGATCCGGAGCGCTTCGATCCCGACCGCTTCTCCGCCGAGGGCAAGAAGGGGCGGCACCGCTTCGCGCACATGCCGTTCGGCGCCGGTCCCCACCTCTGCATCGGCAAGCACTTCGCGCTGATGGAGGCGCATCTCCTGCTCGCCGCCCTGGTGCGGCGGTACGAGTTCCGGCACGTGCCGGCGCACCGGGTCGTCAACCAGGCGTCGATCACGCTGCGGCCCCGCTACGGAATGGACATGACCGCGCACGCGCGCACGGGAGCGGCGGGAGCACCCGGCGCCCCGTAGGACGTAACAGCAGAACCAGTACCGGTATCGGATGGGAAGACGGACCCGATGAACTACGACCCCAGCACAGCGGACGCGGAGCGCCTGAACTGGACTCAGTACCGTCCGGGCCAGGAAGCCGGCCACTACGAGAGCTTCTACCAGCGGGGCAACCACCCGACCGAGCCCAAGGCCTTCTGGATTCGGTACACGATCTTCAGTCCGGCCGGCATGCCCGACGCCGCCATCGGCGAACTGTGGGCCATCTACTTCGACGGCACGACCGGCCGTCATGTCGTGGCCAAGGAGGAGTACCCGATCTCCGACTGCCACTTCAGCACCGACTCCTTCGGCGCGCGCGTGAGCGACCGCGTCCTGGAGCCGGGCAGCCTGAAGGGCGAGGCCGTCGGCACCAACGGCCGGATCGGCTGGGACCTGACGTACGAGGGCTCGGAGCCGCCGCTGCTCCTGCTGCCGCCGTCCATGTACACCACGGGATTCCCCAAGGCCAAGAGCCTGGTCGGGATCCCGCTGGCGAGCTACAGCGGCAAGCTCACGGTCGACGGCGAGACCGTCGACGTCGACGGCTGGACCGGCAGCCAGAACCACAACTGGGGCAGCCGGCACACCGATCACTACGCCTTCGGACAGGTGGCCGGGTTCGACGACCACCCGGACAGCTTCCTGGAGATCGTCACCGGTACGACGCGGCTGGTCGGCCCCGTCAAGACGCCGAAGATCACCTTCCTGGTGCTCCGCCACGACGACCGCGAGTACAACCTGTCCGCCCCCCGCCCGGCACTCAAGGCCAAGGCCGACTTCGGGTACTTCTACTGGGACTTCGCCAGCTCCGACGAGACCGTCGCCGTGAGGGGCCGCTTCACCGCCGCCCCCGAGGACTTCGTCGGCCTCAACTACTACAACCCGCCGGGCGGCATCAAGCACTGCCTGAACACCAAGATCGGCCGGTGTGAGCTGGAGATCCTCAACAAGGCGACGCGCAAGATCCAGCGGCTCACCACGAGCAACCGCGCGCTGATGGAGATCCTGACCGACGACCGCGAACACGGAATCGCGATCCGCGCATGAGCGGACGTCGCGCCCCTTCGAGCGGGCCGGTGCGTTCGTCGCGGCCCGCGGGCCGCGGCGAGTCCCGGTTACCGACCGGCCTGTCCCGTCTGACCGGCCGTCACCGGTGGCCGCTCGCCGTCCTGTGGCTGCTGCTGCTCGGCGTCGCCGGCTGGCAGGCCGCCCCGCTGCCGGGTCTGCTCAGCGGCGGCGGGTGGTACGTACCGGGCTCCGGCTCCGCCGTCGCCGCCGAGCGGCTCACGGACGGTTTCGAGGGGCGCGGCGCGACCTCACTGACCCTGGTGGTCAAGGACAACCGGCACCGGGCCGGGGATCCCGCCTTCGACACCCGGGTACGGGAAGCGGCCGAGGCCGTGCTCCGTGACGACGGCCTCAGGACCACGGGCGCGTACGGCTACACCACCCTCACCGGCGAGCGGGCGCGCTCCGCCTTCCTCGGCGAGGACGGCCGTACCGCCCTGGTCCGGGTCGGTTCCGAGCTGGACGACGGCACCGCGCGCCGGCTGCTGCCCGACATCCAGGACGGGCTCAGCCGGAGTTACGAGCCGCGGGGCCTCCAGGTCTCCCTGGTGAGTCAGGCCGCGCTGTGGGGCGAGGTGAACCACCTCAGCGAACGCGGGCTGCTCATCGCCGAACTGATCACCCTGCCGCTGATCCTGCTGGTCCTCCTGCTGCTCTTCCGCAGTGTGGCAGCTGCGCTCGCCGCCCTGCTGGTCGGCGTCACCTCGGTGGTCTTCGCCCTGGCGGTGCTCGCCCTGGTCGCCCGGCGGACCGAGCTGTCGGTGTTCGTGCAGAACGCGGCCACCATGCTCGGTCTCGGCGTGGGCGTCGACTACTCGCTCTTCATGATCATGCGGTTCAAGAGCGAACTGCGCGCCGGGGAAGGACCGGTCTCCCGGAAGGACACCGAGCGGGCGCTCGCCCGTACGCTGCGCACCTCCGGCGAGACCGTGGTGGCCTCCGGATTCACCATCGTGGCCGCCATGTCCACGCTCTTCCTGGTGGATCTGGGCGTCATCCAGTCGATGGCCCTGGGCGCGGTGGTCGTGGTCGCCTTCTCCGTCCTGACCAGCGTGCTGCTCCTGCCCGTACTGCTGCATCTGCTGGGCGGCCGGATCGAGTGGGGGCGCCTCGGCCGCCGTACCAGAGACTCCGAGGAGGCCGGGGGCCGTTGGGTCGCCGTGACCCACGCGGTCATGCGCCGCCCCGCGCTGTTCCTGGTGGTCGGCGTCGCCGCGCTGGCCGCCCTCGCCCTGCCCGCCCTGCGCCTGGAGACCTTCACCCCGGACGCCCGGGTCGTGCCCACGGACGCGGCCGTACGCCAGGGGTACGACACGATCAGGGACGAGTTCGGGGTGGGCGGCGCCGCGCCCCTCCAGGTGGTCGTCGCGTCGCGCGTACCGCTCCAGAAGCGGTCCGACGCGGACGCCGACCGTCTGCTGCGCTTCCACGACACGATCACCGCCCTGCCCGGGGTGGTACGGACCGACTCGGCGGTCGGCACGCTCCGCCAGGCCGGCCGGGAGCGGCCGTTCGCGGCCCTGGCCGCCAAGGACCGGCTGCCCGGGGACGCGCGCGCCACCGTCGACTACTTCGTCTCCGGCGACGGCAGGACCGCGCTCATCGAGGTCGTCGGGAACGACACCGCCTCCTCCGACGCGGCGCAGGACCTGCTCGTCGCCGTACGCGCCGAGGCCGCGGGCTTCGCGGCCGGCGGCGCGGGGTGGACGGTCGACGTCGGCGGGGAGACCGCGGAGGGCGTCGACGCGAACAAGGTGATCGAGGACGGACTCGTACCGGTCATCGCGACCATGCTCGCCGTCATCTACCTGCTGCTGCTCTTCACCTTCCGCTCGGTGTTCCTGCCGCTCAAGGCCATCGCGATGAACCTGCTCTCCGTGGGCGCCACCTACGGTGTGCTGGTGCTGATCTTCCAGGACGGCCTGGGCAGCGCGCTGTTCGGCTTCGACGTGGACGGCCACCTCACCAACTTCGTCCCCGTCCTGCTGGTCACCCTGCTCTTCAGCCTCAGCACGGACTACGAGGTCTTCCTGCTCAGCCGGGTCCGCGAGGACTACGTCGCCACCGGGGACGACATCGGCAGCGTGGCGCGCGGCATGTCCGCCACGATGCCGCTGATCTCCGGCGCCGCCGTCCTCATGGTCGCGGTGTTCGCGGCCTTCGCGTTCGCCGGCATCCTGCCCATCCAGCAACTGGGCCTCGGCATGGCCCTCGCCATCGCACTCGACGCGACCGTCATCCGGCTCCTGATCGTCCCGGCCTCCATGCGTCTGATGAGCCGGGTGAACTGGTGGATGCCGGGCCGCAGGCGGGTACCGGCCGGACCCGGCACCCTGGCCGACTCAACCGGACCCGTACACCCCGACCGTACGGACAGCATGAAAAGGACGGCCCCCAAGTGACCGACCACACCGACCGGACCACCGCAGTTCCTGGGGACCCCGACACCCCCTCACGGATATCCGAGACCATCGTCATCCGGGTCTCCCCGGAGACCGCCTACGCGGCGGTCAGCGATGTGGCACGGATGGGCGAGTGGAGCCCCGAGTGCCGCGGGGCGTGGATCATCGGACGGGGCGGCCCGGCCAGAACGGGCATGCGGTTCATCGGGCGCAACCGCGCCCGCTGGCTGCCCTGGCCCACGCTGTGCCGGGTGGTCGAGGCCGATCCGGGCCGCGCCTTCACGTTCCATGTGAGCTTCCTCGGGATCCAGGTGGCCGGCTGGTCGTACCGCTTCTCGCCACTGCCCGAGGGATGCGAGGTCCGGGAGGAGTGGCGGGACCGCCGGGCCGGCCCGTTCGGCATGGCGCTCACCGCCGTCACCCCGCTGGTGACCGGCGTCGTACGCCGCAGGGCCCGCAACCGGGCGACCATGCGCACGACTCTCGTCGCGCTGCGCGACGCCCTGGAGTCCGGGCGGTAGATCCCGTCCCTCACGAGAGAAACCAGACACCCGGACAGGAAGGAGCCCCACCATGCCCCACGTCATCACCGGTGCGCGTACCGGCGGGCCGGAAGTCGACCGGATGCCGAAGGTGGACCAGATGCCGGAGGTGGACCGGACGTCCGTCCCCGGCGCCGAACTCTGCCTGGACTTCTACGCCAGCCTCGCCTCCGGCATAGCCGTGGTCACGGCCCCCTCGGACGACGGTCCTGTGGGGACGACCGTCTCGACGGTCACCTCGCTCTCGGCCGACCCGCCGCTGCTGCTCGTCTGTCTGTCCCACTCCTCGCGTACGCTCGCCGCGATGACGCCGGGTTCCTCCTTCGCGGTGCACCTGCTCGACGAGGAACAGGAAAGCCGGGCGCGGCTGTTCTCCACCGCCACCCCCGCCGAGCGCTTCGCCACCGAGTCGTACGAGGAGGTGCTGGGCGTCCCCGTGCTCGCGGACACCTTCGCCTGGTCGATCTGTGTGACGGAGGAGGTACGCGCGTACGGCGACCACTGCCTGGTCGTCGGACGGGTCGCCGCCCTGCACATGGCCGAGGGGCGGCCCCTGATCTGGCACGACCGCGGATTCCACACCCTGACGGACGGGACGGCGCGATGACGGCCCGTGAGGCCCAGGGGGCGGGCTCGGTGGCGGCCTCGGGGGCGGCCCCGGATCGGGACCCGGTCAGGGGGGAGCCGTGCTGGGCGCCCGGTGACGCCCCGGGAGACGCCCCCGGCAGAGCCACCACGGCCGCCCCCGCCCCGCGGATCTCCGGCGGGCTCACCGCCGACGTCGCGGTGGTCGGGGCCGGTCTGGCCGGCCTGTCCACCGCCTACCACCTGATCGAACGCGATCCCTCACTGGACATCGTCGTCGTGGACGCCCGCCATCCGGCGGCCGGCGCCAGCGGCCGGGGCACCGGCCTCCTCGGCCCCCGGGTCGGTCCGGCCATCGACCGGGCCGCCCGCAGCTTCGGCCCCTCCACGGCACGGCGCATGTATCTGGCCTCCGTCGCCGCGGTGGAGCGGGTCGTCGCGCTCACCGAGGAGTTGGGCGCACCGTGCGGGCTGCGCGCCGGGGAGCAGATCGTGGCGACCCGCGGCGCGGACGGGCTGGCCTCCCTCGCGCGGCAGGCCGAGACGTACCGGGCGCTGGGCCTGGACGTCCCCGTACTGTCGGCCGCCGCCATCCGCGAACGCGTCGACGTTCCGTACCACGCCGGGCTGCTCTACCGCTCCGCCGCCACCCTGAACCCCGCCGCCCTGAGCGGCGCGCTGGCGGCGGCCTGTGCCGCGAAGGGCGTCCGGTTCCACGACGACAGCCCGCTGCGCGGCCTGCGCCCCGGCAGCGGCGCCGCACCCACCGAACTGCTCTTCCCGAGCGGTACGTTGCGAGCCCGCAAGACGGTCCTGGCCGTCAACGCGGCGGCCGGGTCGCTCGGCCTGCCCGTCGGCACCGTCCTGCCCCTTCAGGTGCACGCCGTCGCCACCGACCCGCTCGGCGCCGAGGCCCGCGCGGCGCTGGGCGGCGCCACCGGCACCGCCGTCGTGAACGCCATGTCCCTGGCCCCGTACTTCCGCCTCAGCCACGACGGGCGCCTGGTGGTGGGCGGCGGCAGGGCCGTCCACCTGCCGGGGCTGAGCCCCGACCGGGCCGCGGCGCTGCGCACCGCCACCTGGAGCTGGCTGGAGGAGCGGCTGCGCCTGCTGCACCCCAGCCTCGCCGACGTCCCGGTCAGTCACCGCTGGTCGGGGCAGATCGGCATGACCCTGGACGACCTTCCGGTGGTCGGGCATGCGGGGGGCCACCCGGACATCTGGTACATCGGCGGCTGCTGCGGCCACGGCCTGGCCATGTCGGTGGCCCACGGGGCGCATGTCGCGCACTCCCTCGTCGAGGACCCTTCGGCGGCCCACGGCCCGGCCACCTACCCGTGGCACCGCGACCAGGCGCCCCGCGTCCCGCTCACGGCCCGCCCGGCCAGGGGGCTCCTGCGCGCCTATCTCAACAGCCTGGACCGGGCGGCCCGGCGTACCCCGTGAAGCGGTCCCCCATCCCTGCCCCATCCATATATCCATGAACGGACAAGACATCATGTGGACCGACCGACTCACCACCGCACTCTTCGTCGTCGTCGGCGCGATCAACCTCGTGCCCGGCTTCGTCGCGGTGGCGCCGTCGCAGATCACGACGGCGTACGGGGTGTCGATCGCCGGCGCCGACTCCGCCGACCTGACGGTGCTGCTGCGGCACCGCGCGGTGCTGCTGGGACTCGTCGGAATCGGGCTGCTCTGCGCGGCGTTCATCCGGTCGCTCCGGGTGCCCGCGCTCACCGCCGGCGGGGTCAGCATGGGGACGTTCCTGCTGCTCGCGTACACGACGTCGGAGCTCAACGACGCGAACATGCGCGTGGCGCGTATCGACATCGCGGCGTTCGCGCTGCTGGTGGTGGCGGCGGCCCTGGTCCTGCGCAAGAAGGCCTGACGCCAGGCGCGTTGTCGGTCACGCGCGTTGTCGGTCACGCGGGTCGTCGGTCACGCGGTTTGTCGCCGGTACTTCTCACCGGCACGACCGCGCCCCCGGCGGCTCCACCTCACAGGAGCCGCCGGGGGGCGTGTGGTGCGGAGAGGGCAGGATTCGAACCTGCGAAGGCTTTCACCCGATCCGAGTTGCCTCGGAACCCCGTTGGGCCGCTTCGGGTACCTCTCCTCACGGTGGGAGGGGCTCTGTGTCCGTCCCGCCGTGCTGATGATTCTGCTGGACCGGCCTGATATTTCACTGAGACGGCCCTGAGATGGCGACGCGTCCCGGGAGGGGTGCGTCCCCGTGCACATGAAGAGGAGAGCCCCATGAGAAGAGACCCCGTGGTGAACCTGTCCTTACCCGCCGCCGGCGAGGCGGACGACCCCGGCTGCCTGCGGGACGGCGAGGCCGCCCGGCTGCTGGACGGGTTGCCCTGGCGCCGGCTCGTGGTGCTCGGCGACGGCAGGGCGCCCCGGCGTGTGGAACGGGTCGACGGCTACGACCGCGCGCCCTGGTACGACCGGGTCGCGGACGCCCTGCGCGTGGTGGAGCCCCGGCTCGCCTGTCTCAGCCTGCTCGGCGGCCGGGAGCAGAGCGCCGCCGCGGTCCGCTCCCGGCAGCTCCCCCGGGCGCTCGCGTTCGGCGGCGATCTGGCGGTGGTCCAGTTGGCCGGACACGATGTGCTGCACCCGGCGTTCGACGCGAACGCGCTCCGGACGGAGGTGGTCCGCGTCGTCGCTCCGTTGCGCGAACACGGCTACGACGTGGTGCTGGTGACCCCCTTCGACCTGACGCGGTCGCCCGGTGCGCGGCTGCTCGGCGAGAAGGTGCTGCGGACCCGTCAGCGCGCGCAGTCGGACACGTGCGCGACCCTGGCCCTGCGCCACGGAGCGCTGTACGTGGACCTGGGCGCCCGGCATCCGGCCGCGCGCGAAGAGGTGTGGAGCGAGGACGGCCTCGTCCAGAACGGCCGCGGCCAGGCCGTCATGGCCGCCGCGGTGGTCCGTACGCTCGGGGACCACCTGAGGGCGGCCCGCCCCGTCAGCGCCCCTTGACCACGGGGGCGAGCAGTTCCAGCGCCTCCTCCCAGCGGAACGTGTCCGCGCCCCGGTCCGCCTGCCCTGCTTCTTCGGCCTGCCCGGCCTGCCCGGCCTGCCCGGCCTGCCCGGCCTGCCCGGCCTGTTCCGGCGGATGCGGCCGGTAGCCGCTGATCAGCACCCCCATCTCCCGCAACCGGTCGAGGCTGCGCCGGTACGCGGGATGCGCGGCCTGCGCCGTGTTCAGATAGGGCAGGACGGCCGTCGGAATGCCGAAGCCGTACGCCTCGCAGAGGATGCCCAGGGCCAGTGTGTCGGAGATGCCCGCGGCCCACTTGTTGACGGTGTTGAAGGTCGCCGGCGCCACGGCGATCGCGTCCGGCGGCGGAAGCGGCCGGGGCTCCCCGGGAAGGCGCCAGGCCGACCGGATCGGAAACCCGGTCGCGGCCTCGACGGCGCCCCGGTCCAGGAACCCGAGCGCCTGCGGGGTCGCCACCACCCCGACGTCGTACCCCTCCTCCTGCGCGGCGCCGATGAGCGTACCCGCCTCCGACGCGATCCCGGCCGCGCAGACGACGACGTACAGGAACGGCTTCCTGGCTCCCATGGGCCTCCTTCAGGGACGAGTGACGGAAGACGACCCTAGGGCCTGTCGGCGCCAGGGCCTGTCGGCGCTAGGTGAAGGCTCGGGCAGGAATCCGACAGGAGGCGGACAAGACTCGGACAACGCCCTGGTCACGGGGTTCTCGCGGCTTCTATACCGGTCAGGAGCACCCGATATGCAGGAGGTACAGGCAATGCGGAAATCCTTGGTTGCTGTGGTGGCCCTCGGTGGTCTGGCGATCGGTGGTACGGGTCTGGCCGTCGCGGGAGAGGAGGTGGCCGGATCCGGTGGTTCCGGAAGTGCCGCACAGAGCGGTGGGAGCCGGACGCTGTCGAGCGGGTCCCAGGACACCGGGCAGGTCTCGTCCCCGCAGGTGAAGAACGCCGCCCAGGCCGCGGACCTGGTGCTGCGGGAGGTGGGGGGCGGGCGTGTGACCGGGGTCGGACTGGAGGAGGAGGCCGGGCGCGCCGTCTGGAAGGTCGTCTTCGTCAACGGGAGCAGTACGCGGGGGGCTTCGGTGGACGCCCTGACCCGGGTGGTCCAGGAGACCGCCGCCGATCCCGCCATCGCCGGTGGCAGCACCTTCGACGATGACACGTGCACGGACGACGACACCGGTGACGCCGACGACGATGACGAGGATGACGACGGCGGCGGCCGTGAGGGCGTAGAGCCCAACAAGTAGGCCCGGCACACAGGGCCGACACATAGGCCTGACACGTAGGCCGAAGGCCAGGAAAGCGGCGCACCACCCCCGGTCGGCAGCACTCCCCCACCGTCCGCCGGCCGGGTCCGCTCCAGCCCTCGCCCTCCCCCTCACCCTCACCCCCTCACACACCGACCGTCAGCCCCGACTCCAGGGAACCGTCATCGTGAAGCCGGCAGACCGCATCGTCAGAATCGTGCACGTGGACGGCGAGGGCCTTCTCGCCTCCGACACCCACGGGCGGGTCCATCTGCTCGACGCGCAGTTGCGGGTCGTCAGGTCGTCCCCCTTCGTCCCGCAGGGCAGGCCGCTCTACGGGCTGGCCGTCGCCGACGGCTGGGTGATCGGCAAGGACCGGATGGGCGCGCTGTTCCGCTGGTCGCTCGACACACTGGAGCTGGTGGACCGGCTCGACCCCGCGACCGTCTGCGACCCGTCCCTGCTCATCCCCAACGAGCGTCCTTCTCCCGTCAGTTCACGGGGCATCGGCATCTGGAAGGGCAAGGTCTTCGTCTCCAGCGGCTACCACCGGCAGATGCTCGTGGTGGATCTGCACACGTTCCAGGTGCTGGAGATCCGCCCCAACATCTGCGGTACGAGCCCGATGGAGTGGGCCTGCACCGAACATCCCACCCGGCACGCCGTCTCCGACAAGAACGGGAACCTCCGGTTCGGGTCGTTCGACGGCGACGCCGACTTCCCCGACCGGGTGAAGCTGGACGACGGCAACATCCACCGGGTGCGGTACGACGCCCGTCACGACCGGTTCTGGGCCACCCAGGACTTCGGCGCGGGCGAGAACGCCGACATCGCCAACGGGGTCGTGGTGGTCAGCGCGTCGGGCGAGAAGGAGGACGAATGCCTCTTCGCCCGCGACGACGTCGAGTTCGTCACCTTCTCCCCCGACCATCTCCGGGCGTACGCGGGCGGCTTCGACGGTGAGCTCCACATCTTCGACAACACGGAGCGCGCCCTGCGCGTCACCCGCACCGTGACCGGGTTCTCGCACCAGCTCTCCGATCTGACGGTCTCCGCGGACGACGGCCAGGTGTACGTGCTGTGCCAGGACGGCGAGATCGTCCAGCTCGACGCCGACGGCACCTTCGTACGGGCCATGGGCTTCCCCCGGCAGGCCGTGTGGGACATCCAGCCGTCGCCCGAGGACCCCGGCACCCTGTACTGCGCCACGGACACCGGCGTCACCGTCGTCCGCGTACGGGACTCGGCGGGCGGGCCGATGACACGGGTGGAGGCGGAGCACACCACCGGTTTCGGGTTCACCCGCCGGGTGGCCCCCGTACGGTCCGCGGGGAGGTCCGGGTGGCTCGGTATCACCCGCGACCACCGTGCCTTCCGTACCGACATCGACGGGGCGGGGCCCGCGCTGCGGTGGAGCGTGGAGCTGCCCGCCCTTCCCCACACGGTCGCGGTCAGCCCGGACGGCGCGCGGGCCCTGGTCGCCACCAACGCGGGCGCCGTCGAGCTGGACACCGCCGACGGGCGCGTGCTCGACACCTTCACCGTGGACGGACTGCCGGTCTGGGCCGCGGTCCATCTGCCGGACGGCGACCGCCTCCTGGTCACCAGGAACGGGGTGATCGTCGTACTCGACCGGGCGGACGCGTCCGTACGGTGGCGGTTCGACCAGGGCGAGTACCCCAAGCGCCTCTGGATCCAGAGCGGCCGGGCCTATCTCACCGGCGACGGCGGGGTGAAGGAACTCGTCGTCGGCGAGGGCGTCGTGGCCCGCTGGCTCAAGCTGCTCTCCAACACCGTCGAGAACGCCGTCGTCGGCGACGGCCTGGTGATCGCCAGTTCGTACGGGATGCAGCTCGCCGCCTACGACTACACCACCGGGGCGTTCCTCGGCCTCTTCGAGGACCTGCCCGACTACCCCAAGGCGCTGTCGCTGCTGCACGGCGCCGACGGCACCCCGTACCTCCTCGTCGGCTGCCGTACGGGGCTGCTGTCGCTCTACCGGATCGACCGGCGCCCGAAGAAGCTCCGGCTCGTCAAGGTGCGCGACCACTGGCTGCCCCGCCGCCCCGCCGTCCTCGACCTGCGGATCCACGACCGGTGACACACCGCCGACCGACCGCGCGAGTGACGTGCGCGCGGGTGACCGTACGCCCGATGCCCCCAGCGACCGACCGCCCGGAGAGGGAAGCACCATGCGCACGATAGATCTGAAGCCCGACCCGCTGGGCCACGCCGCCCCGATCACCCATGTCGCCTTCCGGCCGGACGGCAAACGCCTCGCGAGCTGCTCGTACGACGGAACCGTGCTGGTGTGGGACACCAGCGAGCCGGCCCGTCCCGTACCGCTGACGCGGCTGCGGCACCGCCGTCTCGTCAACGCCGCCGCGTGGAGCCCGACCGCGCCCACCCTGCTGGCCACGGCGTCGGCGGACAAGACCGTCGGGGTGTGGCGGATCCCCGAGCACGGGCAGCACCGGCTCGTCACGGTCCTCGCCCGGCACACCGACGACATCAACTCCGTGGCCTGGATGCCGGACGGCCGGCGCCTCATCTGTGTCTCCGAGGACGGCCGCGCCACCATGTGGGACACGCCGACCGGCGCGCTCCTCGCGGAGATCGGCTCCCACGCGGCCCACTGCATGATGGTCTCGGTGAGCTGCGAGGGGCTGGTGGCCACCGTCGGCGAGGACGGCATGGTCGCGGTCGGCGACCCCGGCCGCCCGGCCACCGCGGAGGTGCGGCACTACGCGTCGTCCGTCGAGGGGTGCGCCTGGTCGCACTCCGGGAAGCTGCTGGCCGTCGCGCGCGACGACGGGGTCGTCAATCTGCTGACGCCGGAGCTGGAGTGTCTGCGGACGATCACCGTCTCCACCGCCGCGGCGCGCTCGGTCGCGTGGGCGGACGACGACTGCTCGATCGTCGTGGGCGCGTACGACGGCTCCCTGCACTGGATCGACATCAGCGGCGAGCCGGTCCGCCAGGTGCACGACGCGCGGCTGTGGCCACGGTCGGTGGCGGCGGCGCGGGGGCTGGTCGCGGCGGGCAGCTTCTGGAACGCGCCGCACCTGATGGACTTCGCGACCGGGGCGGAACTCTCCGCCCCACGGCGGCCCGGCCACGGCGCGAACGCGCTCGCGGTCCTCAGCGACCGGCTTCTCGGTGACCGGCTTCTCGGTGACCGGCTTCTCGTGGGATGCGACTCGGGGAGCGTTCTCGTCCTGGACGTGGAGGACGAGTACCCCTCCGAGGTGCGGGTCCTGCCGGTGTCCGCGAGCCCGGTGCTGTCGCTCGCCACCGGCCCCGACGGAACCTTCTACGCCGGTACGTACGCGGGCCATGTCGTACGCCATGACGGCGAGGACATGACCGTCAGCGCCCCGCTCGGCGCGCCCGTGCCCTCGCTCTGCCTGGCCGGGGGCCTGCTCGTCGCCGGTACGTACAACGGCGAGCTGATCGCCCTCGACCCGGTGACCCTCGACGAGGTGGACCGGGGCGCCCCGCACGCGGGGTCGGTGAAGTCGCTGTCCGCGTTCGACGGCGGTTTCCTGTCGGCCGCCACGGACCGTACGGTCGCGGCCGGGCCGCTGCACGACCGCGTCACCCTCTGGCAGCACGGGAACCTGGTCAACGCGGTGGCCGGGCTGGGCGACCGGGTGGTCGCTTCGGCGTCGCGGGACCACACGGTGAAGGTCGGCCTGCTGGCGCCGCGCGACACGGCCCCGGACGCGGCCCGGGATCCGGTCCTGGCCATGGGCGGCCGGCGGGCGGCGAACGTGCAGACCCTGCTCGGGCCCGACGAGTCCGTCAAGTGCGTCGGCCTGCTCGGCGATCCGGACGCGCCGGTCGTCCTCGCCGGTTCGTACGACTTCGGCCTCTACGCCTGGGAGGTCGACTGGCAGGACAGCGTGGGCACGCTCGCCTCGGGCCGCCTCGTCAGCGCGTTCCGTCAGGGGCTCTCCTGCATGACCGCGTGGGACGAGCGGCGGATGGTGGTCGCGGGCTGGGACGGGCGGCTGTCACTCGTGGGGCGGGAGCAACCGGACGTTCCGGTGGGCGAGTTGCGGTCGTGGCAGGTCGACGAACTGATCGAGCGGGCCGACGGTGTCGGGAACACCGAGAACCCCGAGAACGCCGGGAACGCCGGAAACCGCGAGAACGCCGACGCCCTCGGCTACGGGCGGGTGGCGAGTTGAGTACCGCGAGCGCCGCACCCCGGGCCGACGCCGGATCGGACGGGGCGACGGTACGGGCGCGCGTCGCGATCACCCTCGGCCGGGCCCGTGGGCTGCGCGCCGAACTCGTCACCTTCCACGGCCTGCCGGACGCCGGGGAGCATGTCGCCTGCTTCGTACCGCCCCGGGACGGGACCGTCCCGCTGGTGCGGCTGCACAGCGAGTGCCTCACCGGTGATCTCCTCGGCTCCACGCGCTGCGACTGCGGCCCCCAACTCGACGAGGCGCTGGGGGCGCTCGCCGAACACGGCGGGGCCGTGCTCTACCTGCGCCAGGAAGGGCGCGGGATCGGTCTCTACAACAAGCTGGACGCCTATCTGCTCCAGAACGCGCGCACGGACACCTTCGAGGCCAACCGGCTCCTCGGCCGTGGCGCGGACGAGCGCGACTACGGGGTGGCCGCCGCCATGCTGCGCGCCCTCGGCCTGCACCGGATCCGGCTGCTCACCAACAACCCGGACAAGGTAAGGCAGTTGCGCGACCACGGCATCGACGTCACGGCCGCGGTGCCGACCCGGCTCCATCTCACCGACGACAACGCCGCCTATCTCACGGCCAAGGCGCACACCACCGGGCACACGCTGGCGCTCGGCACCCGCGCGAACGAGGCAGAGACCAGCGACGTACGGAACGGGACACGGGCGTGACTCCACCGGAAACGACCACACCTCCGACTCCTCCCGCAGCATCTCCCTCTCCTTCCGTCGCACCTCCCGCCCCGCACTTCGCCGCCCACGCCGAACTGGCCGACCCGGCCCTGCTCCACCCCGACCGGGACGCCGCCGAGCGGCTGCGCGCGCTCGCCCCCGCCGAACTGGCCGCCGCCGTCGAGGACCCGGCCGAGCCCCTCGCCGTACGCCTCGCCGCCGGCGGGCTGCTCGCGCTCCTCGGCGACCCCCGTATCCGTACCGGCGCGCCGCCCGCCACCCGTGCCGTGGCGGGCGGCGCCGTACACATCGGTCTGCCGCCACGGGCCGTCGCGGCGGTGGTCGAAGCGTGGGCGCATGTGGGCGTCGAGAGGGCGTGGATCGAGAAGGAGACACCGGTGGAACAGGTCGCGCTGGCCGACTACTGGATCAGTACCTACCCCGTCACCAACGCGGAATACCGGCACTTCCTGGCGGACACTCGCCACCCTGGACGGCCGACCACCTGGTACCTGGGCGCCTATCCGTACGACCGCGCCAACCACCCCGTCGCCGGGGTGCGCCCCGAGGACGCCGACGCGTACGCGGCCTGGCTGTCGAAGCGCACGGGGCATCCGTGGCGGCTGCCCGGGGAGGCCGAGTGGGAGTACGCGGCGAAGGGGCCGCAGGGGTTCGCGTTCCCGTGGGGCGACCGGTTCGACGCGGACGCCGCCAACACGCGGGAGACCGGGGTGCACACCACGACTCCGGTGGGCGCGTTCCCGGCCGGCCGGTCGCCGTTCGGCGTGTGCGACATGGGCGGGAACGTCGAGGAGTTCGTCGCGGACGACTACCGGCCCTACTGGGGCGGCGCGTTCGTCACGGACGACCTCTGCGCCGGTACGGGCGACTCCGCCGGTGCGGATGGTCTCGCCGGTAGGGACGATGCCGCCGGTGCGGACGATTCGTCCCGTACGGACGCGGCTCGCGTTCCGTACCGGGTCGCCCGGGGCGGCAGTTTCTCCCGGTTCGGCGATCTCGCGCGCACCCGGCGCCGCCACGGCGCGTTCCCCAGCCCGCTCTACCCCGTCGGTTTCCGGCTCGCCACCGGCACCCGCCCGTGATCACGCGTCCCCTGCCCGGCCGTACCCGCCGCCCTACCCAGCACCGTTTCGACGACGTATCGACGTATCGACGTGAGGACTCCCGTAACCCCATGACGCCTGCCATTCCCGACCAGTTGTGGAAGACACTGACGAGCACCGTGGGCCTGGTCTCCGTACGGCACGGCTCCGCCGCCAACGTGATGTCGGCGGAGTGGTCCTACTTCGTCAACAAGGCGCCCCTGTACGCGGCCGTCGTCCTCGGACCCCGCTCGGCCTCCGGGGCGCTGATCGCCGCCGCCGGTGAGTTCTCGCTGACGCTCTGCGCCGAGGACCAGGCGGAGCTGGCGGACTTCGCCGGAAGTTTCTCCGTCGCCGACATCGACAAGACCGGCAGCGAGCTGATCACGTTCGGCGAGCCGACGGCGACCGGTACGCCGTGGGTCACCGGTGGCGTGGTCGCGGTCGAGTGCGTGCTCCGTCAAACGGTCCGCTTCCCCGTGCACACGATGTACGCGGGCGAGGTCGTGGCCGCGCACCTGCCCGGGAACGCGCCGGCCGGGGCGTCCGCGCCGCTCAGCGCGCCCCGGCCGCTGGTCAAGCACGGGCCGATGCACGCGCTCGGTGAGCCCGTACGGCGGACGGCGATCGTCGCCGCCGCGCAGTTGCTGCCCGACGGGCTCCTGCGCATCGCCGCCACCGGACCGGCCGCCACGGGCCGGGGCGCCGCCGACGACGCCCGGTGGCGGGTGACCCTGCTGACCGCCGACGGCGGGACCGTACCGCTCGGCGAGCATCCCCCGGCCGCGTACGGCGACTTCCTCGTCGATCTGCCGGTGCCGGTGTCGCACCGGCTGCCGGCCGAGCGGCTGCACGGCTGCCGTGTGCGGGTCGAACGGGACGGCGCCAAGGCCGGACACACCGACATCACCGGAGTGCCGGCCGCGCCCGGCGCCCCCAGACCCCCGGGAGCCCCCGTATGAGCGAGCCCCTGCCGCCCCTCGCCCTGCCCCTGCCCTCCGCGCCGCTCCGGCTGGCCGCCGTACAGACCGGGGCGGTCTCCGGGGACGTGGCCGCCAACGCGCGCCACGCCGCCGCCCTGACGGTGCGCGCCGCCGGCGAGGGGGCCGGGGTGGTGGTCCTGCCCGAGCTGCACCTCTGCGCGTACGACCTTCCCGCGCTCACCGCCGCGCCCGGCCGCTACGCGGTGCGCGCGGACTCCGGCCGTACCGTCACCGACCCCCGGCTCGACCCGCTCGCCGAGGCCGCCGCCGCCCACGCCGTGACCGTACTGACCGGTGCGGCCGTGCTCGGCGCCGACGGCACCCTGACCAACTCGGTGGTGGCGTGCGGCCCTTCGGGCCCGCCGACCGTGGCGTACGACAAACAGCACCTCTGGCACGCCGACGAGCGCGCGCTCTTCTCCGCCGGGGCGCCCGGGAACCGGGGCGCGGACCTCACCGTCGACGGCTGGCGGCTGGGGCTCGCGGTCTGTTACGACATGTCCTTCCCCGAGCACGGGCGCGCGGCGGCGCTCGCGGGAGCCCATGTCTATCTCTGCCCCAGCGCGTTCGCGGCGGGCAACGAGCACCGGGCGGCCGTCTACCTCGCCGCCCGCGCGCTGGAGAACACCGTGTACGCGGTGTTCAGCAACCCGGTGGGCGGCCCGCCGCACCGCCCGTGCGGCGGCGGTACGGCCGTTCACGGGCCCGGCGGCCGGACGGTGGCCCGCGCCGCGACGGCGGGCGAGGAGACCGTCCTGGCCGATCTCGATCCGGTGGAGCTGGCGGAGGTTCGGGGTCTGCTGCACATGCTGGAGGAGTGCCGTACCGCGAGCCGCTGAGGACGCGGGCGGTGAACCGGCGGGCGCTCAGGACACCTTGTCCGCCCGCGCCTCGTACCCGGGCGAGACCGTGAGCCGGAACCCCACACAGCGCAGCGTCTCGATGCGGCGGGGGTCCCCGAGTTTGCGGCGCAGCGCCGCGATGTGCACGTCCAGCGTCTTGGTCGGGCCGAAGAAGTTCGGGTCCCACACGGTGCCGAGGATCTGCTGCCGTGAGCACACGGCGCCCGGGTCCTCGGCGAGGAGCGCGAGCACGTCGAACTCCTTGGGCGCGAGCGTGACGGGCCGGCCCGCCACATGGACCTGGCGGGTCCGCCGGTCGATCCGGATGTCGCCGATGATCTGCGGCGAGGCGTCGGCCGCCCTGCGGGCCCCGGGCGCCTCCGGCATCGCGGTGACGAGCGCGGGCCGTGCGGCGGTTCCGACGGGGACGGCGGCGTGGCGTGCGGTGCTGTACGCCGCGCCGTACGAGGCGCCGTACGAGGCGCTGTGCGCGGTGCCATGCCCGGCGCCGTGCCCGGCGGGGACGACGTGGCGCGCGGGCGCCGTCATCCGCGAGCGCCGGGTCACCGCCCTGATCCGGGCCACCAGCTCCCGCAGGCTGAAGGGCTTCGCCAGATAGTCGTCGGCGCCGAGTTCGAGCCCGACCACCCGGTCCGCCTCCGTTCCGCGTGCCGTGAGCATGATGATCGGCACGTCGGAGTCCTGCCTCAACTCGCGGCACACGTCGATGCCGTCCATGTCGGGCAGCCCCAGATCGAGCAGGACCATGTCACCGCGCGGGGCGTCCAGAGCCGCGTCGCCGGTGCAGACCCACTGCACCGTAAATCCGTACCGCGCCAACCCGTCCACCAGCGGTTCGGCGATCGAGACATCGTCCTCGACGAGCAGCACCTGCATGCGTGACCCCACCTTTCCTTCGTGCCGTCGCGCAACAACCGTCGAACGTCAGATCACACCTTCCCCATGGATACGTACGGAGCGGTCCCGGCGTTCAGCCGTTTCTCCTTCGGAGAAACCTTGGGGAAACCCGGTGAAACCTTCGGCGTTCCGTGTGACGGAGCCCGCCTCGGCCAGCCGGCGCGTCGCCGGGGAGAGGGAGCTTGCGCTGACCTTCAGGGGGTCGGCGAGCTTACCTTTGCGTTGATACGCCGTCCGCTCGCGGCGAGATCCCCGGTACACCCCCGTCCCGTGCACCCGCACCGCACTCCCCCACCTGGAGAACCACACCCCCATGGCCACCGCGACTTCGCAGCAGTCCACCCCGCCCACGCCGTCCACCCCGCCCACGCCCGCGCTCGGCTCCGCCGAGGAGTGGATCCGGCGCGCCACGACCGTACCCGCGACGGACACCTACCCCGGCGTGGACGAACTCCTCGCGTCCTTCCGGGCGCTGGTCGCGCTGCACCCGGACCGGATCACGGAGCGCCGGATCGGGACCTCCAGGCTGGGCGAGCCGCTGCGCTGCTTCACGGTCAGGACCGACGCCCCCGAGCACACCGGTGACGACACGGTCGACGCCCCCGACGGCCCTGACGGCCCTGACGGTCCCGACACCTCCATACCGCGGTTCGTCGTCGTCGGCGGGGTGCACCCCAACGAACCCGTCGGCGCCGTCACCGCGCTCCACCTCGCGACCACCCTCTGCGAGGACGACGCGCTGCGCGCGCACTTCGGCGGCGCGTGGCACATCGTGCCGTGCGTCGACCCGGACGGTGCCCGGCTCAACGAGGGCTGGTTCGCCGCCCCTACCGACAAGCGGCTGTACGGGCGCCACTTCTACCGGCCCGCAGGCGACGAACAGGTCGAGTGGACCTTCCCGTTCGCCTACCGTGACGCCTACTTCGACCGCGTCCTGCCCGAAACCCTCGCCCTGATGCGACTGCTGGACGCCGCCCGGCCCCGCTTCCTCACCACCCTGCACAACTGCGAGTCGGGCGGCGCCTACTACTACGTCAACCGTCCCGCGCCCGAGCTGTACGGCCTGCTGGAGGCCGTCCCCCCGGCCCTCGGCATCCCGCTCGCCACCGGTGAGCCCGAGTCCGCGCACTCCCCCCGGTACGCCCCCTCCGTCTACGGCGTCATCGACATGCGCGACGCCTACGACTACCTCGACGGTCTCGGCGTCGACGCCGCCGCCGAGATCGCGGGCGCCTCCAGCGCCGCCTACACCGAGCCGTACGGCACCTTCTACTTCGCCCCCGAGGTCCCGCACTGGGCCCACCCGGACGCGGACGACGACACCCCCATACCCGAGAGCTACGCCGATGTCGTACGGGTGCGGGCGGACGGGCTCCGCTCCACCGGCGAGCTGCTGGGCCGCGTCCTGGGGACCGCCGGCCCGGAACTGACCATCGCGACGCCCTTCCTGCGGGCGGTGAAGAACTTCGTACCGTCGTTGACGACGCTGGCCGACATGGAGAGCACCCGCGCCGACGGGCTGGAGGAGCGGTCAGCGACCGTGGCCGAGCGGTACGCCTGCCGGCACTCCGTGCACAGCTTCCGCATCCGCTTCGGCGGGATGCTGCTGCGCGCGCTCGGCGCCGAGGTGACGGCGGGCACCGCCACCCCCACGGTCCGCCGCTGCCACCAGGAGCTGGAGCGCGCCTACAGCGGCTGGGAGGACGAGGCCGCGCCGGCCATCGGCGACCCGATCCCGATCGCGGCCCTCGCCGGGATCCAGTACGCGGCGCTGCTGGCCGCCGCCGACCACGCCAACCGGACGGAGCGAACCAGGAGCTAAGAATCCGGGACGGAACCGGTCTGAACGGCTCAAGATGCCGAACGCGGCAGGTCATGGCTACGCTTTAGCCCGGTCACCCATGACCGGTCACCCATGAGCCGAGGACTCCTCCCACAGGAAGAGAAATCGAACATGAAGCGCACCCGCAGACGCGCCACGGTTGTGGCCGCCGCCCTCGCGGCGGCCCTCCCCGTCACCCTGGGACTACAGGCGCCCCAGGCCCTCGCCGTCACCCCGTCGCCGGACACCTCGACATCGGCGGCCGAGTCCACGTCACCGTCCGCGCCCACGTCCTCCTCGCCGTCGATGTCGGCCTCGCCTTCGGCCTCCCCGAGTACATCCCCCTCCACCTCGCCGAGCACATCCCCCTCCACCTCCACCTCCACCTCCACCTCCACCTCGCCGTCGCCGAGCAGGCCGAGGACGGCACCCGGGGTGCTCCTGCCCTTCGGGCCGGCGTGCTCCTCGCTGCCGAGGCGGGGCGAGGGCAGCCTCCGCGCCATGGCGAGGGAGCGGCTGGCCATCGCCGCGTCGCACAACCCGGACCTGTCCGTGCTGGTCAACGCGGCACGGAAGGCCGGTCTGATCCGAACACTGAACAACGGCCAGCGTCTCACCCTGTTCGCGCCGACGAACGAGGCGTTCGCCAAGATCCCCAAGCCGCAGCGCGACCGGCTGCTCAACGACCGGGCCCAGCTCGAAAAGGTCCTCAAGTACCACGTGGTGAACCGCAGGATCACCCCCCGTCAGCTCCCGCACGGAACGTTCCGGACGCTGGAGGGCGCCCCGCTCACGACCTCGGGCTCCGGCAGGAACTTCAAGGTCAACGGCACGGCGAAGATCGTCTGCGGGAACATCAGGACGGCGAACGCCACGGTGTACCTCATCGACACCGTGCTGATGCCGAAGTAACCGCGGCCGACGGACGCGCCGAGGCCCCGGACGGCACCCCCGTCCGGGGCTCTCACCGTGCGGTGGTACGGGGCTACCCTGACCCGCGTGACCACGACACCGTACAAACCCTGGGAGTCAACAGCCTCCGGAATCCTGTGTCTTCCCTCGGGACGGCTCGTCCGCGGCCGGGGGCTGCGCCGTCCGATGCCGGAGGGCCCGCCCCCGACGTTCGCGCTCTATCTGCTGGGGCGCAGACCGCCCAGCGTGGCCTGGGAGAACCGCTGGCTGCGCTGGCCCGACTTCCGGCTGCCCACCGACCGGGAGGCCGCCGCGGAAGCGCTCGGGGAGGCGCTGGACCGGTCCGGCGCCGAGCGCGTGGAGATCGCCTGCGGCGGCGGCAGGGGACGGACGGGCACGGCGCTCGCCTGTCTCGCCGTGCTCGACGGGGTACCGCCGGGCGAGGCGGTCGCGTACGTACGGCAGCACTACTCCCGGCACGCGGTCGAGACTCCCTGGCAGCGCCGTTACGTGGCGAAGTTCGGCTGACCGGCACGGCCCCGATCACCGACTGCGGAAAAAGTCGATGCCTTTTGAACCTCTGGCATGGATTCGCCACTCTCTGAACTGCACTTGTCACGGTGCGCAATGATGTGCGTACATGGAGTGGCGTACGGCTCCGAGGGGATGGCGGGGGTGGTCAGCCGTGTCGGATGTTTCTGGTTCCGTGCTCAACAGGTCGACGCTGTCGGTGGGTGCGATGCGGGAGGAATCGGACGACGCACCGCACCCGCCCGGCCGGCCGATCCGTGGCGTGCGGGAGGTGACGGCCGCCCTCACCGCCCTGGTCCGCTCGGCCCGTCGTGAGCTGCTCATCTTCGACGACCCCGGGAGCTGTCTGGGCCAGTGCGTTCCGGAGGATTTCCTCGAATTCGCGGGCGCCTGCCTCCACGCGGCGGGTGACCGGAGCTGGCCGGAGGGCACCCCCGGCCGCAGAGGCCGGGGCCGCCGCCCGCCGGTCGGGGTCCGCCGGATCGTTCCCCGGCACGGGCTGGTGGGGCTGCCGTACCCCCTGCTCCACCAGCTTCCCGGCGAGGCGAGACAGACGGACTCCATCCCGTTCACGATGATCCTGGTGGACCGCAGGGTCGCGGCGGTCCCCCTCGATCTCCAACTCCACTACCACGGGCTGCTGCTGATCCGGGATCCGGTGGTCGTCCAGGCCCTGGTGCGTACGCACGAGATCTGGTGGGAGACGGGCGAGGAGCTGCCCGCGGAGGCGCTCCCCACCCCCGGGGGCCTGCCGGGGTCGTTACGCCCGGTGCTGGAGGCCCTGGTCGCCGGGATGACGGACGAGACGGCGGCGACGCGCCTCGGCATGTCGAGCCGGACGTACAGCCGCCGGGTGGGCGACCTGCTCGCCGCCCTCGGCACGACGAGCCGCTTCCGGGCAGGCGCGGAAGCGGCTCGAAGGGGGTGGATCTGAACGGCGGTTGCTACGACCTCTACGACACGATGTCCTTACGGGAGAAGGTCCGGAAGGCCAGCGCGAACAGCACCACGGCATAGGTGAACGAGACCGCCGCACCCTTCGCCATACCGCCCCACTCCAACTGCGGCTGGATCGCGTCCGCCCACGCGAACTGCCAGTGCGCCGGCAGGAACTCCCGCCAGGACCCGAGCGCCGTCACGGCATCCAGCACATTGCCGACGATCGTCAGACCGACCGCGCCCCCGACCGCGCCCAGCGGGGCGTCGGTCTTGGTCGACAGCCAGAAGGCGAGCCCCGCCGTGACCAGTTGGGAGACGAAGATGAACCCGATGACCACGGCCAGCCTCGGCAGCATCTCGGTCGTGGACAGGGAGCCGCCCGTCGGCAGTTGGAGCGGGCCCCAGCCGTACGCCGCCGTACCCGCCGCCAGGGCGACCAGCGGCAGCAGCAGCATCGCCGCGGCGCTCATCCCGAGCGCCACGGTCAGCTTGCTCCACAGCAGGCGCGACCGTGGCACGGGCGCCGCGAGCAGATAGCGCAGCGACGACCAGCTCGCCTCGGACGCCACGGTGTCCCCGTGGAACAGCGCGACCGGTACGACCAGCAGAAAACCCGCCGAGACAAAGAGACAGGTCGCCGCGAAGTTGGCGCCGGAGGCGGTCGCGGTGTCCATCAGGGTCACCCGGCCGTCCCGCCCGCCGTCCGGAGTCCCCCCGACCGCGAAGGCCACGATCAGCACAAAGGGAAGGAGCCCCAGGATGAGACCCATGGCCAGCGTGCGCCGGCGCTTGAGCTGCCGCAGCGCCTCGACCCGCAGGGGCAGGGTGCGCCCGGCCCGGTAGCCGGGGGCCGTTTCGATCAGCGCGCTCATGCGGAGCCTCCTGAGATCAGGGTGAGGAACGCGTCCTCCAGGCGGCGGTGCGGCCCGACGCCCGTCAGCGGGACGTCCAGCCGGACCAGCTCGGTGATCAGCGCCTGCGTGGACGCGCCGTCGAGCCGTACGAGCAGCCCGTCGTCCGTGCGGACGGCGGAGCCGACGCCCGCCAGCGCGGCGATCTTGTCGACGACCGGTTCCGGGACCGGCTCGGCGGTGGTGACGAGCAGGTCGTCCCCCGCACCGGTGATCTCGGCGACGGCCCCGGCCTGGACGAGCTGCCCCCGGTGCATGACCACGAGATGGGTGCAGGACTGTTCGACCTCGGAGAGGAGATGGCTGGAGACGATGACGGTCCTGCCACCGGCCGCGTACCGGATCATCACGTCGCGCATCTCGCGGATCTGGGGCGGGTCGAGCCCGTTGGTCGGCTCGTCCAGGATCAGCAGATCCGGCATACCGAGCATGGCCTGGGCGATGGCGAGGCGCTGCCGCATGCCCTGCGAGTAGGTGCGTACGGCACGGGCGAGCGCGTCCCCGAGCCCGGCGATCTCCAGGGCCTCCTCCATCCGGGAGTCCTCGGTGGGGCGGCCGGTGGCCCGCCAGTACAGCTCCAGGTTCTCGCGCCCCGACAGGTGCGGCAGGAAGCCCGCGCCCTCGACGAACGCGCCGACCCGGGAGAGCACCGGGGCGCCCGGCCGGATCGCGTGCCCGAAGACCCGGATCTCCCCGGCGTCCGGCGAGATCAGCCCCATCAGCATGCGCAGCGTGGTGGTCTTGCCGGCGCCGTTCGGCCCGAGCAGACCGAGGACCTGGCCCTTCTCGACCCCGAAGGAGAGATCACGGACCGCGTAACGGTCACTGGACTTGGAGTACCGCTTCGACAGGTCGGTGATCTGGAGCGGCACCTCGGCGAGCGCGGGGTCAGGCTCCGGCGCGCTGGTGCGGCGGCGTGCCGTGAGCAGCAGCGCGCCCGCGATCAGTACGCCGATGGCCGGGAGCCCCCACGTCCACCACGGCAGGGCGGTGGACCCCGCGGTGAGACCGGGCACGGTCGGCACGGTCAGCGGGCCGTCCACGGCGACCTTGTACGTGGCCGGGGCGACGGGTGAGGCGTAGCCGAGGTCGGTGGCGGCGACCACGACCCGCAGCCGGTGTCCGGGGACGATCTGATGGTCCACGGCGGGCAGCTTCAGCTCCACCGTCCGGCCCTTGGCGGCGTCCTCGACCCGTACGGGCGCGACGAGTTGCGAGGGCAGCACCTGACTGGTGCCGTCGGGGCCCACGTCGTACACCTTGGCGAAGAGGACCGCGTCGCCGCTGGAGGAGGTGACGGTGGCCTTGACGGTCGGCGCGCCGGTGATCCGCAGCGAGCGGTCGAGCGGCGCCGAGTCGAAGCGGGCGTGCTGGCCGGGGAAGTCGAGGGCGAGTCCGACGCCGAACGAGGAGAGCTGGGAGAGACCGGCGCCCAGTCCCGGCACGGCGGAGATGGCGGGCGGGCTGCCGCCGGCCGGGTTGGCGAAGGTCTGCGCGCCACCGGTCAGCGGGACGGACGTGGTGTCGTTGGCCAGGCCCGGGTAGCGGTCGCCGGTCGCGCCGCGCAGGCTGACCTGACCGTTGGCGGAGTCCACGCCGCCGGTCCGGCTGACGCGGAAGGCGGGCCCGGTGTCCGCTCCCTTGTCGTCCTTGAGGTAGCGGTCGAACCAGGCGGAGACGCGGCCCTGGACCCGCTCGGCCTCCGGGTTGCCGCCGTCGTGTCCGCCGGCCATCCAGTCGACGTCGACGGGCGCGCCGTTCGCGCTGATCCGCTTCGCCATGGCGTCGGCGTGGCCGAGCGGGAAGAGGGAGTCGGTCTGGCCCTGCACGATCAGCGCGGGTACGTCGATCCGGTCCCCGACGGCGGAGGGACTGCGCTTCGCCAGCAGTTCGCGGGCGGCG
Organism: Streptomyces sp. NPDC050509; assembly: GCF_044457965.1. Taxonomy (NCBI): domain Bacteria; kingdom Bacillati; phylum Actinomycetota; class Actinomycetes; order Kitasatosporales; family Streptomycetaceae; genus Streptomyces; species Streptomyces sp. NPDC050509. The sequence continues at coordinate 202,643 of NZ_JBITHL010000006.1, read as the reverse complement.
TCGTCCGGCTTCCCGGCGACGGCGACCCGCTCGTACATCTCGCACAGCTCCTTCTGGAAGCCGGCGCAGCCGCCGCCGTTGGAGATGAAGATCCCGGCCCAGAGCTTCTTGAAGACGCCGTCGGGGAAGAGGGCGTCGGCGAGGTTCCAGTAGGTGATCTGCGGGGCGATCGCGTCGACACGCTTGTCGTACCCGGCGGCGAGCAGCGAGATGGCCCCGCCGTACGAGGCCCCGGTCACGCCGACCCGGGGGTCGCCCTTCGCGTCGAGTTCGACCTCGGGGCGCCCGGCGAGCCAGTCGATCATCCGGGAGACGTCCTTGACCTCGTGGTCGGGGTCGTTGAGCCCGATGTCACCGGTGGACTTCCCGAAGCCGCGGGCCGACCAGGTCAGCACCGCGTAGCCGTCGCGGGCGAGCTTCTCGGCCTGGGCGCGTACGTCGTTCTTGCTGCCGCCGAAGCCGTGCCCGACGAGCACCGCCGGTCTGCGACCGCTGCCGGCGGTGAAGTACGAGGTGTCGATCCGGGCGCCCGGCATGTCCAGCACCTGGTCCTCGCGGTGCACGGCCGGGGCGCCGTCCGAGGCGACGGCGGTCCAGGTACCGGCTCCGACGAGCACGGCGGCGGCGGCCAGGCCCGCGAGCCAGCGGGCACGCAGCCGGGACCGGCGGGGGGTTCGGGTCTCCATCCTTGAACCCTAAACGGCCCCTGGGGCCGTCCACGCTGACACGGGTCGGAACCCGGAGACCTCCTCGGGTAGTACGCGGCGGCGGCGCCGTACAGCGGACGCGGTACCGCACACCGCCGCGAACGGGGGCGGAACGGAACGGGAGGGGCCGTCGGAGGGCCGTCGGCGGCCCTCCGACGGCCCGTCGGCTCAGGCGTCGGGGAGCTGGTCCAGTGCGGTCGGCTGGCTCGATGCCGAGGCGAAGAGCAGGGCCACGGCCAGGGCTCCCGGGTCCGGGACGCCGCGGGAGTGGTCGCCCGTGTAGCTGGCGCGTCCGCGGCGGGCGCGCAGGCCGCTGGTCGCGCGGGCACCGTGGTGCGCGGCCACCGCCGCGGCGTGGAGCGCGCGTACCGGATCGCCGCCCGTGGGGTCCGCCAGCAGCGCCCGGGTGAGCGCCTCGGCCGCGGGGACCAGCGCGTCGACCATCGTCTTGTCCCCCACCTCCGCCTCGCCGACGCGCTGGACGGCCGCCGCTCCCGCCGCCGTACCCGCCGCGAGTTCGGCGGTGCCGGGGGCGCCGTCGGCGGCGGCCACCGCGGCGGCCAGTTCCTGGAAGAGCAGGCCGAACAACGGGCCGCTCGTGCCGCCGACGTGGTCGAGGAAGACCCGCGCGGCGGTGGCGAGCGGCGCCGCCGGGGTGCGGGGCCCGCTCGTCGGCGCGGCGAGCGCGTCGCGTACGCCGTCCATGCCGGAGACGAGGTTGGCGCCGAAGTCGCCGTCCCCGGCCCGCTGGTCCAGTTCCGTCAGCTCGCCCTCGACGGCCCGGGCGGCGGCGCCGAAGCGGCGGAGCCAGCCGATGGTGTCCTCGTAGGTGAGGCTTTTCGGGGTGGGGGCGGAGGGGACTGCGGCGGGGGTCAGGTTCTGGGATGACATCGCGGAGAAGGCTCCTGCTTCTGGTCGGCGGGGGAAAGAGGTACGCGGCGGTCAGCGCGGCCAGGACGCGGTTCTGGCCGGGGCGTCCCAGAGCCGTAGCGTCTCGTCGTCGGTCGCGAGCAGGGAGAGCGAGAAGCCGCGCATGTCCAGCGCGCTGACGAATGTGCCGGTCAGTGAGCGGTCCAGGGTGACCCCCCGGTTCTTCAGCGCCACGCCGAGCGCGTGCCGGATGCCGTACAGCTCCAGCGAGGTGACCCCGCCGAGCCCGTTGACGAGGGCCAGTACGCGGCGGCGGCCCGGCGTTCCGTGGGGCAGCGCGGCCAGCAGCCGGTCGGTCATGGTGGCGACGAGTTCGGTGAGCGGCGGGTGCGGGGTGGTTCCGCCGGCCCGTTCGCCATGGATGCCGACGCCGAACTCCAGGACGTCCCGGGGCAGTTCGAACGCGGGGGCGCCGGTTCCCGGTGCGGTGTGCGCGGCGGTGGCGACGGCGAGGCTGCGCGTACGTCGGGACAGATCGGCGCCCAGGGCGGCCAGGTCGTCGAGTCCGCGGCTCTCGTCGGCGGCGGCGCCGAGGATCTTCTCGACGATCAGGGTGGCGCCGGTGCCGCGGCGTCCGACGGCGATGTCCGCGGAGTCGGTCGCGAGGTCGTCGTCCACGAGGACGCGGGCGCAGCGGATGTTCTCGTGGGCGAGGCGTTCGGCGGCGATCCCGAAGTTGATCCGGTCGCCCGTGTAGTTCTTGACGATGTGCAGAACGCCGTCGCTGCCCGCGACGGCGCGGCTGGCCTCGAAGATCTGCCGGTTGTGCGGGGAGGCGAAGATCTGTCCCGGGCATACGGCGTCGAGCAGACCGGCGCCGAGGAACCCGGCGTGCAGCGGTTCGTGGCCGGAGCCGCCGCCGGAGACCAGGCCGACGCGGCGGCCCGCGGCGGCCGGGATGGCCGTCGTGGGGGTCGGGGTGGCGGTGCGGCGGGTACGGAAGTAGCCGTGCTCGGGGTGGTGCTCGACCAGGTCGGCGTGGGCGGCGGCGAACCCCTTGAGCGCGTCGGGGACGAGCGACTCCGGGGAGTCGGCGAAGTATCGGGGCATGTGAGGTCCTGAGCTCTCTGGATTAGCCTGTATATCACCCTTTCTATCGTTATTATCCTTTTCATTCAGCCATATCAGGAGAGTGTGACCTCCGGGTTGTAGAGGTCCAGCCACAGCGCCAGATCCAGCGTCCGTTCCAGACCCCGCCGACTCGCCGTGGTGACCTGCGGCGTCTCCCGCTCCGCGGTGCGCCGTACCCGCTCCCTGTCCACCAGGTCGAAGACCCGGTGCGACGGATCGGCCAGCAGATCCTTGGCCTGGTCCTGGAGGGCCACGCCGTACCGGGGGTCCTGGGTGCTGGGGTACGGGCTCTTCTCCCGGTCGTACACCGACCTCGGCAGTACGTCGGCGGTCGCCTCCCGCAGCAGGCTCTTCTCCCGCCCGTCGAAGGACTTCAGCGACCACGGCGCGTTGTACACGTACTCGACGAGCCGGTGGTCGCAGAACGGCACCCTGACCTCCAGGCCGACCGCCATGCTCGCGCGGTCCTTGCGGTCCAGCAGGATCTGTACGAAGCGCGTCAGATGCAGATGGCAGATCTTCCGCATCCGGTACTCGAAGTCGCTCTCCCCGTCGGCGCGTTCGATGCCGGCCACGGCCGTGGCGTAACTGTCCCGGGTGAACGACGGCAGCCCGAGCGCCGCGTTGACCTCCGGGCGCAGCACGCCGGTGTCCTCCCCGAAGTGTTCGCCGAAGCGCACCAGCCACGGGAACATGTCGGCCTTCCTGGCCTCCTCGTCGAAGAACTGGGGGTAGCCGCCGAAGACCTCGTCGGCCGACTCTCCGGAGAGCGCGACCGTCGAGCGCTCCCGGATCGCCTTGAAGAGGAGGTAGAGGGAGGAGTCCATGTCGCCGAAGCCCATGGGCAGGTCCCTGGCCCTGATCATCCGGGCCCGTACCGCCGGGTCGGCCAGGGCGAGCGAGTCGAGGACGATGTCCTGGTGCTCCGTGCGCGCCTCGCGTACGACGTCGTGGACGAACGGCGTGTCGGGCGTGGTGCGGAACGCGTCGGCCACGAAGTTCTCCGTACGGCCCGTGAAGTCGACGGAGAAGCTGCGTACGGCCTCCCCGGTCTCACCGAGCTGACGCGCGGCGATCGCCGTCATGGCGGAGGAGTCGAGCCCGCCGGACAGGAGGGTGCAGCGCGGTACGTCGGCGACGAGCTGGCGGCGCACGATGTCGTCGAGGAGCGTCCGTACGCGCGCCACCGACGTGTCGCGGTCGTCGGTGTGGGGACGGGTCTCCAGGGACCAGTAGGCGTGGCGGCGCAGCCCGCTCGCGTCCACGGTCACCACGGTGCCGGGCGCCACCTCGTACATCCCGTCCCACATCGCGTGACCAGGTGTCTTGACGAAGGCGAAGAGTTCGCGCAGTCCGTCGAGACCGACGCGGGGGCGGGCGAGCGGGTGGGCGAGGATCGCCTTGGGCTCGGAGCCGAAGAGCACGCCGTCGGGGGTGGGGGCGTAGTAGAAGGGCTTGATGCCCATACGGTCGCGGATCATCACGAGCCTGCGCCGCCGGCCGTCCCAGATGGCGAAGGCGTACATGCCGTTGAGGCGTTCGGCCATCGCCTCGCCCCACTCCAGGTAGCCGTGCAGCACGACCTCGGTGTCGGAGTCGGTGGTGAACCGGTGGCCGCGGCCGGTCAGTTCCGCGCGCAGCTCGGTGTAGTTGTACGTCTCGCCGGAGTAGACGAGGGCGATCGTGCCCCGCGGTGTCGTCAGCGTCATCGGCTGCCGCCCGCCGGGCAGGTCGATGACGGCGAGCCGGCGGTGGCCGAGGGCGGCGGGGCCTTCGATCCAGGTGCCGCGGTCGTCGGGGCCCCGGCAGGACATCGTCTCCGTCATCGCGTCCAGGGTGTCGGACGCGCCGACCGGATCGCGGTCGAAGGAGACCCAGCCGGTGATGCCACACATGGGTGTGTCCTCCTGCTCCGCGAACCGTGAAAAGCGACTGCGGCCCGTACGGCGAGGAACGCCGTACGGGCCGCAGTCATCCAACGAAGCCGCGCGCCGGCGGGTTACGGCCCGCCGCCACGGATAAGTGGGCGTGGATCGGTGGGCACGGATCGGTGGTTACGGATCGGTGGGCACGGATCAGTGGTTACGGATCAGTGGTTACGAGGGAAGCCCAGGTCCACGCCGGTCGGGGCGTCGGCCGGGTCGGGCCAGCGTGTCGTGACCACCTTGCCGCGTGTGTAGAAGTGCACGCCGTCGTTGCCGTAGATGTGGTGGTCGCCGAAGAGCGAGTCCTTCCACCCTCCGAAGGAGTGGTATCCGACGGGCACCGGGATCGGCACGTTCACCCCGACCATGCCGGCCTCGATCTCCAACTGGAAGCGGCGGGCGGCGCCGCCGTCGCGGGTGAAGATGGCCGTGCCGTTGCCGAACGGCGAGCTGTTGATCAGGGCGACGCCCTCCTCGTACGTCTCCGTACGGAGCACGACGAGGACCGGGCCGAAGATCTCGTCGCGGTAGGCGTCCGCGTCGGTGGAGACCTTGTCCAGCAGGGACAGGCCGATCCAGTGCCCGTCCTCGTACCCCTCCACCGTGTGTCCCGTGCCGTCCAGGACGACGTCGGCGCCCTGGGCCGCGGCTCCCGTCACATAGCCGGCGACCTTGTCGCGGTGGGCCTTGGTGATGAGGGGGCCCATCTCGGAGGCCGGGTCGGTGCCGGGGCCGATGACGATCTTCTCGGCGCGCTCGCGGATCTTGGCGACCAGTTCGTCGCCGATCGCGCCGACCGCGACGACCGCCGAGATCGCCATGCAGCGCTCACCGGCCGAGCCGTACGCCGCGGAGACGGCCGCGTCCGCGGCGGCGTCCAGGTCGGCGTCGGGCAGGACCAGCATGTGGTTCTTGGCGCCGCCGAGCGCCTGGACGCGCTTGCCGTGGGCGGAGGCCGTGGTGTGGATGTAGCGGGCGATCGGGGTGGAGCCGACGAAGGAGACCGCCGCGACGTCCGGGTGCGCGAGCAGGGCGTCCACCGCGACCTTGTCGCCGTGCACGACGTTCAGCACGCCGTCGGGCAGCCCCGCCTCCGCCGCCAGCTCCGCCAGGAGGACGGCGGCCGACGGATCCTTCTCGCTGGGCTTGAGGACGAAGGCGTTCCCGCAGGCGATCGCGAGCGGGAACATCCACATCGGCACCATCGCCGGGAAGTTGAAGGGGGTGATGCCCGCGACGACGCCTAGCGGCTGGCGGATGGCGGCGACATCGACCCGGCTGGAGACCTGGGTGGAGAGTTCGCCCTTGAGCTGGGTGGTGATCCCGCAGGCCAGCTCGACGATCTCCAGCCCGCGCGCCACCTCGCCGAGCGCGTCCGAGTGGACCTTGCCGTGCTCGGCGGTGATCAGCGCGGCGATGTCGTCGCGGCGAGCGTCGAGGAGCGCGCGGTAGCGGAAGAGGATCGACGTGCGCTGGGCGAGGGAGGAGGTTCCCCAGGTGGCGTACGCGGCCTTGGCGGCGGCGACCGCGGTGTCGACCTCCTCGACGGAGGCGAGGGCGACCTGTGTGGTGACGGCGCCGGTCGCCGGGTCCGTGACCGGGCCCCAGTTGCCGGACGCGCCCTCGACGCTCTTGCCACCGATCCAATGGCTGACGGTCTTCATGTGTTCCGCTCCTTCACAGATGGCGGCGGCGGGTCGCTGCGCGGCGGTCGTACTCCTCACGGGCCTCGACCGCGGCGATACGGGTCGCGGTCTCGGCCACCGGAACATCCCACCACGCCTGGGCCGGGGGCACACCCGCCGCGGTGTCCGCCGTTTCGGTCTCCACGTAGACACAGGTGGGGCCGTCGGCGGCGCGCGCCTCGGCCAGGGCCTCGCGCAGGTCACCCACGGTCCCGGCGCGGATCAGCCGCATGCCGAGGGAGGCCGCGTTGGCCGCGAGGTCCAGGGGCAGCGGGGCGCCGGTGTACGTGGCGTCGGCGGCCCGGAAGCGGTAGGCGGTGCCGAAGCGCTCCGCACCGACCGTCTCGGAGAGGCCGCCGATGGAGGCGTAGCCGTGGTTCTGGAGGATCACGACCTTGATGGGCAGCCCTTCCTGGACCGCCGTGACCATTTCGGTGGGGCTCATCAGATAGGTGCCGTCGCCGACCATCGCCCAGACCGGCCGTCCCGGCGCGGCGAGTTGGACGCCGATGGCCGCGGGGATCTCGTATCCCATGCAGGAGTAGCCGTATTCGACGTGGTACTGGTCGCGGGAGCGGGCCCGCCACAGCTTGTGGAGGTCGCCGGGGAGCGATCCCGCCGCGTTGATGACGATGTCCTCGTCCGTGACGAGGGAGTCGAGGACCCCGAGGACCTGGGCCTGAGTGGGGCGCCCGCCGTCCTCCGCGGTGGTGAACGCGGCCTCGACGCGCCGCTCCCAGCGCTTCTTGGCCCCGCTGTACTCGGTGGCGTAGGCGGGTTCGACCCGGTGGCCGGCCAATTCCGCGGTGAGCAGCCGCACGGCGGTACGGGCGTCCGCGACCAGCGGGTGGGCGGCGAGCTTGTGGGCGTCGAAGCCGGTGACGTTGAGGTTGAGGAAGCGGACGTCGGGGTTCTGGAAGAGCGTGGCGGAGGCGGTGGAGAAGTCGGTCCAGCGGGTGCCGACACCGATCACCAGGTCGGCCGCAGCCGCCAGTTCGTCGGCGGTGGCGGTGCCCGTGTGGCCGATTCCGCCGACATCGCAGGGGTGGTCGTGGTGGAGGGAGCCCTTGCCGGCCTGGGTGGAGGCGACGGGGATGCCGGTCGCGTCGGCGAACTCCTCCAGCGCCTCTTCGGCCGCGCTGTGGTGGACGCCGCCGCCGGCGACGAGCAGGGGGCGGCGGGATTCCCGTAGGAGCCGTACCGCGTCGGCGAGTTCGTCGGGGTCGGGCCCCTGACGGCGGACCCGCCAGACGCGCTCGGCGAAGAACTCCTCCGGCCAGTCGTACGCCTCCGCCTGTACGTCCTGGGGCAGCGCGAGAGTGACGGCGCCGGTCCCGGCCGGGTCGCTGAGCACCCGCATCGCGGCGAGCGCGGCCGGGACGAGCGCTTCGGGGCGGGTGATCCGGTCGAAGTAGACGGAGACGGGACGCAGCGCGTCGTTGACGGAGACGTCCCCGGCGGAGGGGACTTCGAGCTGCTGGAGTACGGGGTCGGCGGGGCGGGTGGCGAAGGTGTCGCCGGGGAGCAGCAGCACGGGGAGGCGGTTGACGGTGGCGAGCGCCGCGCCGGTGACGAGGTTGGTGGCGCCGGGGCCGATGGAGGTGGTCACGGCCTGGGCGGAGAGGCGGTTGCTCTGGCGCGCGTATCCCACGGCCGCGTGGACCATGGCCTGTTCGTTGCGCCCCTGCAAGTACCGCATGTCCTCGGAGGACTCGACGAGGGCCTGTCCGATGCCCGCCACGTTGCCGTGCCCGAAGATGCCCCATGTGGCGCCGATCAGACGTCGCCGCTGGCCGTCCCGCTCGGTGTACTGCCGGGCCAGGAAGCCGATCAGCGCCTGGGCGACGGTGCGTCTGCGGGTACGGGCGGCGGTGCCCGTACGGCTGCGGGCGCGACCGCTCGTACGGCCGGTCGTACGGCTGCTCATCGGGCGTCCTCCCAGGCTCCGTGCAGCGGCGGTCGGGCATCGGTCACAGTGAAGTCATACAGGGCACGGCACGGCGAGGCGACCGGAACCTCCGGCACGGGGCCGTGACGAGCGGGGAGCTTTCGCCCGCGCCTCGCTCCTGCCAAAGCGAGGCGGGCGTCCGCGCCGGAGGCGGTCACACCAAGGTCTAACGGTCCTCCGGGACCCTGTCAACGTTTTGTCTTTACATTCGGACCAAGGGCTTGACACTCTTTCCTTACGGGCTGAAAGCTGACCGGTATGACCTCCTCCGTACCCACGTTGAGCCGCATCCGAGTCGGGTCCGCCCCCGACTCCTGGGGGGTGTGGTTTCCCGACGACCCGCAGCAGGTGCCCTGGCGGCGTTTTCTCGATGAGGTGGCCGAGGCCGGCTACGAATGGATCGAGCTGGGCCCGTACGGATACCTCCCGTCCGATCCCGACCGGCTGAGCGAGGAGACCGCGCGGCGCGGCCTGAAGGTCTCGGCCGGGACCGTCTTCACCGGGCTGCACCACGGCCCGGCGGTCTGGGAGAAGACCTGGGCACATGTCGCCGACATCGCCGCGCTCACCCAGGCGATGGGCGCGGACCATCTCGTGGTCATCCCGTCGTTCTGGCGGGACGACAAGACCGGCGAGGTACTGGAGGACCGGACCCTCACGCCGCAGCAGTGGCGCGATCTGACGGCCCAGACCGAGCGGCTCGGCCGCGAGGTCCAGGACCGCTACGGCCTGAAGATCGTCGTCCACCCGCACGCCGACACACACATCGACAGCGAGGAGAACGTGAGCCGTTTCCTCGACGCGACCGACCCCGCGCTGGTGTCGCTCTGTCTGGACACCGGGCACTACGCGTACTGCGGCGGCGACAGCGTCAAGCTGATCGAGACGTACGGCGAGCGGATCGGCTACCTCCATCTCAAGCAGGTGGATCCGGAGATCCTCGCGGATGTCGTCGCGAACGAGGTGCCGTTCGGACCGGCCGTCGGGCGCGGCGTGATGTGCGAACCGCCGGCCGGGGTGCCCGCGCTGGAGCCGGTCCTGGCGGCGGCCCAGCGGCTGGACGTCGAGCTCTTCGCCATCGTCGAGCAGGACATGTATCCGTGCCCGCCCGACAAACCGCTGCCGATCGCCACGCGCACGCGCCGGTTCCTCAGGAGCTGCGGCGCCTGACCCGGCCCACCCGCACGGCCCGAAGGTCCGACGGTCCGACACGACTGCTCGGCGCGACTGCCTGGCGGTCCGACGCGACTGCTCGACGCGATCGCTCGACGGCCCGAGGGTGGGGCCCGGGTGCCGCTCCCGGCCGGAACCGGGAGCGGCGCCCCGCCCCCTCAGACGCCTGCCGTGTCCCGGTCACGGACGGGCGGCTCCGCCGGCCCTTCGACCGTGGCCGGCCTCGACTCCCCCTCGCTCAGGCCGAACCGGTCGTGGAAACGGCGCAGCGGTCCCGGGGCCCACCAGGTGGCCTTCCCCGTCAGCTTCATCACCGCGGGCACCAGCAGGCTGCGCACCACCATCGCGTCCATCAGTACGGCGAGCGCGAGACCGAGGCCCAGCATCTTGGTGTTGGTGACCCGCGAGGTGCCTATCGCCACCATGACCACCGCGAGGATCACGGCGGCGGCGGTGATCAGTCCTCCGGTACGGCGCAGGCCGAACGCCACCGCGTGCTCGTGGTCCCCGCTGCGGTCGTACTCCTCCTTGATCCGGGAGAGCAGGAAGACTCCGTAGTCCATGGAGAGCCCGAAGGCGACACAGAACATCAGGACGGGCAGGCTCGTCTCGATGTCCCCGGTGGCGGTGAAGCCGAGCGGTCCTGACAGATGACCGTCCTGGAAGATCCAGACCGTGGCCCCGAACATCGCCGTGAGGCTGAGGGCGTTGAGCACGACCGCCTGGATCGGTATCAGCACACTGCCGGTGAGCAGGAAGACCAGGAGCAGGGGCACCAGCACGATGACGGCCAGGGCCCAGGGCAGCCGGTCGGCTATGGCGGCCTTGGAGTCGACCAGGACGGCGGCGGTACCGGTCACCGAGGTGTCGAACGCGGCCGGCTCGGCACGGATGTCCTTCACGAGGCGCTGGGCCCCCTCCCCCACCGCTTCCCCCTTGGGCGTCACGGCGAAGTACGCGTGTTCGCCGGAGGGGGACGGGACCGGCCCGTCGACCCGCGTCACGCCCGGCAGGGCCGCGATCCGGGTGCGGTAGTCCGCGTACTCGGCGGGGGTGGCGGCGCCCTCCGTCAGTACCTCCAGGCCACCGCCGGGGCTGCCGGGGAAGCCGTTCTGTATCTCCTCCTGGACCACACGGGAGTCGGCGCCCGGCGGCAACTGACGGTGGTCGGCGGTGCCGAGCTTGACTCCCAGGAAGGGCGCGCCGAGCAGGATCAGCCCCGCGGCCGTGGCGATGGCGAAGAACGGGGCCCGCCGCATCACCAGCGCGGCCGTCCGCGCCCAGCCGGCCCCTGGCTCCTCGCTCTTCTCCTCCGGCTTCCCGGCGCGTCCGCGGCGCAGCGCCTTCCGCAGGTCGAGCGCGTTGACCCGGTGGCCCAGCAGCATCAGGGCGGCGGGCAGCAGGATGAGGGCGGCGGCTGCGGCCAGCAGGACGACCGCGATGCCCGCGTAGGCGAAGGAGCGCAGGAAGTACTGGGGGAAGACCATCATGGCGGCCAGGGACACGGCCACGGTCAGCGCCGAGAACAGCACCGTACGTCCGGCGGTGCGCAGCGTGGTGCCCACGGCGTCCCGTACCGCGGCGCCGTCCGCCAGCTCCTCGCGGAATCTGCGGACGATGAACAGGGCGTAGTCGATGGCCAGTCCGAGCCCGAGTGCGGTGGTGAGGTTCTGGGCGAAGACCGAGACGTCGGTGAGTTCGGTGAGGCCGCGCAGCACCGCGTTCGTCCCCAGGATGGCGACGATGCCCAGGCCCATTGGCAGCAGGGCGGCGACCGCGCTGCCGAAGACCATGACCAGCAGGACGAGCGTCACCGGCAGGGCGATCAGCTCGGCCCGCAGCAGGTCCTCCTGGATGGTGCTCTGCATCTCGCTCCGCACGGCGACGGGCCCGCCGATGGAGACCTTCAGCGCCCCCTGCTCACCGCGGAACTCCGGTGCGATCCGGTCCAGGGTCTTGAAGGCGGCCGTCTCGTCGCCCTCGATCCTCGCCGCGATCAGCCCTTCCCGGCTGTCCTCGGCGCGCAGCGTGGGCGATCCGGTCCGCCAGTAGGAGCCGACCCCGACGATTCCCTTCTCGGCTTCGAGGCGGTCGGTGAGCCGCTTGGCCTCCGCGGCGACGGCGGGGTCGTCCACGCTGCGGCTCCCGCTGTCGACCAGGAGCAGGAGATTGGGCTGGGAGGCAGGGAACTCCCGCTCCAACGCCTTGGTCGCGTAGGTGGACTCCGCGTTCGGGTCCTCCCAGCCCCCGTTGCCCAACCGGTCGGCGACCCCGCTGCCGGCGAACACCGCCAGGGCCGTGATCACCAGCGCGACCAGCAGCGAGAGCCGTGGTCGCGCGGTGACGAACCGGGTCCAGCCGCCCGGACGCGGGCCAATGTTGACTTCGGACATGGTGCGGTGTCCCCTTCACCGTGACCCGAGGCACGGGTCCGCCGTTGCCATAGAATTGGCAAACACGAGTCATCGCTCGCATTGACCAAGAATGCGAGTCACCACTCGTGTTTGTCAAACGATCCAGGAAGGCTGTGGATTGCCATGCCGGAGCCGACCCCGGGCCCGAACCCCGGGCCGGACAGACCGCGCCGCCGCCAGGCCCGCGGGGAGCGCCGCGTCGCCCAGCTTCTCGACGCGGCGGCCCGCGTCTTCTGCGCCACCGGCTACACCGCGGCGAGCACCAACTCCATCGCCCGGGAGGCGGGCGTGTCGCCCGGCACGCTCTACCAGTTCTTCCCGAACAAGGAGGCCATCGCCGTCGAGCTGGGCGACCAGCTCCTGACGCGCTGGCGCGAGACCTACGGCCAGGCCCTGATGCCGGACCACCTCGGTCTGCCGCTCGACCGGCTGATGGACGCGGTGATCGATCCGCTGATCCAGTTCAACCGCGAGAACCCGGCCTTCGCGGTCCTGATGCACGGCTCCGACGTCCCCGGCCAGGTCACCCGGGAGCACGACGCGCTGCACTCCTCGATGCTCGCCCGCGTCGAGGACATCCTCGGCGACTATCTCCCCGGTACACCGAAGGCCGACACCGCCCGGATCGCGGAGATGCTCTTCACCGTGTTCAAGGCGGGCCTGGCCCTGATCCTGGCCGCCGAGCCCGGCGAACGGGACGCGTACACGACCGAGCTGAAGAGGGTCCTCCTCCGCTACCTGCAACCGCTCATCGAGGACAGCGGGCTTCCCTGCCGAGTGACCGAGCCGGCATCGGCCGACTGAGCACCCCGACCCCGCCAAGGGTTCGCTTTCATACCCCCTAGGGGTACAGTTCAGGGACGGGTCAGGGAGCCGTGGTGCCCACGCGCCCCGGCCCGCCATGGACCGCCACACCCGAGCCCTCGAAGAGGAGAACGTCATGACCGCCGAGACGAAGAGCCAGGTCACCACCGTCTACCAGGTCACCGGCATGACCTGCGGACACTGCGAGGGCGCCGTCGCCGGCGAGATCTCCGGGATCGAGGGCGTCGTCTCGGCCCAGGCCACGGCCGCCACGGGACAGGTCACCGTGGTGTCACTGGCCCCGCTGGACGAGGCCGCCGTACGCGCCGCCGTCGACGAGGCAGGTTATGAACTGACCAGTCAGGTCTGATCCGGCCACACACCGAACCCGACCTGGGCGTACCCTCCATTTATGTGGTCGCGAGCTCTTTGCACCCAAGGTCCTTCACAGGAACCACAGGACCTTCACAAAGAGATCTAGATCACATAGATTATGGGGTAACCATCGGGCCTGCTCGCGAGTCTAAGAGGACGATGCCAGAAGAACGTCTTGGGGGACGTTCGATGGGATCGCATGGGATGTCTTGGGGGACGTCTCGTGCAAGCGATTGGCCGGGGCACGTGCACCGGGGAGCTTTGAGCGGCCCTCCCGTACGTACCCCGGTCCGACCGCCCGAGTAGCCACTGATGGTTACGTCAGACGCCCGGCCCGGATCCCGTGGGGGGAATCCGCACCGGGGATATGGAAAGCGCCCCGTTCGCCGACCCGTGGGGGGATCGGCGGCGGGGCGCTTTTCGCTCTGTCCGGCGCTGTACGAATCCGGCGTGGTACACATCCGGCGCTGTACGGCGCCGACGCCGCGCGGCAGGCGCGCGGCGTGTGCGGGAGTTCCGGTGTCAGCGGCCTTCGACCGGGACGAAGTCGCGCAGGACCTCTCCGGTGTAGATCTGCCGCGGACGGCCGATGCGCGAACCGGGCTCCTTGATCATCTCGTGCCACTGGGCGATCCAGCCGGGAAGCCGGCCGAGCGCGAAGAGCACGGTGAACATCTCGGTCGGGAAGCCCATGGCCCGGTAGATCAGACCCGTGTAGAAGTCCACGTTCGGGTAGAGCTTGCGCTCGACGAAGTACTCGTCGGCCAGCGCGTGCTCCTCCAGCTTGAGCGCGATGTCCAGCAGCTCGTCGGACTTGCCGAGCGCCGAGAGGACATCGTGCGCCGCCGCCTTGATGATCTTCGCCCGGGGGTCGAAGTTCTTGTAGACGCGGTGCCCGAAGCCCATGAGCTTCACGCCGTCTTCCTTGTTCTTCACCTTGCGGATGAAGGTGTCGACGTCGCCGCCGGACGCCTGGATGCCTTCGAGCATCTCCAGCACCGACTGGTTGGCGCCACCGTGCAGCGGGCCCCAGAGGGCGCTGATGCCGGCGGAGATCGAGGCGAACATGTTCGCCTGCGAGGAGCCGACCAGTCGCACGGTGGAGGTCGAACAGTTCTGCTCGTGGTCCGCGTGCAGGATGAGCAGCTTGTCGAGCGCGGCGACCACGACGGGGTCGGGCTCGTACTCCTGCGCCGGGACCGAGAAGGTCATCCGCAGGAAGTTCTCGACGTACCCGAGGTCGTTGCGCGGGTAGACGAACGGGTGCCCGATCGACTTCTTGTACGCGTACGCCGCGATGGTCGGCAGCTTGGCGAGCAGGCGGATCGTGGAGAGGTGGCGCTGCTTCTCGTCGAACGGGTTGTGGCTGTCCTGGTAGAACGTCGACAGCGCGCTGACCACGGAGGACAGCATCGCCATCGGGTGGGCGTCACGCGGGAAACCGTCGTAGAACCGCTTGACGTCCTCGTGCAGCAGCGTGTGCTGGGTGATCTCGTTCTTGAACGAGGCCAGCTCGTCGACCGTCGGCAGCTCGCCGTTGATCAGCAGATACGCCACCTCGACAAAGCTGGAGCGCTCCGCCAACTGCTCGATCGGGTAACCCCGATACCGCAGAATGCCCTGTTCACCGTCGAGATAGGTGATCGCGGACTTGTAGGCGGCGGTGTTGCCGTAGCCGCTGTCCAGGGTCACCAGACCGGTCTGAGACCGAAGCTTCCCGATGTCGAAGCCCGTATCACCGACGGTGCTGTCGATCACCGGGTAGGTGTACTCGCCGTCGCCGTACCGCAGTACTACCGCGTTGTCGCGTTTCTCGCTCACGTCATCCCTCACCGACGTAGTGCCTCTTCTTCGAGGTGCCCTGACTGTCTCTACCATCCCCCATTTGGCTCAGGAGAGTGCACTCGGGGTCGACCATTGGGCCTATTGGCGGCACTCAGTGCCGCCAACCTACTCATCCTGCCCCCTTGGCCCCGGTTTCGAAAGCCCGTGACCCCCGCGTCCGCCGCACGCTCAGCCCCGTACCGACAACCGGTGGCCGAGGGCGGTGAAGCGCCTGCCCGCGGAGACCGTGCGTACCGCCTGACCTATGGCCTTGCGCGAGCCGACCAGGACGACCAGCTTCTTGGCCCGGGTCACCGCCGTGTACAGGAGGTTGCGCTGCAGCATCATCCAGGCACCCGTGGTGACCGGAATGACCACGGCCGGATACTCGCTGCCCTGCGAGCGGTGGATCGTCACCGCGTACGCGTGCGCCAGCTCGTCCAGCTCGTCGAAGTCGTACGGCACCTCCTCGTCCTCATCCGTCAGCACCGTCAGCCGCTGTTCCTCCTGGTTGAGCGAGGTGACCACGCCGACCGTGCCGTTGAAGACCCCGTTCTCGCCCTTCTCGTAGTTGTTGCGGATCTGGGTGACCTTGTCGCCGACGCGGAAGACCCGGCCGCCCAGCCGCTTCTCCGGCAGATCGGGCCTGCCAGGGGTGATGGCCTGCTGGAGCAGTCCGTTCAGCGCGCCCGCGCCGGCCGGACCGCGGTGCATCGGCGCCAGGACCTGGATGTCGCGCCGCGGATCGAGCCCGAACTTCGCGGGAATCCGGCGTGCCGCCACGTCGACCGTCACCCGCCCCGCGTCCTCCGTCTCCTCCTCCACGAAGAGGAAGAAGTCGGACAGCCCCTCCGTGAGGGGATGCACCCCCGAGTTGATCCGGTGGGCGTTGGTGACCACCCCCGACTGCTGGGCCTGCCGGAAGATCCGGGTGAGCCTGACGCTCGGTACGGGGCCGCTCTCGGCGAGCAGATCGCGCAGGACCTCGCCGGCGCCGACCGACGGCAACTGGTCCACGTCCCCGACCAGCAGCAGATGCGCCCCCGGCGCCACCGCCTTGACCAGCTTGTTGGCGAGCAGCAGGTCCAGCATCGACGCCTCGTCGACCACCACCAGATCGGCGTCCAGCGGCCGGTCCCTGTCGTACGCCGCGTCCCCGCCCGGCCGCAGCTCCAGCAGCCGGTGGACCGTGGACGCCTCGGCCCCGGTCAGCTCGGCCAGCCGCTTGGCCGCCCGCCCGGTGGGCGCGGCCAGCACCACCTTGGCCTTCTTCGCCCGCGCCAGCTCCACGATCGAGCGGACCGTGAACGACTTCCCGCAGCCGGGACCGCCGGTCAGGACCGCGACCTTCTCCGTGAGCGCGAGCCGCACCGCCTGCTGCTGCTCGGGCGCCAGCTCCGCGCCCGTACGCCCGGCCAGCCAGGTCAGCGCCTTGTCCCACGCCACGTCCCGGAAGGCCGGCATCCGGTCCTTGTCCGTCCGCAGGAGCCGCAGCAACTGGGCGGACAGGGACAGCTCCGCCCGGTGGAAGGGCACCAGATAGACCGCGCTGATCTGCTCCTCCCCGCCCTCCGGCCCCGGCACCCGCTCCCGTACGACCCCCTCGTCCTCGGCGGCCAGCTCGGCGAGGCATTCGATGACCAGGCCCGTGTCGACCGTCAGCAGCTTCACCGCGTCGGAGATGAGCTGGTCCTCGGGCAGGAAGCAGTGCCCCTGGTCGGTGGATTGCGACAGCGCGTACTGGATGCCCGCCTTGACGCGCTCGGGGCTGTCGTGCGGGATACCGACGGCCTGGGCGATCCGGTCGGCGGTGAGGAAGCCGATCCCCCACACGTCGGCCGCCAGGCGGTACGGCTCGTTCCTGACGACCGAGATCGACGCGTCCGCGTACTTCTTGTAGATGCGGACGGCGATGGAGGTCGAGACGCCCACCCCCTGGAGGAAGACCATGACCTCCTTGATGGCCTTCTGCTCCTCCCAGGCCGCCGCGATCGACTTCGTCCGCTTGGGGCCGAGGCCCGGGACCTCGACGAGCCGCTTGGGCTCCGTCTCGATGATGTCCAGCGTCTCCAGCCCGAAGTGTTCGACGATCCGGTCGGCGAACACGGGGCCGATCCCCTTGATGAGGCCAGAGCCGAGATAGCGGCGGATGCCCTGGATCGTGGCCGGCAGGATCGTCGTGTAGTTCTCGCACATGAACTGCTTGCCGTACTGGGGGTGCGAGGCCCAGCGGCCCTCCATCCGCAGCGACTCGCCGGGCTGGGCGCCGAGCAGCGAACCGACCACGGTGAGGAGATCGCCGCCGCGGCCGGTGTCGACGCGGGCGACCGTATAGCCGTTCTCCTCGTTCGCGTACGTGATCCGTTCGAGCACGGCTTCGAGCACTGCGGGTTGGGACATGATCCGACGCTACCGCCAGCCTCCGACAGCGCGGCCGCCCTGTGGACAACTGGCGCCGCGCCGCACGCCACGGTGAACGCGCCGACGCGTACCCCCGTGCACGGCTCCCGAGCACTACACGAGCACTACAAGGGGCCCGGTCCGACGGACCGGGCCCCACGCGCTCCCCCTCCGACAGGGCTTTCAATCCCCCCGGATCAACCCCCCGAAAGCCCTGTTGACGTATACGACTCACGTCACCCCGGAAGGGTTGCACGGTTCCGCAGAGTTATTTTTTCTCCAGCGCGTGCCGCACGTACCGTTCCGCGGTCTCCGTGAGGAGTTCGACGCCGTCCCGCTGCCAGAGGTCGTCGTTGAACAGCTCCACCTCGATCGGGCCGGAGTAACCCGCCGCGTCGACCCGTTCGCGCCAGGCCCGCAGGTCGATCGCGCCGTCGCCGAGCTGGCCGCGCCCGTTCAGCACGCCGGCCGGGAGCGGTGTCGTCCAGTCGGCGAGCTGGAAGGTGAAGATCCGCTCGGCCGCGCGGGCGACCGCCGCGGGGGCCCGGTCGTCCCACCAGATGTGGTACGTGTCCACGGCCACCCCGACCTGGTCGGCGGGGAACCGTTCCGCCAGGTCGAGCGCCTGGTCGAGGGTGGAGACGACACAGCGGTCGGACGCGAACATCGGGTGCAGCGGCTCGATCGCCAGCCTGACCCTGCGCTCCGCCCCGTACGGCGCCAGCTCGCCCAGGGCGTCCGCGATGCGTTCACGCGCCGCGTGGAGGTCCTTGCCGCCCTCGGGGAGGCCGCCGGAGACCAGCACCAGGGTGTCCGTGCCCAGCGTCGCCGCCTCGTCGATGGCGGCGCGGTTGTCGGCCAGCGCTTCGGCCCGCCGTGCCGGGTCGACCGCGGTGAGGAAGCCGCCCCGGCAGAGCGTGGTGACCGCGAGCCCGGCGTCCCGTACGAGCTTGGCCGCGGCCTCGACCCCGTACGACTGGACGGGCTCGCGCCACAGTCCGACGCCCGGCACCCCGAGGCGTACGCAGGCCTCGGTCAGCTCGGGCAGGGCGAGCTGCTTGACCGTCATCTGGTTGATGCTGAAGCGCGTCAGGTCGCCCTGCGGCTCCGTCGCCGATCCGTCCGTCTGTCCGCCCACCGGTCCGCTCACTGTTCCACTCCGCCCACGTCGAGCAGGGATTTCATTCTGGCCGCGGCCACCGCGGGATCGGGGAAGAGCCCGATCCCGTCGGCCAGTTCGTACGCCCGCGCGAGATGTGGCAGCGAACGGGCCGACTGGAGGCCGCCGACCATCGTGAAGTGGTCCTGGTGGCCGGCCAGCCAGGCGAGGAAGACCACGCCGGTCTTGTAGAAGCGGGTCGGTGTCCGGAAAAGGTGGCGGGACAGCTCGACGGTGGGGTCGAGGAGTTCCCGGAAGCCCTTCGTGTCACCGGTGTCCAGGACCCGTACGGCCGTCGCCGCGAGCGGCCCCAGCGGGTCGAAGATACCGAGCAGCGCGTGGCTGAAACCCTGCTCGTCGCCCGCGATCAGCTCGGGGTAGTTGAAGTCGTCGCCCGTGTAGCAGCGCACGCCCTTCGGCAGCCGGCGGCGCAGCTCGATCTCCCGCTGGGCGTCCAGCAGCGAGATCTTGATGCCGTCGACCTTGTCGGGGTGTTCGGAGATGACCTGGAGGAAGGTCTCGGTGGCCGCGTCGAGATCGGCGCTGCCCCAGTACCCGTCCAGCGCGGGGTCGAACATCGGCCCGAGCCAGTGCAGTACGACCGGTTCCGACGCCTGGCGCAGCAGGTGGGCGTAGAGGTCCAGGTAGTCGTCGGGGGTGGTCGCGGCGGCGGCGAGGGCGCGGGACGCCATCAGGATGGCCTGCGAGCCGGTCTCCTCGACGAGCGTCAACTGCTCCTCGTACGCGGCACGGACCTCGTCCAGGGAATGAGGCCCCGGCGCGAGCTGGTCGGTGCCCACGCCGCAGGCGATCATGCCGCCGACCGACTTCGCCTCGGCGGCGGAGCGGCGGATCAGCTCGGCCGCGCCCGCCCAGTCCAGGCCCATGCCGCGCTGCGCGGTGTCCATGGCCTCGGCGACCCCGAGTCCGTGCGACCAGAGGTGGCGGCGGAAGGCGAGCGTGGCGTCCCAGTCGACGGCGGCGGGCTCGTCGGGGCTGATGTCGGCGTACGGGTCGGCGACGACATGGGCGGCGGAGAAGACCCTGCGGGAGGCGAGGGCGGCCCCGCCCTCGCTACCGGCCACTACGAAGGCGGCCGGTTCCGAGCGTGGCGTATAGGCACGCGATCCACCGCCCGGGGAAGGAAGCCGGAGAGTGGTCACAGCGTCAGCTCCGGTACGTCGAAGCGGCGGCCCTCGGCCGAGGAGCGGAGCCCCAGCTCGGCGAGCTGCACACCGCGCGCGCCCGCGAGGAGGTCCCACTGGTAGGGCTCGTCGAGGACGACATGGCGCAGGAACAGCTCCCACTGCGCCTTGAACCCGTTGTCGAACTCCGCGTTGTCGGGGACCTCCTGCCACTGGTCGCGGAAGGACTCGGTGGCGGGGAGGTCCGGGTTCCAGACCGGCTTGGGCGTGGCGCTGCGGTGCTGGACCCGGCAGCGGCGCAGCCCGGCGACGGCCGAGCCGTGGGTACCGTCGACCTGGAACTCGACGAGTTCGTCGCGGTTGACGCGGACGGCCCAGGAGGAGTTGATCTGGGCGACGGCGCCGCTGTCCAGTTCGAAGATGCCGTACGCCGCGTCGTCGGCCGTCGCGGCGTACGGCTTGCCGTGCTCGTCCCAGCGCTGCGGGATGTGGGTGGTGATGTGCGCCTGGACGCTGGCGACGCGCCCGAAGAGCTCGTGCAGGACGTACTCCCAGTGGGGGAACATGTCGACGGTGATGCCGCCGCCGTCCTCGGCACGGTAGTTCCAGGAGGGCCGCTGGGCGTCCTGCCAGTCACCTTCGAAGACCCAGTAGCCGAACTCTCCCCTGATGGAGAGGATCTCGCCGAAGAAGCCGCCGTCGATGAGGCGCTTGAGCTTGAGCAGCCCCGGCAGGAAGATCTTGTCCTGGACGACGCCGTGCTTGATCCCGGCGGTGCGGGCCAGCCTGGCCAGTTCCAGGGCGCCTTCGAGATCCGTGGCGGTCGGCTTCTCGGTGTAGATGTGCTTGCCCGCGTCGATCGCCTTCTTGATGGCCTCCACGCGGGCGGAGGTGACCTGGGCGTCGAAGTAGATGTCGATCGTCTCGTCCGCCAGGACGGCGTCGAGATCGGTCGACCACTCCGTGAGGCCGTGCTGTTCGGCGATCTCCTTGAGGGCGTGTTCCCTGCGGCCGATGAGGACGGGCTCGGGCCAGAGCGTCTCGCCGCCCCCGAGGTCGAGTCCGCCCTGTTCGCGGATGGCGAGGATGGAGCGCAGCAGGTGCTGTCGGTATCCCATCCGCCCGGTGACGCCGTTCATGGCGATCCGCACTGTCCTGCGTGTCACGAAGTTCCTCCATAGGGCCGTGGCAGCCGTGGCGAGCGATATGGCCGTATGGCCGTAGCAAGCGCTTTCTATGAGGTAAGAAGCTAGCCTGCGACAGCGGTCCGGACAAGAGCCCGGCCCCGATCACCGCCCGAACTCACCCGTACCCCTCGGAGGAAAGCGATGACAGTCACCCTGGCGGATGTGGCGGCCCGCGCCCGGGTGTCACCCGCCACCGTCTCGCGCGTGCTGAACGGCAACTACCCGGTCGCCGCCGCCACCAGGGAGCGGGTGCTGCGGGCGGTGGACGACCTGGACTACGTACTGAACGGCCCCGCCAGCTCGCTCGCCGCCGCCACCTCCGACCTGGTGGGCATCCTCGTCAACGACATCGCGGACCCGTTCTTCGGGATCATGGCCGGGGCGGCGCAGACCGAGATCGGCGGGCAGGAGGGGACCGGGCGCGCGGGCGGCGAGAAGCTGGCCGTCGTCTGCAACACCGGCGGATCCCCCGAGCGCGAACTGACGTATCTGACCCTGCTCCAGCGCCAGCGCGCCGCGGCGGTCGTCCTCACCGGCGGGGCGCTTGAGGACCCCGAACACATCGCGGCGATGGCCACCAAGCTGGCGAAACTCGCGGACGCGGGGACCCGGGTGGTGCTGTGCGGACGGCCACCCCTGCCGGGCAGCGACTCGGCCGTCGCCTCGCTGGCCTTCGACAACCGGGGCGGCGGACGGAGGCTGACGGAACATCTGCTGGCGCTCGGGCACCGCAGGATCGGCTATGTCGCGGGACCGATGGAACGGACGACGACCAGGCACCGGCTGGAGGGGCACCGGGCAGCGCTGGAGGCCGCGGGGGCCGGCGACAACGGGGGTGGACGGCAGGATCCGCTGACGGTGCACGGTCCGTACACCCGCAGGTCGGGGTACGAGGCGACGCTGGAGCTGCTGCGGCGCGCGCCGGATCTGACGGCGGTGGTCGCGGCGAACGACACGGTGGCGCTGGGCGCGTGCGCGGCGGTGCGCGAGCGGGGGCTGCGGATCCCGGAGGACATCTCGGTGGCGGGCTTCGACGACCTGCCGTTCTCGGTGGACGCGACCCCGGCACTGACGACCGTACGGCTGCCGCTGCACGAGGCGGGGGCGCGGGCGGGCCGGCTGGCGATGGGGATGGAGACGCCGCCGCCGGGCGGGATCGCGACGATCGCGGCGGAGCTGATGGCGCGGGCATCCACGGCGCCGCCCCGGTCGGGCTGAGGGGCACCGGCGGGCGGGTGCCGGACTCGCGGGGACGGGGCGGGCGCGGAGTCGCGGGGACGGGGCGGGCGGCGAGTCACGGGGCGGCGGGGCCGATGACACCGCCCGGGCGGGGCTGGTTGGCGAGTGGACGCCAAAGCGCCGAGAGGCCTTGCCGGGGATCAGCGACCCGGCATACCGTTGACTCAGTCAAAGGTAGGTCCTGGCGAGCGTCCGGAGGTGGACCATGGCTGTGCAGGAAATGCGTGCGTTCAACCGCTTTTACACGAATCTGATCGGCGCGCTGGACTACGGCAAGCATCTCTACACGCCGTACACCCTCACCGAGTCGCGGGTGCTGTACGAGCTGGCCCACGCGCCGCGGACCGACGCGGCCGATCTGCGCGCCGAGTTGTCGCTCGACGCCGGATATCTGAGCCGTCTGCTGACCAAGTTCGAGCGGGACGGCCTGGTCGGCCGCGCGCCCTCCGAGGAGGACGCGCGGCGGCAGCGGATCACCCTCACCTCGCAGGGGCGCGAGGCGGCGACGCTGCTGGACGAGCGGTCGCGGGAGGCCGTGGTCTCGCTGCTCGACCGGGTCGAGCCGCAGCGCCGTCCCGAACTCGCGGACGCGTTGCGGACGGTGCGGAGCATCCTCGGTACGGACGGAGCCGTGGCACGCGGCGGGCGGGGCACACCCGTCCTGCGCGAACCGGCACCGGGCGAGCTGGGCTGGATCGTGCAGCGCCACGCCGCGGTGTACGCGGCGGAGTACGGGTTCAACACGGAGTTCGAAGGGCTCGTCGCCCGGATCGTCGCGGACTACGCCCAGGACCACGACCCCCGGCTGGAGCGGGTGTGGATCGCCGAGATGGACGGCACACCGGTGGGCTCGATCATGTGCGTGAGGGACGACGAGCCGGGCGTACGGGGCGACGACGGCGGACCGGTGACCGCCAGACTCCGCCTTCTCCTGGTCGAACCCGAGGCCCGGGGCCACGGTGTGGGTGAACGCCTGGTCGGCGCGGTGGTGGATTTCGCCCGCGAGGCGGGGTATGAGGAGGTGACGCTCTGGACCAATGACACACTCTCCGCCGCCCGCGTTCTCTATCAGCGTGCCGGATTCACCCTCGTGGCCGAGCAACCGCACCACTCGTACGGGGCGGACCTGATAGGCCAGGACTGGCGGCTTCTTCTCAAGGAAGGGGCCGCCGCACGCCAGAAAGGAACACCACAGTGAAGTTCGCTTTCTCCACCCTCGGAGTCCCCGGCCTGCCCATCCCCGAGGTCGTCTCCCTCGCCTCCGCGGCCGGCTACCAGGGAGTCGAGCTGCGCACGCACCCGGAGGAGCCGGTGCACCGGGGCATGGGCCGCCGTGACCGCGCCCTGGTGGTCGAGGAGTTCGAACGGGCCGGCGTCGAGATAGTGGGGCTGGCCGGGTACGCCCGGGTGGCCAAGGCGGATGTGGACGAGGACCAGTTGCGCCAGGAGCTGGAGGAACTGCTCTCCCTGGCGCGGGATCTCGGCGCTCCGTTCGTCCGCGTCTTCCCCGGCGGCGGCGACCAGCCCGCCGACGAGGCGGACACGCTCGCGGCGCGGCGGCTGGCCGCCGCCGCGGAGACGGCCACGGACTACGGGGTACGCATCCTTCTGGAGACCCACGACTCGCACCGCACGGGCAAGGACGCGGCCCGCGTGCTGGGACCGGTCGGACATCAGCAGGTGGGGGCGCTCTGGGACGTGATGCACACCTGGCTCGGCGGTGAGTCCCCGATCACCACCCACGGCATCCTCGCCCCGCACCTGGGCTACGTCCAGGTGAAGGACATCGCCTCGGCCGAGGACACCACGCCGCTGCCGCTGGGAGCGGGGGTGCTGCCGCTGGGCGAGTGCCTGGCGCTGTTGGATGACGACGCCTGGGTCTGCTGGGAGTACGAGAAGCGCTGGTACCCGCAGGCGGCGGACCTCCCCGAGCTGCTGGCGCCGGGGCGGGCGTATCTGGAGGGGCTGATACGCGAGCACCGCTGAGGGAGCGGGGGTCCCGCCCCGTTCACCTGGTCAACGTCTCCGGCGGAGCGCCGCTCCCGGGCTCGGCGGCCATCCGCCGGACCGGGGTCGGCGGGCGCGGCACGGTGACCGGAAGGCTGACCGGAGGGCTGTCCGGGACGCCCTGGTCGTCGGCCTTCCCCGTGCGGCTCCCGGAGCCGCCCCGCGACAGCGACGCCAGCGCCACTCCCCCGACCAGCAGGGCCGCCGCGCACCAGCGCAGCAGGCTGACGGACTCGTGGAGCAGTACGGCCGCCGAGGACATCCCGAAGACGGGCACGAGCAGCGAGAAAGGAGCGACGGACGAGGCCGGGTAGCGGCGCAGCAGATAGCCCCAGGCGCCGAAGCCGAAGACGGTCGTGACCCAGGCCACGTAGAGGACGGTGCCGGCGCCGGACCAGTCCAGCGCCCGCAGCGCGGCCAGGTCCGCGTCCGGGCCCTCGAAGAGCAGGGAGAGCCCGAGCAGCGGCAGGACGGGGACGACGGACACCCACACCATGAAGTTCAGGGCGTCCGGCGGGGACGCCTGGCGCGTGAGCACGTTGGAGACGCCCCAGCAGGCCGCGGCGGCGATGACCAGCACGAAGGCGAGCACCGGCCCCGAGGTTCCCTCATCGGCCGCCGCGACCGCGATCCCGCCGAGCGCGATCCCCATCCCCAGCAGCCGCACCCGCCCCGGCCGCTCGCCGAGGGCCACCGCGGCGAACAGCAGGGTGAAGACCGCCTGGACCTGGACGACGAGGGACGAGAGGCCGGCCGGCATACCCCGGCTCATCCCCACGAAGAGCAGCCCGAACTTGGCCACGCCCAGCACCAGACCGACCCCGATCACCCACCTCCACGCGACCTTCGGCCGGCCCACGAAGAAGACGGCGGGGAGCGCGGCGACCAGGAAGCGCAGGGCGGAGAAGAGCAGCGGCGGGAAGTGGCCGAGGCCGACCTCGATGACGACGAAGTTGACCCCCCAGACGGCGGCCACCAGGACGGCGAGGGCTTTGTGTGCAGTACGCATACGGAGAGGATCACCGACCCTGACCATGTAGCACCAGCGAACATTTCTTCATGGTTGAATTGAGCGTTGCTTACGATTCCGTGATTCTGTGATCCATCAATTCCGTCAGTTCCGTCAGTTCCGTCATTTCCATCAGTTCCGTGATTCCGCGAATCCGCTTCCCAGGGGGCGACCATGCTCGATCTGGCCCGGCTGCGCGCGCTGCACGCCGTCTCCGTGCACGGCTCCGTGGCGGCGGCCGCCTCCGCCCTCGGCTACACCCCCTCGGCGGTGTCGCAGCAGATCACCAAGTTGGAGCGGGAGACCCGTACGACCCTGCTGGAGCGGCGCGGGCGCGGGGTCGCGCTCACGGACGAGGCCCGGCATCTCGCCTCCACCGCCGAGGAGTTGCTCGCCCTCGTCGAGCGCGCCGAGACCACGCTGGAGGAGCGCAGGGGGCAGCCGACCGGGCAGCTCGTCGTCGGCGCGTTCGCGTCCTCGGCGCGCGGGCTGCTCCCCGGCGTGCTGGCGGAGCTGGCCGAACTCCACCCCACCCTCGATGTCCGGCTGCGCGAGATCGACCCGCATCTGTCCATCGATCTGGTCGCCCGCGGCGCCCTCGACCTCGCCGTCGCCCACGACTGGGACATCGCCCCGCTGCCCGCCCCCGAGGGCGTGGAGCAGGCGGTCATCGGGGACGACCTGTGCGACGTACTCGTCCACGTCTCGCATCCACTGGCCGACCGCCCCTCCGTCCGCAGGGAGGATCTGGCGGGTGAGCGCTGGATCTGCCAGCCGCCGGGCACCGTCTGCCACGACTGGCTGGTCCGTACGTTGCGCGCGGCGGGCTGCGAGCCGGATCTCGCGCACCAGGCGGAGGAGAACCACACCCAGGTCGCGCTGGTGGCGGCGGGCCTCGGCATCGCCATGATCCCCCGGCTGGGGCGCGGACCGCTGCCCGAGGAGGTACGGGCGGTCGCCCTGGAACCGGTGCCGATACGCCGGCTCTACGCCCTGTGGCGCACCGGTGCGGCCCGGCGCCCGGCCGTCACGGCGGCGGTGGACACCCTGCGCCGCCACTGGCCGAAGGTCGCCACAGCCGCGGCCACGACCACAGCCCCGGCCGACGCGGCCGACCGCCTTGGGTGGCAGATCTCTTGACCGGCAGTTACTTTCCGGATAACCGTGAACCCCTGGAAGTTTCCTTCACTTCCCTCGCAGCACACGGCCGGAAGGAGCACCCGTGCACGACCGGACCATCTCCAGACGCGCTCTCCTCACCGCAACCGCCGTAGCGGCGGCTGCCGTTACCACCTCGACCGCCGCCGCTTCCCCCGCCTCCGACCGGACCCCCGTCGCCCTCCGCGACCGGCTCCGCCGTCTCGTCGCCCGGATGAGCCTGGAGGAGAAGGTCGGCCAGCTCTTCGTCATGCGGGTGTACGGGCACTCCGCCACCGACCCCGATCAGGCCGACGTCAACGCCAACCTGGCCGAGATCGGCGTCCGCAACGCCGCCGAGCTGATCTCCACGTACCACGTCGGCGGGATCATCTACTTCGCCTGGGCGCACAACACCCGCGATCCGCACCAGATCGCCGGGCTCTCCAACGGCATCCAGCGGGCCGGGCTGGCCCAGCGCACCCCCCTGCCCCTTCTGGTCGCCACCGACCAGGAGCACGGCATCGTCGCCCGGGTCGGCAAGCCCGCCACGCTGCTGCCGGGGGCGATGGCGCTCGGCGCGTCCCGTTCGCACTCGGGTGCCCGCGAGGCCGCCCGGATCGCCGGGGCCGAGCTGGCCGCGATGGGCATCAACCAGAACTACGCGCCGGACGCGGACGTCAACGTCAATCCGGCCAACCCGGTCATCGGCGTACGGTCCTTCGGTGCCGATCCGGGGGCGGTGGCGGGGATGGTCGCCGCCCAGGTGACGGGATATCAGAGCGCCGGGATCGCCACCGCGGCCAAGCACTTCCCCGGGCACGGTGACACGACCGACGACAGCCACACCTCCCTCCCCACGATCCACCACACGCGCGAGCAGTGGGCAGAACTGGACGCTCCGCCCTTCCGCGCGGCGATCGCCGCCGGTGTCACCTCGATCATGACCGCGCACATCGTCGTCCCGGCCCTGGACCCGAGCGAGGACCCGGCGACCCTCTCGCACCCCATCGTCACCGGCATCCTGCGCGAACAACTCGGCTACCGGGGCGTGGTGGTCACGGACGCGCTCGGAATGGAGGGCGTCCGGCAGAAGTACGGCGACGCCCGCGTCCCGGTCCTCGCGCTCAAGGCGGGCGTGGACCAGTTGCTCAACCCGCCGGACCTCAAACTCGCCTGGAACGCGGTCCTGACGGCGGTCAAGGACGGCGAGCTGACCGTACGGCGCATCGAGGAATCGGTTCTGCGGATCCTCGAACTCAAGGAGCGGCTCGGGCTGTTCCGCGATCCGTACGTCACCGGCCGCGATGTGGACCGTACGGTCGGCACCCGCGCCCATCTCGCCGCCGCCGACCGGATCGCCGACTCGACGACCACCCTGCTGGCCAACGCGCGCGGGCTGCTCCCGCTGAGCCGCCGCCGGGAGCGGAACCTGCTGGTCGTCGGCGCCGATCCGGCCTCGCCCTCCGGAACGACCGGGCCGCCGACCACCGTCCTCGCCACCGCCCTGAACGAACTGGGGTTCAGCGCCACCGCCCTGTCCACGGGTACGGCGCCGACCGCCGCCAGGATCGAGGAGGCGGTGACGGCCGCGCGGGGCAAGGACGCGGTCGTCGTCGCCACGTACAACGTCTCGGCCACCAGCTCGCAGCGCACGCTGGTCAGCGCGCTGGCCGCGACCGGGGTGCCGGTCGTGACCGTCGCGATCCGCAACCCGTACGACATCGCACGGCTGTCCGGCGTCGCAGCCTCCCTCGCCACGTACTCCTGGACGGATGTCGAGCTGCGCGCCGCGGCACGGGTGATCGCGGGGCGGGTCCGGCCCAGGGGGCTGCTCCCCGTTCCCGTACAGCGCGCGGACGATCCGGCCCGCGTGCTGTACCCGGTCGGCCACGGCCTGAGCTACGGAGCTACGGAGCTACGGAGCTAGGACGTTACGGAAGTCACTGAGCTGACGTTACGAAAGTCACTGAGCTACGGGCTACGGGCTCTACTGAGCTACTGAGCCGGAAAAGCGAGGTGGGGAGTCACCGGCCGGCGACTCCCCACCCCACCCTTCAGGAGTTACGGGCGCAGCGCGTGCTCCCGCTGCATCTTCTGCTGGTCGAGCTTGCTGTTGTACGGCGCCAGCGGCTTCGCCTTCGCCGCGTCCGCCTGGACCGCGGCGGGGGCGACGCCCGCCCACTCCAGGATCCTGGCCGTGGCCTTCGCCTGCTGGTCGGGCACGAGACCGGCGACATTGGCGCCGTGGTTGGCGCCCGGCGCGACGTACACGTAGCTGTCGCGCGCGCCCTTCCCGAGGCGGAAGGGCTCGGCGCCCCACGGGTCGTTCTGTCCGTACACGAACAGCATCTGCTGTGCGTGGTGGCGGACCCAACCGTCGACGACGGGCATCGCCAGCGGGTTGAACCTCATGGGGATGGAGCGCGGTACGAAGTTCCGCGGCGCCTGGTAGCCGTACCGGCTCAGCTTGCCCAGGTGCGGCAGCTTGATGGAGGGCGAGCCCAGCTCGGTGCCCGCCTGGTAGTAGTACGGCGTGTACGGCTCAAGGCCCTGGTCCGTGTAGAAGGAGAACCCGGAGATCGAGTCGATGACGTCGTAGATCTCCTGGTCGGAGGCGGTGGCCTCCGGGATGTACGCGCAGTCGGACTCCGCGCTGTACTGCCAGAACGCCCAGACGAAGTCGAGGACCACGGCTTCGTACGCCTTGTCGAGCGAGCCGACCGTCGTGAAGGTCGCGCCCTCGGCCTGCGCCCACTCCTGGTACCGCTTCTCCAGCGGCGCGCGCCGGACGAGCGCCTCGCGCTGCACGGCGTTGAGCCGGTCGCGGCACTCCT
Source organism: Streptomyces sp. NPDC050509 (assembly GCF_044457965.1). Classification (NCBI taxonomy): domain Bacteria; kingdom Bacillati; phylum Actinomycetota; class Actinomycetes; order Kitasatosporales; family Streptomycetaceae; genus Streptomyces; species Streptomyces sp. NPDC050509. The sequence continues at coordinate 173,667 of NZ_JBITHL010000006.1, read as the reverse complement.
TGGTGCCGACGCGCTCGAAGAACCGGTCGTACGCCGAGTCCTCCTTGTTCACCACGTCGTTGGGCGCGACGTACGCGACGACGCCGTCCATGTCGCGCGGGTAGAAGCGCTCGTAGTACGTGGCGGTCATGCCGCCCTTGGAACCGCCCGTGGCGAGCCACTTCTTGGCGTAGATCTTCTTCAGTGCGGTGAAGATCCGGTGCTGGTCACTGGCCGCCTGCCAGATCGTCAGCTTCGACCAGTCGGCCGGCTGCGGCCGGGACGGGGTGAAGAACCGGTACTCCAGCGAGACCTGGTTGCCGTCGACGATCCGGGTCGGCTCGCTGCGGCTCGGGTTGGTGGAGACGTTGTAGCCGCTGGTGTAGAAGACCGTGGGGCGGCTGGTGTCCTTGTGCAGCAGCGTGAGGCGCTGCTGGAAGGTGCCCTTGGACGGATTCCGGTGGTCGACCGGCTGGGTGTAGTTGAGAACGAAGTAGCGGTACCCCTCGTACGGCTTCTCCTGGATCAGACTCATCCCCGGGATCGCGAGGATACGGTCCTTGATGTCGGCGGTATCGGCGACACCGGTGGCACCAGTGGCATCAGCGGTACCTGTGGGGGTGGCGGCGGTGGCCGCTCCCGCCGTGGCCGCGCTTGCCGTGGTCACGGTGCCTATGACCAGTACGAGCGACAACACCCATCTCAGCGCCTTGCGCATTCACGCTCCCTGTGTTCATGACAGACGCCGTGAATTTAGCCGGATCCGCACCCGACCCGCCAGACCCGCACCCGCCAGACCCGCACCCGACCCGCCGGACCCGCACCCCCGTTCAGCAGAGGATCCAGCCCGTGGAGCCCTTCTTCCCGGAGACCACGCCGGAGGCCCGTACGCAGCGGTTCAGCGCGTGCACCGTGACCGGCCCCGCCTGGCGCGTGTAACTCCCCTTGTCCACCAACGGGTTTCCGCCGCGCGGCTGGAGACTGACCGACATGGCGCGCTTCTTGCCCGGGTTCTTGGCGACGGTGATCGCGCAGGCGTAGCCGCGCGCCTTGTAGACGCGCAGTTCACCGGTGGCGAAGGGCACGGTCTTCTCCGGCCGCCCCGAGCAGACGGACGCCGCCTCGGCGCCCGGCGCCCCCGGGGCACCCACCACGAGGGCACCGGTGGCGGTCAGGGTCGCCAGACAGTGCAGCAGGACCCTGCGCGCCCCGCCGCCGTCGAATCCGAACACGCGCCCTCCAGGAGTATGTATGTGGACGTGTGTACGACGCCTGCGGCGGCCCGGATGGTTGCGGTGATCCGGATGGTTGCGGTGATCCGGATGGTTGCGGTGATCCCGGTGATCCCGGTGATCCCGGTGGTCCTGGCGATCCCGGCGGTCCAGGTGGTCCCAACGGTCCAGGTGGTCCCGGTGGTTGCGGAGGGACGAGGGTTACGGAGCGGACCGCACCCGGCTCATGAGACGACCGCGGGCTCTTCTTCCCCGATGAAGCTCCGCCACAGCCGCGTGTACCGGCCGTCCAGCGCGAGCAGTTCCTCGTGCGTGCCGTCCTCCACGACCCGCCCGTGGTCCATCACGACCACGCGGTCCGCGCGCGCCGCGGTGGTCAGCCGGTGCGCGACGACCAGCGTGGTACGGCGGCCCGCGAGCCGGTCGGTCGCCTGGTTGACCAGTGCCTCGCTGGCGAGGTCCAGTGCGGCGGTCGCCTCGTCCAGCAGCAGGATGTCCGGGTCGACCAGTTCGGCGCGGGCGAGCGCGATGAGCTGGCGCTGCCCCGCCGAGAGGTTACGGCCGCGCTCGGCGACCTCGTGGAGGTAGCCGCCGTCCAGCGTGGCGATCATCTCGTGGGCGCCGACCGTGCGCGCCGCGGCCTCCACCTCCGCGTCGGTCGCCTCGGGGCGCCCGTACGCGATGGCGTCCCGGACCGTACCGGCGAAGAGGTACGCCTCCTGGGGCACGACGCCGAGCCGGCGGCGGTACGCCGTCAGGTCCAGGTCGCGCAGGTCCGTACCGTCCGCCGTGACCCGGCCGCCGGTCGGGTCGTAGAACCGCGCGACCAGCTTGACCAGCGTCGACTTGCCCGCGCCCGTCTCCCCGACGAAGGCGACGGTCTGCCCGGCCGGGATGCGCAGGTTCACGCCCTTGAGCGCGGTCTCCCCCTCGACACCCGAGCCGCGGTCCACACCGCCTTCCACGCCGCCATCCGTCTCCGTCCCGCCGTCCGTCTCCGTCCCGCCGTACGCGAAGTCGACGTCCTCGAAGGCGATCTCACCGCGCAGCGACAGCACGTCGAGGGCCTTCCTCGGGGCCGCCGTCGAGGTCGGCTCCCGCAGCAGTTCCTGGATCCGGCCGAGCGAGACGGTCGCCTGCTGGTAGCCGTCGAAGACCTGCGAGAGCTGCTGCACGGGGGCGAAGAAGAGGTCGATGTAGAGGAGGTACGCGACCAGCGCGCCCGTCGTCAGCGTCCCGGCCTCCACCCGTCCCGCGCCCACGATCAGCACGGCCGCCGCGGCGACCGACGACAGGAGCTGGACGAAGGGGAAGTAGACCGATATCAGCCACTGGCCGCGTACCCGCGCCGCGCGGTAGTGGTCGCTGCGGGCGGCGAAGCGCTCGCGGCTGTCGCCCTCGCGCCGGAACGCCTGCACGATCCGCAGCCCGGACACGGACTCCTGGAGGTCGGCGTTGACGACGCTGATGCGCTCGCGCGCCAGCTCGTACGCCTGGACGCTCTTGCGGCGGAAGAAGACCGTACCGACGATCAGCACGGGCAGCGTCGCGAAGACGACGAGCGCCAGCTCCAGGTCGATCACCAGCAGCACGACGAGGATGCCGGCGAAGGTGACGACGGAGACGAACGCGGTGACCAGCCCGGTCTGCAGGAACGTCGACAGGGCGTCGACGTCGGTGGTCATCCGGGTCATGATGCGGCCGGTCAGCTCGCGCTCGTAGTAGTCGAGTCCGAGCCGCTGAAGCTGCGCGAAGATCTTCAGGCGCAGGGAGTAGAGAATCCTTTCGCCGGTGCGGCCGGTCTTGCGGGTCTCGCCGATCTGCGCCGCCCACTGGAGCACGACGGTCAGCAGGCCCAGCGAGGCGGCCACCCAGACCGCGCCGAGCGCGAGCTGTTCGACGCCCTGGTCGATGCCGTGCCGGATGAGGACCGGCAGCAGCAGCCCCATCCCGGCGTCCACGGCGACGAGCGCCAGGCTGACCAGCAGCGCCGGCCAGAAGCCGCGCAGCAGCCTGCGCAGTCCGTACGACTCCTCGGCGGCGACGGCGCGCGCCTCGTCGACCTCGGGGACGTCGGTGGCCGGGGGCAGCGCCTCGACCTGGGCGAGCAGTTCGGGGGTGGCGCCGGGGGCCGCCGTGTCACCGGCGACGGTGTCGTCCCGTACCCAGAGGGCGGGGGTGACACCGCGCTCCGCGTCGAACTCGGCGTCTATCTCCTGCTGGACCTGGTCGACCTGCGGAGCGGTCTGGAGGGCGAGGTCGTCGGCCGGGCGGCCGTCCGTCACCGGACAGCCGTCCTCGGTACGCGCCTGCGCCGCGTCGGCCGCACCGCGCGCGCCCCCCGGCGAGGTGCCGGTCAGTTCGTCGGGCTCGGTCAGCAGCCGCCGGTAGAGCGCGGAGCGCCGCTGGAGCTCCTCGTGGGTGCCGACGTCGGAGAGCCGTCCGTCGTCCAGTACGGCGATACGGTCGGCCAGGCCGAGGGTGGAGCGGCGGTGGGCGATGAGCAGGGTCGTGCGTCCGGCCATCACCGCGCGCAGCGCCTCGTGGATCTCGTGTTCCACGCGGGAGTCGACGGCGGAGGTGGCGTCGTCCAGGACGAGCAGCCGGGGGTCGGTGAGGATCGCGCGGGCGAGGGCGATGCGCTGGCGCTGGCCGCCGGAGAGGGTGAGGCCCTGTTCGCCCACCGTGGTGTCGTAGCCGCCGGGCAGTTCGCTGATGAAGCCGTGGGCCTGGGCGGCGCGGGTGGCCCGGACGATCTCCTCGTCGGTGGCGCCGGGTTTGCCGTACGCGATGTTGGCGCGGACGGTGTCGGAGAAGAGGAAGCTGTCCTCCGGTACGAGGCCGATCGCGGAGCGCAGCGAGTCGAGGGTGAGTTCGCGGACGTCGTGGCCGCCGACGAGAACGGCGCCGTGGGTCACGTCGTAGAAGCGGGGCAGCAGGAGCGAGAGGGTGGACTTGCCGCTGCCGGAGGCGCCGACGACGGCGACTGTCTCGCCGGGGGCCAGCTCCAGCGAGAAGCCGTCGAGGACGGGGCGGCCGTCCTGGTACGCGAAGGACACGTCGTCGAACTCGACGGACGCCTCGGCGTCGGCCGGGAGCCGCTTCGTGCCGTCCTGGAGGGTGGGCTCGGTGTCGATCAGCTCCAGTACGCGTTCGACACCGGCGCGGGCCTGCTGGCCGACGGTCAGGACCATGGCGAGCATCCTGACGGGGCCGACGAGCTGGGCCAGATAGGTGGAGAAGGCGACGAAGGTGCCGAGGGTGATCTGGCCCCGGGTGGCCAGCCAGCCGCCGAGCGCGAGCATCGCGACCTGGCCGAGTGCGGGGACCGCCTGGAGGGCGGGGGTGTAGCGGGAGTTGAACCGGATGGTCCGCAGCCGGCCCGCGAAGAGTTTCCGCCCGGCCTCGCGGAGCTTCCCCGTCTCCTGGTCCTCCTGGCCGAAGCCCTTGACGACCCGGACCCCGGAGACGGCGCCGTCCACGACCCCGGCGACGGCGCCGGCCTGCGCCTGCGCGTACCAGGTGGCGGGGTGCAGCTTGGTACGGCTGCGGCGGGCGATGTACCAGAGGGCGGGCGCGACGGCCAGGGCTATCAGGGTGAGCGGCGGCGACAGCCACGCCATGATCACCAGGGACATCAGGAAGAGCAGGACGTTGCCGATGGTCATCGGCAGCATGAAGAGCAGCCCCTGGATGAGCTGGAGGTCGCTGGTGGCGCGGCCGATGACCTGCCCGGTGGAGAGGGTGTCCTGACGGCGTCCGTCGAGCCGGGCGATCGTGGCGTACATGTCCGTACGGAGATCGTGCTGGACGTCGAGCGCGAGGCGTCCGCCGTAGTAGCGGCGGATGTAGGTCGCCACGTAGACGACGAGCGCGGCCGCGATGAGCAGCCCCGTCCAGACGAGGAGCGAGCGCTGTCCCGACCCGATCACCTCGTCGATGACGACCTTGGTGATCAGCGGGACGAGGGCCATCACCGCCATGCCGGCGAGCGACGATCCGAGCGCGAGCACCACGTTGCGCCGGTACCGCCACGCGTACCCGGACAGCCGCCGTGCCCAGCCCTGCTCTGCCGACGCCTCCGCCACTACGTGCCTCCTGATCGTGCTCACCGTGCTGATCCGATGATCGTCCTGATCCGGCCGATCGTCCTGATCTGCCGGAAGGCACCAACGCGGGCGACGGCGGATTTCATCCCTCCGCAACAAAGACAGGTCCCCGGACCTAGGACCGGGGACCCGTGCGTTCGTTCGATTACCGGAGGGAAGGGCTCAGCGCGTCGCCGGGACCGCGTCCCTCGCGGCCTTCTCCGGCGTCGCCGGGACGGCCTCGTACGGTGTCTCGGGTACGGAGTGGACGGCGGCCCCGGCCATCTTCGTCGCCGGGTTGAGGTCCTTGTGGACGGCCTTCGCCACGGCCTGGATGGTGTTGACGCCGTCGTTCATCGTCTTGTTGTCGTGGGTGAGCACGCTGATCATGTAGTCGTGCCCCTTCCCGGTGAACGCGCCGACGCTGTGCACGCGCCAGCCGTGGGTGGAGCGGGAGAGCCAGCCGTTCTTGAGCTGGACGGTGGCGGTCGCCGGGGCTCCGGCGGGCACGCCCCAGCGCTGCGACGAGACGACCTTGCGCATCCGCTCCAGGAGGAAGGCGCGCGCGTTGTCGCTGAGCACGGTGTTCTTCGCGGTGGTCAGCGCCAGCAGCTTCTGCTCGTCCTGGGCGGTGATCTGGGTGAGGCCCCAGTAGCCGCCGGTGCCGGGGACGGTCTGGGTCATGCCGGCGGCCTTGAGGAAGCCCTTGATCTTCGTCAGGCCGAGCTGCTTCCACAGGGTGGTGGTCGCCGCGTTGTCCGACTTGGTGATCATGGCGGTGGAGAGGTCGACCTCACGCTGCGTCAGATAGCGGTTCGTCTTCTTCGCGTCCCAGAGCAGGGTGGCGAGGACGGTCACCTTGACCACGCTGGCGGAGTCGTACTTCTGTGTCGCCCGCAGGGTGCAGGTCGTCCTGGTCGTACGGTCCAGGACGGCGACGGCGGTCGTGGACGTTCTGTTCTTGAGCGCCGCGGTGATGTCCTTGGTGAGCTGGGCGGCGAGCCCCGCCTTGCCCGAGGCGCAGACGACGGCGGGTGCGGCGGCGGCCGGCGCGGCAGCCGACGTGGCAGTCGGCGCGGCGGCGGCGGGCGCGGCTCCCGCGACGGCCACGACCGGGACGAGCACGCCCGCGGCGAGCGCCCCGGAGAGCGCGCCCCGGGCCCGCCGGGAGGGACTCGCTCTGTGCGCCGGTATCTGCTGATGTGTCATGTCGGCTTCCCGCCCCTGGTATCGGTGGGTGCACCCCCGCGGCGCACCCACCGGTATGACGTACCGGCGTCAGGGAACGGTTGTACGGAACAACGTCACGCTTCCGTATTAAGCCTCATCGCGTCCGTACCGGACCTCATGGCGCGTCCAGGTGCGTCGGGGCGAACATCCGCAGCACGGCGGGGAGTACGACGACGGACGGGCCGGGCTCCGCGAGCGCCTTCGCCAGGTCCTCGCGCAGGGACTCCGGTGTCGTACGGAGCGCGGGGACGCCGAAGGACTCCGCCAGGGCGACGAAGTCCGGCCGGGACAGCTCCGTCCCCGTCGGCTCGCCGAAGGCGTCCGTCATGTACTCGCGCAGGATGCCGTAGCCGCCGTCGTCCACGATCAGCCAGGTGACCGGCAGGTCGTACTGGCGGGCGGTGGCCAGCTCCGCGATGGAGTACATCGCGCCGCCGTCGCCCGACACCGCCAGGACCGGTTTCGTACGGTCGGCCGCCGCGGCGCCGAGCGCGGCGGGGAAGCCGTAGCCGAGACCGCCCGCGCCCTGACCCGAGTGCATGGGGCCCGGCCAGGCGGACCAGGCCCAGTAGGCGAGGATCGTCATGTCCCAGAAGCTGGGGGACGCGGCGGGCAGGGCCTCGCGGACGGCGGCCAGCACCCGCCGCTCCAGCGTGAGGTCCTGGGCCGCGATCCGGTCCCGTACCTTCCCCAGGACCGTGGCGACGGACGCGGCGGCGGCCGGGTCCTCGCGGGGGCTCACCGATTCCAGCAGCGCGGACAGCGCGTTCCTGGCGTCGGCGTGGATACCGAGCGCCGGGTGGTTGGACTCCAGCTTGCCGAGGTCCGCCTCGATCTGGATCACCCGGCCGCGCGGGCGGAACGTGTGGTAGTTCGAGGACAGCTCACCCAGCCCTGAGCCGACCACCAGCACCACGTCCGCGTCCTCCAGGAAGTCCGTGGTGTGGCGGTCCTCCATCCAGGACTGGAGGGACAGCGGGTGCTCCCAGGGGAAGGCGCCCTTGCCCCCGGCCGTCGTGACGACCGGCGCGTCCAGCTTCTCGGCGAGGGCGCGCAGCTTGCCGGAGGCGTCCGCCCGGACCACCCCGCCGCCCGCGATGATCACCGGCCGTACCGCGTGGGACAGCGTGTGCGCCGCGACGGCGGTCAGCTCGGGGCGCGGGTGCAGCTCGCGCGGGGTGGCGTCCATCGCCGTGACGACCGGCAGCGAGACCTCGGCGAGCAGCACGTCCTGCGGGATCTCCACCCAGACCGGGCCGTGCGGGGCGGTGAGCGCGGACTCCCAGGCGGCGGCGATCGCGGACGGGATCTGCGAGGGCGCACGGACGGGGTGCACGGACTTCACGATGTCGCGGAAGGACGCCTGCTGGTCGCGCAGCTCGTGCAGATACCCGTGGCGCCCGCCGCCCAGACCCGCCGCCGGGATCTGGCTGGAGATCGCCAGTACGGGCGCCGAGGCCGCCGCCGCCTCCTGGAGCGCGGCGAGCGAGGTCAGGGCGCCGGGGCCGGTGGAGAGCAGCAGCGGGGCGACCTCTCCGGTGACCCGGCCGTACGCGTCGGCGGCGAACCCCGCGTTGTTCTCCACGCGCAGCCCGATGTACTGGAGCGAGGAGCGGCGCAGCGCGTCGAACATGCCGAGCGCGTGCTGCCCCGGCAGACCGAAGACGGTCGTGGCGCCGAGCCCGTACAACGTCTCGACGACGAGGTCGCCGCCGCGGCGTCCGGGCGGCGGGGTGAGCGCCGCCGCGGTCTGTTCGGGGGTGAGGCGTACGGGTTCGTGGTCGTGATCGTGCATCAGCGCACCTCCGCCGCGAAACTCTCGGCGGCCTCAGGGGCGCCGGCCCCCGCCGCGCCGATCTGGCGGGACATGACCGTCGTCAGTTCGTACGCCGTGTGGGAGGCTGCGACGGAGGTGATCTCCGCGTGGTCGTAGGCGGGCGCGACCTCCACCACGTCCGCGGAGACCAGCCGGCAGGAGGCCAGCCCCCGGATGATCTCCAGGAGTTCCCGCGAGGTCAGTCCGCCCGCCTCGGGTGTGCCGGTCCCCGGCGCGTGCGCCGGGTCCAGGACGTCGATGTCGACGGAGATGTACAGCGGCCGGTCCCCGATGCGCTGCCGGAGCTGGTCGGCGATCTCGTCCACACCCCGGCGCATCACGTCGGCGGACGTGACGATCCCGAACCCCATCCTGGCGTCCTCGTCCAGGTCCCGCTTGCCGTACAGCGGGCCGCGCGTACCGACGTGGGAGAGCGCCTCCGTGTCGAGGATGCCCTCCTCGACGGCCCGGCGGAACGGGGTGCCGTGCGTGTACTCCGCGCCGAAGTAGGTGTCCCAGGTGTCGAGATGGGCGTCGAAGTGGAGCAGCGCGACCGGTCCGTGCCGCTTGGCGACCGAGCGGAGCAGCGGGAGCGCGATCGTGTGGTCGCCGCCGAGGGTCATCAGCCGCGCGCCGGTCCCGAGCAGGTCGTCGGCCGCCGCCTCGATCGTGTCGACCGCCTCGTTGATGTCGAACGGGTTCGCCGCGATGTCCCCGGCGTCCGCGACCTGCGCGAGCGCGAACGGCGAGGCGTCCTGCGCCGGGTTGTACGGGCGCAGCAGCCGTGACGCCTCGCGTATCGCGTTGCCGCCGAAGCGGGCGCCGGGCCGGTAGGAGACCCCGGTGTCGAAGGGGACGCCGACGACGGCGACATCGGCCGTACCGACCTCGTCCAGCCGGGGCAGCCGGGCGAACGTGGCCGGTCCCGCGTACCTCGGGACACGGGACGAGTCCACGGGCCCGCGCGGGCTGTTCCGGTGTCCGTGGTGTCCGTTGCTGCTCATCGTCGGGCCTCTCCGGGTGTCGCTGTATCGCTGTGCCGCGCTGTCGCTTCGTGCGGCTCCGCACCGCGTGACACGCTATGACCGTTCTGCAATGCACTGTCCCAAGTGCTCCGCCTCAATCGCTCTGTCCCAAGTGTTCTGTCTCAAGTGTTCTGTCTCAAGAATGGACCAGCCCACTGACAGCGGGCTCCCCGGCCTCCTCCGGCGCCTCTCCCGCGAGCCGGGCGCGCCACGCCGCGAGGACCGCCTCGTCCGTCGGCCGCGTCGCCAGGCTGACGATCACGTACGCGGCCAGCGAGGCCAGCAGGCCGTAGTAGATGGGCTGGTTGGCGAGGATTCCGTACGCCGCCATGAGCCCCACGACCGTGACCCCGCCGACGACCACGGCGGCCAGCGCGCCGTACACCGTGCCGCGCCGCCACAGCAGCCCGCCGAGGATCGGTACGAGCAGTCCGCCGACGAGCAGGTTGTACGCGACGGTCAGGGCCTCGACGACATTGTTCAGCGCGATGGCGACGGCGATCACGCCGACGCCCATGACCAGGATGAACAGCCGGTTCCCCCGCACCTCGTCGACGTCACCGCGGTTCTCGCCGCCCCGTCCGACGGCTCCGCGCAGCCGCGCCCAGATGTCGTTGTTGGCCACGGTCGCGCAGGCGATCAGCGCGCCCGAGGAGGTCGACATCACGGCGGCGAGGGCGGCGGCCAGCACCAGTCCGCGTACGCCCATGGGCAGTTCGTCCTTGACGATGGTCGCGAACGCGTCGTCCGCGCTGGCCAGGTTCGGGTAGAGCACCTTGGCGGCCGTTCCGATGACCGCGCCGGCCAGGGCGTACAGCAGACAGTACGTACCGGCGACGGTGCCGCCCCAGCGCGCGACCTTGTCGCCGCGCGCGGTGAACACCCGCTGCCAGATGTCCTGTCCGATGAGCATGCCGAAGGTGTAGATCAGGACATACGTGAAGATCGTCTCGGCGCCGATGCCGAACGGCGAGAAGTACGCGGAGGGCAGCCGGTCCCTCATCTCGCCGAAGCCGCCCGCCTTGACGACCGCTATGGGCAGCAGGAGCAGCAGCACCCCTATGGTCTTGACGACGAACTGCACCATGTCCGTGAGCGTGATGGACCACATGCCGCCGAGCGTCGAGTACGCGACGACGATGGCGCCGCCCAGGATGATCGCGACGGTGCGGTTCAGGTCGAAGAGGACGTCGAAGATCGTGGCGTACGCGATGGTCGAGGTGACGGCGAGCATCAGGGTGTACGCCCACATCACGATGCCGGAGATGAGCCCCGCCCGGCCGCCGTACCGCAGGTCGAGCATCTCCGAGACGGTGTAGACCTTCAGCCGGGCGATCCGCGCGGAGAAGAAGACGGAGAGGGCGAGCAGCCCGAGGCCGATGGCGAAGACCATCCAGGCGCCGGAGAGGCCGTGGCGGTAGCCGAGGCCGACGCCGCCGATGGTCGAGGCGCCGCCCAGGACGATGGCGGCCATGGTGCCGGAGTACATCCAGGGGCCGAGCCTGCGGCCCGCCACCAGGAACTCGCTCTTGGACTTGGCGCGGCGCATGCCCCACCAGCCCATGGCGAGCATGCCGGCCAGATAGACGACGATCACCGCGTAGTCGACAGCCATGGGCTTCCTCCGTCTCGTCTCACGCCCGAGGATGCTCGTGTCCCTCCAAGAGGCACGCGTACCGATACGCGTCCTCATAGGGGCCGAGCGTGTGGGTCATGACGGTAGGTGGCCGGTAAGCGACGCTGAAGTGTACGTTTCATCCAACCTTTCCGCCGAAGATGGATGGATCATCCATGTCGGACACCACCGCCGCCCCCTCCTCCTCCCCGCCCACTCCCCCGGTCCCGCTCGCCGATCTGCTGGCGGACCGGACGCTGGGCCTGCGCCGGATCGCGGGCCCGCCGGACGACGGTTCCCAGGTGGTGCACTGGGTGCACACCTCCGAGATGGCGGACCCGTACCCGTATCTGCTCGGCGGCGAGCTGCTGCTGACCGCGGGCGTCCAGCTCACCGACGCGTACGCGCGGGAGTACGTGGGGCGCGTGGTCGAGGCGGGCGCGGCGGCGCTGGGCTTCGGGGTGACACCGGTGTACGACACGGTGCCGCCCGCCCTGGTCGACGCGTGCGACCGGCACGGTCTGCCGCTGCTGGAGGTGCCGCCCCATACCCGGTTCACGGCGGTGGCACGCGCGGTGTGGCGGCTGATGGCGGAGGCACGCCACCGCGAGCTGCGCCGGGTGACCCGGGCCCAGCAGGGCCTGGCCGCCGCGGCGGCCAGGCAGGACCCGGTGCCCGCCGTCCTGCATCAGCTCGCGGTGGGGCTCGCGGGCCGCGCGGTCCTGTTCGCCCCGGACGGCGCGGAGCTGCACTCCACGGGCCGCACCCCGTCCCCGGGCGCCCGTACGGCGCTCGCGCGCCTGGCCAGGGTGGTCAACCCGGCGTCGCACGGCGCCGCGCCCTCCTCGGCCACGGACACGACCCAGGGCGCCCATCTCGCCGCGTACGCGCTCGGCGGCGGCCAGGACCTGGTCCTCGGCGTGGCGGCCGAACGGCGCGAACCCGGCGACCACACCGTCGCGGGCGTCGCCGTCGTCCTGCTCTCCCTCCTGACCGCGCCCCATCAGGGCGCGGCGGAGGCGGGCCGCTCGGCCGCGCTGGTACGGCTGCTGCTCGGCGCCACCCCCGCCGAGACGGCGCCGCTCCTCGGCCCCGGGCCCTGGCGGGTGGTCCAGGGACGTGGCGGGGCCACCCCCTTCGCGGCGGGCGCGCTGGCGGCGGCCCTGGGCAGCGCGCTGGCCGACACGGACGGCACCACGGTCCGCGTCCTCACCGACCGCGAGGTCACGGCCCAGCCCGGCTGGACCCTCGGCGTCAGCGACCCGGTCCCTCCGCAGTACCTGGCCGCCGCGGCCACCCGCGCGCTGCGCGCCCTGGGCCGCGCGGAGGCCACCCGTACCCCGCTCGTACGCCACGACCCGGCCGGCCCGGCGGCCGGACTCGCCGCCCTGATCGCCCCGGAGGAGGCCGCGGCCCACGCCCGCGCCCTCCTGGCCCCGCTCACGGAAGCACCGGGCGCCCCGGCCCTGACCGAGACGCTGCGCGCCTGGCTCTCCCTGCACGGAAGCTGGGACCGCACGGCGGTGGCACTGACGGTCCACCGCAACACGGTCCGCCACCGCATCACCCGCTGCGCGGCCCTGCTGGAGCGGGACCTGGACGACCCCGACGTACGGATGGAGCTGTGGTTCGCGCTGCGGGAGCCGCCTCAGGCCGCTCCGCCCGGCTGACACAATGCGGCGACCGCGCGGGGGCTGCAGGGCGGGACACGACGGAGCGGGACACAACAGGGGGACGGTCTGTGCGGGAGAACGGTACGACTGAGGGGAAGGAGCCGGCGGACGCGCCGTGGACGTTCGCCGCTCTGCCGGAGCGCACGGAGGACGGGGCACCGTCGTTCCATCGGTGCGTGGCGGAACTCGTCCGGTTGCTGGAGGTCGATGTGCCTCCCGGGCAGGGGGTGCGCAGCGGATGGACGTGGGAGGAGCAGGCCAGGACGGCGCTGCGCACGGCGCTCGACGAGCGGTCGAGCCTGCCGGAGGAGTGCTTCGACGCGCTGATGAAGGCGGCGGTCCACGACCCGAACCCGAGTTTCAACCGCCAGTTCGTCGAACCGGCATTGTTCGCCTTCGGGCATCGCCGCGTCCAACTGGCGCTGCTCCACCACCTGCGCACGGGAACGGATCCGGAGCGCGCGGGGGCGGCGCGGGCCTGGTACTGGTCGGCGCTCCCTCCCCGGAAAGACATGGAATCGGGAATCCCGGACGGGAAGAGCGAGGCCGGGATCGAAGACGTGGCGGATATCGCGACCGCGTGGCGTGAGGCCGCACTGCGGGAGTTCGTCGGCAACGAGCATCTGGACGTACGACGGTGCATTCTTCCGGGGCTGCCCCTTTACCCGGCGGCGTACCCGCCTGATCTCCGCCCCCTCGTCGATTCCGCAGTGGCAATCGCCCGGTCGCATTCCGACGCGTACATGCGTCACCGCGTGGAACACCAGATTCGCCGAAGCGCCTCTGGGTCGGGCGAATACCGAGCCATGTGAACGGTGTTCGGGAGAAACCGGCACGCACTTCGGCGCCTGCCCTCGGGACGGACCGCCCCCCTCGGGTCCGGCCCGCGCGCCTCGCGTTCACCATGCCGCAGCACCCGCTTCACCTGCGCGTTCACCTTCCGACACCCCAGGGCCCAAAGCCCCTCGGACACCAGGGGAATTGGGTCCCGGCCTGGGTCCCGGGGCCCACGCCGTCGCCGTTCCCCGCTCCGTAGCGTTCGCTCAAGTCCCCACCCGTCAGCGGGGATGAGAGGCGAAAACATGCGGAGGAACGGTTTGAGACCCCCCTCATTCTCCCGGGCCCGTGGGCAGACATCCGTGGAATATCTCGGGCTGCTCGGCGTCGTGGTGAGCCTGGTGCTGACCATGACGCTCACACCGGTCGGGACACAGGTGACCGGCGGACTCCACCGGGCGATATGCCTGTTGGTCAGCAGCGGTTCCTGTGCGTCGGGCCCGGGTTCCGACAACGGTGGGGACAGTGCGCTGCCGAACCCGGATGCTTCCGGAGGCGGTTCCGGGGAGGACGGAGTCACCACACTGCCGGGTCCGGGGCCCGGGGACGACAAACCGAAGTCCGAAGATGTGGCGTTCGAGCCCGACAAATGCATCCTGGCGTCGGAGACCGACAAACAAAAGACCGTCATGCGCATTCTCTTCATCAAGATCAGTTCCAGCAGTGAACTGAAGGTCACACAATGGTCCGACGGAACGGTCACCCTCGATTCCACGGGCACGGTGCAGGGCGGGGTGGAGGGCGGCATCGACTTCCCCGGGCTCAAGAAGTGGGGCGGCAGCGCCTCGCTGAGCGGCAGTTACACCAAGGGCGGCGGGGGCGGCGGGCGGTGGCTGTTCGACGGTCATCAGAGCGACGACCCGCAGAAGGACCTGGAGAACAACTACAACGACGCCAAGCAGTTCGCGGAATACCTGAAGGGCGCCGCGAAATGCAACAGCGGTCCGCCCCGGGCGTACGGTACCGAACTCGGCATGGTCTGCAACCACTCGAACAAGGACAAGCTGCCGGAGCTGAAGCCGGACCGGCAGCCCGACCTCGACATCACCAGGACCACCAGCGAGAAGTCCGGCGACGTCAAGTTCGGCAAGAGCCTCAGAACGGGCAAGGAGAACAAGAGCGTCGGCCAGGTCACGGGCAAGGGCGCCCAGGGCACCTGGATGAACGACACCCTCGTCATGCGCGGCAACGGTGAGATCACCTTCGTCTACACCATGGAGATCAACGGCCGGGTCGGCAATGGCTATCAGGGTGAAGGCAGCCATATGCAGCAGTTCTACGTGACGTACAACGCCGAGGATTACGACAAGGAGAAGAAGGAGGGCAAGGAGCACCGCCCGACCCGGCTCAGGATCTCCACGGCCGAGCGCGGCATGAGCGGCAATCCGGGCGTCGACATACGGGGATCGGTGCCCGCGGGACCGTTCAGCCTGCATGTCGAGGGCGGCGGCGGAAAGACCGACACCGAGGTGCACACCGAGGTGGCGGAGCTGGACCTCAAGGACCCCAAGGACAGCGAGGCGGTCGAGAACTACCTGCGCAACGGGGAGGACGGCGAGGACAGCGGAATCAAGCAGATCCACAACGCGGGCATCCCCTCCCCGCACTCCGCGTCCGAGCCACTGGCCCCCGACGCGACCCCGTTCGAGAAGCTCCTGCACGACAAGGCCAAGCTCAGCAGCCTCGACTACAAGGTCAACATCGACTGGTGGAAGGCCGGGTTCGCACTCAGCCTGGGTACGTCCCTCCACAAGCTGAGCACGGGCTTCAAGCTCTTCGGCCTGGAGACCAGCCACGAGCACGAGGAGCAGAAGCTGATCGGCGACCCGACCTACGCGGGCGCGCCGCGCGAGGACGGGAGCCGCCCCTGGCTCCCGTTCAAGAAGTGCAGCTCGGTCACCCCCATCTGAGCCCGGCCCGATACCCCGGCACCTTCCACCACGCCTTGTACGGCACCGACCAAGCGGCCTGCTCCCCCTGACATCAGGAGGAGCAGGCCGCTTCTCGCGTCCCGAGCACCCCGAACGCACCGAACGCACCGAACGCGTCACCGGTCAACGGGCCGGGATCCACCGCCCTGTTGCTCCCCCACCCCATGACGTTATAACCTCTAACTAACGCACGGGCCTCTAGCTCGATGCGGAGTGCGCGGCGTGCCGCGCAACCGTGCACACCGCCGGACGAGGAGAGCACCATGACCACCACGGTCGAGTCGCACCCCACCCGCACAGGCCGGAGCGTTCCGCTGTCGGTGACCATCTCCGCCTGGGCGGTCCCGGTCATGATCGTCGGTCAGTTCGCCCTCGTCTCAGGCGTCCCGGTCGTGATCGCACTGGCCGGCTCGCTCCGCCACGTCCACGACCGGGCGGTGCGCCGGGCGGCCACGCTCGTCGCCGCCACCTTCGCGGTCCCGCTCGTCGTATGGCTGACGCGGCCCGACGGGGCGCCGAGCCTGTCCAAGGACATGCACCCCGCGTTCGCCGGACTGATCATCGCCGCGTCCGCCGCCCACCTCCTGACCCTCCACCGGGCCCGCCGACGCCTCCCCGCCCAGTGACGCCACCGCCCGACCCCGCACGCCACCACAGCACCTGACAAGGAGAACGCCATGCCCCGCACCCGCAGCACCCGCGCCGCCCTCTTCGCCCTCCCGCTCGTCATCGCCGGCCTCCTCGGCACCGCCGCCGCGCCCGCCGGAGCCACCCCGCACCCCGACAGGCCCCTCACCTGTCGCGGAGAGGGCGTCGACTCCAAGGCCCTCGTCCGCTCCAGGATCGAGGCCGTGATCCACGCGCCGCTGAGCACCATCTGGAAACTGCAGACCGACGTGAAGCGCTGGCCGACCTGGCAGACCCCGGTCGAGACCGTGGAACGCCTCGACCACGGCCCCTTCCGAAAGGGTTCGGCGTTCAGGTGGACGGCTCCGCTGCCACCCAACCCCGCGACCACCGCCACCAGCCTGGAGGTCACCTCGACCGTCCAGCAGATCAAGCGCAACTCCTGCATCCGCTGGACCGGCCCCGCGATCGCCGAGGGACTGCACATCGACGGCGTCCACGTATGGAACTTCACCAAGGTCAAGGGCGGCGTCCTCGTACGCACCGAGGAGACCCACACCGGAGCCCAGGTCGAAGCGGACGTCCCCACCGCGACCAAGATCCTCCACGACGGCCTCGAAGCCTGGCTGAGCGAACTGAAGGCCACGGCGGAGGCCCGCGCAGGCCGCTGAGCCGGTGGTGGGGGTGTGGGCGGGTTCGGGCGGGCCTGTCGGGGTGGGCCGGTGGTGAGTTGGGCGCCGTAGCCCGCCCCCTCTCTGGTTCGATGATCGCGGCTCCGGGGTGTGCGTCAAGGGCGCTCCTGCGTCGCGTCGGCTTCGCCGATGGCCTCCGGCCACCCTTGACCCACACCCCTCCACCGCTGGAAAAGGCGTGGGGAGGGGGCGGGGGGGAGGGGTCCCCTGGGAAACACCGATGCCTTTGGGCTCCGTTCCAGGCTTGCGGGTCGGCTCGCCCTGCGGGGCGCGCGGTCGTGGAGTGGGGTGGCCCGGCTTTCGTCAAGCGGCTCCCCACCGGATGACGGCCGGGCTTCATGCCCCGCTGGTCACCCGCCGTGAGCGAGGAGGCCGGGTGGACTCGGGGTTGATGTGACGTGCGGGGCGGGAGGGGTGCGCAACAGGGAAGTGTGTGCCGAGAGTCCCGGCACAGTGCGCTGGCTGCGCGCAGTCACGGAACAACGACAACCAACCCCCCAACCAACCAGGGCAAACTGGGGCATAAGGCATGCTTTTTGGTGAGGAGGCACCCAATCGGGCCTCCCAGCACCGCACCCTGCCCCGGCACCCCACCACCCCGGCTCCGCCAGGCAGACCTTCTCCGCCAAGCCGGCCAGCTCCGCCAAGTCAGCCCCACTCCACGCCGCATTCACCACCGGCCCCACCCACGGCGAGTGAACAGCGGGGCATGAAGCCCAGCGCACGACCGGTCGACGGACGCTTGACGAGACGCGCCACCACCCCACTCCACTACCGCGCGCCCCGCAGGGCGAGCCGACCGCAAGCCTGGAACGGAGCGGAGGAACAGCCGTGTTTCCCAGGGGACCCCTCCCCCCCGCCCCCTCCCCACGCCTTTTCCAGCGGCGCAGGGGTGTGAGTCAAGGGTGGCCGGAGGCCATCGGCGAAGCCGACGCGACGCAGGAGCGCCCTTGACGCACACCCCGGAGCCGCGATCATCGAACCAGGGAGGGGGCGGGCTACGGCGCCCAACTCACCACCGGCCCACCCCGACAGACCCGCCCGAACCCCCAGATCAGCCCTCAGAGCCATCCGCATCGGGATACGAAGGCTCAGGAATGCGCGCACCTCGGCTCTCCGCGATACGGCAGACGTCGCGCAGCGCCTCGGACATGCGGTTCGCCAGGAAGCGGAGCTGCACCGAGGTGGCCTTGGAGTCGGCGAGCATGTCGGCCGCGTGCCCCATGAGTTCGGCAGCCATGTCGAGTTGCGCGTCCTCCATCTCATCGGCCATCCGGGAGATGTAACCGTTCCCGCCACCGGCGAGGTAGCACGGCTTGCCATCCGTGCCGGACCAGGGAAGCAATCGCAATGCCTCTCCTGAGCCATCGAGGGCAGACATACTGAACACGACGTCAACTCCTGTTGGTTGATGGTCACGCCCACAGGAACGCCCTGCGTAGCGATTCCCTCACAGGCTGCGACGAATCTGGCTAGGCTCGCCAGTAGGTAGCAGGTGACAGAGCGTTTGTCGCACGGGAGTCAGCAAATGGGCAGCATCTACGGTGATTGGCTCAAAGAGCAGCGCGTGGCGGCGGGGTTGACTCAGCAGGAGTTGGCGATTGCGGCAGTTATGACGCGTTCGCACATCTCACATATCGAGGCAGGGCGTCGCGTCCCGTCCAAGGAGGACGCACGACGGCTGGACAAGGCGCTGAACACGGGAAACGTACTACGCAGCTTCCTGCCACGGGATGACTCGGTTGTTGCGGATCGATTCGAAACCGCACGGCAACTCGAACAACAAGCAACGGCGATCCGCGAGTTCGCGCTCTCCCTCGTGCCTGGAATTCTTCAGACGGAACGCTACATGCGTGCGGTTCTCGACACGGCATCCCCACCCTGGAGCAAGGAAGAAAGTGACAGGATCGTCGTCACACGGCTGGAGCGGGCAAAGATCCTCAACTCCCCGGTGACCCCCGTAGTATGGGCGCTGCTTGACGAGTCGGTACTGCGTCGCCCGGTCGGCGGACCGGAGGTCATGACGGAACAGATCATGCATATTGTGCGCTTGGCCGAGAATCGGCGCGTACGGGTTTACGTGCTACCGCACAGCCTGGGAGCCCACCCGCTCCAGCAGAGCATGCTGACGTTGATGTGGTTCGAGGATCAGCCCCCTGTGGCCTATTCAGAAGCGATCTACATGGCCAAGGTTCACGATGAACCAGCCATGGTCGAACGGATCCAAGCCGCCTACGATCTGGCGCTGGGCGACGCACTGCCCACGAGGGAATCACTAGCCCTTCTCAGGGCAGCAGCAGAGGAATACAGACACCATGACCGAGAAGACCGCCCCTGACGCCACCAGGGTAAGCCGCTGGCGCAAGTCTTCCTACAGCGGAAACGACGCGGACAGTTGCCTAGAAGTACTCGACAACCACCCCACCGGCGTCCCCGTCCGCGACTCCAAGACCCCCCACGCCCCCAGCCTCCTCTTCCCCCCGGTCGGCTGGGCGTCCTTCGTCGCCGCCGTCAAGGACGAGGCGTTCCTCTAGGCCGACGGCCGACAGGCGACGGCCGACGACCAACGGCCGCCGCCCTCACCTCCCCGGGCTGACCCCCGCCACCATCACGCCGAGCAGCCGGTCCGCCTCCGCAGCCGCGTCGTGGTGGTGTTCCGTGGCCCAGGCGATGCCCGCGACCAAGGTGAGCAGGTCGGTGACGGTCAGGTCCGGTGCTACCGCGCCGTCCCGCGCGGCGCGGCGTAGCAGGGGGGCGAGCGCTTCGGTGAACTTCGCCGCACAGGCGCTGGCGTGCGCCGCGTCGGAGGTGAGCGGGGCGTCGGGGGTCAGCGCGGTGGCCAGGCCCCGGGCGGACGCGGCGTACGCGGTGAGGGCTCCCAGCCATTCCAGCAGCGCGGCCCGGGTGTCGGCGGTGTCGGCCAGTTCGTGGGCGCGGGTGCACAGGGCGTCGACCTGCTCGTGGAAGACGGCGTCCAGGAGCGCGCGGCGGCTGGGGAAGTGCCGGCGCACGGTGGCGGAGCCGACGCCTGCGACGCGCGCGATCCGTTCCAGGGAGGCGTCGGCGCCGCGTTCGGCGACCTCCGCCTCGGCCACGGCGAGGATGCGCGTGTAGTTGCGCCGGGCGTCCGCGCGCTGGCCGGGCATGGCGTACCTCCGGGGTTGCTAAGTGGCGGGGCCCTCCGTATCTTACCGAAACAAGAAACGGCGGGCCCCGCCGTTTAACGTCGCGCATCGGCCGCACCTCGCCAGTGGGCCGGCCGCGCACTGCCCGAGGAGCCGCCATGTCCGCAGATGCCGTACCCACCGGTCCCGCACCCGTCCTGGTCACCGGCGCCACCGGCCGGCAGGGCGGCGCCACCGCCCGCGCCCTGCTCGCGGCGGGCGTCCCCGTCCGGGCGCTGGTCCGCGACCCGGCGACCGAGCGGGCGAAGGCAGTCGAAGCGCTCGGGGCCGAGCTGGTCACCGGCGACCTCCTCGACCGTGCCTCCGTGACCAGGGCGGCCGAAGGGGCCCGCGCCGTCTTCTCCGTACAGATGCCCGAGATGACCGGGGACGGCGTCGACTACGCGGGCGAGCTGACCCAGGGCGTCAACCTGATCGAGGGCGCGAAGGCCGCCGGGGTGGAGCAGTTCGTGCACACCTCGGTCTCCGGCGCCGGGCAGCACACCGAGGCTCCCGGATGGACCGAAGGCCGCTGGGCGGCGATGGAGCCGTACTACACCACCAAGTCCGGGCTCCAGGACCGGGTGCGCGAGGCGGGCTTCGCGCACTGGACGCTCATCAAGCCGGCCTTCTTCATGGACAACTTCCTGCCCTCCATGGCCTTCCTGTTCCCGCGCGGCGTCGCGGGCGGCCTGGTGAGCGTCATCAAGCCCGGGACCCGCCTGTCGCTGGTCGCGGTCGGCGACATCGGCGCCACGGCCGCCGCCGCCATCGCCGCGCCGGAGCGGTTCGACGGGGTCGAGCTGGAGTTGGCGAGCGACCGTCTGACGATGACGGAGGTCGCGGCGGTCCTCTCCCGCGCCCTCGGTACGGAGCTGGCCGCGCCCGACTTGACCGAGGAGGAGGCGCTCGCCGCCGGGATGCCGGCGATGGGCGCCGCGCACGCGTTCATGAACGTGGCCGGCCAGCCGGCCCGCCCCGCGTACGCGCGGGCCCTCGGCGTCCCGCTCACCTCCTTCGAGGAGTGGGCGCGGGGTCACATGCACGCCACCGCGTGACCGGTCCACGCCATCTCCACCTCTGGACACCCGAACGAACCGCCGGGTAACTTGGGCTGAGCAAGCGCTTAATCGAATGCTCCGGCCAGTCGCGAACCGCAGGAGGTTTTCCCGTGCGCCGTACCGTTTACAACGAGGACCACGAGGCGTTCCGGGAGACCATACGCGCCTTCATCGAGGCCGAGGTCGTGCCCGTGTACGACGAGTGGTACGCGGCGGGGCAGGCGCCCCGCGACTTCTACTACACCCTCGGTGAGCTGGGCATCTTCGGGATCGAGGTGCCCGAGGAGTACGGCGGCGCCGGCGAGGAGTCGTTCAAGTTCCAGTCCGTCATCACCGAGGAGTGCGCCCGCGCCGGTGTCTCCTTCGGAGGGTCGGGCGTGCATGTCGCGCTCTGTCTGCCGTATCTGAAGGCGTACGCCACCGACGAGCAGAAGAAGCGGTGGCTGCCCGACTTCGTCAGCGGCCGGACGATGTACGCGATCGCCATGACCGAGCCGGGCACCGGCTCCGACCTGGCCGGGATGAAGACCACCGCCAAGCTCTCCGAGGACGGCACGCACTACGTCCTCAACGGCGCGAAGACCTTCATCACCGGCGGCGTCCACGCGGACCGCGTCATCGTCTGCGCGCGGACCGCCGCGCCGACGCCCGAGGACCGGCGGTACGGGATCTCGCTGCTGGTCGTGGACACGAAGGCGCAGGGGTACGCGGTCGGCCGCAAGCTCGACAAGCTGGGGCTGAAGACCTCCGACACCGCCGAGCTGTCCTTCACCGACGTGAAGGTGCCGGTCGGGGATCTGCTCGGCGAGGAGAACAAGGGCTTCTCCTACCTCGGCCAGAACCTGCCGCAGGAGCGGCTGGGCATCGCGGTGGGGGCGTACGCGCAGGCCGCAGCGGCGATCCGGTTCGCGCAGGCGTACGTGCAGGACCGTACGGTCTTCGGCAAGAGCGTCGCGTCCTTCCAGAACACCAAGTTCGAGCTGGCCGCCTGCAAGGCCGAGGTGGACGCGGCGGAGGCCGTCGTGGACCGCGCGCTGGAGGCGCACGACCTGGGCGAGCTGTCCGCCGCCGAGGCCGCCTCGGCGAAGCTCTTCACCACCGAGGTCGCGCACCGCGTGATCGACAAGTGCCTCCAGCTCCACGGCGGCTACGGCTACATGAACGAGTACCCGATCGCCCGCCTGTACGCGGACAACCGCGTCAACCGGATCTACGGCGGCACCAGCGAGGTCATGAAGATGATCATCGCCAAGTCGATGGGGCTGTAAGCCGCACCGATGAACGACGCCCCGGACACCGCCGACGCCCTCGGCACCCTGCTCGGTCTGCTCGACCTGGAGCGGATCGAGCGGGACATCTTCCGCGGGCGGAGCTCCTCCGCGTCCGCGGTCGTCCCGCGCGTCTTCGGCGGGCAGGTCGCCGCCCAGGCGCTGGTGGCCGCGGGCCGTACGGTCCCCGCCGACCGTACGGCCCACTCCCTGCACGCGTACTTCCTGCGGCCGGGCGATCCCGGCGCCCCGATCGTCTACACCGTCGACCGGATCAGGGACGGGCGCTCCTTCACCACGCGGCGGGTCGTGGCCGTCCAGCACGGCCGGCCGATCTTCCATCTCTCCGCCTCCTTCCAGACGTACGAGGAGGGCCTGGAGCACCAGACGGAGATGCCGGAGGCGCCGGATCCGGAGACGCTGCCGACCGGGGCGGAGCTGCTGCCCCGGTACGCCGAACGGTTCGTCGACCCGGGGGTGGTGGACCGGCTGCTGGAGGCGCGCGCGGCGGTCGATCTGCGCTATGTGGACGCGCCGCCGTACGCCGGCGTGGGGAAGCCGCGCGAGCCGCGCTCCCAGGTGTGGTTCCGTACGGCGGGAAAACTGGCCGACGATCCCCTGCTGCACGTCTGTCTGGCGACCTACGTCTCCGACATGACGCTGCTCGACTCGGTGCTGCTGGCCCACGGGCGGGGCGGCTGGACGGTCGGTGACGTGGTGGGGGCGAGTCTGGACCACGCGATGTGGTTCCACCGGCCGTTCCGGGCGGACGAGTGGCTGCTGTACGACCAGCAGTCCCCGTCGTCGTCGGGCGGGCGCGGGCTGGGGCAGGCGCGGATCTTCACCCGGGACGGCAGGCTGGCGATCTCGGTGATCCAGGAGGGCCTGATCCGCGTACCGCGCGACTGAGCCGGCCGTCCCTCCCCTGTCCCCCGGAACGGTGGGTCGGAGCAGCCGCTGCCGTCAGAGCAGCCCCGCCGCGTTGAGCAGGTACGCCGTCATCGGGTCGTAGAAGCGCGGGTCCGTGACATGGTCGTCCAGCGGGATCGTCACGCTGAGCGTGCCCTCCGCCTCGCCGAGGAAGAGCGCGGGGTCGTTGCAGTCCGCGTACCCCATCGAGTCGAGGCCGCGCTGCCCCGCGCACCCGGCCCAGCCGTGGTCCGCGACCACCAGGTCCGGCTGCGGTCTGCCGTCGCGCTCCAGACCGTCCAGGATCGCCCGCATCGGCTCCGGCGAGTGCGTGTGCCACAGGGTCGCGCCGCGCTCCAGCACCGCGACGTCGGCGAACTGGAAGACCATGCCCTCGTCCGCCGTGAGCCCGGCGGGGATCGTCACGATCTCGCAGCCCGCGGCCCGCAGGGCGTCGGCGGTCTGCCGGTGCACGTCCAGCAGCCCGCCCGGGTGGCCGGTCGCGAAGAGGACGCGCTCCTGGGCGTCGGCGGCCTTGCGCAGCCGCGCGGCCATCCGCTCCAGGCCGTCCACGGTCAGCTCGGGGTCGATGGTGTCCTGGCCGACGCGGTGCTCCGGGTCGTCGCTCACACCGCAGCGTTCGGCCATCACGGCGAGCACGTCCTGCTCGTCGGTCCAGCGGTCGCCCAGCTCCAGGCCCAGCCAGTAGTGGCGGTCGCCGTTGGCGAGCTTGCGGTAGTGGCTGAGGTTGTTGTCGCGGGGCGTGGCGACGTTGCCCGCGATGCGCGTACGGACGAGATGGTCGACGAGGGCGGGGCGGCTGGGTATCGGCATGTGCCCATTGTGCCGTCAGGCCCGCGCGGCGCGCCGGGTGTCCCGCCCCCCGGGACGAACTTCCCCGGGTGGTCGGGCGGGACCCCGGTGCCGTACGGGCCGCGCGCAGTGGTCCACTGTCCGTACGTCCGTACGTCCGACGTCCGTCCCACCTCAACCGGGAGTGTCCTGTGGCAGCTTCACCCGATCTCGGCCGTCCCCTGGAGCCGTTCGCCCTGCCGGGCGGCGTGTTCGACGGCGACACCTTCGTACGACGGGAGTACCGGCTCGAAGAACGGCAGGGGCATCCGCTGGTCATCGCCTTCTACCCCGGGGACGACACCACCGTCTGCACCAAGCAGCTCTGCTCGTACTCCAGCGGCCTGGAGACCTTCACGGACCTGGGGGCCGAGGTCTGGGGCATCAGCCCGCAG
Organism: Streptomyces sp. NPDC050509; assembly: GCF_044457965.1. NCBI lineage: Bacteria > Bacillati > Actinomycetota > Actinomycetes > Kitasatosporales > Streptomycetaceae > Streptomyces > Streptomyces sp. NPDC050509. The sequence goes on along the minus strand of NZ_JBITHL010000006.1, from coordinate 149,273 downwards.
GACGTCGACAGCCATGAGGCCTTCGCGCGCAAGCACGACCTGCGGATTCCGCTGCTCGCCGACACCGACCGGTCGGTCGCGAAGGCGTTCGGGGTGGCCGCGCCCGGCATCGGGGTGCGCCGCTCGGTGTTCCTCGTCGCGCCGGACGGCTCGCTGCACTGGAAGCATGTCGCGCTGCTCGGGGTGACCTTCCAGCCCGTGGAGACCCTGGCCAGGGAGCTGTCGGGACTCAAGGCCGCCTGAACCGCAGCACCGGGTCCCCGGCGCCTTCGCCGTCCGCGGCGCCCTCGTCGCCCAGCGCGGCGAAGGCGCCGTGGGCCAGACGGCGCAGCAGCGCCTCCGTCTTGGCCCGGCCCGGCAGGCTGCCGCCGTACGAGCCGAGGTGCGGTGTCGAGTTGAGCAGCCCGAAGACGGCGTGCACGGCGCCGCGCGCCTGCGCCTCCGGGACGCGCGGGTACAGCTCCCTCACGACCGTGACCCACAGCTCCACGTACTGCCGCTGGAGCTGACGCACCAGCTTGCGGTCGCTGTCCCTGAGCCGGTCCAGCTCGCGGTCGTGGAGGGTGATCAGCGGACGGTCGTCCAGCGCGAAGTCGATGTGCCCGTCGATCAGCGAGGACAGCAGCGCGGCCGGGTCCTGGCCCTCCCCCGCCTCCGCCCCGTTCGCCTCGCGGACCCGCAGCCTGCCGCCGTCCAGCAGTCGGCCGCTGATGCCGACCAGCAGCTCGGCGAGCATCGCGTCCTTGCCCGCGAAATGGCGGTACAGGCCCGGCCCGCTGATCCCGACCGCCGCCCCTATCTCGTCGACGCCCACGCCGTGGAAGCCACGCTCGGCGAAGAGGCGCGCGGCCTGCTTGAGGATCTGTTCGCGGCGGGTCGGGGCGGCGGTCCGGGTGCTCATGAGAAATCATTCTAGACAGGGTCGTTAGCGATCGTTAACCTGAACGAGCGAGGTTAACGCTCACTAACGTCTGGGCAGAAACCCTTGCGGGTGGGACACACGGGGGCCGGAGCAGGGCCGGAGCAAGGGAGCCACCAGCGATGCAGCAGCCGACCAGGCAGGTGAACGAGCAGGTGAACGGGCAGACGGCGGGTGCCACGGCGGTACAGGAAGCCGTGCGGCCGGCGGCGCAGCGGGCCCCCGTACTGACCAGCTCCGCCGACCCGGCGTCCGCGGCCTGGAAGGCCAACGAGGTGGCGCACGGCGCGCTGGCCGACGCCCTGCGCGCCCGGCTCGGCGCGGCGCGTCTGGGCGGCGGCGAGAAGGCCCGCGCCCGGCACACCGCGCGCGGGAAGCTGCTGCCGCGCGAGCGGGTGGACACGCTCCTCGACCCCGGCTCGCCCTTCCTGGAGCTGGCGCCGCTCGCGGCCGAGGGGATGTACGGAGGGGCGGCCCCGGCCGCCGGGGTGATCGCCGGGATCGGCCGGGTCAGCGGCCGTGAGGTGGTGATCGTCGCCAATGACGCGACGGTCAAGGGCGGCACGTACTACCCCATGACGGTGAAGAAGCATCTGCGCGCCCAGGAGGTGGCCCTGGAGAACCGGCTGCCGTGCCTCTATCTCGTCGACTCGGGCGGCGCCTTCCTCCCGCTCCAGGACGAGGTCTTCCCCGACCGGGAGCACTTCGGGCGGATCTTCTACAACCAGGCCAGGATGTCGGGCGCCGGCATCCCGCAGATCGCCGCCGTCCTCGGCTCCTGCACGGCGGGCGGGGCGTATGTCCCGGCGATGAGCGACGAGGCGGTGATCGTGCGCGGGCAGGGCACGATCTTCCTGGGCGGCCCGCCGCTGGTGAAGGCGGCGACGGGCGAGGTGGTCACGGCCGAGGAGCTGGGCGGCGGCGAGGTCCACTCCCGTACGTCCGGGGTGACCGACCATCTCGCGGAGGACGACGCGCACGCGCTGCGGATCGTGCGCACCATCGTCTCGACGCTGCCCGCGCGCGGGGCGCTCCCCTGGTCGGTGGAGCCGGTCGAGGAGCCCGCGGTGGACCCGGCCGGGCTGTACGGCGCGGTGCCGGTGGACTCCCGTACGCCCTACGACGTGCGGGAGGTGATCGCGCGGGTGGTGGACGGCTCGCGGTTCGCCGAGTTCAAGGCCGAGTTCGGTACGACGCTGGTGACGGGCTTCGCGCACATCCACGGCCACCCGGTCGGGATCGTCGCCAACAACGGCATCCTGTTCTCCGAGTCCGCCCAGAAGGGCGCCCACTTCATCGAACTGTGCGACCAGCGCGGCATCCCGCTGCTCTTCCTCCAGAACATCTCGGGCTTCATGGTCGGCCGGGACTACGAGGCGGGCGGCATCGCCAAGCACGGCGCGAAGATGGTGACGGCGGTGGCCTGCGCGCGGGTCCCGAAGCTGACGGTCGTGGTCGGCGGCTCGTACGGGGCGGGCAACTACTCGATGTGCGGCCGGGCCTACTCCCCCCGCTTCCTGTGGATGTGGCCCAACGCCAAGATCTCCGTGATGGGCGGCGAGCAGGCCGCCTCCGTCCTCGCGACGGTGAAGCGGGACCAGATCGAGGCGCGCGGCGAGGAGTGGGGCGCCGAGGACGAGGAGGCGTTCAAGGACCCGATCCGCGCGCAGTACGAGACCCAGGGCAACGCCTACTACGCGACGGCGCGCCTCTGGGACGACGGCGTGATCGACCCGCTGGAGACCCGCCAGGTCGTGGGTCTCGCCCTGACCGCGTGTGCCAACGCCCCGCTGGGCGCAGCGGGCTTCGGCGTCTTCCGGATGTGAGAGGGCGATGGTGAGGGTGGGAGCGGGAATGTTCGACACGGTCCTCGTGGCCAATCGCGGCGAGATCGCGGTCCGCGTGATCCGTACGCTGCGCGCCCTCGGCGTGCGCTCGGTCGCGGTCTTCAGCGACGCGGACGCGGACGCCCGCCATGTGCGCGAGGCGGACACGGCGGTACGGATCGGCCCGGCGGCGGCGTCGGAGAGCTATCTCCGCGCCGACCGGCTGCTCGAAGCGGCGGCGCGTACGGGCGCGGAGGCGGTCCACCCGGGGTACGGCTTCCTCTCGGAGAACGCGGCGTTCGCGCGGGCCTGCGCGGACGCGGGGCTGGTCTTCATCGGGCCGCCCGCCGCCGCGATCGAGCTGATGGGCGACAAGATCCGCGCGAAGGAGACCGTACGGGCGGCGGGCGTCCCGGTGGTGCCCGGCTCCTCGGGCAGCGGGCTGACGGACGCCCAACTGACCGAGGCGGCGGCCCGGATCGGGATGCCCGTGCTGCTGAAGCCGTCGGCGGGCGGCGGCGGCAAGGGCATGCGGCTGGTGCGCGCGGAGGCGGTGCTCGCGGAGGAGATCGCGGCGGCGCGGCGCGAGGCGCGCTCCTCCTTCGGGGACGACACGCTGCTGCTGGAGCGGTGGGTGGACCGGCCGCGCCATATCGAGATCCAGGTCCTCGGCGACACGTACGGGAACGTGGTCCATCTGGGCGAGCGCGAGTGCTCGCTCCAGCGGCGCCACCAGAAGGTCGTGGAGGAGGCGCCGTCCGTCCTGCTGGACGGGGCGACGCGGGCGGCGATGGGCGAGGCGGCGGTGCGGGCGGCGCGCTCGTGCGGCTACGCGGGGGCGGGGACGGTCGAGTTCATCGTCCCGGGCGACGACCCCGCGTCGTACTTCTTCATGGAGATGAACACCCGCCTCCAGGTCGAGCATCCGGTCACGGAGCTGATCACCGGCCTCGACCTGGTGGAGTGGCAGCTCCGGGTGGCCGCCGGGGAGGAACTTCCCCTCACCCAGGACGACATCACCTTCACCGGACACGCGGTGGAGGCCCGGATCTACGCGGAGACGGTCTCCGTGAAGGAGGGCAGCCGGGGCTTCCTGCCCTCCGGGGGCACGGTGCTGGCGCTGCACGAGCCGCAGGGCGGCGGCGTACGGACGGACTCCGGCCTGGCGGTCGGCACGGAGGTCGGCAGTACGTACGACCCGATGCTGTCGAAGGTCGTCGCCCACGGCCCGGACCGCGCCACCGCGCTGCGCACCCTGCGGGCGGCCCTCGCGGACACGGTCACGCTCGGCGTCCCGACGAACGCCGGGTTCCTGCGCCGGCTGCTGGCCCATCCGTCGGTGGTCGCGGGCGAGCTGGACACGGGGCTGGTGGAGCGCGAGATGGCCGGCCTGGTGCCCGACGGGGTACCGCCGGAGGTGTACGCGGCAGCGGCGGCCGTCCGCCAGGCGGAGCTGGAGCCGGGGGCGGCGGGATCGGGAGCCGCCACGGGGTGGGTGGATCCCTTCTCCGTGCCGAGCGGCTGGCGGCTGGGCGGTGCGCCCGCCCCCGTACGGCACACGCTGCGTATCGCGGGACAGGAACCCGTCACTCAGGAGATCTCGCCCTCGGACGGGTTCCGGGTGGAGCCCGGTCTTGTCACCGTCACCCTGGACGGTGTGACCCACACCTTCCACCGGGCGGGGCGGTGGCTCGGCAGGGACGGCGAGAGCTGGCACGTACAGGACTTCGACCCGGTGGAGGCGGCGCTGCGCGGCGCCGGGGCGGGCGGCGGCGTGGACGCGCTGACCGCGCCCATGCCGGGGACGGTCACCGTCGTGAAGGTGGGCGTCGGGGACGCGGTCGTGGCGGGGCAGAGTCTGCTGGTCGTGGAGGCGATGAAGATGGAGCACGTCATCTCCGCCCCGCACGACGGCACGGTCGCCGAGCTGGATGTCACGCCCGGCTCCACGGTCGCCATGGACCAGGTACTGGCCGTGGTCACCCCGGCCGAACCGCCCGCGACACGGCCGCCCCGGGAGCCGGTCCCCGAACCGGGCGACGCCACCCCCGTACCCGCCGTACCCCACGTACCCGCCGTACCCGCGCCGTCCGCCACACGGTCCGGCACACAGTCCGGCGCACAGGAGGAGTCATGACCGACGGGCTGCCCATGGCCGTTCCCGCGCAGGGGCTGCCGCCCCGGGTCCGTATCCACGAGGTGGGGGCGCGGGACGGGCTCCAGAACGAGAAGGCGGTCGTACCGACCGAGGTGAAGGCCGAGTTCATCCACCGGCTCGCGCACGCCGGGCTGACCACCGTCGAGGCCACCAGCTTCGTCCACCCCAAGTGGGTCCCCCAACTGGCCGACGCCGAGGCGCTCTTCCCTCTGGTGGCGGATCTCCAGGGCGAGGTGGCGCTGCCGGTCCTCGTGCCGAACGGGCGCGGTCTGGACCGCGCGCTGGCGCTGGGGGCCCGCCGGGTCGCCGTGTTCGCCAGCGCCACCGAGTCCTTCGCCAAGGCCAACCTCAACCGGACCGTGGACGAATCGCTCGCCATGTTCGCGCCGGTCGTCGCCCGCGCCCGTGACGAGCGGATGCACGTCCGCGGCTACCTCTCCATGTGCTTCGGCGATCCGTGGGAGGGCCCCGTCCCGGTCCACCAGGTCGTCACCGTCGCCAAGGCGCTCATGGACCTGGGGTGCGACGAGCTGAGCCTCGGCGACACCATCGGGGTCGCCACCCCCGGCCATGTCCAGGCGCTGCTGGCCGAGTTGAACGAGGAGGGCGTGGCGACCAGCGCCCTCGGCGTGCACTTCCACGACACCTACGGCCAGGCGCTCGCCAACACCCTGGCCGCGCTCCAGCACGGCGTGACGACGGTGGACGCGTCGGCCGGCGGGCTGGGCGGCTGCCCCTTCGCGAAGAGCGCCACCGGGAATCTCGCCACCGAGGACCTGGTGTGGATGCTCGACGGCCTCGGGGTGGAGACCGGCGTCGATCTCGGCCGGCTCGCGGACACCAGCATCTGGCTGGCCGGGGAGCTGGGCCGCCCCAGCCCGTCCCGTACCGTCCGCGCGCTGTCGGGCCGGACGGCGTCCGCCCCGGCCCAGGCCCCCGCGTCCCGGCCCCCCATGGCCCAGCCTCCCAAGGAGTGACCCGATGTCCCTGGACCACCGCCTCTCCGTCGAGCACGAACAACTGCGCCGCACCGTCGAGGAGTTCGCCCGCGAAGTGGTCGCGCCCAAGATCGGCGACTTCTACGAGCGGCACGAGTTCCCGTACGAGATCGTCCGCGAGATGGGGCGGATGGGGCTGTTCGGGCTGCCGTTCCCGGAGGAGTACGGCGGCATGGGCGGCGACTATCTCGCGCTCGGGATCGCCCTGGAGGAGCTGGCGCGCGTCGACTCGTCCGTGGCGATCACCCTGGAGGCCGGGGTCTCGCTGGGCGCCATGCCCGTGTACCGGTTCGGCACGGAGGAGCAGAAGCTCGCGTGGCTGCCCCGGCTCTGCTCGGGCGAGCTGCTGGGCGCGTTCGGGCTGACCGAGCCCGACTGCGGTTCCGACGCGGGCGGTACGCGCACCACGGCCGTGCGCGACGGCGACACCTGGGTGATCAACGGCACCAAATGCTTCATCACCAACTCGGGGACGGACATCACGGGCCTGGTGACCGTCACCGCCGTCACCGGCCGCAAGGAGGACGGGCGTCCGGAGATCTCCGCGATCATCGTCCCGTCCGGCACCCCCGGCTTCACGGTCGCCGCCCCGTACTCCAAGGTCGGGTGGAACGCGTCGGACACCCGCGAGCTGTCCTTCTCCGACGTACGGGTCCCGCTGGCGAACCTGCTCGGCGAGGAGGGCCGTGGATACGCCCAGTTCCTGCGGATCCTGGACGAGGGCAGGATCGCGATCTCCGCGCTGGCGACGGGACTCGCCCAGGGGTGTGTGGACGAGTCGGTCAGGTACGCCCGGGAGCGGCACGCCTTCGGCCGGCCGATCGGCGCCAACCAGGCGATCCAGTTCAAGATCGCGGACATGGAGACGCGGGCGCACATGGCGCGCATCGGCTGGCGGGACGCGGCCTCGCGGCTGACGCACGGGGAGCCGTTCAAGAAGGAGGCGGCGATCGCGAAGCTGTACTCCTCGACGGTCGCCGTGGACAACGCCCGTGACGCCACCCAGATCCACGGCGGTTACGGCTTCATGAACGAGTATCCGGTGGCCCGGATGTGGCGCGACTCCAAGATCCTGGAGATCGGCGAGGGCACCAGCGAGGTCCAGCGGATGCTCATCGCGCGGGAACTGGGCCTGCCGGACTGATACGGGCCTTCCCCGACCGCCGGTCACGCCGCTCGGCGGGGGCCGGCCGACCTGCCCCTGCTTTTCCGCGTCCGAGTGCCGGACGCACCCTGGGATACTCAGTGAGGTTAGGCTAACCTACCTTCGGATGAGCAATCCGGCCGTGACAGGCCGTTCCCACCACCCAGGGATGGAAACGTCATGCCCACAGACTCCGGTCCGGCCCAGGCAACCGAAACCGCGAGGAAGGTCGGCTAACCCCCATGAAGACGGCTGAGACAGCCCCGTTCCGTTTCTTCTCCCTCCAGGTCGTACGGACGCGGCGCCTCAGCCCGTCCCTGGTCCGCGTCACCTTCGGGGGCCGAAGCGGCGACGATCTCGTCGATTTCGCCGCCGGGGGCCGCGATCAGAGCCTGTCGCTCTTCCTCCCGCACCCGGGCCAGGACGCGCCCGTCGTGCCGGTCGAGGAGGGCGAGGGCTGGTGGAGCGCCTGGCGGGCGCTGCCCGACGACGTACGGGCCGTGATGCGCTCGTACACCCTGCGGGAGCAGCGCCGTGACCCGGACGAGGTCGACATCGACTTCGCGCTGCACCCCGACGGCGGCCCCGCGTGCCGCTGGGCGGGCCGGGCGTCGCCCGGTGACCGGGTGCTGGTGCTGGGGCCGGCCGTGGCGGACAACACGGCGGTACGGTTCCGACCGCCGGCCGACGCCGACTCCGTACTGATCTGGGCCGACGAGACGGCGCTGCCCGCCGCGTCGGCGATCCTGGAGTGGCTGCCCGCCGGCCTGAAGGCCGACGTCTGGATCGACGTGCCGCACGCCGCCGACCGGCAGCCGCTGACCACCGCCGCCGACGCCAGGATCACCTGGCTGGTGCGGGACGAGGGCGCGCCGTCCGCACTGGAGGCCGTCCGCGCCTTCGAGCAGCGCGGGAGCTCCCCGTACGCGTGGATCGCCGGGGAGTCGGGCACGGTCAAGGCGCTGCGCCGCCATCTCGTGCACGAGCGGGGTGTCGACCGGCGCCGGGTGACCTTCGTCGGCTACTGGCGGCTCGGTCTGAGCGAGGAGCAACTGCGCGAGGCGGCGACCGAGTCGGCCAGGAAGGCTGCCGGAGAGACCGTCAGGGAGAGCGCCAGGGAAACCGCCGGGGCAACGGTCCGGGAGAGGACCGAGGAGGCGGCGCGGGCCGCGTAGCCCCGTATACGGCCTTCAGCACCACAGGCATGCCCTCCGCCCTGCCACCTGCGTAACGGGGCGACTCCGATGCGAGATTGAAAGATGAAGTTAGGTTAGGCTAACCTAACCAAGCCTTCATCGAGCCCCACCCCTCACCCCCGCACCCCCACATCCGGGAGGACCCCAGCATGCGTGCGCACCTGCTCAATGGCGCGACGGCGGACCGCTATCGGCGCTCCGTGACCGAAGGAGTCGAGCGGGTGGCGAACCAACTCGCCACAACGAAAAAGCCGTTCAGCGGCATCACCCCCGACGCACTGGCCCCGGTGGTCTCCGCGGTCGACCTGGACCAGCCGCTCGGAGATGCCTCGGCCGCGCTCGACGAGTTGGAGAGCGTCTATCTGCGGGACGCGGTCTACTTCCACCACCCGCGGTACCTCGCGCACCTCAACTGCCCGGTCGTCATACCCGCCGTCCTCGGCGAGGCCGTGCTCTCCGCCGTCAACTCCTCCCTGGACACCTGGGACCAGAGCGCCGGCGGAACCCTGATCGAGCGCCGGCTCATCGACTGGACCACGCGGCGCATCGGGCTCGGCGCCTGTGCCGACGGCGTCTTCACCAGCGGCGGCACCCAGTCCAACCTCCAGGCGCTGCTCTTCGCCCGCGAGGAGGCCAAAGCGGACGAGCTGTCGAAACTGCGCGTCTTCGCCTCCGAGTGCAGCCACTTCAGCGTGCAGAAGTCGGCCACCCTGCTCGGGCTCGGCCCGAACGCCGTGGTCTCCATCCCCTGCGACCGCGACAAGCGCATGCAGACCGTGGCCCTCGCCGCCGAGCTGGAGCGCTGCCGCGCCGAGGGGCTGACCCCGATGGCCGTCGTCGCGACCGCGGGCACCACCGACTTCGGCTCCATCGACCCGCTGCCGGAGATCGCGGCGCTCTGCGAGCAGTACGACACCTGGATGCACGTCGACGCGGCGTACGGCTGCGGACTGCTGGCCTCCCTCACCCGCCGCCCGCTCCTGGACGGCATCGAGCACGCCGACTCCGTCACCGTCGACTACCACAAGTCCTTCTTCCAGCCGGTGAGTTCGTCGGCCGTGCTGGTACGGGACGGGGCCACCCTGCGGCACGCCACGTACCACGCGGACTATCTGAACCCGCGCAGGACCGTCGAGGAGCGCATCCCCAACCAGGTCGACAAGTCCCTCCAGACCACGCGCCGCTTCGACGCCCTCAAACTGTGGATGACCCTGCGCGTCATGGGCGCCGACGGCATCGGGGAACTCTTCGACGAGGTCTGCGACCTGGCCGCCGAGGGGTGGCAGCTCCTCGCCGCCGACCCGCGCTACGACGTCGTCGTGGAGCCCCAGCTCTCCACGCTCGTCTTCCGCTACATCCCCGAGCACATCACCAGCCCCACCGAGATCGACCGCGCCAACCTCCACGCCCGTAAAGCACTGTTCGCCTCCGGCGAGGCCGTGGTCGCCGGGACGACCGTGGGCGGGCGTCAGTACCTGAAGTTCACCCTGCTCAACCCCGAGACCACCGTGCACGACATCGCCGCCGTCCTCGATCTGATCTCCGGCCACGCCGAGCAGTACCTGGGAGAGAACCTTGTCCACGCTTCCTGAGCGCAGCGCGCCGTACGACTTCGTCGGCATCGGGCTCGGCCCCTTCAACCTGGGACTCGCCTGCCTGACCGAGCCGATCGACGAACTCGACGGAGTCTTCCTGGAGTCGAAACCCGACTTCGAATGGCACTCGGGGATGTTCCTCGAAGGCGCCCACCTCCAGACGCCGTTCCTGTCGGACCTGGTCACCCTGGCCGACCCGACCTCGCCGTACTCCTTCCTCAACTACCTGAAGGAGTCCGGGCGGCTGTACTCGTTCTACATCCGCGAGAACTTCTATCCGCTGCGGACCGAGTACAACGACTACTGCCGCTGGGCCGCCGCCAAACTCGCCGGCGTGCGCTTCAACCGTACGGTGACCTCCGTCTCGTACGAGGAGGAGAGCGAGCTGTACGTGGTCCGCACCGCGGACGAGACGTACCGCGCCCGGCGCCTGGTGCTCGGCACCGGGACCCCGCCGTACGTCCCGGAGTCCTGCCAGGGGCTCGGCGGTGACTTCCTGCACAACTCCCGCTATCTCCAGGGGAAGGCGGAGCTCCAGAAGAAGGAGTCCATCACCCTCGTCGGCAGCGGGCAGAGCGCCGCGGAGATCTACTACGACCTGCTCTCCGACATCGACGCGCACGGCTACCAGCTCAACTGGGTCACCCGGTCGCCGCGCTTCTTCCCGCTCGAATACACCAAACTGACGCTGGAGATGACCTCCCCGGAGTACATCGACTACTTCCACGCGCTGCCGGAGGCCACCCGCTACCGGCTGGAGTCGGGGCAGAAGGGGCTGTTCAAGGGCATCGACTCGGATCTCATCAACGAGATCTTCGACCTGCTCTACCAGAAGAACCTCAAGGGCCCGGTCCGGACCCGGCTGATGGCCAACACCGCGCTGACCTCGGCGTCGTACGAACACGGGACGTACACGCTCGGGCTGCGCCAGGAGGAGCAGGAGCAGGACTTCTCCCTCGCCACGCAGGGGCTGGTCCTCGCCACCGGCTACAAGTACGTCGCCCCCGCCTTCCTGGAGCCGGTCGCGGACCGGATCAGGCTGGACGGGCACGGCCGGTACGACGTCGCCCGCAACTACAGCATCGACACGACCGGGCGCGGGATCTTCCTCCAGAACGCCGCCGTGCACACGCACAGCATCACCTCGCCCGACCTGGGCATGGGCCCGTACCGCAACGCGTACATCATCGGTGAGCTGCTGGGGCGGGAGTACTACCCGGTCGAGAAGGCCATCGCGTTCCAGGAGTTCGCCGCACCGGAAGGCACCCTTCGATGACCGAGCGCACCCCGGAGCCGGAGATCCTGTTCTCCCGTACGGACGAGCGGCTGGGCCTCTTCGAGGTACGCGCCGTCGACCCGTTCGCCGACATCGAACTGCTGCACGGCTGGGTCACCCACCCCAAAGCGGCCTTCTGGCTGATGCAGGGCGCCACGCTGCCGGATGTCGAGCGGGAGTACCTGGGCATCGCCGCCGCCTCGAACCACGACGCGTTCATCGGGCTGCACAACGGCGTCCCCGCCTTCCTGATCGAGCGGTACAACCCCGCCGAGGTGGAGCTGAAGGGCCTGTACGAGGCCGAGACCGGCGACATCGGGATGCACTTCCTGGTCGCCCCGGTCGACGGCTCGCGGCGGCTGCACGGCTTCACACGCGCCGTGATCACCACGGTGATGGCGCTGCTCTTCGACGATCCGTCCGTACGCCGCGTGGTCGTCGAGCCCGACGTACGCAACGCCGCCGTCCACGCCCTCAACGAGGCGGTCGGCTTCCGGATCGAGAAAAAACTCGAGAAGCCGGAGAAGGACGCCTATCTGAGCATCTGCACGCGCGAGATGTTCCACGCCGCGCTCGCCGCAGCGACCGAGCACGACGCACCGGCCGGGCAGGCCGTACAGACCGAGCAGGCCGTACAGACCGAGCAGGACGCACCGGCCGAGCAGGCCACCCCGGCCGAGCAGACCGCTCAAGCAGCACAAGGAGTCACCCGATGAGCAGCCCGACCGTCTCCCCCGCCCCCGGCAAAGCACCCGCGAACACCACGGACAGCGTCGCCCATCTCACCCCGGCGCTCTGGGAGCAGGCCGGCCGGCTGCTCATCCGCAAAGCCCTCGCGGAGTTCTCCCACGAGCGCATCCTGACCCCCGATTCCCTCGGCGGGGACCGCTACCGGGTACGGAGCGACGACGACGCGACCGAGTACCGCTTCACCGCGCGCCGGTTCGCCCTCGACCACTGGCAGATACCCGCCGACTCCGTACAGCGCCACCGCGGCGACGCGGAACTGCCGCTGGACGCGCTCGACTTCTTCATCGAGCTGCGCGAGACGCTGGGGCTCTCCGCCGCGATCCTGCCCGTCTACCTGGAGGAGATCTCCTCCACCCTCGCGGGCACGGCGTACAAACTCACCAAGAAGCCGGTCATCTCGGCGGAGCTGGCCGGCGCCGGATTCCAGGAGATCGAGACGGGGATGACCGAGGGTCACCCCTGCTTCGTCGCCAACAACGGCCGGCTCGGCTTCGGCGTGGACGAGTACCGCGCGTACGCCCCCGAGGCCGCGAGCCCGATCCGGCTCGTCTGGCTCGCCGCCCGCCGCGACCGGGCCACCTTCACCGCGGGCGCCGGGCTCGACTACTCCTCCCTGATACGCGAGGAGTTGTCCGCCGCGACGATGGAGCGGTTCGCCGGGATCCTGCACGCCCAGGGGCTCGACCCGGACGGCTACTTCCTGATCCCCGTGCACCCCTGGCAGTGGTGGAACAAACTCTCCGTCACCTTCGCCGCCGAGCTGGCCCAGCGCCATCTCGTCTGTCTCGGGGAGGGCGACGACGACTATCTGGCCCAGCAGTCGATCCGTACCTTCTTCAACACGACCGACCCGGCCAAGCACTACGTCAAGACCGCGCTGTCCGTCCTCAACATGGGCTTCATGCGCGGCCTCTCCGCCGCGTACATGGAGGCCACGCCCGCGATCAACGACTGGCTCGCCGGTCTGATCGAGCGCGACGACACCCTGCGCGCGGCCCGCTTCTCGATCATCCGCGAGCGGGCGGCGATCGGGTACCACCACCGGCAGTACGAGGCCGCCACCGCCAAGGGCTCCCCGTACCTGAAAATGCTGGCCGCGCTCTGGCGCGAGAGCCCCGTGCCCTCGCTCCGGGGCGGGGAGCGGCTCGCCACGATGGCGTCCCTCCTCCACACCGACCGGGAGGGCTCGTCCTTCGCCGGCGCGCTGATCGCCGCGTCGGGGCTGGCGCCGGCCGACTGGCTGCGCCGCTACCTGGACGCGTACCTGGTGCCGGTGCTGCACTCCTTCTACGCGTACGACCTGGTGTTCATGCCGCACGGCGAGAACGTCATCCTGGTGATCGAGGACGGTGTCGTCCAGCGGGCGATCTTCAAGGACATCGCCGAGGAGATCGCGGTGATGGACCCGGACGCGGTGCTGCCGCCCGCGGTCGAGCGGATCCGCGCGGACGTGCCCGAGGACATGAAGGTCCTGTCGATCTTCACCGATGTCTTCGACTGCTTCCTCCGCTTCCTGAGCGCGGACCTCGTCTCGGACGGCACACTGCCCGACGAGGACACGTTCTGGCGTACGGTTGCGGAGTGCGTCCGGGGGTACCAGGAGTCGCTGCCGCAACTGGCCGACAAATTCCGCCAGTACGACCTGTTCGACGAGGAGTTCGCGCTGTCCTGCCTCAACCGGCTCCAGCTCCGCAACAACGAGCAGATGGTCGACATCGCGGACCCGGCGGGCGCGCTCCAGCTCATCGGCACGCTGACCAACCCGCTGGCCCGGTTCGCGCAATAGGCGCAGGGGGAACAGGGGTTGACGCGCGCGGGCGCCGGGGTTCGGCAGAGCCCCGGCGCCCGTTCCCGTCTCGCCCGCGCTCCACGCCTGATGGAAGAATCCCCGCATGGCGGAAATCATCCAAAGGGACGGCACCTGGACCTTCGACGGGGACACGGTCCGCATCGTGCCCGGCAAGGACAAGGGGGTGAGTCTGTTCCGCAGGACACTCGGCGAGATCGCGGTGCCCCTGGAGGCGCTGGCGGGGATCTCCTTCGAGGCGGGGCGCAAGTCGGGGCGGCTGCGGCTGCGCCTGCGGGACGGCGCCGATCCGCTGCTGCGGATCACCGGCGGCAAGCTGGACGACGCTTCCGAGCCGTACCGGCTCACCGTCGAGAAGGACCGTTTCGGCGTGGCGGAGTACCTGGTGGACGAGGTGCGCAACGCGCTCCTGCTCGACCAGGTGGACCCCGGCCCCGTCGACCGCTATCTGCTGCCGGGCCCCGCCCTGCCGATCACGGTGGGCGCGGGCGACGCGACCGTCTCCTTCGACGGGGAGCGGATCCGGCTGGAGTGGAACTGGAAGACCGAGGAGTCCAAGTCCTCCGGCGGGCCCCGGACGCTCGCCCTCGACGATGTCGCGGCGGTGGAGTGGCTGGCGAGCGCCGGCCTGGAGAACGGCTATCTCCGCTTCGTGGTGACGGGTGGCACGTCGGCGGCATCGACCCCGCCGAAGTACGACCCGCACGCGGTGGATCTGTACGGGTTCCGGAAGGACCCCCTGATGGCGCTGGTGGGCGCCGCGGTGGTGGCCCGGCTGCCGCACCCGCGGGCGGCGTCCCCGATCGGGGAGGCTCCGGGCGCCGGGCCGGTGGAGGCCCCCGACAGCACGCCCGCTCCGGCGACCGCGGCCGGGGGCGGCGGCGATGATCATGACGCCCTGCTGCGCCGGCTGCGGGAGCTGGGCGAGCTGCATCAGTCGGGGATACTCACCGCCGAGGAGTTCGCCACCGCCAAGAAGGCCGTCCTCGGACGCCTCTGAGGAGACGGCCGGACCGCCCCCGCTCCCCCGGCCTCTCTCTGAGTCCTTCCCTCATTCAGCTCTCACTTTCAGCGGATCCTGCCCGATTCCGGGCAGGAATCTTGCAAACACCCTCGCGCGCCCGCAATATCGACGAGTGCTCGAACGCCGCCCGTCGTACGACGACCTCATCGACCATCTGGTGCGCAGCACCGCGCTCCAGCGCGGTGAGGCCGCCCGTGTGGTGCTCGACGTCCTGGCGTACTTCGACGAGACGACCGAGGAGTTCGTACGGCGCCGCCACCGGGAACTGCAGTCCGGCGGGGCCGCCAACGCGGAGATCTTCGAACGGATCGCCGCCGAACTGCCGCACCGCGCGGTGGCGCCCCCGGAGCTGTCGCTCCGGCAACTGCGCCGCATCGTCTACGGCTGACACCGGCCCACCGGCCACCGGGTCCGGGCACACACCGTGAGAACTTCAGGAGGGGCAGAGACCGTATGTGCGGAATCGTCGGATACATCGGCAAGCGTGACGTGGCACCACTGCTGCTGGAGGGCCTGCAGCGACTGGAGTACCGGGGATACGACTCCGCCGGCATCGTCATCACCGGCAAGCCGGCCGCGGGCAAGGCCGCCACGCTGAAGATGGTCAAGGCCAAGGGCCGCGTCCGCGAGCTGGAGGCCCGGGTCCCCAAGCGCTTCGCCGGCACCAGCGGTATCGCGCACACCCGGTGGGCCACGCACGGCGCCCCGAGCGACGAGAACGCGCATCCGCACATGGACGCCGAGGGCAAGGTCGCCCTCGTCCACAACGGCATCATCGACAACGCCTCCGAGCTGCGCGTGAAGCTGGCGGCGGACGGTGTCGTCTTCCTCTCCGAGACCGACACCGAGGTGGTCACCCACCTCGTCGCCCGCTCCCAGGCGGACACCCTGGAGGAGAAGGTCCGCCAGGCGCTCCAGCTCGTCGAGGGCACGTACGGCATCGCCGTCATGCACGCGGACTTCCCGGACCGTATCGTCGTCGCCCGCAACGGCTCCCCCGTGGTGCTGGGCATCGGCGAGAAGGAGATGTTCGTCGCCTCCGACGTGGCGGCGCTGGTCTCGCACACCCGCCAGGTCGTGACCCTGGACGACGGCGAGATGGCCACTCTCAAGGCCGACGACTTCCGTACGTACACCACCGAGGGGTCGTCCACCTCGGCCACGCCGACCACCGTGGAGTGGGAGGCCGAGTCGTACGACATGGGCGGCCACGACACGTACATGCACAAGGAGATCTCGGAGCAGGCCGACGCCGTGGACCGCGTGCTGCGCGGCCGGATCGACGACCGGTTCTCCACCGTGCACCTCGGCGGGCTGAACCTGGACGCCCGTGAGGCGCGCGGGGTGCGCCGGATCAAGATCCTCGGCTGCGGCACCTCGTACCACGCGGGTCTGATCGGGGCGCAGCTCATCGAGGAGCTGGCCCGGATCCCCGCCGACGCCGAGCCGGCCTCCGAGTTCCGCTACCGCAACCCGGTCGTGGACCCGGACACGCTCTACGTGGCGGTCTCGCAGTCCGGTGAGACGTACGACGTGCTGGCGGCGGTGCAGGAGCTGAAGCGCAAGGGCGCCCGGGTGCTGGGCGTGGTCAATGTGGTGGGTTCCGCGATCGCCCGGGAGACGGACGGCGGGGTGTACGTGCACGCGGGCCCCGAGGTCTGTGTGGTCTCCACCAAGTGCTTCACCAACACCGTGGTCTCGTTCGCGCTGCTGGCGCTGCACCTGGGCCGGATCCGCGACCTGTCCGTGGCGGACGGCAAGCGGATCATCGCGGGGCTGCGCAGGCTGCCCGAGCAGATCGCGGAGATCCTGGCGACGGAGAACGAGATCGAGAAGCTGGCGGCGGAGTACGCGGGTGCCAGCTCGATGATGTTCATCGGGCGGGTACGGGGCTACCCGGTGGCGCTGGAGGCGTCGCTGAAGCTGAAGGAGATCTCGTACATCCACGCCGAGGCGTACCCGGCGTCCGAGCTGAAGCACGGTCCGCTCGCGCTGATCGAGCCGGCGCTGCCGACGGTCGCGATCGTCCCGGACGACGAGCTGCTGGAGAAGAACCGGGCGGCGCTGGAGGAGATCAAGGCGCGCAGCGGCCCGATCCTGGCGGTGGCGCACCAGGAGCAGGAGAAGGCCGACCACACCATCGTCGTGCCGAAGAACGAGACGGAGCTGGACCCGATCCTGATGGGCATCCCGCTCCAGTTGCTGGCGTACCACACGGCGCTGGCGCTGGGCCGGGACATCGACAAGCCCCGTAACCTCGCGAAGTCGGTCACGGTCGAGTAGTCGAACAGAAGCCGGTCGCGTTCGCGCGGCAGCCGTCCCTTCGCGGTCGGGCGGCAGCCGTCCGGTCACCGGCGCGCGGCAGCCGTCCGGTCGCGGTGAGAGCGCCCCCGGTGCGTGCCACCCGTCACACCGAGGGCGCTCTCCGAAGGGGCCGGTGCTTGCCCGGGCACCGGCCCGCGGCTGCCACGGTCGGGTCTCCGACCTGGCCGGTGGCCGTCACACCCCGGCCGGCAGCGCGCCGTCACGGGCGAGCGGGGCGGGCCCGGGAGCAAGATGGCCGAGAAATGAAGCGGAATTGGCGCTTCCCGCAGAGGCGTCACCGTCCACGGCGGGCTCCCTTCACGAGGTACGGGCGCAGGGAGTCCCCGCGACCGTTACGTACCCTTCACCCGTGCGCACCGCACCTCTACGCGTGAGTAAATTCACGCCACGGGCAAGAGAGTTGACGGTGCCTCAGCACCGGGGGTGACGGCTCCTCGGAACCGACCGAACCGACCGGACGTCCCCCAAGGGCCGTTACCGGATCGAGGGGCCGTTACGGGATGACGACGACGGGGCGCTGCGCGCGGCGGGCGAGCCGCCCGGCGACCGAGCCGAAGATCCGCCCGACGATGCCGTGGGTGGAGCCGACGACGATCGCGTCGGCGGAGTACTCCTGCCCGACCTCTTCGAGTTCGTGGCAGATGTCGCCGCCTCGTTCGACGAGGATCCACGGCACCTCGGCGAGGTAGTCAGCGCAGGCCAACTCCAGGCCGAGCACTTCGGTGCGGTGGTCGGGCACGTCCACGAAGACCGGGGGTTCGCACCCCGCCCAGACCGTGGTCGGGAGCCGGTTGGCGACATGGACGATGATCAGGCCGGAGCCGAGGCGCCGGGCCATGCCGATGGCGTAGGCGAGCGCGCGCTCGCTGGACATGGAGCCGTCGAAGCCGACCACCACTCCGTGCCGGAAGGCCGGATCACAGGAGGCGCGTGTCTGTTCCGCCGCTTGGAGGTCCGACAGGGGGTCGGCTACCTGCTCGCGGTCTGCGGGTTCTGGGATTTCGTGACCGGCCATGGATGTCTCGGCGAAAGAAGTCCTCTTGAGAAGGAGCAACGAGTGGCGGGGCGGACGGAGCTGTGTCCGGGAATCATCTTCCCAACCCCATACCCCAAAGGGTACGGCGACACTCCTCTCATGCCCAGAGCCCGCCGCGTCACACGCGGCGTTCCAGGGAGCATGCACGAGGCGGTCCCGGATCGCAATGCCGGATGGCCCCTACAGGCTTCCCGAGCGGTGCCCCGGTAGCCCCGCGGAGATCCGGGATCACCCCCACGGGTGACCGGAGGGTTCCGCTTCCCGTCGGCCGTCGGCCACGCCGCCGCCCCCGGGGACCCCTCGCATCCGCACCATCCGGCGCCCGCCCCTCAGGGGCGCCACGCGCCACGGGGTGCGCGGGGGCCGCGGCGGGGGCCGGTGGCCCGCCTCCAGACCCCTCCCGGCCCCCGGAAGGGCGTGCCGCACGGAATACTGGGAGCGGTCCCACGGACCTCCGACAGGCCCTCCACGGGCCCGTCACGGGGTCTCGCGGATCCTCGCCGCCCGGGGGCCGACCCCCGTCGGACACGGTGGCGCCGTACGCAAGGATGTACGGAACGTACGGACCGTCCGGAAGCCGTCACTCGTGGAGGGTTCAACCAGATGGACAGGGGGCGCGGGAGGTCTCACGCGCGTACGAGGGAGGTGCGCCGGGGGATTGAGCGCATCGCACAGACGCACCCATCACTTTTCAGCCAACTTCGCACTTGGGCCCAACCTTTGATGAAATGGCCTGCCAACCCCCTTGCCACCAGGGAGGAAAGGACCGCTACGGCCCTCCGCACCCTACGGGGATGGGCCATGCATGCGAGGCCCACTTCCACTCTCGGCTCGCGAGTGGAACGCTTCGTGATCGAATGCTTCGCGCCAAGTTGCCTTGTCGACATAGCGCCGGTTGGAGAACTTGTCACGCCGGCACCACGGAACACAGTAGATTCGATCATGAGGATCGACGGCTGGGGACCCGTGCAAAACCGAGGGGAATCGTGCAGGAGCGAAAGGCCCGACAAGAACGGGGAGACGAGAACACCGAGGGGGGCTTAGCGCCATGAGCCAGGACTCCACTGCCGTACCGGAGTCAGTACGGAAGCTTTCCGGGCGTCGACGCCGGGAAGTCGTCGCCGTGCTGCTTTTCAGCGGCGGCCCCATCTTCGAGAGCTCCATTCCGCTCTCGGTGTTCGGAATCGACCGCCAGGACGCCGGGGTTCCCCGCTACCGCCTGCTCGTCTGCGGTGGGGAGGACGGCCCGCTGCGCACCACCGGCGGGCTCGAACTGACCGCGCCGTACGGCCTGGAGGCGATCAGCAGGGCAGGCACCGTGGTCGTGCCGGCATGGCGGTCGATCACATCACCGCCACCACCGGAGGCACTGGACGCGCTGCGCCGTGCCCATGAGGAGGGCGCCAGAATCGTCGGACTGTGCACCGGCGCGTTCGTGCTCGCGGCGGCCGGACTGCTGGACGGCCGCCCGGCCACCACGCACTGGATGTACGCCCCGACGCTCGCCAAACGCTATCCGTCCGTCCATGTGGACCCACGGGAGCTGTTCGTCGACGACGGTGACGTGCTCACCTCCGCCGGAACAGCGGCCGGAATCGATCTGTGCCTGCATATCGTCAGGACCGACCACGGCGCGGAGGCAGCGGGGGCCCTGGCCCGGCGGCTGGTCGTACCGCCGCGCCGCAGTGGCGGTCAGGAGCGCTATCTGGACAGGTCTTTACCAGAGGAGATCGGCTCCGACCCGCTCGCCGAGGTCGTGGCCTGGGCGCTGGAACATCTCCACGAGCAGTTCGACGTGGAGACGCTCGCGGCGCGCGCGTACATGAGCCGCCGCACCTTCGACCGTCGGTTCCGTTCGCTCACCGGCAGCGCGCCGCTCCAGTGGCTGATCACCCAGCGGGTGCTTCAGGCGCAGCGGCTCCTGGAGACCTCCGACTACTCGGTCGACGAGGTCGCCGGCCGCTGCGGCTTCCGCTCACCGGTGGCGCTGCGCGGGCACTTCCGGCGGCAGCTCGGCTCCTCCCCCGCGGCGTACCGGTCCGCCTACCGGGCCAGGCGCCCGCAGGGCGATCCCATGCCACCGGGGGTCATGGAGTCGATGGTGCCCGCCCAGGCGTCCGCGCACTCCAGGCGGGCGGCGGCGGCCTCCAGCGCGCCGGGGCACCCGGCGGCGTCCGCGGCCCTGCCGGACCACGGCAAGGCCGGTCCCGACATGTACGCGACAGGCTCGGGCCGTCCGAGTCTGCCCGGCCAGCGGAGCGCCCCGTAGGGTAAGGCGTATGAACGATCGAATGGTGTGGATCGACTGCGAGATGACCGGGCTCTCGCTGGCGGACGACGCACTCATCGAGGTGGCCGCGCTGGTCACCGACTCGGAGCTGAACGTGCTCGGTGAAGGGGTGGACATCGTGATCCGCCCGCCGGACGCGGCGCTGGAGACCATGCCCGAGGTGGTGCGGCAGATGCACACCACCTCGGGGCTCCTCGACGAGCTGGCGGGCGGCACCACGCTCGCCGCCGCCGAGGAGCAGGTCCTGGCGTACGTACGCGAGCACGTCAAGGAGCCCAGGAAGGCGCCGCTGTGCGGCAACACGGTCGGCACCGACCGCGGCTTCCTGTTCCGTGACATGGCGACGCTGGAGGGCTACCTCCACTACCGCATCGTCGATGTCTCCTCGATCAAGGAACTGGCCCGCCGCTGGTACCCGCGGGCCTATTTCAACAGCCCGGAGAAGAGCGGCAACCACCGCGCGCTGGCGGACATCCGCGAGTCCATCGCGGAGCTGCGCTACTACCGGGAGGCGGTCTTCGTACCGCAGCCGGGGCCGGACTCCGACAAGGCGAAGCAGATCGCGGCGAAGCACGTCCTGCGCGCGGAATAGGCCCCGTTTCGCACCCACGACAACGCGGGTGCGAGCACCCTCACGGACCCTGTACACTTTTTCTCGGCCGGTCAGGGAAAGAAAAGACCGGTCGTGGTGGGTATAGCTCAGCTGGTAGAGCACCTGGTTGTGGTCCAGGATGTCGCGGGTTCAAGTCCCGTTACTCACCCTTGAGAGATCGCCCCCGGAGCCTGTAGGTCAGGCACCGGGGGCGATCTTCGTTGGGTGATCTTCGTTGCGGCCCTCGCTTGCGGAGCGACCCGTACGGGGTCTCCGGCCGCCGGCGTCGGCCCCGGCACCGGCGGCCGGAGCTGACGGCCGGTCAGCGCGTCGCGTGCCCGCCGCGGGCAGCGGAGCCGTCAGGACGAGTCCCGTACGACCAGTTCCGTCGGGAGGATGATCTGGCGCGGGCCCGCCCCCGCCAGGCGCGTCCCCGCGCCGTTCCCGCGGGCCGCGATCTCCGCCAGGACCAGTCCCGCCATCGCCCGGCCCATCTCCTCGATCGGCTGGCGGACGCTGGTCAGCGGCGGGTCCATCAGGCGCGCTATCGCCGAGTCGTCGAAGCCGACCAGGGCCACGTCGTCCGGTGTCCTGCGGCCCGCCGCGCGCAGGGCCTGGCGGGCGCCCGCCGCCATGACGTCCGAGGCCGCGAAGACCGCGTCCAGGTCCGGGCGGCGGGCCAGCAGCTCGGTCATCGCCCGCCGGCCGCCCTCCTCGGTGAAGTCGGCCACCGCGACCAGCCCCTCGTCGGGCGGGTGGCCCGCCTCCGCCAGGGCCCGGCGGTAGCCGTCCAGGCGGCAGGCCGCGCCGAACACCGCCAGCCGTCCGGTGATCGTCGCGATGGTGCGGCGGCCCCGGACGAGGAGGTGCGTCACGGCCGTACGGGCGCCCTCCACGTTGTCGGAGTCGACCGAGGGCAGCGGCTCGGCCTCGGACCTGCGGCCGCTGATGACGGTCGGGATGGGGAGCCGGGCCAGCAGCTCGGGCAGCGGGTCGTCGGCGTGCACGGAGACCAGCAGGACGCCGTCGGCGCGGTGCGCGGCCAGGTACTGGGCGAGGCGGCGGCGCTCCCTGGCGCCGCCCGCGAAGGTGAGCAGGAGCTGCATCCCGGTCTCCGACAGGGCCTCGCCGACCCCGCTGACGATGCCCGAGAAGTACGGCTCGGCGAAGAACCGCGCCTCCGGTTCCGGTACGACCAGGGCGATCGCGTCGGCGCGGTTGGCGGCGAGCGCGCGGGCCGCGCGGTTGGGTACGTACCCCAGCTCCGCGATCGCCCGCTCGACGGCGGCCCTGGTCTGGGCGCTCACCTTGGGGGAACCGTTGATCACCCGGGAGACCGTGCCCCGGCCGACCCCGGCGCGCGCCGCCACCTCTTCGAGCGTGGGCAGCTTGCCGCCCCGCGGCCGGAACATCCGAGACGTCATCCGTGCCTCCCCGTCAGTCACCGAACACGCACCCGCCCGATCACGCCCTGTCATGCCCGATCCCGGCCGATCCCGTGCGTCCGGGTGCGCCGCCGCGGCGGCCCGCCCGAGGAATCCGTTCCGAGTCCAGCCCTGTCCCTTGACACCCCTACGGGGACCCGCGACGCTTCAACACATCACATGTGGGAGCGCTCCCACCGTACCTGACCCATACATGCCCCGCACGTGGCCCGACCGCGCCGGATCCCCCCTCGCACCGCGGACAGCGGCACACAGCACGCAGCACGCACGCGGTTGGCCGGAGGCCGGCAACGTCGGTGGCACTAGGAGGACGTCATGCGTACACGTACTCGTTCGTCCCGTCGGCTGGCGGCCCTCGCCGCCGCCGCGGCCCTGGCCGCGGGCGCCCTGGCCGGCTGCGCCGCCGACGACGAACCCTCCGGCAGCGCCACCGGCGGAGGAGACGGCGGCAAGGGCAGGACCACGATCACCGTGGGTGTCTTCGGCGCCTTCGGCCTCAAGGAGGCCGGGCTCTACGACCAGTACACGAAGCTCAACCCCGATGTCGTCATCAAGCAGACCTCCATCGAGCGCAACGAGAACTACTACCCGCAGCTCCTCACCCACCTGGGCTCCGGCAGCGGGCTCGCGGACATCCAGGCCGTCGAGGTCGCCAACATCGCCGAGGTCACCGCCACCCAGAGCGACAAACTGGTCGACCTGGGCAAGGCGCCCGGCGTCCAGAAGGACAGCTTCGTACCGTGGAAGTGGGAGCAGGCCACCGCCAAGACGGGCAGGACCATAGGGCTCGGTACGGACATCGGCCCCGAGGCCATCTGCTACCGCAAGGACCTCTTCGCCCGGGCGGGGCTGCCCACCGACCGCAAGGAGGTCGGCGCGCTGTGGGCGGGTGACTGGAAGAAGTACCTGGAGGCCGGGAAGACCTTCAAGGCCAAGGCGCCCAAGGGAACGGCCTTCGTGGACTCGGCGAGCGGCGTGCTGGCCGCCGTCATGGGCAGCTCCGCGGAGCGCTTCTACGACGCGGACGGCAAGGTCGTCTACAAGACCAACCCGGCGGTGAGGGCAGCCTGGGACGACGCCGCCGCGTTCGCCGGGAACGGCCTGACCGCCAAGCTCCAGCAGTTCACGCCCTCCTGGGACCAGGGCTTCTCCAACAACGCCTTCGCCACGGTCTCCTGCCCGCCCTGGATGCTCGGCTACATCCAGGACAAGGCCGGGGACGCGGGCAAGGACAAGTGGGACGTGGCCGCCGCGCCCAAGCCCGGCAACTGGGGCGGCTCGTTCCTCACCGTGCCCGAGGCGGGCAAGAACAAGGAGGCCGCCGCCAAGCTCGCCGCCTGGCTGACCGCGCCCGAGCAGCAGGCCACGCTCTTCGAGAAGCGCGGCAGCTTCCCCAGCTCGCAGGCGGCGTACGCGCTGCCCGCGGTCTCCGGCGCGAAGCACGCCTACTTCGGCAACGCGCCGATCGGGGAGGTCTTCGTCCAGGCCGCCAAGGGGGTGCCGGTGCAGATCCTCGGCCCGAAGGACGGCATCATCTCGCAGAACCTGGCCGATGTCGGCATGCTCCAGGTCGACCAGAAGGGGACCTCGTCGAAGGACGGCTGGAACGCGGCCGTGAAGGCGATCGACAACGCGCTGGACCAGTGACCGATGGCCAGTGACGCACCCACCGCCGCGCCCTCCGAGGAGGAGGGCGCGGCCCCGGCCCCGGCCCCGAGTAACGCCACGGCCGGCACCTGGCGCGCGCGGACACACCGTGACGAGAAGCGCGACGGGAAGCGTGCGGAGCGGCGCAGCCGCTGGTACCGCCGCGACGTGCGGTGGAGCCCGTACGCGTTCGTCGCGCCCTTCTTCGTCTTCTTCCTGGCCTTCGGCCTCTTCCCGCTCCTCTACACCGGCTGGGCCTCGCTGCACCGGGTGGAGCTGACCGCGCCCGGCGACATGGAGTGGGTGGGGCTGCGGAACTTCTCCCGGCTGTTGAGCGACGAGTTCTTCTGGAACGCTCTGAGGAACACGCTCTCCATCGGGGTGCTGTCGACCGTTCCGCAGCTCCTGATCGCGCTGGGCATCGCCCATCTGCTCAACTACCGGCTGCGCGGCTCGATGTTCTTCCGGGTCGCCGTGCTCACCCCGTACGCCACCTCGGTGGCCGCCGCGACGCTCGTCTTCGTGCTGCTCTTCGGCCGCGACTACGGGATGATCAACTGGGCGCTGGGCATGGCCGGGATCGATCCGGTCGACTGGCAGAACGGCGCGTGGACCTCGCAGCTCGCGGTCTCCACGATCGTCATCTGGCGCTGGACGGGCTACAACGCGCTGATCTATCTGGCGGCGATGCAGTCGATCCCCGACGATCTCTACGAGTCGGCGGCGCTGGACGGGGCCTCGCGCTGGCAGCAGTTCATCCATGTGACCGTGCCGTCGTTGCGGCCGACCATTCTGTTCACGGTCGTGGTCTCGACGATAGGGGCGACCCAGCTCTTCGGCGAACCGCTGCTGTTCAACGGCGCCGGAGGCGCCAACGGCGGGGCCAACCATCAGTTCCAGACGCTCGGGCTCTATCTGTACGAGCAGGGCTGGGTGAATCTGCACCTCGGCCGGGCCTCGGCGATCGCCTGGACGATGTTCCTGATCCTGCTGGTCGTCGGCGCGGTGAACTGGCTGATCAGCCGTCGTCTGCGCACGAGCTCGCAGGGCCGGTGAGGGAGACACATGTCCACGTCGACACAGTCACAGTCGTCAGAGCCACAGTCGTCAAAGCCGCAGTCGTCCGAGTCGCGGTCGTCCGAGTCGGAGCGGAAGTCGCCGGCGGGGGCCCGGACACCGGGACCGCCGTCCGAGGGCGCCCGGGGCACGGGCGGGCGCGGCGCCGGGCGGCAGCTCCACGGTGGCCGGATCACGTACGCCGTCCTGATCGTGTTCACCGTCGGCTCGCTGTTCCCGCTGGTGTGGACGGCGATCGCGGCGTCCCGTAACAACACCCGGCTCGCGCAGACCCCGCCGCCGTTCTGGTTCGGCGGGAACCTGTTCAAGAACCTGGAGATCGCCTGGACCGACGCCAACATGGGGACGGCCCTGCTCAACACGACGATCGTCGCCGGTTCGATCGCCGCCGGTACGGTGCTCTTCTCCACGCTCGCCGGATTCGCCTTCGCCAAACTCCGCTTCCGGTTCAAGAACCTGCTGCTCCTGCTGGTCATCGGCACGATGATGGTGCCGCCGCAGCTCAGCGTCGTCCCGCTGTACATGCTGATCGCCGAGCTGTCCTGGACCGACCGGCTCCAGTCCGTCATCCTGCCCACGCTGGTCAGCGCCTTCGGCGTGTTCTTCATGCGCCAGTACCTGATCGGGGCGCTGCCCACCGAGCTGATCGAGGCGGCCCGGGTGGACGGCGCGGCCAGTTGGCGGGTGGTCTGGCACGTCGTCTTCCCCGCCGCGCGGCCCGCGATGGCCGTCCTGGGGATGCTGACGTTCGTGATGGCCTGGAACGACTTCTTCTGGCCGATCATCGCGCTGACCCAGAACGGCAGCCCCACCGTGCAGGTGGCGCTGACCGGGCTCGGCCGCGGCTACATCCCCGACCAGTCGGTGATCATGGCGGGCGCGCTGCTGGGCACGCTGCCGCTGCTGATCGCCTTCGTCCTGTTCGGCAAGCACATCGTCGGCGGCATCATGCAGGGCGCGGTCAAGGGCTGACCCCGCGACCCCCGCCCCCGCGCCCCGCGCCCCGCGCCCCGCTGACTCCGCGCCGCCGCCCGCCGGGTCTCCCCCGCATCTCACCCCCCACCCACACCCCCCATCCCTACGGTCACTGGGAGCTGCACCATGTCCGAGACCTTCCCGCCCGGCTTCCTCTGGGGCACCGCCACCGCCGCGTACCAGATCGAGGGCGCGCCCCAGGAGAACGGCCGTACGCCCTCCATCTGGGACGTCTTCAGCCATACGCCCGGCAAGACGTTCAACGGCGACACCGGCGACGTCGCCGTCGACCACTTCCACCGCCGGGCCGAGGACGTCCGGCTGATGGCGGACCTCGGCGTGAACGCGTACCGCTTCTCGGTCTCCTGGCCGCGCGTGCAGCCCACCGGACGCGGTCCCGCCGTCCAGCGCGGCCTGGACTTCTACCGCGAACTCGTCGACGACCTGCTCGCCCACGGCATCGAGCCCGTCCTCACCCTCTACCACTGGGACCTCCCGCAGGAGCTGGAGGCGGCGGGCGGCTGGCCGGAGCGCGAGACGGCGTACCGGTTCGCGGAGTACGCGCGGTACGTCGGCGAGGCACTCGGTGACCGCGTGGAGCGCTGGACGACCCTCAACGAGCCCTGGTGCAGCGCGTTCCTGGGGTACGCGTCAGGGGTGCACGCCCCGGGCCGTACGGACCCGGTGGCCGCCCTGCGCGCCGCCCACCACCTCAACCTGGGCCACGGGCTTGCCACGCAGGCGCTGCGCTCGGTGCTCCCGGCGCGGGCGCAGGTCTCGGTGAGCCTCAACCCGTCCTGTGTACGGGCCCGTACACAGGCGCCCGAGGACCTGAACGCCCGGCGCCGGATCGACGCCCTCGCCAACCGGATCTTCAGCGGGCCGATGCTCTCGGGCGCGTACCCGGACGACCTCTTCGCCGATACGGTCCGGCTCACCGACTGGTCCTTCGTCCACGCGGGCGACGCGGCGGTGGCCCGTCAGCCGCTGGACTCGCTGGGCATCAACTACTACCAGCCCGCCGTCGTCTCGGCCGCCACCGGGGCCGACACGGACCGGCACGACGGCCACGGCGCGAGCGACCACTCCCCCTGGCCCGGCGTGGACGACATCGCCTTCCACCAGCCGGCCGGCGAACTGACCGAGATGGGCTGGACGGTGGACCCGAGCGGGCTGTACGACCTGCTGATGCGCTACTCGCGGGAGGCGCCGGGGCTGCCCCTGATGATCACGGAGAACGGCGCGGCGTACGAGGACAAGCCGGCCGCCGACGGCGCGGTCCACGACCCCGACCGGATCCGCTATCTGCACGGCCATCTGTCGGCGGTGCGCCGCGCGATCTCGGAAGGGGCCGATGTACGCGGCTACTTCCTCTGGTCGCTGATGGACAACTTCGAGTGGGCGTACGGGTACGGCAAGCGGTTCGGCGCGGTCCACGTGGACTACGAGACGCAACGCCGTACGCCGAAGTCGAGCGCGCGGTGGTACGCGAAGGTCGCGGCGACCGGTGAGCTGCCGGAGCCGCCGCTCGGCTGAGCGAGCTGGGCGAGCTGAGTGAGGGGACCTGCGACCGGGGGACGGGAACCTGCCCGCCCCGGCCGCCGGTTCACGCCTCCGCGGATTCGGACGTACGCGCTCCCCGGCCCGGCCGCCCCGGCCATCTCCCGCGCCCGCGCCCCCGTCCGCGCAGCCGGTGGCCGCGCCGTTCGTCCGGGGAGCGCCAGCCGTCGAGGCCGATCCAGATCCGTATCTCCGTACCGCCGAGGACGGAGCGGCCGATCCGTACGTCGCCGCCCGTCGACTCCGCGACCCGGCGCACGATGTCGAGCCCGAGGCCGGTGGAGCCCTCGCGGCCCCCGCTGTTGCCCCGGGCGAGCGCGGCCCGCGGGTCGGTGATCCCGGCGCCCGCGTCCGAGACGAGGACGAGGACCGCGTCCTCCCCGTTGTGCACGTCGACCGAGAAAGCGGTGCCCTCCGGGGTGTGCCGGAAGACATTGCCGAGCAACGCGTCGAGGGCGGCGGCCAGTTCGGTCCGTACCACCGGGGCGCGCACCGGCCGGCCGATGCCGGCGACCCGTACCGTACGGCCCTCGTCCTCGGCCAGCGCGGACCAGAAGTCCATCCGCTCCCTGACCACTTCGGAGACGTCGCACCCCCCGGCGGGCCCCGCCGCGACCGTCTGGGGCTTGGACTCGCGGGCCGTCCGGATGATCGTGTCGACCTCGCGCTCCAACTGCTCGACCGCCGCCCGGGTCTGGTCGGCGGCCGGGCCCTCGCCGAGCGAGGCGGCGTTGAGGCGGAGCACGGTGAGCGGGGTACGGAGCCGGTGCGAGAGGTCGGCGGCGAGTTCCCGCTCATTGGCGAGGAGCTGGACGACCTGGTCGGCCATGGAGTTGAACGCGACAGCCGCGGAGTGGAGTTCGGCCGGACCCTCCTCGGGGACGCGCGCCCCGAGTTTCCCCTCGCCGAGGGCGCCCGCGGCGCCCGCGAGCTGCCGCGCGGGCTCGACCATCCGTACGCCGAGCCGGTCGGCGACGGCGACCGAGCCGACGATCAGGGCGACGCCGACGCCCGCGAGGACCAGCCAGGCGGTGGTGACCCCGTTGGTGACCTCGTCCTGGGGGACGTAGATCTCGACGATCGCGATACGGCCCGGGCCGAGGGCGGTCGGCTGGAGCAGCACGGAGCCGCCCGCCACCTCGGCCGTGGCGGCGCGCGGGGTGCGCCGTACGGTCGCCAGGTCGTCCCGGTCGGCCCGGCGCGTGCCGATCTCCACAGCCGCTTCCTCCGCCCCGGCGGCCGGGACGTGTACGGCCATCCGCCCGTCGGCGCCCGCCTGCGTGGAGGCGACGGCGCGCTCCAGCTCGGCGCGGTCGGTGGTGATGGAGAGGGTGGGTCCGATGGCGGCGGCCTGCCGCTCGGCGTTGGTGAAGGCCCGGTCCCTGGCCATCTCCTTGATGACGAGGCCGAGCGGTACGGCGAAGGCCACGACGACCATCACGGTGACCGCCAGGGACACCCTGACCAGGGCCCATCTCATAGGCGCGGCTCCCCGCCGGACTCCACGGGCGGCTCCAGCTTCACGCCGACGCCGCGCAGGGTGTGCAGATAGCGGGGCCTGGCCGCCGTCTCGCCCAGCTTCCGTCGCAGCCAGGACAGATGGACGTCGATGGTCTGGTCGTCGCCGTACGACTGCTGCCACACCTCGGCGAGCAGCTCCTTGCGCGGTACGACGACGCCGGGACGCCCGGCGAGGAAGGTCAGCAGGTCGAACTCGCGGCGGGTGAGGTCCAGCTGCGTACCGTCCAACTCGGCCTGGCGGCGCAGCGGATCGATGGCGAGCCCGCCGACCCGCAGGACGTTCGGGGCCGGCGCCCCGCCCCCGGCGGCGCGGGAGCGGCGCAGTACGGCGGCGATCCTGGCCGAGAGGTGGGCCACGGAGAACGGCTTGGTGAGGTAGTCGTCGGCGCCGTCGTTGAGCAGCCGGACGATCTCGGCCTCGTCGTCCCGGGCCGTGGCGATGATCACCGGTACGTCGGTGATGCCGCGCAGCATCTTCAGCGCCTCGGAGCCGTCGAGGTCGGGCAGTCCGAGGTCGAGGATGACGACGTCGAACCGGAAATGGGCCACTTCACGCAGCGCCTCCAGGGCCGTGCCGACGCTCCGTACGGTGTGGGAAGCCTCGGTCAAGTGCCTGATGAGGGCGGAGCGTACGAACTGGTCGTCCTCGACCACGAGCACACTGGGCATGGGCGGCACCGTACGCCATCGGGGAGACGCGGGGAGGCGGGCCCACGGGGCCGGGCGCCGGACCGGGGCGACCGGGACGACCCGCGGGACAGCGGTGACGTACGTGGGGCACTATGGCCCCGATGCGCAGAGGACTCGTACACACGATCGCCTGGCTGCTCGCCACCGGCGCGGCGACCACGCTGACCTGGTGGGGCGTCCACACCGTCATGGCCGGGACGGCGTACGACCCGCCGCGCGCGCTGCCACTGCCGGTGGACGGCGCGCAGGAGGTGTCCGCCGCGTCCCGCGCGCCGCTGGACTCCTCGACGCGGCGGCCCCGGAGCCCGTCGGCGAAGCCGCCGACGCCCTCGCCCACGGCGCCGTCACCGTCACCGGAGACTCCGGAGGGCGGCCGTACCGCCTCGCCGTCCGCCCCCGCCGGTACGGAACCGGACGCGAGCCGGGAGCCGTCCGCGTCCCCAGGACCCGGCTCCGGCTCCGGCTCCGGCTCCGGCTCCGAGGGCACGGTGGAGAGCTATGCGGTGGACGGCGGCCGGGTCGTCCTCGAACTGGGTTCTTCCTCCGCCGAGTTGGTCTCCGCGACGCCGAACGCGGGCTGGCAGGTGCAGGCGTGGTCGGAGGAGTACTGGATCCGGGTGACGTTCACGCGGGACGGCCGGGAGGTCTCGGTGTTCTGCACGTGGCACGACCATCCGCCGAAGGTGGAGTTCGACGACCGCTGACGCCGCGATGCGCACCGGGCGGCTTCAGGACGTGAACGTACCGGCCGGGGGCAGCGGCGACGCCTTCGCTCCCGCGTCCGTCACGACGGCCGCCCCACCGCTGAAGTCGGCCAGCGCGCGCCCGTGTTCGACGCGTCCCGGATGCGGATCGCTCGCGACCCTGCGGGTCAGTTCCGCGACGGGCAGCTCCCGGTCCGCGGCGACCAGGACGGCGTTGCCGAAGCGCCGTCCGCGCAGCACCGCCGGATCGGCGGCGAGCGCCAATTGCCCGAACGCGCCCGCGGCGGTGGCGATCTGGCCCCGGAGGTGGGTGAGCGGCGGGCCGTCCGCGATGTTCGCGGCGTACCAGCCGTCCGGCTTGAGGGCCCGCCGTACGTCGGTCAGGAACTCGGCGCTGGTGAGATGGGCGGGGGTGCGCGTACCGCCGAACACGTCGGCGATCACCAGATCCGCCCAGCCGTCGGGCACCTTGGCGAGCGCGGCGCGGGCGTCGGCGGAGCGGACGCGGATCCGGGCGGTGGGGTCCAGCGGCAGATGGGTCCGCACGAACCGGACGAGGGCCGCGTCGACCTCCGCGATCTGCTGGGTGGAGCGGGGGCGGGTGGCGGCGGTGTAGCGGGCGAGCGTGAAGGCGCCACCGCCGAGGTGCACGACGTGCAGGGGCCGTTGGGCGGGGGCCACGAGGTCGATGACATGGCCGAGCCTGCGCTGGTACGCGAAGGAGAGGTGCGCGGGGTCGTCGAGGTCGACATGGGACTGCGGGGCGCCGTCGATCAGCAGCGTCCAGGCGCGGGCGCGCTCGCGGTCGGGGGTCAGCTCGGCGACACCGGCGTCGACGCTCTCGACGACGGCGTCCGCCCGGTCCCGCCTGCTGCGTGCCACGCCCCCATTATCGGGGAGGCGTGGGCGGGGCGGAAACTCGGGCCGGTACCGGTCGGAAGCTCCCGTTCAGGAAGGCCCGTTCAGAAACGCCCGTTCAGGAGCACCGGTCGGCGGCCTCGATCAGCCGCGCCGCCTCCCCCAGCGCCGCCCGCAGCACCACCGGATCCGTGACAGGACCCGTGACGTCGGGCGGCAGCAGCCAGCCCGATCCGGTGACCGGCGGCTCCGAGGGGATCCGCAGGCCCCGGCCGAACGTCTGCGTACAGGCGCTGCCCGGCAGGTCCCAGCCGGCCGCCGTGCCGGGCGGCACGAGGAAGCCGAGCGTGTCGCAGGAGCCGTCGTGCAGCACCGGCCCCACCCGGGGGACGGCGCCCGCCGGGGCCGCGCCGCGCCGCAGGATGTCCACCGCCTCCAGCCCCTGGCGCGCCGGGACGGTCACCAGGTCGCACGGTTCCCCGGTGTCGTCGGGGCGTGCGCTGGACTCCTGATGATGTGCGTGCTGAGCAGTCGTGCGTGAGCCACCACTGGTCTCCATACGGACCTCCCACTCCCACTCCAACAAGGCAAGCCCTCCTCGTCGAACGCAGACACGTTGAGCGTCTCCTTCAGGTTCAACGCGACGCGGTGTCAACGGCTACGGCGAAACGCCGCCGCAAAGGATGGCAGTTCATGGCGGATCGTGGGCGAGAAATCCGATTTGTAGGCAAACCCTGCGTATAGGCACCGTCACGGAGGGTACGTTCGTGCTCGCCGGGACACCGGCCGCACGCCGGCCGGGGACCGGCCGTATTCGGCTGTACATCGGCTGTGGATCGGCTGCACCAGGAGAGGCTCGGCCATGACGTCGTCCCGGGCAGTTCCCAACCTCGCCTTCCGCCAACTGCGCGGGCAGCGCTCGCCGGGGGAGTTCGCCGCCGCCGTGCGCAGGGCCGCGCGGGAGATCGGTGAACACGTCGCGTGCGACGCCCGATACATCGGACGCGTGGAGGCCGGCGAGATCCGCTGCCCCAACTACGCGTACGAACGGGTCTTCCTGCACATGTTCCCCGGGCTGACACTGCGGGACCTGGGCTTCTCGGCGCGCGAGGACGTACGCGGCAGGGCGGCGCGGGTCACGGCCCAGCGCCGCCCCCTGTCCTCCCCCTCCCCGTCCTCCATCCCTTCCCCCACCCCGTCCTCCATCCCGAAACCCGCACCGGCCTGGACCCCCGTGTCCACGGCCCCGACGAACCACCCCAGCGACACCAGCGAGGAGAGCGACGTGCTGCGTCGCGCATTCATGACGAGCGGCCCCGCCACGGTGATGGCCGCCTCCTTCGGGCTCGACGGTACGGCCGTCGCCTCCGTGCCCGCCCCCCGGCGGGTCGGCGAGGCCGAGGTGCACGCCGTCGAGGAGGCCGTACGACGGATCCGGCTGCTCGACGACCGGCACGGCGCCGACGGGCTCTACCGGAGCGCCGCCCAGCCGCTGCGCGCCGCGTACACCCTGCTCGACGCGGGCACGACGACCCGGCGCGCCACCGCCGACCGGCTCTACTCGGGCGCGGGCGAACTGTCGATCTCGGTGGGCTGGCTCGCCCATGACTCCGGCCGCTTCGACGAGGCGCGCTCGCACTACGCGGAGGCGCTGGCCACGGCGCGGATCGCGGGCGATCACGCCCTGGAGGCACACGCCTTCTGCAACACGTCGTTCCTGGCCAGGGACGCGGGCCGGTACCGGGAAGCCGTACGCGCCGCACAGGCGGGCCGGCGGGCGGCGGGCCGGCTCTCCTCGCAGCGGCTGCTGTCGCTGCTCGCGCTGCGGGAGGCGGGCGGCCGGGCCTGGCTCGGCGACCGTACGGGGTGCGAGCAGGCGCTGTCCCAGGCCCACGGCTACTTCGAGCGCGGGCCCTCGGACTCCGACCCGGAGTGGATGTCGTTCTTCGGCGAACCGGAGCTGGAGGCACAGGAGGCGCTGTGCCACGCGGCGCTCGGCGACTGGGCGCGGGCCGCGCGCCACGCCTACCGCGCGACGGTCCTCCAGCAGCCGCACTTCGCCCGCAACCTCGCCCTGTACCGCGCCGAGCTGGCCACGGACCTGGCCCGCGCGGGCGCGCCGGACGAGGCGGCGGCGGCCGGGCACCAGGTGCTCGACCTGCTGGACGACGTCCAGTCCTCGCGCATCCTGACGAAGCTCGCCGCGACGGCGCGGGTGCTGCTGCCGCACCGGCGGATGCCCGAGGTGGGCGCGTTCCTGGAGCGCCACGCGACGGTCAACGCGCGCGGATAGCGGGTAGCGGGTAGCGGGCGGGGTGGCCGTGCGGGCCCCGCTCACGACACGAGGTGCCCCGTGTCGTTCCAGACCTGGATCGCCGGCAGGTCGTACGCCCAGCTCAGCACCGAGATCGACGTCGGGTCGAGCCGGATGCGGGCCGCGAACGCGATGTCCTCGCCCAGCCAACGCGCCCCTATGGCACGCAGGATGTGGCCGTGCGCGAAGACCAGGACGTCGCGGTCGGCCGAGCGCGCCCAGGCGACGACCTCGTCCGCGCGGGCGGCGACCTGCGCGAGGCTCTCGCCGTCCGGGACACCGTCGCGCCAGATCAGCCACTCCGGGCGGTCCGCCTTGATCTGCGCCGGGGTCATCCCCTCGTACGCGCCGTAGTCGAACTCCATCAGCGCGTCCCAGGGTTCCGCGCGCCCCCCGAACCCCGCCAGCTCGCAGGTCTCGCTCGCGCGGGCCAGCGGGCTGGTGCGTATCTCGGCGTCGGCCAGCCCCGACCAGGGCTCGCGGTGCAGCCGCTCGCCGAGCAGCTTGGCGCCCCTGCGCCCCTCTTCGAGCAGGGGGATGTCGGTCCGGCCCGTGTGTTGTCCGGACAGCGACCAGGCGGTCTGGCCGTGCCGGGCGAGCAGGATGCGCGGTGCCATGGAAATGCTCCCTGAGGTTCATGTCGGTGCCGTTCCATCATCGCGCACCTGAACGAACGGCGACTTCCAGGGGGCAACCTCCCCGCGCGTACCAGCGTCCCACTCTCTGTCGGAGGTGATGCTGTCGCACACGGATTCCCGGGTACACCCGGCCGAAGGCGCCGATCGCGTACACCGTACGGTTGAACGTCGGCCGAAAGCCGCATGAACACATGATGGAGACCGCCCGGATGCCGTACCGCGCCAGCGCCGCCCGTGCCGCCCGTGCCGACGCAGGCGCCGACGCCGGTGCGACGCACCGCCCGCGCCCCCGTTGGTGGACCGAACTGGCGCTGCTCGTGGTGGTCTACGCCGCGTACTCGGCGGGCCGGCTGCTGGCGCGCGGCGACGTGTCGACGGCGGTCGACCACGGGCTGGCGATCCTCCGAATAGAGCAGGCGTTGCTCCTCAACGCCGAGCACCCCCTCAACCGGCTCTTCACCAGCACCCCGGCGATCGGGATACCCGCCGACTTCGCCTACGCCTCGCTGCACTACCTCGTGACACCGGCGGTCCTCGTCTGGCTCTTCCGCCGCCGCCCCGCGCGCTACCGGGCCGCCCGCACCTGGCTGATGGTCTCCACCCTCCTCGGACTGGTCGGCTTCACGCTGCTGCCCACCTGCCCGCCCCGGCTGCTGGACGCGGGGTACGGCTTCGTCGACACCATGGCGCAGTACAGCTCGTACGGCTGGTGGGGTACGGAGGCCAGCGCGCCGCGCGGACTCGGCGGGATGACGAACCAGTACGCGGCGATGCCCAGCCTCCACGTGGGGTGGGCGCTGTGGTGCGGGGTGCTGCTGTGGAAGCACGCGCGCACCCCGCTGGTGCGGTGGCTGGGGCTCGCCTATCCGCTGGTCATCACCGTGGTGGTGATGGGCACGGCGAACCACTACTTCCTGGACGCGGTCGCGGGCGCCGCGGTGATGGGCGCGGGGGCGCTGCTGACGCGGCCGGCGACGCGCGCCGTGGAGCGCGTACGGATCCGGCTGACGGCGGGGAAGGCCCCCCACCCGCCGCAGGCGCCCGCCCAGCCGCAGACATCCGCCCCGTCCCAGGCATCGTCCCCGCCGCAGGCGCCCGCCCAGCCGCAGGCATCTGCCCCGTCGCAGGCGTCGTCACCGGCCCGTTCTGCCCGCTCGGCCCCGATTGTCAGCGGTGGATGCGAGACTTCCGCGGGTGAGCGATTCCCTGGGCAGCGGACCCGCAGCAGCACCAGCACCTCCTCCGCAGACGACACTCCGGCGACGGCTCGCTGAGCTGCGCGGCCCCACCGTCGCGCCGCAGCCGCTCGACGCCCGCGCGCTGGCCGCCCTCGCGGCCAACCCCGGCTGCCGGCGCCGCGCGCTGCTCGACGGCGCGGGCGTCGACAAGGCCGCGCTCGCGACGGCGCTGGGTTCGCCCGCGCCGTTCGGGCAGTCGCAGTTCGCGTTCATGCGCGGCAACGCCTTCGAGGCCAAGGTCAAGGCCGACGGCGGTACGGAGCTGATGCGGCTGGTCGCGGAGCGCCTCGGCGGCGCGGCGCCCCCACCGGGGCCGGGCGAGGTCCTCGTACCCGACCTGTCGGCGGCCGGTCCCGAGGGCCGCGTGGCCCGTACGGCGCTGGCGCTGCGCGAGGCGACGGCGGCGGCGGCGTGGGCGCTGCTGGACCATCCGCTGCTGGCCCTGGAGGTCGCGGGGTCACCGGCGTATCTGGAGCCGGACGCGGTGGTGGTGCGGCCCGACGGCCGGTGGACGGTCGTGGAGATCAAGTCGTTCCCGATGATCGACGGTTCGGCCGACGCGGCCAAGGTCGGCGCGGCGGCGCGGCAGGCGGCGGTGTACGCGCTCGCGCTGGAGCGGGTCGCCGCGGTCACCGCGGGCGCCGAGGTGGGCCACCGGGTGCTGCTGGTCTGCCCCAAGGACTTCTCCAACCTGCCGACCGCGTCCGTCGTCGACGTACGCAAACAGCTCTCGGTGACGCGCCGGCAGCTCACCCGGCTCACCAGGATCGAGGAGATCGCCGAGGCGCTGCCGGAGGGCACCACCTTCGACGTGGAGCGCTGCTCGGGCGCGGAGCTGACGACCGCCGTCGAAGCGGTCTCGGCCGCGTACGCCCCCGAGTGCCTGGCCGCCTGCGAACTGGCCTTCCACTGCCGCTCGGCGGCGCGCACGGACGGCGCGGTGGAGGCGCTGGGCCGGGGCGTACGGGGTGAACTGGGCACCCTGACGACGGTCCCCGCGGTGCTGGCCGCGGCGCGCGGGGAGGCGGGCGACCCGGCGGACCCGACGGTCGCGACGCTCCGGCGGGCGGCGGCGCTGCGGGCGGAGGCCCTGGAGGAGGGACGCCGCCGCGCGGCCGGCGCCCGTACCGAGGAGGCCGTATGTCGCTGATCAGTACGCTCGCCCGGCTGGAGGCCACGGCGAGCGGACGCGCCCAGCCGCTGACGACCGTCCTGCACCGCCGGATCTCCGACCGGCCGCTCGTGCTCGTCCCGCTCACCACCGCGGGCGAGGCGGGCGCGCCGCTCGGCGCGCTCGTGGGCACGGACCGGGCCGCGCCCCTGCTGCTGACCGTGGCGCAGCCGCGCGACCGCGATCTGCGGTTCGCGTTCCTCGGCGAGCTGGCCGAGACCGTCCTGCCGTACCTGGACGGGTACGCCGATGTGATCG
This sequence comes from Streptomyces sp. NPDC050509, assembly GCF_044457965.1. NCBI lineage: Bacteria > Bacillati > Actinomycetota > Actinomycetes > Kitasatosporales > Streptomycetaceae > Streptomyces > Streptomyces sp. NPDC050509. The sequence goes on along the minus strand of NZ_JBITHL010000006.1, from coordinate 112,241 downwards.
AGGCCGCCGAGCGCAACGAGACCGACCCCGAGACCGGGAAGCGGGTCAAGGTCGAGGTCGAGCTGTGCGTGGACGCGCCGCAGGTGATCGTGCCGAACCGGCCCGGTGTCGACTTCGTCCGGCTGCTGGGCCGGTCGATGCGGTTCCGGCGGACGGCGGAGGACGACCCGGACGCGCCGTACCCGGCGCCGCCGCGCGTGCCGCTGCTCGGCCGCTGGCTGACGCACTACGGCGAGCGCGCCCGCGTTCCCGGCTCCTCGCTGCTGCTCGCGACGACCGATCTGCTGGGCCGCCACTGGGCCACGGGCCAGTCCAACCTGGAGGACCAGCACCTGGGCGCGCTGCTCGCCTGGCTGGCTCCGCCGGACGGCGTCCTGGGCGCGGAGGCGGCGCTCCGGGCGGAGCTGGCGCGGGACGGGGAAGGGCAGTTGGTGTGCCCGCCGGCCGGTCCCGCGACGGACCCGGCGTTCGACAACAAGCTGCTGGCGCCCGCGATCGAGGCGTACGACCGGGCGCGCGGCGCGCTCGCGGCGGCGGAGGACGGGCCCGGCGCGGAGGAGCAGTTGGCCCGGCTGACGGCGGCCGAGCGGCGGATCCGCGAGCTGCTGGAGTCCGTCATGCGGCCCACGTGGGACGCGGTCTGGCAGGGCCTGGACCTGCTGCGCGCGCTGCCGGAGGGCGAGCGCGTCGGTGACCGCTGGACGCGGGACCGCTGGTCCTTCACCGGCCACCGCGACCGGGTGCGCGCCGGGGAGCCGCCGCAGCCCCGCAGGGACGACGCGGTGACGGCGGCCCAGAAGCTCGCCTCGCGGGAGACGGCCCAGGGCCAACTGGAGGCGCAGGAGGCCCTGGACGATCCGCTGGTGCTGGCGGGGCGGCGGCTCGCCGGGGAGGCGTTCCTCGGGGAGGTGACGGAGGTGGTGATGGCGTACAGCGAGAGCAAACGGCCGAGCCCGCGCCCCCTGGTCACGGTCCGCACCGACGACCGCCCCCATCTCGGGGCGGGCGTGAAGGTGTTCCGCTCGCTGGACGGCAAGCCGCAGACGGCCGAGTTCGTACGGTACGAGGAGGCCGTACCGTACGAGGAGGCCGGGCCGGCGGAGGAGAGCGGGCCGGCGGAGGAGAGCGGCGTGCTGGTGGTGCGGCTGACCGACCGCATGGGCCGGAGCAAGGAGCCCGCGCCGGGCTCCGTACCGGCCAAGGGCGACCGGATCGCCTGGACGCTCTTCGAGCACGACCAGCGCGGCGGCCCGAAGCTGCCGGACCCGGAGCACACGCCGTGGACCCACGGCGGCCCGCCGGCGGGCCCGGAGGCGACCCTCGACGGCACGGTTCCCGCGCCGGTGCCGGATCCGGTGACCGAGGAGGACTTCCTGTGAGCCCCGTGCCGCCGATCCCGTACCCGATCCCCGGAGCCCGCCGATGAACCAGTCCTCCGCCCTGGACCCGGGCGCCGCCGCGACCCGGGCCACCGACGCGATCCTGCGCGACACGCTGCACGGCGCGCACCGCGGTGTCGTCGTCGACTCCCCGCCCGGCGCGGGCAAGTCGACGCTCGTGGTGCGGGCCGCGCTGGAACTGGCCGCGGCGGGGCGCCCGCTGATGGTCGTCGCGCAGACGAACGCGCAGGTGGACGATCTGGTCGTCCGGCTCGCCGAGAAGAACCCCGAGCTGCCCGTCGGCCGGCTGCACAGCAACGACCCCGACCCGTACGACAAGACGCTGGACGGGCTGGCGAACGTACGGAAGTCCGCGAAGGCCGCCGACCTGGCCGGTCTGGACATCGTCATCTCGACGGCGGCGAAGTGGGCGCACGTCCAGGGCGTCGAGCCCTGGCGGCACGCCATCGTCGACGAGGCGTACCAGATGCGTTCGGACGCGCTGCTCGCCGTCGCCGGGCTCTTCGAGCACGCGCTGTTCGTCGGGGACCCCGGCCAGCTCGACCCGTTCAGCGTGGTGGGCGCGGACCAGTGGGCGGGGCTCTCGTACGACCCGTCGGCGAGCGCCGTCTCCACGCTCCTCGCGCACAACCCCGAGCTGCCGCAGCACCGGCTGCCGGTCTCCTGGCGGCTGCCCGCGTCGGCGGCGCCGCTGGTCTCGGACGCGTTCTATCCGTACACCCCGTTCCGCAGCGGTACGGACCACGGCGACCGGCTCCTCGCTTTCGGCGTCCCGTCCGACGGGTCGGGGCCCGACCGGGTGCTGGACGAGGCCGCCGCGTCGGGGTGGGGGCTGCTGGAGCTGCCCGCGCGGCGCACGCCCCGTACGGACCCCGAGGCGGTACGGGCCGTGGCGCTGGTGGTGCGCAGGCTGCTCGACCGGGGGGCGGCGGCCACCAGCGAGCGCGCCCCCGGCCCGGTGCCCGTGACGGCGGACCGGATCGCCGTCGGCACGGCCCACCGCGACCAGGCGGCGGCGATCCGGGCGGCGCTGGCGGAGCTGGGGGTGAGCGGCGTCGCCGTGGACACGGCGAACCGGCTCCAGGGGCGTGAGTTCGACGTCACGGTCGTCCTGCACCCGCTCTCGGGCCGCCCGGACGCCACCGCCTTCCACCTGGAGACGGGCCGGCTCTGCGTGCTGGCCTCCCGCCACCGGCACGCCTGCGTCGTGGTCTGCCGGGCGGGCGTCGCGGAACTGCTGGACGAGCACCCGTCCACCGAACCGGTCCAGCTCGGGGTGACGGTGAAGTTCCCGGACGGCTGGGAAGCCATGCAGTCGACCTGGGCGCAGTGGTCGAACCACCGCGTCCCGTGGCGCCCCTGACACCGGACCCACCCCCCGAGGCGCACTTGCGGCGGGCGGGACAATGGACCGTGGCCCGAGGGCCCGGTACACGCACGAGCAGGAGGAGACACATGGCGGATCCCGAGCGGAGCGAGCGGCGGCTGCGGCCGGCGCCGTTGCTCTTCGAGCCCTCCGAGGCGGTCGCCGACCCCGAGCACTTCTTCGATCTCGAATCGATCGAGGACCCCGCCGAGCTGCTCGCCCGGTCGACGGAGCTGACCTTGGCGTTCCGTGCCGCGACGGACCGGGCGGTGGAGTTCCAGGCGGTCGCCGCCGCGCAGCTCGCCGATCCGCGCCGCTTCGACCGGCTCACGACGGCGGACATCGCGCGGCGCGCGGAGTGGACCGAGGACTACGCGAAGAAGATGGTCGAGTTCGGCAGAGACCTGCTGGCCGGGGACGCGCAGCCGGGTCAGTGACCGGGGCCATGGCATATGCCGGGGCGCAGGTTACGCCCCTCTGCGCCACCCTGTCCCGGTTTCCGTGAACTCTGGGGAACCGAATCGTTACTCCCGGTAGATCTTACTGTCATGAGTGCATGGTTACGAGATGAATCCCCGGCACAGCCCCTGAGCCCCGGAGGGAGCGACGACGAGCGACGCACCGACATCTTCGGCCTCCTCCACGACGAGGACCGCCACCAGACCGCCCGGGTGACCCCGGCCGGCGCGGACTGGCTCGCTTCCGCGGGCCCCTACCCCCGGTCCACCCTGTCCCTCTGGGCCGCCCGCCCGGCCGCTCCGGGCGTGCTGCCCTGCGGCTCGGCCTTCGACGTGGTGAGCGCGCCGTCGATGTTCGGGCGGCACATGCTCAACCGGCTGTGGTGCGACGGCCCCGGCTCGGGGCCCGTCGCCGCGCACCGGGGCCGCACCCTGCTGTTCGCGGCGCCCGGCACCGCCCAGCGACTGCCGTCGCTGCTCGCCTGGGAGGAGTGGGGCCGCCGGGGGCCCGACGGGCGGGACAGCGCGCCGCCGCCGCTGCTCTGCCACGGCGCGGGCGACGCCGTGACCGTACCGGCGCTCACCCCCGGCGCCCGGTCCGGGCCGCGCTGGCTGGTGGCGCCCGACACCCGGCATCCGTGGCTGCCGGGGCCCGACGTGCTGCTGTGGGCGTGCGTCCGGGCCGCCCGTACGGCGGCGCGCACAGCCCTCGGCCGCCTGGGCTGACCTCCCCGAACGCCTGCGCATCATCGATTTTTCTTCGCGCCGATCCGGGTGCTAAGGTCTACGACGTCAGCAGGCGCCGCTAGCTCAGTTGGTTAGAGCAGCTGACTCTTAATCAGCGGGTCCGGGGTTCGAGTCCCTGGCGGCGCACAGACGGAAAAGGCCCCTCACTCCGGTGGGGGGCCTTTTCGTATGCCTTCATCAACCCGGCGCTTTCACTCGCCGCGCCGTCAACCGCCTGGCGTGATCTTGACGGTGAAGGCGCCCGAGGACGTACGGTCGGCCACCTGTACCTGGGTCCGCTCCCCCGGCACCGTGAACGTCTCGCCGACCTCCAGCGGCGCGTCCGCCAGCGGCGGGTAGACCGACCGCTCCCAGCACCCTTCGCTGTCCGGGTGCGTGTCCACCACCTCGACCGGGCCGCCGCCCGACGCCTTCCCGCTCCGCACCCGGTAGATCAGCACCCCCTCCGTACAGGTGTGCAGGTCGTTGCCGGTGGCGGCGCGCGCCTCGATCGCCAGGGCCGAGTCCGTGCCGGTGCGCACCACAGCGAGCCGGGTGCCCGCGCCTCCGCCGCCGCCGAAGGAGGGCTCGGCGGCGACCGGATCGAGGGTGAGCAGCGTCGTACCCGTGGGTGAGACACAACTCACCTGCCGCCGGTCCAGCCAGCCCAGCTTCCACTTGTGCCAGGCGAAGAAGTCCGGCGCGAGCCCGAACTGGCTGCCCATCACGTCCCAGTCGCCGACGTACGTGTCCCAGTCGCCCTTGTCGTTCGTCGGCCGGTGGTAGAGGTCCGCCAGGTCGAAGACGTGTCCGGTCTCGTGGGCCAGCACGTTGCGGTCGGGGGGATGGCGTTCGAAGACGGTGACGACGCGCTTGATGTCCGTACCGTCGGCGCGCATCGGCCGGTCGAAGTTGACCACCTTCGTGGCGTCGGAGTCGACGCCGGGCGCGTCCGGGTCGGCGACGAAATAGACCACGTCGTAGCGGGAGAAGTCGATCTCCGGGTCGGCGGCGGCCAGCGCGTCCCGCAGATAGGCGGTGCGCCGGGCCGGCTCCCAGTCGCGCCGTATCCCGTACGAGGTGGAGGGCTGCGGCATCGCGAACCAGCGGAGCTGCGGGTGCGCGCGGAGCGTGAACCTGCCGTACGAGGCCCGCTCGTAGAAACGGCTGGTGGCCGGGAAGTGGTCGGCCACCAGGGCTTCCGTGGTGGCGAGCGGCCGGGAGTCCGGGAAGGAGAGGAAGACCATGACCGCGTCGAGGGAGCGGGCGGGGCGCGGATAGGCGTCGTTCCAGGTGTCCAGTCCGAGGGAGTGGTGCGCGGCGGTACGGGGCAGGGCGCAGGGCCCCTGCGCGGTCGCGATCGCGGCGGGCCCGGCCACCAGCGAGGTGGCGGCGACCGCCATGAGGGAGGTGAAGGCCGCAGCGGCCCTGCGCAGCCGGGGCCTTTCCACTGCCTCGGGTGGCTGCGGACGCTCCACATCGACCTCCGGCTACGGAATGGGGGTACAGGCGGTACGGCAGACGCGCGGGGCACGTCACCCACCACCTTGTGCCGGTTTGCCGGGGTACGCCCTGTTGGGCTGCCCCACGCGGGTGAGGGAAGCCCGACACCCCGGGCGCGGCGTCGAAGTCACAGCCGGTCACCTTCGGGTGGCCCGGTGCCACAGCCGTGCAGAAACGATCGCTCGATGCCGTGGGTACGCCCCTCCGGGGCCTTCTTCGGTACGGGGGAGCTGGAATGGCCACCCGGCCTACCTCTATGATCGGCACACTTTCTCTGGCTGACCCGTCTCCACCACCCCCCTGTACAACACGACTGCACCGCGGGAGCGAGCCGTGAGCGGAACCTCCGAAGGACCGCGTCCAGCGGCAGTCGCGGCGGCGGGCGGCGGGCATCCGCCGAACACGGAGCGTGCGGACCGTACGGGGCGTGCGGACCGTACGGAGCGTCAGGCCGTGGGCCGGGCCGTCCCCGACGACGACACCGAGCGGCACGACAGGACCACCGCCGAACAGACCGACCGCACCGAGCACCGCGCGCCGCACCGGACGAGTGCCGCGCGCGACTACAGCGCCGCGTTCCATGTCTCGCGGCTCGCCATGGCCCTGCTCGACCGCGAGGGCACCGTCCTCGACGCCAACGACGCGCTCGGCGCGCTCCTCGGCACCCGGGCCGACGCGCTGGCCGACCAGGCCGCCGCCGACCTCCTCGACCTGGCCTCGGACACCCGTACCTGGCACGCGTACCGCGACGCCCTCGACAGCCTGCGCGCCCGCTTCCGCTGCACCCGGCGGCTCAAGCACCCCGACGGGCGGACCCTGTGGGCCGAGGTCACCGTGGCGCCCGTACCGGACACCGAACGCGTACTGCTGTCGGTCACGGACATCAGCGACCGGCGCGAACTCCAGGCGCGGCTGCGCCATCTCCAGCAGCACGACCCGGTGACCCGGCTGCCCAACCGCACGCTCTTCTTCGAACGGCTCGCCTCGGCGCTGGAGGCGTCGGCCTTCCACGACGGGCCGTTCGAGGGCGGGACGTACGGCAGCAGGACCTACACCACGGGCGCGTCGGCGTACGGCACCGGCGTCGCGTACGGCGTCTCGGCCTCGTACCCCGCGCGCGGCCACGACCGCGGCACCGGAAACGGTCGAGGGGATGGCAGAACAGGGCGGATCGGTCTCTGCTACCTCGACCTCGACGGTTTCAAGGCCGTCAACGACACTCTGGGCCACCGCACCGGCGACCGGCTGCTGGCCGCCGTCGCGGGCCGGCTCACCGAGTGCGCCGACCACGGCGGGTACACGCGCAGCGGCGGCCACCTCGTGGCCCGGCTCGGCGGCGACGAGTTCGCGATCCTCGTCGAGGACTCCACCGGTACGGAACAGCTCGCCGATCTCGCCCGCTCCGTGCTCGCCGCGCTCCAGCGCCCCTTCGACCTCGCCGGGCAGCGGCTCTCGGTGTCGGCGTCGATCGGGGTCGTGGAGCGCGCCGCGGAAGGCACCACCCCGACCGGACTGATGCAGGCCGCCGACACCACGCTGTACTGGGCGAAGGCCGACGGCAAGGCCCGCTGGACCCTCTTCGACCCGGAGCGCAACGCTCACCGCATGACCCGGCAGGCGCTCACCTCGGCGCTGCGCCCGGCCGTCGAGCGCGAGGAGTTCGTCCTCCAGTACCAGCCGCTGGTGGGGATGGCCGACGGGATCGTCCGGGGTGTGGAGGCGCTGGTCCGCTGGAACCACCCGCAGTTCGGGACCCTGTCGCCGAATCGGTTCATCGGTATCGCCGAGGAGGACGGCTCTATCGTGCAGCTCGGCGGGTGGGTGCTCCGCACGGCCTGCCGCCAGGCGCGGCGCTGGCAGCTCGACCACCCGCACGCCCAGCCGCTGTTCGTCAGCGTCAATGTGGCGGTACGTCAGGTGTGGGACTCCGATCTGGTCGGGGACGTGGCGGAGATCCTGGCGGAGACCGGGCTCTCGCCGCACCTGCTGCAACTGGAGCTGACGGAGTCCGCGGTGATGGGCTCGGCGGGCCGCCCTCTCCAGGCACTCCAGGCGCTGAGCGACATGGGCGTACGGATCGCGATCGACGACTTCGGCACCGGTTACTCCAACCTCGCCTATCTGAGCCGGCTGCCGGTCTCGGTCCTCAAGCTGGACGGCTCCTTCGTCCGGGGGTTCCGGTACGACGAGGGGGTGCACCCGAGCCCGGCGGACGAGACGATCGTGGAGGCGCTGATCCAGCTCGCGCACCGGCTGGGGCTGACGGTCACGGCGGAGTGCGTGGAGACCTCGGGGCAGGCGGCGCGGCTCCAGCGGATCGGCTGCGACACGGGACAGGGGTGGCTGTTCTCCCGTCCCGTGGCACCGGAACGGATCGCGGAGATGATCGCGGCGGTGAGCCCGAACGGCGTGTGACGGGCCGTTCGGGTCCGCGAGGGCCCGGTGAAGGCCCGCCCCGTCAGCTCGTCAGGGCCGCGGCTATGCGCTCCGCCATCCGCCCCTGCTCGGCGTCGCGCCGTACCGGCGTGTAGGACCAGACCAGCCGCAGTCGCCGGTCCAGGGTTCCGAACGCGCCCGAGTGGTATCCGTAGCGCTCGCCGGTCTTGCCCCAGAGCGTGACGCCGTTGACGGTGACCGTCTGGAGCCCGGCCGAGTAGCGGGCAGGGGTGCCGTCGACCATCCGCACCTCCGGCGGCGGCAGCGTGAACATGTGCTCCAGCAGGTGCGGCGGCAGGAGTTCGCCCGCGAAGAGGGCGGCCAGGAAAGTCTCCACATCGCGGGTGGTGGAGACCATCTCTCCGCTGCCGTAGGCGGCCGACTGGTTGAAGACGGTGGCGTCCTCCAGTCTGCCGTCGCTCATCTCCTGATAGCCGTGGACGTGAGGACCGTGCAGATACGGATCGTCGCTCGCCGGTGCGTACGTGCCGGTCAGCCCCAGCGGCCGGGCGATCCGGCGGCGTATCTCCGCACCGTACGAACGGCCGGTGACCCGCTCGACGACCATCGCCAGCAGGACGAAGTTGATCCCCCGGTACTCCTGCTTCGTGCCCGGGTCGAACTTCATCCGCTTCGTACGGGTGACCCGGGCCACCAGGCGCGACGGTGTGAAGCGGTCGTACCGATGGGCGAGGATCAGCTCGGGGGTGCTCACGTCCGGAACGTCGGGGCCGCTCTCGTCGGGCAGGCCGCTGGTGTGGTTCAGCAGGTGCGAGAGCCGGATCTCCGGGTACTCCGCGGGCAGCAGATCCGGCAGGTACCGCTGGACGGGGGCTTCCAGGACCAGCCGTCGCTCACCCACCAGTTGGAGCACGGCGGTCGCGATGTAAGCCTTGCTGATGCTGCCGGCCCGGACCTGGTCCCCGGTCCTTATGGCCCGTCCGCTGCGCAGATCGGCGACGCCCGACGTGCCGTACCAACGCCCGCCCCTCCCACCGACGCGGAGCTGCGCGCCCGTGGCCCTCGGGTGCTCCAGATCGTCGATGGCGGCTTGCAGGGCCTTGGTGTCGAGCGGTGGGTACGACGGAGCGGCAGGCCGCGCGTACGCCCGCGCGGGGACCGCCGCGACGAGCGCGGCGCTCGCCGCGCCGCCGAGGAGGACCCGGCGGGAGAGCCGGCGCGAGGCCAGACGAGCCGGAGGAGCCAGGGGAGTCGGCGGGGACGCGGGGGCTAAGGGACGTGCGGAGGGTTCGGTCATGTCTCCAGACTGAGGCCCCGCGCTCCCCGCCGGATCCGGGCAGCCCCTGATCCAACCCCGACGTTCCGCTCACCACCCCCCAGGTGACACCCCTGAGACGGGGTGCCGTCTCCGGGCCCGTTGATCCCCCTGGGACCCGGGCAGCGCCTCAGGCAGACCCCGGCAGGCCGTACCCGTCCGCGATCAGCTCGTAGCTGCGCAGCCGCGCCTCGCCGCTGTGCGCGTTGGCCGTGATCATCAACTCGTCGGCGCCCGTGCGCTTCTGAAGGTCGTTCAGCCCGTCGACCACGGCGCCCTTCGTGCCGTGCACGATATTGCCGAGCCAGCCGTTGACGAACTCCTCCTCCATCGGGCTGAACCGGTACGCCTCGGTCTCCTCCGGCGTCGGGACGAGCCCCGGCCGCCCCGTCCGCAGCCGCACCATCGAGAGCGCGCCGGTCAGCACCTGGCGGCGGGCCTCGTGCTCGTCGTCGCTCGCCAGGGCCGCGACGCCGATCAGGGCGTACGGCGCGTCGAGCACGGCGGACGGCTTGAACGACTCGCGGTAGAGGTCGAGCGCCGGGACGGTGTTCTGCGCCGAGAAGTGGTGGGCGAAGGCGAACGGCAGCCCCAGCACCCCGGCCAGCCGGGCGCTGAAGCCGGAGGAGCCCAGCAGCCAGATCGGCGGGCGCGCGGCCGGGCCCTGGACCGGTCCCGGCACGGCGTGGATACGGGAGTACGGGTGGCCGTCGGGGAAGTCGTCGTCCAGGAAGCGGGTCAGCTCGGCGAGCTGCTTCGGGAAGTCGTCCGCGCCCTCGTTCAGCCGGTCGGAGCGGCGCAGCGCGGCGGCCGTCGCCCCGTCGGTGCCGGGCGCGCGCCCCAGGCCGAGGTCGACGCGGCCGGGGGCGAACGCCTCCAGCGTGCCGAACTGCTCCGCGATCACGAGCGGCGCGTGGTTGGGCAGCATGACGCCGCCCGAACCGAGCCTGATGCGCTCGGTGTGGGCGGCGAGATGCGCGAGGATCACGGCGGGCGAGGTGGACGCGACGCCCGGCATGGAGTGGTGTTCCGCGACCCAGTGCCGGTGGTAGCCCCGGCGCTCGGCGAGCCGCGCCAGCGTCACGCTCGTACGGAGCGCGTCGGTGGCGGTGGAGCCGCTGCCCACGGTGACCAGGTCCAGTACGGACAGGGGTACGGGCGCGGTTCCCCGTACGGTCCCCCGGATCGGGTCGGCGGCTCCCCGGACCGCGTCACCGGCCCCCGGACCCGTCTCCGTCGTGCCGCGTTCCGTAGCGCCTCGGCTCGCCTCGTCCACCGGTCAGACCCTCCTGCGTGTGCGTCAACGTGAAGTCACTTCACCGCAGCCAACAGGAGGGTCTCTCCGTTTATTCCCGCGCCGATACGCGGACCGGCCGGCGCACGGACCGGGTGCACGGACCGGGCCGGTCCGTGCATTGACGCGGACCGGCGGCCCCGGCGGCTACCCCCGGCTCGCGAAGAGCGTGCCCAGCTTCGGCGCCCACGCCGTGCGCTCCGCGAGCCGCAGCCCTTCCCAGACCGAGACCTGGTTCGCCGTGAGCACCGGTTTGCCGAGCGCCTCCTCCAGCTCCGGCAGATACGCCGCCGTGTGCAGCGCCGTGTCCGGGAGGAGGACGACCTCCGCGTCCGGGTGGTCGCCCGCGCGGGCCAGCTCCAGCACCTGGTCCCGCTCCCACGTGCCGACCTCGGCGGCCGTGATGATCCCGCTCGCCCGGTCGGCCACCACCTCGATGCCCGCCGACTTGAGGAAGACCCCGAAGTACTCCGTGACGTCCGCCGGGTAGGTCGCCGCGATGGCGACCCGTTCCGCGCCCAGCGCCTGTACGGCGTGGGCGAACGCGAACGACGTGCTCGACGCGGGCAGCCCCGCCGCCAGGGCCAGCGCGCGCGTCTGGTCGTGCGCGCCGTCCCATCCGTAGACGAAGCTGCCGCTGGTGCAGGCCCAGACCACGGACTCGGCGCCGGCCAGCCGCAGTTCCTCCACCCCCGCCGCCAGCCGCTCCCCCGCGCCCATCTCCAGCAGCGCGTCGACGCGGTGGGCGTCCTCCCCGATGTCGGTGTGGACGACCGGCAGTCTGACGTCGCCGGCGAGCAGCATCTCGATGCGCGGGTAGTCGTCCTCGGCGGAGTGGCCGGGGTAGAGGAATCCGACGGTGGTCATGTCCATCCTTCCGTATCGTCCGGCAGGGTCGGCGGGACGGGCCCGCCGGGGCCGGCCGGTGCGACGGGTGACGCCGGAGCGACCGATTCCACCGTAGGCACGGACTCCGCCGACGGCACACCCTCCAAGCCCTCCACGGGCGACGCGGGCGATGCCTGCGACGGCATCGGCGCCACCGACCGGTTCGGCACGGCCGGAGAGATCGGCGTGACCGGCGGGATCGGCGGTACCGCTGGGAACGCGGTCACCAGCGAGATCGGCGTGATCGGCGTGATCGGTGCGATCGGTGCGATCGGTGCGATCGTCGTCATCGGCGGGGCCGCCTGTACCGGCGGCGGGTCGAGCAGCAGCGCCTGGTACGGGCCGACCGCGTGGGCGCCGAGCCTGCGCAGCGCGGCCCACATGGTGACCTGGTTGGCGGAGAGCACCGGCATACCCAGTTCGGCCTCCAACTGCGGAATCACGTCGTACGTCGGCAGATTCGTGCAACTGATGAACAGCGCGTCGGCCGCCCCGACGACTGCCTGTCGCGCCATGTCCATGACCGACCGGTACGGCACCTTCCAGATGTCCCGCGTCAGCCCGAGAAAAGCGCGACCCGTAACGGCTACCCCCACCTCAGCCAGATAGTCCTCCAGCGACTGCGTGACGGACTCCGTATAGGGCGTGACCAGCGCGATCCTGCCCGCCCCCAGCTCCTCCAGCGCCTCGACCAGGGCGCCGGTGGTGGTGAGTGACGGCACCTCCCCGGCCCTGGTCATCGCCTCGCACATGGCCCGCTCCCCGGCCGGGCCGCCGACGAAACTGCCCGACGTGCAGGCGTACGCGACGACCTCCGGCTCGGAGACGCCCAGCGCCCGGACCGCCTCCCCCAGAGTCTCGTGCTCACTGACCAGCCTGGCCAGGTCGAGGGAGACCTCGACCGGCACATAAGGCGTTCTGGTCAGACGCAACGAGATGTTGTCGGGCACCCATCGCCACAGTTCGCGATCGAGTGCGAAATCGAACGGAGCGACCACTCCCACACCACGCTGTGGCTGTGGTCCGCCCAAAAAGGAGACATCCATTGCCGGCCCCTTGCTCACGCCCGCGCTGACAGGGTTCAGCTCTTGTTGACGACGGTAGGAGCGGGATGCGAGCGTGGTCAATCGGTACATCTCAGACGTTGCACGGAATTTTCCAGCGGGAAACTCCGCTCGGCCCGCGCCCGGCACCCGCCGGGTGTATCGGCCCCGGCAGAAGGGCTGCTCCCCATGCCCCCACCTACCCTCCTCGTCCTGACGGCTGACCCGCCGCCGCGCCTCGGCCGGCTCACCGGACACGCCAGGATCACGTCGGTCGACGCGGACGGCCTCGCCGCGCAGCTCCCGCTGGCCGACGCCCTGCTGGTCTGGGACTTCACCTCGGACGCGGTACGGGACGCCTGGCCTGGTACGGGTCCCCGGCCCCGCTGGGTGCACACCGCGAGCGCGGGCGTGGACCGGCTGCTCTTCCCCGAACTGGTCGCCTCGGAGACCGTCGTCACCAACGCGCGGGGCATCTTCGAGGAGCCGATCGCCGAGTACGTGGCGGGGCTCGTACTGGCCATGGCCAAGGATCTGCCCGGCACGCTGGAGCTCCAGAGCCGGCGCCGCTGGCAGCACCGCGAGGGGCTGCGTGTCGCGGAGAGCAGGGCCGTCGTGGTCGGCGCGGGCCCGATCGGCCGGGCCGTGGCCCATACGCTGCGGGCGCTGGGCGTGACGGTGGCCGTCACCGGCCGTACGGCGCGCCCCGGCGTGCACGGCGCGGACCAGCTCGACCGGCTGGTGACCCGGGCGGACTGGGTGATCAGCGCGGCGCCGCTGACGGACGCGACGCGCGGCATGTTCGACGCCCGGCTGTTCGGCCTGATGCAGCCGTCCGCGCGGTTCATCAATGTGGGCCGGGGGCAGCTCGTCGTCGAGGACGATCTCGTCGCCGCGGTCTCCAAGCGGTGGATCGCGGGCGCGGCGCTCGACGTCTTCGAGCAGGAGCCGCTGGGTCCGGAGAGCCCCCTGTGGGACGTCCCCGGGCTGATCGTCTCCCCGCACATGAGCGGCGACACGGTCGGCTGGCGTGACCGGCTGGGCGAGCAGTTCGTCGGTCTGTACGAACTGTGGGTGAGCGGAAAGCCGTTTCCCCACGTGGTGGACAAGGAACGTGGGTACGTCCCCATGCATGACTGATCGCATCGGAGGCCACATGACGAACCGCGGCACCAGGGATCACACGGCTGCTGGTCGCACGACCACGGATCACACCTTCCTCACCGACCTCACCGCACGCGCGCTGCTGGCGGGCTACGCGAAGGGCGACTTCTCCCCCGTCGAAGCGACCCGTGCCGTACTGGACCGGATCGAGACGGTGCAGCCGCTGGTCAACGCGTTCGTACGGGTGGACTCCGAGGCGGCGCTCGCGCAGGCGGCGGCCTCCGCCGAGCGCTGGCGCAGGAAGGAGCCGCAGGGCCTGCTCGACGGGGTGCCGGTCTCGGTGAAGGACCTCTTCCTCCAGCGCGGCGGGCCCACCCTGCGCGGCTCCCGGGCCGTACGGCCGGGCGGCGCGTGGGACGAGGACGCCCCGGCGGTCGCGCGGCTGCGGGAGCACGGCGCGGTCCTCGTCGGGAAGACGACCACCCCCGAGTTCGGGTGGAAGGGCGTCACGGACTCCCCGCTGAACGGGGTGACCCGCAACCCGTACGACCTCTCCCGCACCTCCGGCGGGTCCAGCGGCGGCAGCGCGGCGGCCGTGGCGCTGGGGGCTGCGCCGCTCTCCGTCGGTACGGACGGCGGCGGCTCGGTCCGTATCCCGGCGTCCTTCTGCGGGATCTTCGGCCTCAAACCGACGTACGGGCGCGTTCCGCTCTATCCGTCGAGCCCCTTCGGCACGCTGGCGCACGCCGGGCCGATGACCCGGGACGCGGCGGACGCCGCCCTCCTCCTGGACGTGATCAGCGGCGCGGACTGGCGGGACTGGTCGCAGCTCGCCCCGACCCCGGCCGCCCGGGACGCGCTGACGGCGGGCGTGGACGGCGTGAAGGGGCTGCGCATCGCGTACTCCCCGTCCTTCGGCGGGCAGGTCGCGGTGCGCCCGGCGGTGGCCTCGGCCGTACGGGCGGCGGTGAGCCGGCTCGCCGAGCTGGGCGCGTACATCGAGGAGGCCGATCCGGACATCAGCGATCCGGTGGAGGCCTTCCACACCCTGTGGTTCACGGGGGCGGCGCGGCTGGTGGCGCCGTTCGGAAAGGAGCAGCGCAAGGGGCTCGACCCGGGGCTGCGGGAGATCATCGCGGCCGGTGAGCGGCGGAGCGCGCTGGACTATCTGGCGGCGGTGGACGCGCGGATGGAGCTGGGGCGGCGGCTGGGCCGCTTCCACACGTCGTACGACCTGCTGGTCACCCCGACGCTGCCGATCACCGCGTTCGAGGCGGGCGTGGAGACGCCGAGGGGCTCGGGGCAGCGGCGCTGGACGGCGTGGACGCCGTTCACGTACCCGTTCAACCTGACGCAGCAGCCCGCCGCCACGGTGCCGTGCGGGGTGGACGCGGACGGGCTGCCGATCGGGGTGCAGATCGTCGCGGCGCGCCACGCGGACGAGCTGGTGCTGCGCGCGGCGCACGCGCTGTACGAGTCGGGGGCGGCCCGGATCCCGGCGCCCGCCGGGGCCTGAGCGCCGGAGCGCGGCGCCCGCCGGGGCCTGAGCGCCGGGGCTCGGGGCCCGAAGCCCTTGGGCGCCTCGCGCACAGGGTCCCGGCGCCCCCGGGCGCCCCTACGCGCGCCGGAAGCTGAGCGTCTCGCCGATGGCCCCCGCCCGCCAGAGGTCCTGGCAGGCGTCGGCCATCCGGTCGAGGCCATCGACCACCGTGCCCCAGACGATGCCGGGGATCCACCCCATGTCGCCGTTGATCAGCAGGTTGTTGCGCTCGTAGAAGAGGGCGAGATCCACGACCGTGCGGCGGCCCGCGGTGGCCTTCTCCTCGTATCCGTACGACGACGTGCCCAGCTCCGTGTCGGAGAAGGTGAAGTAGCACAGATCCCCGGGGATCGGGGTCACTGTCGGGTTTTCGAGGGGTGGCTCCTCGGCGGCGAAGGCTGGAAACAGCGCGTAGATCTCGTTGCGCGCGTACTTCGCGTGGTAGACGTCCGAGCCCAGCGGCAGTGCCTCCCACACCGCCGCGCAGGTGACCGGGGCGCGGTCGTCCAGCAGTTTCGCGGTGCAGTGCACGCCGCGCTTGTCCAATGACACGGTGACAAATCGATCGGTCATGTCTTCATGGTCCTCGTCCGGTCCCCCGAGTCAAGGGCACACCGGATGTGCAAGATCGGCTCAAATTGACGCGCATAACCCCGGTGGAGTCGGGTAGCCGCGCGCCCATGGCCTCACCACCTGAGAACACCTCGGAAAGAGCACCAAAACGGTCCATACGCAGACGTTCCTTGCTGCTGGGTACGGCTGTGCTGGGCGCCGCGGGGGCGCTCGGCGCCGCCGGATGCAGCCGGGTTCCGACAGGGGACACCCTCGCCCGGCTGAAATCGCAGCGCACGGTACGGCTCGGGATCGCCGGCGAGGCACCGTACGGGTACATCAACGACCAGGGCGATTTCACCGGCGAGGCGGTGGAACTCGCGAAGGTCATCTTCAAGCGGCTCGGCATCGGTTCCGTACAGCCGGTCGCGACCGACTTCTCCTCGCTGATACCCGGTCTCAACGCGCAGCAGTTCGATGTCGTCTCGGCGGGGATGTACATCAACGCGGAACGGTGCAAGCAGGTCATTTTCGCCGATCCCGAGTATCAGATGCTGGATTCCTTCCTCGTGCGCAAGGGGAATCCGAAGAAGCTGCTCTCCTATCAGGACGTGGTGCGCTCCAAGGCGAAACTCGCCACGGGGGCCGGCTACGCGGAGATCGACTACGCGATTTCCGCCGGGATACCCGAGAAAGAGATCGTCATCCTCCAGGACCCGGTCGCGGGGCTGAACGCCGTCGAATCAGGACGGGTCGACGTCTTCGCCGGTACGGCGCTGACCGGCCGCGAAGTGGTCAAGAACAGCCGCAAGGCCGAGGCGACCGAACCGTTCGCACCGGTCGTGGACGGAAAGAAGAAGGTCGACGGCGGTGGTTTCGCCTTCCGGCCCACCGATTCCGGTCTGCGGGACGCCTTCAACGTCGAGATCCACAAGATGAAGAAGAGCGGCGAACTGTTCCGCATTCTCAAGCCGTTCGGCTTCGCCGAGTCGGAGATGACCACCATGACGGCAGAGGAGCTGTGCGCATGACAGCCGGCCTCTGGACCCACTGGGTGCTTCCCGGTATCTGGATCACCGTTCAACTCACCCTGTACAGCGCGGCGCTGGCCACCTTCGTGGCATTCTCCGTGGGAATGGCCCGTACGCACCGTTCGCGTACCGTCCGATTCCTCGCGGGCTTCTACACGGAGATCTTCCGCGGCACCTCGGCACTGGTGCTGATGTTCTGGCTCTTCTTCGTGATGCCCGGCCTGTTCGGCTGGGCCCTCGTCCCGATGTGGGCCGCCGTGCTGGCCCTGGGCCTGTCGTACGGGGCGTACGGCGCCGAGGTCGTGCGGGGCGCGCTGAACTCCGTGGTACCCGCGCAGCGCGAGGCCGGTATCGCCCTCAACTTCACGCCGTGGCAGCGCATGCGACTGATCCTGCTGCCGCAGGCGATACCGGAGATGATCCCCCCGTTCGGCAATCTCCTCGTCGAACTGCTGAAGGGCACGGCGCTCGTCTCCCTGCTCGGGGTGGCCGATGTGTCGTTCGCCGCCTATCTGGTGCGGCTGGCCACCCAGGAGAGCGCGCAGATCTACTCGATCACCCTGGTCATCTATTTCGTGCTCGCGTTCGTCCTCACGCGCGGAATGAAGGCGCTTGAGCGGAAGACGAAGGCCGGAATCGGCATCACCATGACACCGGGCACCCCGGGGACACCGGGAGGCACCCGATGAACAATTGGGACTGGTCCGCCGTCGCGGACTTCATGCCACGTTTCTGGGACGGGCTGCTCCTCACCCTCCAGGTCCTCGTCGTGGGCTCGCTCCTCTCCTTCACCCTCGGTCTGGTCTGGGCGATCGGATTCCGGGCGCCGACGCGTCTCATCCGGTGGCCGGTCCATGTCTTCACCGAATTCATCCGGAACACACCGCTGCTCGTACAGCTCTTTTTCTTCTTCTTCGTCCTGCCCGAGTGGGGCGTGCAGTTCTCCGGTCTGACCACCGGCACGCTCGCGATCGGGCTGCACTATTCGACGTACACCGCACAGGTCTACCGGGCCGGAATCGACGCGGTGCCCGCCGGCCAGTGGGAGGCGGCCACCGCGCTCAGCCTGCCCGTCGGCCGGACGTGGATCGCGGTGATCCTGCCGCAGGCGATCCGGCGTATCGTGCCGGCGCTGGGAAATTACGTCATCTCGATGCTGAAGGACACCCCGCTGCTCGCCGGGATCAGTGTGCTGGAAATGCTCCAGCAGTCCCGGCTGGAGAGCGCGGCCACCTTCCAGTACACCGAGCCGCTGACGGTGGTCGGTGTCGCCTTCATCCTTATCGCCTATCCGGCTTCTCTTCTCATGCGAGCCCTGGAGCGTCGTCTTGTCCGCTGACCGCACTGACACCACCGATACCGCTACGGACACCGAGCTGATCCGCTTCGAGAACGTCACGAAGAGATTCGGCTCGAACACCGTCCTCGACGACCTCTGTTTCTCCGTACAGCCGGGAAAGCACGTCACTCTGGTCGGCCCGTCCGGATCCGGCAAGACGACGATCCTGCGGCTGCTGATGACGCTGGTCAAACCCGACGAGGGCACCATCACCATCAACGGCGACAAGCTGTTCCCCGCGAGCGAGAAGCACGTGCGCGAGGTGCGGAAGAACATAGGAATGGTCTTCCAGCAGTTCAATCTCTTCCCCAACATGAACGTCCTGCGCAATATCACGGAGGCGCCCGTCCGGGTGCTCGGGCTCGGCAAGGACGAGGCCGAGGAGCGCGGCCGTGAACTGCTCGACCTCGTCGGGCTCGGCGACCGCTGCGAGGCGAAGCCGACCCAGCTCTCGGGCGGGCAGCAGCAGCGCGTGGCCATCGCCCGCGCGCTGGCGATGCGGCCGCGGATCCTGCTGCTGGACGAGGTCACCTCGGCGCTCGACCCGGAGCTGGTCGCCGGGGTCCTGGACGTCCTGCGGGACATCGCCCACACCACGGACATCACGATGCTCTGCGTGACCCACGAGATGAACTTCGCCCGGGACATCTCCGACGAGGTGATGATGTTCGACGCCGGGAAGGTCATCGAGTCGGGACCGCCGGAGAAGATCTTCACGGACCCGGAGAACGAACGTACGCGGGAATTCCTCGGCGCGGTGCTCTGAGCGCCTTGCGCCCGGCGTACGCCCGGCGCATACCTGGCGGTCCGCGGAGCGCGCCCTGACCTGCACAGCAACCTCACACTCTGTTGAAGAATTATCCCTCTGGCATATGCCAGAGTGGCGCGGCCCAGTACAGAGACCTGGGCCGCGCCGAATCCGGTGGTCAACAGCGGCCCTTTTCCGCACCCTTGACGGTTATCGTGGGGGTGAGCTTGCGGTAACAACCTGCCAAGGGGGGACCGTGGTGCTGAAGCCGGAGCCGACCGCGCCGTTCCATTCGGTGCGGTACGTCCTGCGTGTGCTGGAGACGGTGTCCCGGCACGGCGGCGGCGTGACCGCAGCCCGTATCGCCAGCGAGAGCGGGCTGCCGGCCGGACATCTCGCGCCGCTCCTCGCCATGTTGCGCCGCGAGGGGTACGTGGAGCGGGCGACGGACGGCGCCTATGTGATCGGCGACTCGCTGACCCTGCTCGGCTCCGGCGCCGACCGGGCGCAGGTCCTCGAAACACGGCTCCAGGACACCCTCGCCGGGCTGCGCGACGCGATCGGCGCGGCCATCTACGTCAGCCGTTACGTCGACGGCGAGATCAAGATCACCCAGGTCTCCGAAGGCCCCCTCACGCCCGCCGTCAACGAGTACGTGGACTTCCGCACCACGGCCCACGCGAGCGCGATCGGCAAGTGCCTGATGAGCCAGCTCGACCACGGCAGCCGCAAGGAACATCTCGCCCGCCACAAGATCGCCCGGTTCACCTCCCGCACGATCACCAGCGAGCGGCTGCTCCTCTCCCGGCTGGACGGCCATCCGTCCACCGTCCCCGTACTGGACCTCCAGGAGTACGCGGTCGGCACGGTCTGCGCGGCCGTCCCGCTGACGGCGGGCTCGGCGGTCGGGTGCCTCGCCCTCTCCCTCCCGCTCGAACACGCCCACCGGCTGCGCGCGGCGGCGGAGTCGCTGAACCGCGGGGCGGCCCCGGTGGCGCTGGCGCTGACGATCTAGGGTCAGGGCCGCCGCGGGCGCTGGTTCGGAGCACCCCGGAGCACCGGGTATTATTTTCGAGTCAGCAGGCGCCGCTAGCTCAGTTGGTTAGAGCAGCTGACTCTTAATCAGCGGGTCCGGGGTTCGAGTCCCTGGCGGCGCACCGACACAGGAAGGCCCCTCGCGTGAGCGGGGGGCCTTCCTCGCGTCCGGACGTGGGGGCCGGACGCTCAAAGATCAGGAACTCACGATCAGACGCCCAGGATCAGGCGCTCAAAGATCAGGCCGCGCTCTTCGCGCCGCCGCCCTTCTGTCCGTCCACGCCGAAGATGTCCACGGCGTGGTAGTACGTCCACGCCGTCCCGTCGCAGGACGCCTTCTGCGCGCCCGAGTACGCCGCGCACACCCGCTTCAGGTCCGCGTAGAAGGCGGAGTCGAGCCGGGCCTTGTTGGCTTCGAACTGACCGGCCGCCTTGTAGTTGCGGTAGCCGAAGTCATGCCGGGCACAGGAGGTCTGGAAGGGGAAGCCGAACGGGTTGTCGGGCGAGGACGAGCAGTAGTCCGTGGACCAGTCGAAGCCGTAGGACGTCCAGGAGCCCTGGCTGCCACGGGCCGCGACCCAGGAGTTGTAGCTCGCCGCGCTCTCCTGCGTCCAACTGCTCAGCACCTGCGGCTTGTCGGCCGGTGCGGCAGTGGCCTGAGTGGCCGTCAGGAGGGCGGTGGGGAGGGAGAGTACGGCTGCTGCGAGAGGAAGTGCCAGACGTCTGCGCATGACGGAAAACCTCCGGGCATATGGGGGGAGACGCTCCCTGACCGGGGTGGCAAGGAGCGTCCACAGCGTGAACTCCGCGGCTGTCGCACGGGTCTACGCGCGATGACCGATGCGGGAATGGTGCCCCAATTCCAGCCATCGCCAAACACCCCTTGGCGCACTCACGCCCCTTGGGAGCGGCGCCTGTTGACGGTCCGTCCGCACTCGCCCCGCTTGGTACCGGGCCGAAGACGCCGTACTCCCAAGGTCTTTACCTACTGACTGCCCGTCAGGTCAGAACTGGACGTCGGAGCAGGCATAGAACGCGTTCGACGTGTCCGCGACCGTCCAGACGGCCAGGATCATGTGCCGCCCCGACTTCGACGGGAGCGTGCCCGTGTGCGAGAGCGTGGCGGGCGGCTGCTGGTTGTTGTACGGCACCGTCAGGAACGGCTGGGTGTCCAGTGCCGCGCGGGTCAGCGGCTGCGAAGGGTTCCAGCCGTTTTTGGTGATGTAGTAGCGGAAGTCGGTCGTGGAGTGCCGGGCGGTGAACTGCCAGCGGAAGGTGTGGCTCTGGCCGCTCGACAGCTTGGTGGTGGGCCACGTACCGCCGCGCGGGTCGTCGAGCTGCGCGAACTGGCCGTTGCCGCCCGAGCAGATCTTGCCGTCGGCGGGACCGGCCGCCGGGAAGCCCTTGAGCCCCTCGACGCTCTGCGGTTCCCACTGGATGTTGCCGCAGTTGGCGACGGTTCCGTTGGCGCAGAGCTTCTGGCGGCTGATCGGTGAGTCGGTGTAGCCGTGGCTGCTGGCGCTGCCGGTGGCGAGCAGGGAGACGGCGGTGACGGCGAGGCCGACGACGGCCGCACCCATCTTCTTTCGCATGCTTCGCTCCAGAGAACGTGGGGGAGTTCGGTGAGCCGTGCCGCACGCGCGCGCAGAGAGAATACGACTGTTGGTCTGGACCAAGTCTCAGAGTATGAAGGAATTGTGGTCGTGTCCATAACAACTCACCATGCGGTCCAGACCACTTGGCGGGCCTCCGGGGCGCTCACAGCCGCGCCCCGGCCTCCTGCCGGCCCGTGTAGAACGCGACGGTGAGGTCCTTCACCAGCGCCTTGCGCTCGTAGTCGTCCAGTTCGACCAGGCCACGTGTCGTCAGCCGGTGCACCGTGTCGTCCACCGCGTCCACCACCGACGTCAGGACGGAGTCCCGGTGCCTGGCGTCGATCGCCGCGATCCGGCTGCGCTGCATCGCCGCGGCGATCTCCGGCGCGTACTCGATCCGCGTCGGCTGCGCCGAGAAGACCTCCACGCCGACGGGCCGGCCCTCCGCCGACAGCATCCGGGTGAGCGCGTTCCCGACCGCCTCCGCGTCGCGCAGGGTCGGCGCCTCGTCGTGGAACGCGTCGGCGGGAAGCTGCGAGAGCACCCGCGCCATCGCGGCCTCGACCTGCTCCCGCAGATACTCCTCGTGGTCCTCGACGCCGAGGGCCGCCCGTACGGTGTCCCGCACGCGCCAGACGACGAGGACGACGACGCGCAGCGCCGTACCGTTCGAGTCGACGGCGGACATCGGCTCGCTGCGCCAGTGCCGCAGCCGTACATCCACACCGCGGCGCAGCAGGAGCGGGCTCACCCAGAGCAGTCCCGTACGGCGCACGCTCCCCCGGTAGTCGCCGAAGAGCGTCAGCACCCACGCCTGACCGGCCCGGCCGCGGCCCAGCCCGCCGAAGGCGAAGAGCGCGACCGTCGCACCGAGCGTGAGCAGCGCCCACTCCACGATCCCGATGCCGTCGTACGGGTACGACGGCATCCGCAGCGCCTTCGTCACCGCGCCCGGCAGGGCCCCGGCCCACCAGGTCACGGCCGCGCACCCGAGCAGCGCGCCGAGTCCGACGAGCACGGCGGCCCAGCCGGGCAGCGCGGGGCCGGGACGTTCGGTGAGATGCGGATCGCCGGACGGCGCGGCACGCGCGGGGACGACGGGCACCGGCGCGGGCGCGGGCCGGATCCGGGGCTGCTCGCCGGTCCCGAGCCGGCGCCCCACGACGGTGGGTCTGACCGGTCCCCCGGCGGGCGCCGGCGCCTCGGCCTCGTCGCGGAAGAGGAGGTGGACGGGGATCTCGTGGGTGGACTCACCGACGATGAGCGGGCTCCAGCGGGGACGGTCACCGGGGTACCCGGGGCGCCCGGACCGTACGGAGACCCCGTTGCCCCGACCGAAGGCACCGGGCCCCAGTTCGAGCGCGGGACGCTCGTCCCGTGGGGCCGCAGGGAGCACGGGGACCGCGGGGGGCACTGGGGCCACGGGGAGCACTGGGGTCACCGGGAGCTTTGGGGTCACCGGGACCGCTGAGGCCGCCGGATCTGCTGAGGCTTCCGGATCTGCTGAGGCTTCCGGATCTGCTGGTGCCTCCAGGTCCGCTGGTGCCGCCGGGGATACGGCGTCCGCGATACCGGCGGCCACCACGTCGTCGAAGCCGACACCGTCCTCGGGCTTCTCAGGCGCCTCGGGCACCTCAGCCGCCTCAAGCCCCTCTGGCGCCTCTGGTCCCTCTGGCTTCTCGCGCTCCTCCAACTCGGCCGCGTCGGCCGACTCGACCGGGGCCGGATCGGGCTCGGGCTCGGGCTCGGCCACAGGCTCGGGCGCCGGCTCGGGGCGTACCGTGAACAGCCCTCGCAGGCCGTCCTCGTCGTCGTTCGGTTGCGGTTGCGGGGTGGTCGTCATCGTCACCGTCATCCTCGTGTCCGTCATGCGAAGAGTCGCCGCCAGGTCGCCGGGCCCGGGTAGCCGTCGGCCTCGGCGCCGCGCCAGCCCTGGGCCCGCTGGAACGCCTCGACGTTGCGCCGGTCGGCCTCCGTCCACCGCGTCCCGGGACCCGTGGTGTAGTGCCGGCCGAAGCCCCGCTTCACGAGCTGCTCTCCGAGCTGGAGCACGTACGGGTTGGCCGCGCCGGGCCGGAAGTACGCGCTCCCGGGGAACGCGGTCGTGTGCGGCGCCGACGGCTTCGCGGCGGCGACCGGCGGGCCCGCGGGGACGACGACGCCCTGTCCGCCCCCGCCCCCGCCCCCGCCCTTACCCGCGCCCCGCGCGATGTTCTTCCCGAGGCCCTTCACCAGATACCGCCAGGTCCCCGGCCCCGGCATCCCGTCCGCCGCCTTGCCGCGCCAGCCCTGCGCGAGCTGGAACGCCTGGGTGGCCCGCCGGTCCGCCTCGCCCCACCGGGGTCCCGGCCCCTGGGCGTAGAAGCGCTTGCCGCCGCGTTTCACGAGCATCCGGCCGAGCTGGGTGACGTGCTTGTTGTTGGCGCGGGGGCCGAAGGCGCGCGCCCCGGGGTACGCGGCGGACGCGCCGCCCGTGCTCCCCGTACCCCCTTCCGGGCCCTTGCCGTCGCCGCTCTCGATCACGCCCTTGTAGCGGTAGGGGATGTAGCGGCTGGAGTTGTTCCAGTACGCCATGGGCGTGGACTGGACGCGGGCGTGCGGCTTGGTCTGCTCGTACGCCACGTAGTAGGTGTGCGTGTAGTCGGTCCAGCCGCCGAAGAGCGTGACGTGCGACCCCTTGTTCGGGTCGGCCGGGTTGTGGAAGAGCAGCATGTCGCCGGGTTGCAGCTCCTCGCGCTCGATCCGTACGCCGAACTCCGCGAGGCTGCCGGTCCATTCGTTGCCCGCGAGGTTCCAGGCCATCGAGACATAGCCGGAGCAGTCCTGGCGGTACCCGTCCGTCCAGTACTCCTCCATGCTGTACGGCACCTTGGCGTTCACCCACAGCTTGGCGCGGTTGATGATCTCGGCGCGGGTGGACGTATGGGGCTCCGCCGTGGGCTTGTCCGAGCCGGGGCCGGGCAGGGGCCGTCCGTGGAGGGGCCCGCTGCCGCCCTGTGGTGTCTCCGGGTCGGGGTCGAAGGCCGCCCGGGCGACCGGTCCGGCGGCGCGCGCCGGTTCCACGCCCGCCGTGCCGAGCGCGACCCCGGCTGCGGTCATCAGGACCAGCGCCCGCCGGGCGCCGTGCGCGGCCGGGTGGCCGCCGGACCGTACGGGCAGGCCTTTGGCCAGATCACGCCGCCGCTCGGCGCACCCGGCGCAGGGACAGTCGAGAGCGGGCTCGTACTCCTCGAAGACCGGGACGGTCATGCGATCCCCTCCACACTCATCCTCATCAAGCTCATCGAGAGACTCTTCGTTCAAGATCTTTCAGCCCGGTGGCACGGGCGCTGGTGGGGCAACTGTCCAGACAAATCGCATTTTGACGGATCGAAGGTAAGAAAAGACAATCCGACAGGCCGTAACAGCCATCAAATGGTCGGAGCCACTCCTCCCTGTCGGGTACAGTTCTCCAGGTCAGCAGGCGCCGCTAGCTCAGTTGGTTAGAGCAGCTGACTCTTAATCAGCGGGTCCGGGGTTCGAGTCCCTGGCGGCGCACGCACAGTGAAGCCCCCTCACGCCACGTGAGGGGGCTTCACTCATTCCCGCGCCGACTCATTCCCGCGCCGGCCTACGACTCGCGGAAACCCGCCAATCTTGGCGACTGCTCGCCATCGCATCCGTCACACCGAACACACAAATCGCCCAGATGAACAGCAATCAGCTCTTCTCTCCCTTGCGATCCGGACGATGGTCGGACAACCTATCCTCAACTCATCACCATCAAAGGAACACGCGATCCGCACAGTTGTACGCGGCGTGCCGAGTTGTTCCAGTGACGGCGGTGCGGCGGGGCGGGGGCCCGTACGGACACGGCGTGCACGGTGTCGTCGGCGACATCGCGCAACCGGACCGGTCATATTTCCGGTCAGAAGGAGACAGAAGCCGCGATTCGCATGCCCGGAGTGATGGCCAGGGGGCCACTCCGGACGGAACATCCGGACGAAAAACTCGATCCATCACGCAGTACGTGTGCGTGCGGGGGGATGACTCATGACGTCGACGCCACACGGGCCGGACGGCGACCGGCAGGAGACCGACGCGTCCAGGACCACCCAGCTCCGCATACCCTCGCACCTCAGAAGGGCCGGACAGCAGCGGCCCCGGCCGCCGAAGAACGTCCTGCCGAAGTACGACTACGAGCACTACAGCCGGCTCGCCGGGCCGCTGACCAGGCCCGACGCGGACAAACCGTACACGGTGCAGTACCGCTCGCTGCTCTCCCAGGAGACGCACCGCATCCGGGCCGCCCTGCTGCTCGGCGCGGCGCCGCTGCTCTCGCTCGGCCTCTTCGTCTGGCTGATGCAGCCGCAGCACTGGACCGAGCGCGACCCCAACCTCAAGAACGACACGCTCCTCGTCCTCGACATCGTGATGCTCGTCTCGATCGGTCTGATCGAGCTGTTCCGCACCATGAATGTCCTCTCGAACGCGCACGCGACGCTGGTGGCGCGTGATCCGGTCCCCGTCGTGCCCGAGAGCGATACGCGCGTCGCCTTCCTCACCTCCTTCGTGCCGGGCAAAGAGCCCCTGGAGATGGTGACGAAGACGCTGGAGGCCGCGGTCCGCATCCGGCACCGGGGCGTGATGCACGTCTGGTTGCTGGACGAGGGCGACGACCCGGCGGTCAAGGAGGTCTGCGCCCGGCTGGGCGTGCACCACTTCTCCCGTAAGGGCATCGCGAAGTGGAACCAGCCCAAGGGCGCCCACCGCGCCAAGACGAAGCACGGCAACTACAACGCCTGGCTGGACGCGCACGGCGACGACTACGAGTACTTCGCCTCCGTCGACACCGACCATGTGCCGATGCCCAACTACCTGGAGCGGATGCTCGGTTACTTCCGCGATCCGGACGTCGGCTTCGTCATCGGCCCGCAGGTGTACGGGAACTACGACTCGTTCGTCACGAAGGCCGCCGAGTCGCAGCAGTTCCTCTTCCACGCGCTGATCCAGCGCGCGGGCAACCGCTACGGCGCCCCCATGTTCGTCGGTACGAGCAACGCGGTCCGGATCAGGGCGCTCAAGCAGATCGGCGGGCTGTACGACTCCATCACGGAGGACATGGCGACCGGCTTCGAGATGCACCGCCACCGCAACCCCGCCTCCGGCAACAAGTGGCGCTCGGTCTACACCCCCGACGTCCTGGCCGTGGGCGAGGGCCCGTCCGCCTGGACGGACTTCTTCACCCAGCAGCTCCGCTGGTCGCGCGGTACGTACGAGACGATCCTCAAGCAGTACTGGAAGGGCTTCTCCTCGCTGCCCCCGGGCAAGCTCTTCAACTACACGATGATGATCATCTTCTATCCGATGTCGGCCCTCAACTGGATCCTGGCGGCGCTGAGTTGCGCGCTCTTCCTGGGCATGGGCGCCTCGGGTGTCCAGATCGACCCGGCGATCTGGATGATGCTGTACGGGAACGCCTCGGCCCTCCAGATCGGCCTCTACATCTGGAACCGCCGCCACAACGTCTCACCGCACGAGCCGGAGGGCTCCGGCGGGCTCGCCGGGATGGCGATGTCGGCCATGTCGGCGCCGCTGTACGCCCGTTCGCTGATGGACGCCGTACTGCGCCGCAAGAGCAGCTTCGTGGTGACGCCGAAGGGCGACTCGTCCAGCCCGGACACCCTCTTCGGCACGTTCCGGGTGCACTTCTTCTTCATCCTGGTCTTCGGCGGTTCGGTGATCGCCTCGTTCGTCCTCGGGCACGACCATCCGGCGATGCTGACATGGGCGACGCTGGCGATGCTGATCACGGCGGCGCCGGTCTTCATCTGGTGGTGGTCCCTGCGCCAGGAGAAGCGCGCGAAGCGCAGGCGCGGCGCGCATCGCGGCGGTCGCGCTTCCGGGGGCCCGGGAACACCCGGGGCGGGCGCGGATCACGCCGTACCACCGCTGGACCGCACGGCAGCGCTGGACCGTACGGCGCCACTGGACCGTACGGCACCGCTGCCGCAGTTCCCGCACCCCGCCGAACCGGCACCGGCACCGGCACCGGCAGAACCCACTGCACCGACAGCACGGATTTCCCTTGGGGGACGTAAGAAATGAGCGCGATTCCCGTCCGGCAGAACCACCGCAGGAACCGGGCCAGGCGCCTCGCGATCGGCGCCGCGGTCGTCGTCGCGGTCGCCGGTTTCAACGGACCCGCGCTCTACCGGTTCGGCTCGGAGCAGTACCACGAGTACAAGATCAACCGCCCGGACTACAAGGCGGCGAACGGCTATTGGGACTTCCTGGACGTCCCGGCCAGGTTCCGGATCAACTCGATCCACGCCTCGCTGCTGCACACCGGCAAGGTGCTGCTGATCGCCGGCTCGGGGAACAACCAGAAGAACTTCGACGCGGGCACCTTCGAGTCGATCCTCTGGGACCCGGCGACCGACACGTACAAGAAGATCCCCACCCCCAAGGACCTGTTCTGCTCCGGGCACTCCCAGTTGCCCGACGGGAAGCTCCTCATAGCCGGCGGCACGAAGCGGTACGAGAAGCTCAAGGGCGATGTCACCAAGGCGGGCGGCCTGATGGTCGTCCACAACGAGGACCCGGACAAGCCGATCACCCTGCCCGCGGGCACGGTGTTCACCGGCAAGGAGAACGGCAAGACGTTCGTCTCCAAGGACCCGATCCTGGTGGAGAAGGCCACGAAGGTCTTCGACAAGACCACAGGTGCGTATCTGCGCAATGACCCCGGTCTGGGCCGTGTCTACGTCGAGGCGCGCCAGTCCGGCGCGAAGTACGAGACCGGCGCCGAGGACAACTACCGGGTGCACGGCATGAAGGGCTCCGACGCCCGCAACGTGTACGGCATCGGGCAGAAGCTGGCGCTCGACAAGAAGGACTTCCAGGGGATCAAGGAGGCGTACGAGTTCGACCCGGTCGCGGAGAAGTACATCAGCGTCGACCCGATGAACGAGGCCCGCTGGTACCCCACGCTGACCACGCTCCGGGACGGCAAGGTGCTGGCGCTCTCGGGGCTCGACGAGATCGGCCAGCTCGTCCCCGGCAAGAACGAGATCTACGACCCGAAGAAGCGGACCTGGGAGTACACCGGGGACATCCAGAAGTTCCCCACCTACCCCGCGGTCTTCCTGATGGACAACGGGAAGCTCTTCTACAGCGGCTCCAACTCCGGGTACGGGCCCGCCGATGTCGGCCGTGACCCGGGGATCTGGGACCTGAAGACCAACAAGTTCGACAAGATCCCCGGTCTGAGCGACCCGGACCAGATGGAGACCTCGGCGACGGTGATGCTGCCGCCCGCCCAGGACCAGAAGTTCATGGTGATCGGCGGCGGCGGGATCGGCGAGTCCGAGAAGTCCAGCGACAAGTCCCGGCTGGTCGACCTGAAGGACGCCGACCCGCGTTTCAAGGACGGCCCGACGCTGGAGCGTGGCACGCGCTACCCGAGCGCGTCCCTGCTGCCCGACGACAGCGTGCTGGTCACGGGCGGCTCCGAGGACTACCGGGGGCGCGGCGGCTCGAACGTACTCCAGGCGCGGAGGTACGACCCGGCGTCGGACACGTACACACGGATGGCTGACCCGGCGGTGGGCCGCAACTACCACTCCGGGTCCCTGCTGCTGCCCGACGGCCGCGTCATGATCTTCGGCTCGGACTCGCTCTACGCGGACAAGGCCAACACCAAGCCGGGCGTCTTCGAGCAGCGCATCGAGATCTACACGCCGCCGTACCTCTTCCGGGACACGGCGCCGGAGGTCACGGACGGGCCGAAGGCCGTGAAGCGCGGCGGTTCCGCGGTCTTCAAGGTGAAGGACCCGGGCGCGGTCACGACGGCGAAGCTGATGCGGCCGAGCGCGGTCACCCATGTCACCGACGTCGAACAGCGCACGGTGGCGCTGGACTTCAAGAAGACGGCGGACGGTGTCGAGGTCACGGTGCCGAAGAACAACGCGCTGGTGCCGTCGGGGTGGTACATGCTCTTCGTGACGGACGGGGAGGGCACACCGTCGAAGGCGGTGTGGGTGGAAATCCCTTAGGGGGTCAGCCGTTCGGATCCTGCCGGGCTCGCGTCGGCCGTTCGGCAGCCGGACCGCTGACGGGCCGGACCACGAGGTCGGCGTGGCCGCGCGTGGCCGCGATCACCGCCGCGTTCCGCTGGTCGGTGCCGTGCGCCCACGCGTGGGCCTCGTCCGGGGACTTGCCGAACTCCACGTGCCGGTCGACCAGGCGGCGCAGCCGGAGCGCCTCGTCCGGCTCCACGTACCAGGACTCGTCCAGCAGCGGCCGTACCCCCGCCCATGGGCCGTCCGGCAGCAGCAGGTAGTTGCCCTCGGTGATGACGAGCCGGGCCTCGGGGGCGATGACGATCTCCCCGGCGATGGACTCCTCGATCTCCCGGTGGAAGCGGGGCGCGTAGACGGTCTCCCCTCCGGCCGCGTCCCGCAGGCGGCGCAGGAGCGCGACGTACCCCGCGGCGTCGAAGGTGTCGGGGGCGCCCTTGCGGTCCCGGCGGCCGAGGGCGTGGAGTACGGAGCCGGCCAGGTGGTAGCCGTCCATCGGCACCAGGCAGGCGCCCGGCCCCAGTTCACGGGCGAGCAGTTCGGCCAGGGTGCTCTTGCCGGCCGCCGGGGCGCCGGTGATGCCGAGGACGGTGCGGCCGGGCCGGGCCAGGAGTCCGCGGGCCCGGTCGAGGAGGGCGGCGAGGTCGGTCTCCACGGGCTCGGTCTCCACAAGGCTCTCCACGGGGTCGGTCTCCACGGGGATCTCCAGGAGGGGTACGGGGCGGCTCGGCAGGCCGAAGGCCCTGGCCAGAAGGGCAGGGCCTAGAGGGCAGGGCCTTCGGTACCCGACCTGTCTACTTCGTGTTGCGCGCCAGGTCCAGGGCGTACTTCGCGTACCACTCCCCCGCCTTGGGGCCGCCCTTGCAGTCGCCGTCCGACTCGCCGGGACGCTTGATCCACAGGTACGCCTTGACCAGCGGGTCACCGGTCCGGACCGTCGGCCGCTCGCCGAGGGCGCGCCCTGGCGGGTTGCACCAGTTCTCGCCGGGATCGCCGCCCTTGTACGGGCCGTTCCCGTTGCGGCTGGTGTCGATCACGAAGGGCTTGTTCCCGACCTTCGCGGAGAGCCGCTTGCCGAAGTCCTTGCTCGCGCCGGTCGTGTAGAAGTTGGAGACGTTGACCGAGAAGCCGTCGGCGGCGCCGATGCCCGCCCACTGGAGCGGTTCGAAGAGCGCGTCGGGGCTCTGCCAGCCCGCGTTGCCCGCGTCCAGGTAGACCGTGGTGGCGGGCTGCTGCTTGAGCCGTTCGATCGCGCCCTTGAGGAGGTGGTACCGCTCCTCGTGGAACTCCTCGGGCGTGCAGCCGTCCACCAGGTGCAGTACGGCGTCGGGCTCCAGGACCACCGTCGCCCTGCGGTCCCCGATGCCCCGCGCGACCTGGTCGACCCAGGCCCGGTAGGAGTCGCCGTCGGAGGCGCCGCCCTTGGAGAACTGGCCGCAGTCGCGGTGCGGGATGTTGTAGAGGACGAGCAGGGCGTCCCGGTCGGCCTTCGCCGCCGCTTCCGTGAACCCCTTCGTCTGCGCCTCCGCGTTGTCGGGGAGGATCCACTCGGCGGCCGGCTGCTCCGCGATCTTCCGGATCAGCGCGGCGTTCTCGCTGTCGCCCTTCTCCGTGTACGCGGCGGCCTGCCGGGCGGCGCCGCCCTCGGGGTTGACCCAGTACGGGTCCGCCGCCTTGGGGCGCTGGCCGATCGGCGCCGCCTTCCTGTCGCCGTCGCCGTCTCCGTCGCTGTCCCCGCCGGACGTGCAGCCCGCCAGCAGCAGCGCCGTCACCCCCACGACGGCGAGCGCTCCACCCTTGCGGGCCCCCGGGCCCGTCCGGACACCTCCCGTACCGCTGTGTCCGCGACGGGAATAACTGCCGTACATCCACTCCCCCTTGGTGCGCTGCCCCTGTGATCGCCGCTTCGCGGGCCCCCTCCCCGGTTCCTCGTCCGGGGCCGCCAATCCTGGCATACCGGTCCCGGCGTCCGGCGCGTTACGCCGGTGGCGCACACCGTCGTACGGTCAGCTCACGTCGGTCAGCTCACTCCGGTCAGCTCACTCCGGTCAGATAGGCCGAGACCACCACGTTCGCCGTATAGGCCTGTTCGGCGCGGTCGAAGGTGCCGCCGCAGGTGATGAGGCGCAGTTCGGCACGGGACTTCTCGTGGGCGCCGTAGACCTTCTTCGCGTCGAACCGGTCCCGGTCGACGACCTGTACGTCGTCGATGGTGAACTCGGCGGTCCTCCCGTCGGCGCGGGCGACGCGGACCTTCTCGCCCGGCTTGGCGGAGCTGAGCCCGTAGAAGACGGCCGGTTCGGTCTTGGTGTCGACGTGGCCGACGAGGATCGCGGCGCCCTCCGCGCCCGGCCGGACCCCGGCGCCGTACCAGCCGACCGTGCCCGGCGTCGCGTACGGCGGTGGGTCGACCGCCCCGGCGGCGTCGAGCCCGCGGGCCACGACGGGCGCCTCGATGCCGAGGGAGGGGAGCTCGATCCGCTGCGGAGTCCCCGCCTGCGGTGGGGAGTCCAGCGGGGTACGGGACGGTGGCAGCGGCACGCCCAGCGGGCGGCCGACCGCGGCCACGTCGCCGGTGGTGGGGGCCGAGACGGTGCCGGGTACCTGGCCGTCCCGCCCCCAGATCCACAGGCTCAGCAGAAGTACGGCCCAGGCCACGCCGGTCAGCATCCGGCCCGACCCGTAGCCGTACCCGTATCCGTAGCCGTAGCCGCCGCGGTGCCAGCGGGAACGGCGCCCCCAGGAGCAGTGGTCCACGGGACAGTGGCCTGGCGGACAGGGCCCATGGGAGCAGTGCCCTATGAGGCGTCGGTCCGACGCACGCCCTGAGAAACGGTGCCCTGAGAACATGTCAGTCCGCGTCCCGCCCTGCCGCCGTACGCTGCCTGCGTACGCTCCTGAAGGCCACGGCGACCGCCGCGACCCCGGCCAGGATCAGGCCGATCACCGCGTGCGGGGTGCCGGGGCCGGCCGTTCCGGTGGACTTGTGCTCCTCCGCCCGGTTCGCGGGCGCGGCCTCCGCGGCGAGTTGCGCCGTACCGCCGCCGCCGGCCCTGACCGGGGACCAGGGTTCGCGGTGGTGGCCGGGCCGCTCGTTGTCCCAACGCCCGTTGTCACGACGGTCGTCGTCCCTGCGGTCATGGTCCCTGCGGTCGCCGTCGCCGCGCTCGTGGTCCCTGCGGTCGCCGTCCCCGCGCTCGTGGTCCCGGTGGTCGCCGTTCCCGCGGTCGTGGTCGGGCCGGTCGGGGCGGGCCGGGTCGGGGCGGGCCGGGTCGGGGCGGCCCTTGGCGACGACGTCGAAGCTGCCCGAGCCTGCGTGGCTGTGGCCGTCGCATCTGATGTCGATCTCGTACCGTCCCCCGGTGACGGACGCCTTCACCCGCGCGTGGCCGGTGAGCGGCACGGGCTTCTCCGGGTTCCTGGCCGCCTCGGCCTGGTCCCGGTTCCAGTCCTCGCCGAAGGCGCTGGGGATCAGCTTCGCGTCGTTGGCGAAGACCCGGGACACAGCCACGGCCTCGCGGCTCCTGCATCCCTCGGCGCGGATCTCCACCTGGTCGCCGGGGGCGGCGGTGGACGGGATGACGGTGACCCGGACGGCGTCATGGGCCTGGGCGGTGGTGGCGGTGCCGAGGACGGGTGTGGTCACCAGGACGGTGACCACACCCGTGGCACGGAGAGCGAGCAGAGCAGTACGCATCGTGAACCTCCTGGTACTGGCCAGGCTCACCCGTGCGCGGGGTTTTCGCATCCTCAACGGCGCGTCGTCACCCCGTACACCCCTCTGACGTGCTCAGACGCGGTCGACGAGATCGGCGATCGAGTCAACGACCGTCGAGGGGCGGAAGGGGTACCGGTCGACGTCGGCCGGAGTGGTGACCCCGGTCAGCACGAGGAAGGTCTCCATCCCCGCCTCCAGACCGGCCAGGACGTCGGTGTCCATCCGGTCGCCGATCATCGCGCTGGTCTCGGAGTGCGCGCCGATGGCGTTGAGCCCGGTCCGCATCATCAGCGGGTTCGGCTTGCCCGCGAAGTACGGGTCCTTGCCGGTGGCCTTGGTGATCAGCGCGGCGACGGCGCCGGTGGCGGGCAGCGGGCCCTCGGTCGACGGGCCGGTCTCGTCGGGGTTGGTGCAGATGAACCGGGCTCCGCCGTTGATCAGCCGGATCGCCCTGGTCAGGGCCTCGAAGCTGTACGTACGGGTCTCGCCGAGGACGACGTAGTCCGGCTCGTGGTCGGTGAGGATGTACCCGATGTCGTGCAGCGCGGTGGTCAGTCCGGCCTCGCCGATGACGTACGCCGTACCGCCGGGCCGCTGGTCGTCCAGGAACTTGGCGGTGGCGAGCGCCGACGTCCAGATGTTCTCCACGGGCACGTCGAGACCCATCCGGGCGAGCCGGGCCTGGAGGTCGCGCGGGGTGTAGATCGAGTTGTTGGTGAGGACGAGGAACGGCTTGCCCGATTCCCGCAGCCGCTTGATGAACTCGGCGGCGCCGGGGATCGGAACGCCCTCGTGGATGAGGACGCCATCCATGTCGGTGAGCCAGGACTCGATCGGCTTGCGCTCTGCCACTGGACTGTTCTCCGCTCTGCGGGGCCGAATATCTGTGGGCCGGATGGCCGGATACCTGCCGTCGACTCGCCTCCCAGCCTAACCAGGGCGCTCCGGGGACGGCACGGGGCTCGGCCTCCGCAGTTCGGACGCGGTGCGCCCGGTCGGTTCGCCCGGTCGGTTCGCCCGGTCGTGGTGCGCCCGGTCGTGGTGCGCCCGGTCGTGGTCAGGGCCGGTGGTCGCGGAGACGGCGGACGCCGAGGAGGAGGACGGCGCCGGCGGTGAGCAGGGCCAGGGCGGCGACGACACGGCCGAGCAGGTCGCCGCGGGTTCCGGTGGTTCCTGCGGTTCCGGTGGTCGCTGTGGTTTGGGTGGTTTCAGCGGTTTCCGCGGTTCCTGCGGTGGCGAGATCGGGGGCGCCGTTCGAGGCGCTGGCCGATGTGTTGGGGGACGCGGCGACCGGGGCGAAGGAGGACGACGCGGAGGCGACCGGCGCGGAGGCGGTGGCGCGGCCGGTGTCCCGCGCCCGCCCCTGGCCGCCGGGCGCGGCGACGGCGAAGCGGTAGGTGTTGGACGCGCCGACCCAGTCGCCGCCGTCCCCGCGGCGCTGCACCGTCGCGGCGGTGGCGGAGATCTCGTTCGGGCGGGCCGTCACCGCGAAGGCCAGCCGGGCGCGGACGGTGACGGTCCGGTGCGGCGGCACGGTGAAGCCGGGCGACCTGTCGTCCGGTACGGCGACGATCTCGTCCTGGTCGGTCCGCTCCAGCGGCAGGACGCGCATGCGCCCCTGGTCGTCGGCCATCTCCAGCTTCACGTGCGAGACGTCGAGCACCCGCTCCCGGTCGTAGAGGATCACCACGGGGTGGAGGTGGCGGCACTCCGCGCCGGTGGTGTTGGTCAGGTCGAGCGACCACTCCCCGGCCGCACCACCGGCCCGGTACGCGCCGGGGCCGCCGCGCAGCTCGGTCCTGATCGGGAAGTCGGGGTCGGCCACCCTGCCGCAGCTACGCCCCGGTCCCGCGGCGGCCGGGGAAACGGACGTCAGGGCGGCCGGCGGGGCCATGGTGAGCATGACGAGGGCGGCGAGGACGACGAAGGCGGCGACCGCGGTGGCTCCGGCGGCGAGGAGAGGAAGCGGTCGCACGGGACGCATGGCAGACACGGCCTTCGCTGGTCGCTGGGCGGTCGGGGCACCTCGACCGCCCAGCGAGGCGGTCGGGGCGCCCCGACGCTGTCATGGGCCCGCGTCCCGTCCGGTGCGCCACACCCCCAGGAAAGTCACAAAGTCACACAAGTGCACCTCATCGGCCCAGCGCGCCCGCCCCGGTCGCCCCGGCCGCCTCAGCCCCTCCGGTCACCCCCGTGCCGGTCCCGCGCCGCCGCCCGAACACCGGCGCGAGCACCAACTGCGCCGCGCCCTCCGCGACCGCGTGCGCGCCTCCCCCGGCGAGCTCCACCGGGATCCCCACGCCCCCGGCGCGCTCGGCGATCACGGCGCGCACGCCCCGTACGAAACGCTCCTCGTGCGCGGCGATCGTCCGGCCGCCGAGCAGAACGCGGTCGATGTCGAGGAGCGCCACGAGGTTGGCCGCGCCCGCGCCGAGGACCCGCGCCGCCTCCGCCAGGTCGCCGCGCGCGACGGCGGCCAGGCAGAGCGCCTCGACGCAGCCGCGGTTGCCGCAGCAGCACAGGGGCCCGTCGAGCTGGATGACCTGGTGCCCGAACTCGCCCGCGCCGGTGCGCGCGCCCCGGTGCAGTACGCCGTCGAGAACGAGCCCGGAGCCCAGTCCCGTACCGAGGTGGAGATACGCGAACGAGTTCCCGGCGCCGCCGACTCCCCCGGAACCGCGCAGGGCGAGTCCGAGTGCGGCGGCGTTGGTGTCCTTGTCGAGGACGACGGGCAGCCGGAGCCGGGCGGCGAGGGCGTCGCGCAGCGGGAACCCCTCCCACCCCGGGAAGCCGGTGACCCGGCCGGGCACGCCGGTCGGGTGGTCGAGCGGCCCCGGCATCGCGACCCCGACCCCCAGCGGCTCACCGTCACGCCCGGATCCGCCATCCCCGGATCCGTCACCACCAGATCCGTCACCACCAGATCCGTCACCGCCGGAACCGCCGCCACCGGCCACGCACGCGTCCGCCCGTATCGTGTCGGCCCGTACCGCACCCGCCCGTACCGCGTCGGCGCGTACCGCTTCGACCTGTGCCGCCGCCGTCGCGACGACCTGCTCCGCGCCCGCCCCCAGGTCGAACGGGACCTTCCGTACGGCGATGGGCGTGCCGGCCAGGTCCACCAG
Source organism: Streptomyces sp. NPDC050509 (assembly GCF_044457965.1). NCBI lineage: Bacteria > Bacillati > Actinomycetota > Actinomycetes > Kitasatosporales > Streptomycetaceae > Streptomyces > Streptomyces sp. NPDC050509. The sequence goes on along the minus strand of NZ_JBITHL010000006.1, from coordinate 76,004 downwards.
CACCGCCGTCAGCTCGTCCCGGTCGAGATGCAGCCCCACGGCGTACGCGGCCGACGGAACCAGCCGCAGTACGGTCCTGGGCTTGCCGCCCGTGGAGGCGCGGCGCCCGGCCTCGGCCGCGAGGCCCTCCCTGCGGAGCCTGGCCGTGATCTTGCTGACCGCCTGCGGGGTGAGCCCGGTGCGCTCGGCCAGCTCCAGCCGGCTGATGCCGCCCGCGCCCGCCGTACGGAGCAGGTCGAGCACGAGCGCGGCGTTGTACCCGCGCAGCACCGGCAGATTCGCCCCGGAGCCGCCAGCACCAGAGCCCGCGCCCCCACCGGAGCCCGCGCCCGTCCTCGTACTCATGCCCACCCCGTCCCCGTCCTCGTCTCCGTCCTCATCCCCGTGCCCATCCTCGTCTCCCCGCCCCTGCCCGCGCCGGTCCCCGTTCTTCTGCTCACACCGCCATTGTCCACCGGTCTTGCACTTTGGAAACACCGTTGCTTAAGTGGATGCATGACTGGTACCGGCACCCCTCCGCGCGTCGGACTCGTGGGCTACGGCCTCGCGGGCTCCGTCTTCCACGCCCCGCTGATCGCCGCCACCGAAGGACTCGTCCTCGACACGGTCGTGACCGCCGCCCAGGAGCGCCGGGCCCAGGCGCGCGCCGAGTTCCCGGACGTACGGTTCGCGGCGACACCGGAAGAGCTGTGGCAGCGGGCGGACGAGCTGGACCTGATCGTCATCGCCTCCCCCAACCGGACGCATGTCCCGATCGCGACGGCCGCGCTCAAGGCCGGTCTGCCGGTCGTCGTGGACAAGCCGCTCGCGGGCACCGCCGCCGAGGCGCGCGGACTCGCGGCGCTGGCCGAGGAGCGCGGGCTGCTGCTCTCCGTCTTCCAGAACCGCCGCTGGGACAACGACTTCCTCACCCTCACCCGCCTCCTCGGCACCGGCCGGCTCGGCGACGTACAGCGCTTCGAGTCCCGCTTCGAGCGGTGGCGGCCCCAACTCAAGGGCGGCTGGCGCGAGTCGGGCGCCCCGGAGGAGATCGGCGGGCTGCTGTACGACCTGGGCAGCCATGTGGTCGACCAGGCGCTGGTGCTCTTCGGTCCGGCGGTACGGGTCTACGCGGAGGCGGACGTACGGCGTCCGGGCGCCGAGACCGACGACGACACGTTCATCGCGCTCACGCACGCGAACGGCGTCCGCTCGCATCTGTACGCCAGCGCCACTACGGCCCAACTCGGCCCGCGCTACCGGGTGCTGGGCTCGAAGGCGGGCTATGTGAAGTACGGCCTCGACCCCCAGGAGGCGGATCTGCGCGAGGGCCGTCGTCCTGGCGGGGGCCGGGCTGCGGGCTGGGGCCTGGAGCCGGAGTCGCTGTGGGGCCGGCTCGGCGCCGGCGACTCGCCGCTGACCGGCGGCGGCCACCCGGTGGAGACCGAACCGGGCGACTACCCGGCGTACTACGCGGCGATCGCCGCCGCGCTGCGCGACGGCACACCGCCGCCGGTGACGGCGTACGAGGCGGCGGCGACGCTCGATGTCCTGGAAGCGGCGGTGCGTTCGGCGCACGAGGGCACCGCGATCACCCTGGAGGCCCCGCACTCATGACCACCCCCGCGAACACCACGCCCACGGTCGCCGAACTGGAGGCCCAGGAAGCCCGCCTGACGCTCCCCCACTTCACCTACGACGATGCCTGGGCGCTCGGCACGCTGCTCGTCGAGCTGGCGCGCGCCCGGAGCGCGCCGGTGGCGATCGACATCCGCCGGGGCGCACAGCAGCTCTTCCACTGCGCGCTGCCGGGCTCGACGGCGGACAACGACGCGTGGATCGACCGCAAGCGCCGGGTCGTGGAGCGGTACGGGGCCGCCTCGCTGCTGGTCGGCGCGCGCTGCCGCGCCAAGGGGACCACGTTCGAGGAGTCCTCGCGCCTGGACCCGGACCGGTACGCGGCACACGGCGGCTCGTTCCCGATCGCGGTGGAGGGCGCGGGCGTCATCGGCACGGTGACGGTCTCGGGCCTGCCGCAGGTCGAGGACCACGCGCTGGTGGTGGAAGCACTGGAGCAGCTGCGCGGCTGAGGCGCCGCCGGGGCGGAGCTGCCGGGCGGCGTACGGGTAGGGCGGGGTACGGGTAGGGCGGGGTACGGGTAGGGCGGCGTACGGGTAGGGCGGCGTACGGGTAGGGCGGCGTACCGCCGTACCCGTACGCCCGGCCACCGCTCCCGTCAGGCGTCCTTCAGCTCCTGCCGTTGCCGCCCCAGCCCGTCGATCTCCAGCTCCACCACGTCCCCCGCCCGCAGATACGGCTTGGGCTCCGGCCGGCCCATCGCCACGCCCGCCGGGGTCCCGGTGTTGATCACGTCGCCGGGGTACAGGGTCATGAACTGGCTGACGTACCGTACGACCTCCCCGACCCCGAAGATCTGCTCGGCGGTCGTCCCGTCCTGCTTCAGCTCCCCGTTGACCCAGAGCCTGAGGCCGAGCGCCTGCGGGTCGCCCACCTCGTCGGAGGTCACCAGCCAGGGCCCGAGCGGGTTGAACGTCTCGCAGTTCTTGCCCTTGTCCCACGTACCGCCGCGCTCGATCTGGAACGCGCGCTCGGACACGTCGTGCGCGACGGCGTACCCGCCGACGTGCGCGAGCCCGTCCTCCGCCGAGTCCAGATAGCGCGCGGTCCGCCCGATGACGACGGCGAGTTCGACCTCCCAGTCGGTCTTCAGGCTGCCCCGGGGAACGAGAACCGTGTCGTCAGGTCCGATCACTGTGTCCGGCGCCTTGAAGAAGATGATCGGTTCGGCGGGGATCTCGGCACCGGTCTCGGCGGCGTGGTCGTGGTAGTTCAGCCCGATGCACACGATCTTGCCGATCCGCCCGAGCGGCGGTCCGACGCGCGTCCCGGCGCCGTCGAGCACGGGCAGCTCGCCGGATGCGGCGGCCCGACGGATCCGTTCCAGCGCGGCTTCGTCGGCGAGGAGCGCCCCGTCGACGTCCGTGACCAGCCCGGACAGGTCCCGGAGGGTCGTCCCGTCCTGGTCGAGCAGCGCCGGGCGCTCCGCCCCCGCCGTACCGACACGCAGCAGCTTCATGGTCTCTGATCTCCCTCTGGTCGGCCCGGTCTGCGATACATCCGATCATTACGCGGGAGCCGGGGCAAGACCCCGACCACCCCGTGGACGCCCGGCCGGTCGCCCCTCACATCGCGGTGCCGGGGGCGAGCGCGCCCGCGACCGGCGCGTCCCGGTAGAGGAAGTACCGCTCGGCGGCCGTCCAGGTCGTACTCGTCACCACGTACAGCGCGGCGGCCAGCGGCACGACGGCGACGGTGAAGAGCGTCGCGAAGGACATCAGCGGCATCATCTTCGTCATCGCGGTCATCGCACCGGCCCCGGGGGCCTGCTGTCCGTCCGGGCCCGCCGGAATCGCGGGCGCGTTCGCCATTTGGATCTTCGTACGCCGGTAGTTGAAGGTGGCGACACCGGCGACGATCGCGAAGAGCCCCAGGTACACGAGCCCGGCGCCGCCGAGAACCCCACCGTCGGCGAGCGCGTGCGTCCAGCGGTCGCCGAGGGGCGCGGCGAAGAGGGAGTGGCCGAGGAGTTCGTTGGCCTCGCCGCCGATCTCCCGGCTGGAGAAGAGGTGGTACATCAGGAAGAACGCGGGCATCTGCGCCAGGCTCGGCAGGCAGCCGGAGAGCGGCGAGACCTTCTCCTTGGTGTGCAGTTCCATGAGCGCCTTCTGCATGCGCTCGGGGTTCTTGCCGTGCTTCTTGCGCAGTTCGGCGATCTGCGGCGCCAGCTTCGTACGGGCCTTCTGCCCTCGGGCGGCGGCCCGCGACAGGGGATGGACCGCGAGCCGTACGCACGCGGTGAACAGGACGATCGCCGCAGCGGCGGCGCCCGCGTGGAACAGCGGCTGGAGCAGATCGGCGAGCTGCCCGACGAGGTGGGCGAATACGGACATGAACGCGGACAAGGTGAGCCCTCCGGGGGTCTCGGCGTGCCGGACGAATGGCTGACACCGCGGCTCGACTCGGCTCGACTCGGCTTCAAGGCATCGAGATATCAAGGCATCGAGATATCGAGGCGCGGCGGCGCAGCGGGGCGTGACGACCGGCGCGGGGTACCCGGAGAGAGAACGGTGGCGGGGTGTGCCCCTACGCGAAGGCCGTCGGCAGAGAACGGCCGGGGGCTCGGGGCCTGGTGCGGCCCGAGGCGTCGGGATCGCGCTGGGGCAGGAAGGCGGTGCGCTGCTCGCGGTCGCGGATGGCCGTCCGTACCCGGTGCGGAGGGTGTGCGGGCACCGAGCGCGCGGTGATCACGGCGCAGACGACGAGGGCGGAGCCCGCGGCGGCGGTGGCGGTCGCGGCGAGCGCGACGGCGGCGGAGAGGCTGCTCGCGTCGAGGAGCAGGAACTCGGCGAGGAGGAAGACCAGGAGAAGGGCCGGGCGCAACAGGCGCAGCGCACTGCGGACCATAAGCCTGCCTCCTCCGTCGCTCGCTCCGTCCACCACTTCCCCTTCGTTATACACGATGGGCCGCGGGCGCCGGATCGTACAGAAGAACGACAGAACCGGGGACGGTGCCGGAGGAGACGGGTGCGTACCGGCGACCGGCGAGGCCGGCCCGTAGCCGTACCGGCGTCCGGCGGGACCGGCCACCCGAAGCCCGCGCGACGGGACGGAACGGGGAGGGCGCGCACCGGCGCGACGGCCACCCCCCAAACCCTCCCACCAGGCCGTTCCCGTACCCCCTTCGCTTCCCCTCCCCTTCCCCTCCACCCCCGCGCGGTACGGCAGTACGGTGTGGACCATGCGCCCCGACATGCTGCCTGCCGACCACACCACGGAAGCCGAGCGCCTGCTGCGCACCGCTGCCCGGTACCCCGAGGACCACGAGCCCCTGCTCCTGCGCGCGGCGGCCCACCTGGAACTGGCCGGCGACCGCGACCGTGCCACCGGCCTCTACGACTCCGTCCTCGCGGCGTCCCCCGACCACCCCCACCTCGTGAAGGCGCTCCAGGCCGCGAACCTCTGGGAGTACGGTCACGAGGCGGAGGCCCGGGCGATCATCGACGGCCTGCGCACCGCGGCCCCGCTGGACCCGGCGCCGTGGGAGATCGTGGCGGAGACCCTGGAGTCCCACGACGAGCTGGAAGCGGCCCACGACTCGTTCACCACGGCCCTGGAACTGCTCCTCTCCCCGGGCGAGGAGGTCCCGTACCCCACCCAGTCCCTCCTGATCGGCCGCCACCGCGTCCGCCGCCTGCTGGGCCTGGACCACGACGACTGGGACACCCTGGCCGACCGCGTCAATCCGGCCGCCGTCCCCCTCGACGAACTCCACGACCCGAAGCGCCTCTGGGCCCTGGGCTCCGACAACCCGGACGAACTCCAGGCCGAGATCACCCGCCTCCGCGCCGAACTGGGCTCCTACCGCACCGCCCTGTCCCGCCCCTTCCCGGTGGCACTCCTGCACTGGCCGGCCCAGGAACTCTCCGAACTCCTGGCCGCGTACCCCTCCCTCGCCGCCGAGTACCCCTCGCACGAAGCACACCTGGCCCAGATCGAATCCGCCCTCCGCGACCTCGCCGCCGCGGGCACCCCCAACCTGGGCATCGTCACGGCCACGGTCCCCTCGTACGAAGCCTTCGCAGCCTCGGAACAGTCCTCCCCCACCCACCCGGCCCTGCTCCCCCAATACGCCACCACCCTGGCCGCCCGAGGCCGAGCCACCCCGTGGCCGCCATCCCGCAACGCGGCGTGCTGGTGCGGCTCGACGAAGGCTTACCGGGAGTGCCACGGGGCGGCTTCCTGAAGGCCACAGGGCCAGACTGCCCCTTTTGCCCGATTCGATCGGGCAAGAAACAACATGGAACCCTGGAACCACATAGTGAGACCATGACCTATGCCGAGTGAGTCGAAGCAAGCTGAGTTTGGTACCCCAGATGGTGTCGCCGAGGGGGATTGGTTCAAAGGCCACAAAGATCTTCACGAACACGGGCTACATCGCTTCAGTGGCCAAGGAATCTCTGGAACAGCGAAAACAGGTGCCGACTCCATCGTCCTATCCGGTGGATACATTGACGACGCCGACGAAGGCGACGAGATCAAATACACCGGCGAGGGGGGACGCGATCGAGAAACTGGCCGAATGGTATCCGACCAATCAATCACCGAGGACGGCAATGCCGCCTTGGTCGTCTCCCAGGCCCGCGGTCTCCCCGTTCGGGTGATTGAAGGTCTCGACATCAGAGGAAAAACACGACGTCGAGCCATGGGCGGTTATCGTTACCGCGGGCTCTACCGCGTGGCAGACCATTGGATGACCTTCGGTCAAGAAGGTTTCAGTATCTGCCAGTTTCGACTCCTCAAGATCACTCAAGACGAGAAAATCCCACCCCAGCCAGTAGATCCCGCAGCAGACGAAGACACCGACTTCGAAGAGCAAGTACGTCGATACATCCAACAAAATCGACTTGTGCGTGATTCGAGTGTGGCACGCAACATCAAGAGCCTCCATGACAATACGTGCCAGATCTGCACCAACCGCCTCATTGTCTCGCCCACAGGTGAGGCATATAGCGAAGCAGCGCACATTCAGGCGGTGGGGAAGCCCCACTTCGGGAAAGACATTTCTCAGAACGTCCTATGCCTCTGCCCAAATTGCCATGCCCGATTCGACCGGGGCGCTCTCCTCATCACCGACTCGTTCGAGGTGATCGACAGCCTTACGCAAAAGTTCGTCACAGAACTAAAGCGCGTAAAAGGGCACGAAATAGGTGTCGAATTCATCAGAAAGCATCGCGCGCGCTGGGGCGATCGGCTCGCGTAGCCATTTAGGTCAATATCACCACAAATCCACCAACCCGGCTTCGTAGTGCGTCTGAGCGCGGTCAAGAGCTTCGTCCGGGTCGCAGCCGTGGGCTCGTAGCCAGTGGAGGAGGTCGGTGATCATGTCGATCGCGACCTCTTCCGCCACGGCGACCGAGAGCGGACTGCCCGCTTCGGTACCCAGGGGGCGCCTTACCGCATAAGACGCCAGGAGAGCTTCACTTCGGGTAACTCGGGAGCCGCCCGTGTGGCCTGACGGTGACGTCAGCGTCGTAGCCAGTTCGCACCAGACAATCTTTGCGTCCGGGCGGAGCACGACTCCCCAACGGTCCGCGAGCTCGTCCACCAGCAGCATCCCGCGCCCGGACTCCGCGTCATCGTCAGGTGCGAGCAGAGCGGGAAAGGCGCGGGCGTCCGGGTCGCGGAGTTCGAGGCGCACACGGGTGCCCTGTATCGAGACCGCGAGCGTCGTCGGCGTCCCTTCGCCCACGTGCCTGATGACGTTGGTGACCATCTCGCTGACACAGATCTGAGCCGGGGCGATGATCTCCGGCAATCCCCAGAACCCCATGTGCATGTGGAGCACCCGACGCAGGCCGGCGACCTCTCTCGGTTCAGCCAGGAACGGGACCTCCCATGGCTTTCTCTGCATGCAGTCGTGATGGTCAGTGGACATGAGCCTCACCTTCCGCCGTTCTGTGTGCGCACAGTTACGCGCTGTGTGTGAGGATGACACTCGCGCGTCCCGTTATGCAATATGCACGGGGGGATTCCCTCCAACGAGTGATTGGCGGGCCCCCCTCTTTCAGATGGGATGGAACCTCCCCTGTCTCACGAGGAGTTGAAGTGGCCGGATCACCTACTGCACGGCGTCGACGGCTGGCGATCGAGCTCAAGAAGTTGCGTGAAGAACACGCCCTGACCTGCAATCAAGTCGGCAAGGAGCTCGATTGGAGCGGTTCCAAGGTCAACCGGCTGGAGACGGGGCAGGGGCGGGTACAACCGTCCGACGTCGACGCGCTGTGCCGGTTCTACGGGACGTCGGACGAGTTGCGCGAGCTGCTGAAGTCTCTTGCCAAGCAGTCGAAGACCAAGGGGTGGTGGCATGCGCACGGCAGTGCCGTTCCCTCATGGTTCTCCGTGTACGTGGGACTCGAACAGGCTGCCAGCAGTCTGCGCGCCTACCAGGGCGAGTTCGTCCCTGGCCTCATGCAGACGGCCGAGTACACCTCTGAACTGAGCCGCGTCACACCCGACCTCCCGCACAGCGAGATCCCACGCCTCGTCGACGTCCGCATGCGACGCCAAGAACTTCTCACCCAGGCGAATCCGCCTGATGTCTGGGCCGTTGTGCACCAGAGCGTGGTCATGCAAGTCATCGGAAACCACCAGGTAATGGCCCGCCAACTCGAACGTATGCTGGAAGTGGTGAAGCTGCCGAATGTAACGGTGCAGGTGCTGCCCTACGACGCAGGGGCCTACCCGAGCACCGGCCCCTTCACCGTGCTCGGCTTCCCGGAGCAAGAGGATCCCGACGTGGTGTATCGGGAGGGGCTGACGGACTCGGTCTATCTCGAACTCCCCTCGGATGTAAGCATCTACACCAAGGCATTCGACCACCTCAGAGCGCTCGCCCTGAGCCCGCAGCGATCAGCTTCGCTGATCCACTCAGCCATGGAGGATCACGCTCGATGACCTCGCCCCTCATACGAGACCAGTGGCGGAAGAGCAGCTACAGCAACGGTGCTGGTGGCGAGTGCGTAGAGGTAGCCGCTGCTGGAGCAGCCAAGGTGGGAATCCGAGACTCGAAGGTGCCGCAGGGCCCCCACATCGCTGTGCAACTTGGCGCGTGGGATCTGTTCGTCGGCGCGTTGCGGCACCACGGGGACGGTGGGCGGCTCGGGGCTTGAGCTTCGGGGGTCGGGGGTCTGTACGTCGGGAGGGGTTAGCTGGGGGTTTGGGGGTGCCGGTGGGGGTCGGGGCTCAAGCTTCGGGGGTCGAGCTCTGTTTGTGAGGATTGGTTGGTTCTTGTTTCCCCACCCACCCTCCCTGCCCCAGGTGTTGACTTTTTGCGATTGAGTTGCCACTCAGGGTGAGCAGCGTCTAGCGTGCCCCCTGGACGTAAAACAGCCTCCGCCTGGTGTTCTCAGCACCGGACGGAGGCCTGACCGACGAGATCGAAGTAGGCGATCCCCTTGGCTGATGCGCAGTTTAGTGATGCGCCGACGCGCTTGCACACCGCTTCCCACCCGATGGCCAGTGCCGGGTACGGCAAGCGTTCGGTTGCCGGGCAACCGGGCCCCTCTTCCGGTGACTTCGCGCTGCTGCCGGGGCGTGAGGCGGCTGTCGCCGGGTTTATCGACCGGCTGCCCGACGGGGCTGATATTTCGGTGAAAGCCCTGGCCAAAGTGATGGAGTACGGGCAGTGCGCCTTACGTACCGCCCTGAACTTCCTTGAGCGGGCCGGGCATCTCCTCCGGCGGCGGGAGTTGGTGGTCGGGCCTGCCGGTGGGCGGTGGGTCACTCGTACGTGGTTCTCCCGGGTCGCCCGGGATGATGGGGCCTGGACGCCCCGTCCTTCCGGTGATGCCTCGGAATCGGCGGCGGAGCCCGTGGTGCGTCGGCCGGCTCGGTTGCCCGCGCGGTCCCGGGGGTATTCCGTGCTCGCCTCCATCGGGCGCCGGTGCGCCGCGTTGTCCTTGTCCGCCGCCGAGTGCGCGGAGTTGGAGCCGCTGGCCGCCGAATGGTTCGTACGAGGGGCCGGTGAGGAGGAGCTGCTGCGGGCCCTCACCGGTGGGCTGCCCGTGCCCGTACATCATCCGGCCGGGCTCGTACGGTCGCGGCTGGTGGCCAAGTTGCCGCCCGAACTCGCCGACCTGCCGCCCGCGTCGGCTCCTGCCGTGGGGATGGTGGAGTGTGCCACGTGTCGGACGCCGGGGCGGCCGGAGGCCCTTCGTGACGGGGAGTGCGGGGTCTGCCGGGGTGAGCCCGCGCCCGTACGCCATCCCGCCGCCCTGCCGCCCGAGCGGGTCCGGGCGCTCGCCGCCGGGGTCCGGAGCGCGGCAGCGGGTGAGTGAGCGCGCCGCGTCAGCGGGAGGGCCGGTGGGTGAGCCGGACCAGTGGTGGAGAGGTCGGGGCGGGCCTGGCCAGGGCCGCCCGGAGAGCGGCCAGGAGCTGCGCGGGGTTGTCCCTGAGTTGAGCCGGGGACACCGAGAGTACGGTCAGTCCGTACCTGGTCATGAGGTTGCGGCGGGCCATCGTGCGCTCCCAGTCGGCCGGGCTCAGGTGCCATTCCCGCGAGTCGATTTCCAGCACGACGCCCGCGTAAGGCCAGTAGGCGTCGGGGCGCGCGAGGAAGGTGCCGTCCGGTAAGCGCAGGTCCTGGTTCCACAGCGGGTCCGCGATGAGTGCCTCGCGCAGTACGCGGCGGGCTTCGGCCTCCGCGACCGAGCGGACCCCCGCGGTCAGACCCTCCAGCGCCCTCGCGACCCGGGAGTCCCGGGGGCGCCGGGCGGCGTGCAGCGCCGTCGTGAGGTCCTGGAGGGTGCAGCGGCCCCGCTGGACCACCTCCGCCAGCAGGGCCGTCACCGCGGCCTGGCCGGTCAGGAACGGGACCGCGTCGACGACCGCCCTGGCCGGCGTCGCGCAGGGCAGGCGGCAGACCGGCAGGGAGCGGCAGGGCTTCTTCGGGCGGTGGACGCGGACGTAGGAGCGGCTGCGGGGGTCGCGGCCCGGCGGCACGAGTACGTCGACCGTGCGCAGCCTCGCCGACGGGCCCACGGCGCGCACCCCGTACAGCGCGAGCGCTGCCGCGCCCGTGAGCAGCGCGCCCTCACCGGCGTACAGCAATGCCGCGCGCAGGCGTTGATGTGGGCTCGGGGCGCTTGTCTGGAGCAGGACCACGCGGGGGAGAACCCGTTGCCACGGGCCGCCAGGGGCGCAGCGGCGGGAGATGGTGGAGGTGGCCCAGCCCAGGCCGGCGAGTTGGGACGAGGTCGCGAGGCCGTCCTGGGCCGCGATGAGTGGGGCGGTGTGCGGAGCGGTGTGTGTACGCATGAGCCTGGTCTGCCCAGCAACACGGGCCAGTTACCCTCCGTGACGAAAAGGCGGCGAGAATACGCCACGTACGCCTCACCGTGGTCTGTTTTCTCCGCCTCTTGGGACTCTCGGCGCGCAGTCGAGGTGGGGGGGCGGTTAGGGCTGTGGGCCGTCCTCGGTGTGCGGGCCCTGCGGCCATACCTGGATGTGGTCCTGTTCCAGCTCCAGCATCACCCGTTGCTCCATGCCCAGCGCCGCCGTGTACTCCGTGGGCAACTGGAGCCTCCCGGCCCGGTCCAGCATCGCGAACTCCCGGGCCACCACCGACTCCTGGCCCTCCGCGTCGATCTCCGTACGCCGCAGGACCTCGGACGAGGTGCGGCCGTCCCGGATCGCGACCGTACGGCGGACCTCGTTCTCGACCGCCTGGTCGTGCGTGACGATCACGATCGTCGTCCCCAGTTCCTCGTTGGCCCGGCGGAACGCGGCGAAGACCTCCTCGCCCGTCACCGAGTCCAGTTCGCCGGTCGGTTCGTCGGCGAGGAGTACGGAGGGGGAGTTGGCCAGGGCGACGGCGATCGCGACGCGCTGCTGCTGGCCGCCGGAGAGCTGGTGCGGGCGGCGGTCGGCGCAGTCGGTGACGCCGAGCATCGCCAGCAGGTCCCTGGTCCGCTCGGCCTTCGCTCCCGCCTTCGCCCGTGATGAATGCGCGTTACGTGGGGCGCGGCGGCCTCTCAGTTGCATGGGGAGGGCGATGTTCTGGGCGGCCGTGAGGTAGGGCAGGAGGTTGCGGCTCGTCTGCTGCCAGACGAAACCGACCACCTCACGGCGGTAGTTGAGCCGGACCTTCGCGTTCATCGTGAGCAGATCGCGGCCCGCGACCCTGGCCGCGCCGGCCGTGGGGACGTCCAGGCCCGCGAGGACGTTCATCAGCGTCGACTTGCCGCTGCCGGACGCGCCGACCAGGGCCATCAGCTCGCCCTCCTGGACGGTGAGGTCGAGCCCCTGGAGGGCCTGCACCTCCACGCCGTCCGTGGTGAAGACGCGGACCAGCCGGTCGCAGGTGATCAGCGCGTCGTGCCCGTACGAGGGGCGGTCGCGGTGGGCCGTCGCCTGCCGTTCGAGGTCGGTGAGGGTGGGGGGCAGGGCCGGTTCCGTCATCGTGTGTCTCCCGCTCTCAGCTCCGTGATCGATCCGCGTCTGCCCGCCCACCACGCCTGCCCGGTGGCGACCGCCCCCGCGAGGAGGAGTACCGCGCCCGCCGGGAGCAGCAGGGACCAGCCGTCCGTGCTCAGTGCCACGCCGTCGGCCTGGGACGCGGAGCCCAGGGCGAGTTGGGCCAGGTCGATGCCGGGGGCCAGCAGCCGGATCGTGGCCCAGCCTGCGAGGATGCCGCCCCCGGCGGCGAGCAGCGCCTGCGGCAGGGACTCCAGGCCCAGCAGCAGACGGCCCTGGCGGCCGGTGAGGCCCATGGTGCGCAACCGGGCCAGCAGGGCGGTTCGTTCGCGCGCCGAGTGCAGGAGGGAGAGGAGGAGGGCGATGACCGCGTAGACCGCGCCGGCCAGGACGGCCACGGCGTAGATCCGCTCGGCGCCCGACTGGAGCGGCGACGGGGTGAACGCCGCCCGTTCCTCGGTCAGCAGGGTCACCTGGGTGGTGTGGGTGGGCTGGGTGGGCTGGGTCGCCTGGGTGGTGTGGGTGGTGTGGGTGGTGTGGGTGGTGTGGGTGGTGTGGGTCGCCTTTGTCGCCGCGGTCAGCTCTCTCCCGTTCAGCCGCTCCCCCGTGACCAGCAGCGTCGTCGGGTCCGACGCCGCCAGGCCCGCCGCGTCCACCAGCAGGAACTCGGTGCGGGGAGCGGCCGGGGTGTGGGACCGGACCGCGGTGATCCGTACGGTGATCTCGCCCGCCGCCGAGACGATCCGGCGCGGCCCGGTACCCAGCCGTTCGGCGGTGGCGGGCGACGCCACCGCGTGCAGCGCCCCGCCCGCGCCGCGCGCCGTCAACTCCCCGGCCGGGAACGCTCCGAGGCCCTGCTGCCGGGCCAGCCGGCTGTACGCGTCGGGCTCCACGCCGATCAGGGTGACCGGCTTCTCGGACAGGGACCCGGCACCGTCCGGCGACGCCGGTTCCGCCGCCGTGTCGATCCGTACCGGCGTCACGTCCCGTACGCCGTCCACCTGCCGCACCGACCGTTCCGCGCCCGCCGGCAGCGGTACGGCGTCGTCCGGCGTGGAGATCCGGGCGTCCGCCCCGACCGCCAGCAGCGCGGCCCGGTCGCGCGCGTCCGTGATGCCCGCCAGTACGGAACCGCCGAACGCCGCCGTCGTCAGGGCGATGAGCAGCGCCAGCAGCGGCGCCGCCGTCGCCGTGGACGACGACCGGCCCGCGCGCGCCAGCGCCAGGAAACCGACGATCCCGCGCAGCCGCGCCGCCGGACGGGCCGCGTAGCGCAGGGGCAGCGGGTACAGCCGTACGAGGACGAGCGCGGCGATCAGCGCCACCAGGACGGGGGCCGCGCTCACCAGCAGGTCGCCCGCACCGCCCGCACCGCCCGCCCCACCGGAGGAGCCCGAGGAGCCCGACGATGTGCCTCTGCGGCGCAGCGCCGCCACCGAGGCCACGGCCAGCACCAGCAGGGTCAGTTCGGCGACGGTACGGCGGCGGCTGGGCCGCGCCGCCGCGAGGTCCTCGCGGTCCCCGTACGCGCGCGGCCTGCGCAGGGGCATGATGGCCCGGAGCGGCAGCGTCACACAGGCGACCAGCGCCACGGCGGACGCACCGTACACGGCGGGCGCCAGGCGCACATCGCTCCCGTTGCCGTCCACCACGAGCACCGCCAGCAGCAGGGCGGCCCCGGCGGCGGGCAGCGCGATCACGGCGGTCTCGGCGAGCAGCCGTCCGCCGATGCCGGGCAGGGAGCCGCCGCGCGAGCGCAGCAGGGCGAGTTCGGCGGCGCGGCCCGCGGCGAGCAGACCGCCGGCCATCGTGAGGACGACGGCGGCGACGGCGCCCATCCCGAAGGCCGCCACGACGACGATGCGCGAGATCGCCTCGCGGGTCGCGAGATGGTGGCCGGCGATCGCGCCGAGGCCGGTCTCCACGACCGTGTTCCCGCCCGCGATCTCCCGCATCCGCAGCAGGCCGGGGCCGTCTTCGAGGGAAGCGGTGAGCCGTGCGAGTTCCGGGGCGTCCGCCGCGGTCAGCTCTCCGATGGCGGGGGCGAAGCGCCAGTACTTCTGCGTGTCCGTCCGCGTGCCGAGGAGGGCGGGCGCCGCCTCGGGCGCCAGCAGGAGCCCCGCCTCCCAGCGGATCTGCGGTGGCTTGGACGGCAGTGCGGTCAGCCCCGGGGTGCGCAGGAGCGGTTCGGCGGACCAGTAACTCCCTTTCGGGGTACGGGGGTCGACCACACCCGTGATCGTCACGGTGAGCGCCGGGGTCCCGACGGAATCGCTGAGGTTGAGTACGGTGCCGACGCGCAGCCGCAGGTCACGGGCGGTCGCCGTGGTCACGGCCGCCTCCAGCTCCGTCGTACGGGCGTCCGCGCCGTCTTCGCCCGCGGTCGGCAGCCGTCCGCTGCGTACGGTGGCGTGGGCGGCCAGCTCCGACTGCGTGGCCAGGGTGAAGCGGGGCGGGATCGCGTCGGGGCGCGGCAGCCAGCGGTCCGTGCCGGTCAGGGCCTCGCCGGTGCGTACCCCGTACGCCGACTGGGCGAGGTCGGCCCGCAGCGGGCTCGGCAGCCTCGCCGCCACCTCCCGGTGGACGGCTTCGAGGGCGTCGGGGCGCATCTGCGCGACCCGGGCGGCCTCCGGCAGTTCCAGGCCGGCCTGGGGAGCGGTCAGTCGCAGCACGGTGTCGGTCACGGGCGCGGCGGCGATCTCGCGGCGCAGCCCCTCGCTCTCGTACGCGTCGACGGCCCTCGGGAACGCGGCGGCGAGGAAGGCCGTGAGCAGGACGAGCACGCCGAAGGCGGCGGCGGCCCCGGGGGCCGTACGCAGCCGAGTCCGCACCCAGGGCGCTACGGGGCGCGAGGTTCCGGTGGTTCCGGTGGTTCCGGTGGTTCCGGCCGATTCAGCCGTGGCCGGTCCTGTCGTGGCCGGTGTGTCCTTACGGGTCATGTCAGTGGTCCCCCTGGTGGCGGAGCGCGACCGCGGGGTCGGCGCCGCGCCGGGCGGCCAGGGCCGCGGTGATCAGCAGGGGCACGGCCGCGACGCCCGCGAGGAACAGGGCCGCCTGGGGCAGCGGGAGTTCCACGAGCACCTGGGGCACGGGCCGGTCGGCGCGCGAGGTCAGCACGGTCAGCGGGACGAGCGCCCGCGTCAGCAGGGCCCCGAGCCCGGCGCCGACGGCCAGGCCGATACCGATCAGCACCCCTTGTTCCGTCACGACCAGCCGGGCGAGGCTCCGGCGGGGCGCTCCGAGGGCGCGCAGCACGGCGAGTTCGGCAGTCCGTTCGCGCAGGGACGCGGCGGCGGCGACCGCGAACCCCACGGCGGCGAGCGCGGCGGCCACCAGTGCGACGGCGATCAGCGCGGCGCGCGGCCCGTCGCCGAGGGGATCGCCGAGCAGTCCGGCCGCCGTCTCGTCGCGTACGAGCACCCGGCCGGGGCCGGCCCCGTCCGCGGGGTCGCGCAGCGCGGACGCGACCTGCGCGGCGGCGCCGGGGGCGGTGCTCAGCCACCACTCGTTGGGGGCGAGGGCGCGGTCGGTGCGGGCGGCGAGGGCGGCGTTGACGGCCCGCAGGTCGACGAGGAGCGCACCGGCGTTCTGCGGTGCGCTCGCGCCCACTTCCCCGCCCGCTCCCCCGTCCACGCCCGCGACCGCCTCCAGGTCCTCGGTCGTCCCGGTCGTCGGCAGCGCTCGTACCGTCTTCACGATGGTCACCCGCACCTGCTCCCCCGCCAGCGTCAGATCGACGCTGTCCCCGCGCCCGGCCCCGGTGGCTCGCAGGAAGCCGTCGGTGGCGACGGCCGCGATCCGCTCCGGGGCGGCGGCGCCCACGACATCGAGCCGGACGGCGAAGTAGCCGACGACGTCGCGCTCCGCCCGCCCGGTCGGGTACGAGACGGTCAGCGGCGCCGACGTTCCCGGGCCCGACGTACCCGGGTCGGACGCGGACGCGGTCGGTTCCAGGGCTTTCGGCGCGCTCTCCGCGGAGCCCTCCGTCACCGTGGCGCTGCCGCGCCAGCGCACCTCGTCCGGTACGGAGACGGGTACCGGGCGCGCGTCGCCCCCGGCTCCCGTGGCGAGCAACCGCCCTACGGTCAGCCGGTGTTGCTCGGACTCCTGCTCCGGGGCCGCCCCGCCGAGCCGCAGCCCGGTCACGCGGAGCGGCCCGGCGGGGGCGCTCCGGGTGCCCGCCGCGGTCAGGTCGAGATCGAGGGCGGCGCGGTGGAACCGGCCGTCGGCGGGCACCTGTCCGGCGCTGAGCCGGTACGGGATGCCGTAGCGGTCCTCGACCACCACCAGGAGGGTGGCGGCGGGGGCGCCCGACGCGCCCTTCCCTGCCGCGATCCGTACGTCGAGGGCCAGCCGGCGGGTGTCGTCGGGCAGCGCGATCCCGGTACGGGCCCGGGCTCGGCCCCCGGGCTCCGGTCCGGCCGTCGGCTCCGGTCCGGCCGTAGGTGCGTTCGCCGCCCCGTCCAGCAGGCTCCGCGCCGGCTCGTCGGTGAGGTCCGGGCGCAGCAGCATCCCCTCCTCGGCGTGGGCGGTGTCCAGCGCGAGTACGGTCGCCGTCAGGCCGCCGGAGAGACCCGCGTCCGTACGGTGGGCGGGGGCGGCCTGCCGTACCCCCGGCTGCGCGGCGTAGAGGCCGGCCTGACCGGGGTCGGCGGGCCTGCCGTCCAGGACCCGTACCGACGCGCCCGTGGCGAAGTCCGCCTGGTCGCGCTGGGACCGGTCCCACGACGCGCTCTGGCCGAGGGCGAGGAGGCCGGTCGCCACGGCGAGGACCAGCAGCAGGACGGGCCCGGCGCCGCGCAGCGACCGGCGGCCGAGGCGGTGGGCGGCCAGCGCGCCGGGCAGACCACGGCTCCTCGCGGCGCGGCGCTCGGCGAGCAGCGCCAGGGGCGGCAGCAGCCGCAGCGTCAGCACCGTACCGGCGAGCAGCGCCAGCGCGGGCGCGCCGACGAGCAGCGGGTCGATGCCGAGGCGGCCTTCGCGGTCGCTGCCGAGCGCGCCGGTTCCCGCCCCCGTGCCGGTCTGGCGGTCCAACTGCCAGTAGGCCAGGGCCGCGATGAGCAGCAGGCCGAGGTCCGCGCCCGCGCGTACGGGTGCGGGCAGCGCGGCGGCCCGGCCGCGTGCCCCGGCCGACTCGCCCGCGCCGGCCGCCCCGGCGAGGGCGGGCAGGACGACCAGTGCCGCGCAGCAGAGCGCGACCGCCGCCGAGACGGACCACACCGGCCAGGCCGGCAGGTCACCGAGGCCCGCCCCCGCGCCGGGACCGTCGTCGCCGGGCGCGGACCGGCGCGCGAGCAGGCCGGTCAGCGGGGCCGCCAGCGGCGGGGCGCAGAGGGCCGCCGGGAGGGCCAGCAGCGCCGCTTCCGTGGCGGCGAGGGCAGCGAGCCGGCCGCGCGAGGCGCCGCGCGCCCGCAACAGGCCTGTCTCGCCCGCCCGTTCCGTGGCGAGGGACCGGGCCACCAGCAGCAGTGTGTACCCGGCCAGGAGCAGCAGTTGCAGCGCGACGATCACCAGCGTGGACCGGGACACCAGCAGCGCCCGCTCGGTCCGGTCCAGCAGGGACGGCAGCGCGGTGCCGACCGTCGCGCTCCCGCCGAGCGCCGGATCCTCCCGCAGCCGCTCGGGAACCCGGGTGGACGCGGTGCGCAGGGCGTCGATCCGGTCGGTGGTGACGCCCCGGTAGTCGGCGGTGGCCAGCCAGCCGGTGGTGAGGTCGGTGACGGGGCCGGAGGTGAGGAAGGACGTGTCCGTGAGGAGCGGGCCGTAGGTGGTGAAGTCGACCTCGCGCACACCGCGTCCGCCGAGTGCGTCCAGCCGCCAGTACGGCTCGGTGGGGTCGGTGGCCCGGTACACACCGGTGATCCGGACGGTCAGCCGGTCGTCGGTCAGCCGGTCGGTGAGGACGATCCGGGCACCCGGCGCCAACTCCAGCCGCCGGGCGGCCTCTTCGGGCAGGGCCACGGGTACGGGCTCGGGTACGGGTACGGGTACAGGCTCGGATCCGGATCCGGAATCGGGTACGGGCTCGCTCCCGCCGTCGCCGCCGCCCGCCGGGGGCGGTTCCGGCAACTCGCCCGCCACCAGGGTGATCCGGGAGCGGTCCAGGGCGGCGAAGTGGGTCAGGTCCGGCTTCTTCTCGTCGAGCGGAGGTGCGGCGGCCCTGAGCGACGCGGGCAGCGCGTACGGTCCCGAGCGCTCCAGCTTCCGTACGGTCACGGGCAGCCCGTCGAACGCCTCCCGCACGCCCCGGACCACGGCCCGCTCCGCCGCGTCCCGCCCCGCCACCGGAACGTCCGCGCCGACGACGAGCGCGGCGGCAGCGGCGTCCCGGCCGCGCAGGGTCTCGCGCAGCGCCGTATCGCCGACGGAGCCGGAGAACGCGGTGAGGGAGGCGAGGACACAGGTGGTCAGCACGACGGCGAGCAGCGCGGCGGCCAGCAGCAGCCGATGCCCCGCCGCACGCAGAAGAACGAACCCCGTCACGCATCCCCCGACAACCCGCACGCCGTTCGGCCGGAACCGCCACGGCTCTCTTCCAGGTCTTCCCCGTTGATCCGCGCCCAGCCAAACACAGAACGGGCTCATCTCCTACCCTGTGCCCGCACATACTGTGGCCGGGCCGGCCATCACAGGCGACAACGTTCGGGGGATGCGCCCATGACGGAACACACCAGCACACGCGGGACCACCGCGGGGCCGGCCATCGCAGAGCCGGACGGCCGGTCCGGCGGGCCGATGGTCAGCGCCGAGGACCTGCACCGCTCGTACGGCACGGGCGCCACCGCCGTCCACGCGCTGCGCGGCACCTCGCTCGACATCGCGCGGGGTGAACTGGTCGCCCTCAAAGGGCGCTCCGGGGCCGGGAAGACCACGCTGCTCAACCTGGTCGGCGGCCTGGACGCGCCGGACCGGGGGCGGATCGTCGTCGACGGCGCCGACCTCTCGCAACTCGGCGAGGACGGGCTGCTGGAGCTCCGCCGCGACCGGGTCGGGTTCGTCTTCCAGTCCTTCGGTCTGATCCCGCTCCTCACCGCGGCCGAGAACGTGGGGGTCCCGCTGCGGCTGCGCGGGGCCGATCCGCGCGAGCGCGAGGAGCGGGTGGCGCTGCTGCTGGCCCTCGTCGGCCTCACCGACCACGCGGCGCAGCGCCCCGGCGAACTCTCCGGCGGCCAGCAGCAGCGCGTGGCCCTCGCCCGCGCCCTCGCGAACCGGCCTGCCCTGCTGATCGCGGACGAACCGACCGCCCAACTGGACGCCCACACCGGGCTCATGGTGATGGAGCTGCTGCGGACGGTCGTACGGAGCGAGGGCGTGACGGCCCTGGTCGCGACGCACGACCCGCAGTTGCTCGATCTGGCGGACCGGGTAGTGGAGCTGAGCGACGGCCGGATCGTCGAAGGCTGAGATCGTTACGCTCGACCGGACAGGACGACGAAAGGTGGCGGTCATGGCGGCGGCAACAGCGAGGATCCCGGCGGCGGCCGTGGCGGCGGGCGGGCTCGTCGGCGGATACGGGGTCGCCCGGTGGACGAAGAAGCGCCCCCTCGGCGGGGTCGCGCTCGCCGCCGCCGGGGCCGTCGCCGCGCGCGAGTGGCACCGTACCGGCGGGACGGGGACCGCGGTGGGGCTGACCACGCTGTACGTCGCGGCCTTCGCCGGATCGCACCCCCTGGCCAGGAAGGTCGGTGCCTGGCCCGCGGTCTTCACGGTGGCGGGCGCGGTGGCGGCCACGTCCTGGGCGGTCACGCGGCGCGGGAGCGCGTGAGCCGGGGTCACGCGGCGCGGGAGCGCGTGAGCCCGGTTCCGGAACGGGCCTCAGAAACCGCAGAAAAGTTTTTTCGGAGCTGTTGAACACCCCGGGGCCGGGCCGCGTACTTAACGGCAACTCCCCCATGGTGGCTGGGCGCGTGAACGGACGACAGGGTCCGGTACACGCGCCCAGCACTTTTTCACGCCTGCGCCGGGCACCGGCCGGGGCCCCGGCCCTCAGGCGCCCGGCCCTCAGGCGCCCAGCGCGTGCGACACCGTGTAGATCAGCAGACCGGCCAGCGCGCCGACCACCGTGCCGTTGATCCGGATGAACTGAAGGTCCCGGCCGATGTTCGCCTCGATCTTCTTCGACGTGTCGGCGGCGTCCCAGCTCGCGACGGTGTCCGAGATCAGCGAGGTGATCTCGCCCCGGTACGTGGAGACGACGTACGCCGCCGCGTCCTCGATCCACCCGTCGAGCTTCCCCTGGAGCCGGTCGTCCGTCACCAGCCGGCCGCCCAGCGAGAGCAGCGAGGCACGGGCGCGCAGGCGCAGCTCGCTGCGGTCGTCCTCGGCCGCCGAGATGATCATTCCGCGTACGGAGGACCAGGCCGAGGCGATGATGTCCTGCACTTCGGGCCGCGCCAGCAGCTCCGACTTCAGCCGCTCGACGCGCGCCCGGGTCTCCGTGTCGGACTGGAGGTCGGCGGCGAAGTCCCGCAGGAAGCGGTCGATCGCGCCGCGCGCCGGATGCGTCGGCATGTCGCGCATCTCGGTGACGAAGCGCACCAGTTCCTTGTAGACGCGGTCCCCGATCCTGCGGTCCACGAACCGCGGCGTCCATCCCGGCGCCCCGCCCTGGACCGCGTCCATGACCGAGTCGCCGTGCTCCGCCAGCCAGTCGTGCGCCCGCGCGCAGATCAGGTCGACGGCCCGGTGGTGGGCACCGTCCGCGACGATCTTGTCCAGCGTCTTCCCGATGCCCGGCGCGATCTCCGCCGCGTCCGCGCGGCGGGTGATCGCCTCACCGACGACGGCCTGGACGTCCGAGTCCCGCAGCACGGTGAGGGCGCCGCGCAGCGCCGTGGACAGCTCGGCGGTGACACGGTCGGCGTGGTCGGGCTGGGCGAGCCAGGTACCGAGCCGGCCGCCGATGCCGAGGGCGCGCAGCCGGGTCCTCACGACATCGGCGGAGAGGAAGTTCTCCCCGACGAAGGAGCCCAGCGAGGCGCCGAGCTGGTCCTTCTTGTTCGGGATGATCGCGGTGTGCGGGATGGGCAGGCCGAGGGGGTGCCGGAAGAGCGCCGTCACCGCGAACCAGTCGGCCAGCGCGCCGACCATGCCGGCCTCGGCCGCAGCGGCGACGTAACCGGCCCAGGGGCCGGCACCGGAGTTCTTCGCCCAGGTGGCGAGGACGAAGACCAGGGCGACGAAGACGAGCAGGCCGGTGGCGGTGGTCTTCATACGGCGTACGCCGCGCCGCTTCTCCTCGTCGGCGGCCGTGTAGGAGAACCCGGGCAGCCCCGAGCGGCGCCCCGGCGACCCCCCGGGAGCACCGGGGGCCCCACCGGCGGACGCCCCGGGAGCCCCGGAGGGTGGTCCGGACGCCCCGGACGCCCCGGACGCCCCGGACGCCCCGGACGCCCCGGAAGTCCCAGGGGCCCCGGACGCTCCGGGGGGCCCGGAGGGCCCCGCCGTCAGCTCCTTGCCCGGAGCCGATTTATCCGGATCCGTACGTTCCATCCGCTCCACCCGTCCACGTACGCCACACGACCGACCCACTCGTACACATTGTCCCTTCCTCTCGTACTCCCGGGGCGCACGTCGAGTTCCCGGCGCGATGCCGGATGATTGTTCTGTACGCAGGGGTGAGGGGATACGGGGCCATGAACAGACATCGCGGATTTGCCCTGCTCGGGGGGCTCATAGGGGTGGTGGCGCTGGTGTGCGCCGCCATATTCGGCGGGTTCGGCCTGCTGGCCACCGGCTCGGACACCGGTGCCGACGCCGGTGCCGACAGCGCGAACAGCACAGCAGCCACGAGCGGTACGGGTACGGGTACGGGAGGGCCGCGCGGCCAGAACCCGCCGCCCGGCCGGGCCGCGCCCGCCTCCGCCGACGCCTGGACCGGAACGTGGGCCACGGCTCCGGCCGGGGTCGAGACGGGGATGCCGTACGGCCACCCCGGGCGTTCCATCCGTAACGTCGTGCACACCAGCATCGGCGGCACCAGCGCCCGGGTCACCCTCTCCAACCTCTACAGCCCGCGCCCCCTCGTGATCGGCCATGCCTCCGTCGCGGTCGGCGCGGGCGGCCCGCGCGCGGTCGACGGGACGCTGCGGCAGCTCTCCTTCAACGGGCGCGCGGCCGTGACCATACCGGCCGGCGGGCAGCTCATCAGCGATCCGGTGGCGCTGCGCGTCCCGTACGACGGTGATCTGCTGGTCACGCTCTTCACCCCGGTCGCGGGCGGGCCCGTCACGTACCACCCGTCCGCGCTCCAGACCTCGTACCTCGCCGACGGCGACCGTACGCAGGACCCCTCCGGGGCCGTGTACACCGAGCCGAGCAAGGTCTGGCGCTACCTGACCGCCGTCGATGTGCAGAACCGCGAGTCGCGGGGGGCGGTGGTCGCCTTCGGCGACTCGATCACCGACGGCGTGGGCTCCCGTACCGACGCGAACAGCCGCTGGCCGGACATCCTCGCCGACCGGCTGAGCGGCCGGCACATCGGCGTGCTCAACGAGGGCATCGGCGGCAACACGGTCCTCCAGGACTCCGTACAGGACCGCAAGGGCGAGAGCGGCGTCTCCCGCTTCCAGCGCGACGTCCTCGACCGCGCGGGGGTACGGACCGTCGTCATCGACCTCGGCGTCAACGACATCCTGCGCGGCCAGGAGCGCGACCCGGCCAGGATCACCGCCGGGCTCAGGGAGATGACCCGGCAGGCGCACACGCGCGGGCTGCGCGTCATCGGCTCGACGCTGACGCCGTTCGGCGCGCACCGCGGCTACACCGCGGAAAACGAGTCCGTACGGGAACGGGTCAACGCGGAGATCAGGGCGGGCGGTGTCTTCGACGACGTCGTGGACTTCGACCGGGTGGTGCGCGACCCGTACGCCCCCCACCGGATCAGGCCGCTGTACGACGCGGGCGACGGCCTGCACCCCAGCGACGCCGGGTACCGGGCGATGGGCCGCGCACTCGACCTGGAGCTCCTGGAGACGAAGGCGCCCGCCGCGCTGTAGCGGGAAGCCGCGCGGGAGGAAGCGGGGCGGGGACGGCAGGAGGAGGCGGGAGCGGGGACGGCAGGAGGGAGCGGTACGGAACCGTCCCCTCCGCCGGGTCGGCTTACGGGCGCCGCCCCGCGAAATGCCGACTGCCGGCTTACGGGCGCCCCCGCCCCCGCCTCACTCCAGCTCCCCGCGGTCCGTCTTCTTCTCCAGACGCTGGCGCTTGCGCTCCTCCTTGAGCCGGCGCTTCTCCGCCTCCCGGATCTTCCGCTCCACCCCGACCCCGCCCATCAGCGCGAACCCGGTGACGATCACGCGCGGCGAACCGGGGCTCACCGCCGCGTCGTCGCGGCCCGCCTCGCCGAAGCCGCCCATCAGGCCGAAGCCCCTGACCTCGACGTCCAGGTCCGGCGGGACGGTGACATGGACCCCGCCCATGATCGTGAAGCAGCGGATCACCACATCGCGGTCCTCGAACCGCGCATCGCGCAGATCGATCTCGCCGCCCGCCTGGAAGACGACCGCCGTGAACTTCCGGCCCACCGTCCACGTCCCCTTGCGGCCGAAGCCGCCCCAGAACGCGAACGCGCCCTTGGACGTGGCCGGTTCGCGGCCGATACGGTCGGCCCAGACGCCCGGGGCGGTCTCCCGGTCGGCGGTGCGCGCCACGTCCGTGGTCGTCCCCGGCGCGGGCAGGTCCCGTACCAGCGGCACCAACTCACCGTGCGTACGCGCCTGGTAGGCCACGCCGAGGCGCTCGTCGAACTCCTCCATCGTGAGCCGACCCTCGGCCATCGCCTCCCGCAGCCGCTCCGCCACCTGCTCGCGCTCGGCGTCGGAGGCACGCGTCTCAGGCCGTTCACTCGTCATGGGAGCAGAGTAGCCACCCCTTGAGGCCCACGTCACACAGGCGTTCGGTTCACACGGTTGTTCGCTCCGCGTACATCGTGGCGATCACCGACTCGATGTCCGGCTCCCGCACCGAGAGGTCCACGAGCGGATACTCCGCCGCGATCCGCGCCACCAGCGGCGCCGCCGACTCCGTCGCCGGGAACGCCAGCCACTGCCGCGGCCCCTCCACCTTCACCACTCGCGCGCCCAACGCCACCATGTCGATCGGCGGCAGTTCCCGCTCCAGGTCGACGACGAGCGTCCGTTCGCTCTCCCCCACCTCGTGCAGCCCGGCCAGCGCCCCGTCGTACAGCAGCCGCCCGTGGTCGATGACCATCACGCGCCGGCAGAGCTGCTCGATGTCGGTCAGGTCGTGGGTCGTCAGCAGCACCGTCGTCCCGCGCTCCGCGTTCAGGTCGCGCAGGAACTGCCGCACCTTCGCCTTGGAGACCACGTCGAGCCCGATCGTCGGCTCGTCCAGATACAGCACCTCCGGGTCGTGCAGCAGCGCCGCCGCGATGTCGCCGCGCATCCGCTGGCCGAGCGAGAGCTGCCGTACCGGTACGTCCAGCAACTCCCCCAGATCCAGCAGCTCCACGCACCGCTCCAGATTGGCCCGGAACCGCGCGTCCGGGACCCGGTACATCCGGTGCATCAACCGGTACGAGTCGATCAGCGGCAGGTCCCACCAGAGCGTGGTGCGCTGCCCGAAGACCACCCCGATACGGTGCGCCAGCCGCGTACGCTCCCGCGACGGGTCGATGCCCGCGACCCGCAGCCTGCCGCCGCTCGGGGTGAGGATGCCCGTGAGCATCTTGATGGTGGTGGACTTCCCGGCGCCGTTCGGGCCGATGTAGCCGACCATCTCGCCGCGCGACACCCGGAAGCTGATGCCGTCGACCGCCCGCACCTGGTACTTCTCGCGACGCAGCCGACCCGTTTTACGGCGGACGTCGAAGACCTTCTCCACACCGTCCAGCTCGATGAAACGCGACGCGTCGCCGTCGCCGTCGCCGTCGCCGTTGCCGTTGCCGTTGCCTTCTCCGTCGTCGTCGCCTTGGTCCGTCGTCATCCGTGCGCCCTCTTCACTTCTCTTCACTTCTCTTCGCTTCTCTTCCGACCCGGTTCGGCAGGTTCGCTCCTCAGCTCCCCGTACTGCGGTACGCCCGCAGCCCCACCCGCCACACCACCCCCGCCAGCGCGCAGCACCCGCACGCCACCACCGGCGGCAGGAACGCCACCGCGTCCGGCAGCCCCAGCGGGGCCTCCCGGCCCAGCACGTACAGCGCCGGGATCCAGTTGACGAAGGCCAGCGGCACCACGAACGTCACCCCGCGCACCAGGTCCTTCGCGAAGACCGTCGGCGGGTACTGCAGCAGCGTCGTCCCGCCGTAGGTGAACGAGCTCTGCACCTCGGCGGCGTCCAGCGCCCAGAACTGGAACGCCGCGCCCGCCACGAACACCGAAGCGAAGATCGCCGCCCCGCTGATCAGCATCATCGGCATCATCAGCACCCGTACGGCCGTCCAGTCGATGTCCAGCGCGAGCAGCGCGTAGCCCAGCACCAGCAGCCCCTGCACGACCCGGCCGAGCCGGCGCAGCGCGAACCGGTCGGCCGCCACCTGCGCCAGTACGGGAACGGGCCGCACCAGCAGCGTGTCGAGCGTCCCGTCGCGCACCCGGCGGCCCAGCCGGTCCATCGAGCCGAGGAGCAGATCGGCGAGGCCGAAGGCCGTGGCGGACGTCCCGTACAGGAAGGCCACCTCGGGCAGCGCGTAGCCGCCCAGGGTGTCCACGTGCGTGAACATCAGCAGGATCGCCACGAAGTCGAAGGCGGTCACCGCGAAGTTGGCGAGCGCCGTCATCACGAAGGACGCGCGGTACGCCATCGTGGAACGCATCCACATGGCGACGATCAGGCCGTACGCCCGCAGCCCGTCCCGCAGGGCCGCCGCGCGCGAGGTCCGCGGAATCCACAGCTCCGCGTGTCCCTCTCTCTCCGCCACGGATCCCTCCGCGAGCGTCTCGTCAGCCACCCTGGACCACCACCCTCCTCGTCGCCACGGTCTGGAGCAGCCGCCCGGCCACCAGCAGCCCCGCCGCCCAGCACGCCTGGAACGCGTACGCCCCCACCAGGTCCCACCCGGTGCGCCGGCCGAGGAACACGTCCGCCGGGATCTGGAGCAGTGAGGACCAGGGCAGCGCCCGCGCGATCTCCCCCAGCGCCCCCGGGAAGAGGGTGAGCGGCAGCAGCAGCCCGGAGAAGAACGTCCCCGCCAGGAACGAGATCTGCGCCACGCCCGCGCCGTCCATCAGCCAGAACGCGGAGAGCGCGACGAGATAGCGGAGCGCGAAGCTGACGACCACCCCGAGCAGCACGGACAGCAGGAAGGCCGCCCAGACCAGCGGTGAACCCGGCATCGCCAGGTCGAAGGCGAGCGAGCCGATCGCCATCGGCACGATGCCGCGCCCCAGCAGATGGAAGATCGCGCGCCCCAGGTCCCCGGCGAGCCACCAGAGCTGGAGGTCGGCGGGCCGGTAGAGGTCGACGGCGATGTCGCCGGTACGGATGCGCTCGATCAGCTCGTCCTCGAAGCCGCCGCCCATCATGGCGCAGGTCATCAGCAGTGCCTGGCCGAGCCATACGAAGGTGACGGCCTGGGAGAGGTCGTAACCCCCGAGCTGCGGCCGTTCGTCCCAGAGCGCGATGTACGTGTACGCGATGATGAAGCCGAACACGGTGTTGGTGAACATCCCGGCCACGGTGGCCACCCGGTACGTCGCGTGACGCCGGAACCCTCCCGCGGCCACCGCTAAGTAGAGCCGCACGAAGGCCCCTTTCTCTCTCTTCGAATGCCGGTCGGACGCCGGTCGTCCGTCGACGGGACGCCTGCCGGACGCCGGACAACGACTGCGGGCGCCAGGGCCGACGGCCGCAGGCACCAAAGCGCACGACCCTAGCCCTGTCCGCCGCGCCGCCGCGACCGAATAATCCGGCCCGCCCGCGCACCCTCTCGTCCCCCTGTCGCCGTTCTGGCCGTGTTTCATAGGACTGCGCAGCGTTTCTTATGCCTGCGTTACGAATAGCCTGATACGACACCGTTATGCCGGAGAGTCAACCTTCGGCCACGGCCGAGGAGTCTCCACGCACATGAACGACGAGCCGCAGCGGCAGGGCTGGGCCCCGCGAGACGCCTCGGCACCCACCCCGCCGGGCCCCGACGACCGCACCGGCGGCACTGGCGACAAGAGGGCGGACAAGCAGGCGAGGAAGCGGGCCCGGAAGGAGGCCGAGCGGCGCCGCCGTACCGGCCCGCGCGGGCTCCTCCCGACCTGGCGCATGACACTCGGCGCGCTCCTGTTCTGCGCGCTCCTCCTCATCGGCGGCTTCGCCCTCGGCTACAAGCTCGTCGACATCCCCGCCGCCAACGCCACGGCCACCGCCCAGTCGAACGTGTACCTGTACGCGGACGGCACGGAGATCGCCCGCGACGGCGACATCAACCGCGAGAACGTCCAACTCGCCCAGGTGCCCAGGACCGTACAGCGAACCGTGCTCGCCGCCGAGGACCGCGGCTTCTACAACGAACCCGCCGTCGACCCGCAGGGCATGATCCGCGCCGCCTGGAACACCGCCACCGGCAAGGGCACCCAAGGCGGCTCCACCATCACCCAGCAGTACGTCAAGAACTACTACCTCGGCCAGGAACAGACGATCGCCCGCAAGGCCAAGGAGTTCTTCATCGCGATCAAACTCAACCGCGAGGAGACCAAGGAACAGATCCTCCAGGGCTATCTGAACACCAGCTTCTTCGGCCGGAACGCGTACGGCATCCAGGCCGCCGCACAGGCCTACTACGGCAAGGACGTCGAGGACATCACCACGGCGGAGGGCGCCTATCTGGCCTCGCTCCTCAACGCGCCCAGCGAGTTCGACGTCGTCCTCCACCCCGAGAACAAGCCCGCCGCCGAAGCCCGCTGGAACTACGTCCTCGACGGCATGGTCAAGGAGAAGTGGCTCGACGCCCGCACCCGCGCCACCCTGAAGTTCCCCACACCAGGACCCGTCAGATCCGCCGCCACCGGCCTCTCAGGACAGCGCGGCTACCTCGTCCAGGCCGTCGGCGACTACCTCACCAGCCACCACATCATCGACGCCAACACACTGGCCACCGGCGGCTACCGGATCACCACCACCCTGGCACGCAAGAAGCAGAACGCCCTGGTCAAGGCCGTCGACAACCAGGTCACCTCCCAGCTCGACAGCTCCCGCGCGGCCGACCGCAACATCCGCGTCGGCGGCGCCTCCATCGCCCCCGGCACCGGCCACGTGGTCGCCATGTACGGCGGCATCGACTACACGAAGCAGTACGTCAACAACGCGACCCGCCGCGACTACCAGGTCGGCTCCACCTTCAAACCGTTCGTCTTCGCCTCCGCCGTCCAGAACGGCTCCGAAACCCAGGACGGCCGGCCCATCACCCCCAACACCGTCTACGACGGCGACACCGGACGCATGGTCGAAGGCCCCGACGGGCCCACCGGCTACGCCCCGGACAACGAGGACGACGTCGACTACGGCCCCATCACCGTCAGGACCGCCACCGACAAATCCGTCAACGCCGTGTACGCGCAACTCGCCGAGGACGTCGGCCCCGCCACCGTCAGGAACACCGCCGTCGCGCTCGGCATCCCCGCCGACACCCCCGACCTCACCGCCTCCCCCTCCATCGCCCTCGGCCCGGCCACCGCGAGCGTCCTCGACCTGACCCAGGCGTACGCGACCCTCGCCCACCACGGCGAACGCACCCCGTACACACTCGTCGCCAAGATCACCAAGAACGGCACGGACATCACCCTGCCCGCGCGGACCACCACACAGGCCGTCAGCCGCGAGGCCGCCGACACCACCACCGCCATGCTGCGCGGCGTCGTCGACGGCGGGACCGGAACCGCCGCCCGGTCCGCGGGCCGACCCGCCGCCGGCAAGACCGGCACGGCCGAGGAGGACCGGGCCGCGTGGTTCGCCGGATACACCCCGAACCTGGCCACGGTCGTCGCGGTCATGGGCGCCGACCCCAAGACGGCCCAGCAGAAGCCGCTGTACGGGGCCCTCGGGCAGGCCCGCATCAACGGCGGGGGCGCGCCCGCCCAGATCTGGGGCGAGTACACCGCGAACGCCCTGCGGTCCACCCCCGTACAGGACTTCGACCTCCAGGTGGAGGCCGGATCGACCGAGACGGCCTCCCCGGACCAGCCGGAGTCCCCGGACCCCAGCACACCGGGCAGCGCCTCGCCGCGGCCCAGCACCCAGGGGCAGAGTCAGGGACAGACCCAGGGGCAGACTCAGGGTCAGTCACAGGGCCGAACGGGTGGCGCCACCACCACCGGCTCCACCGGCGGAGCCCAGAGCCCGCCCCCCGGCCAGGGCCGGACACCGGGCGGCACGGACGGCACCGGCGGCGGTACGACGACCACGGGAGGCGGCGCGACGACCGGCGGAACCGCCGACGAGGGGCCGTCCACCGGCGGTACGGGAGACATCGCGGGCGGGGACGGCACCGGCGGTACGGGAGCCACCGGGGCCACGGACGGCACGGTCACCACAGGCGGCACGGCGGGACAGGGCCCGCCGCCCACCCCGCAACAGGACCCCGGCAACCTCTAGGTGGATCTCGTCCGGGCCTGTCCGGCCTCAGTGATCCGGCCTCAGCGATCCGGCCTCAGTGACCGGACGTGACCTTCAACCCCACCACGGCCACCACCAGCAGCGAGACGAAGAAGATCCGGGCGGCGGACGCCGGCTCCCCCAGCACCACCATGCCCAGCACCGCCGCACCGGCCGCGCCGATACCGACCCACACGCCGTACGCCGTACCGATCGGCAGCGTCTTGGCCGCCTGCGCCAACAGCACCATGCTCACCACGATCCCGGCACCCGTGAACAGGCTCGGCCACAGCCGCGTGAACCCCTCGGTGTACT
This sequence comes from Streptomyces sp. NPDC050509, assembly GCF_044457965.1. Classification (NCBI taxonomy): domain Bacteria; kingdom Bacillati; phylum Actinomycetota; class Actinomycetes; order Kitasatosporales; family Streptomycetaceae; genus Streptomyces; species Streptomyces sp. NPDC050509. Next base: position 46,115 of record NZ_JBITHL010000006.1, on the reverse strand, counting down.
TCATCCCGATCGACCAGGCGACCTCGACCAGACCCGCGACGACCAACAGAACCCACGCCATGACGGCACCTCCGGCACAGAAAGCACGGACAACAGGTGCGTCGTCTTTCGATTACCCCGGTACGGCGCGTCTCGTCGGGTTCCTCCCCAACGTAGCAAACGCCGCGGCGCCGGTGGATGCGGGCCAGTGGATGCGGGCCGGTGGATGCGGGCCGGTGCCTACAGACCACCGTCCACAGAGCACTGCCTACAGATAGAGCCCGGTCGAGTCCTGGGAACCCTCGAACCGGTCGGCGGCGACCGCGTGCAGATCGCGCTCCCGCATCAGGACGTACGCCACCCCGCGCACCTCGACCTCGGCCCGGTCCTCGGGGTCGTACAGCACCCGGTCCCCCGGCGTCACCGTACGGACGTTCTGCCCCACGGCCACCACCTCCGCCCAGGCCAGCCGCCGGCCGACCTCCGCCGTCGCCGGAATGAGGATGCCGCCGGACGAACGCCGCTCACCCTCCGGAATATCGGTCCTGACCAGCACGCGGTCGTGCAGCATCCGGATGGGCAGCTTGTCGTGTTGGCTGGGGGAGTTCTCGCTCACGCCCCAGAACCTACCTGCCCGCGGCGCTCCCGTACGCCAGAGGGGTGACACGGACCCGCCGCGGGAACACTCACCTCTTCCGGCGCTTCGCCACCTTCGCCGGCCTGCCCGCCATCACGAGCAGCCCGACCACACCCACCGCGAGCAGCGCCACCGGCACCACCCGCTCCAGCCGGGGCCCGCCGTCCTCACCGACGAACGACGCGCGCACACCCGCCACCGTCCTGTTCACGGCGACGAACGCCCGCCCGGCCGTCTGATCCACCGTGGAGGCCACCCTGGCCTTCGCGTCGCCGACGATCGTCTTCGGGTGCACCCGCACCCCGATCTCGTCCAGCGTCTCGGCGAGCTGCCCGCGCCTGCGGACGATGTCCGCCTCGATCTGCGCCGGGGTCCTGGAATCCGACACCGCGCTGCCTCCGTCGTCGTGTCCGGTAGTCCTTGAGCGACAGTGTGTCAGCTCCACCTCGACCTCACCCGACGGCACCCCCGATTACGCTCAGGCGCATACCACCGGCACCCCGCCCGACCTCGGAGGAGAACCATGAGCGAGCGACTCACCCCCGGCGACACCGCCCCCGCCTTCACCCTGCCCGACGCGGACGGCAAGGACGTCTCGCTCGCCGGTCACCAGGGCCGCAAGGTCATCGTCTACTTCTACCCCGCCGCGCTCACCCCCGGCTGCACCAAGCAGGCCTGCGACTTCACCGACAACCTCGACCTGCTCGCCGGGGCCGGGTACGACGTCATCGGCGTGTCCCCGGACAAGCCGGAGAAGCTGGCGAAGTTCCGCGAGCAGGAGAACCTGAAGGTCACCCTGGTCGGCGACCCGTCCAAGGAGGTCCTGGAGCGCTACGGCGCCTTCGGCGAGAAGAAGATGTACGGCAAGACCGTGACCGGCGTGATCCGCTCCACGATCGTCGTCGACGAAAACGGCAAGGTCGAGCACGCGTTCTACAACGTGCGGGCCACAGGCCACGTAGCGAAGATCATCAAGGATCTCGGCATCTGACGGAACTGTGACCGAAGTCCCACTTCCGTGGGACTTCGGTTTGCATCCCGCGCCATCGTGCAGAAGGTTCCCCTGGACTGCTTCACCCCGAGTCACTCCAAGGAAAGGAACCGCGCCATGGCCGGCCAGGAACACGAAGAGGTGGCCGACCCCGCAGCGGTCAAACGTCACCCCGCCCTCTTCCGCGCCGTCAAACAGCGGAAGAACCCCAAACTGCGCCGGTCCGACATCACCGTCACCGACGACCAAGCGGTCAAGCGTGCCGTGAAAGCCGCCTCCCTGGGCAACGCCATGGAGTGGTTCGACTTCGGTATCTACAGCTACCTCGCCGTCACCATCGGCCATGTCTTCTTCCCGTCCGGAAACCCCACGATCGAGCTGCTCTCGTCGTTCGCGACCTTCGCCGTCGCCTTCCTCGTCCGGCCACTCGGAGGAATGTTCTTCGGCCCTCTGGGTGACAGGCTCGGCCGCAAGAAGATCCTGGCGCTGACCATGATGCTGATGGCCGTCGGCACCTTCGCCATCGGCCTGATCCCCTCATACGCCACGATCGGCCTCTGGGCCCCGGCACTGCTGATCCTCTTCCGCCTGGTCCAGGGCTTCTCCACCGGCGGCGAGTACGGCGGCGCGTCCACCTTCATCGCCGAGTACGCCCCCGACAAGCGCCGCGGCTACTTCGGCAGCTTCCTCGAATTCGGCACCCTCGCCGGGTACGTCGGCGCCGCCGGCCTGGTCACCGCACTCACCGCGATCCTCGGCTCCGACTCGATGGAGGCCTGGGGCTGGCGCGTACCGTTCCTCGTCGGCGGCCCGCTCGGACTCGTCGGCCTCTACCTGCGACTGCGCCTCGACGAAACGCCCGCCTTCCAGAAGCTGGAGGCGGAGAGCGCACACGCCTCCGAGGCGGCCGACACGGTCGAGGCCACGACCAAGGACGACCTCGCCAAGATCTTCCGCCAGTACTGGCCGTCGCTGATCCTGTGCATCGCCCTCGTCGGCGCGTACAACATCACCGACTACATGCTGCTGTCGTACATGCCGACCTACCTCTCGGACCAGCTCGGCTACAGCGAGACACACGGACTGCTGATCCTGCTGGGCGTCATGGTCGCGCTGATGCTGATCATCAGCCAGATCGGCAAGCTCAGCGACCGCTACGGCCGTAAACCGCTGCTGATGACCGGCATGCTCGGCTTCTTCTTCCTCTCCCTGCCGGCCTTCCTGCTGATCAAACAGGGCAGCATCCCCGCGATCGTCGCCGGCATGCTGATGCTCGGCCTCTCCCTGGTCTGCCTCCTGGGCACCATGTCGGCCGCGCTCCCGGCCCTCTTCCCCACGAACGTCAGGTACGGCTCCCTGTCGGTCGGCTACAACCTCTCCGCCTCCCTCTTCGGCGGCACCACCCCCCTGGTCATCACCGGCCTGATCAGCCTGACGGGCGACGACCTGATGCCGGCGTACTACGCGATGGCGGCGGCACTGGTGGGCGTGATCGCCGTGGCCTGCATGAAGGAGACGGCCCAGAAGCCACTGACGGGCTCGCCCCCGTCGGTGGAGACCCGCGAAGAAGCGGTCGAACTGGTCCAGTCCCAGACCCCGGAACCCAAGTTCTGACACCTCCACCGCCTCGCTCGGATATCGGACGGCTGCGCCGGATGGCGTAACCGTCCGATATCCGGTTCGTTACTCAGTGCGACGCCGCGAACGCGCGGCCGGACCGAGGGGGAGCCGTGCCCGAGCCTTACGACCGGGACCTTCTGGCCACAGCCGTCTCCGATGCGCAGACCTGGGCGGATCTGATGCGCCGCCTCGGGCTCAGAACAAGTGGCGGGCAGCGCCGCGTCCTTCAGCAGAAAGTTGCCGACCTCGGCATCGACACCAGTCACTTCAAGCAACGGAGTCCGTGGCGGAAGTACCCGGACGAGGCCATCGCCGCCGCTGCCGCGACATCCATGACACTGCGTGAGGTCGTTGCCAAGCTGGGCGTGCCACCCGCCACAGGCACGCTGTCGCACATCGCCCGCCGCATCGAGGCGGCGGGCATCGACATCAGCCACTTCCCGGGGATGAATCTCACCCCGACCGAACTGCCTTTCACCACCCCCGAACTGGCGGACGCCGCTGCCTCCGCCGACAGCATCCGTGGCGTAGCCCGCATTCTCGGAGTACCCGACGACAGCCGGTCGCGCGCGGCGCTCGGCCGCATGCTCAAGGAGCGGGGCATCGGCACCGCCCATTTCCGTAACGCGCGCCTCGCGATCCCGGAGGCGGCGCTGCGCGAAGCGATATCCGGCGCCTCCAGCTATGCGGATGTCATGCGCTCCCTCGGACTTCAGGTGAGCAACACGAATCACCGCCGTGTTCGGCGGATAGCAGCCCAACTGGGCCTCGATACCAGTCACTTCAAGCGGCGCGCCTGGGGAAAAGCACAACCGCGCGCACCGAAACCCGTGGCCGACGACACACTCGTCGTCCTGCCGCAAGGCTCCCCTCGCACCAACCGACCCCGGCTGCACCGGGCACTGCAAGAGATCGGTGTCCCGTACCGCTGCGCGTCCTGCGGGAACACCGGCGCATGGCTGGGCCGGCCGATCACACTCCAGATAGACCACATCAGCGGCGACTGGTTGGACAACCGCGCCCAGAACCTGCGTTACCTGTGCCCGAACTGCCACGCGCTGACGGACACGTGGTGCCGTAGCCGCCGGAAGAAGCCCTAGCTAGGTGACGACATGACACGGCGACGAGCGCGCGTCCCGCTGTCCACGCTGCGCGCCCAGTCGGCGGCCCGGCGTACCCCGTGGCTGTGCCCCGCCGCTGCGGCGCGGGGAGGATGTACGGGTTATCGCCGAGGTGAAGCGGCCCAGCCCGTCGCGCGCCGCTCGCCGACATCGACGATCCGACGGCGCTCGCCGCCGAATGCGAGTCTCTACGCGACCGGCGCGCGGACAGGCGGTGATGCTGCAGGGCGGAGACTGCGCAGAGACCCTTGCCGGGTCAGCCGCTGACGCGATCCGCGGGTTCGTAGAGGTGCACCTGGCCCTGGGCACACATCCGGGCGGGATGCACATGAAGTTGACCGGCGACGACGTCCCGGAGTGCGTGGGTGGCAGCAATGCCGTTTTGGCGGAAGGCCTGCACCACCGCTACAAGACGGCCTGCGGCTCGCGCCTGAACCACGCCCAGTCGCTGGACCTCGCCTTCCTGCTCGCCGAGATGTACCGGGACGGCACCCCGCTCTGACCTACTGCCTGACCGCCCAGTTTCACCCGTCGGTCAAAGACATGGCTACGTGCCGGCATTTTCGAAAGAATCGAAGAGCCGAGTTTATCGGGCATGGATATGAATCCGCCTCAAGCCTTGCACGTCTGATGTCGATAACGCCGTCGACCGGCGGGACTGAAGGATGGTTATTGTGAAAAGACTTGTCATCGAACCCAACGAGCGCAGGCAGATCGAATGGCTGATCGACGACGTGCTCGAGGAGTACGGCCAGTGGGACCCGGGCCATTTCGTCACGCACGCCAAGACGGTGGCGGAGTCGCTGCCCATCCGGGTCCGCCAGTTCTTCCGGCGCATCCAGACCGACGAAACCGACCTGGCAGTGCTGTCGGGGCTGCCCCTGAGTAACAACCTCGAACCGACCCCGACCGGTTGGGACATGGCGCAGAAAAACAGCGCCGGCCACCGGGAAGAGATTGTGCTCATGCTGTGCAGCGCCGTCCTCGGCGAGCCGTTCGCCTGGGGCAACCAGCAGAGCGGTCGCATCATGCACGATGTGTGCCCGGCGCCCGGCAAGGAGCGCTCGGAGACCAGCGGTAGCAGCACAGCTCCGCTGTCGCTGCACACCGAGGATGCCTTCCACCATTGCCGCTGTGACTATGTGGCGCTCTACTGCCTGCGCAACAGGGACCGGATCGGCACCACCGTCGTGCGTGCCGGCCGGCTCGACCTGCCTGAGCGGTTGTCCGGGATCCTGTCGGAAAAGCGGTTCCACCACCGCCCCGACCAGTCACACGTCGGGCCGCACGGACATTCCAGCGGGGCGGCGGAGGTGGACGCAATTTTGTTCGGCCCGCCCGAGGCGCGCTACCTGCGCATCGACTTCGACGACACCTGCGCCGCGGACGAGGACGACCACGCCGCTACGGAGGCCATCGCAGAGCTGTACAGGTACGCCTGTAGCGCGCAGGAAAAGGTGGTTCTGGAACCCGGCGACGCGATCTTTCTCGACAACTACCGCGTCGTGCATGGCCGGGATCCGTTCCAGCCGAGGTACGACGGAACGGACCGGTGGCTGAAGCGAGTCAACCTGATCCGGGACCTCCGCCGGGTGTTCATGGCGACCGAGACCCGGTCGCGCATCGTTGTATGAAACCACAGCCGGCAGTTCGGGCGGGAAAGGGGGACCTCTCGGCGTCCCCTGAAAAGTCAACCATGTTGAATCATAGGGAAAGTTGACGGCCTCGGCCTTGTGGGCGTCAGGCCTGCTGGTATTGGCTGTGGCCCGTGGATCTCTGCATCAACGTAGTGCTTTGCTGACCTCGAATCCGAGGGTCGGCCAGCGGGCGTCCGTGCGTGCACGCCCGCTGGCCGCGACACCGTTGAGCTGCCAGCAGGCGCTGGCTCTCGCCCCCCGTCGATTGCTGATGTCCAGCTGGCCGTGGCGGGCGCTCGGCTATCTGTCCTCCGGAGCAGTCGTCGTGTTCTTGATCATGGGCGCGGCGATGAACGGAATGCTCTTCACCGAGAAGCTGCCCGGCTACGCCCAACTGATCGCGTGGATACTCCTGGCCGCGGTGCTCGGCATGCCGGTGGCCGCGGCGGAACGCCTCCGCCTGCGGATGGTGGACAGCGATCCCGTTGGCAATCCGCACACGGCCCCGGACGAGCCCGGCCTCAAGGCGTGGCTGCAGTTCCGCGTCGGCGAGGCGGCGACGTGGCGTGAGTTCAGTTACATGATCGCCCTGACGGCCGTGCTGCCGCTGATCGACTTCGGCGGTGCCCTGCTGGCGGGGAGCGTGCTCGTCCTCATCGCCGCCCCGTTCCTGGAGCCCTTCGTCGACCTCGGTCCGCTGATCGTCTTCGGCTACTGGGACGTCTCCACCCCGCTCGACCGAGCTCTGCTGGTGCTCCTCGGCCTTGCTCTGCTTCTGCCGGCGGCCTACACGGTCACCGTGCTGGCCGCGGCCCGGATGTTGTTCGTGCGCCTGCTGCTGGCCCCGCGGGAGTCCGAGAGCGCCGCCCGCGTCCAGGACCTGACCCGGTCCCGCATCCGTCTCACGGACGCGTTCGAGGCCGAGCGCAAGCGGATCGAGCGGGACCTGCACGACGGCGCGCAGCAGCGGGTGGTCGGGCTGATCATGACGTTGGGCCTCCTGGAACACGGTCTCCATGAGGAGCAGTCGGACCGCGCACGGCTGGTGGCCAAGGCCCGCAAGCAGGCCGAGGGTGTACTGGCCGAACTACGGGAGCTGATCCGCGGAATCCACCCCCAGCTTCTGACGGACCGTGGTATCGCTGCCGCGGTGGCCGAGATCGCCGACCGGAGCCCGGTACCGGTACATGTCGACATCATCCTTCCGCAGCGCCTCGTGTCCGCCGTGGAGACGGTGGCGTACTTCGCCGTGCAGGAGGCGCTCACCAATGTGGTGAAGCACAGCTGCGCCCGCGTCGCGCAGGTGACCGGCCGCCGGGAGGGCAACCACCTCGTGCTGCGCGTCGGAGACAACGGCGTGGGCGGCGCCCTGCCCAAGGACAGCCGCGGGCTGCAGGGCCTTGCCGATCGCGTCGCTGTGGTGGGTGGTGGAATCAAGCTGTTCAGCCCGCCCGGCGGACCAACCGAACTAGTCGTGGAGCTTCCGTGGCGCACCCCCGATTCCGCGTAGTGCTGGCCGAGGACGCTGTCCTGCTGCGAGAAGGACTCGTGGAACTGCTGGAGAGGTTCGGGCACGAGGTGGTGGCCGCGGTGGGTGACAGCCGTGACCTGGCCACGGCGGTGGAGGAGCACCGGCCCGACATCGTGGTGACCGATGTGCGGATGCCGCCGGACTTCAACGACGACGGCTTGCGAGCGGCGATGGAACTGCGCGACCGCTACCAGGAGCTCGCGGTCCTGGTACTCACCCAGTACGCCGCGACGGCCTACGCGTGCGAGTTGCTGGAGTCCGGCGAGCACTCCGAGGGCGGCCTCGGCTACCTGCTCAAGGACCGGGTCGGCGGGGTAGCCCAGTTCATGTCGGCGATCGAGTGCGTCGCTACGGGCGGCACGGTCGTCGATCCGGAGGTCGTCCGGCAGTTGTTGCGACACCGGCGCTTGAGCGAGCCGCTGAGCCGGCTCACCTCGCGGGAGCGGGAGGTGCTGGCCCTGATGGCAGAAGGGAAGACGAACGCCGACGTCGCAGCGGCGCTGAATGTAAGCCAGCCCACCGTCGCCAAGAACATAGGCAGCATCTTCCTGAAACTCGGCCTGTCCGAAGGCGACGGCCACCGCCGCGTCCTGGCCGTGCTCACGTATCTGCGCTCCTGACAGCCCAGTTTCACCTGTAAGTCAAAGACATGGCTGCGCGTCGACGGGTCGGAGAGGCTCGACCGGACACGTTCGTCAGCAATGGACAAAGGGGCCTACATGGCTAGCAGCGTGGTAATCGTCGGTGGCGGGACAGCGGGCTGGATGACGGCTTCCTACCTGAAAGCGGCATTCGGCGACCGGGTTTCGGTAACGCTGGTCGAATCGAAGAATGTGCCCGCGATCGGCGTGGGAGAGGCCACCTTCAGCACTATCCGTCACTTCTTCAACTACCTGGGTGTGGAAGAGCACGAATGGATGCCGGAATGCCATGCCACCTACAAGCTGGCCGTCCGGTTCGAGGACTGGCGCGAGCCGGGCCACACCTTCTACCACCCCTTCGAGCGCACCCGTGTCGTGGACGGCTTCCCGCTCACCGACTGGTGGGTGCAGAAGAAGCCGACCGAGCGGTTCGACAAGGACTCCTTCCTCATTGCCTCCATGTGTGACGCGCAGAGCTCGCCGCGCTACCTGGACAATTCGCTCTTCGACAGCACGTTCGAGCGTGGTGAGGAATACCGCACCACGCTGAGCGAGCAGAACACCCAGTTCCCCTACGCATACCACTTCGATGCGACGCTGCTGTCGAAGTTCCTGACCCGCTTCGGCGTGGAACGCGGGGTGCGGCACGTACTCGACGATGTGGTGGACGTCGTGCTGGACGACCAGGGCGCGATCGATCACGTCCGCACCCGCGAGCAGGGTGACATCCACGGCGACCTCTTCGTCGACTGCACGGGCTTCCGCAGCATGCTGGTGAACAAGGCGCTCGACGAGCCGTTCATCTCGTTCCAGAACCACCTGCCCAACGACAGCGCGGTGGCGCTGCGCGTCCCGGTGGACATGGCCGAGCGCGGTATACGGCCGGCCACCACCGCGATCGCGCAGGAGGCGGGCTGGATCTGGTCGATCCCGCTGTTCGAGCGGCTCGGCACCGGCTACGTGTACGCCAGCGAGTACGCCACCCCGGACGAGGCCGAGCGCACACTGCGTGAGTTCGTCGGCCCGGCGGCGGAGAACGCCACCGCCAACCACATCCGCATGCGTATCGGACGCAGCGAGCGCGCCTGGGTGAAGAACTGCGTGGCGATCGGCCTGTCCAACGGGTTCGTCGAGCCGCTGGAGTCCACCGGCATCTTCATCATCCAGAACGGCATCGAGCAGTTGGTCAAGAACTTCCCCGGGGGCCACGAGGCGACCGACGACCAGCTCCGCAACACCTACAACCGGCAGGCCGCACACGTGATGGACGGCCTGCGGGAGTTCATGGTCCTGCACTGGTACGCCTCGGGCCGCGCCGACAACCAGTACTGGAAGGACACCAAGACCCGGGAGATTCCCGACGGCCTGGCCGAGCGCCTGGAGCAGTGGAAGGTGAAGCTGCCCGACCAGGACTCGATCTACCCGCACTACCACGGATTCGAGTCGTACTCCTACCGCGCGATCATCCTCGGTCTGGGCGGGCTGCCGGTGCAGCCGCTGCCCGTACTGGGCAAACTCGACGGCACCGCGGCGGACCGGGAATTCCAGCTGGTGGCCGAGCAGGCGGCCGCGCTTGTCGAGAAGATGCCCAGCCAGTACGAGTACTTCGCCCACTTGCACGGTCTTCCGGCGGCGCGGCGGAAGGCGGGCTCGGCGCGATGAACGCCGCTGAGTTCGCGGCCAGGACCGGCCAGGTGGCGCTCGCGCTGCTGGCCGTGCTCCTGGTCGCGTTCGTCGGCCGCGCGGTGGGCCGCCTGGCGCGGCAGCCCACCGTCGTCACAGAGATCGCCTTCGGGCTCGCGATCGGTCCGGCCCTGCTCGCCTTCGGTGGTGAGCGGACGCTGCTGTCCGAGGAGACGATCGGCACGCTTCGCACCATCGGACACGTCGGGCTGGTGCTGTTCCTCATCGGGGTCGCGCACGAGCTGCGCCGCACGAGTGCACCAGCTCGCGGGCAGCTGATCGGCTGGACCACCGCGGGCGCCTTGATCGTCCCGCTCCTGGCGGGCTGCGCGTTCGCCTTGGCGGTGCTGGCCGATCCCGAGCTGCGCGGCACCGCGCCCACCCCGGCGCTGGTGATGCTGCTCGCGGTCTCGTTGTCGGTGACCGCCGTGCCGGTGCTCGCGCGCATCCTCGAAGAGCAGGAGCTGCTCGACACCCCGGTCGGCAAGCTCTCGATGACCGTTGCCGTGATCATCGACGTCGTCGCCTGGCTGTTGCTCGCGCTCGCGCTCGGACTGGCTGCGGGCGGGTCGGGGGGCCTGCCACGGCTCGCCATGGTGGTGGCCGGCGGGCTGCTGGTGATCTTCTTCCTCGGGCGGCTGCTGCGTACCGGCGCCGTGACGGCGTTCCGGGCACGCTTCAGCCAGGTCACGGCCGTCTTGATCGGTGCCGCTGGACTGGTGAGTTCCTGGGCGTTCCAGGAACTGGGGGTGGCCGAGATCTTCGGAGCCCTGCTGGTCGGATTCGCCATCCCCGTCGACGGGTGGCACGGAGCAGTGCACTGGGTGAGCCGGGCCGGCCGCCTGCTGGTGCCGGTCTTCTTCGTGGTCACCGGGATCACCGTGTTCTCCGGGCAGTTCGGCGCGACGCCGTGGTTCGCGATCGTGCTCGCCACTGCGTTGGGCATCGCCGGAAAGGTGGGCGGAGGGTACCTCGGGGCCAGACTCGGCGGTGCGCCGGCGTCGGACGCGGTGCGCGTCGGGGTGCTGGTCAACACCCGAGGCCTGACCGAACTGGTGGTACTTCAGGCGGGTTACAGCGCCGGGATCCTGACCGCGCCGGTGTTTCTCGCGCTGGTGGTCATGGCGCTGGTGACCACGGCGATGACCGGACCGTGCTACAGCCTGCTCGAACGGCGTGCGGCGCGCCGCTGGAAAACATGGGCCCTGGTAGAGGAAGGCAGCAGGTGACGATGATGGATTCCGGACCGGAGGGCGGTGCCATGGGAAGCTCTACCACGATGACGGCGGTCGCCCCCACGCAGTTCCGTTCTCTGATGTCGACGTTCCCCAGCGGTGTGTCCATCGTGACCACATCGGACCTCGACGGGCAGCCGTGGGGAATGACGTGCTCGTCGGTGTGCAGCGTGGCGGTTGATCCGCCGACACTGCTCGTGTGCCTCCGTGAGGGGAGTCCCACTCTGGCGGCGATGTCGCGTCGCTCCGCCTTCGCGGTGAACCTGCTGCACGCCCGTGCCAGGGCGACGGCGGATCTGTTCGCCTCCGGAACCCCTCATCGGTTCGACCTGTTGCGTTGGTCGGCCGACTCGGAAGCAGCCGGTCCGCACCTGTCCGACGATGCCCACGCGATCGCCGACTGCCGGATCACCCGGATGGTCCGGATCGGTGACCACACGGTGGTGTTCGGCGAGGTGTTCCGTGTGGTCCACCCGGCGACAGAGGCGGCGGACAGCCGGTCTCCGCTGTTGTACGGACTCAGGGAGTACTCGTCCTGGCAGGTTCGTTGAACTGGTTCTGGGGGTGAGCGGTCCGTGCGGGTCACCGAAGGTGTGACTCCGCACGGACCGTCTTTCGCGTGGGCCCCGTGCCGTTGGGGAACACGCAACCGGTCGGTCGGGACGGGGGACGATCCGACCACCGGGGACTCCCGTGTGCTGTGCCTCAAGTGAAGCACGTACCCCTGGGCCGCGCCTGTAGTCCTGGTTGTAAAAGACCGGTATCGCTAGCTATACCGGGTGACACCCCATCGAAACGGGAGAGCCTGCCTCTCCGGTCTCCACCGGAGAGGCAGGCTCTCGATGACTGCTGTGGGCCCGTAGCCGGGGCCGTGGGGCGTGGGCCCGCTCAGCGCCGGTCCATCACCGCCGTGAGGCTCTTGGGCCGCATGTCGGTCCAGTTCGCCTCGACGTAGTCGAGCGCCGACTGCCGGTCGGTCTCGGGCAGGGCGACTGTCCAGCCCGCGGGGACCTCGGCGAAGGACGGCCAAAGGGAGTGCTGGTCCTCGTCGTTGATCAGCACGAGGTAGGTGCCGTCCGGGTTCTCGAATGGGTTGACGCTCATGGTTTGCTTCCCCTTCGTAGGTTGTGGTCGAGCCCGTTGCGGAACGGCGGCTCGATCCGAGTTCTCAGGCTTTCGCCGTGCTCACGACACCTTGGACGCATGCCGCTGCCGCAGCAGCGCTACGCCGAGGGGCGTCAGGGAGTGGAGCGCCGTGTTGCGCTTACGGGCCGTCGTGACCAGTCCCGCCTTACGCAGCACCGTGGCGTGTTTGCTGGCGCCGGCCAGCGAGATGTTCAGCCGTTGTGAGAGCTCACTCGTGGTGCAGCTCTCCGAGAGCATTTGGAGCGCGGCGGCGCGCGTGTGCCCGACCAGGGCGCTCAACGCCTGCTCGCCACCCTTGTTGTGACCCCAGAACTCCGTCTCGACCGCGGTGTCCACAGGCACGGAGAAGACCAGGACAGGTACCCCGATCTCCAGGGCGTCTTCCAGGATCATGCAGGCCTTGCCGACCATGAACAGCGACGGGCACAGCACGATCCCACGCCCGTTGAGGTACACATCGTGGTCCGGTTCCCCCGCCATCTCCAGGACCGGCGGCTTCCAGTTCAGCTTCGGATGGAGGTTGTCCAGCAGGGCGTGCATACCGTTGGCGATGCCGATCCGGCCGCACGCGTCCCGCACCGATTCCATGTGACCGTGCATCTCCCGCCAGTGCGGCAACACGGCCACCTGGCAGAACTCGAACAAAGTAGCTCGCACCTGCTGACGGGTACGTTCGTCGACCCCGATGCCGGAATTGCCGCTTGAGTAGAGTTTGAGCAACGGCAGTAACTCGTCGATGCTGCACCGGTCGGCGAGCTGCTCGATCGCGGCGATGCGGGTGCCGAGCTGCTCCCGGACTCCTTTGCGCCAGCCGCGGAAGGCGGGACTGCCTTGCCTGCCTAACTGTTTCAGCGCAAATGCGCTTTCGACGACGGGCCCTAACGAGGAAATCATGCTCAACTGCGCGACATCGTCAACCGTGAAGTGGATTCTCAAGTCTCTGTCCCCCTGTGCGTGTCAATGCTGGCGAGTGGCACCTCGGCACCTCGGCACGTCACCACGATCCGTCGGGCTACGGCACGCGCCCGACTGAAGAATTGCGCGGGAGGCCGCCCGCGCTTAGCACACATCGTGGTCAAGTCTCAAGCTGGTCCGAGTAGACCTCCACTAGCCTGCTAGGTTGTCGAAACGATGCATGATCGAGTCAAGTCGTCACGGCAGCAGCGCGTGGCGAACGCGCACCACCCGGACGTGGCTCGTCCGGCTCGGGCGAAGCCTCATCAGTACTGCAGTCGAGGATCTTTGAGTTGGTGAGAGAATCTGATCGTTTCGCGCTCGGCGGCGGTGTCGGGCCGACTCCGCCTTTGCGGGTCTCTGTACCGCATCACACCTCCGAGGTGGTGACCGCTTCCGACCGGCCTCGATCGGCCGCTCGGGAAGTGAGGCCGCAGCACAGGCCCGAGGCACTGCCCGCTCCCGTGTTCACCCACTCGATCTCAGATGCGACACCCCCGTTGATTGAGCTGTACTGACATCCTTGGAGCCTCTGATGCGGTCCCGGCCATGGTTGAGGCAACCTCTTCGTGACGGTGCTGGTGATGTCCCGCATGTGTCTGGTCGGGCACGTGGACGCACATGAAAAGGCAATGCTGGTGCCGTCGACATAACCTTCGGGACTGCGTACGTCGGCGGTCGTCACATGACCTCGAGACCCTCGGTGGCCGGGTCCGACCGCCAATCGCTGAAAGGTGAATTTATCGCCTTCCTTCGATCCGATCAAGTGGTTAAAGTGTCTAACCCGCCAACTCTGTGGAGCACTCGTGCCCGAACGCGTCTTCGACGGGAGCAAGCTGCGCGACTGCCGTGTGGTCAAGCGCCTGTCGCAGTCCGATCTGGCCGCAGGCCTGAACGTCAAGACGAACGCCGTCTACCGCTGGGAGAACCAGCTGGCAACGCCGCCGCAGGAACGCTTGCCGGCGATCGCCGCGATGGTCGGGGTTGAACTCGACGCACTCTTTCCGCGGCTGGAGCCACCCAACCTCGCCGATCTGCGCTGCGACGCCGGCATGAGGCAGTCGGACACCACGCGCTGCACCAACACCGCGTCGCCGATGCCGATCCGCGCAGCCGAACAGGGAAAGCGAGCACTGTCCGATGAGGCAGTGACGGCGCTGGCAGCCGCCTACAACGTCACCCGCGCTGAATTACTGGCCGCACAGAGGCGATCGTTCAGCCAGGAGGTGCCGGCCGTGAAGCCGGTGACGAAGACGTCATCGTCACAGGTCGTCAATACTGTTGCCGAGAAGATCAAGTACCTGCAGACGGAGAACCACGATGGGGCTGTGCCCTCGGACGCGGACCTCGCCTCGGCCGGCAATCGGAAAAGTGGCAGGGTCCTGCTGACGGAGGACCTGGTCAGGGAGTTGCGAATAGGTACGCTGCCGACTGCCCCGGATGACGTTCTCGATGCCCTGGCTCTGGCTTTCGACGTCCCCCCGGTGTTCTTCCGTAGCAGTGATCCGGAGATCGACCGCCTGGTCGCCTCGGCGCGCGCCGTTCGCAGCCAGTACACGGTGATGGCCGCGCGCGGCGGAGAGAGGGAGATTTCACAGGAAGCACGGGATCAGCTCCGGGACTTTATCAGCGACACCATGGCGGAGATCCTCGGCTCGGATGCGGATGACATGCCGACGTAGCAGGCACCCCCACCGTCGGCATCTCCTAGCCCACTACCTCGACATGGGCCGTACTGCCGTCCGTGAGCGCGCCGATCGCCGCGTCCCACAGGGGCCTGCGTGACGGCGGGATCTCGCCCGGAGTGATCTCGCCGGGTGCGCTGAAGCGGAATGCTGTGAGTTCGCTTTCTTGCAGCACAATCGCCTTCTGCTGCTCAGCGGTAAGTGTTCCGCCGTCGAACACCCAGTAGATGTGCGGTCCGTCGGCAGTATGCACGTAGGCGGACAGCAGGAGGCGCCCGGGCGTGCGGTCGATGCAGAGTTCCTCCTTGAGCTCACGCGTACATGCCTGCCGGGGCGTCTCGCCCTCGTCGACTCCGCCGCCGGGCAGGTTCCAGCCTTTCCTGTATCCGGGCTTGACGATGAGGTACTCGCCCTGGCCATTGGTGAGGACGGCCCCCGCAGACATGGTTGGTCGAGCGGAACTGGCGTTCATCAGTGGCTCCTCGCGTCTGGAGAGCAGGCGTGGTTTGCACTGGTCATCGCCAGCAGCGTGCGGGCTTCGGAGTTGCGGATGCCCCTGTACGCCGCGGCCACGGCCCGCAGGTGCGGCACTTCGTGCCGTGGGTCGGTGCCGGGGCCGAAGGGGTACGGTGCCGGAGTGGCCGAATTGCCGTGTATCGCAGGGCTCCCGCACAGCAGGGCAGCGCGGAGCCACAGCGCCTCGGTCCGGATCTCGGTGTCGTGGAGGCCGTCCGGCAGGCTCTGCGTGTGGTCGCGGGCCTTCTCGGCAAGGTCTGCCGGGGCTCGTCGCTGCAGTTCGAAGATCACGTCGCGGATGTCGACCGTGTAGCGGTTGACACGCACGGGCAAGGAAGCGTCAGGGCTCGCGAACACGTCGCGGAAGGTGTCGAGGGACTGGCCGACGAACGGCAGACGCGCGAAGAGCCGGCTGGGCCTGTGACGGACGACGTCAGGTGCGGCCATCGCCAACTCCCTCCAGAGCGGGTGCAGCGAGAGGAGGTTGCGGGCCGCCCGGTACCGCTCGGAGCCCGCTCGGCCGGCGGGCGCGATGGCGCCGATCCCCCAGAGCAGTGAGAACAGGTAGAGCAGGGAGTCGGTGAGTGTCTCCTGGGCCTGGCTGGTGCCGTCGGACACCGTCGTCACGGTGATCGTCAGGACGAAGGCGATGCGCAGCAGCACGTACACCACGGCCAGGACCATCGCGCAGGACATGAGGATCATGCCGATACGAATCGATCGAACCGGGGTCACTCGGGCTGCGCCGCCCCACTGGACGGCGCAGACCGCGGCGGCTGCACCCATGTAGAGGTAGAAGAGACCCATGTAGATCGGCAGACCCAGATCTCCCTCGTGGCGCTCCAGGAAAAACAGGGTGTTGGTGTCCGGCGGGTTCAGCAGGAAGATGAAGGCGGCCGTCATGACGGCGATCGTGCCGAACGAGGCGCGCGTGGCGATCCGGTGGACGACGGCGGACAAGCGTGCGCTACGCCGCGCACCTGCGGCGTGGCCGGCGTCCGCGTAGACCGCGGTGACGTAGCGCAACAGCACACAGATCCCGACGATCGCCGTGGCGTGCTTGACCAGGAAGCCGAGATCGTAGATGCCCGTCGCGTCCAGGAGATCGTTGACCGTCGATGTCCGGCACAACCAGCTCACCGCGAGCGCGGCGAACGCACCCCACAGTGAGCGCTCGCGACGGCGCCCGCTCCAGGCGGACTTGGCTCTCAGGGCCGCCTGGACGAGGAGAAGGCCTGCGATCGCGCAGGCGAACGCATCGGTCACGGTCATGGCTACCTATTCCGTACCGGGGTATCGCTACCGAACGGGTAGGCGAAGTCTTCGGCGAGGCGACGGGCTACGGAGTCCTCGATGAGGTCGGGGTTGTCGGCTCGCTGGCTGATGAGGGCGGCCGCGTCCTCGGTGCGCTTCTCGATCGCGGTGTCGTAGCGGCGCCGTCCGGCAGCTTGGCCGGTGGCTACCAACTGCTCGACTCGCGCCGGTGTGAGGTCTCGCAGGACCTCGTCGGTGCCGCCGACGCCGGTAGCGTCCTCCGCCCAGACGTGGACGAGCTCGTGCACTTTGATCTGGCGCTCGTGCGAGGGGGAACCGCCCTGGACATGAAGGATCAGGTCGAGGGGCCGGGTGTCGTGCTTGATCCAGAGGCCGCAGAAGCCGGTGAGGTTGGCGAGGTGGGCCGGCATCGGCTGCAGGACGATGCGCCGACCGCGGGCCTGCTCGATATTCGCAACAAAATGATCAAGATCGAAGGGCCGCGGGATCGGCATGGAGGCCACCAGCCGCTCGGTCTCATGCCGCAGAACGCGCCGTTTGCGGCGGGCTCGCAACTGGTCGAGTGCGCTGTTCGTGAGGTCCGAGCCGGGGCATCGCCGCCCAGTCCGCTTCATCACCCATGGCTCCCCTCGGCCTCATGTCCGAAAAGAAATGGAACGTGGAGCCGATGGCGTGTCCAGGTAGCGGTCGGCGGCAGGGGAACGGACGTTTTCGAAGAGCCGCGAAAGGGAACCATGGAAGTGGCAGTCACGCTCATGGCAAGAAATGCGACCAAATCGAGCTGAGGCGCCAAATGTTGCTGCAGTAAAGGCCCTGATGCCGTCCTGCGGTCAACCCGACAGGCGCCCTTGCGATGGGTGATGGATGGAAATTGCTGTCGCCTCAAGTTCATCTGGGCGACACTTTCCGTCGTCCGAAATGACATGCCTGTAGCCCCCATGTCGATCATGAGAAAAACCATGGTGCGAGATGCGCTCGTGCGGCAGTAGCACGTCACCTGCATTGCTGGTCGGCCGGGTGGTCGCGAAACGCGTGGGTGGTTAACTCGGTGATCGTAGGCGATCCAATCACTGTCTGAACGCCGGTGTGGACCTTGACAATGAGATTGGCGCAAATCTGCCTCTATCGATGGCGCGTTCGAATGTTCTGCCGCTGTGCACTTGTTTTGCATCCGTCCTCGGCGCCGCCCACTTCTCCGTCTCAGGCGTTGTCGCGACGTCCTCAGGGTCAGCGCCGCCGGAGTGATGCTGCTCCAGCGCAACCTGCTCTCCACCCCGGCACCTGCGCCCGCGACGGCGTCACGCTCATCGGCCGGAGTGGGCCGTCGAGCGCGCGCTGGCCGACAATCGCACCCAGCGCCGCCACACCGCCCTCGCCCGAGGCGTCGCCCATACCGGTACGGCCGCAACGGCCCCACGGGACCGGACGCAAACCGGCGGGGCATGGCGGACCCCGTGGACCATGCGGCAGCACCCTCGGCATGCCGGCCGGGTCTGTCAGGAGTCGTGACACCCCCCCTGAAGACGGCGCTGAACGGGTGGTGTCCCGCCGTCGAGTCCCAGGCCGAGGCAGCATGAGCCGGGAGCGCCACCTGCCGTGCGGCATCGTCGCCTTCATGGCCACCGGCGACGAGCAGGGGAGGGGCGGCTGCTGCCGACGCCGGTGAGGGTGAGGTTCGGGTGGCCCGGACGGGAGGGTGACCGTCGATCCGCACCGACTCCGCGGGCGGCACCCACGACTTCGTCGCCCGGCTCGCCCGGCGCGGGCGCCGGCCGTCCCACTCGGTCGGCAGGGTGATCACCGAAGTGATCCGCAGCCGCGTGCGGAAGGTCCCTGCGTCGGCCTTGGCCCCGGCCGCCGAGGCGCACGGCGAGATCCGCGACGGCGCCTGGGTGGCGGATCCATACGGGGTGCTCGATGTGCGTTGCCCGGTCAGCAGTCCGGAGCGGCCTCGCTGCCTCGCTGTTTGCCGTAGGAGTAAAACTCTTTCCGCGGAGCGAATGCTTCGTATGGGGAAACTCTCGTCGATGCCCTCCGTGCGAGGCTGCCTCGATCCTTGAACCACAAAGCAACTTCCTTGAGGGCCTCGCTGCCCGCGCATAGCCTCCACTCGCGGAAGCCAAGAAGGCCGTACTGCCCAGTCGTGATCGCGTACTTCTGCCGTCTTCGCGTCAGTCTCCCGTGCGACCCGGGAAACGGGCGCACATCGGCTCGAGCCGCGACTGCGTAACCGCACAAGGAAACGATGTGGAGATTGAGTAATGCTACCCAGCGCGTTGGAAAAAGCGATGTACGGCGTGTATGCGACAACCGCAGTGCATTTGGCGGGCAAGCACGGTGTTTTCGGTTTCCTCATTGTCGAGGAGGCGCCCACCGGCAAGATCGCCAGTGAACTCGGGCTCGACGAGGAGACCCTTGACCGGCTGTTGATCCTCCTCGACTCCTTCGGCGTCATCGAGCAGAACGAGCACGGTGCGTACCGCATCTCCGCGGAGATGGCGCCCTTCCTCGACCCCAAGAGTTCACGCTCGGTCGGCGGCTTCCTCAGTCATGTGATGAACAGCACCCTCGGTCGGCTGCCGCAGCTGGACAGCTACCTGACGGCCGGGAAGTCGGCCGTGGACGCCGCCCTGCCTGCCCCGTTCGACGTCATGTACAGGACTCCGAAGCTCACCGAGGAGTTCCTGGAGGCCATGTGGCAGCTCACCTACGGCGTCTCCCGCGAACTGGTACCCATGGCCGGGCTGGCCGAGGTCCGGCATCTGGTGGACATCGGTGGTGCGAGCGGGCCGTTCTGCGTGGCCGCGCTGGAAGCGACCCCTGGCCTGAGCGCCACGGTGTTCGAGCTGCCCGAGGTCGGCCCTTATGTGGCTGACACCGTCGAGCGGTACGGCCTGCAGGGCAGGCTGGACTTCGCCGCCGGCGACTTCCACCAGGACGAGTTCCCGCCGACCGAGTGCGTCGCGTTCGGCTACATCCTCTCCGGCTGGACCGACGAGATCGGCCTGGAGTTGCTGCGCAAGGCGCATCGCGCGTGCGCCGACGGCGGCCGAGTCCTGATCATGGACCGCCTGTTCGACGACGACCGCCGCGGTCCGCTGCCCACTGCCGTGATGAACCTGTCGATGCACGTCGAGGCGAAGGGCCGGCACAGGACCGCGGCCGAGTACGTAGGCCTGCTGGAGAGCGCGGGGTTCGGTGACTGCGAGGTGCATCGGACTTCGCAGGACAAGCAGTTGGTCGTCGGTCTCAAGAGATGAAACGTCATGCCACGGCTCGATGGCGACCCGTGGCTCCGAGCGCAGCCCTGGAGGACAGATGGAGACAGGACTGGCGTCCTTGCAATTCCCGGGACGGTGCGACGAGGTCATACAGCTTCAACAGAGGGCGGGCCGAAGT
The DNA here is from genome assembly GCF_044457965.1 of Streptomyces sp. NPDC050509. NCBI lineage: Bacteria > Bacillati > Actinomycetota > Actinomycetes > Kitasatosporales > Streptomycetaceae > Streptomyces > Streptomyces sp. NPDC050509. Next base: position 26,065 of record NZ_JBITHL010000006.1, on the reverse strand, counting down.
GCGCTGACCGGGGATGAGCACGCGCTGCTGGCCAAGCTCTACGAAGAGACGTACGCGGACCGCAGAGCCGGGAGCGAGGTGATGCGGCTGTTGACCCGGACGTTCAGCCGGGAACCCATCCCCGAGTATTACCGCTACTCCAACCTGCACGTCTACTCGTGGTTCCTCGACCTGCATCCGACCGAACCCGTAGCCGGTGCCGTGCTGGCGCTGGAGGCGACGCTGGCCGACCTGGACGCGGTCGAGCGGCGTGCGGCTCCCCGGCTGACGGTGGCCGATCACACCGAGGAGCGGTTACGCAGGCTGGACGAGCTGCGCGAGCAGATCGGGCGGCTGCGCGTGGAGACCGACGGTGGCACGACGGCAGCCGAGGTGATCGACCGGGCGCGTGGCGACGGGCTGGCGTGCTGGCAGGCGCGTGTGCTGACCCGTTGCTCCGGTTTCCTCGCCTCGGGCGACCATCACGAGAACGTCTTCCTGCGCTCGGTTCAGGCGTGTGAGCTGGCCTTCTACTTGATCCGCTACTTCGCAGTGAGGGCGCGGACGTCGATCGGGCGCGGCGACGGCCAGGCGCACGCGCTGATGGCGCAGCTCGCCCACTACGTGGAGTTGCCCAGCCACATATTCCACATGCTGCAGACGCTGACCCCGGACTTGTTCCTGAACTTCCGCGACGCCACCGGTGAGGCCAGCGCCGTCCAGTCGCTGAACTACCACATGATGGAACTGGCGGTGTACGGCTACGACGCGCGCAAGATCGAGGCGTACTCGAAGTTCGATCACCTGCGTGAACTGACCCTGCCGCCGCTGCGCTCGGTGCGTCCGTTGCGCGACGTGGTACTCAGGTCGGGCGATCCGGCGCTGACCGAGGCACTCGCCGGGGTCGAACGCAGGCTGCTGACCTGGCGCGGCAGACACTACGGATTCGGCCGTCGCTACCTGCCCGGGGTCAAGGGATCCGGCGGAACCGAAGGTGCCGGTTACCTGAAGCGGTTCGTCCACAAGGACAACTTGATCCCTGAACCCATCACCACCGCGCCCGGGATCGATCTTCTGGGGTTCGCGTTCCGTTGATCGACCGGATCGGACGTCGAAGCTGCCGCGCCTGGCTGTTCTTCCGTTCTCCCTCCACCTGCCTCACGTGCCACGGCGAGTCCTTCAGGCTCCGCTATCAAAAAAATGCATTCCTTGACAGAAAGGGTCATACCGTTGTTCAACGGACGAATGAGAAGCGTGCTCGCTGCGGCGACGCTCACAGCGGCACTCGGACTGGTGCCGGTCGGCACGAGTCAGGCGGCGGCCTGTGTATGGCAGAAGACGGTGTGGGAACTGCCGCCCACCACCGATCGCGGCACGCTGTACGCGAGCGACGGCGGGCGATACGGAGTCGGCGTCACCGGAACGCGGTCCCCCACCTGGCCGTACGACTACAAGACGAAGCAGGGGACGCTGTGGGACAACGGAAAGGTCGTGTTGCGGCTGCCCTCGATCACGCCGGTGGACGTCAACGCGGCGGGCCTCATCGCGGGCAACGGCCGCTTCGACGGCACGCTCAAAGGCGTGACGGTGACCCGCACCGGGACGACGGCTGCGCTGCCGATGGATCCGTCCTGGGACCACTCGTCGGCCGACGCGATCAACAACGCCGGTGACATCGCCGGGACCGCTTCGGTCGGGTCGAAGCTCATCCTGGTGGTGTGGCCGGCGAGCGCCCCGGGAACCTACCGCGAACTGGCCGTCCCCGAAACCAGGAGTCTCACGGCCACCGACATCGACGAGCAAGGCAGGATCATCGGGTACACCGACACGGAGGGATTCGTCACGGACACCAGCGGTCAGTGGCACACGCTCGCCGCGCAAGGCCCCAACGGCATGGGCACTCCGTGGGCGATCCGGGACGGGCGCGTTGTCGGCAGCATGGACAATGACACGAGTTACGCTGCGGCCGAATGGAATGATCAGGGTTCGCTGGTCCGGACGATCAGGAACGGCGCCATCTCGGCAAAGGCCATCGGTGGTGCGGGAACCGTGGGCGGCGTGGGGTTCGTCAAATCGACTCCGCGGGCTGTCCTGTGGCGTGACGGTGTGGTTGCCGACCCGTTGTCCGGGGTCTCGGACTACTTCACACTCAAGGCGATCAGCACCGACGAGAAGACTCTCATCGGGACCGATGCCTCCACACCCGCGCAGTACGACTGCGTCTGACACCCGAAGCCGGCAACTCCTCGCCGAATAGGGCTGCCGGCTCTCCGCCTGAAGGCCTCGACAAGACTGCATATCCAGGATTCCGGGGTTCGGTAGGCGGTTCGAACGGTTCGAATAGCCGGCCTGTCTCCGGAGTGCCCTTCGAACTCTCCATGAAAGTCGTGTGGGGCTTCTGCGATCCCTGAATTTCCGATGTCCTGTTCTGGCGGTTTCGACTACCCCATGGCGGGGGAGGGTGGCAGGTGGCGGCACGGCCTGGGTAGGCTCCTGCCATGTTTCGAACTGCGCGCAGCGCCACACCAGTTGACGGGTCGATTCGATTAGATTCGGTATCCAAAGTGTATGGCTCGGCAAAGAGCCCGGTGCAGGCCCTGGATGCCGTGAGCATCGAACTGCGGCGCGGCACCTTCACCGCCGTAATGGGACCTTCCGGTTCAGGTAAGAGCACATTTCTCAATTGCGCGGCAGGCTTGGATCGGCCAACTTCGGGTTCCGTTTGGCTGGGTGACGTCGAGTTGTCGAACCTTGACGAGATCCAGCTCACCGAGGTACGCCGGGAGCGGATCGGCTTCATCTTCCAGGCCTACAATTTGCTGTCATCACTGACAGTCGAGGAGAACGTCTCGCTTCCGCTGCGACTCGCGGACCGGAAGACCGACCGTGTGTTCCTGCGCGAGGTGCTCACCGCGGTCGGCCTCGGTGAGCACCTCAAGCGGCGTCCGAGCGAGCTCTCCGGCGGTCAGCAGCAGCGAGTCGCGGTCGCCCGCGCGCTGATCACCCGGCCCGACGCCGTGGTCGCGGACGAGCCGACCGGAGCGCTGGACTCCCGGTCCAGCAAACAGGTCCTGGAACTGTTGCGACAGGTCGTGGACAACATGGGGCAGACGGTGCTGATGGTCACCCACGACCCGGTCGCCGCCTCGTACGCCGACTCGGTGGTGTTCCTGGCCGACGGCAGGCTTGCCGGCGAGATGCGAAGCCCCACATCGGAGCAGGTCGCGTCGCGCATGACGCACCTGGGCGAGTGGTGATCCGCCTCATTCGACGACTGGTCCGCCTCGTGGTGCCGTACCGCAAGGACCTGTCGCTTGCGTGGAGCACGATCAAGGGGCGCAAGGGGGGGTTCATCGGCTCCTTCGTCGCGATCGCCGCGGGCTCGGCGGTGATCACCGCCTGCGGGATCCTGCTGATGTCCGGGCTCAACACCGGTGTGGTGCCTGAGCGGTACTCGGGCACGGCGGTAGCCATCGGCGGGGAGCAGTCGTACTGGCTGGACGAGAGCGCAGAGGTCCGCTACAGCGAGCGTGTCACGCTGCCGGCCGAGAAGGTCGACGCCGTGGCCGCCGTGCCCGGTGTCAAGTCCGCCGTCGGCGACGTCGACATCGACGTCAGCGTGCTGAACCAGGACGGCGAGGAGACGGGCGGCCCGGACGGTTTCCCGGTGTTCGGGCACGGCTGGTCCGGCGCGTCACTCGGGCCCTTCTCGGTACGTGAGGGCAGTGCGCCCTCCGCGTCCGACGAAGTCGTACTCGACGCGGACCTTGCCCGGCGCGCGGACCTGTCGGTCGGCTCGAAGGTACGGATCGTGGTCGGCTCGATACCCTCGACCTACCGTGTGGTGGGCATCGCCGACCCGCCGAAGGGCGGGCTGGACCGGCAGTCCGCGGTGTTCTTCACCGATGACCGGGCGACGGGACTGTCGGGCCGTCCGGGCCGGGTGGACGCCATCGGTGTGCGCGCCGAACCCGGCGTCACCCCGGAGGCGCTGGCCGAGCGGATCACGGCCGCCGTACCACATGTGGTGGCACGCACCGGCACCGAACGCGGCGACGTGGAGTTCCTGGACGTGGGCGATGCCCGCAGCCTGGTGGTCGAGTCGTCGGCGTCGTTCGGCGGCACCATGGTGCTGATCGTGGTGTTCGTGGTGGCGACCACTCTCGGGCTGTCGGTGCAGCAGCGCAGGCGGGAACTGGCTCTGCTGCGCGCCATCGGCGCGACGCCCAAGCAGATCCACTGGATGATCGGCGCCGAGATGACCCTGGTGTCGTTGGCGGGTGCCCTGGTCGGCGCGATCCCCGGCATCGTGCTCGCCTTCGTGATGCGCGGCGTGTTCATCTTCGCCGACGCGATGCCGCCGGACTTCCAGATGGAAGTGGGGTGGCTTCCCTTCCTCGCCTCGCTGGTGCTATGTATGGTCAGCGCCCGCCTCGGCGGCTGGCTGGTCGCGCGCCGGGTGGCCAAAACCAGCCCGGTCGAGGCGCTCGGGGACGCCGCCATCGAGCCCAAGAAGCTCGGCTGGATCCGGTTGAGCATCGGCTTCCTGCTCATCCCGCTCGGCCTGCTGCTGACCGTGAGCGATGTCGCGGTCTCGGGCGACTCGGTGGCCGACACCGCGGCCGCCGCGGTCCTGTTGTTCGTCGTGGCGCTCGGGTGCGTCGGGCCCTTGCTGCTCAGAGGCGCCATCCTGCTGTTCGGCTCCGTCCTGAACCGGCGGTCCAGGGCGCACGGTTTCCTCGCCCATGCCAACGCGCGGGCCGGCGTACGGCGGCTCAGTACCGCCGCCACGCCGCTGGCCATGGGAGTGACGCTGGCCGCCGTGCAGGTGTTCGGCGCTTCCACGACGATCGCGGCGTCGCAGGAGCAGTTTGAGGACGGCCTGCGGGCCGACCGCGTGCTGACCGCGTCGTCCGGCGCCGGAGTGTCCCCGCAGGCCGTGGACGCCGTGCGCGGCGCGCCCGGGGTCGCCGTGGTGACGCCGGTCGCGCGGATGCGGGTGCTGTTGACGTTTCCGTCCGAGGACAGCACCGCGACGAAGGTCTTCGGAGCCCAGGGTGTCGCGCCCGAACGGCTCTCCGACACCATGGACCTCGAGGTGATCGAGGGTGACGTCGCGAAGCTGAAGGACGGGACGGTGGCGCTGAGCCGGGTCGTCGCGGAGACCGTCCGGGCGCACCGCGGGGAAACGGTCGACCTGCGGCTCGGCGACGGCACGGTGATCAAGCCACGGGTGGTGGCGATCTACGAGAGGGGCCTGGGCTTCGGGGACGTCACCCTCCCCAACGACCTCGTCGTCGCGCACACGACATCGCAGGTCAACAGCACGGTGCTGATCAGGGCCGAGGTCGGAACCGATTCGAAGACGCTCGACGGCGCGCTGCGGAATGCCGTCGAGCGCTACCCGACGGTCGAGGTGGGCGACCGGGAGGCGTTCCAGAACGCGCCCGGGTCCGGCAGTTCGGGCGACTGGGCGCTCAACCTCCTGTTCCAGACCCTGCTTCTCGGCTACATCGCCATCGCCGTCGTGAACACCCTGGTGATGGCGACGGCGGCGCGGGTTCGCGAGTTCGCCATGCTGCAACTCATCGGCGCCGGCCGGGAGCAGATCCGCGCGATGATGAACGGCGAGGCCAGAATCGTGATCTTCTCGGCGTTGCTGTTCGGGCTGCTGGCGACGATCCCGCCGCTCGTCGGCATCAGCAACTCGCTGGCGAAGTCGCCTGTTCCCAGCATTTCCCCCTTCGGCCTCATCGCGATCGTGACGCTCACCGTCATGCTCTCCTGGGGTTCGATCGCGATGGCCACCAAGTACGCCATACGGCCCGCTCCGGTCGACGCGATCGGCGGGCGTGAGTGATCCGACCGATGGGCCGCTGATACCGCGGGAGCAAGCGATGGCGCCGCCGGGCATCCGGCGGCGCCATCGGCTCCCCGGGACCGAGCAGTGACCGGATCCGGGCTGGTCCCGGCATGATCGGCGCTGCTCCGTGCGGGCGGCAGCGGTCCCCGGACTCACCTCGCCTGCTGACCGCCCTGTTTCGCCCTTCGCTCAAGTGCGTAGCTGGGACGTGCCCCGTTGGAAAGACTTGGCGGCCGGCACGGCTTCCGCTGTGGAAGTGACGCCCAGACCGTAGAGGGAGGCCACGTGACACACGAGGGGGTTCCGGGAGCAGGACCGGCATCGGACCCGGTCGTCGACCAGGCGTTGACCCGCTTTCCCATGGACCGTCCACGGGCGGTGGCGCTCGCCGAGGCCACGGCGACGCACCGGTTCACGCTCGACAGCGCGCTCACGTCGGGTCTGCGGCGGCTCGCGGAAGCAGCCGGCGGCACGCTGTTCGGTGCGCTGGTCGCCGTCGGCCAGGTGCTGTCCGCGGTCTACGCGGGTCAGGACGAGGTGACCGCGACCGTCCGCGGGCGGTCCGCCAAGGACGACGGCGCGCCGGTCGTACTGCACGCGACCGTCGACAGCAGGCTCCCGATCGGCAGTCTCCTCGGCGGGGTCCGTGACGCGGTGGGCGCCACGACGCTGCCCGGTGAGTTCGCCGTCGCCGACGTCGTGCTCCGGTTCGCCGAAGTGGACGGCGGCCTCGAGGTGTGCGTCGACCACGACCCCGCCGCGCTCGGCGCGGCGACCGTCGAGCGGATGGCCCACGTGTTCCGCACGCTGGTGGAGGACGTGGTCGACGGACCGGGTCGACCGCTGTCCGAGCTGCGGCTGGTGCCCGGCGACGAGCTGCGCCGCATGCTCCTCGACTGGAACGAGACCAGGCACGATTTCCCAGCGCTCCGAAGCCTGCCGGACATCTTCGCCGAGCATGTACGGCTCTCCCCGGGCAAGACGGCCGTGCTGTGCGGCGATGAGCGGCTCACCTACGCCGAGCTGAACGAGCGGGCCAACCGGCTCGCCCACCGCCTGCTCGCCGAGGGCGTCGCCACGGAGTCACGGGTCGCGCTCCTGCTGGACCGGTCGTTGCACGCGGTCGTGTCCATCCTGGCCGTGCTGAAGGCCGGCGGTGTCTACGTCCCGCTGCACGCTTCCTACCCCGAGGACCGGGTCCGCTCCGTGCTGGCCGATGTTGACGCCGCGCTGGTGCTGACGGACCGGGGCATGGCGGCCAAGGCCGCCGTGGCCGACCTCCCGGTGCTAGTGGTGGACGACGCGGCCACGACCGCGGGTCAGCCTGCCCACGACCCCGAGCAAATTCCGGACGCCCGTCAGCTGGCGTACATCATGTTCACCTCGGGTTCCACCGGGACCCCGAAGGGCGTCGCGATCACCCATGCTGACGTCGTCGCCCTGGCGTGGGACCACCGCTGGCGCGACGTGGCGCACCAGCGCGTCCTGTTCCACTCGTCGCACGCCTTCGACGCCTCGACCTACGAGCTGTGGGTACCGCTGCTGACCGGCGGTGAGATGGTCGTCGCGACGCAGGAGCCGACGCCCGCCCTCATACGCGAGCTGATCGCCGAGCACGGCGTAACGGCGATATTCCTCACCTCCGCACTGCTCCGCCTGTTTGCCGAGGAGGCGCCCGACTGCTTCGCCGGCGCGGCCACGGTGATCACCGGCGGCGAGGCGCCCTCGGCGGAGGCGCTGGAGCGGGTGATGACGCATTGCCCCGGCACCCTGGTCGTCAACGCCTACGGACCGACCGAGGCCACCACCTACGCGCTGCTCCAGGAACTGTCCGTGGAGCAGGTGCGCTCCGGCGTGGTGCCGATCGGACGGCCGACCGACAACACCCGGTTGTACGTGCTCGACGCGTGGCTGCGCCCGGTTCCGGTCGGCGCGGCGGGCGAGTTGTACATTGCGGGCGACGGCCTGGCCCGCGGCTACTTCGGCCGGGCGGCACTGACCGCTGAGCGGTTCGTGGCCGACCCCTTCCGGGCGGGCAAGCGGCTCTACCGCACCGGCGACGTCGTCCGGTGGCGCGCCGATGGGACGATGGACTACTTGCGCCGGGCCGACAATCAGGTCAAGATCCGCGGCCTCCGGATCGAGATCGGCGAGATCGAGACCGCGCTCACCGCGCTCGGCGGCGTCACCGACGCCGCGGTCGTCGTACACGAGATACGTGGCGTCCGGCACCTGGTCGGCTACGTGGTGCCGGAACACGGCCACGAGGCCGACGTCGAGGCATGGCGGGAGGCCCTGTCCGCGCGACTGCCGAGCTATGAAGTTCCGTCCTGGTTCGTCCCCATGGACGCACTGCCCCTGTCCAACAGTGGCAAGGTCGACCGCCGCGCGCTGCCGGCGCCGCAGGCCGACATGCTGTCCACGGCGGACCACGTCGAGCCGCGGACGGACACCGAGCTACTGCTGGCCCAAGTGTGGGCCGAGGTCTTCGGTGTCGAGCGCGTGAGCGTGACCGACAACTTCTTCGCCGTCGGCGGCGACTCCATCCTGGCCATCAAGGTCGTCTCCCGGGCACGACTCCACGGTATTCGGCTGACCGCCAAGGACTTCTTCCTCACCCCGACCATCGAGGAACTGGCCGAGGTCGCCACCCGTGCGGACGGCGGCCCCTCCGGCGTCCCGGCAAAGGGCCCGCTCGTCCACATCACCGCCGCCGAGACCGAGCGCCTCGCCGAGGGCGGGACCGTCGAGGACGTCTACCCGCTGACTCCGATGCAGAGCGGGATGCTCTTCGACGCGCTGATGACCGGGGACACCGGTCTGCACCTGATCCAGTTCGACCTGGTGCTCGACCACGTGGACGAACCGGATCTTCTCCGCCGGGCCTGGCAGCGGGCGGCGGAGCGGCTTCCCGTTCTGCGCACCGCCGTCGTCTGGGCCGATGTCAGCAACCCGGTGCAGGTGGTGCGCGCCGAGGCCACCCTGCCCGTGACCCAGCACGACTGGCGCGAGCTGCCGGAGTCCGGACGGCGAGAGCGGTGGGACACACTGCGCGCCGCGGACCGGGCAGCGGGGACGGACCTCGCCGCCGCACCACTGGCCAGGGTCGCGATCATCCGGCTCACCGACTCCAGCGTCCGCGTGCTGTGGTCCGTCCACCACATCGTGATGGACGGGTGGAGCGGCGCCGAGCTGCTCGCCCAGGTGGCCGCCGACTACGCGCGGCTGCGCGACGGCGAGGGAGCGGTACCGCAACCCCGTGTGCCGTTCTGGGACTACGTGCGGTGGCAGGGCGAGCAGGACCGGTCCGCGGTGGAGACGTACTGGCGCGGCGTGCTCGGCGACTTCACCGTGCCGACCCGGCTGCCCTACGACCGCCCGGCCGCGCCGGACTACCGGCCGCGCACGACCGAGTGGGTGGAGGTGGACATCGCCCCCGAGCTGTCCGCACGGCTCGGGAAGGTGGCCAAGCGGACGAAGCTGACCATGAGCACGTTGCTGCAGGGCGCGTGGGCGCTGCTGCTGTCGCGCTACAGCGGAGGCCGGGACGTCTGCTTCGGCGGCACGGTATCCGGCCGGACACCGGACCTCGCGGGCATCGACACCGTCATCGGCATGCTGGTCAACACGCTGCCGGTCCTCGCGAGGGTGGACAGCGGGCACAGCCTGGTGTCCTGGCTGGCCGGGCTCCAGGAGGACCAGGCCCGCGCCCGGGACTTCGAGGCTGTGTCGCTGACCCAGGCGCAGTCGTGGAGCGGCCTCTCCTCCGGGGACAGCCTGTTCGACAGCATCATCGTCTTCGAGAACTACCCGTTCGACGAGCGGGCGTTCACCGCGCACGGTCTGGAACTCAGCCACTTCGACACCGAGGTCGGCGCGGGCGCCGCGCTCGGCGTCGTCGTACTCCCCGGTGACCGGCTCACCATGCGGCTGCACTACGATCCGGAGCTGTTCGAGGCGGACAGCGTGCGCCGCATGGCGGAATACCTGCGGACGCTGCTGGAGGCGTTCGCCGACGACCCCGGGCGGACCCTCGGCGAGCTGCCGGCCCTCTCGCCCGCCGAGCGCCGGGTGGTCATGGGTGAGGTGGCCGATACGGCCGCCTCCATCGAGCACCGGATACACGAGTTGTTCTCCGAGCAGGCGCGGCTGCGCCCGGACGCGGTCGCGGTGGAACTCGACGACCAGCGACTGACCTACGCCGAGCTGGACGCAAGGGCCAACCAACTGGCCCACTACCTCATCGAGCGGGGCGTCGGCAGCGATGTGTTGGTGGGCATCGCGATCGAACGGAGCCTGGACCTGTTCGTCGCCATCCTCGGCATCCTCAAGGCGGGCGGCGCGTACGTGCCGCTGGACCCGGACTACCCGGCGGACCGGCTGGCCGTCACGCTGGCCGAGACCCGCCCGCCCGTGGTGCTGGCCCATGAGCGCGGCATCGACCGGTTCCCCCGAACCGATGCGGACCTGGTGTTCCTGGACCGGGACCGGCCGGTCATCAACACGTACCCGGTCACCGACCCCGAGCTTCGGGGCAGCGCCCGCGACCTCGCCTACGTCGTCTACACCTCGGGCTCGACCGGCCAGCCCAAGGGCGTGATGGTCGAACACCGCTCGCTCTACAACACCGTGACCGCGGTGGTCGGGCCCTACGGGCTCACGCCGAGCAGCCGGGTGTTCCAGCTGTGCTCCATGAGCTTCGACACCGGCGTACAGGACCTGTTCACCACCTGGGCCGCCGGCGGCACCATGGTCGTGCCGCGCCCGGACGTCGCGCGCAACGGCGCCTACCTGGTCGAGCACATGCTCGCGGGCGAGGTCACCACGGCATCCATCCCCATCACCGTCCTGTCGTCGCTCGACGCGGGTTCCCTGCCCGGGATGGACACCATCCGGGTCGGCGGCGACGTGGTCGTGCCCGAGCTGGCCGAGGCCTGGGCGCGCAACCACCGAGTGATCAACAACTACGGGCCGACCGAGGCAGGCGTGACGGTGAGCCTCTTCGAGGTCGAGCCGGGCGCGGGCCACCACAGCGTGCCGCTGGGCAAGCCGCTCGCCAACACCCGGGCCTATGTGCTCGACGACCGGCTGTCCCCGGTGCCGATCGGAGTGCCGGGCGAGCTGTACGTCGGCGGCGTGGGCATCGCGCGGGGCTACATGGACAACCGGGCCAAGACCGCCGAGCGGTTCGTCGCCGACCCGTTCGGCCCTCCCGGGGCACGGCTGTACCGGACCGGCGACGTTGTGCGATGGCGCCCCGACGGCATGCTGGACTTCGTCGGGCGCGCCGACGACCAGGTCAAGATCCGCGGGTTCCGGGTGGAGCCCGGCGAGATCGAGAACGTACTGCTGCGCCATGACGGGGTGGCCGAGGCCGCGGTGTCTGTGTGGCCCGACGACAAGGGCGACAAGCGACTCGTCGCCTACGTCGTGGGCCGGCCCATGACGCGGGCGACGACTGCGGAGGAGCTGCGCTGCCACCTCGGCGTCTCACTGCCCGACTACATGATCCCGTCCGCGATCGTCCTGCTGGAGCACATGCCGCTCAACCACAACGGCAAGCTCGACAGATCGGCGCTGCCCGCGCCGACCCGTCAGGACGGCGCGGGTGCCGAGTACGTCGCCCCGAGGGACCCGACCGAGGAGGCGCTGGCCCGGATCTGGTCGGAAGTGCTGGGCATCGAAAGGGTCGGCACAGCGGACAACTTCTTCGCCCTCGGTGGGGACTCGATCAACAGCCTTCGCACCACCGCCAGGATGCGTACCGCATTCGGCGTCGAGATCACCCCCCGGGACGTCTTCGAGGAGCCGACGATCGCCGCTCTGGCCGCCACCATCCACGACCGCATCCTGGCCCGGGTGCTGGAGACGGCCGCAGTTCAGACCTGACCGCGCTGGACCCGCACCTCTGAATGGGAGAGAACAGCATGGAACTGCCATCCGCCGCGAAGGACCGGTTGTCGGAGCTTCCCGACCACGTACGGGAGCTCGTCATGCGGCAGCTCGCCGGCGAGGCCGGGTCCGCCGCCGAGGAGCTCTCGATCACCCCGGCACCCCGGGATGGTGCGCTGCCGTTGTCGGCCGGCCAAAAAGGGCTGTGGTTCCTGGCCGAACTGAACCCCGGCAGCGTCGAGTACAACGCGCCGCGGGTGCTGAGGCTGACCGGCGAACTCCACATCGAGGCGCTGCGCGCGGCTCTCGACGGCGTGGTCGCGCGGCACGAGGCGCTGCGCACCACCATCGGCGATGTCGAAGGCCACGGCTTCCAGGTGGTGCACGAGCCCGGTCGGGTACCGGTCGAGATCATCGACCTGTCCGGCCTGCCGGAGCCCGAGCGGGCGGCCGAACTCGACCACCACCTGGAGCGCGAGGGGGCCACGCCGTTCGACCTCCGCCGCGGTCCGCTGTTCCGGGTGACGCTGGTGTGCCTCGCCGCAAACGAGCATGTGCTGGTCCTGGGCCTGCACCACATCGTCGGCGACGGCTGGTCCATCGGCATCCTGGTCGACGAGCTCTGCACCCGGTACACAGCGCAGGTGCGCGGCAAGGCGGTCGTACTGCCGGACCTGCCGGTGCAGTTCGCCGACTTCGCCGTCTGGCAGCAGGAACGGCTGGCCGGCCCGGACGTGGCGGGTCAGGTCGACTACTGGCGGCGGCAGCTCGCCGCGCTGCCGCCGGTGGAGCTGCCGACGGACCGCCCGCGGCCCCCGGTGTTCGGCACCGCGGGCGAGGTGCACGAGATCACCGTGCCCGAACCGCTGACCCGGCGGCTGACGGAACTCGGCGCGCGCAACGGCTCCACACTGTTCATGACACTGGTGGCCGCCGGCCAGCTGCTGTTCGCCCGGTACTCGGGGCAGGGCGACATCGCGGTGGGCTCGGTGACCGCGGGCCGCGGCCGGCCCGAACTGGACGATCTCATCGGCTACTTCAGCGACATTGTCATCCTGCGGTCCCAGGTGGACGAATCACGGTCCTTCACCGACTTCCTCGGGGACGTCCGCTCCACCGTGCTCGACGCGTTCGCCAACGACGAAGTTCCCTTCCAGCTGCTGGTCGACACCCTGCGGCCGGAGCGCGACCCGAGCCGGTCCCCCCTGGTACAGGTGATGGTCAACCTCCAGAACGCACTGGACGGAAAGGCCGAACTGCCGGGCCTGCGGGTCACGGAGATCGCCCCGCCGGTACACGTCACCAAGTTCGACGTCTCCTTCGACTTCTACGAGCACGACGGCGAACTCACCGGCCATGTCGAGTACAACACCGACCTGTTCGACCGGGCGACGATCGAGCGGCTGGGCGGGCACCTGCTGACCCTGCTCGACGGCATCGCCGCGCGGCCGGACGGGCCGATGCGGGACCTGCCCATGATCACCGAGACCGAACTGCACCGGCTGACCGTCGAGTGGAACGGCCCCACGGTGGAGTTCGATCCGCCCCGGTGCGTGCACGAGCTGTACGACGAGCAGGCCGCGCTTACTCCCAACGAGGTGGCGGTGAGCTGTGCGGGCGAGAAACTGACCTTCGCCGCGCTGGCCTCCCGAAGCAATCAGCTGGCGCACCACCTGAGAGGTCTGGGCGCGGAGCCGGGAACGCGGGTCGGCGTGTGCGTCGAGCGCGGCGTGGACGCGATGGTCGCGCTGCTCGGCGTGATGAAGTCGGGCGCGACCTTCCTACCGCTCGACCCGGACTATCCGGCGGAGCGGCTGAGCATGATGCTGGCCGACGCGGCCGCGCCGGTGGTGGTCACCGACACCGCCGTGGCGGACCGGGTCGCCGGACATGACGCGGCCGTGGTGTATCTCGACCGCGACCGGCCGCTGATCGACGCCCTGGCGGACGGGCCGCCACGGACCGGGGTCGGCGTGGACGACCTCGTCTACGTGATCTACACGTCGGGTACGACCGGCAGGCCCAAGGGCGTGCAGATCAGCCACCGCAACGTGCACCACATCCTGCGGTCCTGGAACGCCAGGTACGGGCTGGACGAGATCCGCGGCCGGGCCCTGTGCGTGGCCAGCTTCGGCGTCGACCTGTTCCTCGGCGACTTCCTGTTCTCCGCGCTCTTCGGCGGCGAGATGGTGGTGTGCCCCGCGGAGGTGGTCACCGACCCGCCCGCGCTGGCGGATCTGATCACCGAGGTCCAGCCGCAGATCCTGGCGACGACGCCATCGCTGGCCAGGGCGATCAGCACCGAGCTGGCCTGGCGGGGCGGCGGCGGCCTGGAGTCGGTGCGGCTGCTCTCCCTGGGCGCCGAGGGCTGGCTGGCGGAGGACTGCGCCAGCCTGCTCGAACACGTCGGCCCCGACACGCTGACCGTCAACGCCTACGGTGCGACCGAGACGACGATCGACGCCACGATATTCGCGCTGGGTGTCGACCCGGTCGAGCCCTCGCCGATCGTCCCGATCGGCAAGCCGATGGTGAACACCAGCGTGTACGTGGTGGACAAGCTGGGCCGCCCGGTGCCGATCGGGGTGCCCGGCGAACTCTTCATCGGCGGCGGCGGCATCGCCCAGGGATACTGGAACCGGCCAGAGCTGACCGCCGAGCGGTTCCCCCATGACGTCCTCGGGCCGGGCACCGGCAGGTTCTACCGCACCGGGGACGTGGTGCGCTGGCGCGGTGACGGCAACCTGGAGTACCTCGGCCGTGCCGACGACCAGGTCAAGATCCGCGGCTTCCGGGTGGAGCTCGGCGAGGTGGAGACCGCGCTGACCCGCCACCCCGAGGTGGCCACCGCGGCGGCGGTCGTGCGCCGGTCCGAGTCCGGCCACAACCGGCTGTTCGCCTACGTGGTGCCCGCCGGTACGCAGGCGCCCGACCCCGCCGAACTCCGGGCGTTCCTCGCCGCCAACCTCCCGAGCCAGGCGGTGCCTTCGGCGATCGTGCTTCTCGACGAGCTGCCGATGACCCCGAACGGGACCCTGGACCGGCGTGCCCTGGCCGTGGTGGATGAGCCCGAGGCCGACCTGTCCCGCCGGGTCGCGCCGCGCACCCCGGTCGAAGCCGTGCTCGTCGACGTGTGGGCGAAGGCGCTGGGCGTGGCGCCCGACCGCATCGGCGTCGAGGACAACTTCTTCAACCTCGGCGGTGACTCGATCCTCAGCCTCCAGGTGGTGTCGCTCGCCAGGCGATCGAACCTCCGGTTGACCACCAAGCAGATATTCCTGCGCCAGACCATCGCCGAGCTGGCAGGCGAGGTCGTCATGGTGACCTCGCCCGACGTCGAGCAGGGGCCGGTCACCGGGCCAGTGCCGCTGACGCCCGTACAACACTGGTACTTCGAGGAGTTCCCCGACACACCGGGCCACTTCAACCAGTCCCTGTACCTCGAACTGGACGCCGAGGCCGACGCCGACGCGCTGGGCGCGGCGTTCGCCGCCGTGCTCGACCACCACGACGGTCTGCGCCTCCGTGCCGAGCATGTCGACGGGGTGTGGCGGCAGCACAACGAGGCCGCGGCCGACGGCACCGTGCTCGAGGCTGTCGACCTGTCCGCGCTCGACGAAGCCGCGCAGGAACAGGCGATGCGCGCGGCGATCACCAAGGCGCAGACCGGGTTCGACATCCGAGACAGTCCGCTGCTCAGGGGCCTGCTGTTCACCCTCGGCAGCGGCAGGGCTCCCCGGCTGTTCCTTTGCGCGCACCACTACGTCGTGGACGCGGTCTCCTGGCGGGTCGTCCTGGCCGATCTGGAGACGGGACACCAGCAGGCGGCGAGCGGGCAGAAGGTGCACCTGGGCGCGAAGTCCACATCGCTGCGGGACTGGGCGCACCGCCTCACCGGCCTGGTGGCCGAAGGCGGGTTCGACGCGGAGCTGGGCTACTGGTCCGGGGTCGAGAAGGCCACCGTGGAAGCGGCCACGCTGCCGGTGGACCTCCAGGGGCGCAACACCGTCGGCTCCGCACGCACCCTGACCCGGCGGCTGAGCGCCGACCTCACCGACGCGTTGCTGCGCAAGGTGCCAGAGGTGTACCGGACGCAGGTCAACGACGTACTGCTCAGCGCCCTCGCCCGGGTACTGCGGGAATGGGCCGGCGGGACCGTGCCCGTCGAGCTGGAAGGCCATGGGCGTGAGGACCTGTTCGACGACGTCGACCTCGCGCGTACCGTCGGCTGGTTCACCACGGTGTTTCCCGTGGCGCTGGAGCTGCCCGACGGTGAGGAATGGGGCGCCACCCTGAAGTCGGTCAAGGAACAGCTGCGCGCCGTACCGTCCCGGGGCCTGGGCTACGGTGCCCTGCGGCACCTCGGCGCGCCCGGCTCACTGGGCCAGGGGCGCCAGTGCCAGGTCGGGTTCAACTACCACGGCCGCTTCGACGCCGACACCGGCGACGGCGGGCTCTTCCACGGCTGGTGCGAGAACCCGGTGCCCGACCGGAGCCCCGAGCAGGCCCGGCAGTGCCTCATCGACATCACCGGCATGGTCCGTGACGGCCGGCTGGAGTTCGGCTGGGAGTACTCCGGCAACATCCATCGTGAGGAGACGGTCGCACAGCTGGCAGAGGGCTTCCTCGCGGCACTGGAGCAGATCGTCGAGCACTGCGCCCAGCCCGGCAGCGGCGGCTGCACCCCGTCGGACTTCCCGCTGGCCGGCCTCGACCAGGCGGCAGTGGACCGGATCGTCGGCGACGGCCGCGCGGTGGAGGACATCTACCCGCTCACCCCGATGCAGAGCGGCATGCTCTTCCACTCGCTCGACGGTGGGGGCAGCGACGTGTACCTCACCCACTTCGCCGCGGTGCTGGACGGGGTCGAGGACCCGCACCGGCTCGCCGAAGCGTTCCAGCGCGTGGTGGACCGCACCCCGATCCTGCGCACCGCCGTGTTCGGATCCGATCTGGACGTTCCGCTCCAGATCGTCCGTCGCGGCGTACGACTGCCCGTGACACACCTGGACTGGAGCGACCTGTCCGGGAAGGAGAGCCGAGCGCGGTCGCTGTGGGAGAGCCTGCCCACGGGGGAACTCGACCTGGCCGAGGCACCGCTCATGCGGCTGACCCTGGCCCGGCTGTCGGCGGAGAGCGTCCAGGTGTTCTGGTCCTCGCACCACCTGCTGCTGGACGGCTGGAGCTTCGCCGACGTGCTGGCGCAGGTCTTCGAGGAACACGCGGCGCTCGGTGCCACGGCCCCCTCCGCGCAGAGGCCTCGCCCTCCGTTCCGGGACTACGTGCAGTGGCTGGCCGAGCAGGATGACGCCGCCGCCGAGGCGCACTGGCGCCGCGCGATGGCGGGCTTCACGGCGGCCACGCCCCTGCCGTTCGACCGGGTGCCACTGGTCGCGCACGGTTCCCGGTCCTCGCGCGATGTGAACCTGCGGCTGCCCGCCGAGAGCTCACACCGACTCTACGAGTTCGCCAGGAGCGCCCGACTGACGGTGAACACCGTGGTGCAGGGCGCGTGGGCCCTGCTGCTCGCACGGCACAGCGGTGAGCACGATGTGTGCTTCGGCGCGACGGTGTCCGGCCGGCCCGCGGAACTGGCGGGCGCGGACGAGATCGTCGGTCTGTTCATCAACACGCTGCCCGTACGGACGCGCCTGGACAGCGGTCTCGACCTCGTGTCGTGGCTGCGGCGGATGCAGGACGAGCAGGTCGCGACCCGGCAGTTCGAGCACGTGTCGCTGGGGCAGGTGCGTGCCTGGAGCGAGGTGCCGAGGGGCTCGAGTCTGTTCGACAGTATCGTCATCTTCGAGAGCTTCCCCTACGACCGGGACGCGGCCTCCCGGCACGGGCTCGTGGTCCGCGAGAGCGAAGGCGCGGAGGACACCAACTACGCGCTCACGCTCACCGCATACACCACCGACGAGCTGCACCTGCGCGTCGGCTACGACCCGCGCCTGTTCTCCCAGGACACGGTGGAGCGTATGGCCAAACGCCTGGCGACCCTGCTGGACGCCTTCGCCCATCACACCGAGGAGGCGATCGCCCGGTTGCCCATGCTGCCGTCCGCCGAGCGGTCCGTGGTGCTGCACGAGTGGAACGCCACCTCCCGGCAGACCGGACAGGCCACCACCGTCGAGCTGTTCGAGCAGCAGGCCGCTGACACCCCGGCGGGCACCGCCCTGGTGCACGGGGATGCCGCGCTGAGTTACGCCGAGCTGGACACCCGCGCGAACCGGCTCGCGCGCCACCTCGTGGCGCGCGGGCTCGGCCCCGAACAGATCGTCGCCCTGGCCTGCCCGCGGACGCCCGACCTGCTGGTGGCCATGCTGGCGGTGCTGAAGACGGGCGCCGCCTATCTGCCACTGGACCTGGACCACCCGCGCGAACGCCTCTCGTTCATGCTGCGGGACGCGGCCCCGGCTCTGGTACTGATCGGTGATGCGACCGTACTCGACCTGCCGGAGGGCACACCGTCCCTCTCGCTCACCGACCCCGACGTGGCTGCCGCACTGGCGGGGCACCTCGCGACGAAGCCGGACCTGCCCGTGCCGCCGAGCCCGGACAACGCCGCGTACATGCTCTACACGTCCGGCTCCACCGGCCGTCCCAAGGGAGTGGTGGTCACCCGGGGCAACCTGCGCAACTTCGTACAGGACATGCGGGAGCGGACCGCGATGACCCGCGACGACCGGCTGCTGGCCGTGACGACCGTCGGCTTCGACATCGCGCACCTGGAGCTGTTCGTTCCGCTGATCAGCGGTGCGACCGTGGTGCTCGCGGACAAGGAAGTGGTCCACGACCCCCAGGAACTGCGCCGGGTGGTCCACGGCAATGACGTGACGGTGGTGCAGGCAACACCGAGCCTGTGGCGCGGGGTGGTCGAGGGCGCCGCGGACGTGCTCCCCCGGATCCGGGTGCTCGTCGGCGGCGAAGCGTTGCCCGCGGAACTGGCCGAGGTCCTGACCGCCGGATCGCCGTCGGTGACGAACGTGTACGGGCCGACCGAGACCACGATCTGGTCGACCGCGGCGAAGCTGGCGCGCGGCGCGACGGGTGCGCCGCCGATCGGCAGACCGATCGCCAACACCCGGATCTACGTGCTCGACGCCGGTCTCCAGCCGGTCCCACCCGGCGTACCGGGTGAGCTGTACATCGCCGGTGCGGGGGTGGCCCGGGGCTATGCGAACCGCGCGGGCCTGACCGCGAGCCGGTTCGTGGCCGATCCGTTCGGACCGCCCGCCGAGCGGATGTACCGCACCGGCGACGTGGCCAGATGGAGGGCCGACGGGGACCTGGAGTTCATCGGCCGGGTCGACGACCAGGTCAAGATCAGGGGATTCCGGATCGAGCTCGGCGAGATCGAGACGCTGCTGGACACCCACCCGCAGGTGGGTTCGGCCGTCGTGGTGGCGCGCGGGGACGGACCGGTCGGCAAGCAGCTGGTGGCGTACGTCGTGGCGGCCGGGGACACGCCACCCACGGCCGCGGACCTGAAGGCGTACGCCAGACAGTCCCTGCCGCAGTACATGGTGCCCGCCTTCTTCGTGGCGATGGACACCTTCCCGCTGACGCCCAGCGGAAAGGTCGACCGGCGGCGGCTGCCGGCTCCGGACGCGGTGGCCGACAGCGGCGCCCGGCGGATCGCTCCGCGCGATGCGACGGAGGCCGCGCTCGCCGATGTTTGGGCAGACGTGCTCGGCCTCCCGGTCGACGAGATCGATGTGACCGGTGACTTCTTCGAGCTGGGCGGGGACTCGGTGCTCTGTGTTCAAGTGGCTTACCGCGCCCGGCGTGCCGGGTGGTACGTCGTACCGAGGGACCTGTTCTCGCACCCGACCATCGAACGTCTGGCGGTGGTGGCCGTGCGCGCCGAGGCCACCACGGACGCGCCCGCGGGCGGGCAGCCGCAGGTGGCCGAGCCGGCTGTGCTCCAGCAGAGCGCGCCCGAGGCGGTCGCCTCCGGGAGCGCGGCGGCGACCGGCACCAGGGGCCCGGTCATCAGCGACGACTTCCTGACCGCCCGTCTGGCCGAGCTGGCGCGCACGCACCGGGTGCCGGGTGCGCAGCTCGCCGTGCGTCACGCGGGGCGGTCGACCGTCGTCGAGACGGGTGAGCGGGTGGCCGGGAGCGGCCTGCCGGTCACTGCGGACACCGCGTTCCCCATCGCCTCCTTGACCAAGCCGGTGACCGCGCTGGCCGTGCAACTGCTGGCGGCCGACGGGCGCCTCGACCTCGATGCCCCGATCGGCGCGTACCTGCCCGAGCTCTCCGTCACGAGCCCGGTGGGCCGGCTGACCGCGAGGCAGGTCCTCGCCCATACCGGGGGGCTGGTCGCCGCGATCGACGAACGGGTGCCGAGCACGGACCGGCGTCAGTGGGTTGAACGGCACTGTGGCGAGGCCGCCGTGATGCACCCGCCGGGCACCGCCTTCTCCTACTCCGATGTCGGCTACGTACTCGCGGGACGGCTGGTCGAAGTGCTGACCGGCAAGGACTGGCGGACCGCCGTGGAGTCGATGCTGCTGCACCCGCTCGACATCACGGCGGCGTACAACGGGCAGCCGGGCGAGCGGGCCATGGCACAGGGCCATGTGGTGAGTGACCACGTGCTTCCCGTGCCCGAGCAGTACTTCACGCCGGTCGAGGAGCCGGCCGCGGCGCTGGCGGCCAGCGCGGCCGACCTGGTGCGGCTGGCCGGTGTGCACGACCGGACCGCCTCCCGGGCCGTGCTCGATCCCGCGGCCGCCGACGCGATGCTCGACGACCGGACCGGCGACATCGCCGTCGGACCGTTCGGCCTCGCCGACGGCTGGGGGCTCGGCTGGTCCGTGTACCGCGGCGCGGACGGTGACTGGAACGGGCACGACGGCAGTGGCGACGGCACCTGGTCCCACCTGCGTTTCGACGCGGCCACCGGAACGGCGGTGGCACTCGTCACGAACGCGAGCACCGGCTCCGGGCTGTGGGAGGACCTCGTCGCCGAACTCGGCGCGGTGGGACTCGACGTGGCCAACCACTCCATGCGGACACTGTCCGATCCGGGGGCGCCCATCGCGGGCTCGACCGACTGCGCAGGGCGCTACGCCAACGGCGACTGGGAGTGCGTGGTCGAGGTGCGCTCCGAAGGGTTCACCCTGTCCGTCGGGGGCGGGCCGCGCTCCGCGCTGACCTGCTACGCGGACCTGCGGTTCACCACCGAGGGCTGCGGGGTGCCGGACACCGGCCGGTTCGTTCGCGACCCGGACACGGGCCGGGTCGAGATGCTTCAGCTCGCGGGGCGGCTGCTCCACCGGACCGGGGCGACGGCTGAATGACGACCGAGGCAGATGCTGCGCCACCGCTACCGCTGTCGCGCAACCGCGACTACCACATGCTGTGGGGCAGCCAGCTGGTGTCCGAACTGGTCAGCCAGCTGTGCCTCATCGCGTTCCCGTTGATGGTGATGGCGACGACCGGCTCAGCGCCCTGGATGGGAGCCGTCGCCGCCGTCATCGGGGCGGCGGGCATGGTGGCCAACGTCCCGGCGGGCGTACTGGTGGACCGCTTTGACCGTAAGTGGTTCATGCTGGTGTGCCAGTGCGTCCGCGCGGTGGCGATGGCGAGCCTGGCGATCGCTCTGCTCGCGGACCACTTCTCCCTGTCGCACGTGTTCGTGGTCGCGGTGGTGGAGGGGCTGCTGGGCGCTGCCTTCGACCCGGCCGAGCACGCGGCGCTGCCGCAGGTCGTCCACGAGTCGCAGCTGTCGACGGCGGTTGCACGCAACACCACGCGCCGTTACATCGCCACGCTGCTGGGACCGGCCAGTGCCGGCTTCCTGTTCGCCTTCGACCCGATGGCCCCGTTCGCGGTCGCCGTCGTCCTGCTCGTGGCGTCCTGCGTCGTGCTCTCCTTCCTGCGCCTTCCCCGGCCCGAACCCGAGGGGCGGCCCGAGGGAGAGTCCGAGAGGGCGGGAATGCTCGTCGAAGGGTTCCGGTGGGTGCTGGGGCACCAGGTGATCAGGCCGACGCTCGTCTGGCTGATGTGCTGCGAGCTGTTCATCTCCGCCCTGATCACCATCGTGCTGGCGCTGTCCGGCGAGGACGA
The DNA here is from genome assembly GCF_044457965.1 of Streptomyces sp. NPDC050509. Lineage (NCBI taxonomy): Bacteria > Bacillati > Actinomycetota > Actinomycetes > Kitasatosporales > Streptomycetaceae > Streptomyces > Streptomyces sp. NPDC050509. The sequence continues at coordinate 4,251 of NZ_JBITHL010000006.1, read as the reverse complement.
CATGGCCCCCGGCGCGTTGGGCATGATGATGACCGGGTTCGGTATCGGAGGTCTGCTGGGCGCCGCGGTCGCGGGCCGACTGCATTCCGTACTGCCCGCGCCCGCGATCATCATGGGATTCCCCTGGTGCGCGGGGGTGTTGACGCTGGTGATGGCGCTGGCGCCGACCGGGGTGTCGACCGGCGTCGTGCTCGGCGGAATCGCGTTCCTGATCCCCACCGCGTTCACCACGGTCATGACCTATCAACTCGCGGTCGCGCCAGCCGCGTTGCGCGGCAGGTTGAGCGGTATCGTCGGGCTCTTCGCGGGCGGTGCCGGTGCGATCGGCTCGCTGGTGGGCGGTCTGCTGATGGCGAACGGAGACAGCCGCGGCACCCTGCTGATCTGGTCCGCCTGCCTGGTCGTCGTAGCCGTGGGCACCGCCCTCAGCCCCGCCCTGCGCCGGTTTCCCACGCTGAAGTGACTTGGCCGCGCATGCGATCGCATGCGCGGCCAAGTGTCGTGCGGGCCCCTTTCCGGGCCCGGCGCTCACGTCAGCGAGCAACCCTTCTCGCTCTTGGCGGTAATGGCTTCGGCCGTGTACGGGCACTGGAAGCCGATCCAGGTGAGTTTGGGCCACAACTGTGACCACGGTTCGAGGGGACCGCGGCATACCAGGAACTCGGTGTCCTGGTCGGCGACGGGCAGGTCGGTTCTGAACTTGCCGCTGGGCTCACAACTCGTGAACAGGGCACCGAACGTCGTACGGTTCACGCCGACCGCGATGACCACGTCGGTGTCGTCGGCGGGCCTGCCGAAGTCGGCGTAGGAATTCTGGCCACTGTAGACGTGCGGCAGACCATGCTCCGGTCCGTATCGGTCCAGGGCACCCGCCAGCCCGTAGTGGTTGGCGTAGATGACGGCGTGCGCACGGTCCGGCGGAGAAAGCGACCGGTTGACGGTGCCGACCTGCTCGGCCAGCTGGGGCCAGGCCGCCTGGTCCATCTGGAAGACCCCCAGTCCCTTCAGCACCGGGTTCGACCCGTACAACGCGACCGGCAGCACCGGCAGCATGAGCACGGCCGACATCACCGCGTTGCCCACCAGTGCGGTACCGGCCAGCGTGCGGCGGACGGTGGTGTTCGCCCACTCCACCACCACGACCGAGCCCGCCGCCAGCAGCACCAACTGGAGACCGCCGGTGTACTCGGGCTTTCCGCCGATGGCGATCAGCAGCACCGCCATGAACAGGTAGGAAAGGCCGACCGATCGGAACGCCCGCCACTGCGCGCGGCGCAGCAGGGCCACCACTCCGGCGATCCACACTGGAGTGAGGAACAAGCCGATCATCAGCACCTGGAACGGAACGAAGGCAACCCGGGAGTCTTCTCCCAGGGCTGTCTTCAACGCGGCGCTCATCTCCATCGCGGGCCAGCCGTGCGTCACCTGCCACAACACCGCCGGCGCCGAGATCAGAGTGGCGAGAGCGGCGCCCACCCACAGATGCCGACTGCGCAGGACGGCTCGCGGCCCCATGGCCAGCACGCCCACGAGCAGGGCGAGGAGCAGTAACACGATGAGGTTCTTGGCGAGCAAGCCCACACCGGTGACCGCGCCGACGGCGATCCAGAGCCGGGTGTCCTGGGTACGCAGCAGACGGATCACCAGCCAGCCCACCGTCACCCAGGTGACGAGGTCGGGGATGTTGGTGGTCAGCACGTGCCCGGCGTTGAGCGTGACGACCGAGGCGCTCGCCGCGGCGGCGGCGAAGAGCTGGGCGCCGCCACGGCCGCCGAGTTCGCGCGCGATGAGGGCAGCCACCCATACCACCACGCAGGCCAGCAGCGCCGGCACCACGCGCAGCGCGGTCAGGGTGTCGCCGAGCACGGTGGTCTCCGCCCTGGCTATCAGCGAGACCAGCGGGGGTTGGTCGACGTACCCCCACGCAAGGTGCTCCCTGGTGGCCCGGTTGTACAACTCGTCGACGTGATACCCGTGCCGCCCCGACAGGGCCAGCAGCACCACACCCACCCCGACGCAGATGGCGAGGAGCGGCCGCCGGTTCAGCAGGGGAATCGCCGCCGGCGAACTCTGGGAAGACCCCGGCGCAATTCTGGTCGTCGTCGCCACGTGTCCACACTCTCTTCTGTTTGTGGGTTCGGCCGTTCGGATTGTCTCGGGCGCACCGCGGGCGGGCGACCATGTTGAATTCTGGGAAAAGCTGTCTTTCACCAGGAGGGCAACGAGAGCGCCGCAGCGCACGTCGCCGCACCATGCTGGGACCGCTTCGAGCGGGCGGCACGGTACGGATCGTCTCGCACGAGGTCACAACCGACCCCGAGGCATTGTTTCGACGAGGTCTCGGTCAGTCGGGTGACGATGCTGTGAGTCGTACCGGCGGGGTGGTCGACGCGCGCGACCTCGATTCCTTAAGGACCTCACTCTCTCCACCGACTTCCCGCAGACCGATGAGAAGGCGTAGCAGAGCTCCGTACCGCGACGCCCGGTATTTCGTGCTGCGTGAGGCCGGCTCACCCTACGTGGTGGCGCCCCGACCGCACCGAGGCGCTTGGCCCGGGCCGATGAGCCGCACCCCCGATCGACGCCGCCCACGTCCTGGCCGGGACCGACTCCGACTATCCGGGCGACTGGACACCAGTTTGAACGTCACTTCCGCGACGGGCACGTTGAAACCTGCTGGGCCGCCTACGCCCGCCCTGTGGCCCAAGGACTGTGCGGCAGCGGGCGTTACCGGTACAGGAAGCGGTCGACGCAGAGGAAGCGCAGGACGAAGACAAGGGTCATGGCTGTCGCCGTGGCCAGCAGGGGCGTGAGGCCGAGGCCGGACACGAGCAGCAGCATGAGGGGAATTCGGGCCACGAGATCGGCGTTGGCGAGCGCGATGAAGCTCAGCAGCCGTGCGCGAGGGCCCATGTGCTTGCGTCCGCGGTAGAGCACCCTGTCGATGAGCACGAAGTTCCAGAGCACACCGACCTGGTTGGCTATGACCTCGGCGGCCGCGTAGTGAAGGCCGGTTCTGTGGGTCAGCGCCCACAGAACCGCGATGTTCGGCAGAAACCCGGACAGGCCGATCGCTCCGACGGCGAGCGCGCGGGTGGGCATACCGCTGGTGCGCAGTCGCAGCAGATGACGCAGGAACCGTAGCCCCTCGCGCACGGTCGACTTGGACTCGCCCGCGTAGCGGACGCCGAAGTCGTACGCCACTTCGGTGACAGAGCGAGGACGGCTGCGGACGATCAGCTCCAGGAGGATCTTGTAGCCTAAAGGCCTTACAGCACCGGTCTCTTGGGCCCGGCTGACCACATCGCGGCTAATGGCGAAGTAGCCGCTCATTGGATCGGTGACGTCCCGCAGCGCTTTCGGGAAGAGCGCCTTGGCCACCGATGTGGAAAAGCCAGACACCAGAACGCGGTAGCGGGTGCCGAGGCCACTGTGGTCCCCACCGCCGATGTAGCGGCTCGCGATGACGAGCTCGGCTCCCGTCTCCTCGCCCTTGGCGATCAGTTCAGGCAGCAGTGTGGGCGGGTGCTGGAGGTCCGCGTCCATGACGACGATCCACCGGGAGACGCTGCGGGCGATGCCCTCCATGACAGCACCTCCGAGACCGCCCACTGGGTCTGCCCGATGATGCACGCAGACCTCGATCGGCAGTCGCCCGGCCTCCTTCTCGATCGCCTCGCGGGTGTCGTCCGTCGAATCGTCGACGAAGAGCACCGAGAACTCCTGACCGGGTGGCACTGCAGCGGATAAACGACTCAACAGCTCGGGTATGTTCGCGGCTTCGTTGAATGTCGGAATCACAATGGTGACCCGATGGTCTTCGGCCGCGTCCACGGAATTTTCCAGATGGAAGGAGACGGGTTTCGGCTGGGACTCCGAGGGGGACGCGCTTGCGGTCATAAATTCCTCCCGGGAAGGCTGGATCTCATCGGACGTCGATCGTCTGGCGAAGTGGCAGCATCCCGCCCCATGTTTGACTGACAAGTCAAGCTGATGTCTCCGCAAAGGCGCTTGATCCCTGCTGTGACCCCGGGTTTTCGGCTGCCGCTCAACCCGGCCGACGGAGCGCGTTCATGGTCCGGCTTCGACGGTGCCGAGAGAGCGGACGTGGAGGGGGAACAGGGCGATGGGCGCGCTCGACGAGATCGTTGAAGGCCTAGTACTACAGGGCTAGATCTTGATCATGGGGTGATGGGAGGCTCTGGCTGTGGCTACGACACAGCTCCATGATCAAGATCGTTCGTTGGACGC
>NZ_JBITHL010000005.1:0-628538 GCF_044457965.1 Streptomyces sp. NPDC050509 | reverse complement strand
AACCAGCCGCCGATCCCCCGCAGAACCCTCCCCGGCAACCACCACAACCCGCCCCACCACCGGATGCCGAGCCAGCACCGACTCGACTTCACCCAACTCGACCCGGAAACCCCGGATCTTCACCTGGCCGTCCGACCGCCCCACGAACTCCAGTTGACCGTCCGACCGCCACCGCACCACATCCCCCGTCCGGTACATCCGCTCACCCGCACCCCCGAACGGATCAGCCACGAACCGCGACGCCGTCAGACCCGGCCGCCCCACATATCCCCGCGCCAACCCAGCACCGGAAACATACAACTCACCCGCCACACCCACCGGCACCAAACGCAAACCACCGTCCAACACATACACCCGCGTATTCCACACCGGCCCACCGATCGGCGGAACGTCGCCTTCCGCCGTCAATGGCGAGCTTATGGTGGCGTACAGCGTCGTCTCGGTCGGACCGTAAGCATTGACCATTCGCCTGCCCTGCGACCAGCGCGCCGCGAGCTCACCCGAACACGCTTCGCCTCCGACGACAAGACACCCGAGGCCGGGCACGTCTTCTGCCGTCATCGTCTCCAGAAGGCTCGGCGTGATAACCGCGTGCGTTATTCCGCGTTCAACGATGAAGGCGGACAGCGCGTCACCCACAAGCAGGCGATCATCGGGAACGACCACCAGTGTCGCCCCTGAAACAAATGCGGTGCAGAATTCCCAGAACGCCATGTCGAAGCTCGGGGAAGCCAGCTGCAGCACTCGGCTTCCTTCGCCGACGGCCAGGTTGTCGAGCTGGGCTGTCATCAGGTTCACCAGACCGGTATGGCCTACCGTCACCCCCTTGGGTACACCGGTGGATCCGGAGGTATAGATGACATACGCAGGATTCAACACGTGCAACGGACCGAGCCGATCGGCATCGGTGACCGTACGACCCGGCTGTGCATGCAGTCGGGCGATCATATCCGCGGTATCCATCACCACTGTCGGAATGGCCTCGGACAGTGTGCCGGCCCATTCGTGGACAGTGACCGCGGCAATTGGGCCGGCGTCGGCCATCATGAACGCGACCCGGTCGGACGGATAGTGCGGGTCGATCGGCAGACAGGCACCCCCGGCCTTGAACACGGCCAGCACCGCGATCACCATCTCGCTCGATCGCGGCAATACCAGCGCCACAACCTTTTCCGGACCCACGCCGGACTCGATCAGCACCCTCGCCAATCGATTTGACGCCGTCTCCAGCTCTGCATACGAAAGCTCGACATCTTCGAACATGACAGCCGACGCACCGGGATTTCGCCCGACCTGCGCCTCGAACAATTCGGAAACCGTCGCCGGGTCCACCGGTGCAACCACACCGTTTCGTTCTTCGAGCCAGGCCAGTTCGTCCTCACCGACCAGCGCGAACTCACTGATCCTTCGGGCCGGCTCGCGCACGATCGAGGTCAGGAGCGTCCGAAAATTTACGGCCATTCGCTCCGCCGACGCCCTATCCAGCACGGTGGACGAGAACTCAAGCTCCCCCTGCAGTCCACCGCCCGAGCCCGGTTCGACCGCGAGCAGTGTCAGCCCGAGTTCGAACTTGGCCGCTCCCCGGACGTTTCCGGATGAACTCGCGGCGATCGACTGCATCCCCAAGTCCTCGCCGTGATGCTCAAGACGCAATCCTGTACTCAGGTAGTTGAACGCGGCGCGGAAGAATGGATTCTCGGTGCCGATACGCCGACCGCTCCCGGCCGGGACTATCTCAGTCAGCGGCACGCTCTGGTGCTGGAGTACACCTCGGACACGCGGTGCCATCGATTCCAGAACCTGGCCGAAAGAAGCGAGGCCGGACATATCGCACCGCAACGGCAACGTATTCGCGAAGAATCCCACCGAATCGGCGATCGGCAGCTCACGGTTGGCCCAGACCGTGCCGAGTGCGAAATCGTACTGGTCCGTACAGCGGGCGAGCAGCACCGCGTAGGCGCTGACAAGGACTGTGTACGGCGTCATCGACCGGCGTGCTGCCAGTGCCTCCACCTCGCCCCACAGCGAGGCCGGCACGGTGAAGTAGACGGCGTCGTCTCCCTCGGTGTCTTCGCCGGACGCCTCTCGTCGTGGCAGTTCGAGGCGGGGTACTCCATCGAGCTCCGACCGGAAGAATCCGAGGGCCTCGTCGAAACGGCCTTCCCGCAGGCTGTTCTGCTCCCACCTGGCATAGTCACCCAGGTGCCGGTCGACCTCGGCCTCGGCGAACTCCGTACCCTCGCCGATCGCACGACAGGCGGCAAAGAAGTCCCGTAGGAAAACCGCGCAGGACCAGCCGTCGGTGATGGCGTGGTGCATGGTGAAGCACACATGCTGCTCATCCGGCGACGTGTCCAGCACCAAGCACCGCAACAGTGCTTGCCCGCCCAGGTCGAGGGGGGTCAGTTCCTCACGCCGGATCCGCTCGGCCAGCACCTCGGTCTGATCCTCGCCGAGCGCCGAGAGGTCCTCGAACACCACCGCAACCGCGCCGTCCTCACGCACGACCTGGACGAGGTCGCCGTCCCGGACGACGAACCCGGTGCGCAACGCCTCATGCCGCCGCGTGGTCAGTTCCAGCGCCCTGCTCAGCAGCGCGTGATCCAGCGGGCGAGTGGTACGGAGTTTCAGCACCACGCTGTACCGGGGGGTGCCAGGATTCAGATGTTCCAGGAACCACAGCCGGCGTTGCCCCTCCGACGCCGGGTGCTCAGCGCGTTGCGCCGCACGCTCCATGGGGTTCGCCGTCGGCCTCGTCAACGGGCCGCCGTAGAGCTGGTCGAGGAGGTGACGGGCCACGGCGTCGGGGGTGGGGTGGTCGAAGATCGTTGTCGCGGGCAGCGCGACCCCGATGGCTGCCGTGAGCCGGTTGCGCAACTCCACCGCCGTCAGAGAGTCGAACCCGACCTCCTTGAACGCCTGCGACACCCCTGGCTGGTTGCTGTCGGCAGCACCGAGTACGACCGCGGCCTCGGCGCGTACCAGATCGGTCAGGGTCGACAGCCGCGTAGCGGTATCCAGCCTCGCCAGCCTGTCCACCCAGGCACCATCGGTATCGGTATCGGCGGTGTGCGCCGTTCGACGGACCTTGCCCACCACGCCACGCAGCATCGCAGGCAGCTCACCGGCACGGGCCTGCCCCCGCAACGCCGCCGTATCCAGCTCCGCCGCCATCAGCACCGGTCGGGAGGAGGCCATCGCGGTATCCAGCAGACGCATGCCCTGATCGGAGTCCAGCGCCCGCATCCCCATGCGATTCATCCTGGCCAGCTCACGCTGCCCCAGGTGCCCGGTCATGCCGCTGGCCTCGGCCCAGTACCCCCAGTTCAGCGAGACCGCCGCATGGCCGGCTCGCCTGCGCCGAATGGCCAGCCCGTCGAGGAACGCGTTGGCCGCCGCGTAATTGCCCTGCCCACCGCTGCCCAGCACCCCCGCAGCCGAGGAGAACAGCACGAACGCGGCCAGATCCAGCCCCCGGGTCTCCTCGTCCAGGTACACCGCCGCGTCCGCCTTGGGGCGGAGCACGGCGTCGAACCGCTCGGGAGTCAGCGCGCCGATCACACCGTCGTCGAGGACGCCCGCGGTGTGCACCACCGCGGTGAGCGGCGCCTCCTCGGGGATGTACGCCACCAGGGCCCGCACCTGCTCACGGTCGGCGACGTCACAGGCCACTGTGCGTACCCGCGCCCCCAGCCCCTCCAGTTCCTTGCGCAGTCCGGCCGCCGCCGGCGCGTGCTCACCACGACGCGAGGCCAGTACCACGCTGCGAACCCCGTGCGCGGCCACCATGTGCCGCGCCACCACGGCGCCCAGCACCCCCGTCCCGCCCGTGATCAGTACTGTGCCTGCCGTGTCCAATGGCCGCGTCGGCCCCCTCTGGCCGGACCGGACCAGCCGCGGCACCCACACCACCCCACGACGAAGGGCGAACTGGGACTCCTCGGCGACCGACACCTGGCCCAGTACGCCCGACACCGCCTCGACCACCGACGCCCGTGTCCTGTCGGAACCGGCCCGCACCGGAACATCCAGATCGGCGAGCAGGATCCGGTCGGGGTTCTCCACCTGGGCGGTACGCACCAGCCCCCACACCGCGGAGGCCACCGGATCGACCGGAATGTCCTCGTCGCGGTCCCCGACCACGACGCCTCCGCGAGTGACCACCACGAGCCGGGAGGACGCCCACACGGAATCGCTGAGAAATGCCTGCAACACCGCCAAGGTGACCTTGATCGCCGATCGGGCCCGCTGCGGATCACCCACATCCGCCAGACCCGAATCCACGCACAACAGCACCCACTGCGCGTCCTCACCCGTCTGAGCCGCCTCGGCGAGGTCCCCCACGTCCGAAACCGGAACCACCGACGGCTGCCCGGTGCGACCTCCGGCAGGAAGACCGAGCCAGTCGATACCGAACAGCGCACCCTCGTGGTGATCACCGCGACTCTCCCCGGTGTCCTCGAGCCGCCGGACCGGGACGGGTCCGCTCAGCGCGGAGCCGACCGACAGCACCGGCATGCCGATCGGGTCGGTCAACTCCACCGACGTCCCGTCGGCACCGGGCACCAGCCGAACCCGCACCCGTCTGGCCCCGACGGCGTGCACCACAACCCGATTCCAGGTCAGCGGCAGCACCACGGCACCCGTATCGCCGTCGTCACCCGACGGGACGCCCGCACCGGGTCCGGCGCCGAGCCAACCCGCGTGCAGAGCGGCTTCGAGGAGGGCGGGGTGGAAAGCGAACCCGGCGGTCTCGGTCTGCGCGGGCAGCTCGACCTCCGCGAACCATTCGGCCCCACGAACCCAAGCGGCGCACAGCCCCCGGAACACCGGGCCGTACTCATGACCCCACCCGGCCAGGGTGTCGTAGAAACCCTCGACCGAGACCGGCGACGCACCCGAAGGCGGCCACACATCCGTCGTGTGGCCGACCGCGGCGGAACCGATCTCGGCGGCCAGGAAACCCGAAGCGTGACGGGTCCAGATCCCCTGCGCACCGTCGGAACGCGAATGGATCCCGAGGGAGCGGCGCCCCGTCCGATCGAGTTCACCCACCCGGACCTGGATCCGCACCGACCCCGTCTCCGGCAGCCGCAGCGGCGTCTCGATCACCAACTCCTCGACCGCGGTCAGCCCGACCCGGTCACCGGCCGTGATCGCCCACTCCACCAATGCCGCGCCCGACAGCAGCACCACCCCGGCCACCACATGGTCGGCCAGCCAGGGATGTGTACCCAGCGACACCCGTCCGGTCAGCACCGCCCCGCCGGACTCCGGATCCTCCACCACGGCACCCAGCAACGAGTGCTCCACCCGTTCCAGCCCCGCACCCGACACATCCGCCCGCACCTCGGGGTGCACCCAGTACTTCTGCCGTTGGAAGGCATAGGTCGGCAGTGCCGCCCTCCGGCCCGCCCCCGCCGGCAGCAGACGCGTCCAATCCACCTCGACGCCCTGAACGAACAGCTCCGCCAGCGAGTGCACGAACCGACTGGAGTCGCCCTGGTCACGGCGCAGCGTTCCGCACACCAGACCGGTCACCCCCACGTCCTCCAGGGTGTCCTGGAGGCCGGCGGTCAGCACCGGATGCGCACTGATCTCGACGAACACCCGAAAACCCTGCTCTGCCAAGTCCCGGGCCGCCGGTGCGAACCCGACCATGTGCCGCAGGTTGCGATACCAGTACCGGCTGTCGACCCGGTGGGCGATCCAGCCACCGTCCACGGTGGAATACCAGGGCACGGCAGGTAGTTCGGACGCGACACCGTCCAGGATTCCGGCCAGCTGGTCCTCGACGGCCTCCACCTGTGCGCTGTGGGAGGCGTAGTCGACCGGGATCATCCGGGCGCGCACACCCCTCGCCTGATATTCGGCCTGGATCTCCGCCAGCGAGTCGGGGTCGCCCGCGAGTACCACCGAGGCCGGGCCGTTGAGCGCGGCCACCTCGACGGTGCCGTCCGCCCGGATCCGACCGTCTTCGCGTACCTGTTCCTCGGGCAGTGGCACCGACAGCATTCCGCCGTGCCCGGCCAGCTCGCTCGCGATCGTCCGAGCACGCAGGGCCACCACGCGTGCGGCGTCGGGCAGCGACAACGCGCCCGCCACACACGCCGCAGCGATCTCTCCCTGGGAATGCCCGATCACCGCATCCGGTCGCACACCACAGGACTGCCACAAAGCCGCCAATGACACCATCACGGCGAATGTCACCGGCTGGACCACATCGACCCGGTCCAAGGTCGGTGCGCCCTCGACCTGGCCGACCACCTCGGACAAGGACCAGTCCACATAGGGCGCGAGCGCATGCTCACACTCGGCCATCCGTGCGGCGAACACCGGTTCGGTCTCGCACAGCCGCTGTCCCATCCCGGCCCACTGCGTGCCCTGACCGGGGAACACGAACACCGTCCTGCCCACCGGGCCCGAACCCGCGACACCCGTCACCACACCCGGCGCCGGCTGCCCCGCTGCCAACGCCCGCAGCCCCTCCACCGCTCCCGCGGTGTCGTCGGCGACTATCAGAGCCCGGTGTTCCCACAGAGTGCGGCTGCTCATCAAGGAGCGCGCCACTTCACCCAGATCCGGCCCCGCGGCGGCCCTACCGGACTCCAGGAACGACGCGAGCCGTCCCGCCTGCCCGGCCAGCGCCGCCGCCGTCGGCCCCGATACGACCACCGGCAACGACGTCCCACCATCCGCCTGGTGCCGCGGATCAGGATCGGTGTCACCTGCGGTGGTGTCCCGCTCGACCGCCGGGACCTGCTCGAGGACGACATGCGCATTGGTACCGCTGATGCCGAACGAAGAGACACCGGCCCGGCGCGGATGCCCACTGTCCGGCCACTCCCGCGGCTCCGTCAGCAGTCGCACCGTGCCGTCCGACCAATTGATCTTCGTCGACGGCTGATCCACGTGCAGCGTCTTCGGCAGCAGGCCGTGGCGCATCGCCAGGACCATCTTGATCACGCCGCCCACGCCCGCAGCGGCCTGCGTATGCCCGATATTCGATTTCAGCGAGCCCAGCCACAACGGGCTGTCGGCAACTCGGGCCCGGCCATACGTCGCCAACAACGCCTGGGCCTCGATCGGGTCACCCAGCGGGGTACCCGTGCCGTGCGCTTCCACCACGTCGACCTCCGACGCGGACAGGCCGGCATTCGCCAGCGCCTGCCGAATCACCCGCTGCTGCGCCAGACCGTTCGGCGCGGTCAGGCCGTTGGACGCACCGTCCTGATTCACCGCGGTGCCCCTGACCACCGCCAGCACCTCATGCCCGAGCCGTCGCGCGTCCGAGAGCCGTTCCACCAGCAGCACGCCCACGCCCTCGGCCCACCCCGTACCACTCGCGGCCTCGGCGAACGACCTGCACCGCCCGTCCGCCGACAGCCCCTGGCGTTTGCCCAACTCGACGAAGACTCCCGGCGTGGCCATGACCGTGACACCGCCGGTCAGCGCCATCGAACACTCCCCGGACCGCACCGCCCGACAGGCCAGATGCAAGGCCACCAAGGACGACGAGCACGCTGTGTCCACCGTCAACGCCGGTCCCTGCAGACCCAGGACGTACGACACACGACCGGACAGCACGCTCGGCGTCGTCCCGGTCAAGGTGTAGCCCTCGGAGTCGCCGGGCGCCTCGTGCGCCCGGGGTCCGTAGTCCTGAGGTATCGCCCCCAGGAAGACACCGGTGTGGCTGCCGCTCAGCGACGAGGGCACGATCCCGGCGTCCTCCACCGCTTCCCAGGCCGCTTCCAGCACCAGCCGCTGTTGCGGGTCCATCGCGAGAGCCTCACGCGGGGAGATCCCGAAGAAGCCGGCGTCGAACTCGGCCGCTTCCTCCATGAAGCCTCCGCCGCGCCCCGTGGAAAGCACCTCCGCGCTCCACCCGCGGTCGGTCGGCATCGTCGATATCGCGTCCGTGCCCTCGCGGACGAGGTCCCACAGGCCTTCCGGCGAGTCGACACCGCCTGGAAATCGACAAGCGATGCCGATGATCGCGATGGGCTCGTCCTCCGCGGCGCCGATCGGCGTCGGTCGGGCATCGGCGGTACCGGTCGTCCCGGACATCTCCGAAAGCAGAAAATCAGCGAGTCGGGCCGGACCCGGGTAGTCGAAAAGAGTACTGCTCGTCAGCATCAAGCCGGTCGCTGAACTGAGCCGGCCCACCAGCTCGACGAGCTTCGCGGAATCAAGACCGATCTCCAGGAAGGTCCGGTCGAGCTGGACGTCGTCCAGCTCGTCGACCCCCAGAACTGCCGCGCATTCGTCCCGGACGAGCTTCTCAAGGTCGACATCTCGCTGTGTGCCGGAAGGATTCTGCTGGACATGCGGCTGACGCCCCTGGTCAGAATCCGTTTCCGAGACAGGTAGTTCCACCCTGGTGGCACCGTCGAAGAATGCAGTCCAATCCACCTCGACGCCCGCAGCGTAGAGTTGGGCCACTGAGACCAGCAGCCGATCAGCGCTTCCTTCACCCCGGCGAAGACTGCCGACTGCCGCCGCGGAAGCACCTGCGGCCTGAGCAGCCTCCTGCACATTCCCGATCAGGATCGGGTGGGGACTCGCCTCGACGAAGGCATCGAATCCGTCTGCGAGCAATTCACTCACCGCGCCATAAAAGTTCACGGTTTCACGCATATTGCTGTACCAATAGTGCGGGTCGCACGTCTCGGTGTCCAACCGATGCCCCGTCACCGTGGAGTAGAACGGGACGCGGGAAGCCTGCGGCTGAATCGACGTCAGGAAGGATTTCGTGCGCCCCTCGATCCGCTCCACAAACGTGGAATGAGCGGGGAAGTCGGACTTGACCGGCGCCAGAAAGGCGGAGCCGGCCCACTCGGCCATGAGCTCGGACAGAGCGTCTTCGCTACCGGACACGGCCGTCAACGCCGGGCCGTTGACAGCAGCGATGGACAACCGCCCCTCCCAACGGGACAGCCTTTCACGTACGACCTCGACCGGGAGCCCCACTGCCACGACCCCGCCGATACCGGAGAGCCCCTCGACGATCGCCGTTGCACCCGCGGTCACGATCCGCGCTCCGTCCTCGAGGGACAGCGCACCGGCCACGCAGGCCGCGGCCACCTCTCCCTGCGAATGGCCGACCACGGCGGCGGGTTCCACGCCGTACGATCGCCATACCGCCGCCAAGGACACCGTGACCGCCCACACGACCGGCGAGATGACGTCGGTACGCTCCAACAGGGTGGCGGCCGCGTCGCCCCGCACCACATCCAGCAACGGCCAGTCGAAAAACGGTTCCAACGCCGCCCCGCAGGCGGCCATCGAGTCGGCGAACACCGTCGAGGTCTCCAGCAGTTCGACTGCCATCCCCGCCCACTGTGTGCCGTGGCCGGGAAACACGAACACCACACCGCGAGCACCGGGGCCATCGCCAGGGACCGCTTTCCCTGTCACCAGGCCCACCGCGGACCGTCCCTCCGACAAGGCATGGAGCCCCTCCAGCAGCTCCTGGCGTCCGGCGCCGAGCACAACACCGCGATGAGGGAACGTCGCCCGCGTGGTCGCGAGGGAGAAAGCCACATCGCTGATGGACAGGTCAGGCCGTGCTTCGACATACCCGGCCAACTGGGCGGCCTGCTGCCGCAAAGCGGTCTCCGAGCGGCCCGACAAAACCCACGGAATCGAGTTCGCGGTATCCATATTGACCCTCCTGCGAGTCAGAGCGTGGCGGCGAAGCGAGGGGCGTTCGGCTACTGCGGTGTAGGTGATGTCTCGCACGCAAGTGCCAGTGGTGGGGGGCGGGTGTGAAAGAGCGGGTCCCTCGGTAGAGACGTGGTCGGTGAGACCCAACTCGTCCAAGGAGACCCGCTGCCAGGCCAGTTGACCACTGGGGGCGCTGTTGCGTCCACTTCGGTCCCTCGCATGACTGTTACGTGCACCGGTGCGGGGCCGCTCAATGCGGGACCGCGCGTTCTGAGCCGTCCCACCGATATGACCGACGCGGAACGGGCTCAGATCCATGCGTCGACGCCGGTCCCGGCCTGGCTGGAGGGCCGGGGCGGCCGCCCGGAAGCGTTCTGCCACCGGGAAATGGTCGACGCGCTGCGCCACGTCGTCGACAACGGCGCGAAGTGGCGTGCTGTCCCCGCTGATTTTCCCTGATGGCTGGCGGTATACGACTTCTTCCGGCGGTGGTGTCGCCACGGTTACGTGCGCGAGCTGTACCAGCGACTGCGGCGCATCGAGCGACAGCAGCAGGGACGGTCCCCCGAGCCGAGTGCCGGGATCATCGACGCCCTGTCAGTCGACGGCGCGGACACCGTCGCCGGCGACAGCCGCGGCTACGACGGCGCGAAAGGGAGGGACGGCCCCAAGCGCCACCCCCTGACCGACACCTGCGGCCTGCTGCGGGAGGTCACCGTCACACACGCCCTAGTACCGGTCGCCGTAGGGCCGGTACCGAAGGTGGTTCTCCGCCACCTCCGGACCCACCGGAACCACCACAGAACTGACGGCCGCTACGAGGAGCGACCTGCTGAGGCGTCAGTCTCCGGGGTCGGCGGCGCGGGCCGGGTGCCGGCCGATGCCGGGGACGAACCGTCCCGCGCGGGCGCTGTATTCGAGGTAGGCCGGGCCGTGCGTCTGTCGGAGGTAGGGCTCTTCGATGACCCGGACCTGCAGTTCGATGGCGACGACGAGAGCCACGAACGCGGCGAGTGCGAGGACGTTGGGGACGGTCAGCGTCAGTCCGGCACCCGTGACGGCCATCGCGGTGAAGATCGGGTTCCGTACGTACGCGAAAGGGCCGCCGGTGACCAACGCGGTGCGGTCGTGCCGGTCGACCCCCACCCGCCAGGAGGATCCCATAGCCGTCTGCGCGGCCAGCGTCGCCCCGATGCCCACGACGGTGACGGCCACTCCCGCCGCGTGCGGTGCGGTCGCCCCGTCGATGAAGACCGGCAGGCCCGCCAAGGTAGCGGCGGGAGCCAGCGCGGCACCGAGCAGCGCTGTCAGGAAGAGGACTCCGGCCCACCAGGACGCCGAGCCGGGCCTGCCTGACAGTCCACGGAAACCCGTGTCGCCCGTGCGGCGACGCTGGAGGACTGATCGCCAGCCGAAGGCCGCCGTGAGCCACACCAGGTACAGGGCAAGCGCGGTCCAGGCCCAGCCGCTCACCGGCCCGCCTCCTCGGCTGAGCTGGAGCAGGCACAGCCGGGGCCACACCCGCACCCGTCCCGCTCAGCTCGCGTGACGCCAACGGCGGGCACCGCACAGCAGTTGTCGCCTCGCCAAGCCTCCCGGCCCTCCTTGACGGCGACCGCGGCGATCACCAGGGCGGCGATCGGGTCGGCCCAGGACCAGCCGAACAGAGAGTTGGCGAGCAGACCGGCCAGCAGTACAGCCGAGAGATATGTGCACAGCAGTGTCTGCTTGGAGTCCGCGACGGCCGAGGCCGAGCCCAGTTCGCGGCCCGCTCGGCGCTGGGCCGCCGACAGGAACGGCATGATCGCGAGAGACAGAGCGGCCAGGACGATGCCTGTCGTCGAGTGCTCCGCCTCACTCGTGCCGGTCAGTGCGCGTACAGAGTCCACAGCGACGTACGCGGCAAGCGCGAAGAAGGAGACGGCGATGACGCGCAGCGCGGCCTTCTCCCGGGCTTCCTGCACGGCGTGGTCGGCGGCGGAGAACTGCCAGGCGACGGCGGCGGCGGAGGAGACCTCGATCACCGAGTCCAGGCCGAAGCCGATCAGGGCGGTGGAGGAGGCGGCGGTCCCCGCGGTGATCGCGACGATCGCCTCGATGACGTTGTAGGTGATGGTCGCGGCGACCAGCAGACGTATGCGGCGGGTCAGCGCGGCCCGTCGCTCAGGCGCCGGGGACACGGAAAGAGGCACGGTCATCAGCAGCAGTCCTTGTCGTCCGCGTCCGGGCAGGTGCGGTCGGCCTCCACGGCAAGGACGGCGCCGCGCAGGTCGTCCAGGGCATGGCCCAGGCGGGCGTCGGCCAGTTCGTACCGCACCCGGCGCCCCTCGGGCACGGTCACGACGAGCCCGCAGTCGCGCAGGCAGGCGAGGTGGTTCGACAGTCGCGTACGGGAGATTCCCAACGCGTCGGCAAGGTCGGCCGGATGGGCCGACGCCTCCCGGAGGGCGAGCAGGATCCGGCAACGGATCGGGTCGGCGAGCGCGCGGCCGAATCGGGCCAGCGCGTCGATGTCAGATGCGACGGACAGCACGTCCCGACGGTACACAAAATCTTGAATTCAGGAAACCATGTATCGTCACGCCTTGAGACGATGCGGTCCGCAGCACCCGCGCTCGGTCCACTCCGAGGCCATATGTCCGGCATGCGGCTCGTGTGCCTGTGCAACGGTGGGGTGGCTGAGCCGCTTGAGCGTCGGTGGATACGCTTCCAGGGAGCGCGGGGAAGCACTCCGCGCCTCATTTCCTGTTCCGTCCGTCCCAAGGACGTACGTCTCCAAAGGCTCGCGACACATGCAACTCGGTCCGGTACGACCCGCCTCCCCGGCGACCGGGGTGTTGCGCGGGCTGCGTGCGTCGGTGCTCGCGGTGTTGTGTGTGCTGCTGCCGCTGGCCGGACACGCCCTGTCGCAGGGGCACGCGCCCCGTGTAGTCATCGTGGTGGGGATCGCCGCCGTGGCCATCCCCGGCGCGGTAGCACTGACGCGTCATCGGTTGACCGACGCGCAGGTGTTCGGCGTCCTCGCGGCCACCCAAGTGGCCTATCACGCCGCGTACTCACTGCCGGGCGCCTGCCGAGCGGTAGCGGGAGGAGCCCCGCCCCCCGGCGGTCTTCCCGCCGCCGTCGAGCACGGCGCGGTCGCCGGACCACCCGCCGGTGTGCTGCTGGCCGGACATCTGGTGACGCTGGCCATCGGTGCCCGGCTTCTTGGGTTCACAGAACGGCTGCTGTGGCAGAGCAGGCCGTTGCTGCTGGCCGTGGGACACCTGCTGCTGTTCATCTGGCCGCCGGTGAGCGCCACCCACCGGCAGGGCCCGGAACTCGAAATCCGGGAAAGCACCTCACCCCTGAAGTCGGCCGTACTGCCGCGGCTGAACCCGGGCAGAGCTCCTCCGCCCCGTGGGCTCGCTCCGTTCGCCCTTCACCGGCCGACACCGATCGGCGGTCCCTGCCTGCCCTGACGGGTACGACGGTGGACCCGCTCGGCTCGCCGGGTCCTATCGTCCCGGCGGCGTGGCCGCCGGGGGACACAGAGAGTCCCCATACATGCCCGTCATCAACCGGCGTGCTGCCCGCGTGGCCGTACGCACCATCGGCGTACCCGTGGTCGCGGCAGGTGCGCTCGCCGTCTCCGCTCCGCAGTCGGCCGCCCACACCGAGCTGGTCTCCAGCAGTCCGGGCAATGCCGCCACACTGGGCCGGCCACCCGAACGCGTCACGCTGACCTTCAGTGACGAGATGACGCAGAAGTACGCCAAGCTCGTCGTCACCGCATCAGGCACCACATCGGACGTCGGCGCGTCCGGCACGCCACAAGTCGCGGGGCAGGTCGTCTCGCTCGCGCTGAGGCCCGGCGCCCCGGACGGGCGTTATACGGTCGGTTACCGCGTTGTCTCCGCCGACGGGCACCCCGTCTCCGGTTCGTACACTTTCACCGTCAAGACCGCGGGCACCCCCACCGCCTCGGCCTCCGCCGCCGAAACGCCCGTCACTCCATCCCCCTCGACAACCGCCGCCTCCAGTTCCGGCGGAACGCGCTCCAGTACGAACACCCCTGTAACGGCCGGCGTCGGGGCGCTGGTCGTGGTCGGCGCCGGAGTCGGCGCGTACGTCGCCCACCGGAAGCGGGCCGGTCATGGCGGCTGACGGCACGTCCACGGCACGTCTGTCTCTCCTTCTCACCTCCGCAGCGGGCACGGCCGTCGCCGTCACCCTGGTCACTGTCCTTGCCGGGGGCGGGGTGACCGTACGGATTCCTGGGATCCCGGACGCCGGTCCGGTGACCGCCTGGGGCCTGCCCGTGGCCCGTACGGTCGCCGACGCGGCGGCCGTCGCGACGGTCGGTGCCCTGGTGCTGGTGGCGGTGCTGCTGCCGGGCGGGCGGCGGCTGAGCGGAACGCAACTGCGCTATCTGCTGTGGGCCGCATGCGCTTCCTTGGCATGGGCCGGGGCGTCGGCCGCCACGATGGTTCTCACCCTGTCCGATCTGTTCGCCCAGCCCGTCGGCGAGATTCTGTCCCCCGCCGTGGTGGCGGACTTCATCCTCAACGACGCCCAAGGGCGCTCTTACGCCATCACGGTGGCCGTCGGCCTCCTGCTCGGGACCTTTTGCCTGGGAATCGGCACCGCACGCTGGGCCCGCTGCGCGCTCGCGGTGGCGTTGCTGGGGGTGCTGCCGCCCGCGTTCACCGGTCACTCCTCGGCCGCCGCGAACCACGACTCCGCGGTCGTCAGCCTCTGCCTGCACCTGGTCGGCGTGACGGTTTGGGTGGGCGGGCTGCTCTTCCTCCTGGTCGTGGCCGCCCGCCAGGAGGAGGGCACCGGTGAGGCCGTTCGGCGTTTCAGTCCGCTCGCCGGATGGTCGCTGCTCGCGGTCGGCGCGAGCGGGATCGTCAATGCGGCGGTCCGGCTGCCCGCACCGGCGGAGGTGTTCACCAGCCGGTACGGCCTGCTGGTCCTCGCCAAGGCAGCGGCACTCGCCCTGCTCGCGGGGATCGGCCACTGGCACCGGAGACGCACCATGCCAGGGCTGTGGACCGGTGGGAGAAGTGCCTTCGTCGGACTTGCGGCCGGTGAGCTGCTGGTCATGGCGGCGGCCGTGGGGCTCGCGGTCGGGCTGTCCCGTACCCCCGCGCCCGGGACGGGCGAGGCCGCGCTGTCGCCCGCCGAGGAAATGCTGGGCTTCCCCATGCCGCCGCCTCTCGGTGACTTCCCCTGGACGCCGCTGTTCACCCAGTGGCGCTTCGACCCGCTCTTCGCCTTCGGAACGGCCGCTGCCGCGCTTCTCTATCTGGCAGGGGTACGCACCTTGCGCAGGAGGGGAGACACGTGGCCAGCCGGCCGGACGGTCTCCTGGCTGCTGGGGCTCGCGGTCACGGTCCTGGCCACCATGAGCGGGCTGGCCGTCTACGGCAAGGTGCTGTTCAGCGTGCACATGGGCCAGCACATGATCCTCGCCATGACGGTGCCGATCCTGCTCGTTCTCGGCGCCCCGGCCACCCTCGCCCTGCGCGCACTGCCGTCAGCGCCCAAGGGCGGCCCGACCGGGCCCAGGGAGCTGTTGCTGAAGCTGCTGCACAGCCGCTACGTGAAGGTCGTCTCGCACCCGGTGGTGGCGAGCGTGCTGTTCATCGGCAGCGCCTTCGCCGTCTACTACTCGTCCCTCTTCGAGACCCTGATGAGCAGCCATCTCGGTCACCTGGTGATGCTCGGGCACTTCCTCGCCGTGGGACTGCTGTTCTTCTGGGTCATCATCGGCGTCGACCCGGGTCCGCGCCGCCCGCCCCATCTGGGCAGGCTGTTCGTCCTCATCCTGACGATGCCGTTCCACTCCTGGTTCAGCATCTCCCTGATGAGCTCGTCCGACCTGATCGGCGCCGGCTGGTGGAACTCCCTGAGCCGCCCCTGGGTCGAGTTTCCGCTGGACGACCAGTACAACGCCGGAGCCATCGC
This sequence comes from Streptomyces sp. NPDC050509, assembly GCF_044457965.1. Classification (NCBI taxonomy): domain Bacteria; kingdom Bacillati; phylum Actinomycetota; class Actinomycetes; order Kitasatosporales; family Streptomycetaceae; genus Streptomyces; species Streptomyces sp. NPDC050509. The sequence continues at coordinate 612,920 of NZ_JBITHL010000005.1, read as the reverse complement.
CTGGGCCACCGGCGACATACCCGTACTGATCACCACCCTCATCCTGGCCGCCCAATGGATCCGCTCGGACGCACGGGAGGCCCGCCGCGTCGATCGCCAGATCGACCGTGGTGACGGGAACGACCCGCTGGCGGCCTACAACGCCTACCTGGCGAGCCTGCACGCCCGCGACCGCCGTCCGGGCCCACCGGCACCGCCGGCTCCCGGGGCGAACAGCGCCGCCCACGAACCGGTCGTCCCCGCCCCGCCCCCCACGTCCGCCGCCGCCACCCGACAGACCGAGGAATCGTGAAGAAGCACCTGTACATCGCCATGGTGATGGTGGCCGCCTTCGCCGCCGCCCTCGGTTCCTTCCTGCTGTTCTCCCCCGACGAGCCGCGCGGCTCCGTGGACGCCGAGCCAGCCGTCGAGGCCCTGCACGTGCGTGAGTCGAGCCATCGCCTCACCCGGCCCGAACGCTCCGAACTGACCGTCGTGGAGTTCCTGGACTTCGAATGCGAGGCGTGCGGGGCCGTGTACCCGGTCGTGGAAGAACTCCGCGAGAAGTACCAGGACCGCGTCACCTTCGTCGCCCGTTACTTCCCGATGCCCGGCCACCGTAACGGCGAACTCGCCGCCCGCACCGTGGAAGCGGCAGCCCAGCAGGGCAAGTTCGAGCAGATGTACAGCAAGCTCTTCACCACCCAGGCCCAGTGGGGCGAAGCCAAAGAATCGAAGGAAACCGTCTTCCGCGACTACGCCGAGCAACTCGGTCTGGACATGGGGCAATTCGACGCGGCGCTGAAGGATCCGGCAACGACCGCACGGGTGCGGGTGGACCAGCGCGACGGGCTGGGCCTGGGCGTGCAGGGCACACCGGCCTTCTTCCTCGACGGCGAACGTGTCTCCCCGGCTTCCAAGGAGGAGTTCGAAGCGCTCATCAAGGACCGGCTGTCCCGACCGTGACCGCACCTGTACCCCAAGGAGAACGCGCCCCCATGCAGTACCTCATCGACCAGGCCGGCGTATTCCCCGCGCGCGCCGCGGCACACAGCCTGGACCTCGGCTCCCTCGCGGACGGCGACAATCCCCGCGCGATGTTCATCACCTGCTCGGACTCCCGGATCGTACCCGCGCTGATCACCGGTGCCCGGCCGGGAGACCTCTTCGAACTGCGGACCTACGGCGCCGTCATCCCGCGCTTCACTCCCCACGAGCCGGCCGGAGAGTCCCGGACGATCGACCACGCCGTGGAGGAACTGAAGGTGACCGACATCATCGTGTGCGGCCACTCCCACTGCGGCCTCGTCGAAACCGATATAAGAACCGGCACGGCGGAAGACGCAGACGGCGCTCCCTCTCCCGTCGGTTCGACGGCCCCGATGACCGGTGACCTCACCGCCGCAGGCCACTGCCACGTACTGACCCAGTTGGACGTGCTCAGCGACTACCCGTCGATCGCCCCCCGCCTGGTCGACCGCTCGCTGCGGCTGCACGGCTGGTTCTACGAGATCGAGTCCGGCGCCACCCTCGAACATCGCCCGCGAGCCAACGCCTTCCTCCCGCTATGAGCAGCCACTCTTCCGACGCATACGACAAGGTGAGCACCGTGACCAGCAGCAAGGCACCCATCTACGACGAACGACTGACGGCGCCGAACACCTGGTGGGGCATCGCCGCTCTCTTCGGCCTGGCCGTCGCACTGGTCTTCCTCCCGTACGGAGGTATCGCCGCGTTTCTCGGCCTGATGGCCGGGGCCGGCCTGGCCGGGCTCTTCGTCAGCAAGCAGGGATCGGTACGCATCAGGGTCACCCGCGACCTGCTGGTCGTCGACGACGCCCGCGTCCCCCTCGCCGCCCTGGGTGAGGCACAGGTACTCACCGGCGAGGACGCTCGGGCCTGGCGTACGTACAAGGCGGATCTGCGGGCCTTCATGGTCATGCGCAGTTACATCACGACGGCCGTACGCATCGAGAACCTCGACCCCGAGGACCCCACGCCGTACCTCTACCTGTCCACCCGCGCGCCCGAGCGCCTGGCCAAGGCCATCGGCACTCGCGACTGACCTCGAATGGGCGGACTCCGGTACGCGACGGAGCTATGGCCCGTCGCAGCCATCGCGGCCTGTGGGAGGTGACGACCAGCCGTGTGAAGCGGCCGGCTGCGGCTGACGATCGGAGGTCAGGACCTGTGGGGCGGTACGGACGCCGCCCCACAGGTCCTGGTTCAGGCCGAGGCCCCGTGGCGCTCGTGCCGGGCGACGGGTGCGTTGTGCTGATCGGTCCAGTTCTGCAGGGCGCTCATGCAGGCGTGGTCGAGATGCCGCAGACCTGACAGGCCGAGTTCGACGGGGCGATCGGCCGGCAGGGCTTCCAGAGCGTCGAGAATGCGCGGCAGGCGCAGAAACGTCGCGTTGCCGGAGATGCGGACCTTCACCGGGCCCGTGCCCTGATCGCTGACGTCGACCTGGACGTGCGAGGTGTCCCAGGCGAGCTTGACGATCGCGAGCAGCAGCCCGATGAGAACGCCCTCGAACATGTTGGTGACCAGGATGGCCACCGCGGTGACCGCCAGGACCAGCGCCTCACCCCGGTGCTCGCGCCAGAGCGGGACGAACTCGCGTACGGGCAGCAGCTTGAAGCCCGCGTGGACGAGTACGCCCGCGAGTGCGGCGGTCGGAATCACGCCCAGCGCTCCGGGCAGAAGCGCGGCGAACAGCAGCAGCCACACACCGTGCAGGACGCGCGAGAGCTTGGTGCGTGCTCCGGCCTGGACGTTGGCGGCGCTGCGCACGATCACCGCGGTCATCGGCAGGCCGGGCGCGATGTCCGCCCCGCAGGTGCCCCGCGTGATCGGCGTCGACGGCTTCGCCCTACGCCGGCGTCACCGCTGTGCCACCGTGGTGATCGACGCCGAGACCTGTGAACGGATCGACGTCGCGATCCGCCGCGCCTGCCCGAAGCGAAGCAGGTCAGCGACCGGTGGCACCGGTGGCATCTGTGGCACAACGTGCGCGAAGCCGCCCTGAGCGAGGTGAAGGCACACAGCAGTTGCTGGGCCACAGTGCTGGACGCGCCCCTGTCACCTCTGCGGCACGAGCGGGCCGGCGCGGCGAAGGCCGATCAGATCGCGGTACGGCAGGCCGCGAAGTGCACTGTCCCCATGCCGGGCTGGAGGAGTTTCGACAGCCGGACCGATTCCTCGACCGTCACGGTCCTGCCAGGTGCGACGATGCCCAGCTCCTGGAGCTCGCTGATGATCGCAGGGCCCTGATTGCGGAGTCCGACGACGTACGTGCCGCGAAAGTCATAGGGGCCCTTGCGGCGACGCAACTGGACCGGATTCCCGTGGATTTGCAGGCCCTTCGGGTGATACAGGGTGTAGTCGGGCATCGTGTCGCCCGGGCCGTAGGTCCCCTTGGCGTTCTCGGGCGGAATCGTGGGCTCCCGGCGGTTGGTCTCCTCGTCCAGCGTGGCGTCCCGATCGTTGCCCTGGCCCCGGCCCGAGCCCAGGGCTGTGGACGGGCCTACCTCGCCTCGCTCGATCTACCCGCCCAGCTCGTCGCTGAGGGGAAGGTGATGGGGGGTGTAGAAGTGCACGGTCGTTCCGTCGGGAACGGTGATGGTGCCGGCGCCTTTGGATTCTTCGTGGTTTCCATGGCCGCCGAGGACCGTACTTCCGTCGGCTCGCCCAGGGGTCTGATGTGCATGCCATTTCCCTGCCGGGTCGTTGATCCCGGCCCGCTGTACCACCGGGTGGGGTTGCTCGATCATGCTGCTGAATGCGGCATTCCCGATGCTGCTCTGCAGGAACCGCAGGCGCTGTTGCGCTGATTCGGCCTGACGCGGCTGACTTGGCCGGCTCCCCGGAGCAGTGGGTTCACCTTGCCGTTTGCCGTACTGGAACACGCCCACTCCGTAAGTCGCTCTCAGCCCGTCAGGCTTGAACCGCCACATGATCGGGACCCGGCGGGAACATTGTTCCGGGCTGCGCGCACACCCCGGAGGCAACGACGCATACCCCTCTGACAACGTCTTCATGGTCGGCTCAGCCGCCACCCGGGGGCCACGCTACCGTCTCCGGCCCGTCAAGACCGGTCGGGCGGACTCGTCTCGGCTACCTGGAACCCGCGAGAGCCGGTACGGCGGCGGGCTGCGGGGCCGGTACGGCAAGGGGGGCCGGGGCCGTCTCGGGGCCGGGCCTGGGTGCGGCGGTCAGCGGCTGCCGGGGCTGCTCCACGCTCGGGGCCCGGTACCCGGCGCGCCACGGCACGTAGTGCGGGTTGTCCCGGCAGTCGTTCATGATCTCGGTCTTTTTCGCCTTGTCCACCGGGCAGACGCCGACGATGAACTGCCGGGCGACCCCGCCGGGGAAGGCGACCTCGACCTGGTCGGCGTACTTGTGGGTGTCGCCGATGGTCTTGTTCACATCCACCCCGCCGGGTGCGTCGATGTAGTAGTTCCAGCCGTTCTTCCAGGACTTGTACAGATCGTGGTTGTAGCTGGTGGAGACGTAGGGGGAGGGCTGGTTGACCAGGACGTACTTCTCGATGTCGTACTGGCCGTCGAGGGGGGCCTTGGCGTGGAAGCCCTCCTCGAAGACGATCTCGGGGCCGCGGCCGTCGGTGCGGTAGAGCTGGGAGCAGTTGGCGCGCCACGAGGGGGCGGGAGTGATCCGGTTGATGTCGACGCGCCGGTCGGGGGCGGCGTAGAGGCGGTCCTCGACGGTGGGGCACGAGCCGGGCGCCGAGGCCCGGACGGCCGTGGTGGCCTGGGGTGTCGTGGTGGAGGCCTGGGCGGAGGTCGTGCTGGTGGTGGCGGGAAGGAGAACGGCGGAGACGGCAAGGGCGAGTACGGCGCTCCGGCGCCGCAGGCGAGTGATCATCATGATGACCACCATCGCGGCCCGGTGACGCCCGGAGGGGCAACGTCACCCTTGCGTGGGCGAGTTGCCCCGCACCCTTGACCTGGAGTCCGAAGCCGCCTTCCTCTCCCTTTCGGTCCGTGACCAGGTGTCGGCGCGCGGGCCGGCGGAGTTCGCCGCCCGGGCGCCGCGGATACGGAAGACCGTGGCGAAGTGCCCGCGGGCCGCGTGGGCGATCGCCACCGGAGAGGACTGCCGCAGATCTGGTCCGATCTGATCCGATCCGATCTGTGCTGAGCTGATCAGGCCGACACGGCCCGGCAGCTCGGCCATGGCCGCTGGGGACGGCCGTGGGTCAGAGGTCGGGGTTGGTGGCGGCGGGAGTCTCACAGCTGCTCAGCACGGTCGTCCCCTCGATGGTGGCAACCTGCACCTTGGCATAGAAGATCTGCAAGTCGTCCTGTGCGCTGGTGTTCCAGATCTTGCCGTGCCCGTTCCCGTCGTAGACCTTGTGCCACGGCCAGTACTTCTTCACACCGCGGTGGTCATAGGTGATCAGGCGGATGCCGACGTGATGTCCGTCGGCCTTCTCGTCGTACACCCTCAGGGAGATCCCTCTGATCATCCACAGGCTCGAAAAGGTGCCGGTCCAGCTTCCCTCCGATCCGCCGTCCGGCGCCCTGCACGAGCCGCTCGCGGTAACGGCGGCGGCCGAAGCCGGCGTCGCCGCAAGCGGGATGAGGCCAACGGCCAGAGCCAGTACCGCGGTTGGAGCTATGGCGCGAAACTTCATGATGATTCCTCACCTCGTACCATCGAGACGTTGACGAGAACCGCCGCCGACGCCGTGGGAGTCGACAGGGCAATTGCGCGAGTGTTTTCCACTGCGGCAGTCGGTGCACTTGGGAACCGCACGACGTCGATAGTGCCGTGCTGTCGGGCAGAACGTCGTTGTCCGAGAGTCCATACGCCTTGACGATGCGTCTACAGTCAGTGCCGAGCGGCGACAGTGGCCGCATATGCCAGAGTCCGTCACGTTTCGCCCGGTTAAATCCTTGTTGAACCGTCGGCTGTACGGGATGAGAGTGGAGGAGCGATGGCAAGCCGGTCGGGGACTCGATGAGAGACGGTGGGGGACGTGCTGGTCGAAACGGTGTTCCGGAGTGAGGACGTGCCGGCGGCGGACCGGTTCGAGTGCTGGCGGGAGCTGATGAGCCGGTCGTACGCCCCGATGGAGCTGCGCAGCGACCATGCGGACGACTTCCGGGCGCACCAGCGTCTGATCGGGCTCGGTGCGGTGTCGGTGTGGCCGGGGGAGTTCCAGCCGCTGGTCTTTCGTAGGACGCCGAAGCTGATCAGGCAGTCCGATCCCGAGGTCTATCAGCTCACTCTCGTCCTGAAAGGCAGCGGGAGACTCGTCCTGGGCAGGCAGGAAGCGACCTGCGACGCGTACGAGTTCCATTCGAACGACTCCTCGCGGCCGTCCGAGACATGGACCGGCCGGGAGCGCACCGGAATCGTGGGAGTCGAGCTCCCCAAGGCACAACTGCCCCTGCAGAGAGGCCGGGCCGACCAGGCGATCGGGCGGCGGATGTCGGCGAAGGAAGGCGTCGGTGCGCTGCTGGCCCAGTTCCTCACCCAGGTGACCAGCAACACCGGCCAGTACGCCCCTGACGACGCGCCTCGTCTGGGGACGGTCCTGACCGATCTGGTCGCCGCGCTGTTCGCCCATACCCTCGGCACCGACACGTCCCTGACGCCGGACACCCACCGGCGAACCCTGCCCCTGCTCATTCAGGCATTCATCCAGCAGCGCCTGCACGACCCCGATCTGACCCCGCCCTCGATCGCCGCCGCACACCACATCTCCCTCAGCTACCTGCACCGCCTCTTCCAGGACGAAGGCGCCACGGTCGCCTCCTGGATCCGGCGGCAGCGCCTGGAACGCGCTCGCCACAACCTCACCGACCCCGCGCTCCGAACGGTCCCCATCCGCTCCATCGCCGCCCGCTGGGGGTTCACCCACCCTTCCGACTTCAGCCGCGCCTTCCGCACCGCCTACGGTCTGTCGCCCAGGGACTACCGCCACCAGGCCACCCGTTCCACGGCGTAGACGCGACGTCGAGGAGGAGCCGGCCGTCCACCGACGACAGAAACGGGAAGCCATGCGTCGTACGACCGTGCTGAGCGCCCTTGCCCTCGCCCTGGTCACCGCCGTCGGCGGTACCGCGTACGTCACCCGGACGCACATGGTCCGGGAGGCCGCCGCTCGCCACAGCGCCGGGACGCTGCTGGACACGGTGCCCGAGCGGGGGACGCTGCGCGTGTGCACGACCGGTGACTACCGGCCGTTCAGCTATCGCGACCCCGCCACCGCGTCGTACACCGGCATCGACATCGACATGGCCGAGAACCTGGCGACCAGTCTGGGGGTGCGGCCCGTTTTCGTGGCCACCACCTGGGCCGAGCTCATGGACGACTTCACCGCGGGCAGGTGCGACGTGGCCATGGGGGGCGTCTCCGTAACCCTGGCACGGGCGCGGAAGGTGTACTTCAGCACGCCGTACCTCGTCGACGGCAAGGCCGCGATCGCCCGTTGCGGGGACAAGGCCACGTACCGGTCGCTGGACGCGATCGACCGGCCCGGGGTGCGGGTCGTCGTCAACCCCGGTGGTACGAACGAGGCGTTCGCCAAGGCCCGCGTCCGCCGGGCCACCCTCCTCACCCACTCCGACAACACCACGATCTTCGACGAGATCGTGGCGGGCCGCGCGGACGTGATGATCACGGACGGGAGCGAGACGAGGTACCAGGCCAGGCTCCACCCCGAACTCTGTGCGATCAACCCCGACAAGCCCTTCAACTTCGTGGAGAAGGCCTACCTTCTGCCGCGTGGCGACAAGGAGTTCAAGGAGTACGTAGACCAGTGGGTGCACCTGACCACCCACAACGGCACCTACGACGGTTACGCCGCACCCTGGCAGGGCTGATCACGCGATCTTCGGGCCCGGCCAGGGCCGGCCCGTGGGTCCGGGCGACGGACGGCCCGCTACCGCGCGTCCGGTTGTCCGCCCAGGTGGCGGGCGAGGAAACGGTCCGCCGCGCGGTACATGTCGATGTTGTTCTCCGGGTTCACGAAGCCGTGGCCCTCGTCGTCCTTGACCATGTACTCGACCTCGACGCCGCGGGCGCGCAGGGCCTCGACGATCTGGTCGGACTCGGCCTTGACGACGCGGGGGTCGTTGGCGCCCTGTATCACCATCAGCGGTGTGCGGATGTCGCCGGCGCGGCTGAGGGGCGAGCGGGCCCACAGGTCCGCCTCCTGCTCCGGGATGTCGGGGTCGCCCGCGTACAGGTACCAGTTGTTGACCATGTAGGGCTTGACGAACTCCGGCGCGGTGCGCAGGTAGGTGACGAGGTTGGAGGGGCCGCAGAAGTCGATCGCGGCGGCGAAGACGTCCGGGGTGAAGGAGACGCCGACCAGGGTGGCGTAGCCGCCGTACGAGCCGCCGAAGATCGCGACGCGGTGCGGGTCCGCGTATCCCTCCTCGACGGCCCAGTTGACGGCGTCGATGAGGTCGTCGTGCATCGCGCCGCTCAGCTCCCCGATGCCCGCCTTGAGGAACGCCTTGCCGTGACCGGTCGAGCCGCGGAAGTTGACCTGCAGCACCGCGTACCCCCGGTTGGCGAGGAACTGGGCGCTGGGATCGAACCCCCAACTGTCCCGGTGCCAGGGCCCGCCGTGGACGAGGAGGACCATCGGCAGCCGCGCGGGTTCCACGCCCACGGGCAGCGTCAGGTAGGAGGGCAGCTCCAGACCGTCGCGCGCGGGGATCGTGACCGCCGTCATGGGGGCGAGGACTTCGGGGTCCAGGTTCGGGTAGGGCCGGAAGAGCATGCGGCCGCGCCGGGTGGTGTGGTCGTAGAAGTAGGTGACACCGGGGTCACGGTCGTGGTTGAAGCTGACGACCCAGCGCCGCCCGCTCACGTCCGACGACACGGCCGACAGGTCGCCGTCGGACAGCTTCTCCAGGTTCTCCAGGACCGCGGCGAAGTGCGGGTCCAGGGGGCGGATCTCCTGCCGCTCGCCGAGGTAGCGCACCCCGATCAGCTCCCCCGTGCGCCGGTCGTGGATGAGCGGCGAGGGCAGCGTGGGGAAGACCGCGGAACGGGGGTCGAGGTCGTAGCGCGGATGGCTGTCGACCTCGGTCTCCGCACCGGTGGTCAGGTCGAGCCGTACCACCCGGGTCCGTTCGCTGTCGCGGCTGGAGCCTATCCACGCGCCCGTGCCGTCCGGAGTGAGCTGGAAGGGCTGGATGTCCAGCGGGTAGTCGGAGCCGTCGAACGTGATGACCGGCCGCAGCTCTCCCGTCTCCGGGTCCCACCGCGACAGCTCGATGTCGCCGTCGCCGGTCAGGCCGTGGGCGTACAGCTCGCCGCCGGGCGTGTACAGCAGACCGCCGACCTGGCCGGGGTTCTGCGCCAGCATCGTCAGCCCGCCCGTGGCGATGTCGAGCTCGTAGAGATCGAACTCGACGGGGTTGCGGTGGTTCAGATGCAGGGTCGCCCTGCCCGGCCGGGAGACCATCGTCTCGAAGCCCACGGCCCTGGCCCCGGGGAAGGGGGTGAGGTCGACCGCCTCGGCATCCGGGTCGTCCAGGTCGACCCGGTGGATGTGATAGTTCTCGTCCCCGTCGCCGTCCTGCTCGTACAGCAGCCAGCGCGGATCGTCGGTCCAGTGGTAGCGGAGCACACTGCGGCGGTCGTCGGCGGTGACGCAGCGCGCCGCCTCGTCCGCGTCGAGGCTCTCCACCCATACGTTGAGACGCTCCCGCCACGGGGCCAGGTAGGCGATCATGGTGCCGTCGGGCGAGATCGACGCGCCGACGCGGACGGGAGAGCCGAAGAAATCCTCAACGGTGAGGTGCGGGATCTCGCGCGGAACGGTGGACATACGGGGCTCCTTCTCGGGTTCGTCGCGGTTCGTTCGCCGCAGTTCGTTCGCCGGGGGCGGGCGGCGCGGTTCGGTCGTTCGCCGGGGGTCGTTCGCCGGGGTTCGGGCGGCGCGGTTCGGTCATTCGCCGAGGGGCGTTCGCCGGGGGTCAGTTGCCGCGGTTCCCCGGACGTCCTCAGGTGAGGGGGTCGCCGACGGCTCCGCCGGTGGCGGTGCGGATGGCCTGGGCGTAACGCTCGGCGAGGGCCGTCACGCCCGCGAAGTCCGTGAGTTCGGCTCCGGCGAGGACGGCGGCGCCGATGTGCTCGTCCAGCACCCGTACGACCGAGGCGGTCGCCGCCGCGTGCAGCCGTACCTCAAGGTCGTCCGCCGGACGGCCGAGGCGGTCGCCGATGATCCCGCACATCTGGCGCTCCGTCTGGTCGCAGGCCATCAGCCATGCCGTACGGAGCGCGGGCTCGGTGTCGGCGAGCCGGATCATCTTCATCGCGAGCATCTCGTCCGCGAGATCGACGGGCGGCTTCTCGTGACGGAACCCGGCCAGTTCCGTGGCCAGGTGGTCCTCCAGGGAACGCTCCAGGGGCCACTTCCGCAACACGCTCATCAGGGTGACGACGCCCTGCATGACGATCGGCTCGGCACAGCTCTCCTTGCTGCGGAAGTGGCGCCAGATGGTGCGAGTGGACAGGCCCACGGCCTCCGCGATCTGATCGCCGCTCGTCGCGGCGACCCCCTGCTCCCAGAACAGGCGCGCCGCCTCCCGGGAGATCTCCAGCCGCAGCCGCAGCCGTCGCTGCTCGCTCATGCCTCCCCCGCCGGGCTTCTTCGTCGTCATCTCGCCGGACCGTCCTTTCCTCACCATGACCTCATGAAGTCATGACCGCATGACCGCATGACGTCAAGCGACAGTATGGCACTTAGCGACAGATCAAGCGAGCGCAGCACCCAGAAGGGGGGCGACTCCGACGCAACTCCTGCCTCTTGAGACACCCTTGACCCTTGGAAGCGCTCTCAGATACCTTCGGCACCACTTCACGATCACGCACGCTCACACGCATCCGCAGCACCCCCTCGGGGGCAGTTCGGAGGGGTCATGAGGACAGCCGTGGACGCACCCGCCGCGTTACGCCCGCCGACGCCGTACGGAACAGCGGGCGGATCCGCGGGCGGATGAGCGGTCCCGGTGCCCACGGCGGGCCATCCGTGGCAGGGAAGTCCGCGCCATGGCCGAGGACGGCCGGTACGGGCGGCTGCGCTCCGTACGGACCGACATCCGCTTCGGTGTCCCGGCGGCCGGCAGCTACCGGGAGCGGCCGGAGCTGGGCGGCGGGATCTTCCGCGACTGCGCGAGCTACTGGCTCCAGGCGGTCCAGGCGACCGTGGGGCTCGGCGGCGCGACGGGGCGCGGGACCGGGCGGTTCGCCGGCCCCTACGGGAGCGACCTGGCCTTCGAGGCGCGCCTCGGCCGGGAGGACGGCCGGGAGGCGGTGCTCCACTGCGAGGTGGGCGAGGGCCATCAGGCCCGCCACACCTTCGTCTTCGAGACTGCGGAGGTGCGGCCGCGCAACTCTCTGCTGCCGACGATGGGCACGCTGCCGCTGAACCTGGTCGTCCAGCACGCCGACGGGGCCAGGCAGGTGCTGCCGTTCCCCCCGGTGGCGAACTACGACTCCCAGCTCGACCGCGTCCGGGCGACGCTGTCGGGTCGTCACACGGACGACGGCGACAGCGACAGCGGCGGCAGTGGCGGTGGCGACGGCGGCGAGCTGGAGCGGGCCGGCGCGCGCGTCGAGCTGATGGCCTCGATCAACCAGGACGCGGTCCGCGCGTCGGAATGGCAGACACGGTGAACAATCTGCACAAACGGCGCCCCGGGGAGCGGCAGTTCGAACGGATGCTCGCGGCGGCGGGCGTCGACCCCGGCCTGGTGCGCTCGCGCACCGAGCTGTCGGACGCGACGTTCAACACGGTCTACCGCCTCCACCTGGCCGACGAGGCGCCGGGCCACCGCGGCCTCGTCCTCAAGATCGCGCCCGATCCGGCCACGCCGACGCTGAGTTACGAGCGCGGCATCATGCGGACCGAGGGGCTGTTCTACGCGGCGGCGGCGGGCCGGGCACCGGTGCCCGAGGTGGTGTACGCGGACTTCTCCCGCGAGCTGATCGACACCGACTTCCTGGTGATGTCCGCTCTGCCGGGCACCAACTGGCACGCGGCACGCGACGGGATCGGGGACGGTGAGCGGGCGGAGCTGCGCGGCGAGCTCGGCGGGATGGTGGCGGCGCTGCACCGGGTGACGGGCACGGCCTTCGGCTACCCGCAGACCGCGGCCGAGGACCGGTCCGGCCCCACCCCCGCGTCGCCGCCGGGGTGGCGCGCCGCGTTCCTCGCCATGGTGGACACCGTCCTGGCCGACGCGGACACCTTCGGCTCGCCCCTGCCGGAGCCCGCGGAGCGGATCCGGGAGACGGTACGGGCCGCGGCGGATCCGCTGGACGCCGTGACGACCCCGGTCCTGGTCCACTTCGACCTCTGGGACGGCAACATCCTCGTGGACCGGGCCGCCGCCCCCGCGGGCGCGCCCCGGATCAGCGGTCTGGTCGACGGTGAACGCGCCTTCTGGGGCGACCCGTTGGCGGAGCTGGTCTCGCTGGCCCTGTTCGACGACATCGAGCGCGACGCGGCGTTCCTCGGCGGCTACCGGTCGGCGGGCGGCCGGGCCGACTTCGACGGGGACACCCGGCGGCGGCTCGCCCTCTACCGCTGCTACCTCTATCTGATCATGCTGATCGAGGCGGTGCCGAGGGGCTTCTCCGGTCCCGAGCAGGAGGCCAGGGACCGCTACGTGGGCCGGCATCTGCGCGCCGAACTGGCGACCCTGTCGGGGGCGAGCACCGGGGACCGGCCGTGATCGAGATCCTCACCTCCGGGGTGGCGCTCGGCGTGCACGTCCCCGGGCTGCTGCCGGCCGACCGGCTCCGCGAACAGGGCGCCGACGCCGGGGTCCGGGTACTGGAACGGCTGCTGCCGGAGCGTACGTTGACGACCACCGCCGCCATGAAGTGGGCGTTCCACCGGGACTTCCGGTTCGCGCCGACCGGCCGGCGGGTGGCGACCGACCCGTCGGCCACGGTGGCGGACGAGGCCGTCGAGGAGCTGATGGACACCTGGCGGGCGAGGAGGATCGACCGGTTCGTGGTGTTCTCCGGCTACTGGCTGCCGATCGTCGAGCGGTACCCGTCCCGGTACGGGGCGGCCGGCGCCGCCGCGCCTCCGGTCGACGTCTGCCATGCGGACTCCGTGGCCTCGCCGTCCTTCGTGAAGACCGGCCATCCCGCGTCCGGCGGCGACCCGGACGTCCGCTCCTTCATGGTCGGCCCCGGGTGGCATCCATGGCTGGACGACGGCTGTCCGCCGTTCGGCCGCGTCGTACCGGGCGAGCCGACCCGCTTCACGCGCGGCGCCGGGCACCACGGCTCCTTCGACCTGACGCGGGCCGCGGTCGCCACCGTCAGCAAGCCGGGCGGCGGCACCCTGCTGGACTCCCTCTGGTCGGCGACCCCGGCCGTCCTGCTCGAACCGTACGGCGGCCACGAGGAGCGCAACACCGAGCTGTGGCAGGGACTCGGCTTCGGCATCACGTTCGCGCGCTGGGCGGAGACGGGGTTCGACCTGGCCGTCATCGAGAAGCTGCACCACACGCTCAGGGAGGCCGCGGCCCATCTCCCGGACTACTCGCGGCTGCTGGCCGAGGAGGCCGCGTCATGACCGCCGGCTCGCTCGGGACGCTGCGTACGACGGTCGACCTGGCGTTCGCCGCCCCTCCCGGCGGAGCTCAGGGCGTGTACGCGGCCACGTGGGGCCAGCAGGAGATGTGGCACAAGATCGCCCAGCACCGTCCGGGCGGCTTCTACCAGCTCTCGCAAATCATCCCGGTCGGGGAGCCACGGAGCCTCGACACCGTTCTGGAGTGTCTGCGGCACCTCGTCGGCCGGCACGCCTCGTTGCGCACCACCTTCCACGAGGACGCGGGCGGGCTGTTCCAGGTGATCCACCGGGACGGTGTGCTGCCCGTCCGGGTCGAGGAGGCGCCCGGCGAGGGCCGGGAGCGGGCGACGGCCGCCGCGCTGGTGGACGGCTTCCAGGAGGACGAGCCGCTGCTGGACCGGGAGTTCGCGCCTCGGCTGGCCGTGGTGACCCGGGGCGGGGCCGCCACGTACCTCGTGCTGGTCTGCTCGCACGTGGTGCTGGACGGGCACAGCGAACGCGTGCTGGCCTCGGAGCTCAGGACGCTGCTGGCCGCCGCGGACGCCCCGGCGGAGGCGGAGGCGGAGGCGGAGGCCCGTACGGTGCTCCCTCCGGTCGGGCACGGACCCGCCGAGCAGGCCGGCGCGGAGGCCCGCGCGAAGAGCCGCCGTACCTCCGCACGGTCCGTCGCCTACTGGCGCGCCACCCTCGCCGACGCCCCGCCCGCCCTCTTCCCGTCCCCCACCGAACCGTCCGCCGCCGCGCCGATCTGGTGCGGCAGGCTCGCCTCCGAGGCGCTCGCCACGGCCGAGGCGACGCTCGTACGGTCCGGGCTCGGGTCCGGCGCCCTCTGGCTGAGCGCCGTCGCCCGGGTCCTCGCGGCACACACCGGGCGCCCCGCGACGACCTTCCGCCTGCCGGTCAGCAACCGCTTCGACCAGGCGCTCGACGGTTACGTCGGCAACCTCTCCCAGCACACGGTGGTCACGGTCGACACCGCCGCCGGAACCTTCCGCGAGCTGGCGCGCCGGGTCGAACGCGACCTGATGCGCGCCTACTTCCACGCCCGGTACGACCCGGCGGAGCTGGCGGAGGCGACCACGGAAATCGAGTCCCGGCGCGGCGCCCCGCTCGATCTGACGTATCTCTTCAACGACGTACGGAGCCGGAACGGCAAGCCGCGCGCCGCCCCCGCCGACCCGGCCACCGCGGAGGCGGAGGAGTCGGGAGAGTCAGGAGAGTCGGGGGTGAGCTGGGAACTACTCCACAGCTCGAACAGCGACATCAAGCTGCACGTACGCGTCACGGAGACCCGCGGCCGACCGCGGCTGGACATCGCGGCCGACACCTCCTGCCTGTCGAGGAGCGCCATCACCGACGCCCTCTTCGCCGTCGAACGGCTCCTGGTCGAGGCGGCGCGCGAGGCGGAGTACGGCGCGGGGCAGGGGGCGGCGCCCGCCCCCTGAGTCAGGCGAGGCCCAGCCACGCCTCCGCCCCGAACGTGCCCTTCACATCCGAGGCGACGGTGGTGGCGTTCACCGTGGCCCGCAGGGCGTACACGGTGGTCTTCCGCGCGCCGCGCACGCTGAGCTGGACCGGGCTGTCGCGCGGGGCCCGGCTCACCATCGACGGGCAGGCGTTCGTGCCGCACGCCCGGGCGCTCCTGCGGGCGGAGGAGCGGGCCGCAGCCTCCGTACGGCCGGGGCACCGGGCGCTGCGGGTCGATGTGCTCGGCCGGCGGCTCTCCACGGCGGGGCTGCTGCGCGGCTTCCACCGCGCGCACCCCGAGGTCGAACTCGATGTCGTGACCCTCCTGCGCGCCGACACGGCGGTCGACGCGGTCCGCGACGGCACGATCGACGCGACGTTCCGCGCCGTCCCGCTGCCGGGCGGGCCGCTCCCCGACGGTGTCGAGGCGGTCCCCGTCCTCGACGAGCCGCTGCATCTGTGCACCGGTCCCGCCCATAAGTTCGCCGCCGCGCACGCGGTCACCCCGTCCCGGCTCGCCGGCCACCGGATCTGGATGCCCGGCAACGCCCAGGGCACGGAATGGGCCGCGTACTACGACGCGCTGGCCGCCGCGTTCGGGCTCACCATCGACACGATCGGCCCCGACTTCGGTGTCGAGCCGCTGCTCGACGCCATCGCGGACTCCCCGACGCCGGCGACCTTCGTCGGCGAACGGACCCCGCTCGTCTGGCCCGTCGGCCACGACCTGCGGCGCATCCCGCTGCGCGATCCGACCCCGGTCTACCCGCACTGCCTGCTCTGGCGCACCGACAACCCGCACCCGGCCCTCACCGCGCTCCGCGACCATCTCGCCGCCACGCGCCCCCGCCTCACGGAGGGGGAGACCTGGACCCCGGCCACCCCGGCCGGCGCCTACGCGGTGCGGTTGCGGCCCACGTAGACGTTCCGCGCCCGGTAGAAGGTGTCGCCGCCCGGCCCCGACGACCCGGAAGAGCCCTCCATCTGGAGGTTGATGATCAGCCAGAGCGGCTTGCCGACGAACCCGGCGCCCCGGTGGACCGCCTTCCAGGTGCCGTCGAGGTAGTAGTGGATGTCCACGTCCGTGGCGTTCACCTTGGTGATCCAGGCGCGGTACGTGTGCCAGGAGCCGGGCGACGGGACGCCGACGATCGTGCTCGACACGTCCGAGGACGTACGGAACGTGTTGAACCAGTTGTTCGTGTTCCCCTTGAACTCCAGGATGTCGCTCTCCGGCGGCCAGCTGTTGACCCCGGTCAGCCAGAACGCCGGCCAGGTGCCCGCCCCGCTCGGAGCCTGGAACTCGCCCTTGACCTCGTACTCGGGGAACTGGTCGGTCACCACGATCTGGTTCTTCGCGTGCACGGCGCCCGAGTGGTAGCGGATCGGGAGGTGCGGTGTGGAGCTGCTCGTGCCCTCGTCCCAGGTGATCCGGGTCGCCTGGAGGGTGAGCACACCGGAGTTGAGATAGATGTGGTTGTGGTCGGTGGAGCTGCCGTACATCCGGGCGCTGCCATTGTGATCACTGCCCCAGGGGTAGAGGTAGTTCCACTCCGCCTCGAACGCGCCGTAGCTGCCGAAGGACCCGTTGATCACGTCCTCCCACGCGGCCGCCGTCCCCGCTGACGTCGCCGCCCGCGCCGTACGGGGCGGTGCGGCGCCCAGGGCCAGCGCCCCGCCCAGCGCCGCTGCCCCGCCGAGGAATCCCCTGCGACCGACGCGGCCCGGGCCGCCCCCGCGCCCGTCGCCCTGGCTGCCGTACGACTCGCTCCGTACCGGTACGTCCCGCATGACGTCTCCCCAGGATGGGACAGAAAGCATCAGGACTCACCACATTCCCAAGGGGATCATGAGGCGTCAACGGGTGCGGCACGAAAGCCCGCCTCTCACCTGATCCCCCGTCATGGCGTAGGCCAGGGAGCCCATTCGGGGGAACGTCACGGCGTTGAAGGCGTCGAAATCGCCCTCCGTCGTGGCGGACCGTTCCCATGTCCTATGTCCTTCCCGTGTGCCGCGCGCTCGCCCGGAACCCCGCCGAGGGGGACCCGATGACTTCGGGAGCCAACATCAAGACCGACCACACCACCCGCGTCCGTGTCCCGTACGCCTGGGCGGCGGCGGGCCTGTGCGCCCTCGCGCTCGCGGGCTGTTCCGTGCTGGGCGCCGTACGGCCCGGCACGGACTCGGACGACAAGGCCGCGACGAACGCCGTGAAGCCCGCCGCCGCCCGCCCCGCGCAGCGCCCCGCGGGGCCGGTGCCCGCCGTGCTGGCGGACGCGCACGTCAACGTCGACGACGGAGCCGTGGTCGGCGTCGGAATGCCGATGTCGCTGATCTTCGAGCACCCCGTGCCCGTCGCCGAACGGGCGGCCGTCGAACGGGCCCTGACCGTCTCCAGCACCCCGCGCGTGACCGGCGCCTGGAGCTGGGTCAAGGACCGCAACCTCCTCGACGGCGGGCGTCTCGACTACCGCCCCCGCGACTACTGGCCCACCGGCACGAGGGTCACCCTCCGCGCGGGCTCGGGCTCCGGCCCGGGGGCCTCGCTGCACCGGCGCTTCACGGTCGGGCGCTCCCTCGTCGCCACCGTGGACGTACGCGACCACTCGATGACCGTCGTCAGGGGCGGCGTCGCCACCCGGATCCCGATCACGGCCGGGGCCCCGGGCATGGACACCTGGAACGGCGTCATGGTCGTCTCCAACAAGGAGCGCCGGCTGCTGATGGACTCCCGGACCGTGGGCTTCGGCGACGCGTACAAGGGCTACTACAACTACGCGGTCCACCTGACGTCCTCCGGCACCTACCTCCACGAGAACCCGCTGGCCGACGTGCACGCGGGCCGCGAGAACGTCACCCACGGCTGTGTCGGTCTCCCCACGGACGGCACGGCGCGCCGCTTCTTCGAGGAGGTCGTCCCCGGGGACGTCGTACGGGTCACGGGTGCGCCGGAGACGGTCGCCCCGGGCAACGGGTACGGGGACTGGAACGTCCCCTGGAGTACGTGGCTGGCTGGCAGCGCGCTGAGGTGACCGCGGTACGGACGCCGCGCGCCGTCAGCGGGTACTGAGCCAGTGCGGGTCGGGGACCACGGTCAGGACCGCCGAGACCAGCACGACCAGGGCCAGTACGCCCAGTTCGGCGCGGGCGGGGCGGACGGCGTCGCCGCCCCGGCGCAGCCGGACCCTGGCCGCCAGCGCCAGCGCGCACACCACGGCCACCAGGACGAGCTTGGCGATCAGCACCCTGCCGTACGCCGTCGTGAGGACGACGTCCACGGGGAGCCTGCGCAGCGTCGAGAGCGTGCCGGTGGCGGCCAGCGCGGCGAGGAGCCGGCCCGCGTGGCGGGCGTACCGGGCGAGCAGGTCCCTGGACCCGGCCGGATCGCCGCGCCGGAGCCACAGGGCGCGCAGTACGTACAGCAGCCCGCCGGTCCAGAGGGACGCCGCGGTGAGGTGGACGACGGTGAGCCCGACGCCCAGCATCGGGGTGTACGGCTCGGGGTGGGCCCGCAGCGCCTCCGCGCCGATGACGGCGGCGAGCGGGGCGAGGGCGAGGGCCGGGCGGGTCAGGGTGGCGCAGCCGGCCGCCAGCAGGAAGCCGTTGGCCATGACGAGGAGGAAGCGGCCGTCCGAGGTGCCGTACACGGTGGCGAGGTCGAGTCCGCTGACCCGGGCCAGCAGCAGGATCTGGCCGGCCGAGGCGCCGGCCCCGACGAGCGAGGCGGCGACCGCCCAGCGGCGCGGCTCGGGTGCGGTACGGGTGGCTCCGGCGCCGGGTGATCCGGTGCGGGCGGGTCCGGTGCGGGCGGGTCCGGTACGGGCGGGTCTCGTACGGGCGAGCCGGCCGCCCGCGAGTTCGCCGAGGTGCACGGCGAGCGCGGCGAAGACCGCCGCGCGCAGCACGGTGGTGACGCCCGCGCCGGGTATGCGCAGTTCCCCCGTGCCCCGGGCGGCGAGGCTCGCGCCCAGCAGTGCGACGAGGACGGCCGCCAGCGCGCCGCCCGCCACGAGACCCGTGGTGGCGGGCGTGATCCTGCGGCCGGGGACACGGGCGGTGTCATCGGCGGACGGGCCAGGAAATATCACCCGCTCATCATCTCCGCGGATCGCGGGGAGCGGCAACGCGGACGGACGGCAGACGGGTCAGCCGCGCCAGGGCTGGTAGTGCGGGTTGTCCTCGCACAGCGCCATGGTCTCGGTCTTCTTCGCCGTGTCCACCGGGCAGGCGCCGACGACGCGCTCCCGGGAGATGCCGCCGGGGAAGGCGACCTCGTCGTTGCCCGCCGGGGTCCGGGCGGCGCCCAGGGTCGTGACGACGTCGATGCCGCCGGGCGCGTCGATGTAGTAGTTGTAGACGGCCTTGTCCCCCACCGTGGACTTGTCCCCCGCAGTGGACTTGTAGAGGTCGTGGTCGTAGCTGGCGGAGACGTACGGCGAGCCCAGGCCGGCCAGGGTGTGGCGGGCCAGGTCGTACCGGCCGCCCACCGGCGCGTCGGGGTGGAGGCCCTGTTCGAAGACGAGCCGCGGTGCCCGGCTGTCGGCGCGGTAGAGCTGCTTGCAGTCGGTGCGCCAGGACGGCGCCGGGGTGATCCGCGCGACCTCGACCCGGTGGTCCACGGCGGCGAACATCCTGTCGGCGACGAGGGGGCACCGGTCGGCGGCCGGGGCGGGCTCGACGGCGGGGGCTGGCTCGGCAACGGGGGCTGGCTCGGCGACCGGGGCGGGTCCGGCGGGTCTCACGACGGCCGACGGGGACGGCTCGGGGCCAGACACGGCCTCGGTGGCCGAGGCGGGGACGAACACGGCGGCGGCGAAGAGGGCGACGGCCGCGGCCCGCCGCCGCAGGCGAGTAGTGGTCATGGGGAGCACCCTCCTCGCTGTGCGGCGGCGGGCCGTGGACCGTCACCCGGATTGGGGCGTGTTGCCGGTCGATGGACGCGCCGGCGGACGTACCCCGGCCGCTCGGATCAGCGGAAGACGCCCGTGTGCCCGAGCGAGTAGCGGCCCGGCTGCGGGTAGACCGCCAGCCCGTGCGGACCGCTGCCGACGGGGATACGGGCGAGCTGCTTGCCGCTGGTGGTGTCGATCGCGTACACCTCCTCGTCGTAACGTCCGGACAGCCACAGGACCTTGCCGTCCGACGAGACGCCGCCCATGTCGGGGCTGCCGCCGTCCGGCAGGTGCCACTTCTTCGTCAGCTTGTCCTGGGTGAAGTCGAAGACGGACACGGAGCCCTCGCCCCGGTTGGAGATGTACATCTCGCGGGAGTTCCGGCTCACGTAGAGGCCGTGGGTGCCCTTGCCGGTGGGGAGCAGCTTCGGGGTGGAGAACTTCTTCCCGTCGAGCACCCACACGCCGTCGGCCATCATGTCCGCGATGTAGAACGCGCTGCCGTCCGGGGAGATCTTCACGTCCTGCGGCATGGCCCCCTCGAAGGGCAGCTTCTGCTCGCCGACGACCTTCATCTTCGCGGTGTCGACCTTGAGGAGTTCGCCGGAGAACTCGCAGGACACGATGAAGTACCGGCCGTCCGCCGAGAAGTCCGCGTGGTTGACGCCCGCGCAGGTGACCGGTTCGGTCTTGAGGATCTTCATGGTGTGCGGGTCCCGGAAGACGAGTTCCCGGTCGAGGGAGGCCATGACGACCGCGTACTTGCCGTCGGGCGTGAAGTACAGGTTGTACGGGTCGTGCACCTCGACCGGCTCGCCCGCCTTGCCGGTGGCCGGGTCGATCGGGGTGAGGGTGTGGCCGCGGTTGTTGTTGACCCAGAGGGTCTTCAGGTCCCAGGACGGCACGACGTGCTGCGGCTGCCGGCCGACCGGGATCGTCTCGATGACCTCGTACGTCGCCGGGTCGATGACCGAGACGGTGTCGGAGTTGGTGTTGGGCACGTACACCCGTGAGGGGAAGCCCCGTACGACGGGCGAGAGCATGCCGGGGCGGTCGGCGGCGTAGATGTCCTTGGGGTCCTGCACGGGGGGCATGCCCGGCAGTCCGGCGGGCACGGACCGCGCGGGGACGGCCGGGCGATCGGCCTTGGTGACGGCCGCCTCCGTGTGGGCGGGGGCCCCGGAGTCGCCGCACCCGGCGAGGAGGGCGGCGAGACAGAGGGCGGCGGCGGTCGCGAGCCGGGCGGCGGGGCGCGGGGCGCGGCGGGGGGTCGGGGGCATCAGGTCAGCAGCTCCGTGGTCGTCACCGCGCGCAGGCCGCGGCGTTCCAGTGCGTCGAGGAGGGCGGGCAGCGCGGCCACCGTGTCCGCGTAGCCGAAGTGCAGGCTCACCACGGAGCCGTCGCGGATCTCTTCGGTGACGGTACGGACGACGGTGTCGGCGCCGGGTGAGGTGAAGTCGAGGGAGTCGACGTCGTACGAGAGGGTGTGCGGGTAGCCGGCCCGTCGTGCCAGCCGCTGGACGAGCGGGGTGGCGTGCTGGGTGCGGGAGGGCCGGAACCACGTGCCGACGGAGCCGGTGAGCCGGCGCAGCCGCTGCGCGCAGCCGGTGATCTCCGCGTACGCCGCCGCCTCGTCCAGGGCGGAGATGTCGATGTGGTGCAGCGTGTGGTTGCCGAGGTCGTGGCCGCCGTCGAGGATCCGGCGGGCGAGGGCGGGCTGTTCGTCGAGCCAGGTGCCGACGGCGAGGACGGTGACGCGGGCCCCGGCGCGTTCCGCCTCGGAGAGCAGGGCGGTGGCGGTGGCGGGGTCGCCCTGGCCGTGGAAGGTGAGGGCGACCCGGGAGCGGTCGCGGGGGCCGTGCGCGATCTCGGCGGGCTGCCCGGGGAAGCGCCGGGGCGGTGGGGCGGTACGGGCGGCGGGGCGCGCCGTGCCGGTACGGGCGCCGGCGCTCGCGCCGGGACCGGCGTCGGACGGGATTTCGGACGGCTTTTCGGACTGCTTTACAGAAGGGGGTGCGGTGTCGGAACAGCCGGTGGAGAGGGCGCCCGTGACGGCAGCGCCGGCTGCTGCGCGCAGTGCACTGCGGCGGTCGATCGGGATCACGACCCCATTTAAGGGGGAAAGGGGGTGAAAGCTGGCGATTGACCCGCTGCGGGGCCTTCGCGGGTCGCCGGGCCTCGCGTTCGGGCCGCCGGGTTCCGCTCGGGCTTCCGGGTTCCGCTCGGGCCGCCGGGCCTCGCGCTCGGGCTTCGGGTTCTGCTCGGTCGCCGGGCCTCGCGCTCGGGCCTCCGGGTTGTGCGCGGGGCTCCGGGTCCTGCGCGGTGGGCGGGCTACGGGGCCTGGCGGTCGGCGACGCGCATCTCGAACCAGGTGGTCTTGCCGCGCGGCAGCAGGTCCACGCCCCACCGGTCGGAGAGCCGGTCCACCAGGAAGAGCCCGCGTCCGCTGGTGTCCAGGTCACGCACCGGCATCAGGCACGGCAGCCCGCGCGAGGGGTCGCGCACCTCGACCCTGATCCAGCCGCGGCGGCGCAGCATCCGTAACCCGAAGACGCGGGCGCCGGTGTGGCGTACGGCGTTGCCGACCAGTTCGGAGACGAGGAGGACGGCGTACTCGGCGGTCTGCGGCGAGAGCTGCCACTGGCGCAGCACCACGCCGTGGGTGATCCGGCGGGCGGCGGCGGCGGATTCGGGGCGGGACGGCAGTCGCACCTCCGCCTCCGTCGGATTGCCGAACAATTCCAGCGCTTTGAGCGCCTGTTCGTCGTCGACGGACGGTATCCACCGCTCGGCGGCGGCGTTTCCGCGCTGCCGCGGCTGCTCCGTACCTTCCAGGCCCGCCATGCCCCCATCATGGCCGTACAGCGCCCGCCCCGTGGGCGTTCCAGGGGATTGGGACCCCCGGAACGAAGCATTCCGGGGGGCGTGATCGGCATATGCCGTTGGCAGAAATTGAGCGTGAGCACCTCTCCTGACCTGCGATGACGAGAAGCGATTGAAAGATCACCAAATGTGATCGCGAAGACCGCCTTAAGGCTGGCTTAAGGTCGCGCCGAGCGATGCACGGGGTTGACGTAACGGCCACGCATGTCCAACAGGGCGATTCTCAGAGGAACTTCGCCTTGCCCGGACCCTCCTCCACGAAGGAGCGCATCCCGCGCTCGCGGTCCTCGGTGGCGAACAGCCCCGCGAACCAGGTGCGTTCGACGGCGAGCCCGGTCTCCAGGTCCGTTTCGAGCCCCGTGTCGACCGACTCCTTCGCCGCGCGCAGCGCGAGCGCGGGCCCCTGCGCGAGCTTCGCCGCCCAGGCGTGCGCCTGCTCGTACACCTCGTCCGCCGGGACGACCCGGTCGACCAGACCGATCCTCAGCGCCTCGTCCGCCCGCACCTGACGGCCGGTGAAGATCAGGTCCTTGGCGCGGGACGGGCCGATCAGCCGCGCGAGCCGCTGGGTGCCGCCCGCGCCCGGGATCAGCCCGAGCAGGATCTCGGGCTGACCGAGCTTGGCGTTGTCCCCGGCGATCCGGTAGTCCGCGCAGAGCGCCAGCTCGCAGCCGCCGCCCAGCGCGTACCCGGTGACGGCCGCGACGACGGGCTTGGGAATCTTCGCCACGGCCGTGAACGACTCCTGGAGCGCCCGGGAGCGCACGACCATCGCCGCGTGGTCCATCTCCCGCATCTCCTTGATGTCGGCGCCGGCCGCGAAGACCTTCTCGCCGCCGTACAGGATCACGGAGCGCACGTCGTCCCGCGCGCCGGCCTCCGCGGCCAGCTCGCGCAGCCGGTCCTGGACGGAGACGTCGAGCGCGTTCATCGGGGGGCGGTCGAGCCGGATCGTACCGACGCCGCCGGAGACCTCAAGATTCACGGATGCCATGGCAAAAATGTTAACCGCCGCTAACGACAACGGGCCCGGCCGCGCACCGGGTGGGTGCGCGACCGGGCCCGCGGGACCCGGTGGGAGCTACTTGGTCCACTCCGACCAGGACATGTTCCAGCCGTTGAGGCCGTTGTCCGGGGCGATCTGCTTGTCCTTCGAGTTCTTCACGATCACCACGTCGCCGATGATCGAGGAGTTGTACATCCACGCCGACGGGGTGCCGTTGTTCCCGCCGCCCCGGATGTCCCGCAGACCGACGCAGCCGTGGCTGACGTTCGCCGAGCCGAAGGTGCCGGCGGACGCCCAGTAGTTGCCGTGCATGAAGGTGCCCGAGGTGGACAGGCGCATCGCGTGCGGCACGTCCTTGATGTCGTACTCGCCGCCGAAGCCGACGGTGGCGCCGTTCATCCGGGTCACCGCGTACTTCTCACTGATGACCATCTGACCGTTGTACGTGGTGGTCGACGGGGCGCCCGCGGTGATCGGGATGGTCTTGACCAGCTTGCCGTCCCGGACGACCTTCATCGTCTTGGCGCTCGCGTCGACGGTCGAGACCTGGCTGCGGCCGATGGTGAACGACACGGTCTTGGCCTGCTTGCCGTACACGCCGGGCCGGCCCTCGACGCCGTCCAGGTTGAGCTTCACGGTCACCTTCGTGCCCGGCGCCCAGTACTTCTCCGGGCGGAAGTCGAGCCGGTCGTTGCCGAACCAGTGGCCCTCGACGGGGACGGACGGCTCGGCCGTCACCGTGATGGCCTTCTTCACGGCCTCGGGCTCGGTGATGCCCCGGGTGAAGTTGATCGAGACCGGCATGCCGACGCCGACCGTCGAACCGTCCTCGGGCGTGTAGGTGCCGATGAAGGTGTTCTCCGGTACGAGCGTGGTGAACGTCGTGTCCTTCGCGGACGCGCGCCCGTCGGCGTCCTTGGCGATCGCGTGCACCTTGTACCTGGTCCCGGACGCCAGGTGCTGGCGCGGCTCCCACGCCGTACCGTCCGCCGAGAGCTTGCCCTTGACCGGACCGCCCTTGTCGTCCTGGACGGTGACGGTGGTCAGCTTGCCCTTGGCCGCGGTGACCTTGAGGGCGTCCATGGTCCCCACGGCCTTGGCGCCGTCCTTGGGTTCGATCGTCACGACCGCGACGGAGGCGGCGTTCCGCACCTCCGACGCGCCCTTGTCGCCGCTCCTGCCGTCGTCACCGGCCCCGGAGCCCCCGCCGCACGCCGTCACCACCAGGAGCAGGGCCCCCAGCAGCAGGGCGAGCAGCCCCGTACTCCCGCGTCCGCGACCGCTTCGGCGACCGCCTCCGGACGCGGTCGATGTGGCCGATATCGGCAGCCCGTTCACCATGGTTGTCTCCCCTCGCGCGGCCTGGCCCCGCCACGGCCCGCACCCCCGCGCGTCGAGTGCACGCGCATGACGAAAGATAATCACATGGCGAGCGCGACATAGCTCTCTCTTATGTCACCGTTCCGTCCCAACGGGCCGGGACGGCGCAGGTCATAGCGGTGGTACGGGGCGGGTCCCGCTGCGCGCGAGGGGGCGCGAGGGGGCTCGGTTCAGCGGAGCGCCGAGCCCGCCTTCCACTTGTTCCACTCCATGTTCCAGCCACCGAGGCCGTTGTCCGGGGCGACCGTACGGTCCGCTGAGTTGACCACCTCCACCACATCGCCGACCAGGGTCCGTTCGAAGAACCAGCCGGCCGGCGCGTCCGGGTCGCCGCCCTTGGTGTCGCGCAGCCCGATGCACCCGTGGCTGACGTTCTCAGAGCCGAACGTGCCCGCCGACTCCCAGTAGTTGCCGTGCAGGAACGTGCCCGTGGTGGTCAGCCGGATCGCGTGCGGCACGTCCTTGATGTCGTACTCGGCGCCGAACCCGACCGAACCACCGTTCATGCGCGTGACCTCGTGCAACTCCGTGACCACCATCTTCCCGTTGTACGTGGGGTTCTTGGCGTCGCCCGCGGTGATCGGCAGCGTCGACAGCGGCTCGCCGTCGCGCCGTACCTCCATGGTGCGCTCCTCGGCGTCGACCAGGGAGACCTGCGAGCGGCCCACCGTGAAGCCGAGGTTCTTGTGCTGCATGCCGAACACCCCGGGCGCCGCCTGGACGTCCCGCAGCCCCAGTTCGATCGTGACCTCGGTGCCCGGCTCCCAGTACTCCCGCGGGCGGAAGTCGATCCGCTCGTTGCCGAACCAGTGGCCCGCCACCTCCACCGGCGGGTCCGAGGTGACCTTGATGGCGCGCTGGACGGCGGCGCGGTCCTCGATCTTCCGGTTGAAGTCGAAGGAGATGATCATGCCGGTGCCGACGGTGGCGCGGTTCTCCGGCGAGAAGTAGGCGGTGAACCGGTCCGTGGGCACCGCCGTGGTGAAGGTGGTGTGGCGCGCCGAGCGGTGCCCCGCACCGTCCACGGCGACCGCGTCCACGCTGTACTTGGCCGCGAGCGCGACGACCGCGCCGCCGCGCGGGGTCCACGTACGGCCGTCCGCGGAGATCCGCCCCGGCAGTTCCGCCGGCCGCGCGTCCTCCACCTGGGTCACCTTCACCCGTTCGAGCCGCCCGTCCGGGATCGTCACCTCGATCCGGTCCGTCCGCGCGACCCCTTTCGTACCGTCCTCCGGGGTGACGGTGATGGTGTCGGCGGGGGTGCCCGCCTTGCTCTCCAGAAGGGCGGCGGGGCCGCCGGCGCACCCGGTCAGGCCCGCCAATCCGGTCAGTGCGGCGATCAGTCCCGCCCAGGTCAGGAAGACCGCCCCGCGGGTCCCTGCCCGCTTCGTCACGTTTCTCATGACCGCCCAACGACCACCCCCCTCCGGGGGAAACGTGAGGGCGGGGCCTCTTGGGGGCAGAACAGGAGGAGGACCACGCGAGGAGCAGCCCACGGCCGGGACGCCGTGCGCGCCGGGGAGCGGGGCCCATGAGCCGCGGGAGGCCGGTCAGTGGCGAGCGCAGCCGAGCAGGAGACAGTCCACCAGGAACGCGCCACGGAACACGTCGTGCAGCACGCCACGGGGCATATCACGGAACACGCCACGGAGGGGGACGAGCCGCCCGGCGCCCCCGCGCCCGTCGTCAGGCCGGGCGCGCCGACCCCCCTCGGGGCCCGCTACCGGGTCGCTCCCGACGGGGTGGCGGGCACCAACTTCGCGCTGTGGGCGGGCGGCGCGGAGGGGGTCGAGGTCTGTCTCTACGACGACCGGGGCACCGAGAGCCGGCTGCCGCTGACCGAGCTGACCCATGAGATCTGGCACGGCTTCGTGCCCGGCGTACGCCCCGGGCAGCGGTACGGATTCCGGGTCCACGGCCGCTGGGACCCCTGGACGGGGGCCCGCTGGAACCCGGCGAAACTGCTGCTCGACCCGTACGCGCGCGCCGTCGACGGGGAGTTCGCGCTGCCCCCCGAGGTCTACGGGCATGTACGGGACTGGCCGCAGCCCCAGGTCGCCGACACCGTGCGCGACGACCGCGACTCCGCCCCGTTCGTCCCCAAGGGGGTCGTCGTCCACGACGAGGCGCCCGACGACGGCTGGAGCGACGACCGGCGGCCCAAGACGCCCCTGGCCGACTCCGTCATCTACGAGCTGCACGTACGGGGCTTCACCAAGCTCCACCCGGGGATCCCGGAGAAGCTGCGCGGTACGTACGCGGGCCTCGCGCACCCGGCGGCGATCGGCCACCTCCGGCGCCTCGGGGTGACGGCGGTCGAGCTGCTCCCCGTCCACCAGTTCGCGCACGAGGACCACCTCCTGCGGCGCGGACAGCGCGACTACTGGGGCTACAACTCCGTCGGCTACTTCGCCCCGCACGCCGGGTACGCCGCCACCGGCACGCGCGGCCAGCAGGTCGAGGAGTTCAAGGAGATGGTGCGCGCGCTGCACGCGGCGGGGATAGAGGTCATCCTCGACGTGGTCTACAACCACACGGCGGAGGCCGGGGAGCGGGGTCCGACGCTCTCCCTGCGCGGCATCGACAACCGCGGCTACTACCGGCTGCCCGCCGACGCCCGCCGGTACACCGACTACACCGGCTGCGGGAACACCCTGCACGTGGTCCAGCCGCACGTGCTGCGGCTCATCACCGACTCGCTGCGCTACTGGGTGACGGAGATGGGTGTGGACGGCTTCCGCTTCGACCTGGCGGCGGCCCTGGCCCGCTCCATGCACGACGTCGACATGCTCTCGCCGTTCCTCGCGGTGATCGCCCAGGACCCGGTGCTGCGCCGGGTGAAGCTGATCGCCGAGCCGTGGGACGTGGGCAGCGGCGGCTACCAGGTCGGGGCGTTCCCGCCGCTGTGGACGGAGTGGAACGACCGCTACCGCGACGCCGTACGGGACTTCTGGCGCGGCGCCCTGCCCGACGTACGGGACCTCGGCTACCGGCTCTCCGGGTCGAGCGACCTGTACGCGTGGGGCGGGCGGCGGCCGTACGCCTCCGTCAACTTCATCACCGCGCACGACGGCTTCACGCTGCGCGACCTGGTGTCGTACGAGCGGAAGCACAACGAGGCGAACGGCGAGGGCAACCGGGACGGGACGGACGACAACCGGTCCTGGAACTGCGGCGCCGAGGGCCCGAGCGACGACCCCGCGGTCAACGCCCTGCGCTGGCGCCAGCTCCGGAACCTGCTGACCACGCTGCTGGTGTCGACGGGCGTGCCGATGCTGGTCGCGGGCGACGAGATGGGCCGTACGCAGGGCGGCAACAACAACGCGTACTGCCAGGACAACGAGGTGAGCTGGGTCGACTGGTCTCTTCTCGACGAGGAGTACGCCGACGGCGCCGACGCCCGGGACAGGGCGGACGGCACGGAGAACGGGCCGCTGGAGCTGCACCGGCTGACCGTCCGGCTCCTCGCCCTGCGCCGCGCCCACCCCGTACTGCGCCGCCGCGCCTTCTTCTCCGGCCGCCGCCAGGCCCCGGACGGACTGCGGGACCTGGCGTGGTTCACCCCGCACGGCGCGGAGATGACGGAGGCGGACTGGTACGCCCCGGCCTCCTCGCTCGGGCTCTTCCTCTCCGGGCGCGACATCCCGGGGCGGGACGCGCGCGGCGAGAAGATCACGGACGACAGCTTCCTGACGGTCCTGCACGCGGGCCCCCGGCCGGTGGAGTTCACGCTGCCAGGGCCGCCGTGGGCGGGCGCGTACGAACTGGTGGTGGACACGGCGCGCACGGACCAGCGGGAGGCGCCGGGGACGGCGCACAAGGGGGGTGCGGTGGTACGGGTCCCGGCGCGGGCGGCGCTGCTGTTCCGGGTGGTCGCGTGACGGGCACGTCAGGGACGGGGCGGGGCACGTCAGCACGGTGCGGGTCAGGGCGGTGCGGTGCGGTGCGGTCAGCCGAGGATGCCCCGGTCGTAGCCGGCCGCGACCGCCGCCGCGCGGTCCTTCACGCCCAGCTTGGCGTAGAGATGGGTGAGATGGGTCTTCACCGTGGCCTCGCTGATGAACAGTTCGACGGCGATCTCGCGGTTCGACGTGCCCCTGGCGACCCAGCCCAGCACCTCGCGCTCGCGCGCCGACAGGGGTTCGCCCCCGGCGGCCGGGGCCCGTACGTGGGAGACGAGGCGGGAGGCGACGGCGGGCGAGAGGACCGTACGGCCGTCGGCGGCGGCCCGTACCGCCGTGAACAGCTCCTCGCGGGGCGCGTCCTTGAGCAGATAGCCCGTCGCGCCCGCCTCGATCGCGGGGAGCGTGTCGGAGTCCGTGTCGTACGTGGTGAGGACGAGGACCCTGGCACGGGCGCCGCCGCGGGTGAGTTCGGCGATCGCGTCGACCCCGCCGCCGCCCGGCATCCGCAGGTCCATCAGGACGACGTCGGGGTCGAGACGGACGGCGAGCGCGACGCCCTCGACTCCGTTCGCGGCCTCGCCGAGCACCCGGAAGCCGGGCGCGGACTCGAACATGCCGCGCAGACCGTCCCGTACGACCGGGTGGTCGTCGACGACGATCAGGGTGATGATCCTGTCCGGTGTGCCGGTCCCGCCGGTCCTGTCAGCCATGGCGCACCAACGGTACGCGAGCCGAGACCGCCGTCCCCTCCCCCGCCGCCGACTCGACGGTGACGGTGCCCGCGAGGCGTTCCGCCCTGGCGCGCATCCCGGCCAGACCGAAGCCGCCCGTACCGGAGCGCGGGGGCGTCGCGAGCGCGTCGAAGCCGCGGCCGTCGTCCCGTATGTCGAGGCTGATCTCGTCGCCCATGTAGGAGAGCGTGACGCCCACGCGGCGCGCCTGCGCGTGCCGGGCGGTGTTGGCCAGGGCTTCCTGGGCGATACGGAGCAGGGTCGCCGCGACCTCGTCGTGCAGCGGCTCCACCGTACCCGTGACGGTGAACCCGGCCCGCAGCCCGGAGCGTTCGGCCCAGGTGGCGACCGTCTTCCTGAGCGCCTTGGGGAGCGTGTCGTGCTCCAGCTCGGCCGGGCCGAGGTTCTGTACGGATCTGCGCGCCTGGCCGAGGCTGTGCCGGGCGAGGTCGGCGGCCCGCTCCAGATGGAGGCGGGCGAGCGCGTGGTCGGGGGTGGTGGTGACCACCTGGAGCTGGGTGATGATCCCGGCCAGGCCCTGCGCGATGGTGTCGTGGATCTCGGCGGCGAGCCGGCGGCGCTCGTCGGCGACACCGGCTTCCCTGGCCTGGACGAGCAACTGGGCCTGGAGGGCGGCGTTCTCCGCGAGGGCCTGTTCCAGCCGGGCGTTGGTGCGCTCCAGCTCGGCGATGGTGGCGGCCTTCTCCCGTACGCTCTCGGCCTCACGGGTCGCGAGATGGCCGAAGATGAAGACAAGGGAGCAGTGCAGCAGGAAGAGCGCCCCGAGGACGAACGCCTGGAGCGGGGACGTCGGCGGCAGCCCGCCCGACTGCGAGCCCGCCATGGTGACGGCGGTGACGAACATGCCGGTGCGGGCGTACCGCCGGGGCAGCAGCCGGTCGACGTCGAAATAGCCGAGGATGGCGTAGATCGAGTAGAAGGGGTGCAGCCAGGTGAGCGCGAACGCGAGGGCCGTACGGGCCACGTAGTACGCCCGGGACGGCCGGGACCGCGCGGGCACCCGGCCACGGGTCCGGTGCCACCACAGTTGGAGCGCGAAGGCCGCGAGCAGCAGCGCGGCGCTGGGGACGGGCGCGCGGTGGCTGTCGACGAGGGCCGAGATGCCGGTGGAGAGGGCGAGCGTGGCGTACGGGCCCCAGCGGAAGAACTGCTCCCAGCGCTCCTCCACGGAGACGGACGCAGGCGCGGACCCGGGCGCGGACGCGGACCCGGGCGCGGACGCGGTGGTCGGGGTCGTCGCGGTGGGCGCGGTGGTCGCGGTGGTCGGGGTGCCGGGCATCCCCCCAGTGTGCCCGCGCGCCGCCGCGGTGGCCGCTCTCACCTGGAGACCCCGCCGTTCACTCCCACCGGAACCAGCGGGCCGCCCCGGCCGTCAGCACGAGGGCCCACAGCGCCGTCACCCCGAGATGGCCCCAGCCCGGCCAGTCGCCGCGCATCGCCTGGTCGAGCGCCTGGGAAGCGGCGCCGAAGGGGGTGAGTTCGACGAGGTGGCGCAGGGTGCCCGGCATGGTCTGCACGGGCATCCAGACCCCCGCCGTGAACATCGCGGGGAAGAAGGCGGCGGAGCCGACGGCCCCGGCGATCTTCTGCGTACGGGAGACCGCCGACACCACCGCGCCCAGCGCGAGGGCGCTCACCGTGGCGAGGACCAGGGCCACCGCGTAACCGGCGAGCTGGCCCGGCGGCTTGACACCGAAGGCGGTTCTGCCCACGACGATCACCAGGACGGCGGAGCAGAGCGCCGCGGCCCCGTGCAGCACGATCTGGGCGCCGAGCAGGGAAGCGGGCCGTACGGGGGTCGCCGACATCCGGCGCAGGATGCCGCGTTCGCGGTAGCCGGTGAGGACGGGCGGCATGGCCTGGAGCCCGGACATGATCATGGCGAGCAGAACGCCGACAGGCACGTAGAGGTCGATGACGCGTCGGCCGCCGAGCTCGTCCGAGGTCTCGCGGAAGGAGGGGATCAGCCCGAGGATCGTCGTCAGGACGGTCGGGAAGAGGACGACCCAGAAGAGGCTTCCGGGCTCGCGGAGGAAGAGCCGGGCCTCGGCCCTGACGACAGCGGCAGGGGCGGAACGGGACGGGGCCACGGGACCCGGGGCGGCGGGACGCGGGGCGGCGGGGTCGGTGGCAGGGGCGGGCATCGGCTCAGGCCTTCTTTCCGGCGGGGCTCGCGGGAGCGGGGGCGGTGGTGTCCGCCGTCCGCGTGAGGTCGAGGAACGCGTCGTCCAGGGTCGCCTCGGTGACCCGGAGCTGGTGCGCGGTGACGCGGTGCCGGGCGAGCAGGGTGATCACGGCGTTGACGGTGTCGTCCGTCCCGTTGATCACCACGCGGTCGCCCCGTGTGTCGACGGAGACCGCCTGCGGCAGCGCGGCCAGTTCGGTGTCGTCGAGCGGCGCGGAGGGGGTGAAGGAGATGACGGTGGCGGCGGCCGAGCGGCCGATCAGCCCGGACGGGGTGTCGAGCGCGGCGATCCGGCCGTGGTCGATCACGGCGATACGGTCGCAGAGACGCTGGGCCTCCTCCATGAAATGGGTGACCAGCAGCACGGTCACGCCGGAGTCCCGTACCTCCTCGATCAGGCTCCAGGTGTCGCGGCGGGCACGCGGGTCGAGTCCGGTGGTCAGCTCGTCGAGGACGACTACGCGCGGGTTGCCGATCAGCGCGAGCGCGATGAACAGCCGCTGCTTCTGGCCGCCGGAGAGCTTCGCGAACCGGGCCGTCAGCCGGGCGGTGAGGCCGAGCCGTTCGGCCAGGGGCCGCCAGTCGGCCGGCTCCGGGTAGAAGGCCGCGTACAGTTCCAGGGCCTCCCGTACGGTCAGTTTGGCCTGGAGCTCGCTCTCCTGGAGCTGTGCGCCGAGGATCCGGGTCACGCGGTCGTGGTCGGTGACCGGGTCGAGCCCGGCGACCCGCACCGTACCGGCGTCCGGGACCCGAAGGCCCTCGACGCATTCGACGGTGGTCGTCTTGCCGGCGCCGTTGGGTCCGAGGATCCCGAAGATCTCCCCCTCGTCCACGGTGAAGGAGACGCCGTCCACCACCGTTCGGCCGCCGTACGCCTTGCGCAGGCCGTTCACTTCGATGATCGCCATGCGTACGAGGGTTCCGTGCGACGGGGACGGGCGACATCGGCCATCGCGCTCGACTCGCCATCATCCGATCAGTTGATGCGCTGGTACGACTGGACGAGAGTGGCAGGAAAACCACATGAGCGTTGTCAGTGGCGGACCGTAGGCTCGCTCTGATGACCGAGACAGACGCACCCGCCACGGACCGGCCCGGGGAACGCCCCGGGGAGCGGTCCTCCTCCGTCCGTTCGCTGCTGCGGCTGTGGCCGTACGTACGACCGGTGCGCAGGCGTCTCGCCATGGCGGCGGTCGTCGCGATAGTGGCCTCGTGCCTGGGGCTGGTGATGCCGCTCGTCCTGAAGTGGATGGTGGACGGCCCGGTGAAGGACCGGGACCCCGGCGGCGTCTGGCTCGGCGCGCTGGCGCTGCTGGCGCTGGGGGTCGCTGAGGCGCTGCTGTTCGGGATGCGGCGGTGGCTGGTGGCCCGGCCGCTGGCGGGGGTCGAGGCGGCGATGCGCGCCGATCTCTACCGCCATCTGCAGCGGCTGCCGGTGGCCTTCCACGACCGGTGGCCCTCGGGCCAGTTGCTGTCGCGCGGCACGACGGACCTGATGCTGCTCCGGATGTTCCTGGCGTTCCCGCTGACCTTCCTGCTGGTCAACGCGACGACGATCCTGGTCGGTTTTGTGATTCTGCTGCTCCAGGACTGGTCGCTGGGGCTGGTGCTGCTGATCCCCGTCGTCCCGCTGGTGATCGTCTGTTCGCTCTTCGAGACGCGGTACTCACTGGTCGCGCGGAAGGCGCAGGACCAGGTCGGTGATCTGACGACGGTGGTCGAGGAGAGCGTGCTCGGCATCCGGATCATCAAGGGGTTCGGCCGCCACCGCAGCCAGGCGCTGGCCTTCCGTGAGCTGGCGCGGCGGCTGCGCACGACGGAGCTGGGCAAGGCGCGGCTGCTGGCCGGCATCTGGGCCGTGATCATGACCGTTCCCGAGCTGGCCATCGGCGCTGCGCTGGTGCTGGGCACGATCCAGGTGGCGGACGGCGGGCTCTCGGCGGGCACGCTGGTGGCGTTCCTGTCGACGGCGCTGGCGCTGCGCTGGCCGGTGGAGTCGATCGGGTTCCTGCTGGCGATGAGCCAGGAGTCGGCGACGGCGACCGACCGGTACTTCGAGGTGATGGACGTACGGGAGGAAGCGGAGGCGCAGGAAGCGGAGGCTCAGGAAGCTGAGGCGCAGGGGTCGGCGACCGGGGTCCTCGCGGCGCACCCGGGCGGCGCCGGGGGCGGGCTGCGCTTCGAGGGGGTCTCGTTCCGCTACCCCGACGCCGCCGCCGACTCCGTGCCCGTCCTGGACCGGATCGATCTGCACATCAGATCCGGCGAGACGATGGCGCTGGTCGGCGCCACGGGGTCGGGCAAGACGACGCTGACCGCGCTCGTACCCCGGCTGCACGAGGCGACGGCGGGGCGGATCACCCTGGACGGGCAGGACATCACGGAGCTGCCCAGGTGGCGGCTGCGGGTGCTGGTGTCCGTGGCCTTCGAGGAGCCCACGCTCTTCTCGGCCACCGTCGGGGAGAACGTGCTGATGGGCGCGGCGGGCGCCGGGCCGGACGCGCTGCCGCGCGCGCTGGACGTGGCGCAGGCGGACTTCGTCGAGGGGCTGCCCCACGGGGTACAGACCGAGGTGGGCGAGCAGGGCCACAGCCTCTCCGGCGGCCAGCGCCAACGGCTCGCGCTGGCCAGGGCGGTGGCCGGCCGGCCGCGCTTCCTCGTACTGGACGACCCGCTCTCCGCACTGGACGTGCACACGGAGGCACGGGTGGAGGCGGCGCTGCGGCGGGTCCTGCGGGAGACGACGGCGCTGGTCGTGGCGCACCGGCCGTCGACGGTGCTGCTCGCCGACCGGGTGGCGCTGATCTCCGGGGGCCGGATCGCCGCCGTGGGGACGCATCAGGAGCTGCTGCGGAGCAGCGCGGAGTACGCGTGGCTGATGTCGGGGGCCTCGGAGCCCGCCTCGGAGCCCGTTGAGGAGAGTGTCCGATGACGACGTCGACCACGACGGACGCGCACGGCCCGGAGCCGGATCCGGTCGAGGTGCCCCCTCAGTCGCCCTCGCCCTCGCCCTCGCCGTCGGGGCCCGCGCCCGGTCCGGGGGCCGGCCCGGGCGCGGACGACCCCTTCGGGAAGGACGCGCTGCCCGCGCCCCCGGGCGCCACCGGCGCGCTGCTGCGGTCCCTGCTGCGCGCGCGGCGTACGCGGGTCGCGGTGGCCGCGCTGCTCCTGCTGCTCCAGCAGGCCGTGATGCAGGCCGGGCCGCTGATCGTCGCGTACGCCATCGACCGGGGCGTGCCCGCGTTCCGCGCCGGGGAGTACGGACCGCTGTACGCCGTCGGCGCGGGGTATCTGATCTGCTCGGTGGGGTCGGGCGTCCTGCAGTACGCGTTCATCCGGGCCTCCGCCCGGATCAACCAGGACGTGCTCCTCGATCTGCGCGGCCGTATCTTCCGCCACGCCCAGGCGCTGAGCGTCGACTTCCACGAGCGGTACACGTCGGGGCGGCTGATCTCCCGGTCGACCACGGACGTGGAGTCGCTGCGCGAGCTGCTGAGCGAGGGCCTTCAGGAACTCATCGCCGTGGTGCTGGCCTTCGTCTACATCTCGGCGTTGCTGCTCTACCTGGACGTGGGGCTCGGCGCGGTGGCCGTCGCGTCTTTCGTACCGCTCTATCTGCTGGTACGGCTCTACCAGCGGCGGGCGGCCCTGGCCTACTCCCGGCGCTCCACCGCGATCGCGGCCGTCATCGTGAAGTTCGCGGAGACGATGAACGGCATCAGGCCGGTGCAGGCGTTCCGGCGCGAGCGCGCCAACGACGCGGACTTCGGTGCGCTCAACCACCGTCACGAGCGCAGCAACGGTGACGCGATCCTGGAGATGGCCCGCTATGTGACGGGTTCCCGGCTGGTCGCGAACACGGCGGTCGCCGGGATCGTCCTCTGGGGCGCCTACCGGGTGGCGGACGGCACCCTGCCGCTCGGGGTGCTCGCGGCGGCGGCGCTGTATCTGCGGCGGCTGTACGACCCGATCGACCGGCTCGGGATGTTCCTGAACTCGTACCAGTCGGCCGCCGCCTCCATGGAGAAGATCGCGGGCCTGCTGGCCCAGACCCCGTCCGTGCCGGAGGCGGAGCGGCCGAGGGAACTGCCCGCGACGGAGGGCGGCTTCCCGGGCCGGGCGGCCGTCTTCGAGGGGGTGCGCTTCGCGTACCGCACGGGCGGCGAGGTCCTGCCCCACTTCGATCTGACCATCCCGGCGGGCCAGACGGTCGCGGTCGTCGGCTCGACGGGCGCGGGCAAGTCCACCCTGGCCAAGCTGCTGGCCCGGTTCTACGACCCGACGGAGGGCCGGATCCTGCTGGACGGCGTGGACCTGCGCGAGCTGGACACGCCCGAGCTGCGGCGCGGGGTGGTGATGGTGACGCAGGAGGCGTTCCTCTTCTCCGGCACGGTCGCGGAGAACATCGCCATCGGCCGCCCGGACGCCGGCCGCCCGGAGATCGAGGCGGCGGCGAAGGCGATCGGCGCGCACGACTTCATCAGCGGTCTGCCGGACGGCTACGACACGGATGTACGCAAGCGGGGCGGCCGGATCTCGGCGGGCCAGCGCCAGTTGGTCGCGTTCGCCCGCGCGCTGCTCGCGGACCCGGCGGTGCTGATCCTGGACGAGGCGACCAGCTCGCTGGACATCCCGGGCGAGCGGGCGGTGCAGCGCGCGATGGGCACGGTGCTGCACGGCCGTACGGCGGTGGTCATCGCCCACCGACTGTCGACGGTCGAGATCGCGGACCGGGTCCTGGTGATGGAGCACGGCCGCATCGTGGAGGACGGCGCCCCGGCCGACCTGATCGCGGGCACGGGCCGCTTCGCGGGCTTGCACCGCGCGTGGCGGGAGAGCCTGGCCTGAGCGCGCCCCGGTGCAGGTTCCGCGTCTTGATGGACAACGGACCCGTGAAATGGGCCATGGATGAGCAATTTCACGGTTCCGTGGTCACTCACCGCTCTCAGTAACCACGGTCCTCCGCATGGCGATCAAGGGTTCAGCCCCGCTGTCGGGAAGGGGCCCGCCGAGCGTACGGGCCGCCTCGTCCAGCTCCGCGTGTATGGCGGGACGTGCGCATCGGACGTCGTCCAGGATGCTCTCCATCCATTCGATCAACATCGTCCCTCCGTTGAGAAGGTCGGAAGGCCGGAAGTCAGCCGGGCCGGTTCGGGTCGTCAGACGAGGCCGTGCTCGTGGGCGAACACCACGATCTGCACCCGGTCGCGCAAGCCGAGCTTGCGCAGGATGGATCCGACGTGGGTCTTGACCGTCGACTCCCCGGCGAAGACGCTGCGTGCGATCTCGGCGTTGCTCAGTCCCTGGGCGACGGCGACGAAGACCTCCCGCTCCTTGTCCGTCAGGGCGCCGAAGGCGGCCGGTGCCGGGGTCGTGGCGCGGACCTGCTGTTCCATGAGGGTGATGAGGTCGGCGGGGGCGAGCACCGCGTGCCCCGCGTGCACGGTGCGAATGGCGTTGCAGAGCTGCTGCGGGGTGGCTTCCTTGAGGAGGAAACCGCTGGCGCCGTGGCGGATGGCGGTGGCGGCCCGGTCGTCGAGGTTGAACGTGGTCAGCACCACCACCCGGAGCGGGCGGATGAGGCCGGTGGTGGGGGAGGGCAGGAAGATCTGCCGGGTGGCCTCGACGCCGTCCATGCCCGGCATGCGGATGTCCATGAGGACCACGTCGGGCCGGCGCTCGTCGACGAGGCGGACCGCTTCGTGTCCGTCCGCGGCGGTGCCGACGACGGTCATGTCCGGCTGGGCCTGCACCATCACCTGCACGCCCTCGCGGAAGAGCCGCTGGTCGTCGACGAGCAGGACCCGGATGTCGCGGTTGGAGTCGTCGAGCCGGTTCATCGGGACTCCGTCCGTACCGGAATCCACGCCGTGACCTGAAATTCCTCGCCTTCGCCGCCGGTTCCCCGCTGGATGTCGAGCCTGCCGCCCACCAGGGCGAGGCGCTGCCGCATGCCGGTCAGCCCCAGCCCGGCGGACGCGACGGACTTCGACTCGGCGGCGATCGCGTTCCGCACCTGGATGCGCAGTTCGTGCTCCCCGGGCCGCTGCGGCCAGTGGCGGTCCAGACGGACCGGAACACTTCTGCGGCCGTGCTTGACGGCGTTGGTGAGCGATTCCTGCAGCACGCGCAGAACCACGTTCCGCACATCGGGCGCCAGGGGACGTTCGGTGCCGTGCTCGGTGTGGATGACTTCCTGGCCGCCCGCGCGCACCCCGGTCAGGATGTCGTCCAGGCGCCCCACCCGTCCGCCGTCGTCCGCCGGGGCGCCGGTCAGCACGTGCCGTACGTCCTGCAGGGAGCTACGGGCCGACGTCGCGATGTTCTGCATGATCCTCTTCATGCCGTCGCGTGCGTCCTCGTCGTCGGGAAGGTACTGGGCCGACTCGGCCTGCGCGAGGATCACCGCCAGCGAGTGGCCGACGACATCATGGACATCCCTGGCCAGGCGCGCCTGCTCCTCCTGGAGCGCGGCGATCTCCTGGGCCCGGGAGCGTTCGGCGTGCGCGCGTTCCGTGTCCGCCTCGGCGGCTTCCTGCGACCGCTTCGCGACTCGGGCGCGCTCCGCGAAGCGGACCGTCAGCCCGGCCAGCCAGGGCAGCCCCAGAAGCGTCACGGCGGTGACCAGCACGACGTAAGCCCAGTTCGCCCCGGATTGGCTGAGCCAGACGCTCAGCCCGTCGAGGGGCCCCGCGATCGGCAGCGGGCCACCCGCGGCGGCATGCAGCAGGACCAGACCAACGGCGAGGGGGACGGCCAGGCCGCTCAGCCACACGGTCGCCCGGTTCCCCCACCGGGCACAGCAGAAGAGCACGCTCGCCTCGCCGACCTGGACGAGCAGGAAAGGGACGGCGGCCAGCACCTGGGCCACGCTCACCAGCGCGGCCAGGGCGAGCGCCGCACCCGGTGCGCGCCGGCTCCCGCCGACCACCGTCGCGGCGCTCATGACCAGCAGGAGTTGTGGACCGTCGACCACGGACGAAGCATGCCAGGCCACCTCCAGAAGCCCCAGAACAAGAACAGCGAGGCCGACGGCCGCGTCCGGAACCCAGGCACGCCGGAACCAAGAGACGCTCACACCGTTTCTCCACTCGTGCCAGGGCCGGTCAGCCCAGGACCGTCCCCAGAAAACCTTGGTAGACGACCGCGTAGGCACACAGTGCCAGTAGCACGGTTGCCGCCAGCGTCAGCGCCCGCTCACGGTTGCCGCGTGCCATCGCCAGGGGCAGCGCCACCATGAGTGCCGCGCAAACCGAGGCCTGCGGCATGTAGTGCAGCACGAAGGCGTAGTGGGCGGCCTCCGCGCCGATCGCTCCGGCCACCGAGGCGCCCCCCACGATACGGCGCCGGATGCTGCCGCGCCGCCACCATGCCCCGGCGGCGCCGAACAGTGGTCCGGCCACGACCGCCATGACCAGCCACACCAGCCCGGTTGTCAGCGTGCCCATGCCGCCACGGCCGAATTCGGCGAACCCGTAGTAGCCGGTGACCAGCCCCACTTCCGCGACCAGCCCTCCGGCCACCGCTACCCGTACGCCCCGGTCCGCCAGCAGGGCGCCGGCGACGAAGGCGACCGCCGACCAGACCGCCCCCGAGTTGGCGATCTGGTTCCAGTTGCCCGGCAGCCAGCCCTGCGCCAGGTTCGTCATGACACCCAGCGCGAGTCCGGCGCCGAGACATCCCGCGACCGTTTTCAGCGCGGAACGGTCCGGCGAGAGCGGTGCGACCTCGCGCCTCTGCGTGGCGAACATGTAGGGGCCAGCCCTTCTGCAGCGATCGGCAATGACGGCCCGCCGCACGTCGGACACGGTGCGGCTGAGCAGGCTTCCACTGTCCCGATCCCTTGCCTGCGCCGCCTCCGCCTCAGGTACGCGGAATCGGCACCTGAGGCGGAGGAGGTGAGGGGACGAGTCTGCCAGGTGGCGGCTGTAGTGGATCTCGCCGTTGTCCCGGGGCTCGCCAGCGGACGCAGCGGCCGTCGATTTCCGGGAGCGCCACGAGCAGGCCCGCCGGCGCCAGGCCGTCATCGCCGCGAACGCCGAACTCCAGGAGCGCGAGCTGATCAAACTCGCCTCCCTGTCCGCGGCGCTCGCCGAAGCGCTCCGCCACCGCGGCGTCACGGACCCGGCCGCGAGCCCGCGGCCGAGGCGGGCACCGCCGTCTTCAAGATCGCGTTCGGGCGCTGGACCGAGGGCCCCGGCCACGAGGACCTGTCGGAGCTCGTCCGGGACTCGCCGACCGAACTGAAGGCCGCCACCGCGGGCGACCGGCCGCACTGACCCCGCCGGGACCGCGATCCCCCTGCGGGGCCTCAGTGCCCGGGCCCGGCCCCGGTGTCCGCCTCCGCGGCCAGTTCCCGTACCTCGGCCGGCACTCCCCCGTCGTGCGCCAGCCGGGTCAGGGCCTCGTGGCTGCCCGGTAGTTCGGGGGTGAGGCGGAGCAGCCATACGGCCTGTTCGGCAGCGATGCCCCGGTGCGCGTACCGTTCCGCGAGGTCGGTCGCCCAGGGGGTGAGCGCCGTGGTGTCGTCGACCATCAGGCCGCACCAGCGCAGTACCTCCTGCGCGATCCAGGCGGAGATACGGCGGGTCCAGCGCGCCGTGAAGTCGGTGGTGTCCAGGCCCGCCCGCGCGCACCGCGCCTCGGCCTCGGCCATGCGCTCCCGGGTCACGTCGCGCGCGTACGGCATGAGGGCCCGCAGCACGGTCCTGGCCTCGACCCAGTCGGGCAGGGCCTCCCCCTCGCCGAGGTCCTTCGCGCGGACCTCGGGGGGCGGCTCCGGCGCGGCGAGGGGGGCCGCCGGGAGGCAGGCCTCCAGTACGGCGCGGGCGAGCGCGAGGTTCTCGGGGCTCTCCGCGGTCTGAGGCGGCCAGCCGAAACCGGTGTCCCAGGAGTACGGGAGGGCCCGTACCGCCTCGGGGAGCAGCGGCGTCCCGGCGTGCCCGCCGTCGTCCGTCGTCGTCACGACACCCCCAGGTATTCCATCGCGCTCTTGGGATCCTTCATCTTGCCCGAGTCGCGCGCGGCCTGCTTCTCCGCCGCGCTCTTCCCGTTCCAGGCGGCGTCCAGGTCCTTGAGCTGCTTGGGGGTGAGGTCCTGGCCGGCGATCCTGGCCCCGAGGCCGTTGTCCGCGATGGTCTGCGCGGGGGTGCCCTCAGGGATCGCGCCGGTCTTCTTGTCCTTCTGGAAGCCGTCGAAGATCTTGTCCCAGTCCTTCTGGGTCTGGATCTCGTAGCGCGCCGCCCTGGGCGGGTTCGCCCCGTCCTCCTTGGCCCACTTGCCGAGTTTCTCCGCCTGGGCGCGCAGGGACGCCTGTGTGGTGGCGTTGGCGGTGTTCTTGACCTCCGAGACGTGGATGCTGCCGTCCTTGCCCTTGTAGACGACATCGGCGTCGTCGATGCCCTTGAGGTCGACGGTGGTGCCGTCCCCGAGGTCCACCGACTGGCGGCCCTTCTTCTCGCCGACGGCCGCGTACACCTTGGTGCCGGGCGCGGCCTCCAGGTCGGCGGCGCGCTTGGCGGCGCGGACCTCGGCCATGGCCTCGGCGAGCTGGTGGCGGTCGTTGGCCTTCAGGACGGTCGCGCCCAGGGAGCCGCGGCTCTGGTTGTCGATGCCCTTGGTGTCGAGCATGTCGGAGAGGTCGTCCAGCGCGGCGGCCAGCTCGTCCTTGCCGAACTCGCCGCGGCTGAGGTCCGGGTTGTCCTTGGCCTTCGCGGAGAGCTTGTCGACCGCGCCCTCGTTGAGGTTGTAGCGGTCCTCCTTGGGCGTCTTCTGCTTGTTCTTGGCGTCCTGGATGGTCTGCTTCGCCCGGTCGGCCGCGTCGCCGAGTTCGGCGCCGTCGGCGGCCCGGTCCGCGTCGTCGGCCTCCTTCTGCGCGTCGCGCGCGTCGTCGGCCTCCCCTCCCTCGCACCGCTTCGTGCCGCCGCCCTCCGCGAGGACGATCAGCGGTACGGAGGCACGGGCCGAGGCGAGGACCCCGGTGCCGGTGCCGGCCACACCGGCCGGGCCGCCGTCACCGCCGTCGTACGAGCCACCGCCGTACGGTACGAGCCGGGCGCCGCCCAGCGCGATGCTGCAACTGCCCTTCTCCTCGACCTTCTCGGCCGCCTCGTCGGCATGCCGCTGCGCCTCGTCGGCCGCCTCGCGCGCGGCCTTGGAGTCGCCGAGGCCCGCCGCCTTCCGTGCCTTGTTCGCGGCGCCCTTGGCCTTCTCGGCGCCGTCCGCGATGGCCTGGGCGATCTTGCCCAGCTTGCCGAGTTTGCTGGTCTTCCCGGCGACCTTGGCGGCGTTGTAGCCGGGGATGAAGAGCGAACCGATGTTCCAGGCGACGTTGGTGACGGCCTGGGTCTTCTCGCCCCGGTTCCAGGTCTCGCGGACGTCGTCCCCGATGAACATGTCGTCCAGGACCTGGCCGCCGGTCTTGAGCGAGGCACCGGTCCAGTCGCCCAGCGCCCCGAGGTAGTCGCCGTCGCCCCACTTGTCGGAGGCGTCCTTCGAGTCGTCCGACCACTTGTCGCCGAGCGACTTGCCGTAGTCGAGGAGGCCGTTGAAGGTGTCGACCGGGTGGATGACCGTGTTGAACATGCCGGAGAGGTCGCCCCCGATCCCGTCGACGAACAGGCCCTCACCGACCTGCCCCGCCTTGTCCCAGGTGCAGCCCCAGAAGCCGGAGCAGTCGGCCTTCTTGTCGTCGCCGCCACCGCCCTCGTCGCCCTTGCGCTCCTCGCCGGGGGCGAAGATGGGCTCGTACGGGTCGGTGGGGTCGCCCGCCTCGTCGCCGGATCCACCGGGGGCGTCGGCCGTACCGCCGGAGCTGTCGGCTCCGCCTGTGCCACCCGTACCGCCGGTACCACCCGTACCGCCGGTGGCTCCGCCCGTCGTACCGCCGCTGGAGGTGCCGCCGTCCGCCGTACCGCCGGACTGGTTCCCCTGGTTTCCCTCGCCGTCCCGCGCCTCGATCGCGTCGTCCCCGCCGCCCTCCGCGGCGCAGGACATGTCGAACACCGAGCAGATACGGGCCTGGACGCCGCCGCCGATCTGCGCGGCCCCGAGCACGAGCCCCCCGATGATCGCCACGACGACGAGGACGAGACCGAGGTACTCCATCGCGGTCTGCCCGCGGTCGCGCCGCCACGTGATCATGTGGGAGAAGGAGAACGGCGGGCTCCCGGCCCGCTCGTACTCCGCCAGCGCGAACCACTCGCGGCTCCGCACCCGGCTCAGCAGCACCAGGATCACCACGGGCAGCAGAAGTTGGGTGAAGCCCTGGCCGGAGCCGTCACCGATGGTGGACAGACCGCCGAGGATCAGCCACACCTGGACGGCGACCAGCCCCCACCAGACCCGGACCCCACCGGTCGGCGCCTGCCGCACCAGCATCCAGCCGGCCACGCCGGGCAGGGCCGCGTACGCCACCACCCCGATCAGTCTGCCGTCCACCGCGCCGACCATGACGGCGGTCAGGAAGATCCCGAGACCGCCGAGAAGCGTCGCGCCGAACAGGAAGTAGACCAGCAGGCGAGCCACCACGAGCTGCCTGGGCATGGATTGTGGAACCGCACCGTAGAAAGACATGTCAGACCTCAAACTGCCCCGGTGAAAGGGCCGTTCATGGTGGCGCACCTCGCCCCACCCCCCGTTCGGGCGACAGTACGGGTAGTGACCGGAACACGTCATGGGCCCCAGGACCCAATCCCGGGCCCAATCCACCGGATCGGGACAACCAGATCCGGACAGGACGGATAACCAAATTTTGCCAAACCGGGGAATACTCCGGTGTGTCGCGTTACCGGCTCTTTGTGTTCTGTAAATCTTCTCCCGTAATCCACCGCACACCCCGTCCCGGAATCCGTCGAAGAACGCGTTCCGGACAGAGGAGAGCCATGCGCTACGGCAACGCCCTGCGAGAAGCGGTTCAATCACCGCGCACCACACCGCTCATCGGAATTTACGATATGTACTCGGCCTCGATCGCGGCCCAGCACTACAACGGTTTCTTCGTCTCCGGATTCGGGTTCGCCGCCTCGCACTACGGGCTCCCCGACATCGGATACATCGCGTGGCCCGACATGGTGGCCTTCGCCGAACGGCTCCGGCTGGCCTTCCCCAAGCACCACATGCTGGTGGACATCGACGACGGCTACGTCGACCCCGAGGTCGCCTGCCACGTCGTACAGCGGCTGGAGCGCGCCGGGGCCTCCGGGGTGATCCTGGAGGACCAGAAGCGGCCCCGCCGCTGCGGGCACGCGGACGGCAAGCTGATCCTCCCGCTGGAGGAGTACCTGGCCAAGCTGGACCTGGTG
The DNA here is from genome assembly GCF_044457965.1 of Streptomyces sp. NPDC050509. Classification (NCBI taxonomy): domain Bacteria; kingdom Bacillati; phylum Actinomycetota; class Actinomycetes; order Kitasatosporales; family Streptomycetaceae; genus Streptomyces; species Streptomyces sp. NPDC050509. The sequence continues at coordinate 568,584 of NZ_JBITHL010000005.1, read as the reverse complement.
CTGCGCAGCCGGGAGGACCTGCTCGTGGTGGCCCGTACGGACGCCACGGAGGAGGCGGAGATCATCCGGCGGGCCGAGGCGCTCGCGGAGACCGACGCGGACGTCGTCCTCGTCGACGGTGTGCGCAGCGTGGAATGGATCCGGAAGATCCGTTCCGTCGTCGGCGACAAGCCCCTGCTGTTCAACCAGATCGCGGGCGGCAAGTCACCGCGGCTCTCGCTCACCGAACTGTCGGAACTCGGCGTCGACGTCGCCATCTACAGCACGCCGTGCCTTTTCGCCGCGCACGGTGCGATCGACAGCGCGCTCATCGATCTGAAAATGGAGGACGGGCGACTGCCCGACACCCGGGAAACCGGCGCCATCGGAGTGAAGGGCGCCACCGAACTGCTGGAGAAGAACATCAGCAGACATCACGACCTCCGGAATTCGGTACCGGTTCCCGCCTCCGTCTGAGCGGGGCTGCCGAACCTCGTGTCGTCGAACCTTTTCCGGGCCGGCACCGGCCGGCACCGGAACACCACCGGTGGATCCCGCCTGACACGCGGCTCCACCGCGGGCGTCGTCGCTGTCGCGAGCGCGAGCATCCTGTGCGGCGGCGCCGTCGCCCAGGCCGACGACGACGATTCGCCGACGGCCGGCCCCGTCGCCGGACGGAACGTCGGACTCGTCGTGATCGACAACTCCCATGCCGATTCCTGGCTGGAGATCGATCGCACGCTCAACACACTGATCAGCAGCAAGGGGACGGCGGGCAGCGACCACGACGGGGGCGGCGGCGCGATCGACGTACGGACCGGGGACACCGGCACCACACCGGCACCCGCACCACCAGCGGCACCCGCACCCGCACCCGGCCCCAACTCCGGGCCGGCACCAGCACCAGCACAAACACCGGCACCCGCACCCGCACCGGCACCGGCACCGGCACCGGCACCGGCACCGGCACCGGCACCCGCAAACGCGTCCGCGCCCGCATCGACGTCGGATCAGGCCGCGTCCGAGTCCCCACCGGCCCAACCCCCTCCCCCCGCACCGGCACCCGCACGGGCCGCCGGCCCCGCACCCTCCCTCCTCGGATGGATTCCGCAGATCGGCCACCCCCCGTGGCAGGGCGACGACGGCGAAGGTGATTGATGTGACTCAGGAGTCCCGGCCGCTGTCCTGGCCGGGCCGGCTGGGGAAGGCGGTCGACCCCTACGTGGCCGCCCTCCTCGGTACGGTCGTACTCGCCGCGCTGCTGCCCGCGACCGGGGGCGCGGCCGTGGCCGTCGGGGGCGCCGCCGACCTCGCCATCGGGCTGCTCTTCTTCCTCTACGGAGCGCGGCTCTCCACCCGCGAGGCCCTGGACGGCCTGCGCCGGTGGAAGCTCCATCTCGTCGTGGGCGCGAGCACCTTCGCGCTCTTCCCGCTGCTCGGGGTGGCCGCGGGCGGCGTCGTACCGTATCTGCTCACCGAGCAACTGCACATCGGCCTGCTCTTCCTCTGCGTCGTCCCCTCCACCGTCCAGTCCTCGATCGCGCTGACGTCCACGGCCCGGGGCAATGTGCCGGCCGCCATCTGCGCGGGGACGTACTCCAGCCTGGCCGGGATGGTCGCCACACCGCTGCTCGCCGCCTGGCTGATCGGCTCCACGGTCGGCTTCTCGGCGGACCGGCTGGTCGCCATCGCCGTCCAGTTGCTGCTGCCGTTCCTCGCGGGACAGGTCCTGCGCCGCTGGATCGGCGCGTTCGTGGGGCGCCACAAGAAGCCGCTCTCCCTGCTGGACCGCGGCTCGATCCTGCTCGTCGTCTACACCGCGTTCAGCCGGGGCGTGACCGAGGGAATCTGGCACCAGATCACTCCGGGGCGGCTGATCGGTCTGGTGAGTGTGACGGCGACCCTGCTGGCGCTGGCGCTCGTGACGACGTCGTGCGTCGCGCGGCGGCTCGGCTTCGGCCGGGAGGACCGGATCGCCATCGTCTTCTGCGGCTCGAACAAGAGCCTGGCGACGGGGCTGCCCATGGCGGCGGTGCTGTTCGGGGCCTCGGCGGGACCGGTGATCCTGCCTCTGATGCTCTACCACCAGATGCAGTTGATGGTGTGCGCGGTCATCGCGGCCCGCTGGGCCCGGCAGACCCCGGAGCTGACGGAACAGGCAGGGCCGACCGAGGCCACGACGTCCGTACCCCCGTCCCGTCCGGCCGCGCGGAGCACCGCCGTCTGAGCCGGAGCACAGTCAGGAACACGCCACACTGCGACCGGACCCGGGCGGGCGACCGCCCGGGTCCGGTTGACACTCCGTTCACACCTTCCGGTCCGGACGAACGCGTGGCCACGGCGCCCTGATGATCGGCGAAACGTCCGCTTAACGAACAGGCAATTTCGGGCAGCGAACGAATTCCGGCCAACTTTTTGACGCGCTCCTGACATAGGCACGCCACTGCTGCCACTCTTCCCCCGTTCTCCGCACCACCGAGTCCGACCGAGCCACACCACGCTCCACAGCCCGACACAGCTCCGCGTGCACTGTCCGGGTGACCCATCGAGCCGCCCGGTCCCCCCTCGCAGAAGGAGTTCGCGTGAGACCCACGCACAGACCCCGCCGGCGCGCCACGGCCACCGGCGCACTGATCGCCGCAGCAGCCCTTCTCACCGTCGGCGTGCAGGCCGGCACCGCCGTCGCACAGCCGGACGGCGCCCCCGCGGCGCCGGTCGCGGGCAAGGCCGACCCCGGCGCGCTGCCGCGCTCGCTCTCCCCCGCCCAGCGCGCCGCGCTGCTGCGCGACGCCGACGCGGCCAAGGCGGCGACCGCCGGGGAACTCGGCCTCGGCGCGCAGGAGAAGCTGGTCGTACGCGATGTCGTCCAGGACGTCGACGGGACCACGCACACCCGGTACGAGCGCACCTACCAGGGGCTGCCGGTCCTCGGCGGTGACCTCGTCGTCGCCGCGTCGAAGGCGGGCGCGACGCAGTCCGTGAGCAAGGCGTCCAAGGCGGCGCTCACGAACGTGGACACCACGGCCGACGTGGCGCCCTCGGTCGCCGAGAAGCAGGCGCTGAACGCCGCGGCGGCGGAGGGTTCGAAGAAGACCGGGGCCGAGCGCGCGCCGCGCGAGGTCGTGTGGATGGCGCAGGGCTCCCCCACGCTCGCCTACGAGACGGTCGTCGGGGGCCTCCAGCACGACGGCACCCCGAACGAGCTGCACGTGGTCACCGACGCGTCCTCCGGCAAGAAGCTGTACGAGTGGCAGGCCGTCAAGAACGGGGTCGGCAACACCCAGTACAGCGGCCAGGTCACCCTCGGCTCCACCGCGTCGGGCTCGACGTACAACCTCACCGACGGGGGCCGCGGCAACCACCGTACGTACAACCTGAACCGCGGTACGTCGGGCACCGGGACGCTCTTCTCCAACTCCACCGACACGTGGGGCAACGGCCTGCCCGCCAACCTGGAGACGGCGGGCGCCGACGCCGCGTACGGCGCCGCCGAGACCTGGGACTACTTCAAGAACGTGCACGGCCGCACCGGCATCAAGGGTGACGGTGTCGGCGCGTACTCCCGTGTCCACTACAGCAGCGGCTACGTCAACGCCTTCTGGCAGGACTCCTGCTTCTGCATGACGTACGGGGACGGTTCCGGCAACGCCAGGCCGCTGACCTCCATCGACGTGGCCGCCCACGAGATGTCCCACGGTGTCACCGCCAACACGGCCGGTCTGGTCTACAGCGGTGAGTCCGGCGGTCTGAACGAGGCCACCTCCGACATCTTCGCCGCGGCCGTCGAGTTCTACTCGAACACCGCGAGCGACCCGGGCGACTACCTCGTCGGCGAGAAGATCGACATCAACGGCAACGGCACGCCGCTGCGCTACATGGACCAGCCGAGCAAGGACGGCGCCTCCAAGGACTACTGGTACTCCGGCATCGGCGGCGTCGACGTCCACTACTCCTCGGGCCCGGCGAACCACTTCTTCTACCTGCTCTCCGAGGGCAGCGGCGCCAAGACGGTCAACGGGGTCTCGTACAACTCCCCGACCTCCGACGGGCTGCCGGTGACCGGTATCGGCCGGGACAAGGCCGAGCAGATCTGGTTCAAGGCGCTCTCCACCAAGTTCACCTCCACGACCAACTACGCGGCGGCCCGCACCGGCACGCTCGCGGTCGCCGGTGAGCTGTACGGCACGACGAGCGCCGAGTACACGGCCGTGCAGAACGCGTGGGCCGGTATCGCGGTCGGTCCCCGCCCGGGTGGCGGCGGTACGGGCCAGGCCTTCGAGTCCACGACGGCGGTCGCCATCCCGGACAACGGCGCGGCGGTCACCTCGCCGCTCGTCGTCTCGGGCGTCACGGGCAACGCCCCGTCCTCCCTCCAGGTCGACGTGAACATCACGCACACCTGGCGCGGTGACCTGGTCATCGACCTGGTGGGCCCGAGCGGCACGTCGTACCGGCTGAAGGCGTCGAGCAGCGGTGACTCGGCGGACAACGTGATCGAGACGTACTACGTCAACGCCTCGTCCGAGGTGGCCAACGGCACCTGGACGCTGAAGGTCCAGGATGTCGCGTCGCAGGACACGGGCCGGCTCAACAGCTTCAAGCTCACTTTCTGAGCCGTCGTCCCACCGGAAGCCGCCCGGGGTGTCCCTGCCCCGGGCGGCTTTCCGTCGCCCCGGGGAGCCGTCGCCCCGGAGCGGCCGAGCGGCGTACGGTTCACGGTGTCCGTCGGTCCCACCGAGCGTCCCATCGGCAGGAGCAGCACATGTCCGGACTCACCTACGACGACGTCAAGCAGGCGGCGGACCGTGTCGCCGGGCAGGTACGTCCCGTGTCCCTGGCACCGATGGACCCCGCCCCCGCGTCCGGCACCGGCTTCGGCTCCGGCTCCGGCTCCGGCTCCGGCTCCGGCTCCGGTACGGAGACGTGGCTGGCGCTGGAGTATCTCCAGTACACCGGCAGCTTCAAGGCACGCGGCGCCCAGAACTTCCTCCGCGCCCACCGCGCCTGCGGCACCCTTCCGGACGCGGGCGTGACCATCGCCTCGGGCGGCAACGCGGGGCTCGCCTGCGCGTGGGCGGCACGGCAGCAGGGCGTACGGGCGACGGTCTTCCTGCCGGAGACTGCCCCGCCGGTGAAGGTCGGCCGCCTCCGGTCGTACGGCGCGGACGTGCGGCTGGTCGGGGCCACGTACGGCGAGGCGCTCACGGCGTGCGAGGAGTTCGCCGCCACGACCGGCGCGCTGGCCTCGCACGCGTACGACCATCCGCTGATCGCCGCAGGCGCGGGCACCCTGATGGAGGAGATCCACGCCCGGCTCCCCGAACTGGACACGGTGGTGGTGTCGGTGGGCGGCGGCGGCCTGTTCACGGGCGTCGCCACCGCCGCCCTCCACCACGGCGTACGGGTCGTCGCGGTCGAGCCGGAGAACTGCCGCGCCCTGAACGCGGCGCTGGAGGCGGGCCACGTGGTGGACGTCCCGGTCGACTCGGTCGCCGCCGACTCGCTGGGCGCGTCCCGCGCCTCCGCCATGGCCCTCCACACCGCCGGTCAGGAGGGGGTGCGTTCGGTCCTCGTGACGGACACCGCGATCACGGCGGCCCGCCACACCCTCTGGGAGGACCACCGCATCGCGGTGGAGCACGCGGCGTCGACGGCGCTGGCCGCCCTCATCTCCGGTCAGGAGGACGGGGGTTACGGCTACCGGCCCGCCCCGGGCGAGCGGGCCTGTGTGGTGCTGTGCGGCGCCAACACCGACCTCCGCTCGCTGACTTCGGCTGCTGGTGCCCCTCCCGCATAGGTTCACCGGGTTGCTGGTCATGCCGCGTTGGCAGGACGGTGTGGTTTCGGGTGAAGCACAGCTCGATCCGGCACCAGAGGTCGGGGGGACGTCCTCGGCCGGTGTCAGTGTCGGGCGAACCGGCGCAGGGCGTCGAGTACGGGCGGCGCGAGCGTGTTCGGGTGGTCGGCGTCGTGCAGCAGATGGTCCACTCCCGGCAGCGCCACTCGGCCCGGTCCACCGGCATGCGCCTGGCGCAGGGCGGTCGTCAGGGCGTTCGTTGTGGCACAGGGGATCTGGGCGTCGTTCGTGCCGCATGTCAGCAGCACCTTGGTTCCCGGCCGGAGTGCGGCGGCGGTGTCCGGTGGGTGGACGGCGTCGTCGCTTTCCACGAACCGGGCGTTGGGGCCTTGGAATGCCTCGAAGAGCCTGGCGATCGCGAGGGGCAGGTCGGTGGTGTCGACCGGTCGGTGTTCGCGCAGGGAGGTGACGGCGGCATCGATGGCCGCGTTGACGGCGCGTTGCTGCTCCGGTGTGAACTGGCCCTGCCGGGTCGCTTCGGCGACCTGGGCCTTGAGCTGGAGCGCGACCAGGTCCAGCATGCGGATCGCCTGCGGTTGCAGAAGCGCCAGGCCGGTCGGGCGCGGGCGGACGGTCCCGCCCAGCAGCAGTCCCGTCATCGCGCCCTCGCTGTGTCCCACGACCAGCAGCGCGCGCGGGTCGGTCTCCGGCTGATCGCGCAACGACTCGTAGGCGGCCCGTGCCTGGCGGACGAATGCCGGGTAGTCGAGTTCTTCCGGGTGGTCCCGGTAGGCGCCGAGTCCGGTGCGGCCGGTGCCGTACTTGTCGAACCGCAGCGTGGCGATTCCGTCCCTGTCGAGCGCGTCGGCCAACTGTGCCAGGGTGTCCGGTGCGGTCCCGGGCGGTTGGTTGCCGTCGCGGTCGGTGGGTCCGCTGCCGGGCAGCAGCAGTGCCGCCCGCAGCCGTTGCCCGGCACGATGCTCGGGAACGTGCAGGGTGCCGTACGCGGTCGTACCGTCGGCCGTGAAGACGACCTCGCGGTCGGCGGCAGGCACGAGACCGGGCGTCGCCTCGGCCGGAGTGGCGGTGACGACGGCCAGTGCCATCAAAGCCGCTGCCAGGTGGCGAAACATGGGCCTACCTCCTTCAGACAAGGGCGTTCTCGACCAGGGCAACAGTCGCGCGGGGGTCGTCGACCTGGAGAACCAGGCGTGCGTACTTCTCGTCGGCGAGTTCGACCACGACGGCCTTCGACGGATCCTTGACGTCCCAGAAGACCTTTTCACCGTCCTGGTGGAATGTGCCCGCGGTGATCACACCGGGTACGCGGGAGCCCGGCGCGCGGATTCCCTTGGGTTCGGTGACGATACCGGGGTCGGCGGTCGCGCCACGGACGTTGGCCAGCGGGATGGTCAGGCTGCCCTTGAATGCCCAGAGCTTGTCGAGACCCTCGATCACGACGACGAGGTCGTCGCCGTCGATACGTATCAGTGCCATGTCGGGTTTCCTTTTCAGGTGAGAAGGCCGAGGTGCTGGGTCAGCGCGGTGGCGGCGTTGTCGGGGTTGCCGCGCACGAGGATGCCCAGCGCGGCGGCGGTGAGGGCGGCGGCCAGGTCGAGGGGAACGCCGAGCGCGTCGGCGATCGCCTGGTCGACGGCGGCCAACGCGGCCGTCACCTCGGAGGCGACCTCCTCGTCGACCGGTGCGCGTTCGATCGTCGCGAGGAGAAGCAGGTCGAGGTCGGCCGACGTGACGAGCCGCAGCGCCGCCGCGGCATCCGATGCGCCCGCGAGGGCGTCGAGCAAAGGGCGGACGTCGTCGGCGAGGTGGCGGCGCAGAGCGATCAGGTAGAGGCCGCGCTTGCTGCCGAACGTCTTGTACAGGCTGTTGCGGTGCACGCCGAGGTGGCTGACGAGGTCGTCGACGGACACACCGTCATACGCGCGTCCGCCGAACAGACCCACGGCGGCACGCACCGCTTCGTCCTCATCGAACGCTCTTGGCCTGCCCATGACCACTACAGTAGACAGTTGAGGAACGATCAGTCAAGAACGATCGTTCCTCAATCACCCTACTGAGGGTTGCTCGCGTTCGTGAGCGTCTCCCAGGCCACGAACAGGTTGTTGGTGCCCGCCGGGCGTTGCTGTTCCGCCAGGCGCTGCGTGTTGGTCATCGCGTAACCCAGCCGGGTGTTCAGCGCGTTGAAGCCGACCTCGGTGACCGGCCCGAGCCCGCGGGTCACACTGCCGCCGCAGAGTGAGGACGGTACGGACTCGGCCTGGATCTCGTACTTAGACTGGAAGCCCAGCGCCTGCCGCAGCCGCTCGCCGACCTGCGGGAACAGGTCCTGGCCCTGGAGGCGTGCCGTCTCGTAGACATGGGCGACGGACGAGATGCCGTAGCCGGTGTGGACGAAGTCGCGGCAGGTCTCCTGGGTGAGGCCGGTGACGAAGGTGCCCTGCCCCTGCCAGTAACTGACGATCTTGGCCCGGGTGTTGAGGTTCTGGCTCGGCACGGTCCTGGGCAGGTCGCCGTCCGAGGACAGGTAGATGTACGCGGGCACCCGGAGCAGGTAGGTGTTGACCGCCTTGTCGTAACTCGCCTTGTCGTCCAGGAAGACGGAGATGGAGACCGCCGCCTCCATCATCGTCAGCTCCCAGTTCCCGTTGGAGTTCGAGCCGTTGATGATCTCGGGCAGGTAGACGGTGCGGAGCATCTTCGCGAACCGCCCGGAGTTGGGCCAGTTGCCGTACACATGCTTGATGATCTCGGCCGCCTTGGGCCAGGAGGACCCGGCCCACCCCGTCTGGAGCGGGGCGTTGCTGTTCGTGTGGTCCTGGATCGTGGCGGACCAGGCGTCCATGAGCTGGATCGCCTTCTGCGCGTAGCGGTCGTCGCGGGTGATGTACCAGGTGAGGGCGGCGGTGTAGGCGGCGATCGCGTCCTCGCGCTCGTCCGTGCAGCCGTTGTTGGGGTTGGAGTACGAGCCGCACTCGACGACCGCGCGGGGCTTGGCGGTGCGGGAGAGGGAGGCGTACCGGCTCGCCGCCATCGCGTCGTACGCACTCTTCCAGGGCTGCGCCCCGGCCTGCACCTTGCCGCGTACGAAGTCGAGTTGGGCGGTGTTGAGGTTCACTCCGGGGTGGGTGAAGTTCGCGGGCGCGGCGGCGACGGGGGCCGCGGCCGGCACCGTCTCCGCGCCGGGGGTCTGCCGGGCGGAGGCCGGTGTCACGAGGGCCGCGGCGGTGAGCGCGGCGAGTGCGGCGGAGAGTCCGAGGACGCGGGCGATGGGTCCGGGGCGCATGTGGGGGTGCCTTCCGGTCGGTGGGGAATGCCTCTGCGATCCCCCGTTCCGATCACCCACATGAACACCGGGTGGGTTTGTGAACCGGGGAGCTGACCGTGGAACCTAGAACCCTCACCTGGGTGCGTCAAGGTCTGGACCAATCCCCGCCGTTGGGCCCGGCCATGGGCCGGACCGGTCCACAGTCCGCAACCCCCACGGCGTTCAGCGCAGCAGGACCCCCGCGCCCTCGCCCGTCGCCTCCGTCGGCAGCGCCACCAGCCCCAGGTCCGCGCTGGTGGCGAGCAGCGGGTGGGCGGGCAGGACGCGGACGGTGTAGCCGTACGGGCCCGTACGGTCCAGGGCGAGCGGGCCCTCGTACACCCAGCGGCCCTCCAGGTCGGGGCCGCCCGCCGGTTTGAGCGGGAAGGGCCGGGCGTCCACGAGCGCGTCGTCCGCGCCGACCCGGCCGGCGACGGCCTGCACCTCGACGTCGTCGGGCCGCAGTTCGCCGAGGCCGACGCCGACCCGGAGGGTGAGTGTGGAGCCCAGCTCCGTGCTGCCCCCGGCGCCGGTGGCCGCCACCGCCTCCACATGGTCGACGGAGACGTACGGCCACAGCGTGCGCGTCCGGTACTTCCAGGCGGCCAGCTCCGCCGCCCGGCCGGGGTCGAGCGAGCGGTGGGCGCGGGCGGCCGGGGCGTAGAGCCGCTCCACGTACTCGCGCACCATGCGTCCCGCGAGCACCTTCGGTCCCAGGGTGACCAGGGTGCGCCGGACCATCTCGATCCAGCGGTCCGGCAGCCCGTCCGCTCCCCGGTCGTAGAAGCGCGGCGCGACCCGGTCCTCGATGAGTTCGTAGAGGGCGTTCGCCTCCAGGTCGTCCCTGCGGTTCTCATCCGCGGTCCCGGTGTCGGCGGTGGGGATCGCCCAGCCGAAGTCCGGCTCGAACCACTCGTCCCACCAGCCGTCCAGGACCGAGAGGTTGAGACAGCCGTTGAGCGCGGCCTTCATCCCGCTGGTGCCGCACGCCTCCAGCGGGCGCAGCGGGTTGTTCAGCCAGACGTCGCAGCCGGGGTAGAGCTTCTGCGCCATGCCCATGCCGTAGTCGGGCAGGAAGACGATGCGGTGGCGTACGCGCGGATCGTCGGAGAACCGCACCAGCTCCCGCACCAGCCGCTTCCCGCCGTCGTCGGCCGGGTGCGCCTTGCCCGCGACGACGATCTGGATCGGCCGCTCGGGGTGGAGCAGCAGCTCGGTGAGCCGGTCGCGGTCGCGGAGCATCAGCGTGAGGCGCTTGTACGAGGGGACGCGGCGGGCGAAGCCGATGGTCAGGACGTCGGGGTCGAGGACGCCGTCGATCCACCCCAGCTCGGCGTCCTCGGCGCCGCGCAGCCGCCAGGAGGCGTGCAGCCGCCCGCGTACCTCGCTCACGAGCTGGGCGCGCAGCGCGCGCCGTACGTCCCAGAGCGCGGCGGCGGGGGTGGCGGCGAAGTCGGGAAGGCCGGCGAGGTCCCGCGCGCCGGGGTCCTGGCGGGTGCCGAGGCGGGTCACCTCGGGCGCGGTCCAGGTCGGCGCGTGCACCCCGTTGGTCACGGAGCCGATGGGCACCTCCTCCGGGTCGAAGCCCGGCCAGAGCCCGGCGAACATCTTCCGGCTGACGGCGCCGTGCAGGGTGGAGACGCCGTTGGCGCGCTGGGCGAGCCGCAGCCCCATGACCGCCATGTTGAACAGGTGGGGCTCGCCGCCGGGGTAGCTCTCCCCACCGAGGCCGAGGACCCGTTCGACGGGCACACCGGGCAGTTCGCCGTCGTCGCCGAAGTGGCGGGCGACCAGGTCGCGGTCGAAGCGGTCGATCCCGGCCGGGACGGGGGTGTGCGTGGTGAAGACCGTACCGGCGCGGACCGCCTCCAGCGCGGCCTCGAACCCCATCGCCGTACCGGATCCCGTACCGGATCCCGTGCCGGACAGGGCGTCGGCCGGTGTGCTGACGAGTTCGCGGATGCGTTCCAGGCCGAGGAAGCCCGCGTGCCCCTCGTTGGTGTGGAACACCTCGGGCGCGGGGTGGCCGGTGAGCCGGCAGTACGTACGGAGCGCGCGGACGCCGCCGATGCCGAGCAGCATCTCCTGGAGGAGGCGGTGTTCGCTGCCGCCGCCGTAGAGCCGGTCGGTGACCTCGCGTTCGCCGGGGCCGTTCTCCTCGACGTCGGAGTCGAGCAGCAGCAGGGGTACGCGTCCGACGTGGGCCTGCCAGACGCAGGCGTGCAGGGTGCGGTGGCCCGGCAGGGCGAGGGTGACCCGGGCCGCGGTGCCGTCGGGTTCGCGCAGCAGGGTCAGGGGCAGCTCGTTGGGGTCGAGGACCGGGTACTGCTCCTGCTGCCAGCCGTCCCGCGAGAGCGACTGGCGGAAGTAGCCGTGCCGGTAGAGCAGACCGACGCCGATGAGCGGTACGCCGAGGTCGCTGGCGGCCTTGAGATGGTCGCCGGCGAGGATGCCGAGGCCGCCGGAGTACTGGGGCAGGGCGGCCGTCACCCCGAACTCCGGCGAGAAGTAGCCAATGGCGGCGGGCAGCTCCGCGCCCCCGCTCGCGCCCCCGTCCGCTCCCGCGCTACCGGTGTCACCGGCGCGCTCCTGGTACCAGCGGGCACCGCGCAGATAGGTGTCGAGATCGGCGGCGGCGGCGGCGAGCCGGTCGAGGAAGACACGGTCGGCCGCCAGCTCCGCGAGGCGCGCCGCGGAGACGCCGCCCAGCATCCGTACGGGGTCGGCGCCCGCGGCGCGCCACCCGACGGGGTCGACGGCCTCGAAGAGTTCGCGGGTCTCGGTATGCCAGGACCAGCGCAGATTGCGGGCGAGGTCGCTGAGGGGTTGGAGTGGTTCGGGCAGGACGGGGCGGACGGTGAACCGACGGATTGCCTTCACGTGTTCCACCTTCGCAACCGGGAGGGGCGGACAGCCGGACAGCAGAAGAGCCGGGGCGGGCACACCACACGGTGCGCCCGCCTCTCCTCGAAGGTAGCCCTACCCCGACGCGCGGGGCCACGGCGCACTCGCGGGTGTGAATGCACTCCATTCGCTCCCTCCCCGGTGGTTTCCCCGGTTGTTCCGTCGGTGATATCGGGGACGTGGTGGCGACGTCGCCGTACGGACACCCATGGGGTCCAGGGTCGCGACACGCGGCACCGCCCGTATCGGCCGAAACCCACCCCCTCGCGGCACGCATGCCCCGACCCGGCCGGAGTAGGAGGAGTTAACACACCGCTGGATTACCGCCCCGAAACGAGTGGGAAGGCTCCAGCGGTACCTACCGCACACGAGCGCGTCTCGTCCCGATTTCCAGCGCTATTCGAGTGAACGCGGACAGGAGCGGCCATGCTCGCAGCCTCGCAGTCGCCCATAGAGCAGCTACAAAGAGCATCAAAACCACGAAAATCGCGCAAACCTTCTCTCTCCACGGCACTGCAGCAGCTCCACCCGCGCCACCCGCTTCACCCGCCCTGCCTGTCAAGCCCGCACAGCCCTCAGGTGATCCCGTGAAACCGCTGATCGGACGCATTCCCGTCCTGGACGTACGCCCACTCGTCGACTGCGGAAGACGCCCCGCGAAGGCGGTGACCGGTGAGTCCTTCCAGGTCACCGCGACCGTCTTCCGCGAAGGCCATGACGCCGTCGCCGCCAATGTCGTTCTCGTGGACCCGGGCGGACGCCCCGGCCCGTGGACCCCGATGCGTGAACTCGCCCCCGGCACCGACCGCTGGGGCGCGGAGGTCACCCCCACCGAGGAAGGCCGGTGGACGTATACCGTCGAGGCGTGGAGCGACCCCGTCGCGACCTGGCGCCACGCCGCGGGCATCAAGATCCCGGCCGGCACGGACGCGACCGACATCGCCCTGGTCCTCGCTGAGGGTGCCGAACTGTACGAGCGCGCCGCCGCCGGTGTGCCCAAGCGGGACGGCCGGGAGGCCGTGCTCGCCGCCGCCGACTCCCTGCGGGACACCGCGCTGCCGGCCGCCGCCCGGCTGGCCGCCGCGCTCTCCCCCGAGGCGACCGCCGCCCTCGACCGTCATCCGCTGCGCGATCTGGTCAGCTCCTCGCGCCCCGTGCCGCTGCTCGTCGAGCGCCGGCGTGCGCTGTACGGATCGTGGTACGAACTCTTCCCGCGCTCCGAGGGCGCGGTGCTCAGGAAGGGCGAGCCGCCGGTGAGCGGCACCTTCAGGACGGCGGCCGGGCGGCTGCCCGCCGTGGCCGCGATGGGGTTCGACGTCGTCTACCTGCCGCCGATCCACCCCATCGGCACCACCTTCCGCAAGGGCCCCAACAACAGTCTGACCCCCGGCCCCGAGGACGTCGGGGTGCCCTGGGCGATCGGTTCGGCCGAGGGCGGCCACGACGAGATCCACCCGGACCTGGGCACGATCGAGGACTTCGACCACTTCGTGGAGACGGCCCGCACCCTGCGGATGGAGATCGCGCTCGACTTCGCGCTCCAGTGCTCGCCGGACCACCCGTGGGTCGAGAAGCACCCGGAGTGGTTCCACCACCGCGCGGACGGCTCGATCGCGTACGCGGAGAACCCGCCGAAGAAGTACCAGGACATCTACCCGATCGCCTTCGACACCGATCTGCGCGGACTGGTCCGGGAGACCACCCGCGTGCTGCGGTACTGGATGGCGCACGGCGTACGGATCTTCCGCGTCGACAATCCGCACACCAAGCCGGTGCTCTTCTGGGAGAAGGTCATCGCGAACATCAACCGCACGGATCCGGACGTCATCTTCCTGGCCGAGGCGTTCACCCGGCCCGCCATGATGCGTACGCTCGGCGCGGTCGGTTTCCAGCAGTCGTACACGTACTTCACGTGGCGCAACAGCAAGCAGGAGCTGACCGAGTACCTGACGGAGCTGTCGGGCGAGTCGGCCTGGTCCATGCGGCCCAACTTCTTCGTCAACACCCCGGACATCCTGCACGCCTATCTCCAGCACGGCGGCCGGCCCGCCTTCGAGGCGCGGGCGGTGCTCGCGGCGACGATGGCGCCCTCCTGGGGCGTGTACGCCGGCTTCGAGCTCTGCGAGAACACCCCGGCCGCGCAGGGCGGCGAGGAGTACCTCGACTCGGAGAAGTACCAGCTCAGGCCCCGGGACTGGGAGGCGGCCGAGCGGGAGGGCCGGACGATCGTGCCCCTGATCACGGCGCTCAACCGGCTCAGACGGCGCCACCCCGCCCTCCAGCAGCTCCGTGACATCCACTTCCACCACGCGGACAACGACGCGGTCATCGCGTACAGCAAGAGGTCGGGCGCGGACATCGTTCTGGTGGTCGTCAACCTCGACCCGCACCACACCCAGGAGGCGACGGTCTCGTTGGACATGGCACGGCTCGGCCTCCCGTCGATGGAGGGGCACGAGACCGTGCCGGTGCGCGACGAGCTCACCGGCGAGACCTATCACTGGGGCAGCTCCACCTATGTGCGCCTAGAGCCGGGCGTCACGCCCGCGCACATCGTGGTTCTGCGACCGTCCCCGCCGATCGGAGGGTCACCCACATCATGATCGTCAATGAGCCGGTCCACGACACGTTCGAGGACACCCCGGCCAAGGACCGCGATCCCGACTGGTTCAAGCGCGCCGTCTTCTACGAGGTCCTGGTGCGTTCGTTCCAGGACAGCAACGGCGACGGCATCGGTGATCTCAAGGGCATCACCGCCAAGCTGGACTATCTGCAATGGCTCGGGGTCGACTGCCTCTGGCTGCCGCCGTTCTTCAAGTCGCCGCTGCGCGACGGCGGCTACGACGTCTCCGACTACACGGCGGTGCTCCCCGAGTTCGGCGACCTCGCCGACTTCGTGGAGTTCGTCGACGCCGCGCACCAGCGCGGCATGCGCGTGATCATCGACTTCGTCATGAACCACACGAGCGATCAGCACGACTGGTTCCAGGAGTCCCGAAAGGACCCCGACGGGCCGTACGGCGACTACTACGTCTGGGCCGACGACGACAAGGCGTTCCAGGACGCCCGGATCATCTTCGTCGACACGGAGACGTCGAACTGGACCTTCGACCCGGTCCGCAAGCAGTACTACTGGCACCGCTTCTTCTCCCACCAGCCCGATCTCAACTACGAGAACCCGAAGGTGCAGGAGGAGATCGTCTCCGCGCTGCGCTTCTGGCTGGACCTGGGCATCGACGGCTTCCGGCTGGACGCCGTGCCGTATCTGTACCAGCAAGAGAACACCAACTGCGAGAACCTGCCGGCCACCCACGAGTTCCTGAAGCGGGTCCGGGTGGAGATCGACGCGAACTACCCCGACACCGTGATCCTCGCCGAGGCCAACCAGTGGCCGGAGGACGTCGTCGACTACTTCGGCGACTACGCGAAGGGGGGCGACGAATGCCATATGGCGTTCCACTTCCCCGTGATGCCGCGGATCTTCATGGCCGTACGGCGCGAGTCCCGCTACCCGGTATCGGAAATCCTGGCGAAGACCCCGGCGATCCCGAGCAGCTGCCAGTGGGGCATCTTCCTGCGCAACCATGACGAGCTGACCCTCGAAATGGTCACGGACGAAGAGCGCGACTACATGTACGCGGAGTACGCGAAGGATCCGCGGATGCGCGCCAACATCGGCATCCGTCGCCGCCTCGCCCCGCTGCTGGACAACGACCGCAACCAGATCGAGCTGTTCACGGCGCTGCTGCTGTCGCTGCCCGGCTCCCCGATCCTCTACTACGGGGACGAGATCGGGATGGGTGACAACATCTGGCTGGGCGACCGGGACGCCGTACGGACGCCGATGCAGTGGACCCCGGACCGGAACGCGGGCTTCTCGTCCAGCGACCCCGGGCGGCTCTATCTGCCGACGATCATGGACCCGGTCTACGGGTACCAGGTCACCAACGTGGAGGCGGCGATGGCGTCGCCGTCCTCGCTGCTGCACTGGACCCGGCGGATGATCGAGATCCGGAAGCAGAACCCGGCCTTCGGGCTCGGCTCGTACACGGAGCTGCCGTCGTCCAACCCGGCGGTGCTGGCCTTCCTGCGCGAGGCGCCCTCCCAGGAGGGCGAGGGCGACGACCTGGTGCTGTGCGTGCACAACTTCTCGCGCTTCGCGCAGCCGACGGAGCTGGACCTGAAGACGTTCAGCGGCCGGCATCCGGTGGAGCTGATCGGCGGGGTGCGGTTCCCGGCGATCGGGGAGTGGCCGTATCTGCTGACGCTGGCGGGACACGGTTTCTACTGGTTCAGGCTGCGGAAGGACACCGCCGCCACCGCGCCTCCCGCGTGATCAGCGCACCTCTCCTGTCCGCTGGATCCGAGGGGCCCTTGTGACACGGAGTTAACCCGTGTCGTGGTGCGGGGCGGTTTCCACCGCCTCGCACGGGGCACTCTCCTCCACATCCAGTTCGATCGATTCGATCAAATTCGTATTGAGTTCGTACGGAATCGATCCGTACGGATCATCCTCACCCGACACGTCCCGCACAGACGGACAGCCGTTGCCGCAATCCGGGACACTCTGCGCATCCTGTGGTGTGCCCGGGGAAAGGACGCGATGCCATGTCGAAGGCTGCATCCACCCGGTTTACTCCGGGTCTCGCCGACAGAAGCAACCCTCCGCAGGACCCCGTCACGTCCCCGGCCCAGGACGCGCGCACCGACCACGGCGTCCCGCGAATCAGGAGTGCCCTGTCCCCCGCGCAGCCCCCCGCCCCCACCCTCTCCGACGCCCCCTCCGGGGCCTTCTCCGACGCCGAGGCGCGCGCCCTGGTCGGCTCCCTCGCGCCGCTGCTCCATGAGTGGCTGCCCCGCCAGCGCTGGTTCGCGGGCAAGGGCCGCCCCGTCACCGGCTTCGTGCCCGTCGCCGTCACGGAGTTGCTGGCCCAGAGCGCCGGCGGGCCCGGCCTGCTCCATCTCCTCGTACGGGTGGAACAGCGCGGCGCCGCGAGCCCGGCCCCCGCGAGCAGCCGCTACCAGGACTGCTACCAGCTCCTCCTCGGCGTACGCCACTCCCTGCCCGCCCCGCTCGCCGCCGCCGCGATCGGCCGCGTGGAGCAGGGGCCGCTGGCCGGCCGTACCGTCTACGAGGGCCTGCACGACCCGCGCGTCGCCGACCTGCTGCTGGAACGGCTGCGCACCCCCGACACCCGGGGACCGCTGCGGTTCTGCCGCGCGGCGCCCGTACCGGCCGGGCTCACCGGCCGCCTGCTGGACGCCGAACAGTCGAACTCCTCCCTTGTCTACGGAACAAGAGGGGACGGGACCAGGGGGGACGGGGCCGGCGCGGACGGGGCCATCGGCTCGGACGCGTACATCCTGAAGATCCTGCGCCGGGTCTTCCCCGGCCCCCATCCCGATCTGGAACTGCCGCTCGCCCTGGCCGCCGAGGGATGCGAGCGGGTCCCCGCGCCGGTCGGCTGGATCGAGGCGGCCGACCCGTCCGGCGGCGGACTGCCGGGCAGCGGGGAGACCCTGACCCTCGGTGTGCTCCAGCCGTATCTGCGCGACTCCCGGGACGGCTGGTGCCTGGCGCTGGCCGCGCTCACCGGCGACCGGGAGTTCACCGCGGAGGCGCGGGCGCTCGGCCGGGCCACCGCCGAGGTGCACACCGCGCTCGCCGCCGCGCTGCCGACCGTGACACTGGGCCGCAGGCAGACCGCGCAACTCGCCGACGGGATGACCGAACGCCTCGAAGCCGCGGCGCGCGCGGTGCCCGCGCTGCTCCCGTACGTCCCCGGGCTGCGCACCGCGTTCGACGCGCTCGCCGCACCGGCCGGGGCGGGACCGGGCAGGCTCGCGCAGCGGGTGCACGGCGACCTCCACCTCGGCCAGGCCCTGCGGACGCCCGACGGCCGCTGGTCGGTCATCGACTTCGAGGGCGAGCCCGCGAGGCCGCTCGCGGAGCGGCGCCGTCCGCAGCCGCCGGTCCGCGATGTCGCGGGCATGCTCAGGTCCTTCGACTACGCGGCGCGCTCCCACGAGCCGTGGCGCCCCGACTGGGCCACGCGCTGCCGTGCGGCGTACTGCGAGGGGTACGCCGCGGCGGCGGGCACCGATCCGCGCGCGGAGCCGGAGCTGCTGCGCGCGTACGAGACGGACAAGGCGGTGTACGAGGTCCTGTACGAGGCGAGGCACCGCCCCGACTGGCTCCCGGTCCCGATGGCGGCGATCCGCCGACTGGCCGCGGGCACCTGACCGGCGCCACCCGCCCGTCCCTCCCCCCTCCCCTCCTTCCCCCTTTCCCCTCCTTCCCTCTCTCCTCCCCCTCTCCTCCCCCTCTCCTCCCCCGTTCGACAACGAAGCCCCTTCACCGAAGCCCCTCCGAGGAGGCAGCCCCCGTGACCGCCCGCACGCCGTCCGACCGTTCGTCCGACCGGACTCCCCACCCCACGTCGAAGTCCACGTCGAAGTCGAAGCCCAAGGCCAAGCCCAAGGCGAAGCCGAAGGCCGCGTCGTCCGCCGCCGCGCTCCCGATCCCCGCCCCCGCGACGGCACCTGTCCCCGCCGGGGTCCCTGCCGCGGCGGCGCCCCGGGTGCGCGTCGCGCCGCCGCTGGACGCGGGCGACCGGGACCGGCTGCTCAGCGGGACCCACCACGATCCGCACGGGCTGCTGGGGGCGCACCCCGTGCCGGACGGTGTGGTGTTCCGCGTGCTGCGGCCGTACGCGCGGGCCGTCACCGTACGCGCCGAGAATCTGCGGGCGGAGCTGACCGACGACGGTGACGGCTTCTTCTCCGGTGTCCTGCCGCTGCGCACGGTGCCCGCGTACACCCTGCTCGTCCGCTACAGCGACGCCGACTCCGCCGCGGAGCCGGACGAGGTGGAAGTGCGGGACCCGTACGGTTTCCTGCCGGCGCTCGGGGATCTCGATCTGCATCTGATCGGCGAGGGTCGGCACGAGGAGCTGTGGAAGGCGCTCGGCGCGCTCCCGATGACCCACCAGGGGGTGACCGGGACCCGGTTCACCGTCTGGGCGCCGAACGCGCGCGGGGTGCGGATCGCCGGTGACTTCACCTACTGGGACGGTACGAGCCTGCCGATGCGCTCGCTCGGCTCCACGGGGGTGTGGGAGCTGTTCGTGCCGGGGATCGGCGAGGGCGCGCTCTACAAGTTCGACATCGCCCGCCCCGACGGCTCGCACACCCTGCGCGCCGACCCCATGGCCCGGCGTACGGAGGTGCCGCCCGCGACCGCGTCGATCGTCACCGAGTCCCACCACGTGTGGCGTGACGCGGAGTGGCTCGCGCGGCGCGGTGAACGGCCGGTGCACGAGGCGCCGTTCTCCGTGTACGAGGTCCATCTCGCGTCCTGGCGACCGGGGTTGACGTACCGTCAGCTCGCGGCGCAGCTTCCCGCGTATGTGAAGGACCTGGGTTTCACGCACGTCGAGCTGATGCCGGTCGCCGAGCATCCGTTCGGCGGTTCGTGGGGGTACCAGGTCACGGGGTTCTACGCGCCGACGTCCCGCATGGGCACGCCCGACGACTTCCGGTACCTGGTGGACGCCCTGCACCGGGCGGGCATCGGGGTGCTCGTCGACTGGGTGCCCGCGCACTTCCCGAAGGACGAGTGGGCGCTGGCCCGCTTCGACGGCCGGCCGCTGTACGAGCACGCGGATCCACAGCGGGCCGAGCACCCGGACTGGGGGACGCTGGAGTTCGACTACGGGCGTACGGAGGTCCGGAACTTCCTGGTCGCCAACGCGGTGTACTGGTGCGAGGAGTTCCACATCGACGGGCTGCGCGTGGACGCGGTCGCCTCGATGCTCTACCTCGACTACTCGCGTGAGGAGGGCCAGTGGTCCCCGAACGAGCACGGCGGCCGGGAGAATCCGGACGCGGTGGCGTTCCTCCAGGAGATGAACGCGACGGTCTACCGCCGCTGTCCCGGCGTCGTGACGATCGCCGAGGAGTCCACGGCCTGGAACGGGGTCACCCGCCCCACCCACCATGTGGGTCCCGACGGGCTCGGCGGGCTGGGCTTCGGGCTGAAGTGGAACATGGGGTGGATGCACGACTCGCTGGACTACGTCTCCAAGGAGCCGGTGCACCGCAAGTACCACCACGGGGAGATGACGTTCTCCATGGTGTACGCGTACAGCGAGAACTACGTCCTGCCGATCTCGCACGACGAGGTCGTGCACGGCAAGGGCGCCCTGGTCGCCAAGATGCCCGGCGACTGGTGGCAGCAGCGCGCCAACGCGCGCGCGTATCTCGGCTTCATGTGGGCCCACCCGGGAAAGCAACTCCTCTTCATGGGCCAGGAGTTCGCCCAGGGGGCGGAGTGGTCGGAGGGCCACGGCCCGGACTGGTGGCTGCTGGACCCGTCGTACGAGGCGGAGGCGGACCACCGGGGCGTGCGCGATCTGGTCCGTGACCTGAACACGGTGTACGGCGCGACGCCCGCGCTCTGGGAGCGGGACACCGTCCCGGAGGGCTTCGCCTGGGTGGACGGCGACGCGGGCGAGGACAACGTCTTCGCCTTCCTCCGCTTCGACGCGCAGGGCGCGCCGCTGCTGGCGGTCTCGCACTTCTCACCGGTGGTCCGCCACCAGTACCGGCTGGGCGTCCCCGAGGAGTTCACGGCCTGGACCGAGGTCCTGAACACGGACGCGGCGCGGTACGGCGGCGGTGACGTCCTCAACCCGGACCCGCTGAAGCCGGAGTCGGTGGCCGCGCACGGCAGACCGGCGAGCGTCCAGCTCACCCTGCCCCCGCTCGCGACGGTCTGGCTGCGGCCGGTCTGACCCGCCGGTCCGGCATACCATCAGGGTGGCGTGGCCCCGCCGGATCCGCTCGCCGGCGGGGCCACCACGTCGTACGGACGGGTTCCTCGGCGCACGCCGGCGCGCGGGAGTGCGCGGGCGGGCACGCCGCCCTCCTACAGGACCTTCCTACAGGCCCTCCTACAGCGTCGTCTTGAGCCGGGAGGGGACCGCGCTGTCCCTGACGATGCCGAGCCGCTGCGTCGCCCGGGTCAGCGCCACGTACAGGTCGTTCGTGCCGCGCGGTGAGCCGTCCATGATGGCCTCCGGGTCCACGACGATCACCGTGTCGAACTCCAGGCCCTTCGCCTGACGGGGGTCGAGGAGGACCACCGGCCGGGTCAGGTCGGGGGTGACGCCCCAGGACGCGTCGGGGAGTTCGGCCGCCAGGGCGGGGAGCAGAGCGGCCGGGGCGATCACCGCGAGACGGCCCGTGCCAGGATCCGTGCCGGGGTCGGCGCCCGGGTTCGCGCCCGGGCGTTCGGTCGTCAGTCGTGCGGCGGTGCGGGCCAGTTCGGTGTGTTCCACGGCGCGTACGACCGGGCCGTGGCCCGTGGACCGTACGGACCTCGGCGGTTCGAAGAGCGGGTCCGTCAGCCGTCGCACCTCCGCCGCGACCTCCATGATCTCGGTCGGCGTACGGTAGTTGACGCCGAGCTTCGTCAGCTCCCAGCGCTGCTGGACGTACGGCTCCAGAATCTGGCTCCAGGAGTCGCAGCCCGCCGCGTCGCCCGTCTGGGCCGGGTCCCCGACCAGGGTCATGGACCGGCTCGGGCAGCGGCGCATCAGCAACCGCCAGGCCATCGCGGAGAGTTCCTGCGCCTCGTCCACGACGATGTGGCCGAAGGCCCAGGTGCGGTCGGCGGCGGCCCGCTCGGCGGCACTGCGGGTGTCGGTCTCCTCGTGGCGTTCCGCGAACCGTTCGGCGTCGATGATGTCGTGCGCCGCCAGGACCTCGGAGTCCTCGTCGGCCTGGTCCTCGAACTCCTGGGTACGGGAGCCGTACGACAGCTCCAGCACGCCCTGCGCGTAGGCGATGCGCTCCTGGCGCTCCAGCGCCGCCGTGGCGCGGGCCGCCGCGTCGTCCTCGCCGAGGAGCTCCGCCGCCTCGTCGAGCAGCGGCACATCGGCGGGGGTCCAGTCGATCCGCGCGTCGGCGCCGGTGCGGGGTCCTGGGCGGCGTACGGCGGCTGCGTCGGCCGTGTCGAGGCGTACCGGCGCCGCCAGGACGTCCGCGACGAACCGCTCCGGGGTCAGGCTCGGCCAGAGCGTGTCGATCGCGGCCTGGACGTCGCGGCTGGTGGCGACCTCCTTGCCGAGCTGGGCAACGTCCGCCGGTTCGAGGAGGTTGTCGCCGCCGAGCGGGTCGGCGCCGAGCCGCTCCACGAGCTGGGCCGTGAGCGCGTCGATGATCCGGAAGGCGAAGGTGGGCCGCGCCAGGTTGTGCGGCAGGCCGGTGTCGCGGGCGCGCTGCCTGGCCTCGTACGCCGTGGCGCGGTCCAGCAGCAGGGTGCCGTACTCCTCGTGCGGGATCTCCAGGACGGGGGCGGGCAGGGTCTGCCGGTCCCGCAGCTCCTCGGCCAGGACGCGCGCCATGTCGGCCCGCCCCTTGACCTCGGCGGCCTCCGGGGTGTCCGTACCGGTGGCGTGCACCCCGGGGAAGAGTTCCCCGGTGGTCGACAGCAGCACGCCGGTCTCGCCGAGCGAGGGCAGCACCTCGCCGATGTAGCCGAGGAAGGCCGGGTTCGGGCCGACGATCAGCACGGCGCGGCGGGCGAGCTGCTCGCGGTAGGCGTAGAGGAGGTACGCGGCACGGTGCAGCGCGACGGCGGTCTTGCCGGTGCCGGGTCCGCCCTCGACGACCAGGACGCCGCGGTACGGGGCGCGGATGATGCGGTCCTGCTCGGCCTGGATGGTCTGGACGATGTCGCTCATCCGGCCCGTGCGCGCGGAGTTGAGCGCGGAGAGGAGGACGGCGTCGCCGTCCGGGTCCTCGTACCCGGTGCGGGTGGTGTCGCTGAGATCCATGATCTCGTCGTGGAGCGCGGTGACCGTGCGCCCCTGGGTGGTGATGTGGCGCCGGCGGCGCAGCCCCATCGGGGTGTGGCCGGTGGCGAGGTAGAAGGGGCGCGCCACGGGGGCCCGCCAGTCGATCAGCAGCGGGGTCCGCTCGGGGTCGTCGCGGCGCATTCCGATACGTCCGATGTGGTGGGTCACGGTGGCCCCGGGTGCGACGCCCTCCGGCGTGATGTCCTCGGACGTACGGTCGTGGAGGTCGATGCGGCCGAAGCACAGGCCGGACTCCACGGCATTGAGGGTGGACATGCGGCCGGCGTGCTCCGCGACGCTGACGTCCCGCTCGACCCTGGCCTGCCGTACGGTGCTGACCTGGCCGATCGACGCGTCCATCGCCGACTCGGCCTGCTCCCTCAGAGTGTCGAGCCGGTCATAGAGGAGGGAGACGAATTGCTGCTCGTTCCGCAATTCCTCGAAAGATTCCTCGGTTGACAATTCAGCCCCTGTCCGATATGCTGATTCTTGATGTACTGAGTTCCCGACTCCGCCAACCAATTCGGCGTGAGACATGGAAACAATCAATATACCCAGACCCGCACCCCGGCCGTCAATTCGGTACCGGGGTATTTTTGTGCGGAATTTCGCGCTGCCCTACCACCTGATCCTCCTCGATGTCGCCTGGCGGGCCTCGACGGGCTGGCCGCCGCGCGCCGTATCCGCGCGGGGCTCCGTCGGCGACCGTACCGTCGGGCTCGACAACGGCGCCGACGACTATCCGGTGAAGCCGTTCGCACCGGAGGAACTGCTCGCGCGGGTCAGGGCGCTGCCGCGGCGGCACGCGTACGACACGTACGTCCTGCGGGCGGGGTCGCCGGCGACCCGGCGCTGACCGGTCGGCGCCGGCCCGGCGGGAGCGCCTGACCGACGGCTGACGCCGCATGCTGTTACATCTCCCGGAGCGGACGATTCCGCGCGTTTCCCACCCTTTTCCCCCGTTCTCACCCCTACGAGAGGCGGCCCCCTTGTCCAGCGTCTCCGTCCCTCGCCCTCCCCGGCGCCGCGAGGAGCCCCTGCAACGGCTGCTGTTCGGCGGGGTGTACGGGACCGTGCTCGCCAGCGTGCTGGTGGCGGCCCTGGATCACGACAGCGGGCGGCCGGATCCCGGGTACGACGCGGTGTGGGTGCTGCTGGCGGCCCTCGCCTCGGCGGCGGCGCACGGCTACGCGCACGCCATCGCGCACCGTACGGCCGGGGAGACCACGGTCACCACCAGCACCGTACGGTCGGTGCTGACCGAATGGCCGCTGGTGGCCGCCGTGGTGCCGACCGTGGCCGTGCTGCTCGGCGCCTACGGGGGCTGGTGGAGCGAGGACACCGCGATCGATGTCGCGCTGCTCGTCAACACGGTCGCCCTGTTCGGGTGGGGGCTGTGGGCGGCGCGGGCCGCGGGGCGGGGGTGGGCCTCGTCCTGCCGGGCGGGCGGGGTGGACATGCTGCTCGGGTTCTTCATCGTGGGCGCGAACGTACTGAGCAAGTAGCCTCCACGCGCCGCGCGGGCACGGACTTCAGGGGGCCTCGCACAGGCTCAGGGAATCCTCCCTCCGCCCCGTCCACTCGCCATTTCCTCCTTCACCGGAACTGCGCGTCGACGGGAGAGTCGTGAGCGGAATTCAGGGGAATCCGGGAACCGAATTCACAGTCCGATCCGTACGGGCCCGTTCTTCGGGTCGATACCGCGCAGCAGATTCCACGGCACGCGGAACACCCGTCCGGGCGCCGCCGGCCACGGCACCATCCGCCGGTTGAGGACCCGGGAGCCCTGCCGGACCGTCACCCGGGGCGCGCGGACCAGCCGGTCCGTCCAGAGCAGCAGGCGTCCGCGCGGCGGCGCCGGGTCGCCGACCCGCAGCAGCCCGGGTGCCACCCAGCGGAACGGCTCGTCGGCGACGATCGGCACGGTGACGGCCGCCGGGACGAGCCCGTCCAGCCAGAGCCGTACCTGACGCGCGGCATGGCGCCCGTCCAGCGCGGCGATGTCGGCCGTGTCGACCGGGTGCAGCAGGTTCCCGGCGGCGAACACCCCGGAGCGGCTGGTCCGCAGCGCGGTGTCCACCAGCGGCCCCTTCGTCCCCGGGTCGATGTCGAGCCCCGCCGAGCGCGCGAGTTCGTGGTCGGGGATCCAGTCGCCGGTGAGGATGAGGGTGTCGCACTCGACGGTGCGGCGCCGGCCCGTGGCGATCTCCTCGATCTCGACGGCCCGCAGCCTGCCGTGGCCGATGATCCGGACGACCCGGGTGCCGGTCACCACCGGGACTCCCAGCAGCGCCCGCCCCGGCAGATGGAATGCGGCGTACGAGTCGGGCGTCGGGTGGGCGGTGGTCATCAGCTCCGTACGGCATCCCGCCTCGCGCAGGGTGAGTACGGCGGACCAGCTCACCAGCTCCGCGCCGACGACGACGGCGCGCCGTCCGACCTCGCGGTGGTGCAGGTGGACGAGGTTCTGGAGCTGCCCGGTCGTGTACACACCGGCGGGCCGGTCGCCGGGGATGAGCCGCGCGGGGCGGGGCCGCTCCCGGGCGCCGGTGGCCAGGACGACGGCGCGGGCGTCGACCCGTACCCGCCCCTGGGGCGTGGTCACGTCGAGCGAACGGTCGCCCGCCCAGCCGGTGACGGTGGCCTCGGTACGGATCGTCGCCCCGGCCAGGTGGGCGCGGCCGACGAGGGTACGGGCGTACGCGGGGCCGGTGACACACCGCTTGAGGTCGCGGACGCCGTAACCGGTGTGGTCGCTGTGGCGGGGGATGCCGCCGGCCGACGGTTCGCGGTCCAGGACGAGTACGCCGCCCCGGAGGTGCGGGGCGAGTTCGGCGGCGGCGGTGAGGCCGGCCGGGCCCGCGCCGACGATCACGACATCGGGGGTGAGCACGTCGGGGGCGGCGTCCCGCGAGGCCGCGAGGGAGGCCGTGGGCGCGCCGGTGCCGGTGCCGGGAAGGGGCGTGGTCATGTGGATGCCTCCTGGTCCTGCGCCGAGTGGGCTGGTGTCCGCGGCTCCGGCGGCTCCGGCGGCCCCGACGCGTGCCGCGTGCCGCAACCCGCGCCCGGCGCGGCGGTGCAGGGCTCGGCGCCGCCGTGCTCGGCGAGCAGGGCCTCCGTCCGCGCCCCGCAATAAAAGCCCTGGCAGCGGCCGTTCATCACGCGGGTGCGGCGGCGCAGCCCGTCGAGTCCGGCGGGCGGCAGCGGGGAGCGGAAGGCGTCCCTGATCTCGCCCTCGGTCACCCGCTCGCAGAAGCAGACGACGCGTCCGTACGCGCCGTCCCCGGCGATGAGCGCCGCGTCCTGGTACGGCCGGGTGAACGCCTCGCCCAGGTTGGGCATCGCGGGCGGTCCCGGCAGCTCGGCGCGCGGCTCCAGGGTCAGCCCGGCCCCGGCGAGGACGCCCCGTACATGCTCGGCGATGGCGAGCGACGCGGTGAGGCCGGTGGAGCGGATCCCGCCGACCAGCAGGTAGCGCCGGTCCCGGTCGGGCTCGATCAGGTAGTCGCCGTGGTCGATGGCGGCGCGCAGCCCCGCGTACGAGGCGGTCACCTCCTCCTCCAGGAGCGTGGGCATCAGCCGGGCGCCCTTGTCGAGGAGGAAGGCGAAGCCGGACTCGGAGGTGCCGGTGTCGGTGCGGTCGGTCAGATCCTCGGCGGTGGGGCCGAGCATGACGTTGCCGTAGATGGTGGGGCTGATCAGCACGCCCTTGCCGGCCTTGCTGGGCACCGGCAGCACGATGCGGTCCGCGAGCGGCCTGGCCAGCTTGTCGTAGACGAGGAGTTCGCCGCGGCGCGGGGTGACGGTGAACCGCCGGTGGCCGAAGAGGCCGTCCAGGACGTCGGCGCCCAGACCGGCCGCGTTGACCACCCAGCGGGCGGTGACGGGGCCGCGGGAGGTGAGCAGCGTGGTCGTCGGACCCGTACCGCCGTCGGCGGCGGCGGCGGCGTTCTGCCGTACGGACTCCACCCGGTGGCCGAGGAGCACCCGCGCGCCGCGTGCCTGAGCGTCGGTGGCCAGCGCCAGGGTGGTCGTCCACGTACAGATGATCGACTCGTCGGGGACGGTGAGGCCGCCGAGCGCGCCCGGGCCGAGCGCCGGGACCTGGCGGTAGACCTCCTCGGCGGTGACGGGCTCGCAGTGCTCGTACCCGTTGGCGACGGCCTTCTCGCGCAGCCCGGGGAGGGCGTCCAGCTCCTCCCGCGTCCAGGCGACGAGGAGCGCCCCGGTGCGTTCCACGGGGATGCCGGTGGCCTCGGCGTACGCGGACAGCAGGGTGTAGCCGCGCCGGACCAGGCGGGATTCGAGGGTGCCGGGCTTGGCGTCGAACCCCGTGTGCAGGATGGCGGTGTTGGCCTTGCTGGTGCCGTCGCCGACATCGTCGCGGGCGTCGAGCAGCGCCACGGAGAGCGCGTGGCCCGCCAGTTCGCGGGCGATGGCGGAGCCCACTACGCCGGCGCCGATGACGGCGACGTCGTAGGGGGCCGCGGCCGGTGGTCTGTTGTCGTCGGTCATACGGTTCCTCCTGCGGCCGGCGGCACAGTCGCGTCCACCGCCGCCAGCCAGCGGGCGCGGAACTCCTGTGCCCGGTCCTCGGACCAGCGGGGTTCGTAGGTGGTGCCGGGTGTCCACTCCGGTACCGCCTGTTCGAGGGTCAGCCCGGGCTCGACCGCCAGCCGCGCCATCGCCGCCGCGCCGAGCGCCGTGGCGTGCGGCGACGAGTAGACGTCGACGGGCATCCGGGCGAGGTCGGCCTGTGCCTGCATCAGTGTCCCGCATCGGGTGAGGCCGCCGTCCGCGCGCAGCCGGGTCAGCGGGGCGCCCAGGTCGGCGGCGACCAGCCCGGCCACCTCCGCGACCTGGGCGGCGATGCCCTGGAGCACGGCGGTGACGAGGTGTTCCCGCCGGGTCGAGAGTGTCATACCGGTGAGCGAGGCGGTGGCGTCGGGGCGCCACCAGGGCGCGGCGAGCCCGGCGAGGGCCGGTACGCACAGGACGCCCCCGGCGTCGCTCGCCGCCACCCGGTCGAGATCGGCGGCGGTCGAGACGAAGCCCAGGTCCTGGAGCCAGCGCACCGCGGAGGCGGCGGTGTAGACCTGCCCGTCCACGCAGTACGGGGTCTCGCCGCGGGCCCGCCACGCCACGGACGAGGTGAGGCCGGAGGCGGAGCGCAGCGCGGTGTCGCCGGTGTGGGCGAGGAGGAAGGCGCCGGTGCCGTACGTGCACTTGGCGGTGGCGGGGGTGAGGCAGCCCTCCGCGAAGAGGGCGGCCTGCTGGTCGACGATCAGCCCGGCGAGCGGCAGCCGCTGCCCGCCGAACGCGTCCGTCGTCCCGACGATCTCGTCGCAGGCGACGATACGGGGCAGTTCCTCCCCGTCGAGCCCGAACAGGGCGGTCAGCTCCGGGTCCCAGTCGACGGCGTCGATGCCCAGCAGCAGCGAGCGGCTGGCGGTCGACGCGTCGGTGACGAAGGCGCCGGTGAGCTGGTGCACCAGCCAGGTGTCGGTGGTGGTGACCACGCCGTCCCTGGTCAGGTTCGCGCGCAGCCAGGCCATCTTGGGGGCGGAGAAGTACGGGTCGAGGACCAGCCCGGTACGCTGCGCCACCCACTCCCTGGCGTCGGCGAGGTCCGTGCAGAGCGGCTCCGACCTGCGGTCCTGCCAGACGATGGCCGGGGAGAGGGGCCGTCCGGTGCGCCGGTCCCAGGCGAGGACCGTCTCGCCCTGGTTGGCGAGGGCGACGGCCCGCAGGGGGCGGCCCCCGGCCTGGTCGACGGCCTGGCGGCCGGCTTCCAGGACGGAGGCCAGGAGCTGCTCGGGGTCCTGCTCCACGCCGCCACCGGGCAGATGGACGGGGGTGACGGGCACCTCGGCGACGGCGACGACACCGTCCGCCGGGTCGACGACGAGGGCCTTGGTCCCCGACGTTCCCTGATCGATGGCGAGCACGGTCACAGCGAGTCGGCCTCCGGACGGGACTTCGGGCCGGCCACCGGAGCGTCCGCGGCGGGCTGGGTGCCGGTGGCGGCCTCGGCCCCGCCCTCGGCGGGCAGTTCGTCGCCGATCAGCCCCTCGCCGTCCAGGCTGGGCTGCTGCATCAGCTTCTCGCGGCGGGTGAACCAGACGGAGGCAAAGAGCAGACCGCCGACCACCAGGGTGGCCAGGGCGTACTGCTGGGCGCCGCGGAAGTCGGACGGGATCATGAAGATGCAGAGTTCCAGGACGAGCCAGATCACCGCGCCCGCCACGACGGGCTTCTCCCACTTGCCGAGCTGGAAGTCGTCCGGCCCCGGCGTGTACTTGCGGCGGGTGAAGATGAAGAGCGTGACCGTTCCCGCGTACAGGATGGCGGGCATCAGTGTGCCCGCGCCGAGGAGTTGCGGCAGCGCGTCGGCGTTGCCGGAGAAGACCGCGACGATGGCGATGGACGCGAGGGCGACGGTCAGGGTGGCCCAGGTCGGGCCGCCGGTGGGGCGCGGCACCTGGCTGAGCGTCTCGGAGAACGGCAGGCGTCCGTCACGGGCCATGGAGTGCACGAGGCGGCTGTTGCTCACCATGATGACCAGGCCGCAGGCGAAGATGGCGATGCAGACGACGACCAGCATGGCGGTGGCGACGGCGCTGCCGACGGTCGACTCGATGATGGAGGCGACGGGCGCCGAGTCGGCGGTGAGCGCGGCGACGTTGTCGCCGACGCCCGCGGTGATCACGATGAGGAAGAGCATGCCGATGCCGCCGCTGAGCAGGATGGCGCGGACCATGGCCTGCGGGACGACCTTCTTCGGGTTGTGGGTCTCCTCGGCGAGGTTGGCCGCGGACTCCCAGCCGACGAGGGTGAAGGCACCGAGCAGCGCGGAGAGCATGAACGGGCCGAGGAAGCCGTAGTACCCGTCCGCCGGGATCGTGCCGTACGAGCCGAGGTTGCTCCAGTCGCCCTTGCCGAAGAAGAGGACGGCGCCCGCGATCAGCACGGTCAGCCCGACCATGGCGATCACCTCGGCGCCCACCGCCAGGTTGTTGACCTTGGTGGTGATGGGGGTCGACCAGATGATCAGCGACATCTGGAGGAGCAGGACGATGACGGTGCCGATGGCGCCGCCGGTCGCGGTGTACGTGATGTCGAGCAGCGGGAAGAGCGCGACCTGCGTCAGCCCGTAGTCGACGGCGACGACGACGATCGCGAGGAACGCGAACGACACCCAGCCGAACCACCAGCCCAGCACGGGCGAGGCGAGGCGGCTGGCCCACTGGTAGCTGTAGCCGGAGATCGGGATACGGCTGGCGAGCATGCCGTACACGAGGGCGACGAGGACCGTGCCGAGGGTGACCAGCGGCCAGGTCCAGATGCCGGCGGGGCCCGCCGAGCCCAGCACCGTGCCGTAGGTGGTGAAGAGGCCGGTGGTGATGGAGATGAAGGAGAAGGCGACGGCGAACGACTCGAAGCGGCTCAGCGTACGGGCGAACTGCGGCTTGTAGCCGGTGGCATGGCCGTCCGCGGCGGACGCGGCGGCGATCGCGGCGGCGGTGGCCGGGTCGGCGGTACCGGTGTCCGTGGCCGGGGCCGCCGGGGTGGCCTGCGACGCAACCGAGGCGGTGTCGTTTCCGTCTGTTCTTGTGGGTGTGCCGGGGGCGAGAGGGGAAACCGCCGCGTTTTCCGCTGGTGTGGAAGACTGGGACACGATCGACTCCTTTACGTTGATAGGTGGGGATTCCGGTCATGGTCAGGTGACGTAGCCGCGTCACCTGACCGCTTTTTCTTCACGTACGCACGCTTCCGCGTTCCGCCCTAGGCGACGACGACCACACCACCGGAGCGCTCCATGCCCGCTTCCAGCGTCGGGGAGGGGCGGGCGTCGGTGATCAGCCCGTCGACGTCCTCCAGACCACAGACGCGGTACGGCGCCACCCGGCCGAACTTGCTGGAGTCCGCGAGGATGTACGAGCGGACGGTGTTGGCGAGCATCACCCGCCGGGTGGCCACCTCGTCGAGGTGGAAGTCGGTCAGTCCGGCCGAGGCGTCCACCCCGCCGGAGCCGAGGAACGCCACATCGGCGCGGATGTCCGCGAAGAACGCCAGCGCCTGCGCGTTGGAGCAGGCCAGATCGCCCACGCGCAACCGGCCGCCGCTGACCAGGACTTCGACATGCGGGCGCCCGGCCAGTTCGGCGGCGACCAGCAGCGAGCAGGTGGCGACGATGCCGCGGTGGTCGGAGGGCAGCGCGCGGGCGACCTCCACCGCCGTCGTGCCGATGTCGATCACCACGGTCTGGCCGGGACGCACCAGCGCCGCCGCTGCGGCCCCGATGGCCACCTTGGCCTGCCGCTCCATCCCGGACCGCTCGTCGAACGGCGCTTCCTCGCCGAACCCGCCCGCGGTATTGGTCGCCCCGCCGTGCACCCGTACCAGCAGGCCACGGCGTTCGAGGGTGACCAGGTCCCGGCGGACCGTCTCCTGGGAGACGTCCAGCATGCGGGAGAAGTCCTCCGTGGAGACGATCCGCTGCGCGCGAAGCGCCTCACAGATACGGCGATGTCGTTCAGCGGGCAGCACGACGAATGCCCGTTCCTGTGGATTCCTGACCGTTCACGAGGAAGAGTGTGGAGGGTGCCGTCGAGGCACGTCAAGGCTCGTACAGCCCAACTGCGGCCTCGTAACCATGAATTAATCTCCCCGGGATCGCAGCACCCCGGCGCGGGGGAGGACAGCGTCCCTTCGGGCAGAGCGATTGCCCTCGGAGAGGTACGGGCGACCGTTCCCCCGGGCACCGCCCGTCGGTAAGGGTGTGGCGAGATGAGAGCGCCGAGGCACACCCGCGAAGAAGTACGGGGCGACGGAAGGCACGGAGGGCGTGGACCTGTCCGGCCTCCCGCCCGCGCCCTGTCCCCGGAGCAGTCGTCCGGCCCGCGGACGCCGCTGTCCGATCCGACCACGCTGTCCTACGTCCAGTCCACCGCCGGCAACTCCGTCGCGGTACAGATGCTGCGCGGCGACGGACGGAACTCCGCCGAGGAGCCGGCCGTCCAGCGCGTGCCCACGGAAACGGCGGCGGCGCCGGAGCCGCGATCGGTGTTCCACTTCGACTCGGACTCCGAGACGGAATCGGAGACGGAGACCGCGACCGCGACGAAGCCCGACGCCGACGCCCTGACTCCCGAGCAGGAGGCCCGGCTGCCGTACCACAAGAGCCTGAGGGCGCTGCGGACGGTGATCCGGAAGGGCATGATCGCGCCGGAGGCACAGGACAAGAAGTGGACCGTCAAGGCGAAGATCGATCCCGGTGCGCCCTGGACGAGCAGCGAGTTCCGCGACGAGGGCGAGGTGGGACACGTCTGGCTCGAAGTCACCTCCCCGCTCGGTGAGTCGACCGAGTTCGGGTTCTATCCGCAGACGCCCTCCCCGTTCCTCAGCGTTCCCGGGGTGATCATCTGCCCCGACGGGCACGGGGGCGACAAGGAGCAGAAGACCGCGAGCGTCGGGCTCGAACAGGTGCTCCAGGGGTACCAGGCGGCGTTCGCCAGGAAGGACGCCAAGTACAACCTCACCCTGTACAACTGCGCCAGCTTCGCCTCCGACGTCTGGGAGGCCATGACCGGCAGGCCGCTGCCGAAGGGCCTGCTCATCTCCAACCCGGCGGCCGCCTCGGACTCGATCAAATCCGAACGTGATCTGCGCGCGGCGTACGGCGACAAGCGGAACGACGACACAGAAGACCTGATCGAGATGCTGACCTCCGGGCACATCCCGCCGGCCATGTGAGACCGGCGGTGCGCGGCCGACGGGGCCGGGCGAGGCGGTCGGACCCGTCGGCTCCGGTGGGCGGCCGGCGGCTCCCGTCAGCTCCGGTGGGCGGCCGGCG
This sequence comes from Streptomyces sp. NPDC050509, assembly GCF_044457965.1. Classification (NCBI taxonomy): domain Bacteria; kingdom Bacillati; phylum Actinomycetota; class Actinomycetes; order Kitasatosporales; family Streptomycetaceae; genus Streptomyces; species Streptomyces sp. NPDC050509. Next base: position 535,861 of record NZ_JBITHL010000005.1, on the reverse strand, counting down.
GGAGTACGTCCTCCAGCTCCCGCAGCAGCGTGCGCTTCGCGCGGGCGCCGACCATGGATTTCACCGGCTCGCCCGCCTGGAACACCATCAGGGTCGGCATCGAGAGGACGCCGTACCGCGCCGTGGTCGCCGGATTGGTGTCCACGTCGAGCTGGACGATCCTGATCCGGCCGCGCTCCTCCTCGGCCACGGCGCTCAGGACCGGCGCGATCTGGCGGCACGGCGGGCACCAGTCGGCGGTGAACTCCACCAGGACCGGCAGGCTCGCCTCCCCCAGCACCTTCTCGTCGAAGTCCGCGTCGGTCACGGAGTCGACGCCCTTGATCTGGATCATCTCTCATCCCCTTCGTTCGTCCATGGGTACGTTCGTTCGTCCATGGGTACGGCCGTCATCGCGCACAGCGGCTCCGTCTCCGCCGCCAACGCCTCCGCCCGGAACGCCTCGGCGCGCGCGAGCTGTTCGCCCACCTGGGCCCGTACGGAGACGAGCTGGTCGATCAGGCCGTCCAGCTCGGTCAGCTTGCGCCGGTACACGTCGAGCGAGGCGGGGCAGGAGTCCCCGGCCGGATGCCCGGCGCGCAGGCACTCGACGAACGGCCGCGTCTCCTCCAGGTCGAACCCGAAGTCCTGGAGGGTCCTGATCTGCCGGAGGAGCCGCAGATCGCTCTCGTCGTACGCGCGGTAGCCGTTCACCGCACGCCGCGCGGGCAGCAGCCCGCGCGATTCGTAGTACCGCAGGGCCCGGGTGGTGGTCCCGGCCCGCCTCGCCAGCTCACCGATGCGCATGACACCGACCGTAATCCTTGACGCCGACGTCAAGGCAACGCCCGGGACGGGACGGGACAGGACAGGAGAGGGCAGGGAGAAGGAGAGGGCGGGGACGGGGACGGGAGCAGTCGCGATCCATTGACGATCGGCCGGGGCGCCGCTACAAGACGTACTGATAGCACTGAGAGCGCTCTCACTCCTCGTGGCGACCTCGCCTGAACCATCCCCCGCACCATCCGTACCGGAGGTGTTCCTTGAGCACGAGCCACATAAGACGCACGTCCCGCACGCCCGTCCTCGCCGCGCTCATCGCCCTGGTCGTCGCCCTGGCAGGCTTCGTCGGCGTCACCGGCGCGGGCACCGCCCAGGGCGCCATCCCGCCCGCGCCCGGCTGGACCCTCCAGTGGAGCGACGACTTCAACGGTTCGGCAGGCGCCCCGCCCTCCGCCGCCAACTGGCAGACCGACACGGGCCACAGCTATCCCGGCGGGCCCGCCAACTGGGGCACCGGCGAGGTCCAGAACTACACCGCGAACGCGAACAACCTCAGCCTCGACGGCAACGGCAACCTCCGGATCACCCCGCTGCGGGACGGCGCGGGCAACTGGACCTCGGCCCGGATCGAGACCCAGCGCGCCGACTTCAAGGCTCCGGCGGGCGGCACGCTCCGCATGGAGGGCCGCATCCAGATGCCGAACGTGACGGGCAGCGCCGCGCTCGGCTACTGGCCCGCGTTCTGGGCGCTCGGCTCCCCGTACCGGGGCAACTACTGGAACTGGCCGGCCACCGGTGAGTTCGACATCATGGAGAACGTCAACGGCCTCAACTCGGTCTGGGGCGTGCTGCATTGCGGCGTCAACCCGGGCGGCCCCTGCAACGAGACGACCGGCCTCGGCGCCAGCAGGGCCTGCCCCGGGTCGAGTTGCCAGTCCGCCTTCCACACCTACCGCTTCGAGTGGGACCGCACGGCCACCCCGAACCAACTGCGCTGGTACGTGGACGACCAGCTCTTCCACTCCATCAGCCAGAACCAGATGGACGCCGCGACCTGGTCCAGCATGACCGACCACGCCGGGTACTTCATCCTGCTCAACGTCGCGATCGGCGGCGCGTTCCCCGACGCGCTCGGCGGGCAGACCCCGACCGCGGCGACCGTCCCCGGCCACCCGATGCTCGTCGACTACGTGGCCGTGTGGACCAGCGGCGGCAGCACGCCGCCCACCGATCCCCCGACCGATCCCCCCACCGGCTCCTCCACGCTGTACGCGCGTACGGGCGGCGGCCTCGGCGACTCCACCGGCTCCGCCGCGACGGCGACGATCGCCTCGGCGGGCGGCGTCAACCACGACGGTACGGTGAGCAATCCGCAGGTCTTCACCTCCGGCGCCCTCACCCGGACGTACAACGGCGGCGCCACGCAGTTCGACCTCTCCGTGGACGCGGGCACCTCGGTCGGCAACGGCCAGCAGGTGCGGGTGAGTTACGACCGTACGGGCGACGGCACCTGGGACCGTACGGAGACGTACCAGTACTTCGCGACCGACCCCGTCGCCGGGTACGAGCACTACACGCAGGCGCGGGGGCTGAAGTCGGCCACCGGATCCCACGGAAACCTGGTCAACGGCAAGGTCCGTATCGAGGTCTGGAACGCCATCGGCAACGGCGCGAGCACGCTCGGCATCGGCAACCAGTCGGTGGTACGGATCCCGTTCGGCTGACGCGACGCCGTACGGGGACGGGAACGGGACAGAGCTGTCCCCGTCCCTGTACCCGTCCCCGTATGGCCTCCGCGCCCTCCGCCGGCGTTTTCCCCGGCCCGTGACCGGTCAGGGAGTGACGAGGACCTTCAGGGCCTCGCGCTGGTCCATGGCGTGGTATCCCTCCGGGGTGTCCTCCAGGGTGACGGTACGGTCGAAGACGCGGCCGGGTTCGACGGTGCCGTCCAGGACGGCGGGGAGCAGTGCGTCGATGTAGGCGCGTACGGGGGCCGGGCCGCCGGTGAGGGTGACGTTCGGGCCGAAGAGGCTGCCGAAGCCGACCGGGGCGTCCTCGTACTGGGGGACGCCGACGCGGCTGATGACACCGCCGGGGCGGACGGCGCCGATCGCCATCTCGTAGGCGGGCATGTGGCCCACGGCTTCGAGTACGGCTCGGCTGCCCTGGCCGCCGGTCAGTTCGCGGACCTTGGCGATGCCCTCCTCGCCGCGCTCCGCGACGACATCGGTGGCGCCGAAGAAGCGTCCGAGGTCGGTACGGCTCTGGTGGCGGCCCATGAGGATGATCCGTTCGGCGCCGAGCTGCTTGGCGGACAGGACGGCGAGCAGTCCGACGGCGCCGTCCCCGATGACGGTGACGGTGTCGCCGTCCCGCACCCGGGCCTGGTGGGCGGCGTGGTAGCCGGTGCCGTAGACGTCCGCGAGCGTCAGCAGTCCGGGCAGCAGCGCCTCGTCGACGCCCTTGGGGAGCTTGACCAGGGTGCCCTGGGCCTGCGGGACACGGACGGCCTCGGCCTGGCAGCCGCCGATCCCGGCGGCGAAGAAACCGCCCTGGGGGCAGGAGGTGTGCAGGCCCTCGCGACACAGCTCGCAGGTGTTGTCGGCGTACGCGAACGGCGACACGACCAGGTCGCCACGGCGAAGGCCGGTCACCTCGGAGCCGACCTCCTCGACGGTGCCGAGGAACTCGTGCCCCATGGGCGCGGGCCCGTCGGCGGCCGTCATGGTGTGGTACGGGTGCAGGTCGCTGCCGCACACGCAGGACCGTACGATCCGCACGATCGCGTCGGTGGGCTGCTCGATGACCGGGTCGGGGGCGTCCTGGACGCGTACGTCACCGGCTTTGTACATGAAGGTGGCCCGCATGGGGACAACTCGCTTTCTCTCGTGGCTCGTGGTGGGGGTGCCGACGCGGCGCACGCGGAACGGTCAGGGAACGGTGAGGACGATCTTTCCCTGGGCCCGGTGGGAGCGGAGGCGTCCGGCGGCCTCGGCGGCGGTGTCGAAGGTGAGGGTGGTGTCGACCACCGGGCGTATCCGCCCGTCGGCGACGGCGGGCAGCAGCTCCCGGCCCGCGGCGGCGAGGACTCCGCCGAGTTCGGCGGCCCGGGAGAAGCCGAAGGACACGCCCCGGACGCGCAGCCGGCGGTAGGCCAGGGCGTCGAGATCGAGGGTGGAGGCCGGCCCGTCGAGGCGGCCGACGTTGACCACGGCGCCGCCGGCGCGGGTGGCCGGGAGGCACGCGGCGAAGGTCGCGCCGCCGACATGGTCCAGCGCCACGTCCACGCCCTCCCCGCCGGTGGCGGCCGACACGGCCCGGGTCAGGTCCTGTTCGCCGGTGACGACGACGGTGTCCGCCCCGTACTCCGTGAGCAGGTCGCGCTTGGCCGGGTCACGGGTGGTGGCGACGATCCGGCTCGCGCCCAGGACCCGGGCGGCCTGTACGCCGATCAGGCCGATGCCGGAGGTGGCACCGGTGATCAGCACCGACTGCCCGGCCCGGAACCCGGCCGCGGTGAGGGCGCCGTGCTCGGTGAGCAGTCCGGTGGGCAGCGCGCACGCCGTCCCGTACGCGAGTGGGCCGGGGACGGGCAGGGTGTGCCGGTGGTCGGCCCGTACGTACTCGGCGAAGCTGCCCGGCGTCGTCCCCATCACCCGGTCGCCCACGGCGGGCACCGCGACGCCGTCGCCGACGGCGGTGACCTCACCGGCGAACTCGAAGCCCGCCCGGTACTCCTCGCCGCTGCCGCCGGAGGACGGGTCGGCGGCGGCGAGCATGACCGCGTCCGCGTTGTTGAGCGCCACCGCGTGGGCACGCACCACGACCTGCCCGGGGCCCGGCCGGGGTACGGGGATCCGGCGCGGCGCCCACTCCGGTCCGGCGCCGCCGAACAGGGCGGTCATCGTGGACGGCATGAACGGTCTCCTTCGTGTGTCGTACGGGCGTACGGGGTGGGGGGTCTGCCGGGGGGTACGGGCGTGTCAGTGGGAGCGGGTGCGCGGGCCGGTGTACTGCGCGTCGGTGGTCTTCTCCAGCCAGGTCGTCTCCGGCCGGTCGTCACCGGGGGCCGGGGCCTCCCACAGGGCCAGGTGCTCCATGAAGCGGTCCTCGGTGGCCCCGTGCCAGTGCTCCTCGCCGGGCGGACAGGTGACCGTCTCACCGGGGCGGGCCTCGAAGACCGTGCCGTCGCGGGTACCGATCAGGGCCGCACCGGCGACGACGTGCAGGGTCTGGCCGACGGCGTGATGGTGCCAGGCGGTACGGGCACCGGGCGCGAAGCGCACCATGTTGACGCGCATCCGGGAGGGCCCGGTACCGGCGTACAGGGCGTCGAACCACACATCCCCGGTGAACCACTCCTCCGGGCCCTTGCCGGTGGCCTGCTGTTCCACGAACTTCATCTCGCGCTGTTCCTCTCGTCCTGTCGCGGGTCGTCCGGTCGCGGGTCGTCCGGTCGCGGGTCGTCCGGTCGCGGGTCGTCCGGTCGCGGGTCGTCCGGTCGCGGGCGACGGCACCCTGTCGGTGTCACCTCGCCCGGCGCCTGCACACGGGAGACCTCTTTCGGGAGGCCTCTTTCCCGTGCCGGATCCCGTAGCGGATTGCGGATTCCGCATCGGCCTTTCGGATCCGCCCATTCGGCGGCGTCCGTTCACCGGCATCCAGGCGACCGGCCGGCCGGTCGTACGACAGGTCTCCACGTGTTCTGCTCCCAGGTTCGCACTCGCGCGTGCCGCCGTGGAGAGGAGAGTTTCCTCCTGGGAGAGGAACATCCTGGGAGAGTTTTCTCCCCCTCACACGAAGGCCGCTCACTGTCACACTGGGGGCATGAGTCCGACACCGCATCTCAACGAGCTCGGCGAGTTCCTCAAGGCCCGCCGGGCGGAGCTGAGCCCGCGCGCGGTGGGCCTGCCCGAGAGCTCGGGTCCGCGCAGGGTGGCCGGGCTGCGCAGGGAGGAGGTCGCCCAGCTCGCGGCGATCTCCACGGACTACTACACCCGGCTGGAGCAGGGCCGTATGCCCGCCTCGGCGCCCGTACTGAGCGCGGTGGCCGAGGCACTGCACCTCGACGAGGATCAGCGCCGCTATCTCTTCGGCCTGGCCGGGAAGGAGACCGCGAAGCCCCGCCGCCGTGCCCTGCAAAAGGTGCAGCCGCAATTGCGCAGGGTTCTGGACGACCTCACGGCGACACCGGCCGTCGTGATGGGCCGGCGCATGGATGTCATCGCCTGGAATCCACTCGCGGCGGCGCTGGTCACCGATTTCTCCGCCGTCCCGGAGAAGCACCGTAATTACGTCCGCATTCTGTTCACCGATCCCGCGATGCGCACGCTGTACGCCGACTGGAAAGGCGTCGCACGCACCAGCGTCGCGCAATTGCGCATGGAGGCGGCGAAGTATCCGGACGACCCCCGGCTGACCGCCCTGGTCGGTGAGCTGTCCGTCCAGGACGCGGACTTCCGCCAGTGGTGGGCCGCGCACCATGTCGCCACCCTGAGCGTCGGCATGAAGGTGCTCCACCATCCGGTCGTCGGCGAACTCGCCCTGGAATGGGACACGTTGACCGCCACCACCGACCCCGATCAGCAACTGGTCGTCTGGACCGCCGAGGTCGGCTCCCCCACCGGCGAACGGCTGCGCCTCCTCGCCTCCTGGTCCGCCGACACCTCACGCATCTGACCCGGCCCGGCCCCACCGGAGCGCTCCGCACCGAGGCTCAGGACGTCGCCGGGTGCACCTTCATGACCTTGCCCTTGCTGTCGGCCTCCAGATAGCCGCTGTCGTACGCGTTCGTGAGGTAGAGCGTCAGGCCCGCCGGCGAGCCGAGGAGCGAGTTCGGCTGTCTGATCAGGAGATAGCGCGAGGTCGGCTTGTCGACGTTCAGGTCCTTCGCCGCCCGCTTGAGCAGCGCGGGGACCGCGTCCCAGTCGAACGCGTCCATGCTCACCGGCTGTTGACCTCCGACGAGCTTTCCGCTGCTCGGCCCCTTGGACACTCCCTCGCCCACGCGGTACGTGTACGTGTCGTACCGCTTGTCGCTGCCCTTGACCATGCCCTGCGCGGAGACGAAGGTCTGGTACACGGAGAAGCTGCCCACCTGGGCGGTGCCCATCTCCGCCTTGAGCGCCTTGGTCGCGGTACGGATCCCGGCCGGCGTCAGCAGATCCCGCTCGGCCTCCGGAGACCCCGACGAGGCCCCTGAAGTCCCGGGCTGCCCGGTCGAGTCGAGCGCGTTCGGCCAGGTCAGATCGCCCATGCCCGGCAGCAGGTTCCACAGGAGGACGCCGGTCAGCGCCGTACCGGCGAGCGAGGACCCGATCGCGACCCTGCGGGCCACCCGGGACCGCCCGTTCCCCGGCACCGGGACGGCCGGTCGCGGAACGTCGCCGTACGGCACGGTGGTACGCGGAACAGCCCCGGACTGGACCGCGTCCTGAGGCGTCACCGCCGGAGGCGCCAGACGGTACGACGTCGTTTCCGGCTTCCCGGATTCCGGCTCCGCCGCCCCGCGCACCACGGCCGCCAGCATGCCGTCCACGGCCTCCGCGTCCGGCCGCCCGGCCGGATCCCGTACGAGCACGGCGTTGAGGACGGCGGTCAGCGGCCCGGCCTTGACGGGCGGCGGCAGCGGCTCCTTGAGCACGGCGGCGAGCGTGGCCAGAGTCGACCCCTTCCGCAGCGGATGCCGGCCCTCCACGGCCACGTACAGCATCATCGCCAGCGACCACAGATCGGAGCCTGGCCCGCCGTCGTCCCCACTGATCCGCTCGGGGGCCATGTAGTCGGGGGTGCCGATGATGGACCCGGTCGCGGTCAGCGCGGTCGCCTCCCGGATCGCGGCGATCCCGAAGTCGGTGAGAACGGGCCGGCCGTCCGGCCGCAGCAGCACGTTCGCGGGCTTCACATCGCGGTGCTGAATGCCCGCACCGTGCGCCGCCCGCAACGCGGCCAGCACTTCCCGCCCCAACTCGGCCGCCTCGACCGGCTCCATCGGCCCCCGGGCCAGCCGGTCATGGAGCGTCCCGCCCATGACCAGCTCCATCACGATCCAGGGGTACGGATACGCGTCACTGTCCACGACATGGTGAATGGTCACGACGTTGGGATGGTTGACCCGCGCCAGCGCACGGGCCTCCCGCAACACCCGGGCCCGCAACAGATGCGCGGCCTCCGGGTCGTACTCGGCCAGCGCCGGATCGAGCAGGCGCATCTCCTTCAGCGCGACGGCCCGGTCCAGCACCACATCCCGGGCACGCCACACCGTCCCCATCCCACCCCCGCCGAGCCGCGCCTCCAGCTCGAACCGGCCGTCGATGACCCGTCTGCCGCTCTCCCCGTCACTCATGGCCGGGAGCATACGAGACGTCGGTATCCGGCCGATGGGTGGCCGGTACCTACGGCCGGGCGCAGACGGCCCCGACGAAGGCGGCCCACGCGGGGCCGGTGAAGACGAAGGCGGGGCCGTGGGGGTTCTTGGAGTCGCGCACGGCTATGGCCCCGGCCGGGAGGCGGGCGCCTTCGACGCAGTCGCCATTGCCGTCATTGCAGTAACTGGACTTGAACCAGCAGACACAGGCCAGCCCGTCAGCCACGGCCACCGTAGGCATCAAAGCTCCTCCATTACATTCTTGATCAGCTTCAAGGATTCTTCCGGCCCAGGAGCCATGGCTTGCAGGTCGTTGAACGCGTTCTCATACAGTTCTACGTCAGCGTCACGCCTCAGCACCCAGTGATCGGCCAGGTGTTCCAGGTGCACGATCGGCTTGAGTGCGAAGTCATCTCGAAACCGAAAGCTTGAGAAGGCACCGTTCATACACCGATGAACACCGGCCTCAAAAGGAACCACTTGGACCGTGATATTCGGCGCGGACGCAGCTTCGATGATGTGGGCGAGCTGCGCCTTCATGACCGACGGCCCCCCGACTTGACGCCGGATAACACCCTCGCCGACGATCGCGGCGTACCTCAGCGGCGGTTTTCGAAGCAAGATCTCCTGCCGAGTCAACCTCAGCTCGACCATGCGGTCGATCTCCTCATCGGGTCGGCCACAATTGGCATGCTGATGGAGCACCCGCGCATAATCCGCTGTCTGGAGCAGACCGGGGACGTACTCCGACTGATACGTGTGCACAACGGAAGCCGAGGACTCCATGCCGAAGAGCGCCCTGTTGCCGGGGTTGAGAAGTGGCCGAAACGCTGTCGCCTGCCACCACTCCCGCTTCGTCTTGGTGACTACGGCGTAATCCTTGAGCTGCCTGGCAGTCTCCTCATCGACCCCGTAGATCTGGCAGAGCGCCATGACGTCCGCAGGCTCAACCGTTGCGTTCTCTCCCGTCTCCAGCCGGGTCAGCTTGGACGGGCTCCAAATGAGCTTCTTGACGACCTGAGTTGACGTCAGCCCCCTCTTGAGCCGGATCTGCCGCAGCTCACTGCCCAGTTGCAGTCGGCACAGAGTGGGGGTTGCCGCCTGCGTGTCCGTCATCATCTGCTGTCCTCTCCTGGCACTGCACGACAGAACGTTCTGCGTTTCCTCGGGAACTACCGAACGGCGGGCTAACGGCCAGCGCATGAGCAGGAATTCACGACAGAACCTGCTCTCACAATTTCGCCAGAACACTTCCGGGGCTACCGCCACGATGCGAGGCTATACCCGCCACTCACGCAGCGCAGCCGTTTCACTCCATAACGTGAGCACACTCCGCGCTGCGACGGCACCCCGAAGGTTCGACCGTAAGGACTCTCGATGCCTCCCTCCACCCAGAGCGCAACTCCCCCTCCCGTCACCTCCGTCGAGATACGGGACGCTCTGCGGCTGAGCCTCACCTTCCGCGCCCACCCCCACCGCGTCGCGCACATGCGGCGCATCGCCGGCACGGTGCTCCGCCAGGACGACATCGGCGGTGACGCGGTCGCGACCGTACAACTCCTGGTCAGCGAGATCGTCACCAACGCGGTGGTCCACGGGAAGGCGGAGCGGGTGCGGTTCTCGCTGTCGTACGACCGAACCGGCATCGTGCTGATCGAGGTGGACGACCACTCCCCCGCCCCCGTCGCCGTGCGTCTGCCCGGCCCCGACGAGGAGAGCGGGCGGGGCATGTTCCTGGTCTCCGAGCTGGCGCGGGCCTGGGGCAGGCGCGGTTCGTGTACGTGGTGCACCGTCGCCACGCGGGAGGTGGCGGCCGGATGACGCTCACGCCCCGCACCCCTGGCGCCCATTGGCACAACCATGCCGATCCGCGCTTCACGTCCGATGCGAACACACTGCGACGCCTGCGCGCCGCGCTGAGCCGGTGGCGCCTCCAGGAACGGCCGGTCGCCGAAGGCGACCCGGCGCCCCCGATCGACGTGGCGACCATCTCCCGCACCGTGGACGAGGCCCTTGACCAGCGCACCGCCCTCCCCGAGCGTGAATGGGTCGACGCCACCGTGTTCCTTCTGCGCGGCCACCTCGAACTGCTCGTACGCGAGTACCGAGGCACCACCGACACAGCTGCCGTGCGGCAACTGCACCGCGACGCCTATAAGTTGCTCGAACTCGGCAGACGGTTCGGCGCCGACACACCGCCCCTCCACCTCTACGAGCTGATGCTCGCCCTGGCCACCACCGCGCACGCATTCCTCGCCCTGCACCAGAGGGGCCGGGCCTGACGTGTGGTGCGGTGGGTGGAGGTTCGGGCGGGGTCTGTCGGGGTGGGCCGGTGGTGAGTTGGGCGCCGTAGCCCGCCCCCTCCCTGGTTCGATGATCGCGGCTCCGGGGTGTGCGTCAAGGGCGCTCCTGCGTCGCGTCGGCTCCGCCGATGGCCTCCGGCCACCCTTGACCCACACCCCTCCACCGCTGGAAAAGGCGTGGGGAGGGGGCGGGGGGAGGGGTCCCCTGGGAAACACCGATGTCCCTGGGGTCGGTCCCAGGCTTGCGGTCGGCTCGCCCTGCGGGGCGCGCGGTAGTGGAGTGGGGTGGTGGCGCGTCTCGTCAAGCGTCCGTCGACCGGTCGTGCGCTGGGCTTCATGCCCCGCTGGTCATTCGCCGTGGGTGGGGCCGGTGGTGAATGCGGCGTGGAGCGGGGCGACTTGGCGGAGAGGGCCCACTTGGCGGAGCCGGGGTGGTGGGGTGCCGGGGCGGAATGCGGTGCGGGAAGACCGATCGGGGGCTACCGTACCCAAAAAGCATGCGTTATGCCCCAGTTTGCCCCGGCTGATTGGGGGGTTGGCTCCGTTGTTCCGCTACTGCGCGCAGCCAGCGCACCTATGCGGGACTCCCAGCACACACTCCCCCGTTGCACACCCCTCCCGCCCCACACATCACATCCGCCCCGACTCCACCCGGCCTCCCCACCCACGGCGAGTGACCAGCGGGGCATGAAGCCCAACCGTCATCCGGTCGACGGACGCTTGACGAGACGCGTCACCGCCCCACTCCACTACCGCGCGCCCCGCAGGGCGAGCCGACCCGCAAGCCTGGAACGGAGCGGGAGTGCAGCCGTGTTTCCCAGGGGACCCCTCCCCCCCGCCCCCTCCCCACGCCTTTTCCAGCGGCGCAGGGGTGTGAGTCAAGGGTGGCCGGAGGCCATCGGCGCAGCCGACGCGACGCAGGAGCGCCCTTGACGCACACCCCGGAGCCGCGATCATCGAACCAGGGAGGGGGCGGGCTACGGCGCCCAACTCACCACCGACCCACCCCGACAAGCCAGCCCGAACCCCCACCCCCCAAGCCCCTCAGAGCTCCAGCACCGCGCGGTAGCGCGCGCGTCCGTGTCGTACGTGGGCGAGCGCTTCGTCCATGCGTGCGACGGGGAACGTCTCGACCTCTGGCCGGATATCGTGCCGTGCCGCGAAGTCGAGCATCTGGCGGTTCTCGGTGGGTGAGCCGGGGATGCCGCCGACCAGCTTCTTCTCGCCCGGCAGCAGGCTCAGCGCGTCGACGCTCAGCGCCTCGTGCGGGAGGCCGACGACGCACAGCGTCCCGTGCGGGCGCAGCGTCGCGAGGTAGGCGTCCCACGGCAGATCGGCGGTGGCCGCCGAGAGGACGAAGTCGAACGAGTCGGCGATCGGGTCGAGTCCGTCGCTCGCCGCGTGGAACGCGTGCGCGCCGAAGCGGCGGGCGTCCGCCGCCTTCTCCGGGGTCGAGGAGATGGCCGTGACGTGACAGCCCCACTTCGCCAGGAACTGGATCGCCAGGTGGCCGAGGCCGCCCACCCCGATCACGGCGACGCGGTCCGTCGGGCGGACTCCGTGTCGCAGCAGTGGCGCGAACACCGTCGCGCCGGCGCACAGCAGGGGCCCGGCCTGTTCGGGGCCGATGGCGTCGGGGAGGGGGTAGACGTGCCGCCAGTCGCTCGCGCGTACCTGGGTGGCGAACCCGCCGCCTTCGCCCCGGAACACGGTCTGGTCCTTGTCGGGGCACAGGTACTGCCGCCCATCGAGGCACCACTCGCAGGCGAAGCACGACCCCGCGATGGCGCCGACGCCCACGCGCTGCCCGACCGCCAGGCGCGTACCGTCGACCGCGCTGCCCAGGGCCCGGAGGACGCCGACCGCCTCGTGGCCCGCGACGATCGGGTATCCGGTGATGCCGTGCACGTCGTCCAGCATGTCCACGTCCGTACGGCAGATGCCGCAGTGGGTCACGTCGACCGCGACCTCCAGGGGGCCCAGGGGCCCGGGCTCGTACTCCCGCATACGCACGGGGCCGCCTGGCTGTTCCACCGCGTACGCGCGCACTGTCGTCACCGTCATCGGTTGCCGCCTTCCATGAGCTCCCACGAGCTTTCACGAGCTTTCACACAGGAAACTAACTAGTTGGTTTTGCGTGACCGTAGACGCCGCCGCCCCCTGACCGCAACTAACCGGTTGGTAAACTGCTCCGCGTGTCCCCCGCCAAAGCTGACGCCACCCGTCGCCGTCTCCTCGACGCGGCCACGGCCGACTTCGCCGCGCACGGCATCGCGGGCGCCCGTGTCGACCGCATCTCGGCCGCAGCGGGTGTCAACAAGGCGCAGCTCTACGCCTACTTCGGCGACAAGCTCGCCCTCTTCGACGCCGTCTTCGGTGTGCACGCGGACGCCGTTGTCGACGCCGCGCCGTTCACGGCCGACGATCTCCCCGGCTACGCCCTGGGGCTGTACGACGCCTGTGTCCGGCGGCCCGAGCTGGTCAGGCTGGTCACGTGGGCGCGGCTCGAAGGCGTGAGCACCGAGAAGCGGGGGATCAACACTCCGGCGGGCGCTGCCAAGCTGCGGGCGATCGGCGAGGCGCAGCGCGACGGCCTCGTCCTCGCCTCGATCGCCCCGCAGGATGTGCTCGCGCTGCTGATGTCCATGGCGATGACCTGGTCGTCCGCCGGCCTGTCCGGCGCGGCGGCTGAGGACGCGCCGCCCGCCGAGCACGAGCGGCGCAGGCGGGCGCTGGCCGAGGCGGTGTCCAGGGCCTTCGTCCTGTGAAGCCCTACGGGGCGGTGTGCGGGGTGATGACGGTGATGCCCGCGGCCGAGCCGTCGCTCAGCGCGGCCAGGGCGGCGGGGGCCGAGTCCAGGGGGATGGTCGTGGACACCAGCAGGTCGGGGCGGAGCGTGCCCGCGTCGATCTGGCGCATCATCTCCGGGTAGGCGTGGGCGGCCATGCCGTGGCTGCCCAGGATTTCGAGTTCGCGGGCGACGACGTGGGCCATCGGTACGGGCGTACGGTCCGCCGGGAGCAGGCCGACCTGTACGTGCCGGCCCCGGGTCCGCAGGCCCTTCACGGACGCCGCGCAGGTCGCCGCCGAGCCGAGTGTGTCGAGGGAGACGTGCGCGCCGCCGCCCGTCGCCGCCCGTACGGCGGACGCCGTGTCGGGGACCGCCCCGGCGTTCACGCACACCGACGCGCCGAACTTCCTGGCCAGCTCCAGGGCGCCCGGGGTGACATCGACGGCGACCACGCGCGCGCCCGCCGCCACCGCGATCATCACGGCGGAGAGGCCGACCCCGCCGCAGCCGTGGACCGCGACCCACTCGCCGGGGCGGGTGCGGCCCTGGGCGACGACGGCGCGGTAGGCGGTGGCGAAGCGGCAGCCGAGGGCCGCCGCCGTGGCGAACGACAGGGTGTCGGGGACGGCGACGAGGTTGGTGTCCGCGCGGGGCACGGTGACGTACTCCGCGAACGATCCCCAGTAGGTGAATCCGGGCTGCTCCTGGCGCTCGCAGACCTGCTGGTCACCGGCGACGCACGCCGCGCACGTACCGCAGGCGCAGACGAAGGGGACCGTGACCCGGTCTCCCACACGCCAGTTCGCGACGTCGCCCCCCACCGCCACCACACGCCCGGCGAGTTCATGGCCGGGCACATGGGGCAGGGCGATCCCTTCGTCGTGGCCCATCCAGCCGTGCCAGTCGCTGCGGCACAGGCCGGTCGCCTCGACCCGTACGACCACACCGGCCGGGGCGGGCTCCGGGTCGGGAACGTTCCGTACCTCGGGCAGTTGCCCGAACTCCTCGAACACCACGGCCCGCACGCGCACCACTCACCTTTCCCGATGGTCCCGGACGCCCATTGGACCACCCGGAGCCCCCGGAGCCGCCGGAACCGGCGCCGCGTCGTACCCCCGCCCGCCTCAGAGCACGGCCATGAGCACGACGGTCGGCGCCAGGGTCAGCAGCGTACTGGCCGGCCAGTACAACCGGGAGGCCATCGGAATCCTGCGCCGCACGGGGTAGTTGGCGAGCCACCAGAGCAGGGCGAACCCGACCACCACGGGCACGATGATCACCAGCCACAGGAGCATCCCGTCGTTCTCCGTCGGCTCCCGCTGGGTCCATCCGAGGTCGGCGAGCGGCCCGTTCGCGGCGAAGTACCAGCACAGAAAGATCGGTACGACCGCGGGAACGCCCAGCAGCAGGTTCACCACCACGGACGTCAACGACCATTTCCACATGGGGTCAGTATGGGTCAGCCGTCCGGTCCGCCGGGAAATGAGGTGGACGGGGCGTACGGGTGCTGGTTACGGTGCCGTCATGTCCAGCCCTGAGGCGTCAAGACTCTAGCCACCGGCCGTCCGGTGGCGAGTCCGCGTGTGCCCGGCCGTAGCGCCGGCACGTCTCCATGTACCCGCATGACGTACCCACGTGACGTATCCCCGTGATGCATCCACGTGCTGTCTCCACGCGTACATGCGCTGTCGCGACTCCCGCTCCTCCCCACCTCACCGGATCCGCCGGGCCCGCGCACACCTGCCGTCCACCGGCCGGTGCGCGATGACATGCGGTCATTTCCACGCTTTCCACGATGTGGTGACGGAGTCTCGTTGTGCCTTTTGCTCTCTACCTGCTCGGACTGGCGGTTTTCGCCCAGGGGACGTCCGAGTTCATGCTCTCCGGCCTCGGGCCGGACATCGCGCGCGATCTACAGGTGTCCATTCCGGCCGCCGGCTCGCTGACCTCGGCGTTCGCCGTGGGGATGGTGGTCGGCGCGCCGTTGATGGCGGTGGTGAGCCGCCGCTGGTCGCGGCGGCGCGCGCTGCTGCTCTTTCTGGTGACCTTCCTGGTGGTCCATGTCGTCGGGGCGCTCACCACGAGCTATGCCGTACTGCTCGTCACGCGGGTCGTCGGGGCGCTGGCCAATGCCGGGTTCCTGGCGGTGGCGCTGGTGACGGCGGTCGCGATGGTCGACCGTACGAAGACAGGACGGGCCACCTCGGCGCTGCTCGGCGGTGTGACCATGGCGTGTGTCGTGGGTGTGCCCGCCGGTGCGGTGCTGGGGCAGGTCTGGGGGTGGCGCTCGGCGTTCTGGGCGGTGGCCCTGGTGTCGGTGCCGGCCGTCTTCGCGATCCTGCGGGCCGTACCGTCGTCGAGCGCCGCTCCGACCGCGGGCGCGGCCGGGGGTGTGCGTGCGCGGGCCGAGTTCCGGGCGTTGCGTGAGCCGCGGCTGCTGGTCACGCTGGTGCTGGGCGCCCTGGTGAACGGCGCGACGTTCTGCACGTTCACCTATCTGTCCCCGCTGGTCACCTCCGTCACCGGGCTCGGCACGGTGTGGGTGCCCGTGATGCTGGCGCTGTTCGGGGTGGGCTCGTTCGTCGGGGTCACCGCCGGGGGCCGGATCGCCGACGTACGCCCTGTGCCGCTGCTGGTGGCGGGCGGCCTCGCGCTGGTGGCCGGCTGGGTCGTTCTCGCGGTGACGGCGGGGAGCCCGGCGGCGGTGACGGTGCTCGTCCTGGTTCAGGGGGCGCTGTCGTTCGCGGTCGGATCCACCCTGATCTCGCAGGCGCTGTACGCGGCGACGGGTGCGCCGACCCTGGCGGGCGGATTCGCGACGGCGGCCCTCAACGTGGGCGCCGCCGCCGGGCCGTGGTGCGGCGGGCTCGCCCTCGCGGCGGGGCACGGATTCCGCGCGCCGGTGTGGGTGAGCGCCGCGCTGGTGGCCCTGGCGCTCACCACGGCGGGGGCGGCGGCGACCACGGCGACGGTCAGGGGCGCGCGCGTCGGAGCTTGAGCGCGTTGTCCGTACGGGTGACCTGCTCGCCGTCCGGGGCGGTCTGGAGGCGTTCGTGCTCCGCGCTGAGCAGTACCTCCCACTGGCCTTCCGGGAGTTCGAGGGAGGCCAGGACCTCCTCGGGGGTGGGGAGGTGCACGTTCGGCGGGTTCGGGTCCCAGGACGGGAAGCCCGCGTGGCCGACGATCAGCAGGGTGCCGCCCGGGGCCACGGACGCGGCGGCGGCGCGCAGGATCCGTTCACGGGGGAACTCCTCGCTGGGCGAGTGCAGGAAATGGGCCGAGACGAGGTCGAATCCGCCCGTCGGGAAGGTGGCCGTGAGGTCGTGCCACTGCCAGTCGATACGGTCGGCCACCCCCGCGTCCGCCGCGTGCCGGGCCGCGCGGCCCAGGGCGACGCGGGAGATGTCGGTGGCCGTGACGTGCCAGCCGCGCTCCGCGAGCCAGACCGCGTCGGCCCCCTCGCCGCAGCCCAGGTCCAGGGCGCGGCCGGGCGGCAGGCCGGTGGTTTCACGGACCAGGACGGTGTTGGGCTCGCCGCTCCAGATCCGCTCGCCGACCCCGTAGCGGCCGTCCCAGAACTCCTCGTGGGACCCGCCCGGGGCGATGGTGTGGTGGTCCTGCATGCGTGTGGCTCCCCTTGTGCTTCGCGTTGTTCGTCACGGACAGGAAATGGGAAAGCGGACGACGGGGTGGACGGTCATGCCGCGCTGACGAGGGCCCGCCGCTCGGCGACGGCGCGGGCCGTCTCCTCGGCGATCAGGTCGGCGTTGATCATCGAAGCGGCGCGTACGGCCGCCGCGGCGGCCCCGATGACGGTCTCCGCCATGCCGGTGACGTTGCCGGCCACCCACACGCCCGGTATCGATGTCGCGCCGGAGGCGTCGGACGGCACGGTGGCGCCGATGACCTCTCCGGCCATCTCCTGGTCGGCCACGTCCAGGCCGAGCCCCTTGAGGAAGCCCGCGCGTGCGGTGAAGCGCGGTCCGGTCACCAGGGCGCCGCGGGGGATCACCCGGCCGCCGGCCAGGGTCACACCGGTGAGGCGGTCGTCGGTGACCTCCAGGGCGGCCACCTCGCCCTCGACCACGGCGACGCCCCGGGCCGCGAGCCGCTCGTACTCCTCGTCGGCGAGTTCGGGCCTGGTGTGCGTGAACAGGGTCACGTCGTCGGTCCACTGCCGCCACATCAGCGCCTGGTGGACGGCGAGCGGGCCGGTCGCCAGGACGCCGACGGGCTGGTCGCGGACCTCCCAGCCGTGGCAGTACGGGCAGTGCAGGACGTCGCGTCCCCAGCGCTCGGCCAGCCCGGGGACGGGGGGCAGCTCGTCCAGCAGGCCGGTGGTCACCAGCAGCCGGTCCGCCTCGACCGCGGTGCCGTCGGTGAGGACGACGCGGAAGCCTCCCGCGGGGGCCGGGGAGTCCGGATCCGAGTAGTCCGGGGCCGAGGAGTCCATGGGCAGGGAGTCCGGGGCCGGCGAGGCCGGGGCGTCCGGGGCCGGCAGGCGTTCCGCCGTGGCCACCTCGCCCTGAAGGATCTCGGCGCCGTACGCCGTCGCCTCCTCCCGGCCCAGGTCCAGCAGCCGCGCCGGGGCGGTCCCCTCGCGCCCCAGGTAGTTGTGGATGTGGTCCGCGGGGGCGTTGCGCGGGTGTCCCGCGTCGATCACCAGCACCGAGCGGCGCGCCCGGGCCAGGGTCAGGGCGCCGCTGAGTCCCGCCGCTCCTCCGCCGATGACCACGACCTCGTAGCGCTGTGCCCGCCGGGTCCCGTCCGCCTGTCCTTGTGGCTCAGTCATGTGCAGTACCTCCGTTCACGGAGATGGTCCGCCCGTACCCGGGGCCACGGCAAACACACTTGCCGATACCGCAAATATTCACGGACGGCGACTCATAGCCATTTGCCCGATAGCAGGCATATCCCCGATATGGGGGAGGTACGTATCCCTCGTTCCGTGACACCCGTTCAGAACACCGACGCGCCCGTGCTGGAGTACGCGATGACCGAGACCGGTACGACCGGTACGACCCCCACCTGCCCGTTCGACTTCAGCGAGGGCCTGGAGTTCGATCCCTCGCTCGCGGAGCTGATGAGCCGGGGGCCCGTCACCCGGATCCGGCTGCCGTACGGCGACGACGAGACCTGGCTCGTCACCGACTTCGACGAGGTACGGCAGGTGACGATCGATCAGCGGCTCAGCCGGGCCGGTGTCGTGGGGCACGACTATCCGCGGATGACCCCGGAGCCGATGGTCTTCGCCGAATCGCTCAACGTGCTGGACCCGCCCCGCTCCACCCGGCTGCGCCGGCTGGCCTCACAGGCGTTCACGAAGAGTGAGGTGGACCGGATGCGGCCCGCCGTCGAGGGGGTCGTGGACGAGTTGCTGGACGCCATGGCCGAGCAGGGACCGCCCGCCGATCTGGTGCGCCACCTGTCGGACGAGCTTCCGCAGCAGACCATCTGCTCGCTGCTCGGGATCGCGCCCGCCGACCGGCCGACGATGCAGCGGCACGCCCACAGCCTGCTGTCGACGGCCTCGGAGAAGGGGCAGGACGCCGCCGACGCCAAGCGGGAGCTGCGCACGTACTTCAGCACCCTGGTCACCGAGCGGCGGCGCGTCCCGGGTGACGATCTGATCAGCGTCCTGGCCGCCGCGAAGGACGGCGACGACGTCTTCGACGACCAGGATCTGGCGGTCATGTCGCTGACCCTGATGCTGAGCGGCCACGACACGGCGACGTGCCAGATCAGCAACATCGCCTATCTGCTGCTCACCCGGCCCGAGCTGATGGAGCGGGCGCGCGGCGGCGCGGAGAGCCTGTCCCGGCTGCTGGACGAACTGCTCCGCTACATCCCGTTCCGCAAGGGGGTCGGACTGCCGCGCATCGCGCTGGAGGACGTGGAGCTGGGCGGGGTGACGATCAAGGCGGGCGACTACGTCCAGGTCGCGTATCTGACGGCCAACCGCGATCCGAAGCGATTCGCGGAGCCGGACGTCATCGATCCGGACCGTCCGCCGACCCCGCACATGACATTCGGCTGGGGCGGCCACCGCTGTATCGCCGCCCCCCTGGCGATGGTGGAGCTGGAGGCGACGTTCACGGGGCTGCTGGCGCGCTTCCCGGACCTGCGGCTGGCGGTGCCGGCCGAGGATCTGACCTGGGACACGGAGACCATCCGGCGCTTCCCGCACACCCTGCCGGTGGCCTGGTAGCCGACCGGCACGCGGGCGCGGGGCTACGCACCCCGCCCCGCGGCCCTCAGTGAGCCCAGGATCAGCTCCAGCCCGTAGTCGAAGCGCTCGTCGAACGTCGCCTCCGTCAGGTGCGGCGCGCCCCGGCTCAGCTCGGGGTACTCCCCCGTGGCGAGCACCCGCGCGAGGCGGTCGCCGACCTCGTCCGGGGCCGCCTGCTCCTCCTGCGTCAACCCGAGCACGTAGTAGACGAGGGTGAAGCAGGCCCACGCGGCCTCGCGCTCCCCGAGCCCGCCCGCGCGCAGCGCCGCGACCAGCGCCTCGGCGCTGCACAGCGTCGCGGGCTCGGCGGCGTACGTCCCCGCCACGATCGCGGCTCCGTCGCGGTGGGCGAGCAGCGCGCGGCGGTAGCGGGTGGCCAGTTCGCGCACCCGGTCGTCCCAGGGCTCCGGCAGCCCGTCCAGGGGCATGGCGGCGACGATCGCGTCCGCCATCAGGTCCAGCAGCCCGGCCTTGGTCTTCACGTGCCAGAGCACGGTGTTCATCCGGACGCCCAGCCGGTCCGCGACCGCGCGTACCGACACCGCGTCGGCACCTTTCTCCGCGAGCAGGTCCAGCGCCGCGCGCGCCACGGCGGCGGGGTCGAGCCGGGCCCTGCCGGGGTCGACCGGTTGCTTTTTGGTCACTGACCTAGTCTACTCGTCCCGAGGCTATTGGTCAGTGACCAGGAAGTGAGGGGAACCATGGGGACCCTAGTACGGACCAGGGAAGAGGTGGTCGTCGTCGGCGGCGGCCCGGTCGGGCTGTGGCTGGCGGCGGAGCTGCGGCTCGGCGGCGCGTCCGTCACCGTCCTGGAGGCGCGGGCGGCCAGGGGCCCGCACTCCAGGGCGCTCACCGTCCATCCGCGCACCATCGAGAACCTGGCCATCCGCGGGATCGCGGAGCCGTTCCTCGCGGAAGGGGTACGCATCCCGGAAGGCCATTTCGGCGGGCTGACGGAGCGGATGGACTTCGCGGCGCTGGACACGCCGTTCCCGTTCACCCTCGCGCTCCCCCAGACCCGCACGGAGGAGCTGCTGGAGGCGCACGCGCGGGCGGCCGGAGCGCGGGTCCTGCGCGGCCACCGGGTGACCGGGCTCGCCCAGGAGGCGGACGGGGCGGAGGCAGCCCCGGAGACGGGCCCACAGGCCGGCTCAGGGACCGGCTCGGGCCCCGGGACCGGCTCGGGCTCAGAGGCCGGGGCGGGCTCGGTGACCGTGCAGGTGGAGGGGCCCGACGGTCCGTACGCCCTGGAGGCGGCGTACGTCGTCGGCTGCGACGGCACCCGCAGTACGGTGCGCTCCGCCGCGGGCATCGACTTCCCCGGCACCGACGCCACCGTCTGGGGGTGGCTCGGCGATGTCGTGCTGGACGACCCGCCCGCGGAGGTGGGCCTCACCGCGTGGGGCCCCCGGGGCGGGCTGCTCGCCGTGCGGCTCCCCGGCGGCCTGCACCGCTTCGTCGGGGCCACCCCGGAGGACTTCGGGGCCACCCCGGCCGGCGACCCCACCCTGGAGGAGCTGCGGACCAAGGTCGCGGGGATCACCGGCCGGGACTTCGGTATGCGCGACCCGGTCTGGCTCTCCCGGTTCGGCAACGCGACCCGGCAGGCCGCGCGCTACCGCGCCGGGCGGGTGCTGCTCGCGGGCGACGCCGCGCACATGCACTTCCCGTCCGGCGGCGTCGGCCTCAACGTGGGCATCCAGGACGCCACCAACCTGGGGTGGAAGCTGGCCGCGACCGTGCGGGGCACGGCGCCCGCGGCCCTGCTGGACAGCTACCACGACGAGCGGCACCCGGTCGGGGCCGAGCTGCTGGAGAGCACACGGGCGCAGACCGCCCTCATGACGGGCTTCTCGACGGAGGGGCTGGCGCTGCGCGCGTTCATCGGCGGGCGGATCGCGTCCGTACCGGCCTTCTCGAAAGACCTCGCCGAGCGGCTGTCCGGGCTGGCCGTGGCCTATCCGCCCGCGCCGGGCGACCCCGTACACCCGCTGACCGGGCGGCGCGCCCCCGACCTGGCGCTCGACCCGGCCGGTACGGGCGACACGGGCGGCCCGGGCGCCGAGGGCGCGGCCGGCCCGTACCGGCTGTTCGATCTGCTGCGCGACGGCCGGCACGTCCTGCTCGACCTCGCCGGAGGCGGAGCCGACGGGGGCGCACCCGAGACCCCGCCCGGCACCGTCCCGTACCGCGCCCGCCTCGCCTCCGCGCACCCCGGCTGGTCCGGCGTGCGCGCGGTGCTCGTACGCCCCGACGGCCATGTGGCCTGGGCGGCCGACGCCACCGTCCCGCCCACGCCCCGCTGAGCGGCACCCCGCCGCACATCACCCGCTGAACAGCGGACCGGCCCGTACGGAAGGCGTCTCCGTACGGGCCGGTCTTTCGCGGGGCCGGGGTCGGTGGGAAGTGGGGGGTGCCCCGGCCGGGGTTCCTCGTGGATCCGCGCGGCTCTCGGCGGCTCCACGCGGCCTACCGCGTCGGGGTCAGACGCCGGCCTTCTCGCCGTCGCGCGGCGCGGGCGCCGACTCCTTCGGCGCGGCGTCCGCGGCCGTACCGTCGTCGTGACCGCCGCCGTGGCCGTCGTCCACGAGCGTCTTCTCGTCGAACGGCCGGTTGCCCGCGAGGACCTCGGCGACCTGGTCCTTGTCGATCTCCTTCGTCCACGTACCGATCAGTACGGTGGCGACCGCGTTGCCCGCGAAGTTCGTCATCGCGCGCGCCTCGCTCATGAAGCGGTCGATGCCGACGATCAGGCCGACACCGTCGACCAGCTCGGGGCGGTGCGACTGGAGCCCGCCGGCCAGGGTCGCCAGACCCGCGCCGGTGACACCCGCCGCGCCCTTCGAGGCGATGATCATGAAGAGCAGCAGCGAGATCTGCTCCCCGATCGACAGCGGGTTACCCATCGCCTCGGCGATGAAGAGCGAGGACATCGTCAGGTAGATGGCGGTGCCGTCGAGGTTGAAGGAGTAGCCGGTCGGCACGGTGATGCCGACGACGGGCTTGCTGACACCCAGGTGCTCCATCTTCGCGATGAGGCGCGGCAGCGCCGACTCGGAGGAGGAGGTGGAGAGGATCAGCAGGAACTCGCGGCCCAGGTACTTCAGCAGCGAGAAGATGTTCATGCCCGCGACCAGGCGCAGCAGCGCGCCGAGGACCAGGAAGACGAAGAGCGCACAGGTGACGTAGAAGCCGATCATGATCATCGCGAGCGACTTCAGCGCGTCGATGCCCGTCTCGCCGACCACGGCGGCGATGGCGCCGAAGGCACCGACCGGAGCGGCCCACATGATCATCGCGAGGATGCGGAAGACCAGGCGCTGGATGTGCCCGATCCCGCGCAGGATCGGCTCGCCGGACTTGCCCATCGCCTGGATCGCGAAGCCCGCGAGCAGGGCGATCAGCAGGGTCTGGAGGACCGAGCCCTCGGTGAAGGACGAGACCATCGTCTTCGGGATGATGCTGAGGAGGAAGTCCGAGGTGGTCTCGCTCGCGCCTTCGGCCTGGGCCGCGCCGACGCCCTTGCTGGCCTCCGTGATGTGGAGACCCGCACCGGGCTGGAGAATGTTGCCGACGAGCAGGCCGATGCCGAGCGCGGCGGTCGACATCAGCATGAAGTAGCCGAGGGCGAGGCCGCCGACCGCGCCGACCTTGGCGGCCTTCCTGACGGATCCGACGCCCAGCACGATGGTGCAGAAGATGACTGGCGAGATCATCATCTTGATGAGGTTGACGAAGCCGGTACCGAGCGGCTTCAGCTCGACGGCCACCCCGGGAGCCGCGAAGCCCACCGTGATGCCGAGTACCACGGCTGCGATCACCGCTATGTACAGAAAGTGGGTACGGTCCCGCTTTGCTGCGGCCACGGGTCCTCCTTGACTCGTCCCTGCGTTCCCCCATCCCTGTCCGAGGGGTCCCGGTGACTATCCACCACCGTTGTGACGCCGGTCACCCTTACGTTCATTTCGTTCATATGAATCAGGCCAGGCATTCTTGTTTCATGCATCTGCCCCGCCCCCGCAGTCTCGCCGCGCAGCTCTTCGCGATGCAGGTCGTCCTGGTCGCGGCCGTCGTCGTGGGGTGCTCCGTCTTCGCCTACGTGACCAGCCGTACCCACGCGGACGAGACCGCACGCAAGCAGGTTCTGGCCACCGCGCACGCGCTGGCCGACTCCCCGTCGGTGCGGGAGGCCATCCGTACGCCGGATCCGAGCGCCAAGCTCCAGCCGTACGCGGAGCGGGTCCGGCACGACACCGGCATCGACTTCATCACGATCATGAACCCGCGGGGCATCCGCTGGACGCACCCCGACCCCGGGCAGATCGGGCAGCGCTTCCTGGGCCGTACGGCTCCCGCGCTGCACGGCAGGACGTTCACGGAGACGTACACGGGCACGCTCGGCCCCTCCGTGCGGGCGGTGGTCCCGGTGCGGGACGGCAGCCGGATCACCGGGCTGGTCGCCGTCGGGATCACCGTGCAGCGGATCTCCAGCGAGGTGACACAGCAGGTCAGGGTCCTGGCGCTGGCGGCGGGCGCGGCGCTGGCGCTCGGCGGGCTCGGTACGTACGTGATCAACGCGCGGCTGCGCCGGCACACCCACGGGATGAACGCGGCGGAGCTGAGCGCGATGCACGACTACCACCAGGCCGCGCTGCACGCGGTGAGCGAGGGGCTGCTGATGCTGGACGGCGGGCGCAGGATCGCGCTGGTGAACGACGGCGGACGGGAGCTGCTGGGGCTTGACGAGTCCGCCGTGGGCCGCCCCGTCGCGGAGCTGGGGCTGCCCGCGCCGCTGACGGGCGCGCTGCTCGCCTCGGAGCCGCGGGTGGACGAAGTGCACATGACCGCCGACCGGATCGTGGTGGTCAATACGCGACCGGTGGTCGGCGGGGAGCAGCGCGGTACGGTGATCACCTTGCGCGATCACACGGAACTTCAGGCGCTGTCAGGTGAGTTGGACTCGGAGCGCGGGTTCACCCAGGCGCTGCGTTCGCAGGCGCACGAGGCGGCCAACCGGCTGCACACGGTGGTCTCGCTGATCGAGCTGGGACGGGTGGAGCAGGCGGTGGAGTTCGCCACGGCGGAGCTGGAGCTGGCCCAGGAGCTGACGGACAAGGTCGTCGGGGCGGTCGCCGAGCCGGTGCTCGCCGCGCTGCTGCTGGGCAAGGCGGCGCAGGCGAACGAGCGCGGTGTGGAGCTGGTGCTCGCCGACGACAGCCGGATCGACGACGGGGTGCTGCCGCCGACGCTGCCTCCCCGTGACCTGGTGACCATCCTGGGCAATCTGATCGACAACGCGGTGGACGCGGCGCAGGGCGGCGAGGGCGCGCGGGTGACGGTGACGGCACTGGTCGACGCGGCGGCCGGCGAGCTGCTGCTCGGGGTACGGGACACCGGGGCGGGGGTCGATCCGCACGACCGGGACGAGGTGTTCCTGCGCGGCTGGTCCACCCGGGGCCCCGGTCGCGGGCTGGGGCTCGGCCTCGTACGGCAGGCGGTGCACCGCGCACGCGGGACGGTGGAGCTGGCGCGGGGCGCGGAGGGCGGCGCGGAGTTCACCGTACGGCTGCCGCTGGGCCCGCGGCCGGACCGTACGGACGGGGCGGCGGACCGTACAGGCGCGTCGCCGGGCCGTACGGACGGGGCGGCGGCCGGTGCTCCGGGCGGCTCCACGGAGGCGGACCGGTGAGCGCGCTGCCCCCCACGGGCCAGGCAGGACCGGCAATCCGGGTGCTGGTCGTCGAGGACGACCCGGTCGCCGCCGACGCGCACCAGCTCTACGTGGGCCGGGTGCCCGGCTTCGCGGTCGCGGGCGTCGCCCACTCGCGCGCCGAGGCGGGGCGGCTGCTGGACCGCACCGAGATCGATCTGATCCTGCTCGACCTGTACCTCCCCGACGGGCACGGCCTCCAGTTGCTGCGCAGCCTGCGCGCCGCCGGGCACCACGCGGATGTCATCGCGGTCACCTCGGCGCGCGATCTCACGGTGGTGCGGGAGGGTGTCTCGCTCGGTGTCGTCCAGTACGTCCTGAAGCCCTTCACGTTCGCGACGCTGCGTGACCGGCTCACCCGGTACGCCGAGTTCCGCGCGGCGGCGGGCGAGGCCAGCGGACAGGAGGAGGTGGACCGGGCGCTGGGCGCGCTGCGGGCGCCGCAGCCGTCCTCGCTGCCGAAAGGGCTGAGCGCGCCGACGCTGGAGGCGGTGACCCGTACGCTCCGCGCGTCCGCGACCGGGCTGACCGCCAGCGAGATGGGCACCGAGGTGGGCATCTCGCGGATCACCGCGCGCCGCTATCTGGAACATCTGGTGACCAACGGGCGGGCGGTACGCAGTCCGCAGTACGGACAGGTGGGGCGGCCCGAGCTCCAGTACCGCTGGCTGCCCGCGTCCCACTGAGCGCGCGCCCCGGACGGTTCTGCGCCGGGGCTCACGCCGGGGGGAGCCAACTACTGGCCCCTGCACGGGGATTGACCCTGCGATTGAGCTGGTCCTACGGTCGCCGGGCAGCCCCCCGTGGCTCATGAGGAGGTCGTGCCCGTGCGCCCCACCGCCCCGCTCATCCTCGCCTCTGTCCTCGCCACCGTCCTCGCGGCCGGTTCGCTCACCGCGTGCGGCGGCGGTTCCGGCAGCGATCCGGACACCGTGAAGGTCGCGTACAACCGCTCCACCGACAACAAGATCCGCTTCAAGGACCAGCATCTGGATTCCGTGAAGCGGGAGTTCGAGAAGGCCCACCCGGGCAAGAAGGTCAAGCTGATCCCGATCCAGGCGCCGGACAACGACTACGCGACCAAGGCGCAGCAGATGATGCGCTCCGCGAAGACCGCCCCGGATCTGGTCTACGAGGACACCTTCCTGATCAACTCCGACATCAAGGCGGGCTATCTGCGCCCGCTGGACACGTACGTGGCGAAGTGGGACGCCTGGGACCAGTTCGTCGACACGGCGAAGACGGCGGCCAGGGCCGAGGACGGAAAGACGTACGGCATCCCGGACGGGACCGACACCCGCGGCCTCTGGTTCAACAAGAAGATCTTCGCGCGGGCCGGGCTGCCCGCCGACTGGGCACCGAAGAACTGGGCGGAGGTCCTGGACGCGGCCCGTACCGTCAAGGAGAAGGTCCCCGGGGTCGTCCCGCTGAACGTCTACACGGGCAAGGCGCCCGGTGAGGCGGCGGTGATGCAGGGCTTCGAGATGCTGCTGTACGGGACGGGCGCGGACCCGCTCTACGACCCGGCCGCCAAGAAGTGGGTGACCGGCGGGCAGGGGTTCCGGGACGCGCTGGACTTCGTCCGCACGGTGTACGCGGAGAAGCTGGGCCCGGACGTCTCGGACGCGCTCGACCCGAACATCGGTACGCGGGTCGCGACGGAACTCCTCCCCGAGGGAAAGCTGGCGATCTCGCTGGACGGCTCCTGGATGGGCCAGAACTGGATCAACCAGGGGCCGAAGGAGTGGTCCGCGTGGTCGCGGGAGCTGGCGCAGACGCCGATGCCCACCCAGCGCGGCCAGGCGCCGGGCGCGGTGTCGATGTCCGGCGGCTGGACGTGGGCGATCCCGCGGAAGGCCAACAACCCTGATCTGGCCTGGGAGTTCATCAAGACCTTGCAGACGGCGGAGAACGCGGTCGCGTGGGACGTCGCCGCCGCGCAGATCGCCGTACGGAAGGACGTGGCGGCCGATCCGCGCTATCTGAAGTCCATGCCGGGCATCCGGTTCTTCACCGGGCTGGTCGAGTTCACCCACTACCGGCCCGCGCTGCCGGTCTATCCGCAGGTGTCGACGGCGATCGGCGAGGCGATGGAGACGGTGACGACGGGGGACGGCACCCCGGCCGAGGCGGCGACGGCGTACGACGAGCAGCTACGGACCATCGTCGACGGCGCGGTGACCGGCGAGTGAGTACGGCGGGGCTCCGGGCCGGGACACCGGACGGGGTGCCGGGCGGTACGGCGGACGGGACGCCGGGCAGCGCGCCGGACGGGTCCGGGGCCGGTTCCGGGGCCGGCCGGCGGCGCTCCGGCCTCCGGAAGGGACGGCGCCCGAGCGGGGTGTGGCGGTGGCTGCCGATCGCCCCGGCCACCGCCCTCCTGCTGCTCTTCCTGGCCGGGCCGATCGGCTACTGCGCCTGGATCGCCTTCACCGACACGCAGTTGACGGGCTCGTCGTCCTCGGACTTCGTCGGTCTGGCGAACTTCCGCCGGGCCTTCGCCGACGAGGCGTTCCGCAACGCGGTGTGGCTCACGCTCGTCTTCACGGTCGTCTCGGCCGTCCTCGGCCAGAACACCCTGGGGCTGGCGCTCGCGGGGCTGATGCGCGCCGCCTCCCGCCCGGTCCGTACCCTCACCGGCGCGCTGGTGATCGCGGCATGGGTGCTGCCCGAGATCGTCGCCGCGTTTCTGCTCTACGCCTTCTTCCGCCGCGAGGGCACCCTCAACGCGATCCTGGAGACGCTCCATCTCCCCTCCCAGAACTGGCTGTTCACCCTGCCGATCCTGGCGGTGTCGTTCGCCAACGTCTGGCGCGGCACGGCCTTCTCGATGCTGATCTACTCGGCGGCGCTCGCCGAGATCCCCCAGGACGTGACGGAGGCGGCGCAGGTCGACGGCGCGAGCGGGGTACGGCGACTGTGGCACATCACCCTGCCGATGATCCGCCGCTCCATCGGCACCAACCTGATGCTCAACACCCTCTCCACCCTCTCCGTCTTCGGGCTGATCTGGGCGATGACCCGCGGTGGCCCCGGCAACCGCAGCCAGACGCTGCCGGTGTTCATGTACGACCAGGCGTTCCTGAAGAGCCTGATCGGCTACGGCACGGCGGTCGCGCTGCTCCTGCTGCTGGTCGGGGCGCTCTTCTCGGTGGTCTATCTGCGGCTGATGAAGGTGGAGGTGTGATGCGGCCACGGATCGGACTCCCGGAACGTACGAGACGTCGGCTCCCGGGAGGGCCACGGGCCGGACTCCCGGAACGTACGAGACGTCCGCTCACACGCCGCACACGTGGCCGACTGGCCGCCGACGCGGCCCTGTTGCTGACGGCGGCGGCGTTCGCCCTCCCCCTCGTCTGGCTGCTCCTGGCGTCCGTCGACACGGACGCCGATCTGCGGGTACGGCTCCCCTCCGCGGCCACGACGGAGAACTTCGACGCGGTCCTCACCGACGAGATCACCTTCACGCCGATGATCAACAGCGTATTGCTGTGCGGGAGCGCGACCCTGCTGACGGTGGTCTGCGCGGCGCTCGCCGCGTATCCGCTCTCCCGCTACCGCTCGCGCTTCAACCGCCCGTATCTGCTGACGATCCTGTTCACGACCTGCCTGCCGATCACCGCGATCATGGTCCCGGTGTACGGGCTCTTCGTGCAGGTCGATCTGATCGACACCCTGCACGGCACCGCGCTCTTCCTCGCCACCTCCCAACTGCCGTTCTCCATCTGGCTGATGAAGAACTTCATGGACGGTGTCCCGGTCGTCCTGGAGGAGGCCGCGTGGACGGACGGGGCGTCGAACCTCCAGACGCTGACCCGGGTGGTGCTGCCGCTGATGGGCCAGGGGCTGACCGTGGTGACGATCTACACGTTCATCCAGCTCTGGGGGAACTTCTTCGTCCCGTTCATGCTGCTGCTCACCCCGGAGCAACTGCCCGCCTCCGTCTCCATCTTCACCTTCTTCGGCAACTACGGCTCGGTGATCTACGGGCAGCTCGCGGCCTTCTCGATCCTGTACTCGGTGCCGGTGCTGGCGCTCTACATCCTGATCTCGCGCAAGCTGGGCGGCGGCTTCGCCCTCGGCGGCGCGGTGAAGGGGTAGGGCCAGGGGCCAGGGCTCCGGTGGAGGCCTAGAACACCGACTCCGCCTCGAACATCCGGTCCGCCGGCACGGTCTTGAGCTGCGTGACCGCCTCCGCCAGCGGCACCATCTCGATCGCCGTGCCGCGCAGCGCCGTCATCCGGCCGAACTCGCCGCGGTGCGCCGCCTCCACCGCGTGCCAGCCGAACCGCGTCGCGAGCACCCTGTCGTACGCCGTCGGGGTGCCGCCGCGCTGGACATGGCCCAGGATGACCGGCCTGGCCTCCTTGCCCAGCCGGCGCTCCAGCTCCGACGCGAGGACGTTGCCGATACCGCGGAACCGCTCGTGCCCGAACTGGTCGATCTCGCCCTTGCCGTACTCCATCGAGCCCTCCGCCGGGTGCGCGCCCTCGGCGACACAGATCACCGCGAACTTCTTGCCCCGGGAGAAGCGCTCCTCGACCATCTTCACCAGGCTGTCGACCTCGAAGGGCCGCTCCGGCAGGCAGATCCCGTGCGCGCCGCCCGCCATCCCGGACTCCAGCGCGATCCAGCCCGCGTGCCGCCCCATGACCTCGACGACCATCACCCGCTGGTGGGACTCGGCGGTGGTCTTGAGGCGGTCGATGGCCTCCGTGGCGACCGTGACGGCGGTGTCGAAGCCGAAGGTGCGGTCCGTGGAGTGGATGTCGTTGTCGATGGTCTTCGGTACGCCGACGACCGGCATGCCCGCGTCGGAGAGCAGCCGGGCCGCGGTCAGCGTGCCCTCGCCGCCGATCGGGATGAGGGCGTCTATGCCGTACCGGCGGGCCAGCTCGGCACAGTTCTCGGCGGCTTCGCGCAGTCTGCCGCGCTCCAGCCGGGCCGAGCCGAGGATGGTGCCGCCGCGCGCGAGGATGCCGCTGACCTCGTTGAGGTCGAGGGGGCGGTAGTGGCCGTCGAGCAGCCCCTTGAAGCCGTCCTCGAAGCCGATGACCTCGTCGCCGTGGCCGGTCATGGCGCGGTGCACGACCGAACGGATCACTGCGTTCAGGCCGGGGCAGTCGCCGCCTGCGGTGAGAACTCCGATACGCATCGTGCTGTGTCTCCTGCTCGCTCGTGGTGCCGTATGCCGCGTCGCGCGCATCTTCGTACGCGGCCCCGTGCGCGTCCGATCCTCCCACGGGTGATCGGGGCCACGTACCGGCCATCGCTCTTGTTGACCGCGTCACTGTTCGTTTCGTACGAGGGCGCCGGGGTAGCCGCCGGGGACGCGCCCAGCGGCCTGAAGAAACGCTTCGACCTGCGCTTTCTCCTGCCGTCGCAGTCGCTGTAAACCCGGGGATTCCCCGGGCGCGTTAACGACCCCCGGAGGTATTGTCAAGAGGACATGGCCACCCCAACGGGATCGCGCCATTCATGCGCCACTCACCGGGGGCGCGAACTCCCCTGGTGGTCCACACGAACCGGGACCCGTCCCGCGGGGCCACGGGGACGATCCCCCGACCGGCGCGCCGCGGAACGGGCCATGAGCAGGAACGGGAGAGCACGCGTGACGCGCAGCGTGTACGTGACCGGGATCGATCGCGGGGACGGCCGGCAGGTCGTCGAGCTGGGAGTCATGGAACTCCTGACCCGCCAGGTGGACCGGGTGGGGGTCTTCCGGCCGCTGGTCCACGACGGCCCCGACCGCCTCTTCGACCTGCTGCGCGCCCGCTACCGGCTGTCGCAGGACCCGTCCTCCGTCTACGGCCTCGACTACCACGAGGCCGCCGCCCTCCAGGCCGAGCGGGGCACCGACGAACTGGTCCAGCGGCTGGTGGAGCGGTTCCACGGGGTGGCGCGGGGGTACGAGGTCGTCCTCGTCCTGGGCACGGACTTCGCCGCCACCCAGCTCCCCGACGAGCTGTCCCTCAACGCCCGGCTCGCCAACGAGTTCGGCGCCTCCGTGATCGCCGTCGTCGGCGGCAAGGGCCAGAGCGCCGAGTCCGTACGCGCCGAGGCGCGCAACGCGCACCGCGCCTACGAGGTGCTCGGCTGCGACGTCCTGACCATGGTCGTCAACCGGGTCGCCGCCGAGGACCGGGCGGCCATCGCCGAGGGCCTGGCCGCGCAGCTCCCGGTCCCCTGCCACGTGCTGCCCGACGAGCCCGCGCTCGCCGCCCCGACCGTCGCCCAGATCACCCAGGCGCTGGGCGGCACCGTGCTGCTCGGCGACGACTCCGGGCTCGCCAGGAACGCGCTGGACTTCGTCTTCGGCGGCGCCATGCTCCCCAACTTCCTGGGCGCCCTCACCCCCGGCTGCATGGTGGTCACCCCCGGCGACCGGGCCGATCTGGTGGTCGGCGCGCTCGCCGCGCACTCGGCCGGCACCCCGCCCATCGCGGGCGTCCTGCTCACCCTCGACGAGCGGCCCGACGACACCGTCCTCACCCTCGCCGCCCGGCTCGCGCCCGGCACCCCGGTGGTCTCCGTACCGGGCCGCTCCTTCCCCACCGCCACCGAACTCTTCGGCATGGAGGGGAAGCTGAACGCGGCGACGCCCCGCAAGGCGGAGACCGCGCTCGGCCTCTTCGAGCGCCATGTCGACACCGCCGATCTGCTGGCGCGGATGTCGGTGGCCCGCAGCGGCCATGTCACGCCGATGATGTTCGAGCACGACCTGCTGGAGCAGGCGCGCTCCCTGCGCCGCCGGGTCGTACTGCCCGAGGGCACCGAGGAGCGCGTACTGCGCGCCGCCGACGTACTGCTGCGCCGCGACGTCTGCGACCTGACCCTGCTCGGCGACGTCGACGTCCTGCGCAAGAAGGCCGCCGACCTCGGCATCGACCTGTCCGCCACCCAGCTCATCGACCCTGCCACCTCCGACCTGCGCCAGGACTTCGCGGAACGGTACGCGGAGCTGCGCAAGCACAAGGGCGTCACGGTGGAGCTGGCGTACGACGTGGTGGCCGACCCGAACTACTTCGGCACGCTCATGGTCCAGCAGGGCCTCGCGGACGGCATGGTCTCGGGCTCGGTGCACTCGACGGCCGCGACGATCCGGCCCGCCTTCGAGATCATCAAGACCAAGCCCGACGCGTCGATCGTCTCGTCGGTCTTCTTCATGTGCCTCGCCGACAAGGTGCTGGTGTACGGCGACTGCGCGGTCAACCCGGACCCGAACGCGGAACAGCTCGCGGACATCGCCGTCCAGTCCGCCGTCACCGCCGCCCGGTTCGGGGTCGAGCCGCGGATCGCGATGCTCTCGTACTCGACGGGCACCTCGGGCTCCGGCGCGGACGTCGACAAGGTGCGCGAGGCGACGAAGCTGGTGCGCGAGGCCCGGCCCGAGCTGCGCAT
The DNA here is from genome assembly GCF_044457965.1 of Streptomyces sp. NPDC050509. Taxonomy (NCBI): domain Bacteria; kingdom Bacillati; phylum Actinomycetota; class Actinomycetes; order Kitasatosporales; family Streptomycetaceae; genus Streptomyces; species Streptomyces sp. NPDC050509. Next base: position 503,299 of record NZ_JBITHL010000005.1, on the reverse strand, counting down.
CGAGGGCCCGATCCAGTACGACGCGGCGGTCGAGCCGTCCGTCGCCGCGACCAAGCTGCCGGACTCGGAGGTGGCCGGGCAGGCGACGGTGCTGATCTTCCCGGACCTGAACACCGGCAACAACACCTACAAGGCCGTGCAGCGCTCGGCGGGCGCCGTGGCCGTGGGTCCGGTGCTCCAGGGGCTGCGCAAGCCGGTCAACGACCTGTCGCGCGGCGCGCTGGTGCAGGACATCGTGAACACCGTCGCCATCACCGCGATACAGGCGCAGGACGCCCCCGTATGACCGCGCCGCACTCCCAGTCCCGTCCCCGTCCAGCAGAAGGCCAGCAGCCAGTGACTCCCCGCGCCACCCGTGTCCTCGTCCTCAACTCCGGTTCCTCGTCCGTGAAGTACCAGCTCCTGGACATGGCGGACAGCTCCCGGCTCGCCGTCGGACTGGTCGAGCGCATCGGCGAGGAGAACTCCCGCCTGGTGCACACCCCGCTGGCGTCAGGACCCGGCGGGAAGCGCGAACGTACGGGCAGGATCGCCGACCACGCGGCGGCGCTGGAGGCCGTCGCGGCGGAGCTGGCGCACGACGGGCTCGGTCTCGACTCCCCCGAGCTGGCGGCGATCGGCCACCGGGTGGTGCACGGCGGGCTGAAGTTCAGCGCGCCGACGGTCGTGGACGACGCCGTACTGGCGGAGATCGAGCGGCTGGTGCCGGTCGCGCCGCTGCACAATCCGGCCAACCTCACCGGGATCCGTACCGCCCAGCGGCTCCGCCCCGACCTGCCGCAGGTCGCCGTCTTCGACACCGCGTTCCACACGACGATGCCGGAGCACGCCGCGCGGTACGCGATCGACACGGCGACGGCCGACGCGCACCGTATCCGCCGCTACGGCTTCCACGGCACGTCGCACGCGTACGTCTCGCGCAGGACGGCCGAGCTGCTGGGCAAGGACCCGTCCGAGGTCAATGTCATCGTGCTGCACCTCGGCAACGGCGCCTCCGCGTCGGCCGTCGAGGGGGGCCGCTGCGTGGACACGTCGATGGGGCTGACGCCGCTGGAGGGGCTGGTGATGGGGACGCGCTCCGGGGACATCGATCCGGCGGTCACGTTCCATCTCAAGCGGGTGGCGGGCATGTCCGTGGACGAGATCGATGAACTTCTGAACAAGAAGAGCGGTCTGGTCGGCCTCTGCGGGGACAACGACATGCGCGAGATCCGCCGCCGGGTGGAGGAGGGCGACGAGCGGGCGCGGCTCGCGTTCGACGTCTACATCCACCGGTTGAGGAAGTACATCGGCGCGTACACGGCGGTACTCGGCCGGGTGGACGCGGTGGCGTTCACGGCGGGTGTCGGGGAAAACGCGGCGGCGGTACGGGAAGCTGCGGTGGCGGGCCTGGAGAACCTGGGTCTGGCGGTGGACGCCGAGCGCAATACCGTACGTTCCGACGAACCGCGGGTCATCTCGCCGGACGGTGCCCGGGTGGTGGTGGCCGTGGTGCCGACCGACGAGGAGCTGGAGATCGCGCGGCAGAGCTTCGCCCTGGTGGAGCGGACGGACGGCGACGAAACGCCCACCCTTCGCACACCTATCGCCTGAGCGCACACCCGCCCATTTGTACTTTCCACCAGACGGAATATTCCGCATCGAAACAAACCGATAGGATCCGCCTCATGCGCCGTTCCAAAATCGTCTGCACCCTGGGCCCAGCCGTCGACTCGTACGAGCAGTTGAAGTCGCTCATCGAGGCCGGCATGAATGTGGCCCGTCTGAACATGAGCCACGGGAGCCACCCGGAGCACGAGGAGCGGTACCACCGCGTCCGCAAGGCCGCGGAGGACACCGGTCGCGCGGTCGGCGTGCTCGTCGACCTCCAGGGCCCCAAGATCCGCCTGGAGACCTTCGCCGAGGGACCGGTCGAGCTGGTGCGCGGTGACGAGTTCACCATCACCACCGAGGACGTCGCCGGCGACAAGTCGATCTGCGGCACCACCTACAAGGGCCTGCCCGGCGACGTCTCCAAGGGCGACCAGATCCTCATCAACGACGGCAACGTCGAGCTGCGGGTCGTCGAGGTCGAGGGCCCCGAGGTCAAGTCCATCGTCATCGAGGGCGGTGTGATCTCCGACCACAAGGGCATCAACCTGCCCGGCGCGGCGGTCAACGTCCCGGCCCTCTCCGAGAAGGACATCGACGACCTGCGCTTCGGGCTGCGGATGGGCTGCGACATGGTCGCGCTGTCGTTCGTCCGCGACGCGCACGACGTGCTGGACGTCCACAAGATCATGGACGAGGAGGGCCGCCGGGTCCCCGTCATCGCCAAGGTCGAGAAGCCGCAGGCCGTCGCCAACATGGAGGCCGTCGTCGCGGCGTTCGACAGCGTCATGGTGGCCCGTGGTGACCTGGCCGTCGAGTACCCGCTCGAAAAGGTCCCGATGGTGCAGAAGCGCCTCATCGAGCTGTGCCGCCGCAACGCCAAGCCGGTGATCGTGGCGACCCAGATGATGGAGTCGATGATCACCAACTCCCGTCCGACGCGCGCCGAGGCGTCCGACGTCGCGAACGCGATCCTGGACGGCGCGGACGCGGTCATGCTCTCCGCCGAGTCGTCGGTGGGCGCGTACCCGATCGAGACCGTCAAGACGATGTCGAAGATCGTGGTCGCGGCGGAGGAGGAGCTGCTCTCCAAGGGCCTCCAGCCGCTGGTCCCGGGCAAGAAGCCCCGTACGCAGGGCGGTTCCGTGGCCCGCGCGGCGTGCGAGATCGCGGACTTCCTGGGCGGCAAGGCGCTGATCGCCTTCACCCAGTCCGGCGACACGGCCCGCAGGCTCTCCCGCTACCGCGCCGAGCAGCCGATCCTGGCCTTCACGACGGACGAGTCGACCCGCAACCAGCTCGCGCTGAGCTGGGGCGTGGAGTCCTTCATCGTCCGCTGGGTGCACAGCACGGACGAGATGGTCGACCTGGTCGACGAGGAACTGCTGAAGCTCCAGCGCTACAACGAGGGCGACTCCATGATCATCACCGCGGGCTCGCCCCCCGGCGTCCCCGGCACGACGAACATGGTCCGCGTCCACCACCTGGGCGGCGCCTCCGCCTGACGCACCCGCTCGTCCCCGCGGCCCCGCCGGCGCTCTGCCTGCGGGGCCGCGGCGCGAGCTGGACCGGGGGCAACCGGGCCCCGGGGCAGCCGGCTCAGCCGGTGATGTAGTTGTGGAGGCCCGGGATGGTCAGGGTGCCGCCGAACTGGCCCGCCTGGGTGACCTTGACGTCCGTGAAGAAGGCGAACGGGACGTTCAGCGGGGGCGGGGTCTCCGGGCTGAAGGTGATCGGGATCAGGCCGAAGAGATTGCCCTTCAGCTCCTCCGTGTACATCGTCACCTCGCCGTCGCGGATGGTCGACGTGGAGCCCGCGCGCGCCTCCACATGGGCCGTCCGGCCCTGGGGGTAGACGACGGTCTGGTCCAGGTCCTTGATGTCCAGGGACGCGGCCGTGAACTTCAGGACCTTCTTGACCTTGCCGCTGTAGGTCCGTACCTCGACGATGCCCTTGTAGTCGAGGCCGTTCAGCGTCAGCAGCGAACTGTTGAGTGTCCAGGGGTCGTCGGGGAGCAGCGGGAGTCCCTGCTCCTCCGTGGCCGCGGCGAGGGCGTCGGGGTCGGCCGTCGGGCAGGGGTAGGGTTCCTTGCCCTTCGCGCCGGCCGGGATGTCGTCGTCCTCGCGGGCCTTGAGCCCCTTGGCGTCGTCGCCGAGTTCCTCGACCTCGGCGCCGGCCTTCCTGGCCGCCTCCTTGATCGCGTCCTTGGCCTTCTCGGCCGCCGGGTCGTCCTTCGTACCCTCGTCGTCCGAGCCCGCCCCGTCGTCCGACGATCCGGTGGACGGCTTCCCGGCGGGCTTCTTCTCGTCGTCCTTCCCCGCCTCGTCGTCCTTCCCCGCCTCGTCCGGCTTCCCGGTGGCGGAGGCGCCGGTGCTCGGCGCGGGGCTGCTCGTCGCGTCCTTGTCCGGTACGCCGAGGAGGTCGCCCAGCGCGTCACCGAGCCCCAGCGGGTCCAGCGGGTTCGTGGACTCCGTAGAGGTGGGGGTGGGGCTGGGGCTGGAGGTGGCCGTGGGGTCCGGGTCGACGGGCTTCTGCGCATCGCCCGCTCCGGAGCCGGACCCGGACCCCGCGCCGGACCCCGACGGCTCCGGCCGCGCGGTGTCCGAGGCCGAGGGCGACGGGGACGCGCCGGGCTCCTCCGTGTCCGGGTCCGTACCCGGCTTCGTCGCGGACGCCGAGGGCGACGGCGACTCCGAGGCCGACGCGGACGGCTCGTCCGAGCGGGTCACGCACGGGCCCGGCGCGAAGGGGATGTCGTCGCTGCCCTCGGCCATCGCGAGCCGGGGCGTGAGCCCCATGCCCACGAAGACCGCGGTGGGCATCGCCGCCAGGGCCATCGCCTTGCCGGCGGGTATCTGGAGCTTCGTCAGAAGGGACTTCTTCGGGGCCGCGTGCCGCGGCCCTTTTCTCACCCTGGGGCCATCGCCACCCGCCGCGATGCGCTGTGCGTCGTCACCCCGCACTGTTCCTCCCGCCGTTGGCATGGGCAGTCGTATCCGTCACGTTCGGGTCCTCCCCGTCCCGTGAACCGGGGAAGGGAAGGCGGTCACCGGAGCCGTCGGGCCCCGGAGCCTCGTGCGGGGTGCGGCCCTCGGTGCCGGGCGCGGCCGGTACGCCGGGAGCCCAGGAGATCGAGAGCGCGCCGCCGATCAGGGCGAACAGGAAGCCGATGAGAAAGCCGCCGAGATTGGAGACCGGGATCGACACCAACGCCAGCAGGATCGTAGCGACGCCCGCGAACACTCTGACGATCGAGTGGAACCACATCGTCAGGCCGAGCGTGACCAGCAGGACGCCGATGATCAGCGACCCGGCGCCGGCCGTCGTCGCCATCGCCAGGGTGAGTCCCCCGATCTTCACTTCCGCGTAGGGGAAGTAGGCGATCGGCAGCCCGCTGAGCAACGTGAGCAGCCCCGCCCAGAAGGGCCGGGTACCGCGCCAGGCCCGGAAACGCAGCCGCCAGTAGGTGAATGGGCCGGGAGAACCGGGGGAATCCGAGGAGCCTCGGGGATCAGAAGACTCGGCGCTCATGGAAAACAGCTCCCTGGTACCGGTGTTGCCGTGAGAAAGAGTTCGGAGCGGGCGGACGGGCCCGTGCCGTAACGGAACCCGCCCGCCCCGGGCGGTGCTTAGTAGCACTCCTTGACGCCCTTGTGCAGCTTCAGGCTCAGATTGCTCAGCGTGAAGGTGCCGGCCGTGGTCGCCCATGCCGTCTGCTCCACGTTGGTGAGCGTGGCCTTCTCGGCACGCTGCGCGAAGCCGAACTCGTTGGCCTGATCACCAGGGTTGATGCCGGTCTTGTTGTTCTTGTCGCCCGCCGCCACACCGATGTCGATCTTCTCGAACTCGGCGTCGGCGTCCAACTGGGCGATGTCGATGTAGATGTTGGTCGCCTTGACCGGCTTGTTCGCGTTCGTACCGGCCCGCAGCTCCAGGCTGACAGAGCCGAAGATCGGCACGTTCGGCGTGACCACCGACTGGCACATGTTGGTAATCGTGGCCCGGCTGAATCCGGAGACGGCGACCGGGTTGGCGGTCTTGTTCCCCTTCAGGTCCGTGCCCGCGTCGATGCTGCCGTACTGAATGAAGTCGTAACCGACCAGTTGGTCCGCGCTGACCTTGAAGCTCTGGCCGGACACGCTGAACGAGGCCGCGAGCGCGCCCTGTGCCAGCGCGACACCTATCGCTGCCGTCGCGGCCACACTCGGCACCATGACGACGGCGAACCGCCTCCATCTGGTCCCGCCACGAACTTGGGACTCCATGAATGTCCTCCTTCTCGGACGTACATCTCCGGATCGGGTGGGAGCCCGTCCTGGGATGGGAGAAGTGCTACGTCCTCGGGAAGGAGAGCGCCTGCCTCCGGAGGCGCCAACCGCGTCCCGGAATCACCGGCGATCACCCCCGAGCGACAACCACTGGCCACGCGTTCGCGCAACCTCTGGACAGGCCCTGCCGGGTGGGCAGGAACCCCCCTGTCCGGGCCGGCGGCAGTGCCGCCGGACCGCTCGGTGGGGACCCATGGACCGAGGGCGCGACTGGCTGCCGTGCTGATGCGGAAATGGACCGAGCGTCGCCGATCGTGGTGCATTCGCGCTGTTGACACAAGGGGTTCGTTACTCGCTGGTAACGGCCAGATAACCGGCACGCGACCAGGCGATATCGCGCGACCACACAGGGTGCCGCGTGCCGATGCGTCAGAAGCGGTGATTGCCCCCCATAGCGGGACAGACCAAGGGAGTTGATTTACTGCGGGTAACAGTAATCTCTTTTACCAAGTTTTGGTAAAGAGCGACGCCTGTTGGCGTCAAGTCGCCAAATCTGCGGTGGGACCGCGGAGTCGGCCGTGCCGACACCACCACCGACCGGTTCACCGGTGCGCCGGCACGACGGACGCCTCGTCAGCACCCCGGAATCAGAAGAGGACCCGGGCCAGCGACGACCGTGCCGCGGTCACCCTCGGATCGTCCCCGCCGATCACCTCGAACAGCTCCAGCAGCCGGACCCGCGCCGCCTCCCTGTCGTCACCGGCGGTACGGCGTACGGCTTCCACGAGCCGGCCGAACGCGTCCTCCACATGCCCGCCGACCAGATCCAGGTCGGCCGCGGCGATCTGCGCCGCCACATCGGCCGGCCGGTCCGCCGCGTCCTTGCGCACCTGCGCCTGGTCCATCCCCTGGACCCGCGCGAGCAGTTCCGCCTGGGCGAGGCCGAGCTTGGCCTCGGTGTTGCCGGGATCGTCGGAGAGCACGCTGCGGTAGGCCTCGGCGGCGGCGGGGAAGTCATTGGCGTCCAGCGCCTGTACGGCCGCTTCCAGCAGGGCGTCGTACGGACCCTCCGGTACGGCGGCCTCCTGCTCCGCGGCGTCGTCATCCTCGCCGTCGGTCGCGTCGACCGCGATCCCGGTGAGCCCGAAGCGCTCCTCACCGACCTGGATGAGCTGGTCCAGCGTCTGACGGATCTGGGTCTCGGGGGCCGCGCCCTGGAAGAGCGGCAGCGCCTGCCCGGCCACCACCGCGAAGACCGCGGGGATGCCCTGGATCCCGAACTGCTGCATCAGCATCTGGTTGGCGTCGACATCGATCTTGGCGAGAACGAACCGGCCGTTGTACTCACGGGCCAGGCGTTCCAGTACGGGGCTCAACTGCTTGCACGGCTCGCACCACTCGGCCCAGAAGTCGATGACGACCGGTACCTCGGTGGAACGCTGGAGGACATCGCGCTCGAAGCCGGCTTCGTCGACGTCGATCACCAGGCTGGACGGGGGTACGGCGCCGGCGCCGCCCTGCCGGGCGGACTCGGCACGGGCCTGCTCCGCCTTCACCTTGGCCTCACCGGCCGCCTTCACCGCGGCGAGGTCGACGACGCCGCTCATGGACATGTTCCTAGGCTGCATGAGTACATCCTCCCCCCTCGGCGCGCACTTGAGAAAAGCGGTGGGCCCGCTCCGGCCGCACACCGCTTCCGCTACGGGTCGTAGCGTAACTGTCGCGTCAGCGACGTGTACAGACTCCCCCCGGCTCCCCCGGTGAGCCGGCTCACACCCCTACCGGCCGGTATGGTCGCGGGCATGCGCAGCGACAGCCGCCCCGGCCCCCGTGACAGCCGCTCCGGGCCGCGTGGACGCCCCCGCAGCGCCGAGGCCGACGCCGCGATCCTGGAGGCGACCAGGGCGGCCCTGGGTGAGCTCGGGTGGACGAAGTTGACGATGGGCGACGTGGCGGCCCGCGCGGGCGTCGCCAAGACGACGCTCTACCGGCGCTGGCCGTCCAAGAGCGAGCTGGTGGTGGACGCCGTCGCGGCCCCGTTCGACTTGATGGAACTCGCCGACCTGGGCAGTCTGGCGGCCGACGTCGAGAGCGCCGTCCTGCAGTTCGCGGCGCTGCTGGAGCGGCCGGAGACCAAGACCGCGCTCATGGCGGTGATCGCGGAGTCCACCCGGGACGAGGCGCTGCGGCGGCGGATCAGGGTCTCGATCGTCGAACGGCAGAAACGGCTGGTGCTGCTGGGCCGCGAGCGCGCCCAGGCCCGCGGTGAACTCCCGTACGAACCGGACGCCGCGACGGCGGCCCGTACCGCGGACCTGATCTTCGACGTGATCGCCGGCGCCGTGGTCAACCGCACCATGGTGAGCGCGGAGCCGGTGGACGAGGTGTGGGCCCGTACGTTCACGGAACTCCTGCTGGGCGGCCTGACCCCGAGGTGACCCGGGGCGGGCCGCTTGTCCTCACGCGGGGCATCCCGCAGGCATCCCGGGGTGTCATCTCGCCAGCCGGCCCAGCAGCGACGAGGCCGCCGCGATCCCCAGCACCGCCGCCCCCAGCAGCACCCCGTAGTCCAGCGCGAGATGCGACGGCGTACCGAGCAGCAGCCCGCGCAACGCGTCCACCTGGTAGCTCAGCGGGTTGATCCGGCTGACCGTCTGGAGCCAGCCGGGCATGATCGCCACCGGGTAGAGGGCGTTCGAGGCGAAGAACAGCGGCATCGTGATGGCCTGGCCGATGCCCATCAGCCGGTCGCGGGTCAGCACGATGCCCGCGATCGTCATGGACAGGCAGGAGAAGAAGGCCGAGCCGAGGATCACCGCGACGGCCACGCCGAGCAGTCGCAGCGGGTTCCAGGTCAGCCCCACCCCGAGGGCCGCCGCGATGACGATCACCACGACCGCCTGGATCAGCGCCTTCACCCCGGACGCGAACGCCTTGCCGCTGATCAGCGCGGCTCTCGGGGTGGGTGTGACCAGCAGTTTGGTCAGGATGCCCGCATCACGCTCCCAGATGATCATGATGCCGTAGAAGATCGCGATAAACATCGCGGACTGGGCGATGATGCCGGGCGCGAGATAGTCGATGTACGGGATGCCACCGGTCGGGATGGCCTTGATACGGGTGAACGTCTCGCCGAAGATCAGCAGCCAGAGGGCGGGCTGAACGGCCCGGGTGTACAGCTCGGTGCGGTCGTGGCGCAGCTTCTGGAGCTCCACGACACACATCGCGAGGACCCAGGCGGGCAGCACGCGCCAGCCGGTGCGGGCCCGCGGCGGGACCAGCAGCAGGGCGAACCGCCCGGCGTCGGGGCCCGGGCCCGTACCCCCGCCCTCGGCCGTCTCAGCCGACCCGGGACGCGGTGCGGCGGGTGGACCTGACATCACGGAAGTCGCCTCCCTCTTCGTCCAGACCACTGCCGGCGACGTCCCTGAAGACGTCCTCCAGCGTCGGAACGGGGTCCCCCGGACCGGCGAGGGCCCCGGCGACCCGGCGGTCGCGCAGCTCGGCCCGCAGCTCGTCGGGCGTGCCGAGGGCGTGGACGCGCCCGCGGTGCATCAGCGCGACGCGGTCGCAGTACTGGTCGGCCTCGTCCATGTAGTGCGTGGTGACGAGGACGGTCATGCCCGTGGCGTTCCTCACGGCGTTGATGTGCTCCCACACGCTGGTGCGGGCGATCGGGTCGAGGCCGATCGTCGGCTCGTCCAGCATGAGCAGCCGGGGCGCGCTGACCAGGGCCTGCGCGAGTTCGAGGCGGCGGATCATGCCGCCGGAGTACGTCTTGGTCATGCGGTCGGCGGAGCCGGTCAGATCGACGGCCGCCAGCGCCTGCGCGACGCGCTCGGACCGCTCGCGGCGCGGTACGTCGAAGACGCGGGCGAACAGCGTCACGTTCTCGCGGCCCGTCAGCGCGGCGTCGGCGGAGAGCTGCTGCGGTACGTACCCGAGCAGCCTGCGGACGGCCATCTTCTCCTTCGCCGCGTCGTGCCCGAAGACCCGGACCATGCCCGCCGGGACGGGCAGGAGGGTGGTGATGCAGCGGATCGCGGTGGTCTTGCCCGCGCCGTTCGGCCCGAGCAGTCCGAAGACCTCACCCGCGCCGACGGAGAGGTCGAGGGCGGCGACGGCCTTGGTCTCGCCGAAGGCGTAGGTGAGCCCGGAGCACCGCACGGCGGCCACGGCGTCGGGTCCCCCGGTGGGATCCGGGGCGGATTCGGGGGTGTGGGTCATGTGCCCTCCCCTTCCTCGTGTTCTTCTTCGCGTTCTTCTTCGTGTTCCTCGTGGAGGTGGTGCGCGAGTCTGCGCAGCGCCGGCAGGGCCGCCGCCAGGGCCTCTCGGTCCTCGTCCGTCAGCCGCGCCACCTGCTCGCGTACGAGAGCGGACCGGCGCGCCCGCCAGTCGCTCAGCCGGGCCTCACCGGCCGGGGTGGGCGACAGCAGCGTGGAGCGCCGGTCGGCCGGATCGGTCTCCCGGCGCAGACAGCCGGCCAGGACGAGTTGGTTGACCAGCGTGGAGACGGAGTTGTCCGCGAGCCACAGCTCCCGGGCGGCGTCCGACACCCGGATCCCGGGGCGCGCCGCGACCAGCCGCAACAGCTCGACCTGGGTTCCGCGCAGCGGCGCGGCGGTCATTCCGCCGCGCAGCCGTCGCCGGATCGTGCGCTGCACGCCTGCCAGCGCGTCCGCGAGCGAGTCGGGGAACTCCCCGGAGAGCCCTTCGCGGACTTCCTCGGTGGACATACCACCCATTTCAGCTCTCACTCCGAGGTAATTCACCCGGACGAGTGACCACGGAAGGTCGGTCCAGCTCCAGAAGCCGGGCCTAGAAGCCGGGGCTAGAACCCGGGCGGTTCCGTGTACGTCCCCCACTCGTCCCGCAGCGCGTCGCAGATCTCGCCGAGCGTCGCCTCCGCCCGTACCGCCTCCAGCATCGGGGCGATCATGTTCGAGCCGTCGCGGGCCGCCGTCAGCATGGCTTCCAGCGCCGTACGCACCCGTGCGTCGTCGCGCGCGGCCCGGCGCTCCGCCAGGACCTGGACCTGGTCCCGCTCGACCTCGTGGCTGACCCGCAGGATCTCCAGGTCGCCGGTGACCGAGCCGTGGTGGACGTTGACGCCCACGACCCGCTTGTCGCCCTTCTCCAGCGCCCGCTGGTACTGGAACGCGGACTCGGCGATCTCGCCGGTGAACCAGCCGTCCTCTATGCCGCGCAGGATGCCCGAGGTGACGGGCCCTATCGGATGCCGCCCGTCCGGATGGGCGCGCAGACCGCGCTCCTTGATCTGCTCGAAGATCTTCTCGGCGTCGGCCTCCATCCGGTCGGTGAGCTGCTCGACGTACCAGGAGCCGCCGAGCGGATCCGCCACGTTGACGACACCGGTCTCCTCCATCAGCACCTGCTGGGTGCGCAGCGCGATCTCGGCGGCCTGCTCGCTCGGCAGGGCGAGGGTCTCGTCGAGCGCGTTGGTGTGCAGGGAGTTCGTCCCGCCGAGAACGGCCGCAAGCGCCTGGGCCGCCGTCCGTACGACGTTGTTGTACGGCTGCTGCGCGGTCAGCGAGACGCCCGCGGTCTGGGTGTGGAAGCGCAGCCACTGGGCCTTGTCGGTGCGCGCCCCGTACACCTCCTTCATCCAGCGCGCCCAGATCCGCCGGGCCGCGCGGAACTTGGCGATCTCCTCGAAGAAGTCGAGATGGGCGTCGAAGAAGAAGGAGAGCCCGGGCGCGAAGGTGTCCACGTCCATCCCCCGGCTGAGCCCCAGCTCCACGTAGCCGAAGCCGTCCGCGAGGGTGTACGCCAGCTCCTGCGCGGCCGTCGCGCCCGCCTCACGGATGTGGTACCCGGAGACGGAGAGCGGCTTGTACGCGGGGATGGCGGCGGCGCAGTGCTCCATCAGGTCGCCGATCAGCCGCAGATGCGGCTCGGGCTGGAACAGCCACTCCTTCTGGGCGATGTACTCCTTGAAGATGTCGGTCTGGAGGGTGCCGTTGAGGACGCCCGGGTCGACGCCCTGGCGCTCCGCCGCGACCAGGTACATGCAGAAGACGGGGACGGCGGGGCCGCTGATCGTCATCGAGGTGGTGACGTCGCCGAGCGGGATGTCCGCGAAGAGGATCTCCATGTCGGCGGCCGAGTCGATGGCGACCCCGCAGTGGCCGACCTCGCCGAGCGAGCGGGGGTCGTCCGAGTCGCGGCCCATGAGCGTGGGCATGTCGAAGGCGACGGAGAGCCCGCCGCCGCCGGCCGCCAGGATCATCTTGTAGCGCTCGTTGGTCTGCCGGGCGTTGCCGAAGCCGGCGAACTGCCGGATGGTCCAGGTCCGGCCCCGGTAGCCGGTCGGGTGCAGGCCACGGGTGTACGGGTACTCCCCGGGCCAGCCGATCCGCTCGAAGCCCTCGTAGGTGTCGCCGGGCCGGGGCCCGTAGACCGGCTCCACGGGGTCCCCGGAGAGCGTCGTGAAGTCCGCGTCACGCTTGCGGGCCTTGTCGTACCGGGCCTGCCAGCGCCGGCGGCCCTCTTCGATGGCGTCAGCGTTCATAGGACCAATTTACTAGGACGTCCAAGTAAATGTCGATGGCCGTAGTGGCGCGACCGGGTGGCCCCACTGGACGAAACGGCCGCCCGCAGAAGGTGCGGGCGGCGGATGAAGAAGCTTCTAGTAGGCCTGGGCGGTTTCCGGGGCGCGGTCCGTGAGCAGCGGCTGGACCTCGCGGGTGATCTTCGGCTCGACGAAGAACGACGCGACGGGGATACAGCCGGCGGCCAGCACCCACAGCAGCTTCCCGAAGGACCACTTCGCCTTGGAGCCCAGGTCGAAGGCGAAGACCACATAGATGATGAAGAGCACACCGTGGATCTGCGAGATCACCATCGTGTTGCCGGTATCGAACCCGTACTTCAGGATGATCGCCACGGTGAAGACCAGCAGCCATACGGCGGTGACGTACGCCATCACCCGGTAGCGGGACAGCACATTCGACTTCATGGGCTGAGCCTAACCGGGCACAAAGGGCGATCTTCGCCCGCCCCTCCCCCGGGCCTCCGTGCCCCGGGCCTCCGTGCCGGGCTCAGCCCTCGAAGTCCTGGGCGGCCACCCGCAGCGGGCGCAGCATCGCGAAGATCTCGGCGCACTCCTCCGCGTCGTAGACCCCGAGCCCGAAGTCCATCTCCATCAGGTCGCGGGTGGCGGCCTCCACCACCTCGCGGCCCTTGTCGGTGATGGAGGCGAGCGTGCCGCGCCCGTCGTTGGGGTTGGGCCGTTTGTCGACCAGTCCGGAGGTCACGAGCCGGTCCACCGTGTTGGTGACGGAGGTCGGATGGACCATCAGCCGCTCACCGATCTTGGACATCGGCAGTTCGCCGGCCTTGGAGAAGGTGAGCAGCACCAGCGCCTCGTACCGGGCGAAGGTGAGACCGTACGGCTTGACGACGGCGTCCACCCCGGCGAGCAGGATCTGGTGCGCGCGCATGATCGACGTGATGGCCCCCATGGAGGGGACGGGCCCCCAGCGCTGCTGCCAGAGTTCGTCGGCGCGGGCGATGGGGTCGAAGGGCAGGCTGAGCGGCTTGGACACGCCACCGACCTTACCCACTGGTCACTTGCGGGTCAGCCTCGTCTCGCACTTCGGTCGTACGGTCCGGCCCCGGCGCCCGGTGCTCGGGATCCCGCGCCCGGGTGCGGTGGACCTCACGCACCAGGACGAGGCAGCAGAGCGTGCCGATCGCCCCCGCCGCGGCGACGACCTGGTGGACGGGCAGGAACTCGGCGGCCAGTCCCGCGGCGGCCATGCCGAGCCCCTGGATCGTCATCAGACCGGCCGTGAGCAGCGTCATCGCCCGGCCGCGCAGTTCCTCCGGAACCGCCGCGACGAACCACTGGTCGAGGCCGATGACGTACGCGGCTCCCGCCCCGGCGAGGACGAGCGCGCTCAGCGCCCAGCCGAGGCCGGGTTCGGCCGCGTACACGAGCAGCGGCAGCACGCCGAAGGCGGCGGCCGGCAGGACGAGGCGGGAGCGGGCCCTCGAGGAGAGCGCCGTACCGACGTACAGCTCCGCCACGATGTGCCCCACGGGCATCGCGCACATCAGCAGCCCCAGGGCGGCCGGGCCGAGGCCGAGGGCGTCGGCGTACGGTGCGGCCAGGGCCTCGGGCGCCACGACGAACATCGCGGGCACCCAGAAGAGCAGCAACAGCCCCCGCGTACGCCGGTCGCCGAGCAGCAGCCGGGCCCCGCCGAACGAATCCCCCAGCAGCGCGCCGTTCCGGCCGGTGGCGCGGGCGGGCCGGTCGCGGGTCCCGAAGCGCAGCAGCGCGGCCGAGCAGAGGAACGTACCGGCAGTGACACAGATCGCGCCCCGCGCCGGGATGACGGCGAGCAGCACCCCACCGACCCCGAACCCGGCGAGCTGCGCGCTCTGCGAGACGATCCGCAGCAGGGAGCGGCCGAGTACGTACAGGTCGCCCTCGCCGAGGATGTCGGTCAGCGCGGCCATCCTGGTCCCGGTGAAGACGGGCGCGATCGCGGCGACGACACAGCGCAGGGCCAGCAGCCCGGCGATCGGCGTACCGGGCAGCACCATCACCCCGACGCACACGGCGCAGAGCAGATCGCAGACCACCAGCACCCGCCGGGCCGGGTAGCGGTCGGCGACCCCCGCGAGAAGGGTCCCGCCGACGATGTAGGGGAGCAGGCCAAGGGCGAAGGTGAGGGCGCTGAGCAGCGGGGAGCCGGTGAGTTCGTAGACGAGGAAGGTCAGCGCGATCTCACTGACGACCACGCCGAGCAGCGAGAGAAGATGCGCGGCGAAGACGAACCGGAACTCGTGGACGGCGAAGACGGCGCCGTATCCACGGCGAGCGTTCTTGGACATGACGGCAGACTGGCGGGGCGGGGGCTCCCGCCCACAGACATTCGGACAAGTCCGAATCTTCGATACTGAAGAACCTCGACCGCTCCAGAACGTCGACGTTCCAGAACTCCCGGACCGAATGGGGACCGCCCGCGCCATGCCGTTCCAGCTCCACTTCGATGAGGGCGATCTGCTCCGCTGCCGGTTCGCCGTCTCACCCCTCTGGGAGACGCAGGAGGCGGTACGCACCCTCGCGCGCCCCGAGCGGCACGCGTACCACCTGCCGTGGCTGCGCCGCATCCGGTCGGCGGCGATCGACCTCGCACCGCTCCATCTCCTGATGCCCGAGCACGGGCACAATCCGGACTTCCTCGCCCGGCCGCCGTCGGTCCCCCTCCCCTCCTTCGAGGAGGAGATCGCGGCCGTCCGCGCCACCGACCCGGAGCTGGTCAGGACCGACATCGCCCTGGCGCTCGCCGACACCCCAGGTGCCGCGGCGACCCCCTGGGGCCGGGCGATGGCGGCGGATCCGGCGCGGTCCCTCACGATGCTGGCCGGACTGCTGGAGCGGGCATGGCACGAACTGGTCGAACCCGACTGGCCCCGGCTGCGCACCCTGCTGGACGCCGATGTGGCATACCACTCGCGGCGGTTGGCGGAGAACGGGCTGCACGGGCTGCTGGGTGAGCTGAGCCCGCAGCTCGCCTGGACGGCCGGCTCCACGCTGACGATCAGAGGGACGCACGTCAGCCACACACGGGTCCTCGGCGGCGAGGGGCTGGTCCTGATGCCGAGCGTGTTCTGCTGGCCGCGCGTCGTCAGCGGCTACCGGCCGCCGTGGCAGCCGGCCGTGATCTACCCGGTGCGCGGCATCGGCGGGCTGTGGACACGGCCGACGGACCGCACGCCCGACGCCCTGGCCCGGCTTCTGGGCCGGGCGCGGGCCGATGTGCTGTGCGCACTGGACGAACCGGCCGGGACGACGACGCTGGCACGGCTGCTGGGGCTGGCCCCGTCCTCCGTGTCGGCGCACCTCTCGGCGCTGCGCGGGGCGGGATTGCTGACATCACGGCGGTACGGACACCAGGTGCTGTACGAGCGGACGCCGCTCGGTATCGCACTGTCGGTGTCGCAGAGCACTACCGACTGAACGTTATGTAACGATATGCCGGTCTTGCCATTCCCAACGTCGCCCAGTCCGTCGCGCCCAGTCGACTTCCGAGGGGGCTGGATGTCCGGCCGCAGACCACACCCGTCATCGCCGTCGCCGTCGCCGTCGCACGGCAGGCGCGCCACATCGACGGCCGTCGTCGCGGTCCTGCTCGGGCTCGCCGCGGCGGTGAGCTGCGCCCCGTCCGGGCCCGGGGGCGACGCGCCCGCCGCTCCCCGCGCGCGGACGACCCCGGCGGTCCAGGGCGAGGCGGCCCCGTCTGCGGCGTCGCCGTTCTGGATCGACCCGGACAGTGACGCGGTCCAGCAGGTCAAGGAGTGGGAGAAGCAGGGGCGTTCGGACGACGCGAAGCTCCTCAAGCGGATCGCGGACCGCGCGGTCGCCGTCTGGCCGGCCGGCGACAACCCCGAGCCGCAGGTCCGCCGGGCGGTACGGGGCGCGACCGCCGACAAGCGGACCGCGGTCTTCGTCGCGTACAACATCCCGCACCGCGACTGCGGGCTCTACTCGGCGGGCGGCGCCCCCGACGGGCAGTCCTACCGCGACTGGATCGACACCTTCGCGAGCGCGATCGGCGATGCCAAGGCCGTCGTCGTCCTGGAGCCGGACGCGGTCCCGCACCTCGCGGACGGCTGTACCCCCGCCGAGCACCACACCGAGCGGTACGAGCTCCTCTCCCACGCGGTCGGCCGTCTGAAGCGGCAGCCGCACACCCGCGTGTACGTGGACGCCGGCAACCCGGACTGGATCTCCGACCCGGCCAAGATCGCGGGCGCGCTCCAGCGGGCGGGCGTCGGCGCGGCGGACGGCTTCTCGCTCAACGTGTCCAACTTCCAGACGAACGACACGGTCAAGACGTACGGCACCCAGCTCGCCGGCCTGCTCGGCGAGACCCACTTCACGATGGACACCAGCAGAAACGGCGGAGGCCCGCTCCCCGGCGACCGCGACGAGGCCTGGTGCAACCCCCCGGGCCGCGCCCTGGGCACCCCGCCGACCACGAACACCGGCAACGAACTGGTCGACGCGTTCCTCTGGATCAAACGCCCCGGCGAATCGGACGGCCCCTGCCGCGGCGGCCCGGCGGCGGGCACCTGGTGGCCGGAGTACGCACTGGGCCTGGCGCGCCGGGCGAAGGGCTGAGCGGGGCGCGCGGACAGCGCGCGCCCGAGGAGTCAGACCACGACAGTCTCCTCGGTGACCATGACCGCTACCGAATTCATGTCGATGAACCGGCCCTCGTCCGGGTTCACCAATTCCTTGTAGTTGTCGGACGCGAAAAAGGCGTCGTGGTCCCCCCAGCTTGCGAACCAGATTTCCGTGAGGCCGTCGTAGGCGGGACGCGGATACCCTTCGGCGGGCACCGGGTGGGAGACGGTGTACTTCTTCACGTACTGCCGCGCCTCCGGGATGGACGTGAACAACGGCGCATGGCGGTTCCGGTGATGCTCGACGAATTCCTCGAAGCTCATCCCGTCGATACGGTTGATCATGAAAGCGAACTTGATCACAGTCTTCTCCCTTTCGCGCTCCGGACATCGGTGAGCCGGCGGCCGGATGCTCCGACGCCAGGTCGCCGGTCATGGGGTTAACCTAAACGCTCACATCGATGTCAAGGGCAAGTCATGGTGGCCCGTCGCACACGAGGGGTTGAGATGCGGATTGGCGAACTGTCCACCAGGACGGGAGCAAGCCGTCGGTCGCTGCGCTACTACGAGCAGCAGGGGCTGCTGGTCAGCACAAGGTCCCCGAGCGGCCAGCGGTACTACGACGAGGATCACGTCCAGCGGGTGGCACTGATCCAGGTGTTCCTGGCCGCCGGAATGTCCAGCAGGGCCATCGCCCAGATGGTTCCCTGCATGACGGAGCCCGACGCGGACAAAGCCCGGAAAGCCCTGACCGCGATGGATCAGGAGCGAACCCGCCTTTCCTGCACCATCGACAACCTCACCAACGCCAGAGAATCGCTTGATCAGCTCATCGACGTGAACCGGAACTTTCTGGCAAACGGAGGCCCTACTACTCCATCCGCGGACCGTGGTCCGAGAGAGGCGCGTCGGTGAGGGACGGCCGTTGTTCCAGCCACGCCCCGTCGGCCCTGATGACTCTCCCGCGCCGTTCGTTTGTCCGCCGTCCATCGTGGGGGCGATCAACACCACTCGGACCACCTGGTGGTTCTACGAGTAACGGGGCGCACGCCCCGACCTGACGACCGCACGCGGCCTGAGCGACAGGATCACGCCACGCGCTCCACGGCCCGGGGGCCGCCCGGGATGACGTCAGGACCACCCCTACGGGTGGAGGTTGTGTGCAGTGCGTCCCCTTCCACGTTCCGTGAGCGGTAACGTGTCGAATTCCTCTGCTGGGGCATCGTTACACCAGTCGAGCGTCATTCGAACACGGTTTCAACGGGGAGATCATGACACCCGTATTCGAGAACGCCAACAAGGTCTTCGAGCTGCTGGCCACCCTGGTGCGCAGGCCGAGAAAAGGTGAGTTACCCGCGGAACTCGCGGACCGTAACGGAATTCCCGTGGTCTGTCTGGTCGGTGACG
The DNA here is from genome assembly GCF_044457965.1 of Streptomyces sp. NPDC050509. Taxonomy (NCBI): domain Bacteria; kingdom Bacillati; phylum Actinomycetota; class Actinomycetes; order Kitasatosporales; family Streptomycetaceae; genus Streptomyces; species Streptomyces sp. NPDC050509. The sequence goes on along the minus strand of NZ_JBITHL010000005.1, from coordinate 484,870 downwards.
ATCTGGCGGAGCTGACCCACGGCATCAAGGCTTCGCTCGGTGAGGCCACGCCGCACCGGATCCCGCACGAGTTCATCTCCATGTCCGCGATTCGGGACGAAGTCGCTCAGGAATCGGACCCTTTGCCCGCCGAATGGCAGCCGGTCGAGGTGTACCGGCGGGCGCTGGTGGCGCTCGCGCAGGAGTTCTCCTCGGTACGGAACGGGCGCGACGAGCGGGTACGGTTCCGGCGGTTCGGGCTGGTCAACTGGCTGCTGGAGTCGGATTACCCGGCCCGGGAGCCGGATCCACAGCAGGACCGGGAACTGCTGCGCAGGCTGCGTGAGCGGGAGTTCCAGCGCCGGCGGCTGTTCGGTGTGCTGCGGAGTCCGGACACCGAGGTCTCGATGCAGGGAAGCGTTCCCTGGTGGGTTCTGGTCCTCGGACTTCATCTCTTTCCGCTCGCCTGGTTCCGGGCCTGGCGCGGAGTGGGGGCCGAGTACCGGTGGCTCGTGCGGCAGCCGTACATGGCGCCTCGCGACCCGGGGACATTCGCCGGGTTCGCCATGCGGCTGACGCGGCCCCGGCGGGGGCGGGAAAACCCCGAGCAGGTCGGCAAGTTGATGATCAACGCCTTTCTGGAAGACCTCCGGGTGGCATACCGGCGCCGATTCCGGCGGCGCAGGGCGGCGCGCCGTACCGCCTATTGCGTGGCGTTCCTGACGGACGTGAACGACACCAACCACGGCACGGCACTGATCCGGTCGCTGGTGGACGTACGCAACGAGACCGGGGTTTTCGATCCGCTGGCCGTCTTCTGCACCGGAACGGGGCTCGGGGGCGAACTCCTCGGCCACGAACTGCGCGGGCAGGGGCCGCTGTCGGAGGATCTGTACGGGATCTGGCGCCACCACTTCGAGGCCGCGGGGCGGAGCCGTTCGGCCGGGGTCTGGTATCTGCCGGTCGACGTGCCCGCGCCGCTGGCCCCGGACGCGCCCACGTACCAGCAGCAGAAGAACCGGGTCGAACTGGTCAGACAGCTCACGGTGGACCCGCCGCCGGGGTGGGCGCGGCGCAGGGTGACGGCGCTGGCGGGGGTGGTCGCGGTGGCGCTGCTCGCGGGCGGGTTCGCCCAGGCCTTCGACCCCGGGCCCGCGCTGAAGTGGCGGGAGCTGCACTGCGGGCTGAGCCGGTCGGACCCCGACGCGGCGACGCTGGAGCGCCGCTCGACCGGGGAGTGCGTCGGGGTCGCGCCGAACGGCTACGCCTTCGGCTCCAAGGACCCGGCGCTCAAGGAGACGCTGAGCACGATCGCCCGCCAGAACCGCGAGGCCGACAAGATCCACCGGGCGTTCGGGGAGCGGCCGGTGGTGACGCTGGTCCATCTCTCCGCGCTGCTCAGCAGCTCCGGGCAGCCGCCGAGCTCACTCACGTACGTACGGGAGGCACTACAGGGCGCGGCGAGCGCGCAGCGGCGTCAACTGGACAAGCGGGGGGCCACCGATCCGGTGCTGCGGATCTTTCCGGCGAGTGCCGGCTCCGGGATGCGGTTCGGCGCCGACGTGGCCCGCACGGTGGAGCGGATGATGCGGAGCGACCCGTCCATCGTCGGTGTCACCGGGCTCGACCAGAGCCGTACGGCCACCATCAGGACGATAGAGGAACTGACCCGGATCGGCCTGCCGATGGTGGCGACGTCGCTGTCGGCGGACACCCTCGACGACCACTCGCCCATGTACTACCAGGTGTCGCCGCAGAACCGGCGCCAGGCGACGGTCGCCGCGGCGTACGCGGCGCACCTGGCCGCGGAGAAGAGCATTCCCCAGCGCAGCGTACGGATCGTCTACTCGGCGGATCGGACCGACGAGTACAGCGAGAACCTGCGGGCCGACGCGGCGACGAGCTTCGACTCCATCGGCTTCACGGTCGAGCAGCAGGGGTACAAGCCGTCACCCGCGTCGTCCACGCCCTCCGGGTATCCGGGGCCGCGGACCGTGGGCGAGCAGTTGTGCGGGTACGACGGGCTGGTGTTCTTCACCGGACGGCCGGAGGATTTCGAGACGCTGCTGGCGGGGGTGAACGCGGCGTGCGGTTCGAGCCCGCCGGTCCTGCTCGGGGGTGACGACGTGGCGCGGATGGCGGCGGACCCGGTCCGGCGTACCGCGTACCCCAAAGTGCCCTTCGAGTTCCTGGACTTCACCCTGGGCTCCACGTCCTGCACGGCCAAGAGCGATCTTTACAGCACCCTGCGGAAGCTGTTCCCCACGGAGTGCGAGCAGTTGGCGAACACGTCGCTGGACGGCCATGCCTCGCTGGCCTTCGACGCGGTCAACCTGTACCTCAAGGCGGTGGGGCAGCTCCAGGACGCGGCGTCGCGGCTGCCGCTCTCCTCGCTGACCGTGTGGCACTCGCTCAGCAGCATCCACGGGACGGCGGCGCTGGACGGGGAGAGCGGGCGGATCGACTTCGGCGGGGTGGTGGACCGTCAGATTCCGCTCGACAAAATCATATCGGTGCAGCGGGTCGACGGGGTGAAGCGTCCCGCGCAGGTCGGGTTCTGCGGGCGGTGGGGGACGCTGAGCCAGAGCGCGTGGTGTCCACCGCCGGAGAAGCGTGGAGGGACTGAGTAGACCTGGGTGTGTGAAGCAGGAAAGCCACGGGATGCGCGTACGCGGGGTTGCCGCAGAGGGGCGCGTACGCGAGGGCCCTGCTCCCCGCGTACGCGCACCCCACCGCCTGCGGTCGCTACTCGACCTGGATCCACTTCGCCTCGGAAGGGATGCCCGCCGCGTCCGTGACGAACAGCATGTACCAGCCGGGCGGTACCAGGGCGCGGTCCTTCGGGACCTCCACGGTCAGCGAGCCCTTGCCCTTCTCCATCGTGAGGTCGACCGAGCGCTGCTCGACGTCCGTCGTGTGGGTGACCGCGCTCGGGCGCATCAGCCGCGCCTTGGCGATGGCCTCGGGGTGGTCCGTACGGAACGTGGCCCGGCCGTTCGCGCCGGCCCGCTGCGGGCCCGCGCCCAGCTTCGGGCGCATCTCCTGGGCCTTGTCGCCCTGGAGGTACGGCGGGGTGTAGATCTCCACACGCTGCTCGAACGTGCCGAGCTTGGTGTTGTCCGCGTCGTCGAAGAGCGGGTCGGAGCCGAAGGTCACCACGCGGCCGTCCGGCAGCAGCAGCGCCTCCGAGTGGTAGTTGCGACCCACGGTCGGGTCGGCGGCGCGGCGGAAGGTGTTGGACTTCGGGTCGTAGAACTGCGCCTTCAGGATGTCGCTGGCGCTGCGGCCCCGGTAGTCCGAGGAACCGCCGGTGGTGAACACCGAGTCGTCCGGCAGCAGCACACTGCTCAGGTACCGGGTGCCCTGCGGCAGCTTCGGGCCCTCCTGGAAGGCCGGGTTGTCCGCCTTCAGGTCGACGACGGCCGTACGGGCGGTGGCCTTGGAGGACTCGCCGACCCCGCCGCCGCCCAGCAGCATCACCCGCTGGTCCTGTACGGGCGGCAGCATCAGGGAGGCGGAGGTCTCGGTCTGGTCGAGGTCGGTGAGCCCGCCGATCCCGGTGAACGTGTTGGTCCTCACGTCCCACAGCCCCGGCTCGCGGCCCTTGTCGGCGGGGCCGTACCCGGCGTTGGAGCCGGAGTAGAAGAGCTTGCCGCCCTTGGTGAGGAAGAGCGCGGGGTAGGTCGGGAAGTAGCGGGTGGGGCCCTTGGACCACTTCTTGGTCTTCGGGTCGTACAGCTCGTTGTCCCCGGTGAGTACGGCGCCCACGTCGTCCAGACCGGAGACGGCGAGCACCTTGCCGTCCTCCAGGGTGACGAGCGTGGGGTACCAGCGGGCCTCCTTCATCGGGTCGACGGGGATGTACTTCTCGGCCCTGGGGTCGAACTCGTACGCGGCCTTGATGCCCTGGAAGTCCTGCTTCTCCGTGGTGATCTTCTGGGCGAGGCCGTAGAGGTCGTCGGCGTCCTTGCCCTTGAGGCCGAGGATCTCGTACTGCGCCGCCTGCGTCGTCAGCGCCTGCGGGCCCGTCTGCGCCGCCTCCACGAAGACGCGCGCCTCGCCGGCCGTGACCTTGGTCCTCCAGGGCAGCATCCGGCCGCTGGACGCGTACGAGACCTTGAACTCGCGCTTCGCCTTGGGGACGGTGACATCGAACCTGCTGAGGTACTCGACGCCCGACGGGGAGCGGAAGCGCGTCCCCTTCTTGAAGGTGTGCGCCTTGTTCGGGTTCTCGTTCTTGACCCGCATCCCGCCGCCCGCGCGATCGATCTTGCCGTCGAGCACCTCGTAGCGCGCCGTGCCGCCCGCGACCAGCAGCCGGCCGTCGGGGAGCTGGGAGTGGCCCGAGCAGAAGAAGTCCTCGGGGGTGGGGATCTTCTTGAACGAGTCGTCGGCCGGGTTCCACAGGATGGTGTCGAAGGAGCCCTTGTCGAACTTCTTCTGGTTGTTGCCGGAGCCCGCGATGATCAGCACCTTGCCGCTGTGCAGCAGGGCCGCGTGGATCGCGTTCGTACGGTACTCCTCGGGCACGGCGAGGGTGCTCCAGGAGCCGAACTGCCGCTTGTAGCCGGGCTGGGCGATCTTGTACGCGTGGTACTTCTCCTGGGCGAAGGAGACGGCGGCGGGGGCGTTGAGGCCCACGAGCACCACCACCGCTCCCCCGCCCATCAGCGTCTTCCTGAGCTTGTTCGACGGCCGGCGTCGGGGCCGGTACTGCTCGGGCATCGGTCAGTTCCCTCCGGTCGACGTCGACACGGGCCTCGCGCGGTCCACCAGCGACTCGGGTGGTCCCACGGGTTTGGGCGGTGCCACCGGCTTCGGCGGGAACGCCGGCCTGGGCGGGATCGCGGGCTGCGTCGCGGCCCGCGGCTCGGGGGCGGCGGGGGCGAGTGCCGGGGCGGGGGCGAGTGCCGCCCTCCGTTCGGCGCGCTCCTGGCTGAGCGTCCAGCCCCAGACCGCGACCGGGGCCAGCGCGATCGCGAGGGCCAGGGCGGCCCAGGTGCGCATCGCCGCATGGGAGTGGCCGAGGAACACGGACGCGATGAGCGAGCTGATCAGTACGGCGGCCCAGTAGAGGTGCACCCGGAACGTCAGCAGCCGGTCGGGGCTGGCCTCCCCGCCCTTGGGGGTGACGACGAAGCGGCCACGGGTGCGCAGCACCGCCGAACACAGGGACTTGAGGTAGATCGGCGCGGAGAGCGCGGACATCGCCATCCCCGCGAGTCCGCCGGAGCCCTCGGGTTCGTGCGGTGAGACGTTGTGGCGCCGGTTCCAGAGGTAGAGCCCTATCTGGAGGGCGGCGGCGTCGCTGTAGAGCATCAGCAGGATCGAGGACGAGACCTGGGTGCCGGAGGCGCCGAGCCACAGGAACAGGACGCAGCTCAGGATGCCCAGGAACCAGTTGACCGCGGTCATCGGGTAGTAGACGAGCATCATCGTGTAGCTGAAGAGCCGCCCGGGCGGCACCCGGAAGGGCGCCTTCCAGTACTGCTTGAAGAGGGTCTCGTACGTGCCCCTGGACCAGCGGAGCTGCTGGGTGAAGAAGTCCGTCCAGGAGGCGGGCCCCTCGCCGACGGCCAGCACGTCGGGGGTGTAGACGGACCGCCAGAACCGGCCGGTGAGCGGGTTTTTGCGGCGGTGCAGTTCGAAGCCGGTGGCCATGTCCTCGGTGATCGAGTCGTACAGCCCGCCGACCTGCTTGAGCGCGGTGATCCGTACGACGTTGTTGGTGCCGACGAACATGGGCGCGCGGTAGCGGTTGCCGGCCCGCTGGATCAGCGCGTGGAAGAGGAACTGCTGGGACTCGGCGGCCTTGGTGACCGGCGAGGTGTAGTTGCCGTACACCTGGGGGCCGACGACGAAGGCGACGTCCGGGTCGCGGAAGTAACCGAGCATCCGCTCCAGGAAGTTGGGGAGCGGTATGTGGTCGGTGTCGACGGAGGCGAAGAAGTCGTAGTCGTCGCCGTGCATCGCGACCCAGGCGTTGTAGTTGCCGTGCTTCGTCCTGGCCTTGTGGACACCGCGCGGACGGTTCCACTCGGGCACCCCGCGGCGGGTGAAGTGGCGTACGCCCAGCTCAGCGCAGAGCGCGCGGGCGGCGGGGCTGTCGCCCTCGTCGAGCAGCCAGATGTCGAGCGGGCCGCTGTGGCGCAGGCGCCCGGCGCCTTCCAGCGTGTCCCGCACCATGGCGAGGGGTTCCTTGCCGGGGACGTACGTGGTGAGGAACGCGACCCGGGTGCCCGTCTCGGCGGGTACCGGTACGGGGTCCTGGGCGACCATCGTGGCGTGGGCCACGGAGACCACGTTGACCAGCATGAAGAAGGCTATGAGCCCGATCGAGCCGAGCATCACGTGGTCGAAGACGATGAGCCAGCGGTCGCCGCCCTCGCGCTCGGTGCGGTGGCTGGGCCAGACCAGGTAGACGAGCAGGGTCCCGGAGAGGAGGGGCGCCAGGGCCATCAGCGCGACGGCACGTATTCGGCGGGGTTCCCGCGAGAGCAGACTCCGGTACCGCACCCGGTAGGCGACCGTCCGGTCCGGCTCCATGAGGGGGCCGGCCAGGCAGCTGTGGATGTCGTAGTCGTACTCGAAGCTCTCCGGGCGCACGGTGCCACCAGCTTTCTCACGAGGTCGATGCCCCCACAAAAAGGGACATTTACCGGCGTGTCGACTGGAGGGGTCCGTGCGAGGGGCTTTACCTTCGAGGGTTCGCCCGTACGGAGGCCCCGGACCGAAGCCCGTACGGAGGCGGCCCCGGACCGAGGCGGGGACCCGCACCACGATCGTGCGGATCCCCTGGGGCTTGCGTTCGATCAGGCCGTTCGGATCAGGCCGTTCGGATCAGGCGGAGAGGTGGCGTTCCACCGTCTCGACCTTCGAGGTCAGGCCGTCGGTGACGCCGGGCCTGATGTCGGCCTTGAGGACGAGCGAGACGCGCCCGGCGCGGGCCTCCACGGCGGCGACGGCGCGCTTGACCACGTCCATCACCTCGTCCCACTCCCCCTCGATCGAGGTGAACATGGCGTCCGTACGGTTCGGCAGTCCGGAGTCGCGGACGACGCGGACGGCGTCGGCGACGTACTCGCCGACATCCTCCCCGACGCCGAGGGGCGACACGGAGAAGGCGACGATCACGCGCTCACCGTGCCTTCGCGGCGGGCGCGGGAGGCGATGACCTCGTCGTCGGCGGCGCGCTTGAGCTTGCGCTCGGCGAAGAAGCCGCCGGCGGGCAGGACGGAGAGCACGAAGTAGAGGGCGGCCGTGCCGAAGGACCACTTGGTGCGGTTCCAGGCGTCCAGCCAGAAGAGCACGTACAGGACGAAGAGCAGACCGTGGACGGCGCCCATCACGGGGACCGCGTTGAACTCCGTCGTCCGCTTGAGGACCGAGCAGACGAGGAGCAGGAGGAAGGACACGGCCTCCGGGGCGGAGACCAGGCGGAGGCGGTGGAGGGAGGAGGCGGTCTTGATGTCCACGGGGCAGGCACCTTCGTCATCGGGGGCAGCGTGAGGGCAGGTCGACACGCGGCTTCACGCACGCGATCTTGTGAAAGCGCGCACAAGCGCTTCCTCATTGTGGCAGGACCATTTGACCCGACCGTTATCAGGGTCCGGGTCCGGGCCCGCGTCCGGGAAGAGTCGGGGCCGTGTCGGGGCCGTGGCCCCTGTTCCGGGTCGGCGGCGCCGGATACCTTCGATCCGTGGCTCAGTTCCGACTGCAAGGCAGCAAGGTGCTCGCCGTCGACCTGACCGGCGACGCCGTCAAAGCGAAGAACGGCTCGATGGTCGCGTACGACGGGCGGATGACCTTCAAGAAGATGACCGGGGGCGGTGACGGACTGCGCGGGATGGTGACGCGCCGTCTCACCGGCGAGCAGATGACCGTGATGGAGGTGAAGGGCCAGGGCACGTGTTACTTCGCCGACCGGGCGAGCGAGATCAACCTCGTCTCCCTCCATGGCGACAAGCTCTATGTCGAGTCGAGCAATCTGCTCTGCACGGACGCCGGGCTGCGTACGGGCACGGCCTTCACCGGGCTGCGGGGCGGCGCGACCGGAAATGGCTTGTTCACGACCACGGTCGAGGGCACGGGGCAGGCGGCGGTCATGTCGGACGGCGAGGCGGTGGTCCTCCGGGTGGCGCCGCAGTACCCGCTGTACGTCGACCCCGGCGCGTACATCGCGCATCAGGGCAACCTCCAGCAGAAGTTCCAGTCCGGGGTGAACTTCAGAACGTTCATGGGCGAGGGGTCGGGCGAGTCCTTCCAGATCCGCTTCGAGGGCGACGGTCTGGTCTATGTGCAGCCGAGCGAGCGGAACACGATCGGGGGCGATGTCTGATGCCGTTCCGCGAGATCAACTCACGGATGGTCGAGGCGACGGTGGCGCCCGGCCAGAAGCTGTTCAGCCAGCGCGGCGCGATGCTCGCGTACCGGGGCGAGGTCAGCTTCACGCCGAACGTCCAGGGCGGCCAGGGCGGGCTGATGTCGATGATCGGCCGGCGGGTGGCCAACGAGGCGACGCCCCTGATGACGGTCGAGGGCAGCGGCACGGTCATGTTCGGGCACGGCGGCCACCACATCCAGGTGATCAATCTGGCGGGCGACACCCTGTACGTGGAGGCGGACCGGCTGCTCGCCTTCGACGGCACCCTCCAGCAGGGCACGATGTTCATGGGCTCGCAGGGCGGTGTGATGGGCATGGTGCGCGGCCAGGTGACCGGCCAGGGGCTGTTCACGACCACGCTCAAGGGCCACGGCGCGGTCGCGGTGATGGCGCACGGCGGGGTGATCGAGGTGCCGATCACCCCGGGGCGGGACGTCCATGTGGACCCGCAGGCGTATGTCGCCCACCACGGCGACGTACGGAACAAGCTCTCCACGGCGCTCGGCTGGCGCGACATGGTGGGGCGCGGCTCGGGTGAGGCGTTCCAGTTGGAGCTGAGCGGCAGCGGCGTGGTGTTCGTCCAGGCGTCGGAGGAGAAGCTGTGAGCGGAGGAGTCATGAGCGCGCCGGTGATCCACGATCCGGTGACGCTGCCGAGCGACGACAACGTCAACGCGTACACCTTCTGTGTGGAGTTGAAGGGGAGCCGGTGGTTCCTCCAGAAGGGCAAGATGATCGCCTACTACGGGCAGATCAACTTCGACGGGATCGGCCACGGCCGCTTCGAGGGGCTGGTGCGCAGCAGCTTCCACTCGCCGCTGCACGCGGCGGACTGGGTGGTCGCGGAGGGCAGCGGCAAGATGCTGCTCGCCGACCGCGCCTTCGACGTCAACTCCTTCGACCTGGAGGAGGGCAATCTGACGATCCGGTCGGGGAATCTGCTGGCGTACCAGCCCTCGCTGGCGCTGAAGCAGTCGATCGTGCCGGGCTTTCTGACCCTGATCGGGACCGGGAAGTTCGTCGCGGCGTCCAACGGTCCTGTGGTCTTCATGGAGCCGCCGCTGCGGGTGGACCCACAGGCGCTGGTCGGCTGGGCCGACTGCCCCTCGCCCTGCCACCATTACGATCATGGCTATATGTCCGGTGTGCTCGGCGGTCTCCGGTCGCTGACGGGGATCGGGGGCGTCTCGGGCGAGGAGCACCAATTCGAGTTCGTCGGCGCCGGTACGGTGCTGCTGCAGTCGACGGAGACGCTGATGGCCGAGCAGCCGACGGGCGCGGCGGCCCCGGAGGCGGGGGTGCCGGCAGGCGGAGGCGGTCCGTCCTCCGGACAGGGAGGACTTGGCGATCTCCAGCGCCGCTTCGGGCTGTGAGCGGTAGTCTGCGGAGTGTGACGTCGAACGCGTGCGCCTTTCCCGTGGCGTGTCCGCTTCCCTGTGGCGCGTCCGCGTGCCGGGCGTCACACGTATCACCTCTCCCATATTTCGTCCAGAATTCAACTTCTTAGGTAGAATCGATTACATGGAGACCGAGACGGCCACCCGCTGGCTGAGCGATGCGGAGCAGTGCGCCTGGCGCACCCACCTGGATGTCAGCAAGCTGCTGACGCACCAGTTGGAGAAGGACCTCCAGCCGTTCGGGCTGACCATGAACGACTACGAGATCCTGGTCAATCTGTCGGAGTCGGCGGAGCGGCGCATGCGGATGAGTGATCTCGCCGCCATGACGCTCCAGTCCAAGAGCCGGCTCTCGCACCAGATCACCCGCATGGAAACCGCGGGCCTGGTGCGCAGGGAGAACTGCGAGTCCGACCGGCGCGGGCTCTTCGCGGTCCTGACCGACCAGGGCATGGAGACGATGCAGCGGGTCGCCCCGCACCATGTCGAGTCCGTACGGCGGCACTTCATCGATCTGCTCTCGCCCGAGGCGCTGGCGGAGCTGCGGGCGTCGCTGACCCCGGTCGCCGAGCAGCTCCGCGGACGGCGCGGCAAGATCTGAGCCGGGCGGGGCCCGCACGCCCCGCACGCCGGACCCTGAGCGCCGGGTCCTGAGCGCCGGGCTTACGAGCCAGGCCCCGCACGCCGGGCTCTACGCGCCCGCCTCGCCGTCGCCGGTCGCCGCGGGCAGCCGCAGTTCGAACAGGGCGCCGCCGGACGGCGCCCCGCCGACCGTGAGCGTGCCGCCGTGGCGCTCCGCCACATCGCGCGCGATGGCCAGCCCGAGACCGGCCCCGCCGTCGTCACGGCTGCGGGCGTCGTCGAGCCGTACGAACCGCTCGAAGATCCGCTCGCGCTCCGCCTCCGGTACCCCGGCCCCGTCGTCGGCGACCGCGAGCACCACCCAGGCGCCCACCCTCCGTACCGACGCCTCGACCGAACCGGCCGCGTGCCGCTGCGCGTTGTCGAGGAGGTTGCCGAGCACCCGGGCGAGCTGACCGCGCGAACCGTCCACGTCGAACCCCTCCCGGGCGCGCACCGCGACCGGGATACGGTCCGTGGCCCGCTGCGAGACCTCCTCGCGGACCAGCGCGCCCAGATCGGTCCTGGTGCGCCCCGGCCGCTCCCCCGCGTCCAGCCGCGCCAGCAGCAGCAGGTCCCCGGCGAGCTGCTGGAGCCGTACGGTGTCGGCGACCGCGCCCGGCACGTCCAGCAGCCCCGGGTGGGCGTGGCCCACTTCGAGCTGGGTGCGCAACGAGGCGATCGGGCTGCGCAGTTCGTGCGAGGCGTCCGCGACGAAGCGGCGCTGCCGTTCGACGGCGGCCTCCAGCGCGGTCAGCGTCTCGTTGGTGGTCCTGGCCAGCCTGGCCACCTCGTCGTGCGTGGCTGGCTCCGGCACCCGCCGGGACAGGTCCTCGGAGGCGGTGATGGCCGCCATCTCGCTCCGGATGCCCTCCACCGGCCGGAGCGCGCGCCGCGTGACGAGCCAGGTCACTCCCCCGACGATCAGCAGCAGGACCGGCAGGCCCAGCAGCATCGCGGCGGCGGTCGTGTTGACCGCGCTCTGCCGGTCGGCGAGGCTCGCGCCCGCATGGACGAGGACGGTCCTGCCGGTGCGGTCGGTGGCCTCCACGGTCGCGAAGCGGTACTCCCCCGCCCGGCCGTCGACCGTCGCGCTCCCGTCGCTGTACGCGGTGGTGTCGTCGATCTCCCCGACGGCCGGGTCGTCGTCCCCGTCCTTCCCACCGTCGTCATCGCCGTCGTCGTCATCGTCGCCGGAGGTGCCCGTGCCGGAGGTGGCTGTCGGCCGCGGTGCCGCCGTCCGCGCCGTGTCGACCGTGGCCACACCGGAGCCGCTGATCCGCTCCAGGCCCTCGCTGAGGGCGAGCAGCCGCCCGTCCTCGTCGGTCACCTGCACCGGATGGTCCTCGGCGTCCGGCAGCTCCAGCTTCGCGTACGGGATCCGGTCGGGGGCCTGCGCGGCGATCTCCAGGGCCACCTCGCGCGCCGCCCGGTCCGCCTCGCGGTCCGCCTGTCCGGTGAGGTTCACGCGCAGCGAGAGCAGGACCGCGATCCCGGCGGCCACCAGCGCCACCGCGACGACCGCCGTCGCGCCGAGCGACGCCTTGGCCCGTACGGACGAGAAGCGCCCCCTCACAGCGCGACCAGCCGGTAGCCGGCGCCGCGCACCGTCTGGATGGACGCGGCGCCGATCTTGCGGCGCAGCGCGCTGACGTACACCTCGATGATGTTGGGGTCGCCCTCATAGGCGAAGTCCCAGACGTGCTCCAGGATCTCCGGCTTGCCGACGACCTGCCCGGCCCGTACCGCCAACTGTTCCAGTACGGCGAACTCCTTGGCCGTGAGCGCCACTTCCGTACCGTCGCGGAAGACGCGCCGCGCGGCGGTGTCGACGGTGAGCCCGCCGATGCGCAGCACGGGCGAGGCGCCGGCCGAACCGCGGCGGCGCAGCAGGGCCTTCACCCGGGCGACGAGGACGACGTACGAGAACGGCTTGGTCAGATAGTCGTCGGCGCCCGTGTCGAGCCCCTCCGCCTCGTCGTACTCGCCGTCCTTCGCGGTGAGCATCAGGATCGGTACGTCATGGCCGGCGGCGCGCAGTGCGGCGCAGACCCGGTAGCCGTTCATGCCGGGCAGCATGATGTCGAGGACGACCAGGTCGTACACCCCCTCACCGGCACGGTGGAGCCCTTCGAGGCCGTCGTGGACGACATCGACGGCGAACCCCTCGGCGGTCAGACCCTTGGCGAGCGACACCGCGAGCCGCTTCTCGTCCTCCACGATCAACAGGCGCATGCGCACAGCTTCGCAAACGGAACCTGAAGATCACTTCAGGTGACTTCAGCCTGGCTTCAGCTTCGGTACGGCACATTGAAGGCGTTCGACACGGACCGACTCGGGAGGCCCTCCTCATGAAGCGCAACTTCGTCATCGCAGCGATCACCGCGGCGGCCCTGATCGGCGGCGGCACCTACACGGCCGCGGCCGCGCTGAGCAGCGACCACGGGCAGGACGGCACGGACGCGGCGCCGGTGGTGCCGGTCGTCACCGCGACGCCCACGGCCTCGGACGGCGCCTCGGACGACAACGGTGGCGACCGGGACGACCGGGACGGCCGGGACGACGACGCGGGCGACGACACCACCGTCGCGCCGGCCCCGCCGCGGACGACCGACCCGACGCCGAGCGCGCCCCGGGGCAACCTCTCGGCGGCCCAGGCCGTCGCGGCGGCGCTCGCGGCGCACCCGGGGGCGGTGTCGTCGGTCGAGCGGGACGACGACGGTGCCGCCGCCGACCGCTGGGAGATCGATCTGCTCGGCAAGGACAACCGCTGGGTGGAGCTGCGGGTCGACGCGGCGAGCGGCGCGGTCCGGGTGGTCCCGGACGACGACGGTGCGGACGACGACGCCGATGACCGCGCGGCCCTGCGCGCCGCCACGGTCGACGTCCGGCGGGCGATGTCCGCCGCCCTCGCCTCCGTACCCGGAACGGTGACCTCCGCCGAGCTGGACGACGACCGGGGCGGGCCCTGGGAGGTCGACGTACGCGGCAAGGACGGCCGTACGCACGAGCTGAACGTCCACGCGAAGACCGCCACGGTGACGGTGGACCGCGACGACGACAGCGACGACGGTGACGACGACTGACGGCGGCAGGCAACGGCCGACAGCGGCCGACGCGCTGACGCGCTGAGACGCTGACGCGCTGACAACACGAGCCGGACGGGCCGGGAATGGCGGCCCGTCCGGCGGACTCAGACGGCGGACGGGCCGGTCGTGATCCCCGCGACCAGCTCGTCCGCCGCCGTGTACGGGTCCAGCTCCCCCGCCACGATGCGCTCGGCCAGCGCGTCCAGACGGCGGTCGCCGTGCAGGTTCCCGATGCGCCTGCGCAGGGTCGTGACGGCGATGGTCTCCACCTCGTGGGCCGCGCGGGCGGCCCGGCGCTCGGCGAGGACGCCGTGCTCCTCCATCCAGGCGCGGTGCTTCTCCAGCGCCTGGACCAGCTCGTCGGTGCCCTCGCCCCGCGCGGCGACGGTCTTCACGATCGGCGGGCGCCAGTCGCCGGGCCCCCGGGACTCGCCGAGGCCGAGCATGTGGTTCAGCTCGCGGGCCGTGGCGTCGGCGCCGTCCCGGTCCGCCTTGTTGACCACGTACACGTCACCGATCTCCAGGATGCCCGCCTTGGCCGCCTGGATGCCGTCGCCCATGCCGGGCGCCAGCAGCACCACCGAGGTGTCGGCCTGGGAGGCGATCTCGACCTCCGACTGGCCGACCCCGACGGTCTCCACGATGATCACGTCGCACCCCGCCGCGTCCAGCACCCGGATCGCCTGCGGGGCCGCCCAGGCCAGGCCGCCGAGATGGCCGCGGGTCGCCATCGAGCGGATGTAGACGCCCGGGTCGGAGGCGTGCTCGGACATCCGGACCCGGTCGCCGAGGAGCGCGCCGCCGGAGAACGGGGACGAGGGGTCGACCGCCAGTACGGCGACCCGCCGGCCCGCCCGGCGGTACGCGGAGACCAGCGCGGAGGTCGAGGTCGACTTGCCGACACCGGGCGATCCGGTCAGGCCGACGACGTACGCGTTGCCCGCGAGCGGGGCCAGCGCCGCCATCACCTCGCGGAGCTGCGGGGACGCCCCCTCGACCAGGGAGATCAGCCGGGCCACGGCCCGCGGCCGGCCCTCACGTGCCTGAGCCACCAGCCCGGGGACGTCCTGCATCACAGCTCCGTTCCTGTCGCTCTCCCGCACGTCATATATGGCTGATTTCCTGTCACTGCCCGGGCACGCGGACGATCAGCGCGTCGCCCTGGCCGCCGCCCCCGCAGAGCGCCGCCGCGCCGGTCCCGCCGCCGCGCCGCTTCAGCTCCAGCGCGAGATGGAGCACGAGCCGGGCGCCGGACATCCCGATCGGGTGGCCGAGAGCGATCGCACCCCCGTTCACGTTCACCTTTTCCGGGGACACCCCGAGGTCCTTCATCGACTGCACGGCGACCGCCGCGAACGCCTCGTTGATCTCGATGAGGTCCAGCTCCTCGATGTCGAGGCCGTCCTTCTCCAGGGCGTGCAGAATCGCGTTCGAGGGCTGGGACTGGAGGGAGTTGTCCGGGCCCGCCACGTTGCCGTGCGCGCCGATCTCGGCCAGCCACTCCAGGCCCAGTTCCTCGGCCTTCGCCCTGCTCATGACGACGACCGCCGCCGCGCCGTCGGAGATCTGCGAGGAGGTGCCCGCCGTGATCGTGCCGTCCCCGGCGAACGCGGGGCGCAGCCGGGCCAGCGACTCCACGGTGGTCTCGGGGCGGATCCCCTCGTCCTCCGAGAAGACCACGGGCTCGCCCTTGCGCTGCGGGATCTCCACGGGGGTGATCTCCTCCTCGAAGATCCCGTTCTTCCGGGCGGCGGCGGCCCGCTGGTGGGAGAGCGCGCCGAACTCGTCCTGCGGAGCGCGGGCGATTCCGAGGCGGGCGTTGTGCTTCTCCGTGGAGGCGCCCATGGCGATGGACTCGAAGGAGTCGGTCAGCCCGTCGTACGCCATGGAGTCCAGCATCTCGATCGCACCGTACTTGTGGCCCTCGCGGGACTTGGGCAGCAGGTGTGGGGCGTTCGTCATCGATTCCTGGCCACCGGCGACGACGATGTCGAACTCGCCCGCGCGGATGAGCTGGTCCGCCAGGGCGATGGCGTCGAGCCCGGAGAGACAGACCTTGTTGACGGTGAGGGCGGGCACGTTCATCGGGATGCCGCCCTTGACGGCGGCCTGGCGCGCCGGGATCTGGCCCGCCCCGGCCTGGAGCACCTGACCCATGATCACGTACTGCACCTGTTCGCCGCCGATACCGGCCCGCTCCAGGGCGGCCTTGATGGCGAAGCCGCCCAGGTCGGCGCCGGAGAAGGTCTTGAGCGAGCCGAGGAGCCGCCCCATGGGGGTACGGGCGCCGGCGACGATCACGGAGGTGGTGGTGTTCGTTCCAGACATGGGACGCGATCCCCTTTGTGTGCGACTGCGTGCGGCTGAGTGCGGCATGAGGAGTGGGCAGTGGTGGAGTGGACGGTGCGGAAGCGGACGGTGCGGAAGCGGACAGTGGTGGAGTGGACAGTGGTGGACAGTCGTGTGAACGACGGTTCACTTCAAATGTACTGAGCGGTACGGCTCCGGGTCACCCGGCGGCACGTGTGACGGCGCGCACGTTGCGTAATCACCTCCCTACCGCTGCACTGTCAGCATGCTGACGAGAATCGACCACATCGGAATCGCCTGTTTCGACCTCGATACGACCGTCGAGTTCTACCGGGCCACCTACGGCTTCGAGGTGTTCCACACCGAGGTCAACGAGGAGCAGGGCGTCCGCGAGGCCATGCTCAAGATCAACGAGACGTCCGACGGCGGGGCCTCGTACCTCCAGCTCCTCGAACCCGTCCGGGAGGATTCGGCCGTCGGCAAGTGGCTGGCCAAGAACGGGGAGGGCGTCCATCACATCGCGTTCGGGACCGCGGACGTGGACGGGGACGCCCAGGCCGTGCGGGACAAGGGTGTACGGGTCCTCTACGACGAGCCGCGCACCGGCTCGATGGGGTCGCGCATCACGTTCCTCCACCCCAAGGACTGCCACGGCGTTCTCACAGAACTGGTCACCTCCCGCCCGGAGCACTGACCTTAAGGATTCCCGGCCCGGTAGAGTGGCGCTTCCGGGCCGGGGCCGGGCCGGGGCCGCGCCCCTGTCATCGATCTGTCACCATTCCCCCGGGGGTCCGTTCGCCGAGAACGGTGCCCAATAGGGCAGTTGCGACCAGGGGACGGATGGGACCGCGCAGTGCGGGGCTACGAAAGCCAGCAGAGCCACCGAGCTGAGGACGACCACCTCTCGCGGTTCGAAGCCGAGATGGACCGGCTGAAGACCGCGCGGGAGAAGGCCGTCCAGCACGCCGAGGACCTCGGGTACCAGGTCGAGGTGTTGCGCGCCAAGCTCCACGAGGCACGGCGCGCTCTGGCGACCCGTCCTTCTTCCTCGTACGACAGCGGCGACCTCGGTTACCAGGCCGAACAGCATCTGCGGAACGCCCAGATGCAGGCCGAGCAGATGCGCCAGGACGCCGAGCGCGAGCTGCGCGACGCGCGCGCCCAGACGCAGCGCATCCTCCAGGAGCACGCCGAGCACCAGGCACGCCTCCAGGCGGAGCTTCACACGGAGGCCGTCCAGCGCCGCCAGCGGCTCGACCAGGAGCTGGCGGAGCGCCGGCAGACCGTCGAGTCCCACGTCAACGAGAACGTCGCCTGGGCCGAACAGCTCCGTGCCCGTACGGAGGCCCAGGCCAGGCGGCTGATGGACGAGTCGCGCGCCGAGGCGGAGCAGGCGCTCGCCGCCGCCCGCGCGGAGGCCGCCCGGGTCGCCGACGAGGCGCGGCGCCGGCTGGGCTCCGAGACCGAGTCGGCCAGGTCCGAGGCCGAGGCACTGCTGCTGCGGGCCCGCAGGGACGCCGAGCGGATGATGAACGCCGCCTCGTCGCAGGCCCAGGAGGCCACCAGCCACGCCGAGCAGCTCCGTACCTCCACCACCGCCGAGGCCGACCAGACCCGTCAGCAGGCCACCGAGCTGAGCCGCGCCGCCGAGCAGCGGATGCACTCCGCCGAGGAGCGGATGCGGGAGGCCAGGGCCGAGGCCGAGAAGGTCGTCACGGAGGCGAAGGAGACCGCGGCCAAGCGGCTCGCCGGCGCCGAGTCGCAGAACGAACAGCGCACCCGTACGGCCAAGTCGGAGATCGCCCGGCTCGTCAACGAGGCGACCAAGGAGGCCGAGGCCACCAAGGCGGAGGCCGAGCAGGCCCTCGCCGACGCCCGCGCCGAGGGCGAGAAGCTGGTCGCGGAGGCCGCCGAGAAGGCCCGCGCGGTCGCCGCCGAGGACACCGCGGCCCAGCTCGCCAAGGCGGCCCGTACCGCCGAAGAGGTCCTGACGAAGGCGTCCGACGACGCCCAGGCCACCACCCGCTCGGCGAGCGAGGAGGCCGACCGGATCCGCCACGAGGCCGAGGCCGAGGCGGACCGGCTGCGCGGCGAGGCGGCCGAGCAGGCCGACCAGCTCAAGGGTGCCGCCAAGGACGACACGAAGGAGTACCGCGCCAAGACGGTCGAGCTCCAGGAGGAGGCGCGCCGGCTGCGCGGCGAGGCCGAGCAGCTCAGGTCCGAGGCGGTCGCGGAGGGCGAGCGGATCCGCGGCGAGGCCCGCAGGGAGGCCGTCCAGCAGATCGAGGAGGCGGCCAGGTCCGCCGAGGAACTGCTGACGAAGGCGAAGGCCGACGCCGACGAGCTGCGCAACAGCGCGACGACCGAGAGCGAGCGGGTACGTACCGAGGCCATCGAGCGCGCCACGACGCTGCGCCGGCAGGCCGAGGAGACCCTGGAGCGCACCCGCGCGGAGGCCGAGCGGCTGCGTGAGGAGGGCGAGGACCTCGCCGAGGTCATGCGGGTCGCCGCCGAGCAGGCGGCCACGGAGCTGCGCGAGGAGGCCGAGCGGGGCGTCGAGGCCCGCAAGGCCGAGGCGGCCGGTGAGCTGACCCGGCTGCACACGGAGGCGGAGGCGCGTTTCGCGTCCGCCGAGGAGGCGCTGACCGAGGCGCGCGCCGAGGGCGAGCGGATCCGCCGCGAGGCGGCCGAGGAGGCCGAGCGGCTGCGTACGGAGACCGCGGAGCGCAGCCGTACGCTCCAGGCGCAGGCCGAGGCGGAGGCGGAGCGGCTGCGCACGGAGGCGGCCCAGGACGCCTCGGAGTCCCGCGCGGAGGCGGAGAACGCGGCGGTACGGCTGCGTACGGACGCCGCCACCGAGGCGGAGCGGCTCAGGACCGAGGCGCAGGAGACCGCCGACCGGATCAGGGCGGAGGCCGGTGCCGCCGCCGAGCGGGTCGGCACGGAGGCCGCCGAGGCGCTGGCCGCCGCGCAGGAGGAGGCGACGCGCCGCCGCCGCGAGGCCGAGGAGACCCTGACGGGCGCCCGCGCCGAGGCGGAGCAGGAGCGCGAGCGCGCCCGCGAGCAGAGCGAGGAACTGCTCGCGTCGGCCCGTAAACGCGTCGAGGACGCGCAGACCGAGGCGCAACGGCTGGTCGGCGAGGCCGACTACCGCGCGACGGAGCTGGTGGCCGCCGCCGAGCAGACCGCCCAGCAGGTACGGGACGCGGTCGCCGGGCTGCACGACCAGGCCGAGCAGGAGATCCTGGCGCAGCGGGTCGCCGCCGAGCAGGCCGCGGACCGGCTCCAGGCGGAGACGCGCGAGGAGACGGAGCGCGTACGGGCCCAGGCGCACGCGGAGCGGGAGCGGGCCACCACGGACGCGAACCGGCTCCGTACCCGCGTCCAGGAGGAGTCGGAGGCCGCGCAGGCCCTCGCCGAACGCACCGTCAACGACGCGATCGGGGAGGCGGAGCGGCTGCGCTCCGACACCGCGGAGTACGCGCAGCGGGTACGGACGGAGGTGTCGGACGCGCAGGCGGTGGCGGAGCAGGACGCGTCGCGCACCCGTGCCGAGGCCCGCGAGGACGCCAACCGGATGCGGAGCGATGCCGCCGCGCAGGCCGACCGGCTCATCGGCGAGGCCGCGGGCGAGTCCGAGCGGATGCGTGCGGAGGCCGCGGAGACGGTGGGCTCCGCGCAGCAGGCGGCGGAGCGGATGCGGGCCGAGGCCGAGCAGCTCAAGCGGGAGAGCGAGGCCACGGCCGAGCGGGTCAGGACCGAGGCGCAGGAGGAGACGGACTGGCTGCTGGACGAGGCGCGCAAGGACGCGGCGAAGCGCCGCTCCGACGCCGCCGAGCAGGCGGACCAGCTCATCAACAAGGCCCAGGAGGAGGCGCTGCGCGCCGCCACCGAGGCCGAGGGGCAGGCCGACGCGCTGGTGGGCGCGGCCCGCAAGGAGGCGGCCCGGATCACCTCGGACGCGACGGTCGACGGGAACTCCCTCGTGGAACAGGCCCGTTCGGACGCGAACGAGCTGCTGGTGGGGGCGCGCCGGGACGCGACGGCGATCCGGGAGCGGGGCGAGGAGCTGCGTACCCGTGTCGAGAACGAGATCGAGCAGCTCCACGAGCGGGCGCGGCGCGAGACGTCCGAGCAGCTCAGGACGGCCGGCGAGCGCGTCGACAAGCTGATGAAGGCCGCCGACGAACAGCGCGCCGAGGCCGAGCAGAAGGCCAAGGAGCTGGTCGCGGACGCCAATTCGGAGGCGAGTTCGGTCCGGATCTCCGCGGTGCGCAAGGCGGAGGGGCTGCTCAAGGAGGCCGAGCAGAAGAAGGCGACCCTCGTCAGGGAGGCCGAGCAACTGCGCGCCGAGGCGGCCGCGGAGGCGAAACAGATGGTCGACGAGGGCAAACGCGAGCTGGACGTCCTGGTGCGCAGGCGCGAGGACATCCAGGCCGAGATCTCCCGTGTCCAGGACGTACTGGAGGCGTTGGAGTCGTTCGAGGCACCGCCAGGCGGCGCCAAGGACAATCCCGTCAAGGCGGGCGCAGTGGCCGGAACCACCCGTTCGAGTAGCAAGTCCTCCGACAGTTAGACCGTCCGCCAGTTGCACCGTCCGTCAGTTGCACCGTCCGTCAGTGAGACCTTCCGTCAGTTGCGGATGGGAGAAGGAACGGGGGGGTAGGTGCGTGGAGGTGCGAGGTGGCGGCCCGAGTCGACGCGCGGCGTCGGTGAGGGACGACAACGCCTCGGACGCGCATGCCCATCTCCGCGACGTCACCCCCCGGCTGACGCTCTGTCCGGGTGTCTCCGGCACCCGTCCGAGTGTCTCCGGAGCCCGTCCGGGTGTCCCCGGAGGGCGACTTGCCACTCAAAAGGCTGGACATTCTCCATATCAAAGCTGCATCGGCTCGATGACACGCCGCTTAGGCCCCTAGGATTCCCCCTATCACCTCACCGGTCTCATTCGACAGGAACCCCATGAGCGACACTTCCTCCCCATTCGGCTTCGAGCTCGTGCGGCGTGGTTACGACCGCGGTCAGGTGGACGACCGCATTACCAAACTCGTCGCCGACCGTGACAGTGCACTGGCCCGCATCACCGCTCTCGAAAAGCGCATCGAGGAACTGCACCTTGAGACGCAGAACGCCCAGGCCCAGGTAACCGACGCCGAGCCGTCGTACGCCGGCCTCGGTGCCCGCGTCGAGAAGATCCTCCGCCTCGCCGAGGAGGAGGCGAAGGACCTGCGCGAGGAGGCCCGTCGCGCGTCGGAGCAGCACCGTGAGCTCGCCGAGTCGGCGGCCCAGCAGGTGCGTAACGACGCCGAGGCGTTCGCCGTCGACCGCAAGGCGAAGGCCGAGGACGAGGGCGTCCGTATCGTCGACAAGGCGAAGGGCGACGCGGCGACGCTGCGTTCGGACGCGCAGAAGGACGCGCAGTCCAAGCGTGAGGAGGCCGACGCGCTCTTCGAGGAGACCCGTGCCAAGGCCGCCCAGGCCGCCACGGACTTCGAGACGAACCTCGCCAAGCGGCGTGAGCAGTCGGAGCGCGACCTGGCGTCCCGTCAGGCGAAGGCCGAGAAGCGCCTGGCGGAGATCGAGCACCGCGCCGAGCAGCTTCGCCTGGAGGCGGAGAAGCTGCGTACGGACGCGGAGCGCAGGGCCCGTCAGACCGTGGAGACGGCGCAGCGTCAGTCCGAGGACATCGTGGCGGACGCGAACGCCAAGGCCGACCGGATCCGCAGCGAATCGGAGCGCGAGCTGGCGGCGCTCACGAACCGCCGCGACTCGATCAACGCCCAGCTCACCAACGTCCGCGAGATGCTGGCGACGCTGACGGGTGCCGCGGTGGCCGCCGCCGGCTCCCCGGCGGACGACGAGCCGATCTCCCGCGGGGTCCCGGCGCAGCAGTCCCGCTGAGACCCTCGGCCCTACCCGGTCGATCGATCGGGTAACGATCGCGCAGCCCCCTGTCACTCCGGTGGCGGGGGGCTTTGTGCGCGTTTAGGTTGGCCGCATGATCGAGGTAGAGGGGCTCACCAAACGCTTCGGCCGTAAGGTCGCGGTCGATCACCTCTCCTTCCAGGTACGGCCCGGCGTGGTGACGGGGTTCCTCGGCCCCAACGGGGCGGGCAAGTCGACCACGATGCGGATGATGCTCGGTCTGGACCATCCGACGGGTGGCTCGGTCCGGATCGACGGGAAGCACTACCGGGACCTCGCGGAACCGCTCAAGCACATCGGGGCGCTGCTGGAGGCCAAGTCCGTGCACGGCGGGCGCACCGCCTACAACAACCTCCTCTGTCTGGCGCAGAGCAACCGGATCCCGGAGAGCCGGGTCGCGGACGTCCTCGACGTGGTCGGACTGACGGCGGTGGCGCGGAAGAAGTCGAAGGGATTCTCCCTCGGGATGGGGCAGCGGCTCGGTATCGCGGCGGCGCTGCTCGGTGATCCGGAGATCTTGATGTTCGACGAACCGGTGAATGGTCTGGACCCCGAGGGAATCCACTGGATCCGCAATCTCATGAAGGCACTCGCACACGAAGGCCGCACGATCTTCGTATCCAGTCATCTCATGAGTGAAATGGCCCTGACCGCCGATCACTTGATCGTGATCGGGCAGGGCCGGCTCCTCGCGAACACGTCGATGGCCGACTTCATCCACGCGAATTCGCGGAGTTACGCGCGACTGCGTTCCCCGCAGCGCGAGCAGGTGAAGGACGTGGTGCGCGAGGCGGGTTTCACGGCGGTCGACGCGGCCGACGGGGCCCTGGAGATCGACGGGGCGACCACGGAGGAGCTGGGTGAGCTGGCCGCACGTCACGGGATCGTGCTGCACGAGCTGAGCGCCCAGCGCGCCTCTCTCGAAGAAGCGTTCATGCGGATGACGGCGGAGTCGGTCGAGTACCACTCCCGCGGGTCCGGCGAGGGCGAGGTGGCCTGACCATGGCATCGGTTCCGGCGGTCCTCCGCTCCGAGTGGACCAAGATCCGTACGGTCTCCTCCACGACCTGGACGCTGGTCAGCGCGCTGGTGGTGACGGTGGCCCTGGGCGGGGCGCTCTCGGCGGTGGTGAACTCCCAGTTCGGCACCCTCTCGGAGATGGACCGGGCGACCTTCGACCCGACGTACACCAGCTTCTCGGGGATGGTCCTCGGGCAGCTCGCGATGGTGGTCTTCGGGGTTCTGGTGGTCGGCTCGGAGTACAGCTCGGGCATGATCCGCAGCTCGCTGGCGGCCGTACCGCAGCGCGCCACGTTCCTCTTCGGCAAGATCCTGGTGGCCGGGGTGCTGGCGCTGGTGGTCGGGCTGATCACCGGCTTCCTGGCGTTCTTCCTCGGCCAGGCGCTGCTCGGCGACCACGGTACGGGCATCGGCGAGCCGAACGTGCTGCGCGCGGTGATCGGCAGCGGTCTCTACATGACGCTGATCGCGCTGTTCTCGATGGGCGTCACCGCGATGCTGCGCAGCTCGATCCTCTCGCTCGGCATCCTGATGCCGTTCTTCTTCCTCGTCTCGCAGATCCTGGCCGCCGTCCCGGGCGCCAAGGATGTCGCCCGCTACTTCCCCGACCAGGCGGGACGCCAGATCACCCAGGTGGTGTCCGGGGCCCTGAACTCGACCCCGGCGCCGTACGGTCCGTGGCAGGGGCTGGGGATCATGGCACTGTGGGTGGTGGCCGCGCTGGCGGGCGGATACGCCGTACTGAAGAAGCGCGACGCGTAGGTCGGTCTGCGGCGCACGGGGGTTCGACTGCCGCGCGTGCCTCGGGACGTGGGGCCGGCTCCCGCGTACGGGGCCGACTCCCGCGTACGGGGCCGGCTCCCCGCCGGGACGACTTGGCCGGAACCGTCAACGCGTGGATATCCTCCTTACTCTAACGGGGGCCTTAGGTCCGGACCGGCCACTGCCCCGAAAGACCTGACCTTGTCGATGGGGCTGGAGAATGATCGAGGCAGTCGGCCTGACGAAGCGCTACGGTGCCAAGACGGCCGTGTACAACCTTTCCTTCCAGGTGAGGCCCGGCCATGTCACCGGGTTCCTGGGCCCCAACGGCTCCGGCAAGTCCACGACGATGCGGATGATCCTCGGTCTCGACCGTCCCACCAGCGGTCATGTCACGGTCGGCGGCCACCCCTTCCGGCAGCTCCCGAACGCCCCGCGCCAGGTCGGCGCGCTCCTCGACGCCAAGGCCGTGCACGGCGGGCGCAGCGCGCGCAACCACCTCCTCTCGCTCGCCCAGCTCTCCGGCATCCCGTCCGCCAGGGTCGACGAGGTCCTCGGCGTCGTCGGCCTCCAGGACGTGGCCAAGCAGCGCTCCAAGGGCTACTCGCTCGGCATGGGGCAGCGGCTGGGCATCGCGGCGGCGCTCCTCGGGGATCCGCAGGTGCTGCTCTTCGACGAGCCCGTCAACGGTCTCGACCCCGAGGGCATCCTCTGGGTCCGCAATCTGATGAAGCAGCTCGCGGGCGAGGGCCGTACGGTCTTCGTCTCCTCGCACCTCATGAGCGAGATGGCGGTGACCGCCGACCACCTCATCGTGATCGGCCGCGGCCGGCTCCTCTCCGACATGAGTGTCAAGGACTTCATTTCGGCCAACTCGGCCGACTTCGCCCGGGTCCGCACCCCTCGGGACGAGCCGGAGCTGCGGGAGAAGCTGCACGCGGCACTGACCGGGGCGGGCGGCCAGGTGCTCTCCGAGCCGGACGGCGCGCTGCGGGTCACCGGCCTGCCGCTCCCCCGGATCAGCGAACTGGCGCACGGCGCGGACGTACGGCTCTGGGAGCTGTCCCCGCACCAGGCGTCGCTGGAGGAGGCGTACATGCGGATGACGCAGTCCACCGTCGACTACCGCTCCACGGCCGACGCCCTCGCCGGCTTCACCCCGCCGCCCCAGCCGCCCGGCTACGGGCCTCCGCAGGGGTACGGGGCGGCCCCGCAGGGGTTCGCGCCGCCCGTGGTCCCCGAGGTGCCTCAGCAGGGCTGGTACGCCCCGCCGCCGCCCGGGGCCGGACCCGGCCCCGGCCCGTACCAGCAGGACCCCCCGGCGCCCGCGGCGGAGCCGACGAAGCGTGACATCAGCGAGGACCCCCGATGACGATCCCGCCGACCCCGTCCACCCCAACGACCCCGTATCAGCAGCCTCCGCACCAGCAGGTGCCGCACCAGCAGGCGGTCCCGCCGCGGCAGGCGCCGTACGCCTCGCCGATCCCGGCCCGGCGGGCCCACCTCGGGGACGCCCTGGCCTCCGAGTGGACGAAGCTGCGCTCCGTACGGGCCACGCTGTGGTCCCTGGGCGTCCTGGTCCTCCTGATCGTGGGCATCGGGGTGGCCGCGGCGCTGATCGTCGTCTCCGCCCGGGACGCCAGCGACGTGGAGGCCGAGGTCAGCGGCGAGTCCATGCTCGGCCTCGGCTTCTTCGGGGTGCTGCTGGGCTCGCTCTGCGTGATCACGCTCGGGGTGCTGACCATCACCTCGGAGTACGGCACGGGCATGATCCGCACCACGCTCACCGCCTGCCCCAGCCGTGCCCGGGTGCTGGCCGCCAAGTCGCTCGTCTTCTTCGCCGTGGTCTTCACGGTCACGACCGTGACCACGATGATCGTCGCCGCGCTCCAGACCGCGATCCTCGACGCGAACGCGCCCAGCGCCTCCGAATGGATCCGCGGGACGGTCGGTGTCAGCTTCTACCTGGCGATGCTCGGGCTGTTCTCGATGGCGGTCGGCGCGCTGGTCAAGCACTCGGCGGGGGCGATCACCGTGATGATCGGCCTGGTGCTGCTGCCGCTCGTCCTCGCGGTATTCATGATGGCCAGGTCGCTCCGCGGCGTCCAGGAGTTCCTGCTGATGTACTCGATCCCGAGCCAGATCGTCCAGCTCTACGGGGACGCCTTCGGCACTGTGGGGCCGGGAGGGGGGACGGCGCTGTGGATCATCACCGGGATGGCGGCGGTCGCGATGGTGGGCGCGTTCTTCTCGCTGGACCAGCGCGACGTGTGACGCCCGGCGCGCCGGGCGGAGGGCGCCGGGCTCAGTACCTCGGCGCGTTACGGGACCGCTGCACCCGCGAGGTCCGGCGGTCCTTCGCGTTCCAGCACGCCTGGTGCCAGTGACGCCGGTCGTCCACCCCGCCGTACTCGGGCCACGCCACCACATGGGCCACCGCGGAGGGGATCTCCTGGTCGCATCCCGGGCACCGGTACCGCTTACCGGCGGCACTTGCCCCCGCCACGTGGCGAACTGACCAGTTCTCGCCCTGCCATGTTTCCGATCGCTGGAAGCCGCCGTACCGGTCGCCCGCCTCGGCGGCTCGGTCGGTCGGGTTCTCGCCGCCTCGGGGGCGGTTGCGACGCGGGGACACGGAACACCTCACGGGGCAGACAGCACGGACCGATTCCAGCCTACGGCCAGCGCCACAGGGCAGACGCCCCTCAGCGACGCACGCACCCCGCCTCCGCAGGAGATCCACGGACGGCACTCGCCGGACAATCGCACGAGTTTCGCGTCCGGCCGTGCCTTTGGCACGTGTCAGACGTTGTTGCCAGTAGGGGGAGTCGCGTCGGCCGCGAGGAGGCAGAAGGCGATGCGTGTTGGAGCTTTTGTACTGGCCGCCCAGTTCCCGGGCCAGGGACAGGGAGAAGCGCTGCACCGGGCGGTGCGCACCACGGAGCTGGCCGAGGAGTCGGGACTCGACACGGTCTGGCTGGCCGAGCACCACTTCGTGCCGTACGGCGTCTGCCCGTCGGCCGTGACCCTGGCCGCGCTGCTGCTCGGCCGTACGCGACACATCCGGGTGGGTACGGCGGTCAGCGTGTTGCCGAACGTACATCCGGTGGCGCTCGGCGAACAGGCCGCGCTGCTCCATCTCGTCTCCGGCGGGCGGTTCACCCTCGGGGTGGGACGGGGCGGCCCCTGGGTCGACCTGGAGGTCTTCGGGACGGGCCTGAGCGCCTACGAGCGCGACTTCCCCGAGGCGCTGGAGCTGCTGCTGCGCTGGCTGCGCGGGTCGCGGGTGGGGGCCTCCGGCGACCGGTTCCACTTCCGTGAGGTCGCCGTCGTCCCCCGCGCCGACGAGCTGACGTACCCCGGCGGCCGACCCGAGACGATCATGGCCTGTACGTCCCCCAGGAGCGTGCGGCTGGCCGCCCGGCACGGGCTGCCGATGCTGCTGGGCATGCACTGCGGTGACGAGGAGAAGGCGGAGATGGTCGCGCTGTGGCGTACGCACGCGCGCGCGGCGGGCCTGGCGCCCGCGGAGATCGAGAACGCCCCGCATGTGTCGGCCGGCGTGGTGCAGCTCGCGGACAGCCGCGCCGCCGCTTCGGAAACCCTGGTCAAGGCGATGCCCGGCTGGCTGCGCCAGGGGCTCGGCGCGCATGTGACGGTCGACGGCCGGTCACGCTCGATGCGCGACCCGGTGGCGTACACGGAACTGCTCTGCGCCCTGCACCCGGTGGGGCCGCCGAGGCTGGCGGCGGACCGGCTCGCGGCCACGGCGGAGCGTACGGGCATCACGCGCTTCGCCCTGCTCGTGGAGGGCTCCGGCGATCTGGCGGCCACGGAGGAGAACGTACGGCGCCTGGGGACGGAGGTGCTCCCCCTGCTCGCGTGAGCGACCCGGCCCGTACCTACGGGACCCGTAGGTACGGGCCCGTCAGGGACGCTGCCGCTCCGGCGCCGTGGCTCACCCACGGCGCGGGAGCGGCAGCCGAAACCGTCAGCAGTCCCGGAGCTCAGGGGACTGGTTGAGCAACTGGCCCCTCACCGAGGTGAAGCGGGCCAGCCGCTCGTCGACCGAGGGGTCCAACGGGAACACCGCGACGCGGTGGCAGTTCTGGAATGCGAGCCGCACTCCGAAGTGACGCTGGAGCGCACCGCGAATGGCATCACTCGCGAGCGCGCGCAGCAGTTGACCACGTGCCTGCTCGTCCGGCGGAGGCGTCTGGTTGTCGGCGAACTGTCCACCGTCCACCTTCAGCTGAGCCACCAGAGAACTGATCATCTCCCATGCGTAGGGCAGGGAGGTCCGGACGCAGTCGACGAAAGCCGCTTCGTCGACCTCGCCTCGCTCGGCCTGTTCCAACAGTGCCGGTGAGACGTCGAGCGACATGGGTTCTCCTCTCGCGACCCCGCGGGGAACGGGGCCTTACGGGCAGGGAAGGAGGGCGACGACGACGCAGCGTGCACGACCGGCGACCTCACGCATCCACGTTAGGCGCGCCGACGGGAGGGCACCAGGAGAATGGGACCACAACCGGCCAATAACGAACGGGGGCTTCCAGGGCGAATCGCGCGCGGTGGCGGCAGTCGAGTAGCGTTGCCGACCATGCGTCTCGTCATTGCCCGCTGCTCCGTCGACTACGCGGGCCGGCTCACCGCCCACCTGCCCTCCGCCCCCCGTCTCATCCTGGTCAAGGCCGACGGCAGTGTGTCCATCCACGCCGACGACCGGGCGTACAAACCGCTCAACTGGATGTCGCCTCCCTGCACGTTGAAGGAGGGTACGGACGAGGACACCGGCGTCTGGACGGTCATCAACAAAGCGGGCGAGAAATTGATCATCACGATGGAGGAAGTCCTCCACGACTCGTCGCATGAACTGGGCGTCGACCCCGGTCTCATCAAGGACGGCGTGGAAGCGCACCTCCAGGAGCTGCTCGCCGACCGCATCGAGACGCTGGGCGAGGGGTACAGCCTCATCCGCCGCGAGTACCCGACGGCGATCGGCCCGGTGGACATCCTCTGCCGGGACGCCGACGGCGGCACGGTGGCGGTGGAGATCAAGCGGCGCGGCGAGATCGACGGCGTGGAGCAGCTCACCCGCTATCTGGAGCTGCTCAACCGCGACCCGCATCTGGCACCGGTGAAGGGTGTGTTCGCGGCGCAGGAGATCAAGCCGCAGGCGCGGGTGCTGGCGACGGACCGGGGCATCGGGTGTGTGGTGCTGGACTACAACGGCATGCGCGGCATCGAGGACGACAAGCTGCGCCTCTTCTGACGTGAGCCTGTTCCGGCGTGAATCCGTTCCGGCGTAGGTCTGTGATGACGTAACAGCCCGGTCGTACGAGGTCCGGCGGGCCGCGCGGTGTGCGCGGCCCGCCGGACTTCTCGTACGAGGCCGTCAGGCCGTCATACGACGCCCGGTTCGACCGTCCGCTCCTCGCTGAGGCTCGGGTCCGGGCCGCTCACCGAGGTCTGCGGGGTCGACGGCGCGGGCGCCGTGTCCGTGTCCGAGGGCTCGCCGGAGGGCTCCTCCGTGGGCGGTGTGACGGACGTCGAGGGCGACGGCGGCCCCGAGGGGCCGGTGGGTGTGTCCGACGGCTCCTCCGTGGGGTCCGTCGGCTGTCCCGAGGTGGACGGGGAGCCGCCCGGGGACGAGCTGGTGCCGTCCGAGGGCGTACCCGAGGACGAGGGCGAGTCGGAGGGTTCGGCGCTGTCCGTGGGGCCCGTGGGGCTCGGGGACTCGGGTCCGGCGGGCACGCCGCCCGGGTTGTACGTCGAGGTGTCGACCGGCTGCTCGGCGGGGTTGCCGTCGTCGCCGTTGCTGTCGTCCGGGTCCGTGGACTGTTCCGTACGGACCTTGTCCGGCGGCAGGGGGTCGCCGTCCGAGGTCGCGCCGAGGGTCACGACCGTACCGAGCACGGCCGCGAGTACGGCGCCCGCGCCCGCCGCGACCAGGTTGCGGCGGGCACCGCCGATCGCCGGGCGGCGGGAGTGGCCCGGCACCGCGGTCCGGGGCGCGGCGTGGGCCGGCCGGGCGTCGGAGCCGGGCGGGAGGGCGGGGGTGTCGCGCCGGGTCACCAGCGCCATGTTCTCGCCGGAGCCGGACCCGTAACCTGAGCCGGAACCTGATCCGGAGCCGACCCCGGAACCGATCCCGGACGCGGGGACGGCACTGAGGCCGAGTCCGGCCCCGGCACCGGCGGCCGGTCCGCCGCCCGTACCGGTCCCGTGCCCCGCGGCCTGCCCCGGTCCCGGGCGGGACGGCTTCGACAGCCCCGGCAGTTCGGGCAGCCCGGCCGCCCGTGACAACGGCTCCGCGTACCGTACGGTCGGCGTCTCCGAGCCCGGCGGCTTCGGCCCGGCCAGCGCGGCCTCGCGGTCGGTGACCAGGGCGAGCGCCCTGCGTCCCGCGACCGTGCCGATCTTGTCGGCGAGGGCGCCGCGCATGCCGATGGACGCCTCCAGTTCGGCGCGCGCCCGGTCCAGGTTGCCGACGCAGAGCGCGAGAACGCCCAACTCGTGGTGGAAGTACGCCTCTTCCGCGACCTCTCCGGCCATCCTGGCCGCCTCGGAGCCGGCCCGCAGAGCCCGTTCCCAGGCGCCCCAGTGCAGCCCCGCGAGGAACGCGGGCGCTGCGCTGCGGGCCAGCAGGACGGCGGCGCTGGGGTGGCCGGCCTCCGTGCCGGGCACCAGCGGGCCCATGGCCGCGAGGATGGCGTCCGCCTCGGTGGCGGCCCGCTCGGGGGTGACCGAGGGGTGCCCCGACCACCAGGCGTAGTGCTGGGCGGCGGTGTGGGCGTGGGCCACGGCGTCGTCGCCGTACCCCTGCGCCTCCAGTTGCGCGGCCACGCCGGCCGCGAGCCGGTAGCGTCCGCCGACCGGGGTGAGCAGTCCGCAGCTCATCAGCTCGCCGAGGGCGGCGTCCGCGTGGGTGTCGCCCACCAGCGCGGGCAGGTGCGCCTGGTGCGGGACCTCACCGCCGAGCGCGACGGCGAAGCGCAGGGTGGCGCGCGCGGCCTCGCTCAGCCGGGCGGCGAGCGGGGCGGCGGGCGCGGCGCCCTCGCCGAGGGTGGGCAGAGGTACGTCGTAGCCGCCGGGGACGACCGGCACGGCGGCCGGGGCGCCCTCGGGGCCGGGCGTGCGCTCGAAGGGGCGCACGAAGGGCTCGAACTCGTCGACAGCATCAGCTCCGGCGCGCGCCTGGTCGCGTTGGCGCAGCAGTGCACCGGCCTGGACGAAGCGCAGCGGCAGCCCCTCGGACTCGAACCAGAGGTCGCCCGCCCAGTTGGCCTCCTCGTCGGTGAGCGGCCGTTCGACGACGTGCTCCAGGAGTTCCAGCGAGGAGCCGCGGCCGAGACCGCCGAGGGTGACCTCTTCGAGGCGCGCGTCCGGCGAGGGCACGGCGGTGTCGGGGGTCGCGGCGCACAGGTAGGCGCACTCCGGGGTGGCGGTGAGGAGTTCGTCCAGTGCCTCCCCGCCCAGTTCCAGGTCGTCCAGGACGACGACAGCGCCGATGTCGCGGACCCGGTCGAGGAGTTCGGGCCGGTCCGGGCGGGCGAGCGGCGAGCGGTGGACGGCCGCGTACAGCTCGTACAGCAGCTCGGTGGCGGTGCGGCGGTATCCGGAGAGCCGGACGACGCCGTCGGGCGCGAGGTCCGCGCAGTCCGCTGCCACGGCCTCGATCAGCGCCGTACGCCCGGAGCCCGCGGGTCCCGTGAGGCGTACGGAACGGCCGCGCCCCAGCAGTTCCGCCAGCTTCGCGCGCTCCTCGCCCCGCTCCAGCAGCGGGAGCGCGGGCGCGGCGGGCCCCGCCGGTACGGGCGGGCGGCCGGCGCGCTGGACGGCGGCGCGCTCCTCGGCGGTGAGCCGGGCGGGCGCGGTGTGTTCCCGTCCGGGCGGGCGGCGTTCGATCTCGCTGCCGTCGACGGGGTTGACGGTCACCAGCAGGTCGCCCGAGACGAGCTGGACCGTACGGACGGGCTGCGCCGGGGTGATGGGGCCCGCGCCCTTGATGTGGGCGACGGCCGGGAGGGGGGCGGGCGACGGGGTCGGAGTCGGCGTCGGGACGCCGGGCGTGATCGACACACGGGGCGGGCGAGGCGGTTCGGCCGCCTCGCCGCCCGCCGCGGCGGGTTCGCCCTCGTGAACACTCACGACGGCGCGTTCGACGGCGCGTTCGACGTCGTGCCCACCGTCGGGGCGCGGCGCTTCGTGCCCACTGGCGGGACTCGCGTTGTACCCACTGGCGGGACTCGCGTCGTACCGGCCGTCGGGGCGCGCGTCGTCACCGCGCGCGTCGTCGTCGCGCCGGCCGTGCTCCTCCGGCCCCCGGCTTATCGGGTCCATGGTGAAAAGCCCCCAGATCGTGGCGTGCCGTTGCCCCGGCCTCACACGCCCATCCGCCGCTTCTGGTCCGGTGCCTGCTCCTCAGGGTCCGTCGAACCGCGAACGGCCGAACCCTGAACCTCCGCACAGTATCTACGAACAGCCGGGGCGACACCTCGTCCGGGACATCACGGTCTCGTGAGGATTGTGCGAGGTGGCCAGGTCAGACCAGGTCAGACCCGAGGGAGCGATTCTGCGGCGATGCCGCCCTCGATGGCAAGGATGCGGTGCAGCCGGGTGGCCACCAGCAGACGTTGCATCTGCGGCGGGACACCCCTCAGCACAAGCCTCCGGCCACACCGCCCCGCGCGTCGGTGGGCTCCCATGATGACGCCGAGTCCGGTGGCGTCCCAGGAGTCCAGTTCGGTCAGGTCCAGCACCAGATCGCCGACTCCGTCGTCGACGGCCGAGTGCAGGACCGTACGGGCGTCCGCCGCGCTGCGTACGTCGAGGCGGCCCCCGACGACCAGCTCGGCGTGGTCGCCCCTGATGTGCATATGCTCTCCCCGAGAGTGCTTCCGTGCTCCGGCCTGTTCTGTTCTGTTCTTGTCTTCAAACAACTGACTGCCGGACGGCCTGAGAAGTTGCCGTCTGTTGGCGAACCGATATCGAATTCACCCCGTGGGGTGAGGAAACGGCCGACACGGGCCGGCGCCGCGTGGGGCGCCGGCCGGACCTCAGTGCTTGTAGAACCCCTGCCCGCTCTTGCGGCCGATGTCACCCGCGTCCACCATCCGGCGCATCAGCTCCGGCGGCGCGAACTTCTCGTCCTGGGTCTCGGCGTAGATGTTGTCCGCGGCGTGCAGCAGGATGTCGATACCGGTGAGGTCGGCGGTGGCGAGCGGGCCCATGGCGTGACCGAACCCCAGCTTGCAGGCGATGTCGATGTCCTCGGCGGACGCGACGCCCGACTCGTAGAGCTCCACGGCCTCCACGACGAGCGCGGAGATGAGCCGGGTGGTCACGAAGCCCGCGACGTCGCGGTTGACGACGACACAGGTCTTGCCCACCGACTCGGCGAACTCCCGCGCGGTGGCGAGGGTTTCGTCGCTGGTCTTGTAGCCGCGCACCAGTTCGCACAGGCGCATCATCGGTACCGGCGAGAAGAAGTGCGTACCGACGACACGCTCCGGACGCCCGGTGACCGCCGCGATCTTGGTGATCGGGATGGCCGAGGTGTTGGAGGCGAGGACGGCGTCCTCCCGTACGAGCTTGTCGAGCGTACGGAAGATCTCGTGCTTGACGTCGAGCTGTTCGAAGACGGCCTCGACGACGATGTCCGCGTCGGCCACGGCGTCCAGGTCGGTCGTCGTGGTGATCCGGGCGAGCGCCGCGTCGGCGTCGGCCTCCTCCAGCCTGCCCTTGGCGACGAACTTGCCGTACGAGGCCCTGATCCCGTCCACGCCCCTGGCCAGGGCCGCGTCGGTGACATCACGCAGCACGACGTCCCAGCCCGCGTGGGCCGAGACCTGCGCGATTCCGGACCCCATGAGTCCGGCCCCGATGACGGCGAGCTTCCTGGCCACAACGCACCCCACGTTTCCCGTTCGGCTTCTGTTCAGATTTAACGCATGTTTACTTCTGCTGCCTCTGCCGGAGGTTAGCGGTCAGGGCGCGCCGTGTAACGGTGAAGAGATGCGCGTCACGTCTCACATGACGGACATCACACCGCCGCGCCCCGCCCGCGCGCCCCCATCCGCCCCTCACACCCCATCAGGCGCCGCGCGCGGCGCACTTGACCGCGCGACCGGGACGGTGGCTGATTAGGGTGGCCGTATGGTCAATCTGACGCGCATCTACACCCGTACCGGCGACCAGGGCACGACGGCGCTCGGCGACATGAGCCGTACCGCGAAGACCGATCCGCGGATCGCCGCGTACGCCGACGCCAACGAGGCCAACGCCGTGATCGGCACCGCGATCGCCCTGGGACAGCTCCCCGCGGAGATCGTGAAGGTCCTGGTCCGCGTCCAGAACGACCTCTTCGACGTGGGCGCCGACCTCTCCACCCCCGTCGTCGAGAATCCTGAGTTCCCGCCGCTGCGCGTGGAGCAGGCGTACATCGACAAGCTGGAGGCGGACTGCGACCACTTCCTGGAGGGGCTGGAGAAGCTCCGCAGCTTCATCCTCCCCGGCGGTACGCCCGGCGCGGCGCTGCTGCACCAGTCCTGCACGGTCGTCCGGCGGGCCGAGCGCTCGACGTGGGCGGCGCTGGAGGTGCACGGCGACGTGATGAACACGCTGACGGCGACGTATCTGAACCGCCTCTCCGACCTCCTGTTCATCCTGGCCCGCGCGGCCAACAAGGAGGTCGGGGACGTGCTCTGGGTCCCGGGCGGCGAACGCTGACGGCCGCCCGGGCGGGGCGGATCAGCGCTTCGTCAGCCGCCCGGGACGCTCCACCCGGGTGGGGACGGCGGTTCCCGGATGCTCGGCCGGGGGCTTCTTCGGCCAGAGCGCGTACGTCAGGGCGATCACCCCGTGGATCCCGGCGGCCCGCGCCGCGGTGAGCTGCCAGGCGGTCAGGGATCCGGTGTCGTTCGCGTCGCCCACGTACACGACGGCGAGCTGGAGCAGCCCGGCGGCGACCGCGGCGCCGAGCAGCGTACGCAGCCACAGCTTGGCCTCGTGGCGGGCGCGGGCGGCGCCGTAGCGCGGCGGCTTCGGCGGGGGCGGGGCGCCGGCGAGACGGTGCGCGGCGTGGCCGTCGAGCCAGGTGATCGTGTAGTGGCCGTAGGCGACGGTGTAGCCGATGTAGAGGGCCGCGAAACCGTGTTTCCAGTCCGGCTCCGCGCCGTTCCTGAGGTCGACGGCCGTGACGACCAGCAGCACGACCTCCAGCAGCGGCTCCAGCAGCAGGACCCCCGCGCCCAGGCGTCGCATCCCCGCCAGGTAGCGCAGCGCGAGACCGGCGGCCAGCAGCGCCCAGAAGCCGACCTCGCAGATGATGATCAGGGTGACGATCACGCGACCTCTCCTTTCCCTCCCTCCCAGCCTTCCGGCGCGGCACGCGCCCCGCGTCGTCTCCGGTGACGAGAGGTGACTGCATCCTTCGGTGTACGTCGATGTGCCGCGGGCTCCGCCGGTGTGTGGAGGCCCGCGCGCGACGGGCGGTGTTGGATGGAGGGGTGATCGCCTCCCGCCTCAGGTCCCGCGGCCCTCGCACGCCGCGCGGCGTCCGGCCGCACCGCCATGACGTGATGATCGCCGCCGCCGGGCTCTGCGGCGGTCTCGCCCTGTGGGGCGTCGGTCTCGGGATGCGTACGGCGCAGGTGCTGCTGCCCGGGGCGTGGGTGCTCGTGCCGATGGCCGTGCTGACCGGGACGGAGCTGCTGCGCAGGACCGCGCCGCGCACCGCGCTGATCGTGGCTACGGTCGCCCTGATCGCGGACCAGTTCACGACGGGCAGTGTGGCGACGGTGCTGATGTACACGGACGTCATGTACGCGGCCGTGCTGTACGGAACCCCGGCCTCCGCCCGCCGTATCCCCCGTACCACCGTGTTCGTCACGGTCGCGATGACCGTCGGGTTCTCCGCCTGGCTCCAGACGGTGGAGTCGCTGCTGATCGGGCTGGCCACCGGTCTGGTCGCCTTCGGCCCCGCCGCCACGGGCGCCCTCGTACGCAACCACCGCGACGCCGCCGAGGCGGCCAGGCTCCGGGCGCGGCAGACCGCGCTGCTGGCGGAGATGGACCGGACGCAGGCGGTGACCGCCGAGCGTTCGCGGATGGCCCGCGAACTGCACGACATGGTCGCCAACCACCTCTCGGCGATCGCGATCCACTCGACGGCCGCGCTCTCCCTCGACGACGAGCGCACGAGCCGGGACGCGCTCGGCGTCATCCGGGAGAACAGCGTCGCGGGGCTCGCCGAGATGCGCCGGCTGATCGGGCTGCTGCGGGAGGGCGACACGGAGCGGGAACCGGCCGCCGCGCCGACGCTGGAGGCGCTGGACACGCTGGTGGGGCAGGCCCGTACGAACGGCGCCTCCAGCGGGCTCGGCTTCACGCTGGCCGACCGGCGCGGCACCGCGGCGGCGCGGAGCGCGGGCGCCGGTGGCGCGCTGCCCGCGCCGGTGGAGCTGGCCGCGTACCGCATCGTCCAGGAGTCGCTGACCAACGCGCTCAAGCACGCGGTGCCGGGCACGGTCGCCGTCGAACTGGGGCTCACGGACCACACGCTGGACGTACGGGTCACCAGCCCGTTCGGTGACCGGCCGGGACCGCGCGCCCCGGGGTCCGGCGCCGGTCTGGTGGGGATGCGCGAGCGGATCGCGCTGCTGGACGGGGTGTTCGAGGCGGGCCCGGTCGCCACCACCGGCGGGACGGACCGGGTCTGGGTGGTACGGGCGGAACTGCCGGTCGGAGCCTCGGCGACGGCCGGGGAAGGGGACGGTACGCGATGACGATCCGGGTTCTGGTCGCCGAAGACCAGTCGGCGGTACGGGCGGGGCTGGTGCTGATCCTGCGCAGCGCGCCCGACATCGAGGTCGTCGGGGAGGCCGCGGACGGCGAGCGCGCGGTCGCGCTGGCGCGGGAGCTGCGCCCCGATCTGGTGCTGATGGATGTGCAGATGCCGCGCCTCGACGGGGTGTCGGCGACGCGGCTGGTGGTCGCCGAGGGGCTGGCGGACGTTCTCGTCCTGACCACGTTCGACCTGGACGAGTACGTCTTCGGGGCGCTGCGCGCGGGCGCCTCCGGCTTCCTGCTGAAGAACGCCGAGGCGGGGGAACTGCTCACGGCGGTACGGACGGTGGCGCGCGGCGAGGGTCTGATCGCCCCGTCGGTGACCCGGCGGCTGATCGCGGAGTTCGCGGCGCCGCGGCCGGTACGGACGGCCGGCGGGCCCGATCCCGCGGTCCTGGACGTGCTGACCCGCCGGGAGCGCGAGGTGCTCTCCCGGCTGGGCGAGGGGCTGTCGAACGCGGAGATCGCGGTGCGGCTCGACATGGCGGAGGCCACGGTGAAGACGCATGTGAGCCGGGTGCTCGGCAAGCTGGAGCTGCGCAGCCGGGTGCAGGCGGCCGTGCTCGCCCAGGAGTTGGGTGTCTGACGGGCCGTCACTGAGGGAGTTCCGGCCGGGCCCCGGCTTTGGTCTGGACCTATTGACGATTGGTCCAGACCTTCCTACTCTCACCGCACACACACTGCGGTGAGCCTCGCAGCGTGGACGCAACGCCGGTACGTACTCCGGTACTCACCCGAGGAGCGCGCCTTGACCACCCGACCCGACCCCCACCCCCGCAGACGCAGACCCGGATCCCGCACCGTCGCGGCCCTGACCGCCCTGCTGCTTCCCCTCGCCGCCCTCGTCGGTCTGGCCACCCCCGCCCAGGCCGCCACCTCCGCCACCGCCACGTACACCAAGGTCTCCGACTGGGGTACGGGCTTCGAGGGCAAGTGGACGGTGAAGAACACCGGCACCACCGCCCTCGACTCCTGGACGGTGGAGTGGGACTTCCCCTCCGGCACCGCCGTCACCTCGGGCTGGGACGCCGACATCACCGGCTCGGGCACCCACTGGACCGCGAAGAACAAGTCCTGGAACGGCACCCTCGCCGCCGGTGCCTCGATCAGCTTCGGCTTCAACGGCAGCGGCGCCGGCGCGCCCTCCGGCTGCAAGCTCAACGGCGCCTCCTGCGACGGCGGCCCGAGCGTCCCGGGCGACAACCCGCCCTCCGCGCCCGGCACCCCGACCGCGAGCGACATCACCAACACCTCGGTCAAGCTGAGCTGGAGCGCGGCCACCGACGACAAGGGCGTCAAGAACTACGACGTGCTGCGCGGCGGCACCAAGGTCGCCACCGTCACCGGCACCACGTACACGAACACCGGGCTGAGCGCGGGCACGGACTACTCGTACACCGTCCAGGCGCGCGACACCGCCGACCAGACGGGCCCGGTCAGCGGCGCCCGCGCGGTCCGTACGACCGGTTCCACCGACCCGGGCAACCCCGGTCCCGGCGCCAAGGTCAAGCTCGGCTACTTCACCGAGTGGGGCGTCTACGGCCGGAACTACCACGTCAAGAACCTGGTGACCTCGGGGTCCGCCTCGAAGATCACCCACATCAACTACTCGTTCGGCAATGTCACCGGCGGCAAGTGCACCATGGGCGACAGCTACGCCGCGATCGAGCGCGCGTACACCGCCGACCAGTCCGTCGACGGTGTCGCCGACACATGGGACCAGTCCCTGCGCGGCAACTTCAACCAACTGCGCAAGCTCAAGGCCAAGAACCCGAACATCAAGGTCCTCTGGTCCTTCGGCGGCTGGACCTGGTCCGGCGGCTTCGGCCAGGCCATGCAGAACCCGGCCGCCTTCGCCCAGTCCTGTTACGACCTGGTGGAGGACCCGCGCTGGGCCGATGTCTTCGACGGCATCGACCTGGACTGGGAGTACCCGAACGCGTGCGGCCTGTCCTGCGACACCAGCGGCCCGGCCGTCTTCAAGAACATGATGCAGGCGATGCGCGCCAAGTTCGGCGCGAACAACCTGGTCACGGCGGCCGTCACGGCGGACGCCTCGGCCGGCGGAAAGATCGACAGCGTGGACTACGCGGGCGCCGCGCCGTACATGGACTGGTTCAACGTCATGACGTACGACTTCTTCGGCGCCTTCTCCGCCCAGGGCCCGACGGCCCCGCACTCCCCGCTCACCTCGTACCCGGGCATCCCGAAGGCGGGCTTCAACTCCGCCGAGGCGATCGCCAAGTTCAAGGCGCAGGGCGTACCGGCCAAGAAGCTGCTCCTCGGCATCGGCTTCTACGGACGCGGCTGGACCGGCGTCACGCAGTCCGCCCCCGGCGGTACGGCGACCGGGGCCGCGCCCGGCACGTACGAGGCGGGCATCGAGGACTACAAGGTCCTGAAGAACTCCTGCCCGGCGACCGGCACGGTCGGCGGCACGGCGTACGCGCACTGCGGCACCAACTGGTGGAGCTACGACACCCCGGCGACGATCGCGTCCAAGATGGCGTGGGCCAACCAGCAGAGCCTGGGCGGCGCGTTCTTCTGGGACTTCACCGGTGACACCACCAACGGCGAACTGGTGACGGCGATCAACAGCGGACTCGGCTAGCCGCTCGCTCGCAGGTCATACGGGGGGCGGCGCCGCGGAAGCGGGGCCGCCCCTCTCCCGCGCGCCGATGAAGGCGGCGTGAGGCAGTGTGAAGCGGTGTACGGCAGTGCGAGGAGGGTGTGCGGCGGTGTGCTCAGGCGACGTTCACACGCTGTCCCGGAGGCGCCGCCTCCAGCCAGGCCAGAAAGCCCGTGAGCGCGTCGTCGCTCATCGCCAGCTCCACCTTGACCCCGTGGTGCGTACAGCCCAGGATCACCGCGTCGGAGAGGAGCGCCAGCTCCTCCTCGCCCTCGGGGGCGCGGCGGGCCAGCACCTCGATCGCGGAACGCTCCAGCGTACGGCGGGGGCGCGGCGCGTACGAGAAGACCCGGAACCAGTTGAGCCGGTCACCGTTGTAACGGGCGACCCCGTACACCCAGCCCTTGCCGGAGAGATCCGGCTCCTCGGGGACGTTCCACCGCAGACTGCAGTCGAACGTGCCACCGGAGCGCTGGATCAGCCGCCGGCGCAGGCCGAAGACGAAGAGCCCCACCGCAACCAGTACGACGACCAGTCCGCAGACAAGCAGAGCGAGGACCATCAACACCGACCTCCTCGCCTCATCCAGTCACCGGAACAGGAACCGCATACCGCTGTACCGCACCCGCATCGCCTCAGCCGCGACCCGGTCCGGAAGGGTCCGGAACGAGCCGCGGCTGAGGGTGAATCCGTTGTGACGACGCCTAATGGGCCGCCACCGCACGCAGCCGGACGGCGGCGCGACGCTCGGCGGCGTCGTCCTCACCCGACTTCGCGCGCTCCAGCGCGTGCTCGGCGCGCTGGGTGTCGATCTCGTCCGCCAGCTCGGCGATCTCCGCGAGCAGCGAGAGCTTGTTGTCGGCGAACGACAGGAAACCGCCGTGGACAGCCGCCACGACCGTTCCACCGTCACTCGTACGAATGGTCACCGGGCCCGACTCCAGCACACCGAGCAGCGGCTGGTGTCCGGGCATGACGCCGATGTCGCCGGAGGTGGTACGCGCGACGACCAGCGTGGCCTCGCCGGACCAGACACTGCGGTCCGCGGCGACCAGCTCGACATGCAGCTCAGCAGCCATGGGTGGCTCCTCGGGTCACCACCCGGCGGTGTCGCCGGGTGTTGGCTTCAATTCTATGGGGTGTCGATGACGGCGATCGGAGGGGGGCGGGAAACCCGCCCCCCTCCCTGAACCGGAGGCTCAGGAGACGCCGAGTTCCTTGGCCTTGGCCTTCAGGTCGTCCAGGCCACCGCACATGAAGAACGCCTGCTCGGGGAAGTGGTCGTACTCCCCTTCGCAGATCGCGTTGAACGCGGCGATCGACTCGTCGAGCGGCACGTCGGAACCGTCCAGGCCGGTGAACTGCTTGGCGGCGTGGGTGTTCTGCGACAGGAAGCGCTCGACGCGACGGGCACGGTGGACAACGAGCTTGTCCTCCTCGCCCAGCTCGTCGATACCGAGGATCGCGATGATGTCCTGGAGGTCCTTGTTCTTCTGCAGGATCCCCTTGACGCGGCTGGCCGCGTCGTAGTGCTCCTGCGAGATGTACCGCGGGTCCAGGATGCGGGACGTCGAGTCCAGCGGGTCCACCGCCGGGTAGATGCCCTTCTCCGAGATCGGACGCGACAGCACGGTCGTCGCGTCGAGGTGCGCGAAGGTCGTGGCCGGGGCCGGGTCGGTCAGGTCGTCCGCGGGCACGTAGATCGCCTGCATCGAGGTGATCGAGTGACCACGGGTCGACGTGATGCGCTCCTGGAGCACACCCATCTCGTCCGCCAGGGTCGGCTGGTACCCCACCGCGGACGGCATACGGCCGAGCAGCGTGGAGACCTCGGAACCGGCCTGGGTGAAGCGGAAGATGTTGTCGATGAAGAGCAGCACGTCCTGCTTCTGCACATCGCGGAAGTACTCCGCCATGGTCAGCGCGGAGAGCGCCACCCGCAGACGCGTGCCCGGCGGCTCGTCCATCTGGCCGAAGACCAGCGCGGTCTTGTCCAGCACGCCCGACTCGGTCATCTCGTCGATGAGGTCGTTGCCCTCACGGGTGCGCTCACCGACACCGGCGAACACGGAAACACCGTCGTGCAGCTTGGCCACACGCATGATCATTTCCTGGATGAGGACCGTCTTGCCGACGCCCGCACCACCGAACAGACCGATCTTGCCGCCCTTGACGTACGGGGTCAGCAGGTCGACGACCTTCAGGCCGGTCTCGAACATCTCGGTCTTCGACTCGAGCTGGTCGAAGGCCGGGGCCTTGCGGTGGATCGGCCAGCGCTCCGTGACCTGGGCCTCGGCCTCGTCGTCGTTCAGGATCTGGCCGAGGGTGTTGAACACCTTGCCCTTGGTGATGTCACCGACGGGCACCATGATGCCGTTGCCCGTGTCGGTCACCGGGGCCTGGCGGACCAGGCCGTCGGTCGGCTGCATCGAGACCGCGCGCACCACGCCTTCGCCCAGGTGCTGGGCGACTTCGAGGGTCAGGGTCTTGAGCTTGCCGTCCTCGGCCGGGTCGGCCACCTCGACGTGCAGCGC
The DNA here is from genome assembly GCF_044457965.1 of Streptomyces sp. NPDC050509. Classification (NCBI taxonomy): domain Bacteria; kingdom Bacillati; phylum Actinomycetota; class Actinomycetes; order Kitasatosporales; family Streptomycetaceae; genus Streptomyces; species Streptomyces sp. NPDC050509. Next base: position 443,373 of record NZ_JBITHL010000005.1, on the reverse strand, counting down.
GTTGTAGATCTCCGGCATCGCGTCGACGGGGAACTCCACGTCGACGACCGGGCCGATGACCCGGGACACGCGGCCTGCGGCCGTGCTCCCCGGGGTGGCCGCCTCAACTGTGGTCGTCATTAATTTTCACTCCCCGCGGTCGCGTCGGCCAGGGCGCTCGCGCCACCGACGATCTCGCTGATTTCCTGGGTGATTTCGGCCTGGCGGGCCGCGTTGGCAGACCGGGAAAGGCTCTTGATGAGATCCCCGGCGTTGTCGGTCGCCGACTTCATCGCGCGGCGGGTGGCAGCGTGCTTGGAAGCGGCGGCCTGGAGCAGCGCGTTGTAGATACGGCTCTCGACGTAGCGCGGCAGCAGGGCGTCGAGGACGTCCTCCGCCGACGGCTCGAAGTCGAACAGCGGAAGGACCTCGCCACCCCGCTTGAGGACCTCGGCGGACTCCTCCGCGGTGCTCGGGGTGAGCGACAGCGGCAGCAGCCGGTCCTCGATCGGGGTCTGCGTCATCATCGAGATGAACTCGGTGAAGACGATGTGGATCTCGTCCACCCCACCGTGCGTGGTGTCCTTGGTGATCGCCTCGATGAGCGGGGCGGCCACCGCCTTCGCGTCGGCGTAGGTGGGGTTGTCCGTGAAGCCCGTCCACGAGTCCTCGACCGGACGCTCACGGAAGCCGAAGTACGAGACTCCCTTGCGACCCACGATGTAGGTCACGACGTCCTTGCGCTCACTGCTGAGCCGGCTCGTCAGACGCTCGGCCGCCTTGATCGCGTTCGAGGAGTAGCCGCCGGCCAGTCCGCGGTCGCTCGTGATGAGCAGGACCGCGGCCCGGGTCGGCCGCTCGACCTCGGTCGTCAAGGGGTGCTTGGTCGTGGAGCCGGTCGCCACCGCGGTCACCGCGCGGGTGAGCTCGGTCGCGTACGGCGTCGATGCCGCCACCTGGCGCTGCGCCTTGACGATGCGCGAGGCGGCGATCATCTCCATCGCCTTGGTGATCTTCTTGGTCGCGGTGACGGATTTGATGCGACGCTTGTAGACCCGGAGCTGGGCTCCCATGAGTCAGGTCCCTTCCGTCGTCACTTGGAGACGTTGACGGCCGGCGCGTCGTCGCCGAGGAGCTGCCCGTCCGAGGTCTCGAACTGCCGCTTGAAGGCGGCGATGGCGTCCCCGACCGACTGCAGCGTGTCGTCGGACATCTTGCCGCCCTCGGCGATGCTGGTCAGCAGCTCCTTGCGCTCGCGGCGCAGGTGCTCCAGCAGCTCGCTCTCGAAGCGGCGGATGTCCTCGACCGGTACGTCGTCCATCCTGCCGGTGGTGCCGGCCCAGACGGAGACGACCTGCTCCTCCATCGGGTACGGCGCGTACTGGGGCTGCTTCAGCAGCTCGACCATGCGCTTGCCGCGCTCCAGCGAGGCCTTGGAGGCCGCGTCCAGGTCGGAACCGAAGGACGCGAACGCCTCCAGCTCACGGTACTGGGCGAGGTCCACACGGAGCCGGCCGGAAACCTGCTTCATGGCCTTGTGCTGGGCGGAGCCACCGACACGCGAGACCGAGATACCGACGTTCAGCGCGGGCCGCTGGCCGGCGTTGAACAGGTCGGACTCCAGGAAGCACTGGCCGTCGGTGATGGAGATGACGTTGGTCGGGATGAACGCGGAGACGTCGTTGGCCTTCGTCTCGACGATCGGCAGACCCGTCATCGAACCGGCGCCCAGCTCGTCGGAGAGCTTGGCGCAGCGCTCCAGCAGACGCGAGTGCAGGTAGAAGACGTCACCCGGGTACGCCTCACGGCCCGGCGGGCGGCGCAGCAGCAGGGACACGGCGCGGTAGGCGTCGGCCTGCTTCGAGAGGTCGTCGAAGATGATGAGGACGTGCTTGCCCTCGTACATCCAGTGCTGGCCGATGGCCGAACCGGTGTACGGCGCCAGGTACTTGAAGCCGGCCGGGTCGGACGCGGGGGCGGCGACGATGGTCGTGTACTCCAGCGCACCGGCCTCCTCCAGCGCACCGCGTACGGACGCGATGGTGGAGCCCTTCTGGCCGATGGCGACGTAGATGCAGCGGACCTGCTTCTTCGTGTCGCCGGAGCGCCAGTTGTCACGCTGGTTGATGATCGTGTCGACGGCCAGGGCGGTCTTGCCGGTCTGGCGGTCGCCGATGATGAGCTGACGCTGGCCGCGGCCGATCGGCACCATGGCGTCGACAGCCTTGTAGCCGGTCTGCATCGGCTCGTGGACCGACTTGCGGACCATGACGCCGGGGGCCTGCAGTTCGAGGGCGCGGCGGCCCTCGGTCGCGATCTCGCCGAGACCATCGATCGGGTTGCCGAGGGGGTCGACGACGCGACCCAGGTATCCCTCGCCGACCGCTACGGACAGGACCTCGCCGGTACGGGTGACCGGCTGTCCCTCCTCGACACCGCTGAACTCACCGAGGACGATCGCACCGATCTCGCGCTCCTCGAGGTTGAGGGCGAGACCGAGGGTGCCGTCCTCGAACTTCAGCAGCTCGTTCGCCATGGCCGAGGGCAGTCCCTCGATCTTGGCGATACCGTCGCCGGCCACGCTGACCGTACCGACCTCCTCGCGCGAGGCCGCGTCCGGCTTGTACGACTGGACAAAGTTCTCCAGCGCGTCCCGGATCTCCTCCGGCCGGATCGTGAGCTCCGCCATCTGGGTTCCCTGCTCTCCTTGTTGGGCCCGAAGTTTCTTGGGGGTCTGCGTTCTTGCCTCTGGGGGCGACCCCCAGGAATCTTCTGCAATTCTCTGCACGGCCCAACCGGGCCGCTGGTACTGCTCTGTCGCTCTGTATCTCTGAAGACCTGCCGGCGTCAGCCGGCCAGCCGCCGGGTCGCCTCGTCGAGACGCTCCGCGACCGTGCCGTTGACGACCTCGTCACCGACGCGTACCGACACTCCGCCGAGGACCTCGGGGTCCACGTCGAGGTTCAGATGCATCGGGTGGCCGTACAGCTTGGCCAGGGCCGCGCCGAGGCGCTGCTTCTGTCCTTCGGTGAGCGGCACCGCCGAGGTGACGACGGCGACCATCCGCTCCCGGCGCGCCGCGGCGAGCCGGGAAAGGGTCTGGAGACCCGCTTCCAGGCTACGTCCCCGGGGCTCGGTCACAAGACGCACTACCAGGCGTTCGGTGGCCGGATTGGCCCGGCCGCCGAGCAGGCTGTGCAGCAGCGTGACCTTGGCGGGGACCGTCGCCGACCGGTCGGTGAGCGCGGCGCGCAGCGCGGGGCTGGACTCGACGATCCGGCCGAACCGGAACAGCTCGTCCTCGACGTCGTCCAGACCGCCGGTCCGCTGCGCCTCGGTCAGCTCGGCGAGAGAGGCGAGCTCCTCGACCGAGTCGACCAGGTCACGCGGCTGCGACCAGCGGCTGCGGACCATGCCGGTGACCAGGTCGGCGGTGGGACCGCCCACCTGGCCGCGCAGCAGCGACCCGGCCAGCTCCGCCTTGGACTCGCCGGTCCGCGCCGGGTCGGTCAGGACCCGGCGCAGCGACACCTCACGCTGGAGCAGCGCGGTGACCGCTGCCAGCTCGTCCGCGAGCTTCGTGGCGTCGACCGACGTGGAGTCGGTCAGCGCGTCGAGTCGCTCACGTGCGGCGGACTGTGCCTCGCGGCTCGCTCCGCGCACCGTCATCGGGTGGCCTCGGCCTTCGATGCGCCGTCCTCAAGCTCGTCGAGGAAGCGGTCGATGGTGCGGCTCTGCCGGGCGCTGTCCTCAAGGGACTCGCCGACCAGCTTGCCGGCCAGGTCGGTGGCGAGCTTGCCCACGTCCTGACGGAGCGCGGCGGCCGCGGCCTTGCGGTCCGCCTCGATCTGGGCGTGCCCGGCGGCGATGATCTCTTCCCGCTGCCGCTGACCTTCCGCCTTCATCTCCTGGATGATGGCGGTGCCCTGCTCGGTCGCCTCCTGGCGGAGCCGGGCGGCCTCGTGGCGGGCTTCGGCGAGCTGGGCCTTGTACTGCTCCAGGACGCTCTCGGCCTCGGTCTTGGCGGCCTCCGCCTGCTCGATCCCGCCCTCGATGGCCTCGCGGCGCTCGTCCAGAACCTTGTTGATGTTCGGGAGAAGCTTCTTGGCGAGGAAGCCGAGGACGATGACAAAGGCGATCAGGCCGATGACGAGCTCGGGGATCGGCGGGATGAGCGGATTTTCCGCTCCCTCCGCCGCGAGCTGAACCAGAGGGTTCACATCAGTGCCTTTCGTCTAATAAAGCTGGTGGTCGCGGTTCGTCTTACGGGTAGACGAAGGGCATGACCAGGCCGATGAGGGCCAGCGCCTCACAGAACGCGAAACCGAGGATCTGGTTGGCGCGGATCAGGCCGGCGGCCTCGGGCTGTCGGGCCAGGGCCTGCGTGCCGTTACCGAAGATGATGCCGACGCCGACGCCGGGGCCGATGGCGGCAAGACCGTAACCGACGGAGCTGAGGGAGCCGGTGACGGCGGCAAGGGTCTCAGTGGCAGCCATGCTGATTCTTCCTTCTCTTTCACGGACCGGTGGGGGTTGGCCACCGGACGTCTGCGGGATCTGAAGTGGTGGGCGTTCAGTGGCTCTCGGCGAGCGCGCCCTGGATGAAGCTGCACGTCAGGAGGACGAACACATAGGCCTGGACGGCCTGGATGAAGAGCTCGAAGGCGGTCATCACGAGCACCATCACGAACGAGACACCGGCGTAGGCGATGCCGATCCCGTTCAGCAGATACCAACTGGCGATCGTGAAGAGCAGCAGCAGCGTGTGGCCCGCGAACATGTTGGCGAACAGTCGCACCGCGTGGGTGAACGGCCGGACGAGCAGGTTCGAGAAGAGCTCGATGGTCATCGAGAGCGGCAGGACCGCACCGAGCGACTTGTCGTAGCCGGTGAAGTTCTTGAAGGCGCCGACGAAGCCGTGCCGCTTGAAGGTCAGGGAGACCCACGTGACGTAGACGATGGCGGCCAGGCCGGCCGGGTACGCGATGATCGATGTCACCGGGAACTGGGCGAGCGGAATGATCGACCAGAGGTTCATCATCCAGATGAAGAAGAACAGCGAGACGACGAGCGGAACGTACTTCTCGCCTTCCTTCTTGCCGATCGTCTCGTAGACGACGCCGCGCCGGACGAAGTCGTAGCCGGCCTCGGCCACCATCTGGAGCTTGCCCGGGACGACCTTCGGCTTGCGGAAAGCGGCCCAGAAGAAGCCGACGATGATGATCGAGCCGAGCAGCGCCAGCAGCATCGTCTTGTTGAAGTACACGTTGCTGTCCGCGTCGCCGAAGATCGGCTCGAACAGGAACGAGTGCAGGCCGGGTGCCGGAAAGCCACAACCGTCGAAGATGTGGCAGTCGGTCTCGAAGGCGAGCACCTGCGTCGGGTCAGCACTCACCGCGGGCTCCTTCAGCATGGCGCATAGGTACGGCAACCTCGTTGTGTCGGCGCGGCGCGCAGCCGCGGTTCGGCACTGGACTGGTGTGACGGATGTGGGGACGGCGGTCGGGCGTTGAGCCTCGCGTAGGAACAGGCGTCAGCTCGGATGCCCGCGCCCGCAATGCCGCAGTTGGCACCGGACGATAGCAGGATTCCGAACGGGCACTTATCCCGGCCCTACCCCTCACGCCGATGACCCTGACTTCTCGGCCTTCTCGGCCGTCGAGGACTCGGGTTCGACGTAGAGGATCTTGGCCTTCATGTGCGCACGCGCCTGTGCGGCGATCCAGACGAGGGTCGCCACAACGAGGGTGAAGGCGAACGCCTTCGGCTCGAACAGCGTGGTGTCCTTGAACAGACCCACAAAGATGATCATCAACAGCAGTTGCGCCGTGTAGAGCATCAGGCCCATCGCCTGGAAAAGGTGCGGAAGTGACTTGGCCGTGCGTTCGAGCACCACGAGCCCGATGCCCATGAAAACGATCACCACCACAGCACCGACAGCGGCTCCCAGGGCCCCCTTGCCGCCCGCGACCACAGCACCGACGGCCACGGCGATGGCGCCGACGGCCGCGGTGGGCACGGCGGTGTGAAGGAGGTTCCGGACGTCGTTGGACGGCATGGCGGCAGCTCCGCTGAATGGGTGGGGCAGGTGGTGTCGTCACAGACGAGAGTAGGCCCGGTCCGAGGATGAGTTTCTCGGGCCAACGGACCGTCGCACTACGGTCCTTCGGCTCTGTCGCCGGGTCTCGTGAACAGTATCACAAACTATTTGATGAGGTCTTTACCATGAGGGTGTGCTAACCGTCACACATGAGTGGGAGGCCGCGCGTGTGTGCACGACAAGGCGGCGTCCTGTCTGGTATTGGGGCCCGGCGTGGGGAAGGGGCGCCCGGTCACTGCCGGGAGCCGGCCTTCCTTCGATCGGGTAGACGCGAACGAGCGCCGAGGGCGGTCGCCCCGTTGACGCCCGCGGGAACGGGCGTACGAACCTCTGCGGCCGGCTCGTGCTCCTGTGCGTGGGCACAGGCCGCCCCGACCGCCGCACCGTCCGCGGGCTCCGCGACACCCTCCGCGCCTTCCACACCCTCGACCGCCTCCCGCGCCTCCGCCTCCGTACGCCTGCGGCGCCGGTAGCGCGGCGGTACGAACGCCTGCGCCCACAGCGGCGCACGCGGGGTGAAGCGCGGCAACAGCAGAAGCACCAGGCCCACCGCGCTCAGCGCCACCACGACCAGCAGGATCCACATCGACGCCGAGTGCACCGAGTACGCGACCACACCGAACGCGATCAGCGCCGACCAGAAGTACATGATCAGCACCGACCTGCTGTGCGAGTGCCCGATCTCCAGCAGCCGGTGGTGCAGGTGGCCGCGGTCGGCGGCGAACGGCGACTTGCCGTTCCAGGTACGGCGTACGACCGCCAGCACCAGGTCCGCGAACGGGATCGCGATGATCGTCAGCGGCAGCAGCAGCGGGATGAAGACCGGCAGCGCCGCGTGGGTGGCCTGGCGGGTGGAGCCCTCGAAGATCTTCAGCGCGTCCGGGTCCACCTGGCCGGTCACCGAGATCGCGCCCGCCGCGAGCACCAGGCCGATCAGCATCGATCCCGAGTCGCCCATGAAGATCCGCGCCGGGTGCATGTTGTGCGGCAGGAAGCCCACGCACATGCCCATCAGGATCGCGGCGAAGAGCGTCGCGGGGGCGGCTGCCTCGATGCCGTACCCGTACCAGATCCGGTACGTGTACAGGAAGAACGCCGCGGCGGCGATGCAGACCATGCCGGCCGCGAGACCGTCGAGACCGTCCACGAAGTTGACCGCGTTGATGGTGATCACCACCAGCGCCACGGTCAGCAGGGTGCCCTGCCACGAGGTCAGCGCGACCGTGCCGACGCCGGGCACCGGGATCCACAGGATCGTCAGACCCTGCATGACCATCACACCCGCGGCGATCATCTGCGCGCCGAGTTTGATCAGGGCGTCGATCTCGAACTTGTCGTCCAGGACGCCGATCAGCCAGATCAGCGCGGCTCCGGAGAGCAGCGCGCGCGGCTCGTTCGACAACTCGAAGACCCCGTTGAGGTTCTGCAGGTTGTCGGCGACGAGCAGCCCGGCACACAGGCCGAAGAACATGGCGATGCCACCGAGCCTCGGCGTCGGTTCTCGGTGCACGTCGCGGGCGCGGATCTCCGGCATCGCTCCGGTCGCGATGGCGAACTTCCGCACCGGCCCGGTCAGCAGATAGGTCACCGCGGCCGTCACGCAGAGCGTCAGCAGGTAATCACGCACGGGCTGCCCCACAGGAATCGCTGGCCATCTCAGCCCCACAGACTAGCCCGCGCCGGAGCCCCTGATGGAAACCCGGTCGCCATATGAGCCAGGACAACGAGTGGAGCGGAACGGTTGCACGGGTTCCCCGTACGGAAATTTCCATTCAGGAAACGGTCGCATACGGCGGGAAACGACCGACCAGCCCCTTCACCGTGTCGCGGAGCGCACCGAGGGCCTCTGTGGCCCCCTCAGCGTCCTCGCGCAGCGCCGAGGCGATGATGCGTCCGATCCGCTCCATCTCGCCCTCACGCATGCCCTGAGTGGTCACGGCGGCCGTCCCCAGCCGTACGCCGCGCCCGTCCGCGTACGGCAGCACGCAGGTGTCCACCACCAGGCCCGCCGCCGCGAGCCGCCCGCGCGCGGCCCTGCCGTCCACACCGAGCGGCGCGGGATCGACGGTGAGCAGATGCGTGTCCGTGCCGTCCGTGGTGATCCCGAAGCCCTGCTCGGCCAGCGCCTCGGCCAGCGCCCGCGCGTTGGCGACGACCCGGTGCGCGTACGTGGCGTACGCGGGCGTGGCCGCCTCCCCGAAGGCGACGGCCTTCGCGGCGATCGTGTGCATCTGCGCGCCGCCCTGCGTGAACGGGAACACGGCGCGGTCCACACGCTCCGCGTACTCCGCGCCGCACAGGATCATCCCGCCGCGCGGCCCGCGCAGCACCTTGTGCGTCGTCGCGCACACGATGTCCGCGTACGGCACGGGGCTGGGCGCGGCGCCCCCGGCGACCAGCCCGATGGGGTGCGCCGCGTCGGCGATCAGATAGGCGCCCACGTCGTCGGCGATCTCTCTGAAGGCCGCGTAGTCGACATGGCGCGGATAGGAGATCGAACCGCAGACCAGCGCCTTGGGGCGGTGTGTCCGGGCCAGGTGGCGGACCTGCGCGTAGTCGATGAGCCCGGTCCGCGCGTCGACCCCGTACCCCACGAAGTCGAACCACCGTCCCGAGAAGTTGACGGGAGCGCCGTGCGTGAGGTGCCCGCCGTACGGCAACCCCATGGCGAGGACCGTGTCCCCGGGCCGCAGCAGCGCGGCGTACGCGGCGAGCACGGCGGACGACCCGGAGTGCGGCTGTACGTTGGCGTGCTCGGCCCCGAACAGCGCCCTGGCCCGCGAGACGGCGACCCGCTCGGCGGCGTCCACCAGCTCGCAGCCGCCGTGGTGGCGGGCGCCGGGATAGCCCTCGGCGTACTTGTTGGCGAGCGGCGAGCCGAGGGCCGCGAGCACGGCGGGCGAGGTGAAGTTCTCGGCGGCGATGAGCTGCAGGCTGTCGGCCTGGCGGCGCGCCTCGCCGAGAAGGATCTCGGCCATCTCGGGATCCTGCCGCCGCAGGACGTCCAGCGCCGCTTCCGGCGCGCTCCGTGTCGCGTGGGGGCCCGCGTGAGGCTCCGCGTGGGGTTCGCTGACGACCGGCATGACGGGCTCCGGGCCTCGGTGGGGCGTGACGCTTCCCAATGTAGGTCGCGGAGCCCCGGCCCGCCCGGCAGCCGCCGTGGGCAACTATGTCCTCGCCCCGCCTGCGCGCCTGGCCGGCGAGTGAGCCGAAGGGGCGCGTCGGTGCCGTAAGGGCGAGCGCGCGCAGGTTTGTGAGGAACGAGCAAACCGAGCACGGTCAACCGTCGGCACCGACTTAAAGCGCCCCGGAGGCGAACCGAGCCTCAGAAAAAGAGGGCGGGCGAACCGAGCCCTTAAGAAGACTTCGCCGGTAGGCCGGTCAACGCCGTCACCACCGGGTCCAGGGCCTGGTGGATCTCCTCGCCGATCGAGCGGAAGAACGTGATCGGCGCCCCGTACGGGTCGTACACCTCGTCCGCCTCCGCCGTCGGTGCGAGCAGCCAGCCGCGGAGTGCCGCCGCCGCGCGGACCAGGGCGCGGGCGCGTTCCACGACGCCCTCGTCCAGGGGGTCGGGCAGGGTCGCCGGGTCTATGGCGCGCACCAGGCGCGTGAACTCCTTCAGGGTGAACGTGCGCAGGCCCGCCGAGTGGCCCATCGAGATGACCTGGGCCCGGTGGTCGCGGGTCGCGGTGAGGACCAGGTCGGCGCGGATGACGTGCTCGTCGAGCAGTTCGCGGCCCACGAAGCCGGAGGCGTCCGCTCCGAAGTCGGCGAGGACGGCCTCCGCGTTGGCCTCCATGGGGGCGCCCTCGTGCCCCCAGGTGCCGGCGCTCTCCACGATGAGGCCGCCGGTCAGCCGCTCCCCCAGACGGTCGCTCAGGGCATGCCGGTTGAGCCGCTCGGTGATGGGCGAGCGGCAGACATTGCCGGTGCTGACGTGGAGGATGCGGAAGGTGGTGCCGGTGGTGAAGGTCTCCGCTATGCCACGCCCCTCAGGGGCGGTCAATTGGCCACCTCAAGGTCGGGTACCACCTTGCGGAGCTCCTCCGCGTCGAGGGCGCCGGCCCGCAGCAGCACCGGGACCTTGCCGGTGACGTCGACGATCGACGACGGTACGTTCGCGGGGGTCGGGCCGCCGTCGAGGTAGACCGAGACGGAGTCCCCCAGCATCTCCTGGGCCGCGTCGCAGTTCTCGGGGGCCGGGTGTCCCGTGAGGTTGGCGCTGGAGACGGCCATCGGGCCGACCTCGGTGAGCAGTTCGATCGCCACGGGGTGCAGCGGCATACGGATCGCGACCGTGCCCCGGGTGTCCCCGAGGTCCCACTGGAGGGACGGCTGGTGCTTGGCGACCAGGGTCAGGGCGCCCGGCCAGAACGCGTCGACCAGTTCCCACGCCTGTTCGGAGAAGTCCGTGACGAGGCCGTGCAGGGTGTTCGGGGAGCCGATCAGGACGGGGGTGGGCATGTTGCGGCCCCGGCCCTTGGCGTCCAGCAGGTCGGCGACGGCCTCGGAGCTGAAGGCGTCCGCACCGATCCCGTACACGGTGTCGGTGGGCAGCACGACCAGCTCACCGCGGCGCACGGCCGACGCGGCCTCACGCAGACCCGTGGTGCGGTCGGTCGCGTCGTTGCAGTCGTATCGCCGGGCCATTTCAGGAATCCTCCTCGTGCGCGTACACGGTTTCGGTCATCGAAGCGGAAGGGGCGTGCGGAACGGAAGAGGCACGAGGAGCGGGCGCGGCGGGCACGTGCGCGGGCCCGGCGTTCACGGACGCGGTCACGGCATCGCCTTGCGTGCCGTGGCGAAGCGCGGGCGCTTGTTGAGGTCCGGGTGGTCCGCGGCGTCCGCCCAGCCGGACTCCTCGCTGAAGATCCACGGAACCTGTCCGCCCTGTGTGTCCGCGTGCTCGATGACGACGAGGCCGCCGGGCCGCAGCAGCCGGTGCGCGGTGCGTTCGATGCCGCGGATCGTGTCGAGGCCGTCCTCGCCGGAGAAGAGGGCCATCTCCGGGTCGTGGTCACGGGCCTCGGGGGCGACGTACTCCCATTCGGTCAGCGGGATGTACGGCGGGTTGGAGATGACCAGGTCGACCTGGCCGTCCAGCTCGGGAAGGGCGCTCAGGGCGTCCCCGCGGTGCACGGTGACCCTGGACCCCTCCGCGTTCTTCCGCGTCCAGGTCAGGGCGTCCTCGGACAGCTCCACGGCGTGCACGCGCGAGCGCGGCACCTCCTGCGCCATGGCGAGCGCGATCGCGCCGGAGCCCGAGCACAGGTCGACGACGACCGGCTCGACGACGTCCATCGCGCGTACGGCGTCTATCGCCCAGCCGACGACCGACTCGGTCTCGGGGCGGGGCACGAAGACGCCGGGTCCCACCTGGAGCTCCAGGTAGCGGAAGAAGGCGCGTCCGGTGATGTGCTGGAGCGGTTCGCGGGCCTCGCGGCGCGCCACGGCCTCCCAGTAGCGGGCGTCGAAGTCCGCGTCCTTGACGCGGTGCAGCTCTCCCCGCTTGACGGCGTGCACGTACGCGGCGAGCTCCTCCGCGTCGAAACGCGGCGAGGGCACGCCCGCGTCGGCCAGCCGCTGGGTGGCCTGGGCCACCTCCGCGAGCAGCAGGCTGCGCCGCTGGGAGTCGCTGGGCCCCCCAGAAAGTGGCTGCACGCTGGTTCCTCCGGACTGCGAGTGTGGTCACCGGGGGTGGTGGCCACAGATCTTTTTACTGGGCGGCTGCTAGCTTCGCGGCGGAGTCGGCGTCCACACATGCCTGGATCACGGCGTCCAGGTCCCCGTCGAGCACCTGGTCCAAGTTGTACGCCTTGAAACCGACACGGTGGTCCGAGATCCGGTTTTCCGGGAAGTTGTACGTACGGATCTTCTCGGACCGGTCGACGGTACGGACCTGGCTGCGCCGGGCGTCCGCCGCGTTCTTCTCGGCCTCCTCCTGGGCCGCGGCGAGCAGCCGCGACCGCAGGATACGCAGGGCCTGCTCCTTGTTCTGGAGCTGGCTCTTCTCGTTCTGGCAGGAGGCGACGACTCCGGTCGGCAGGTGGGTGATGCGTACGGCGGAGTCGGTGGTGTTGACGGACTGGCCACCGGGGCCCGAGGAGCGGTAGACGTCGATACGGAGATCGTTGGCGTGGATCTCGACGTCGACCTCCTCGGCCTCGGGCGTGACGAGCACACCGGCGGCCGAGGTGTGGATACGCCCCTGCGACTCGGTGGAGGGCACGCGCTGCACGCGGTGCACGCCGCCCTCGTACTTCAGCCGCGCCCAGACGCCCTGTCCCGGCACGGTGGCGCCGTTGCCGCCCTTGGTCTTGACGGCGACCTGGACGTCCTTGTAGCCGCCCAGCTCGGACTCGGTGGCGTCGATGATCTCGGTCTTCCAGCCGACGCGCTCCGCGTACCGCAGGTACATGCGCAGGAGGTCGCCGGCGAAGAGCGCGGACTCGTCGCCGCCCGCTCCTGCCTTGACCTCCAGGATGACGTCCTTGTCGTCGCTGGGGTCGCGCGGCACGAGGAGCAGACGGAGCTTCTCGGTCAGCTCGTCGCGCTGCTTCTCCAGGGCCTTGGCCTCGGCGGCGAAGTCGGGGTCGTCGGCCGCGAACTCACGGGCGGTGGTGATGTCCTCGCCGGTCTGCTTCCAGGAGCGGTACGTCGCGACGATCGGGGTCAGCTCGGCGTAACGCTTGTTGAGCTTGCGCGCGTTGGCCTGGTCGGCGTGGACCGACGGGTCGGCGAGCTGCTTCTCCAGACCGGCGTGTTCGCCGATCAGTTCCTCGACCGCCTCGAACATTCGGGGGCTCCGTGTTTCTCGCGTGACGCGCGTAAAGAAGGTGCTGCCGTGCGGAAGTGCTGCCTGAAGGGCACGGCAGTGCTGCGGGACGCCAAAGCGCCGGTCCCGGCGCCCCGCGGGAACGGGGCGCCGAGGACCGGCGCAGGTGGCTCGCTACTTCTTGGCGGAGCCGGCGGCCTTGCCGAAGCGGGCCTCGAAGCGGGCCACACGGCCACCGGTGTCGAGGATCTTCTGCTTGCCCGTGTAGAACGGGTGGCACTCGGAGCACAGGTCGGCACGGATCGTGCCCGACTCGATGGTGCTGCGGGTGGTGAACGACGCACCGCAGGTGCAACTGACCTGGGTCTCGACGTACGCGGGGTGGATGTCGCGCTTCAAGGGGTTCTCCTAGTTTCGGGAGGGCGCCGGGTCGTACGCGCTGATTGCGTGGACGTGAACCGGGGCCGACGTACCAGTCTGCCAGGACCGGCCGTATCTCCCAAAACCGGGGGGCGGCCGGAAGTATTCCGGGGGGCTTACCGGGGCCCGGACGAGCCCCGGTAAGCCCCCGCACGCGTCAACCGCTGTTGACCACGCTGTGGGCCGAGCCCTTGTCGCCCGCCGAGTCCCTGGTGGCGGAGGCGGGAATCGGCTTGTCCTGCTTGAGGGCCGTCCAGACCTGCCGGCCGGCGGCAGGCAGGGGCAGGACGCGGTTCGGGTCCTGCGGGTCGTACCGGACCGGGAGCGTGACCATGTGGACGTCCTGGGCGCCGAGCTCCTTGAGGCCGCCGGCGAATCCGACCAGCTTGTTGACCGTGTCGAGCTGGGAGTCCGGGGTGATCGCGCGGGTGGCGGTGTCCGCCAGGTCGTAGAGCCTCTTCGGGTTGCTGAACACGCCGACGCTCTTGACCCGCTCGATCAGCGCCTTGATGAAGGACTGCTGGAGCTGTATGCGGCCGAGGTCGCTGCCGTCGCCGACGCTGTGGCGGGTCCGTACGAGACCGAGGGACTGCTCCCCGTTCAGGGTGTGCGTGCCGGGGGCGAGCTTGAGGTGGCTCTTGGGGTCGTCGATGTTCTGCGTGGTGGTGATCTTCACCCCGCCGAGGGTGTCGATGAGCTTCTTGAAGCCGGTGAAGTCGACCTCGATGTAGTGGTCCATCCGCAGACCGGACATCTGCTCGACGGTCTTGACCGCGCAGGCGGGGCCGCCGACCTCGTACGCCGTGTTGAACATGACGAGGCGCTGGCCTCCGACGGCGGCGCCGTCGGAGTCGGTGCAGGCGGGGCGGTCGATCAGGGTGTCCCTCGGTACGGAGACCACGCTGGCCTTCTTGTGGCCCTTGTAGAGGTGGACGACCATCGCGGTGTCCGAGCGGGCGCCGCCGCCGTCGCGGCCGTACTCGGCGTTCGCGCCGGAGCGGGAGTCCGAGCCGAGGACGAGGATGTTCTGGGAACCGTCGCCGGAGTCGGCGGGGCGGTCGCCGCCGAGCTGGGCGTTGATGTCGACGCCCTTGAGGTTGCCGTTGAGCTTGAAGTAGACGTAGCCGGCCCCTGAGCCGCCGATGAGGACCAGGGCCGCCGCGGACCACGCGGCGACGACGGTGGCGCGGCGGCGCCCGCCCGTCTTCCTGCGGCGTTTGCCGCTGCCCCGTATTCGGCTGCTGATCCCGTCGCCCATGGTCTCCCTCTGTCCGTCGTGCGGGCCCCGCTACCTCCTGCCGTGATGACGAGGCGCACTTTGTCGCCACTTGTACAGACAGTGAAGCACCAAGAAGGGTTGCACAGCATGCGGGGGAGATGTCCGGACGGCGGTGCGTGCGGGTGACGGACCCGCTCCTGGCCCGCTGCGGCGCCGCGCCCGCCGCAGCGCCCTTCACCTGCGCTTTCGGCCTGCGGAAGGCTCCACCGTACGTCCAGGGGCCCGCGTGGGGGGTGTGGGATTACTCTCCGGGGGCTTCGGGGGGCCGCGCCAAGGGCCGATACGCCGCGAACCGCCCCGTCACCTGGGGTGACGGGGCGGTTCGTGTGGTGCGGGACGGTTCGGGGTCCGGTCAGTCGTTGCCGTTGGAACCCGGGGTCGTCTTCTGGATCTGGAGCAGGAACTCCGCGTTGGACTTGGTCTTCTTCATCTTGTCCAGGAGCAGCTCGATCGCCTGCTGCTGGTCGAGCGCGTGCAGCACCCGGCGCAGCTTCCAGACGACGGCCAGTTCCTCGCCGCCGAGCAGGATCTCTTCCTTACGGGTGGAGGACGCGTCCACGTCGACCGCCGGGAAGATGCGCTTGTCGGAGAGCTTCCGGTCGAGCTTGAGCTCCATGTTGCCGGTGCCCTTGAACTCCTCGAAGATCACCTCGTCCATGCGCGAGCCGGTCTCGACGAGCGCGGTGGCCAGGATGGTCAGCGAGCCGCCGTCCTCGATGTTGCGCGCCGCGCCGAAGAAGCGCTTCGGCGGGTAGAGCGCGGTCGAGTCGACACCACCGGACAGGATGCGTCCGGAGGCGGGCGCCGCGAGGTTGTAGGCACGGCCCAGACGGGTGATGGAGTCCAGCAGGACGACCACGTCGTGGCCCAGCTCCACGAGGCGCTTGGCGCGCTCGATGGCCAGTTCGGCGACGGTGGTGTGGTCCTCGGCCGGACGGTCGAAGGTCGAGGAGATGACCTCGCCCTTGACCGACCGCTGCATGTCGGTGACCTCTTCGGGCCGCTCGTCTACGAGGACGACCATCAGGTGGCACTCGGGGCTGTTGACCGTGATCGCGTTGGCGATGGCCTGGAGGATCATGGTCTTGCCGGTCTTCGGCGGGGCCACGATCAGACCGCGCTGGCCCTTGCCGATCGGTGCGACGAGGTCGATGATCCGCGTCGTCAGCACGCCCGGGTCGGTCTCCAGACGGAGCCGGTCCTGCGGGTAGAGCGGGGTCAGCTTCTGGAACTCCGGTCGGCCGCGGCCGGATTCGGCCCCCATGCCGTTGGCGGAGTCGAGGCGCACGAGCGCGTTGAACTTCTCGCGGCGCTCGCCGTCCTTGGGCTGACGGACGGCTCCGGTGACGTGGTCGCCCTTGCGCAGGCCGTTCTTGCGGACCTGGGCGAGCGAGACGTACACGTCGTTGGGGCCCGGCAGGTAGCCGGAGGTCCTGATGAACGCGTAGTTGTCGAGGATGTCGAGGATGCCCGCGACGGGGATCAGCACATCGTCGTCGGCGACCTGCGGCTCACCGGGGCCGAACTCGTCGCGTCCGCGGCGGCCACGGCGGTCGCGGTAGCGTCCGCGCCGGCCGCGCCGGCCGCCGGCCTCGTCGTCGAAGTCGTCCTGGGGGCCGTTGTTCTGGGGGCCCTGGTTCTGGCTCTGGCCGCCGCCGCCGCGGTTGTCGCGGTCGCCCCGGCCGCTCTGCTGCTGGCGGTTGCCGCCGCCCTGCTGCTGGCCGCCCTGCTGGTCGTCGCCCTTGCCGCGGCGGTCGCGCTGCCGGTCGCGGCGTCCGTCGCGGTCACGGTCGCCGCGCTCACCGCGCTGGCCGCGGTCCTGGCGGTCGCCGCGCCGGCCGTCGCCGTCGCCCTGGGAGCCGGAGCCGCCGGAGGCCGCCTCGGTCTTCTCCTCGACCTTGACGTCGGACGGGGCGTCGGCCGCGGCCTCCGCCTTGGTGTCGGGGCTGCCGGCCTGTGCGGTGGCCCTGCGGCGGCGGCGCTCGCCCGTGGGCTGGTCGTCGCTGGCGGGCTGGCCGGGGATGTCGATCTGCTGCTGGGCCGCGGCCTGCTCGGCCTGGCCCGCCTTGTTGACGTTCTCCTCGGCCGCCGGGGCGGCGTCGCCCGTACGGGCCTTGGAGGTCGCCCGGCGCTTGGGCTTGGTCTCTGCGTCGGCGCTGCCGTTGGCACCGGCGGCCTTGGCCGCGGAGCCGCCTCCGGCCTGCGCTTCCTTGATGACCTCGATCAACTGGCTCTTGCGCATCCGCGCGGTGCCCCTGATGCCGAGGCCCGACGCGACCTGCTGCAACTCGGCCAGGACCATGCCGTCAAGGCCGGTGCCGGAGCGGCGGCGCCGTGCGGTGGTGCCAGTGGCAGCACCTTCGGCGGGCGCGGTGGTGTCGACACTGCTGTCGGCAGTCACGCCCATCAGATCGGTGGTGTCGCTCACGAAGGGTCCTTCCCTGGAGCGGACGTCGGCCTTCTGGCTCGGCGACCGGTTGTGCTGCCGGCTGCGGTCCCATCGTGTGGACCGGGCCGGGGCGGTGGTCCCGCCGGGTATACGGCGGAGAAATCTGCAAACGTGCATACAAGCGATGGGTCCGGCCCGAGGTCCCCCTGCTCGGCCCACCGCTGGGAAAAACGGGGGGTGTCGTGCCGGTTCCGGTGCGTGCTCAAAACTGCTCAGGCAGGCTGCTCAGGCAGTTGGGGAGGCTCCCGGAAGAAGGGCGGTCCCGATGTGGGACACGAAGCACCGCGCCTGAAAGACGTCGGTTGCAGACTTGAGGTTAACACTACCGGCTCCAACAAACATTCCCCCTCTCCCTCACCGGCAATCTCCTGTGGCTGTTCTTGCCAAGAGCTCTGCGAGCCCTACGAGCCGAGCGGCAGAACGCTCGCCCCCGCGGCGTCGAGGGAGAGCCGGTTGGCCGCCCATCCCTCGCCCGCCAGCCGTGCGACCTTGTCGGCCGCACCGTCCTCGACCAGCGCGAGCACCGTGGGGCCCGCGCCGGACACAACTGCTGGGACGCCGTCCGCGCGCAGCCGGTTGACCAGAGCGATGCTCTCGGGCATCGCGGGGGCCCGGTAGTCCTGGTGGAGGCGGTCCTCCGTGGCGGGCAGCAGCAGCTCGGGGCGCCGGGTCATGGCCTCGACGAGGAGGGCCGCACGACCGGCGTTGGCCGCCGCGTCCACATGGGGGACCGTACGCGGCAGGAGGCCGCGGGCCGTCTCCGTCAGGACCGCCTTGGCGGGTACGAAAACCACCGGAACGATGGAACCGACCGGGTCCATCCTGATGGCGCGGGCCGCTCCCCCGTCCATCCAGGCGAGCGTGAAGCCGCCGAGCAGGCAGGCGGCGACATTGTCCGGGTGGCCCTCGATCTCGGTCGCCAGCTCCAGCAGCGCCGCGTCGTCGAGCCGGGCGTCCCCGCCTATGGTGACGGCGCGGGCGGCGACGATCCCGGCGCAGATCGCGGCCGACGAGGAGCCCAGGCCACGGCCGTGCGGGATGCGGTTGGCGCAGACGACCTCCAGGCCGCGCGGCTGTCCGCCGAGCAGGTCGAAGGCGGTACGGAGGGACCGTACGAGCAGATGGTTCTCGTCGCGGGGAAGCGTCTCGGCGCCCTCACCCGCGATGTCGACGTGCAGCCCCGAGTCGGCGACGCGGACCACCACGTCGTCGTAGAGCCCCAGCGACAGGCCCAGGGCGTCGAAGCCAGGGCCGAGGTTGGCGCTGGTGGCGGGGGTGCGCACCCGTACGGCGGCGGCGCGGAACGCGGGACCGGCCATCGCTCTGACGACTCTCCTTGTGACTGCGGTACTGGGTTACCTGGCTTGCTGGGGTTACGTCGAACTTGCGTGGCTGCGAGGGGTTCCGGGTGGTGCGGGAGGAGGTTTCGAGAAGGCCGTACGGAACGCCCGGGGCCACGGCGGCGGCAACACCACGGCATATGCGGCGGGGCGGATTGGGTACAGCTTATCGAAGGATGGATCCGTGGCGACATAGGGCGCACAGGAGGCGCACGATGCGTGTCGCGTGCCTGCCTGTGCGCCTATGTCGGTCATGCGTAGAGGGCACCCCCCGGAGCCGCCGGCCGGGCGGCGCGTCCGGGCGGGGAGGGCCGGGGAGGGCCGGGGAGGGCGTCAGACGAGGCCGAGGCGGGCCGCCGCGGCGACCGCGTCGACCGGCACGGTGACCGGCTGCGGAGCCCCGGCGACGGCCCAGTCGGGGTCCTTGAGGCCGTTCCCGGTGACCGTGCAGACGATGCGCTGGCCGGGGTCGACCTTGCCCTCGTCCGCGGCCTTGAGCAGACCGGCGACGGAGGCGGCCGAGGCGGGCTCGACGAAGACGCCCTCCTGGGAGGCCAACAGCCGGTAGGCGGCCAGGATCTGACGGTCCGTCACCTCGTCGATGAAGCCGCCGGACTCGTCGCGGGCGTCCAGCGCGTACTGCCAGGAGGCCGGGTTGCCGATCCGGATCGCGGTGGCGACGGTGTGCGGGTCCTTGACGATCTCGCCGCGCACGATCGGCGCGGAACCGGACGCCTGGAAGCCCCACATGCGCGGCGTGCGCCCCGCGACGCCGTCGGCGGCGTACTCGGTGTAGCCCTTCCAGTAGGCCGTGATGTTTCCGGCGTTCCCGACGGGCAGTACATGGATGTCCGGGGCGTCGCCGAGCGCGTCCACGATCTCGAACGCGGCGGTCTTCTGGCCCTGGATACGGACCGGGTTGACCGAATTGACCAGCGCCACCGGGTAGTTGTCGGAGAGCGAGCGGGCCAGCGTCAGACAGTCGTCGAAGTTCCCCTCGACCTGGAGGATCTTCGCGCCGTGGACCAGCGCCTGCCCCATCTTGCCGATGGCGATCTTGCCCTGGGGCACCAGTACGGCGCAGACCATCCCGGCCCGTACGGCGTAGGCGGCGGCCGAGGCCGAGGTGTTGCCGGTGGAGGCGCAGATGACCGCCTGGGCGCCCTCCTCCTTGGCCCGGGTGATGGCCATGGTCATCCCGCGGTCCTTGAAGGACCCGGTGGGGTTCGCGCCCTCGACCTTGAGATGTACCTCACAGCCCGTACGCTCGGAGAGCACCTGCGCCGGAACGAGCGGCGTACCACCCTCGCGGAGGGTGACGACCGGCGTCTTCTCCGTCACCGGGAGGCGGTGCCGGTACTCCTCGATGATGCCGCGCCACTGGTGGGCGCCCTCACGGCTGCCATTGCTGGTCAGGCCATTGCTGGTCATGGGTCCCTTACTCCCCTTCAACACGCATGATGCTGGCGACACCGCGCACGGTGTCGAGCTTGCGCAGCGCCGCGACGGTCCCCGAGAGGGCCGCGTCGGCCGCGCGGTGGGTGACGACGACGAGGGCGGCCTCGCCCGCACCGTCAGGTCGGCCCTTCTGGCGGACCGTGTCGATGGACACGCCGTGCTCGGCGAAGACCGTCGCGACCTGGGCGAGCACACCCGGTTTGTCGGCCACGTCGAGACTGATGTGGTAGCGCGTCACCACGTCGCCCATGGGGCTGACGGGAAGCTGGGTGTACGCGGACTCGCCGGGGCCGGTGGCTCCGGCGAGCTTGTTGCGGCACACGGCGACGAGGTCGCCGAGGACGGCGGAGGCGGTCGGTGAGCCGCCCGCGCCGGGGCCGTAGAACATGAGCTGCCCGGCCGCCTCGGCCTCGATGAAGACCGCGTTGTACGCCTCGCGCACGGAGGCGAGCGGGTGGCTGAGCGGGATCATCGCCGGGTGGACGCGGGCGGTGACGGAGCGGCCGTCGGCGGCGCGCTCGCAGATCGCGAGGAGCTTGACCGTACAGCCCATGCGCTTGGCGGAGGCGAGATCGGCGGAGGTGACCTCCGTGATGCCCTCGCGGTGCACGTCGTCGAGGCGTACGCGGGTGTGGAAGGCGATCCCGGCGAGGATGGCGGCCTTGGCGGCGGCGTCGAAGCCCTCGACGTCGGCGGTCGGGTCGGCCTCGGCGTACCCGAGGGCGGTGGCCTCGTCGAGCGCCTCGGAGTAGCCGGAGCCCGCGCTGTCCATCCGGTCGAGGATGAAGTTGGTCGTGCCGTTGACGATGCCGAGGACGCGGTTGACCTTGTCCCCCGCCAGCGACTCGCGGAGCGGCCTGACCAGCGGGATGGCGCCCGCGACGGCCGCCTCGAAGTACAGGTCGCGGCCGTTGCGGGCGGCGGCGTCGTAGAGCGTCGTGCCGTCCTCGGCGAGCAGCGCCTTGTTGGCGGAGACGACGGAGGCGCCGTGCTCGAAGGCGGTGGTGATGAGCGTACGGGCGGGCTCGATGCCGCCGATCACCTCGACCACCACGTCGATGTCACCCCGTTTGACCAGGGCGGTCGCATCGGTGGTGACGAGGGACGGGTCGATGCCCGCGCGCATTTTGGCGGGGCGCCGGACGGCGACCCCGGCCAGCTCCACCGGGGCCCCGATCCGCGCGGCGAGGTCGTCGGCGTGCGTCGTCATGATGCGCGCCACCTCTGAGCCGACCACACCACAGCCCAGCAGCGCCACCTTCAGCGGACGCGTACGCATCATCCGACCTACGCCTTTCATCCAGTCCATCGAGCGCGACCGCCGAAATCGGGCGGAAGCGTGATTGCCAACCAGTCTCACTCAACGGACGGGAGTTTCTGCCCCTCGTCCAGATTGCGAGACATGTATTTCAGTGACCGACATCGAGACGCAACAGATCTTCCTCCGTCTCGCGCCGGACGATCACCCGGGCCTCGCCGTCCCTGACGGCGACGACGGGCGGCCGGAGCGCGTGGTTGTAGTTGCTCGCCATCGAGCGGCAGTACGCGCCGGTGGCGGGCACCGCGAGCAGGTCGCCGGGGGCCAGGTCGGCGGGGAGGAACGCGTCCCGTACGACGATGTCGCCGCTCTCGCAGTGCTTGCCGACGACGCGGGTCAGCATCGCCTCGGCGTCGGAGGCGCGGGAGACCAGCGCCACGCTGTACTCGGCGTCGTAGAGCGCCGTACGGATGTTGTCGGACATGCCACCGTCCACACTGACATAGGTGCGGAGCCCGTCGAGCGGCTTGATCGTGCCGACCTCGTACAGCGTGAAGGCCGTCGGGCCCACGATGGCGCGTCCCGGTTCGACGGAGATACGCGGCGTACGGAGCCCGGCGGACTCGCACTCGCGGGTGACGATGTCGCTGAGCGCCTTGGCGATGTCGTGCGGCTCGCGCGGGTCGTCCTCGGAGGTGTACGCGATGCCGAGGCCGCCGCCGAGGTCGATCTCGGGCAGTTCCACGCCGTGCTCGTCGCGCACCTCGGCGAGGAGCTGGACGACGCGGCGGGCGGAGACCTCGAAGCCGGCCATGTCGAAGATCTGCGAGCCGATGTGCGAGTGGATGCCGATCAGTTCGAGGCCGTCGAGCTTGAGGGCCCTGCGGACGGCCTCGGCGGCCTGTCCGCCGGCCAGGGCGATCCCGAACTTCTGGTCCTCGTGCGCGGTGGCGATGAACTCGTGCGTGTGCGCCTCCACGCCGACCGTGACCCGGATCTGCACGGGCTGGCGCTTGCCGAGGCGCTGCGCGATGTGGGCGACCCGCACGATCTCCTGGAAGGAGTCGAGGACGATGCGGCCGACCCCGGCGGTGACGGCGCGCTCGATCTCCTCGGTGGACTTGTTGTTCCCGTGGAAGGCGATGCGCTCGGCGGGCATCCCGGCGGACAGGGCGGTGGCCAGCTCGCCGCCGGAGCACACGTCGAGGTTGAGCCCCTCCTCGTGCAGCCAGCGCACGACGGCGCGGGAGAGGAACGCCTTGCCGGCGTAGAAGACGTCCGCGTCCTTGCCGAAGGCGTCGGCCCAGGCGCGGCAGCGGGCGCGGAAGTCGGCCTCGTCGAGGAAGTACGCCGGGGTGCCGAACTCCTCGGCCAGCTTGGTCACTTCGATCCCCGCGAGGGTCACCACGCCGTCCTCCTCGCGGCGTACCGTACGCGACCAGACCTTCTCGTCCAGGGCGTTGAGGTCGGCGGCGGGGGCGCTGTAGTGGCCCTCGGTGAGTACGTCGGCGTGGCGGGGGCCTGCGGGGTGTGCGGAACGGCTCATGTGCGTGGCTCTCTTGGCTTCTTCTCAGAGGTGTGCGGAACGTTCACGGATGCCCCGTTCACAGGTGCTCCGGGGCATCGACGCCGAGCAGGGACAGGCCACCGGCCAGCACCGTCCCGGTGGCTTCGGCGAGCGCGAGCCGGGACCGGTGGGCGGCCGAGGGTTTCTCGTCGCCGAGGGGCAGCGGGTGGCAGGTCTCCTGGAAGCGCAGGAACGCGTCCGCGGTGTGTTCGAGGTGGCGGGCGAGCCGGTCGGGGGCGCGCAGCCGGGCGGCGGCCTCAAGGACGGCGGGGTGGTCGCCGAGGAGGGTGAGCAGGGCGGCGGCGGAGTCCTCGGGGATCGTCCCGCCGATCTGCGCCGGGGTGTCGGTCCGCGCCGGGGTGTCGGTCTCCGCCGGGGCGAGGGAGAGCCGCGCGGCGCCGCGCGCGGTGGCGCGCGTGCGGGCGTACGCGTAGCGCACGAGGAAGAGGCCGTTGCTCTCGCGCTGGACGAGCAGCGTGCGGGCGGCCTCGCCGTCGGTGTACGGCCGGTCGTGCGCGGCGGGCCGCAGCAGCGCCCAGCGGGCGGCGTCGGGCCCGAGCCGGGCGTCCAGCTCGTCGGCGGTGGTGGGCGCGGGCACGGGGACCGGCCGCAGCACCTCGGCGGCGCCGGGGACGACGGCTGCCTCGGCGCCCTGGGTACGGAGCAGCGTCACGACCGTACGGGTCCACAGTGCGGCCCGTGGCTCCTCGGCGGGTGCTGGATGAGTCATTCCGAAGTAGCGTCGTCCGCCCCTTGGGGCGGGCGGGGAGGTGTCAGGTGCGTGCAGCCGCAAGGCGGAGGAGGGAAGCGACGCGGAGCGTCGTTGACCGACGACAACGCCGCGGATGTGCGTGCATGGCACCTCCCCGCAGACGGGACTTCGGAATGACTCATCCAGGGCGACGGTGGTCCCGGCGAGGGCGTCGCCGTGTCCGTAGCGCGTCCCGGTGCGCCGGATGGTGCGGAGCAGGGCGGCGCGGGCGTCCGCGCGGCTGCCGGAGGCCAGGGTGAAGTTCAGGAAGCCGGGTCCGGTGATCTCGACGTGGGCGATGCCGGATCCGGGTGAGGTGCGCAGCAGGACGGTGCGCAGGATCTCGGCGACCTCGCGGGGCGGGCGTCCGGCGGGGCCCGCGAGCCGGAGCGCGACGTTGGTGGCGTAGTCCCCCCGGCCGCCGGGGCGGGGCCGGTCGACGGCGACCCGTTCGGGCACGGGCCCCGGCAGTGCGTCGTCCTCGACCGCGCGGCACACGGCGTGCAGCACGGTTCGGGAAAGCTCTGCGGGGGTCACGGGGTCCAGCGTAGGCGAGAGTGGGGGGCTGCCCGCCAACCGGTTTCGCGATGCGGTCAGCCGAGGGTGCGGCCCACGTGCCCGGCGCCGTGTCTGCCGTCCAGGGGCGGCGGCCCCTCCTGGTGGCGCAGTCGGCGTACGAGGCGGACGAGGTCGGCCGGTTCGAAGGGCTTGGCGAGGAAGTCGTCCACGCCGGCGGCGCTGCCGGTGTCCGTCTCGTACTGGGTGCAGGCGCTGACGATCGCGATGGGCACCCTGCTGGTACGGGGGTCGGCGCGCAGCCGGGCGGCGGTGCGCAGGCCGTCGAGGCGCGGCATGACCACATCGAGGGTGATGACGTCGGGGGCGACTTCGTGGACCACGTCCAGGCATTCGGCACCGTCGGCCGCGGTCACGACCTCGAAGCCCTCAAGTTCGAGATTGACCCTGATCAGTTGCCTGATGACCCTGTTGTCGTCGACAACGAGCACCCGGCCGGACGCTCCAGACACAACTTGAGAGTAGGTCCGAAGCCGGTGCCGCGTCCGGGTTTTGCCGACTTTCACACCGTCCCGCGCCCGTCCTCCGCCCGCCTCGCGCACGCGCCGCGGGGTGAACGGCGGTCAACCCGCGTACGCCCCCATAGAGTCTGGTCCATGGAGCAGAACGAAGTCGTCCTCAGGGCCATCGGCATTCTCACGCAGTCCGCGGAGTGGATCCGCACGGCCGACCGTGACGCGGAACCGGGCCCGGCGGCCGGTGCGGAGCCGGCGGCGGGCGCGGACTCCGGCGGCGACACCGGGGCGGGGCAGATCGGCTCGCTGCTCGCCGAGGTCTTCCCGTCCTTCACGGTCTCCTCGGAGGCCACCCCGCTGGAGGCGGCGCACTCGGTGACGGAGGCGGCGCTGCCCCCGATCATGCAGCTCATCGGGGCGTTCACCTTCGTCTTCACGGAGCTGGCCCGGGTCCATGACGCGGGGCGTACGGACATCACGTCGGAGGAGCTGCTGCGCGAGCTGGCGCTGCGGATGTCCCAGCCGAACGACGAGGACTAGCGACGGAGACTGGCCGACGCGGCCTGGCGACGCGGGCGCCTACGGCTTCCCGGCGCGGGGGAGCAGCGCCACCGCCGCCAGCGGGATCGCGGCGAGGACCAGCCACGGCACCGCCACCGGCAGGCCCGCGTCGAGGAGGGAGCCCGTCGCCGCGCTGCCCACCAGGACGATCAGGCCGGAGACGGACGACAGCGCGCCGACGTAGAGGCCCAGCCGGCCGGGGGCGGCGAGGTCGGGGACCCAGGCGCGGGCGGCCGGGGCTATCAGCATCTGGCCGACGGTGAGCAGGGCCACGAAGCCCGCGACGGGCGCCAGTCCCCCGGTGCCCGTCAGGCCGGCCGGACGGGCCGCCGCCACGACGGCGAAGCCGGCCGCCAGCAGGACCAGGCCCGCCGCCATGGAGCGGCGCGCGTCGAGCCGGTCGGCGGCCCAGCGGGTGACGGGGAGCTGCGCGGTGACGACGAGCAGCGAGGAGAGCGCGAAGAGCCAGGCCAGCGGCGCCTGGGAGCCCGCCGCGCGCTCCACCTCGGCCGGGACGGCCAGGTAGAGCTGGTTGTACGCGAGGAGGTACGTCCCGTACGCCAGGCAGAGCGCGAGGAAGCGCCGGTTGCCGAGCAGGCCCCGTACGCCGCCGGGGCCCCTGGTGGGTGTGCGGCCCGGTATGTGCTGCGGCAGCAGCCACCAGTGGCCCGCGAGGACGAGCAGGAAGATCACGGATCCGGCGAGGCAGACCGTACGGAAGTCCGCTTCCAGCAGCAGCGCGCCGAGCAGCGGTCCGACGAAGGCGCCCGCCTGTCCGGCCATGGTGAACAGCGCCAGCACTCCGGTACGGGGGCCGCCGCCCGCGTCCTCCCTGGCCACGGCCTGGCGGGCCACCTCGGACTCGACGGCGGGCGAGAACAGGGCGGCGGCGAAGCCGACGAGCAGGACGGCGCCGATGACGGACCAGGACCGTTCGGCGAGGCCGAGCCAGGTAAAACCGGCGATGCGCAGGACGCACCCGGCCAGCACCACGGGCCGTACGCCGTACCGGTCGGCCAGGGCGCCGCCGACCACGAACAGCCCCTGCTGGCTGAAGGTCCGCAGCCCCAGGACCAGGCCGACGAGCCAGCCCGCCATGCCGAGGGCTCCGCCGAGGTGGTCGGAGAGGAAGGGGAGGACGGCGAAGAAGCCGACGTTGAAGGCGAGTTGCGTGAGGATCAGCAGGCGGAGCAGCGGGGTGAGTCCGCGCCACAGGCCAAGGCCCGACCGGTGGGGTTCGGGGGCGGGCCCGGGGCCGGGTATCGGCCCGGGGCCGGGGTGTGCCTCTGCCTCGGTCATCAGGCTTCCTCCGGGGCTGCGATCACGTAGGCGTCGGTCCTGGCGGCCCCGGTCGTCCTGGAGCCGCGCCGCCGGCCCCGTATCCCGCCCGCCGCCGACACCGCGAGCGCGCCCAGCAGGGCCAGCACGGCGGCGGGGGCGAACACCGCCCAGGGCGCGCGCTCCGCGTACGGCAGGTTCTCGGCGAGGAGCAGGCCCCACTCGGGGGACGGCGGCTGCGCGCCGAGCCCGAGGAAGCCCAGCGAGGCCAGGGCTAGCGCGACCGCGGGCAGCCGGACCAGCGCGTGGCGGGCCACCGGCGGTACGACGGCGGGCAGCAGCTCGCGGCGGAGCAGGTGGAGCGGGCCAGCGCCGAGCGCGCGGGTGGCGGCCAGGTGCGTGGTGGCGCGTTCCTGGAGGAGCAGCGCGGAGGCGTGCGCGGCCAGCGGCGCCCAGGCGACGGCGGCCACCGCGAGCGCCGGGGTGGCCGGGCCGCTGCCCGCGACCCCGGCGACGAGGAGTCCGGCGAGGACGGGCGGCACGGCGTTGACGGTGTCGACGGCCGCCCCCGACACCTTCGGTACGAGCCCGAGCAGCACGCCGAGGAGGAGCGCCGCCGCGCTGACCGCCAGCGCGAGCGCGAGGGTGGTGAGCGCGCCGTGTCCGATCCGGGCCAGGACGTCGCGGCCGAGGGCGTCCGTACCGAACGGATGCGCCCAGGACGGCGCCTGGAGCCGGGCGACGGTGTCCAGGCGCAGCGGGTCGCGGGTGAGCCCGGCCCCGATGACGCCGAGCAGGAGCGCGCCGTACACCAGGGGCAGGGTGCGGCCCGCCGGGGGCGTGGGCCGGTGCGTGGACTGGAGCGCGCCGTCCCGCAGCGCGGGGCCGATCATGAGGTGCGCCGCGGTGCGCGCGAGGCCACCTGCGGCGGCGGCGAGCAGGAGCAGGGCGAGGGTGCCCGCCTGGAGTACGGGCAGGTCCTGGGCGATCGCGGCTTCCAGGGTGAGCCGGCCGAGTCCCGGGATGTCGAAGATCTGCTCCACGGCGACCGAGCCGCCGGTGAGGCCGACGACGAACAGGCCCAGGTTGGGCAGGAGTCCGGGGAGGCAGCGGCGCAGCGCCTGCCGGGCGATCCGGTGGCCCGGGATGCCGCGCGCCGCCGCCGCGCGCGCCCACGGTTCGGTGAAGGCGCCGGGCAGCGCGTCGTCCAGCATCCGGCCGAGCAGCGCCCCGGCGGGCAGGCCGAGGGCGAGCGCGGGCAGCACCAGCCACGGGGGTCCGTACCAGCCGAGCGCGGGGAGCCAGCCGAGCTGTACGCCGACCACGGTGGCCAGGACGGACGCCGTCAGGAACTCGGGCAGCGCGGCGAGCATCGCCGCAGCTCCCCCGGCGCGCGGGCGGCCGGTCCGGCCCCGCGCGCCGCGCCGGAGCGTACGGGCGCACACGGCGCCGGCGGTGGCGACGGCGACCGCCATCGCGGTGGCCATCAGCAGCAGGGAGGCGCCCATCGCCTGGCCGACGGCGGGCAGGACGGCGGATCCGGAGATCCAGGACTCGCCCGCGTCGCCGCGCGTCAGCCCGCCGAGCCACTGGCCGAGGAGGTGGCCGGGGCCGGCGCCGAGGCCGAGTTGGTCCCGTACGGCGTCGAGGGCCTCGGGGGTGGGGTCGCGCTCCGCGGAGCGCGCCTTGAGCACGGTCAGCGCGGGGTCGGTGCGCGAGAGCCAGGGCAGCAGGCCGATGGCGCAGAGCAGGGCGCCCGCGAGGGCGGCGCGCCAGAGGAGGGTGAGGCCGGGGGGCGTGGTGAAGGGCGCGCGTCCGGCCGGGGGGCGGTTCATACCGGTCCGTCCGCTCAGCGCCGGGTGCCGGGGGCGACGACGGCGCGCTCGTACGGGTCGAGGAGCACGCCCCGTACGGCGGTGGCGACGCCGAGGACATTGCGCTGGTGGACGAGCGGGACGACCGCGTCCGTACCGAGGATCCTCGCCTCGGCGGCCATCACGGCCCGGCGCCGCTCCTCGGGGTCGGCGACCGCGTCGGCAGCGGTGACGGCCCGGTCCACGGCCCGGTCGCAGAGCAGCGCCAGGTTGTAGGTGCCGTCGCAGGTGTAGTCGGAAGCGAGGACGGAGACGGGGTCGCCGGTGTCGAGCATGGTGTTGCGGGCGCCGACGAACGCGTCGAACTTCCCGGCCAGCGCGTCGCTCTCGATCCGCGAGGACTCCCGCACGGTCAGCTTGACGGTGAAGCCGGCCTTCTCCAACTGCTGCTGGAGGACCTGGGCGACCTCGGGCAGCTCGGGCCGGTTGTCGTACGTGGCGAGGGTGACGGTGGTGCCCTTGACCGCCGCGACGGAGGCGGGCTCGGCGCGTCCGGTGGGCTGCTTGCGCAGGCCGGCCGCCCAGTTCAGGGCGGGTCCGAAGACGCCCTGGCCGGGGTCGGCGTACCCCTCGTAGACGTTCTTGGCGAGGACGGAGGTGTCGACGGCCTGCCGGGCGGCGGCCCGTACCTTCGGGTCGGCGAAGACGCCGGTGCGGGTGTTGAGGAAGAGGCTGGTGGTGCGGGCGGTGGGCACTTCGCGGGCGACGCCCTTCGGGAGGGAGGCGGCCTGCGAGACCGGTACGGCCTCGGCGATGTCCTCCTCACCGGTGCGCAGCGCGTTGGCGCGTGCGGTGCCGTCGGCGATGAACTTGGCGTCGATGCCGGACGCCTGGGCCCGGCCGCCCCAGTAGTCGTCGAAGCGGTCGAGGGTGGCGGAGGCGGAGCCGTTGACCTTGGTGAGGGTGAACGGGCCTGTGGCATGGCCGACCGGGTCGGGGGCGCTCCCCTTCCCGGCCTGCTTCTTCCCGGTCCCTTCCGCCTTCCCGGCCGTCTCCGCCTGCTTCCCGTCCGCCTGCTTCCCGTACGCCTTCGGGGAGAGGACGGCCAGGCTCGGTCCGGCCAGCCGCAGCGGCAGTACGGGGTCGGCGGTCGCGGTGGTGACGCGGACCGTACGGTCGCCGGAGGCCCGGGCGGTGAGCTTCACGCCCGCGAGCGCGGTGGGCAGGGGGGTGGCTTCCGTGGCGTGGGTGAGGGCGGCGGCGACCGCGTCGGCGGTGACGGGCGCCCCGTCCTGGAAGGTCGCGTCGCGCAGGGTGAAGAGCCAACTGCGGCCGTTCTCGCGGTGCCAGGACTCGGCGAGGGCGGGCGAGGCCGCGCCGTTGCCGTCCAGCCTGGTCAGCCCCTCGGTGACGCCGAGCCGGCTGAGGAGGGTGGCGTCGGCGCCGTACGGGGAGAGGTTCTCGGACGGCGGGAAGGCCAGGGCGATCCGCAGCCGCGCGCCGTCGGACGAGCCGCCGGAGCCCGGCGCGCCGGTGGAGCCGCCGTCGGCGGCGAAGCAGCCGGTGAGCAGCGGGGCGAGCAGGGGTACGAGCAGCAGACCGGTGACCGGACGGCGGCGGTGGGCAGGGCGCATGGTCCTCGTTCTCTACGCGATGAGCAGCTTTGTGCGGGCCCTTCGGGACAGGGCGAACGAAAGATTACATGACAATCGTTTTCACCAGGGGCGGGCGGTCGCGAGGGCTCCGCGTCAGACCATGGGGACTTCGAAGTGAACGACGCTCCCCGTGCCACCGGGGGCGCCGGGGACCCCCTCCGCACCCTCCCGCTCGTCGCACACCACTTTCCCGAGCGACCGCCAGAACGGCTCGGCGCCGGTGACCGCCGGATCGGTGTGCAGATAGACCGAGGAGTAGCCGCCGTCCGCCGCGGCGAAGTCCAGCAGCTCGCGCACGAGCGCGCGGGCGAGCCCCTGGCGGCGGTGGGCGGGACGTACGTACACCCGGCGGAGCTGAGCGGTCTCCCCGGAGGGGTAACGCTCCGCGAGCCAGCGGGGGTTGGGCGGATGCGCCGGACCCCGGGAGTCGAGGGCCGCGGTGGCGACGACCGTCCCCGCACCGCCTCCCCCCTCACTACCGCTCTCTTCCACGGCGACCAGCAGGGTGTGGCGCGCGGGGGTGAGGTAGGCGGCCTCTATGTCGATGATGTCGCCGTGCCAGCGCGGCACATACCCCGAACGGAAGTCGTGGTAAACGGTGTCGAGCATCACCACGCGGGCGGCGTCGGCGTCCTCGGGGGTCGCGGTTCGAATGCGGTAGTTCGGCACTTGCGCATCATATGCAATAAGCCTGGCCGGACCGTCACCCGGGCACGGGGCCCTCAGATGCGGGGCCCTTCAGCCGCGGGGTGCCTCAGTCGCGGGGGGCTTCAGTCCCGCGGCACCGTACCGAGGAACCGCACATGGGGGCGGCCCCCGGCGGCGTCCCGGGTGACCGCCGCCCGTACGCGGTAGACGTCCGCGATCAGTTCCTCGGTGATGACATCGCCCGGGGCGCCGCCCGCCACCGCGCGGCCCTCGCGCAGGACCACCACCTCGTCGCAGTACATCGCGGCGAGGTTCAGGTCGTGCAGGGCGATGACGGTGGTGACCGGGAGCGTGGCGACCAGGTTCAGCAGCTCCAGTTGGTGCTGGATGTCGAGGTGGTTGGTCGGCTCGTCCAGGAGCAGTTCGCGGGGGTCCTGGGCGAGGGCGCGGGCGATCTGGACACGCTGGCGCTCGCCGCCCGACAGGGTGTGCCAGGACTGCTCGGCGCGCTCCGTCAGTCCGCTGCGCTCCAGGGCCGTCCGTACGGCGGTGTCGTCCTCGGCGGACGGCGCCGACCAGGCCCGGCGGTGCGGGACGCGGCCGAGCCGTACGACCTCGCGGACGCTCAGCTCGACCTGCGTGTCGGTCTGCTGCTCGACCACGGCGACCCGGCGCGCGACCGCGCGGCGGCCCACCTCGCCCAGCGTCCTGCCGTCCAGGGTGACGACGCCGGCGGTGGGGGCGAGGACACCGGAGAGCAGCCGCAGCAGGGTGGACTTGCCCGAGCCGTTCGGGCCCAGCAGCCCCACCGTGGAACCGGCCGCGGGCGCGAGGGAGACCCCGTCGAGGATGAGGCGGCCCCCGGCGGTACGGGAGACCCGGTCGGCGCGGAGGCCCGGTGGCGCGGTCGTCGTCATCGGGTCGGTCGTCGTCATCCTGTCCTCCGGGTGCGATGGAGGACCAGGACGAACGCCGGTACCCCGATGAGCGACGTCACCACGCCGACCGGTACCTCCTGCGGGTCGAGCACCGTACGGGCCAGGGTGTCGACCCACACCAGGAAGACCGCCCCGGCCAGCGCGGTGACCGGCAGCAGCCGGCTGTGCCCCGGGCCGACCAGGGCGCGGGCGGCGTGCGGCAGGACGAGCCCGACGAAGCCGATCGCGCCCGCCGAGGAGACCAGCGCGGCCGTCAGCAGCGCGGTGACGCAGAGCAGCACGAGGCGCGTACGGGCCACGGAGACGCCGAGGTGTCCTGCCGCGTCCTGCCCGAAGGCGAACGCGTCGAGCGTGCGCGCGTACCCGCCGCACACCACCAGCGCCACCACGAGGACGGCGCCGCAGACCTGGACGTCGGTCCAGCCGGCGCCGCTGAGCGAGCCGAGCAGCCAGAACAGCACCCCGCGGGTGGTCTCCGCGTCGGCGGCCGTCATCACGACGAAGGAGGTGAGGGCGGAGAAGAGCTGCATCGCGGCGACCCCGGAGAGCACCACCCGGTCCGTCGTCCCGCCGAGCGTGTGACTGAGCACCAGCACCATCGCGAACGAGCACAGCGCGCCGAGGAACGCCCCGCCCGAGATGGACAGCGCCCCTCCCCCGGCCCCGAGCACGACCACCAGGACCGCGCCGGTGGACGCCCCCGAGGAGACGCCGAGGACGAAGGGGTCGGCGAGCGGGTTGCGCAGCAGGGACTGCATGATCGCGCCGCACACCGCGAGCCCGGCGCCGCACACGGCGGCGAGCAGGGTACGTGGCAGCCGCAGGTTCCAGACGATGCCGTCGCGGATCGGGGTGAGGTGCGACTCCCCCCAGCCGAGATGCGCGGCGACGACCGACCAGACGTCGCCGACGCGGATGTCCGCGGGCCCGATGGTGATCGCCACGGCGACGGAGAGCGCGAGCAGGGCGAGGGCGCAGGCCCAGCCCACGGGGCGGGCCCAGGCCGCCGCCCGGACCCGGCGGAACCGGCCGGCGGGGGGCGGGGCCGCGCTCTCCGTCGCGGCGGACGTGCGCGACGCCTGTTCCGTGGTCGTGGGCCGCTCCGTGGTCGTCACGCGGCGGGCGCGTACGCGCGCAGCGCCGCCGCCACCCGCTCGACGCCCTCCACGGTGCGGATGCTCGGGTTCATCGCCTGGCCGCTGAGCCGGACGTACCGCTGGTGCTTCACCGCGTCCATGTTCCTGGTGACCAAGTTGGTCTCCAGGAACTCGATCTTCTTCGCCGCCGTCTCGGCCGTCTCCGACCTGCGCGAGAGATCACCGATGACGAGGAAGTCGGGGTCGCGGTCGGCGACCGTCTCCCAGTTGATCTGGGGCCACTCGTCATGGGTGGAGTCGAAGACGTTCTTCGCGCCGACGGCGTTCGTGATGATGCCGGGCGCGCCGCAGCAGCCGCCCATGTAGGGGGCCTCGGAGTTGGCGAACCAGTAGAGGAAGGTGGTGTCCTTCGCCTTCTTCGCGTCGATCCCGGCGACCGCCTCGCTCATCCGGCCCTTCAGCTCGGCGATGAGCCGGTCGCCACGGTCCTCGACGTCGAACACCGTGGCCAGATCGCGGATCTCGCCGTAGATGTCCTCCATCGTCAGCGGTGTCGCGCGCGATCCGTCGGTGTCGCCGCTGTTGTCCTTGGCGCAGTCGGACGGGGAGACGTACGTCGGCACGCCCAGCTTCTCGAACTGCGCGCGCGTGGCCACGCCGCCCCTGCCCAGGGTGGATTCGAAGGAGGAGGCGACGAAGTCGGGCTCGGCGTCCAGGACCTTCTCGAAGGAGGGGTTGTTGTCCGCCAGCCGCTCGACCTTGGCGTTCTCCTTCTCCAGGCTCTTCGGCAGCGGGTCGGTCCAGGTGGCGGTGCCGGCCATCCGGTCGCCGAGGCCGAGGGAGAGCATGACCTCCGTGGTGCCCTGGTTGAGCGAGACGGCGTGCTCGGGCGGAGCGTCGATCCGTACCTTCTGACCGCAGTTGGTGACGGTACGGGGGTAACCGGCGGCCTTGCCGGAACCGGAACCGGCCCCTGAGTCCGACCCGGAAGCGCCGTCCTGAGCGGTGCTCGTTCCCCCTCCGCCGCAGCCGGTCAGCAGCAAGGTGCCCGCGGCGAGGACAAGAGCGGTACGGCGGGCAAGGCGTGCGATCGGCACGGAGTCGTTCCTCTGCGTCGAGGGCCCATGCGCGGAGCCCGGTCGTACGGTGCTCCCCCGCCACGGGACGCGGACGGAGGCCGCCAGCAGGTCTTCGGACTCGGGGTCATCCGGACGGAAGCGCCTTCCCGGACTGCCGTCCAGTGGCCGATGCCCCGCCCGTCGCCCTCACCGCTGCGCGTCAGCTCCGGATTCGCACCGGATTCCCTGACCCACGTACATGGGTTCGACTGGCCTCGGCAAGCTATCACAGGCGATTTTCCGCCCCACTGCGGCACTTTCCGGCGCTTTCCGCCCTGCGGCGCTCCGGGGCGGCGGACAATGGGGCATGCCGGAAACCGCGCCCGTGAGCGTCGCCCTGATCGACGACCATCCCGTGGTCCTCGCGGGCATCGAGTCCTGGTACGCGGCGTCGGAGCGGCCGATCGCGGTGACCGCCAAGGGGCCCGATCTGTCGGTGGCGACGAGCGGTCCCGGCCGGGACGCGGATGTGGTGGTGCTCGACCTCCAGCTCGCCCACGGGGTGCCCGCCTACCCCGAGCTGCGGCAACTCGTCGCCCGGGAGCGGCAGGTGATCGTCTACACCATGCAGGACAGCCAGGAGACCGCCCTGACCTGCCTGGACCTGGGTGCGTTCACCTACCTCACCAAGGCCGAGGGGGAACGGCACCTCATGGCGGCGACCCTCGCCGCGGCCGACTGCCGCCCGTACACACCGCCCGCGCTGGCCGGGGCGTTCGGCAGCGACGCGCGCAAGGGGCGGCCCGCGCTGACCCCGCGCGAGGTGGAGGTGCTGCTGGAGTGGTTCCAGTCGGAGTCCAAGGCGATGGTCGGGGCGAGCCTGGGGCTCTCGGTCCGTACGGTGAACACCTATCTGGAGCGGGTACGGATCAAGTACGCCAACGCGGGCCGGCCCGCGACGACCAAGGCGAACCTGGTCGCGCGGGCCATTCAGGACGGGCTGACATCGCTGGACGAGCTGTGACCCCGGCCGGCCGGGACAGCGGCGAGCGCGTCCTCCGCGCCGGCCGCCACGCCGTCTGCCGTGCCATCCTCCGTGCCGTCCGCCGGGGCCGTACTCCCCGCCGGGGCGTCGAGGGTGCAGGACGCCTCCACCAGCAGCAGCCCCTCGCTGCGTACGGTACGGACCCGCACCCCGCGCTCGGCGAACTCCGGGATCTCCGCCAGCGCCGAGGCCGGGCCGTCCGTCACCACGCTCACCCGCACCAGGCCGCCGCCGCGCACGACCGTGGCGCGGGCGCTGTGCTCGGCGGTCGCGAGCGCGGCGAGCACCGGCTCGGTGAGCGCGCGGCGCAGCCGCCGGTCCACCGGGGCCGAGGCCCCGCGTACAGCGAGCTGTACGTCGACACCGTGGCGTTCGGCGACGTCGATACCGGCCCGTAGTTCGTGGAGCAGCGGATCGTGCGCGTGGTCGCGCTCCGCGAAGAGCCGCCGCAGCCGGGCGGCCTCGACGGCGGAGCGGCGCCGTACGGTCCCCTCGCCGGGACGGAGCGAGCCGTCGGCGAGCCCGGTCAGCAACGGCAGGACGGAGCGGCCGAGTTCGGCGTAGCGGGCCCGCTGGTCGGCGTGGACCTGGGCGGCGACGGCCGCCTCCGTACGTACGCGCTCCTGTTCGCGTCCCGTGGCGCTCGCGGCGGCGGCGCACTCCCCGAGCGACCGGGCGAGCATCGCGGCGGCGACCTGGAAGGTGCAGATGGCCAGGGCGCTGACGGCCATGCCGGAGGCGGCCTGCCGGGTCGGCACCCCGGCGAGCAGCAACTGCCCCAGCGTGAGGGCGAGATGACCGCCGATGAAGACGAGCGTCGGCCCCAGTCCGGCGTCGAAGAGCAGCAGCACCCCGAACCAGCCGATCTCCAGGAACGTCCAGTGCGGGATCCCGATGAAGTCCTCCACGGGCAGCCGGCTGGTGGCGACGGTCGACGCGACGAGGGCGCAGGTCAGGCCGAGCACCACCCAGGGGCGCGGCCGGCCGCGCCCGTCGGCGCCGAGC
This sequence comes from Streptomyces sp. NPDC050509, assembly GCF_044457965.1. Taxonomy (NCBI): domain Bacteria; kingdom Bacillati; phylum Actinomycetota; class Actinomycetes; order Kitasatosporales; family Streptomycetaceae; genus Streptomyces; species Streptomyces sp. NPDC050509. The sequence continues at coordinate 407,864 of NZ_JBITHL010000005.1, read as the reverse complement.
AGCGCGTCCACCATGATGAGAAGGGTCAGCAGGGTGAACGCGAAGAGCTGCACCCAGGGCTGGTCGTAGTCGCGCAGGCTGGTGAGCAGCGCGGGCAGGGCGAGTCCGAGGTGCACGGCGGTGAGGATGAACAGCCCGGCGACGCGCAGCCCGGCGCGCATGTCGCGGGCGATCCGGTCGGTCAGCGGATCGCCGCCGATGCCGCCGATGCCGTCGATGCCGTCGGCGTTGTCCCCGATCGAGGAACGTGACTGTGGATCAGACACGGGGCCACTCCAGCCGTACGGTCGTACCCTCGCCGGGGCGGGAGGCGATCGTGGCCCGGCCTCCCGCCGACTCCATCCGTTCGACGATCGAGCGGGCCAGCCCCCGGCGGTGCGCCGGTACGCGCGCCCGGTCGAAGCCGGTGCCCTCGTCGCGGACGACGACGGTGACGGTGTCGCCGTCCCTGGCCGCCGTGACCGTCGCGGAGCCGGTGCCCGCGTGCCGGTCCACGTTGCGCAGGGCCTCCCCCAGCGCGCCGCGCAGGGCGACGGCGGCGGAGCGCGTGACCGGGCCCAGGGAGCCGGGCGTACGGTCGAACGCGGTGCGTACGGAGAGCGGGTGGCCGTCGAGTTCCGCGAGCAGTTCCCAGGTCAGGTCGGTCAGGCCCGTCTCGTAGGCCTCGTACGACTCGTGCGACCCGTGCGACCCGTGCGACTCCGGGGTGTGTGCGGGCGCGCGCTCCGCCGCGAGTCTGCGCAGGTCCTTGCCCGCCTGTGTGCGGACCACGCCCGGGTCGAGGGAGCCGCCGTGCGCCGAGACCATCAGCAGGGTGGCGCAGGCGGTGTCGTGCAGCGTGGCGAGGTGTTCCCGCTCGGCGGACCGCTGGGCCTGCGCGACATCGTGCCGCCGCCGGGCCTCGGCGGCCCGCGCGCCCGCCGCGTCGGCGGCCCTGCTGCCGCGCAGGACGAGCCGGTACATCCCCTGGCAGAGCAGGGTCTGGACGAAGAGCCAGCCCACGTTGGGCAGCGCGTACGTCCAGCCGTCGGGGCGGTCGAGCACCGCGCCGGCCAGATCGACGGCGGCGAGCAGGGCGGCCACCGGCAGTGCGAGCCGCGCCGGGTGCGTGAGCTGGTAGGCGACGGCGACGATGCTGACGACGACCAGCACCCAGGTACTGCCGTACTGGGTCTGGGAGGCCGGAATGGTCAGCGCCTGGGTGAGGCAGAGCGCGGTCAGCACCGCGAGGTCGGCGACGAGGGTCCGGCGCGGATGACGGCCCGCCCGTGCGAGCCGGTAGTGCAGCAGGCTCCAGACGATGACCCCGGCGGAGACGGCCGAGGCGGCGGGCATGGCGTCGACCGGCATGGCCGGTACGGCGAGCAGGGCACCGGAGCAGACCACGACGACGCGGATCCGGTGGGCGTACCGGAACGCGAAGGCGACGAATTCGCGTTCGGCCGGGCCGGGGGCGCGCGGATCCGGCGGGGGCTTTGGGGCCTGTTGACGCCGGTGCTTCTCCGGAAGGCTCCCTAAGGGGCTGGTGTTCTTCTCATGCTTCCCACGCTTCTCATTCGCCTCATGCACCACTCGGCGCCTCACCCGTCACATTTTCCCGTGCCGATTGTCGGTCGATTGACCGTCACACGTCGGGGGCGTCCGGCGATAGCGTTTCTCCGGTCAGGGTCCTGACGTTTCGACCGCTCTCAGGGGGGAGCGGTCATTGTGGCCGCACGCACCCCTGCCTCATGGGGGTGGGCAGGGGTACGTGCGGGATTACCCTCAGGCGCCCGTACGCGTTTCCGTACGAGTTCCGTACGCGTTTCCGTACGGGCGCGGTTCGGGCAGGCGTACGGGCTCGGTTCAGGTGTGCGGGCGCCGGTCAGCGGAGGTCCGAGTCCCGCTGCACGGTCAGCGGATCCTCGGGCCTGGCCCGGGTCAGATACTGCGGCACCGGCGCCGCGCTCGCGCCCCGTGTCCCGTACGAGCCCGTAACGCGAGCGCGGCCCGTCCTGCCCGCCGTCCGGCGGGGTGGTGAGATCCGCGGAGACGGCGTCCCAGGACAGGGGCAGGATGTCGAGGTTGTAGTCGGCCTCCGTCTCGTTGAGGTGGAGGGTCACCTCGCAGTCGAGATGGAAGTACTCGTTCTTCCACATCTGCTGCGCGCCGGGCGGCAGGACGATCAGACCGTTCTGGTTCATGGCGATGGCCACGGCCCAGCAGCGGAAGCGGCGGAGGTCGTCCAGGCCGTCCAGCCCCTTTCCGTTCCATCCCCCACTCGCGCTGGTCGGCTCACCCGCCGAACGGCAGTCCCGCGTAATTCTCGGCCAGTTCGGCGGCGGCGTGCGGCGAGGACGCGATGCGGTCGAGCTGCGCGAGCTGGAGGCGGGTGTCGAAGGCGGACTGGGCCGGATCGGTGTGCAGGGTCGTGGTCATGAAGAACGAGAAGTGCTCGGCCCGCCACACCCGCCGCAGACAGGTGTCGGAGTACGCGTCGAGCAGGGCGGTGGAGCCGGTCCCGTACACCTCGGCCAGGGCGCGCGCGAGGACGATGACATCGGCCGCCGCCAGGTTGAGCCCCTTGGCGCCGGTCGGCGGGACGATGTGCGCGGCGTCCCCGGCCAGCAGCAGCCGGCCGTACCGCATCGGCTCCGTGACGGAACTGCGCATCGGCAGCACGGACTTGGCGGTGACGGGGCCGCGCTCCAGCGGCTGGCCGGGCGCCGAGCGCTGTCCGGGCGCCGACCGGAGCGAGAGGCGGGCGTCCAGCTCGTCCCAGATCCGGGCGTCGGGCCAGTCGGCGGGGTCGGTGCCGTTCGGTACCTGGAGGTAGAGCCGGCTGACGGCCGGGGAGCGCATGCTGGCCAGGGCGAACCCGCGCTCCGAGTGCGCGTAGATCAGCTCGTCGTACACGGGCGGCGCGTCGGCCAGGATGCCGAGCCAGGAGTACGGGTAGGTCCGCTCGTACGTCGTCCGGGCGCCCTCTGGTACCGCGGTGCGCGTGATGCCGTGGAAGCCGTCGCAGCCCACCACGTAGTCGCAGGTCAGAACCTGCTCGCGGCCCTCGTGCAGATAACGGACGGCGGGTGCGCCGGAGTCGGCGCCCGTCACCGCGAGCACTTCGGCGCCGAACAGCAGCGGTCCGCCCCCGGCGAGCTGGAGGGCGATCAGGTCCTTGACCACCTCGGTCTGCGCGTACACCATCACGGTGCGCCCGCCGGTGAGGGCCGGGAAGTCGATACGGTGCGCCCGCCCGCCGAAACGCAGCTCGATGCCGTCGTGGACCAGGCCTTCGCGGTCCATCCGGGCCCCGGCCCCGGCGGCGCGCAGGGCGTCCACGGTGGGCTGTTCCAGGATTCCGGCGCGCTGGCGGCGCTCGACGTAGGCGCGGTCGCGGCTCTCCAGGACCACGCTGTCGATGCCCGCGTTGTGCAGCAGGCGTGCCAGCAGGAGACCGGCGGGGCCGCCTCCGACGATGCCGACCGAGGTGTGCATCCGCTTCTCCGCTCGTGGTCGCCCGTTGACTGCCGTTCGCCTGGTGAACTATTCTTCACCTGAGATGGGCCATGAGTCTGCGTTCACCGGGGACCCATGTCAACGCCCCGTATCCGCGCCCCGTTCGACCGATGTCCCGGGCCGGAGCCGGGAGACCGGAGAGCCGACCCGATGCCGTCCACGCCGCTTCCCCCTCCTGTTGAGACGCCCGCCGAGACGCCCGCCGAGGCCGTGAAACCCCTGATGCGCGGCATCTCCGTACTGCGCGCGCTCAGCGACGCCGACGGCCGGGCGAGCATCGGCACCCTGGTCCGCACCACCGGTCTCGCCCGCGCCACGCTCGACCGGGTCCTCGCGACACTGGCCCGCATGGGGTACGTACGGCTGACCGGCCCCGACGCCGTACTCGCCCCGCGCCTCATGGAGCTGGGCAACGCCTATCTGTCCGCGTCCCGGCTTCCCGGACGGCTCGGTCCGCTCGCGGAACGGCTCGCGGACGAGCTGGACGAGTCGGTGTCGCTGGCCGTCCCCGACGGTGACGGCATCCGCTTCGTCCACCAGAGCACGCGGCGCCGCGCCATGTCGCTGACCTTCCGCATCGGCGATCTGCTGCCCGCCGAACGCACCGCGCCGGGGCCGCTGATCGCCGCGGGATGGTCCGGGGAGGAGTGGGCACGGTGGCGGGCGCGCCGGGCCGCCGACCCCGAGGACCGGGGCTTCCCCGCCGTACCGCCCCGGGACGACAGGGCGGCGTACGGCGGCAGGACCGGGCACGGCCGGCGCTTCGAGGAACGGGCGGCGCGGGCCCGGGAGGACGGCTGGGCGCTGGACGACCAGCTCATCGAACCGGGACTGATCGCCCTCTCCGTGCCGCTGGGGCACGGGGGCGAGGCGGGTCGGGCGCGGCAGCCGGTGTGTGTCGCGAGCGTGGTCAGCCACACCAGCCGGCACAGCGCCGCGTCACTCCGGGAGACCCTGCTGCCCCGGCTGCGGGCGGCCGTGGCGGAGATGGAACGCGAACTGGCCCGCCCGGCCGGGGAATCCGCCGCCGGGCGGCTTCCCGGGGAAGGGCGTTCCGGGCTGGCCGCGTGGACCGGCGCGTCCAAGCAGGAGCTGGGCCGGGAGTTCATCGAGTCGCTGGCCCGCGGACTGACCGTACTGACCGCGTTCGGCGAGGGCCGGGACGCGCTCACGCTCAGCGCCGTCGCCGAGGCCACCGGCCTGGCCAGGGCCACCGCCCGGCGCGCCCTGATCACCCTGGAGCATCTGGGCCACGTCACCGCCGCGCCCGACCGGACGTTCCGGCTCACCTCGCGGGTGCTGTCGCTCGGCTTCCCCGCCCTGTCCCGTACGACGCTCCCCCAGATCGCGGCGCCCCATCTCGCGGCGCTCGCGGGGCGGGTGCACGACTCGGCGTCCCTGGCGGTGCTGGTGGGCGACGACGTCCAGTACACGGCGCGGGTGGCCACGCGGCGCATCATGAACGTCAACATCACCACCGGCACCCGTTTTCCCGCGTACGCGACGTCCATGGGCCGGGTCCTGCTGGCCGGGCTGATGGACGACCTCTCGTACGACGAACTCATCACCCGGCTCGCACGCGCCGAACCGAGGGCACTGACCCGGCACACGGTCACCCGTCCCGCCGAACTGGCCACGATCCTGGACGGCGTACGCCGTGCGGGGTACGCCCTGGTGGACGAGGAGCTGGAGGAGGGGCTGCGCTCGATCGCGGTGCCGGTCGTGGACCGTACGGGCGCGGTCGTGGCGGCCGTGAACGTCGCCATGCACACGAGCCGCCGCGATGTCGCGGCGTGCCTCGGGGAGGTGCTGCCGGAACTGCGCGCGACGGCGGCGCGGGTGGCGGCGGACCTGGAGGTGGCGAGCCGTTTCACGCGCGTACCGACGACGGTCTGACCGGCGGCTCCGTACCGACAGCACACCGGCGCCGTACAACACGGCGGAAGGACCCCGCCGGTCGGCGTGATGCCTGACCGGGGGGTCCTTCCGAGAGGGCGACGCCAGGTCAGTGACCGTTGCCGTTGCCGTTGTCTCCGTTGCCCTGGTCGCCGTTGCCGACGTCACCGGCACCGGCATCACCGGCACCCGCGTCCGCCGCGCCGTCGCCGGCACCCGCGGCGGCGGCACCGTCACCCGCACCCGCGGCGGCGGCACCCTCGTCACCGGCGCCCGCGTTGGCGGCACCCGCGTCGGCGACGCCGTCACCAGCACCGGCATCAGCGGCGCCGTCACCAGCACCCGCGTCAGCCGCACCATCGCCGGCACCGGCATCAGCGGCGCCGTCACCCGCACCCGCGTCAGCCGCACCATCGCCGGCACCGGCATCGGCAGCGCCGTCGCCGGCACCCGCGTCAGCGGCACCGTCACCGGCACCCCCGTCACCGGCGCCGATCTGGGCACCGACCGCCTCCAGCGCGGTGGTCACCGGCTGGAAGAAGGTCTCGCCGCCGACGGTGCAGTCACCGCTGCCGCCGGAGGTCAGGCCGATGGCGCCGCCGTCCGCGGTGAACAGCGGGCCGCCGCTGTCGCCCGGCTCGGCGCAGACGTCGGTCTGGATGAGGCCGTTGACGATGTCACCGTTGCCGTAGTTGACAGTGGCGTCGAGACCGGTGACCGCGCCGTCGGCCAGCCCCGTGGTGCTGCCCATCCGGATGACTTCCTGGCCCACGGCAGCCTCGGCCGCCGCGGCGATGTCCACGATCTGGCCGTCACCCGTGTCGACCGTGCTGGCGACCTCGGTCGCGGGGTCGTCGTACGCGGCGAGGGCGAAGTCGCCGCCGCCCGCGAAGGTCGCGTCCTGGATGGTGGCGACCGGCTGCCCGTTCTCGTCGTCCGACCACTCCGCGGCGGCGACGCCGCAGTGCCCGGCCGTGAGGAAGCCGGGGGCGCCGTCCGCCGTCACGACGTTGAAGCCCAGGGAGCAGCGCGCGCCGCCACCGAAGATGGCGTCACCGCCCGCGGCCAGGGGCTTGAACTCCCCGGCGCTCCGCTTGATCCGGGCCACGTCCGAGCCGAGCGACTTCACGGTCGACTCGATCTGGTTCCACTTCGCACCGGTCACGGTGCGGTCGGCGGTGACCTGGATCTGGTTCGTCTTGGGGTCGACGGACCAGGCCGTACCGGGGATGGTCGCCTGCGCCTTCAGCGTCTGCGAGGCGGCCTTGAGCTGGGCCGAACTGTTCTTGACGTTTCTGACGACGGCACCGGCCTGCTTGGCCTGGAGCTCGACCTTGTTGTTGTCACCGACGACGTTGATGACGATCTGCTGCTTCGCGGAGTCGTAGTACGACCCGGCGAAAGCGTCGCCCAACTGGGCGGCGATCTGCGAGGCGAGATCCCCGGCGGCTGCCGCGGTCACCTTCTTGGGCGTCGTCTCCGGCTCGCCGCCTTGTGAGGCATTGGCATTCGGCAGCAGAATCGCGGCCGCCGCAATGGCTACAGCGCCACCCCCGGCGAATACGATCTTCCGCTTGGGTATGCGTTTGTGGCTCAACTCAAGACCTCCTGTGGGGACGGAGTCCGCTCGCCGGCAGCAGACGAAGAACGCTCGGCCCTGTATACGGAGGGGACGCGAGGGGCGTTCAACACAACTTCCGCAGTACCGAGTTCACCCCCTGCGGAACGGCACCAACTCCCCACCCGGATCTCCCGGGCATAACCCTGTGAAGGACGCCAATTCGCCTGGTTACGATCAGCGGATGCGTCCCCTCAAATACGGCTATACCAATCGCACCCTGGGCGACGGAACAACCGTCGAGAAAACTTTCGAGGGCCCCGATTCCGCCCAACGGCTCGCGCGCGAGCGGATGTAGCTGACCGCGTTACGGGGCCGCGTGCCGGTACCTCCACTGCTCCGGACGAACACACACACCCTCACGCTCGGCCTCGTCCCCGGCGCACCCGGCGCACCCGGCGCACCCGGTCAGGAACTCATGAACGCGGGGCACGCGGACACGGTCCTGCGAGCGTGCGGGGAGACACTGCGCCGCATCCACGCCGTACCGACGGGCTTCCTGCACACCGATACCGGAGCCGACCCCGCCCCCGACAAGGCGCCCGTACACGGCGATTTCGGCCCGCACAACCTCCTGCTGGACCCGTCCACCCTCCAGGTCACGGCGGTGGTCGACTGGGAGTTCGCCCATCCGGGCGACCCGGTGGAGGATCTCGCGTGGTGCGAATGGATCGTACGAATGCACCACCCGGACCACCGGAAATCCCTCCACCACTTCTTCGACGCGTACGACGGACCCGTGCCCTCCTGGCCGGCCCGCAGGGCCGCCATGCTCGCCCGGTGCACCTGGTTCAGGGAGTTCTGCCACCGATGGGAGCCGAACGGCCCGGGCGTCCGACGGTGGGAGGAGCGCTTCAGGATCACCGCGGCCTGGCAGGAAGAGCCGGCCGAGAGGGTGCGATGATCGCCGCGTGACCGTCATACGCATCGGACATGTTCTGACCCTCGCCGTGGCTGCCGTACTGGCCACCGGTTGCAGCAGCCTGGAGCGTGAACTGGAGCGCGAGCGCAACCCCGCGAGGACGGCGACGCCGGAGCCCGCGCCGCCGGTGGCGCCCACGGACCGGGCCCTGCCGACCATCGCGCCGTCCGAGCCCGCCGCTCCTGCCACGGCCTGTCCCGCGTCGGGCGTGCGGATCGCACCCGGGCTGGTCCAGGGCGCCATGGGGCTGCGTGCCATGACCGTGACCCTGACCAACTGCGGTACGCGCCCGTACGAGTTGAACGGTTACCCCACCGTCCGGGTTCTGGACGAGGACCGCGCCCCGTACGACATCACGGTCCACCAGGGGACGGACGCCATCCCGATGGCGGGGCCCGCCCCGGACCCCGCGCCGCTGACCCTGAAGCCCGGCGAGTCGGCCTGGTCGGGTCTGAGCTGGCGCATGATGTCGCCCGACGCGTCGAGGACCTTTCTGGAGATCGCCCCGGCCGCCGGGGAACGGCCCCAGACCGTGGAGACGATCGACGGCCCGCTCGACCTGACGGACACCGGCCAACTGGGGACGACACCCTGGCAGAAGTCCGACTGACACCCCCCGCGCGCGGCTCCGCCGCCCGGCTCCGGGCAAACGAGAAGAGCGGGAGTCAGTGGTGACTGACTCCCGCTCTCTCATATCGGCATCCGCCCTGGTCACCTACCAGTTCTGGTAGGTGGTACGGCGAGTGCCCCCGGCAGGATTCGAACCTGCGCACACGGCTCCGGAGGCCGTTGCTCTATCCCCTGAGCTACGGGGGCGTACCGCCTGTGTTGCTTGGCGACGAAGGAAACCCTACCAGCTTCGGCGGGGTGGCCGTGAACAGGTATTTCGGGGTCTCGTATCGGGGGTCCGGGGCGCCTGGAGGGGGTCAGGCCGAGGCTCGCTTGGTGGTGGTCGAGCGGGGCTTGGCCGTGGTCTTCTTCCGCGTGGCCTTCTTTGCCGTCGTCTTCTTCGCGGCTGTCTTCTTTGCCGTCGTCTTCTTGGCTGCCGTGTTCTTGGCTGCCGCGTTCTTCGGCGCCGCTTCCTTCGTGGCGGTGTTCTTGGACGTCGCCGTCGCCTTGCGTCTTCTGGTCGGGAGGTCCGTCACCTCCGCGACCTGCTTGTCCTCGCCCCGCGCCTCCTTCGCCGCGCGCACGCTGTTCTCCAGCGCCGCCATCAGGTCGAGGACGCGCCCGCCCTGGGCCTCCGCCGGCTCGTGCTCGGGGGGCGGGCCGCCCTCCGACTTCGCGGCGATCATCTCCTCGACCGCCTCCCGGTAGTCGTCGTGCAGCGAGTCGAGGTCGACGGAGCCGAGGGTGTCCATCAGGGCGTCGGCCAGGTCGAGTTCGGCGTCGCGTACGGTGACCTCGGTCTCCGGGGCGACGCCCTCGGGGGTGCGGATCTCGTCCGGCCAGAGCAGGCCGTGCATGGCGATCACGTCGCCGACCACCCGCAGCATCCCCAGCCGCTCCCGGCCCCGTAGCGCGAATTTGGCGACGGCCACCTTCTGGCTGCGCTTCAGCGCCTCGCGCAGCAGGGTGTACGGCTTGGCGGCCGGGACGCCGCTCGCGGAGAGGTAGTACGCCGCGTCCATCTGGAGCGGGTCGATCGAGGACGCCGGGACGAACGCGACGATCTCGATCGTCTTCGCCGTCGGCAGCGGCAGTCCGGCCAGGTCGGCATCGGTGATCGGGATCATGGTGCCGGTCGCGTCCTCGTACGCCTTGCCGATGTCGGGGGTCGCCACCTCCTCCTGGTCCAGTTCGCAGACCTTCCGGTAGCGGATCCGGCCGCCGTCCGCCTTGTGGATCTGGCGGAAGGAGATGGAGTGGTTCTCGGTGGCGTTCACCAGCTTGATCGGGATGCTGACCAGCCCGAAGGAGATCGCGCCGTTCCATATGGATCGCAAGGTTCCGCACCTTTCATCCAGGAAGAAGAGGTAAGCGAGGTTCCCGATGAATGTATGGGATTCTCATCTTATGACGCCTGTCACCGAGGTGGAGGGGCGGCGCCTGGCCCTGAGCAATCTGGACAAGGTCCTGTACGCCGCCACCGGCACCACCAAGGGCGAGGTCCTGCACTATTACGCCCGTACGGCGGCCCCTCTGCTGGCCCATCTCAGCGACCGCCCCGTCTCCTTCCTCCGCTATCCGGACGGGCCCGACGGTCAGCTCTTCTTCACCAAGAACCCGCCGCCCGGCACCCCCTCCTGGGTGCGGATCGCCGCCGTACCCCGCCGGACGGCCGACACCGGGAAACAGGTGGTGGTGGAGGGCCTTGCGGCGCTGATGTGGGCGGCGAACCTGGTCGTGGAGTTCCATACGCACCAGTGGCGGGCCGAGGCGCCCGAACGCGCCGACCGGCTGGTGTTCGACCTCGATCCCGGGGCGCCCGCGACCGCCGTCGAGTGCTGCGCGGTGGCGCTCTGGCTGCGCGGGCGGCTGCGCGACGACGGGCTCGCCGCGTATGTGAAGACCTCGGGGTCCAAAGGGCTCCATGTGCTCGTACCGCTGGTACGGACGCCCTCGGCGGAGGTCTCCGCCTACGCGAAGGGCCTCGCCGTCGAGGCCGAGGCCGCGCTGCCGGAGCTGGTGGTGCACCGGATGAGCCGGTCGCTGCGGCCGGGGAAGGTCTTCGTCGACCACAGCCAGAACGCCGCCGCGAAGACGACCGCGGCGCCGTACACCCTGCGGGCGCGCCGGGAACCGACCGTCTCCACGCCGCTGACCTGGGAAGAGGTCGAGCGGTGCACGGCCGCCTCGGAGCTGGTCTTCCGGCTGGACGACATCGCCGCGCGGCTGGAGCGGTACGGGGACCTGCTGGGGCCGCTCGCCGCCGGGGAGGGGGCCGGGGAGCTGCCGCCGCCCGCCTGATGTCCTCCTCTTGCCCGCCTGATGCTCTCTTGAAGGCGGCACCTCCTGGGGACGGCCCTACACGCGTCGCCAGGTGTGGCGGTTCCTCGCCGTCGCGTACAGCGTCTCGATGTCCGCCGGTTTCAGTACGCCGCCGAGCGAGGCCAGCGCCGGAATATCCGTCTCGCGCAGGATCCGTACGTCCGGCGGGGCCGGCAGGGCGCGGGGCGGGTGCGCCTCCACCACGGCCAGTACGGGGCGTACGGCCGTGGCCAGCGCGAGCGAGGCGCGCTCCGCGTCGCGGCGGGCCCAGCGCAGGTGCGGCAGCGGTTCGCCGCGCCCCGTGGTGACCAGCGGGTCGTCCACCCGGACGCGGCGGCCACCGGCCGCGAGGGTCCGTACGGTCAGGACACCCGCCGGGCCGATCGCCAGGTGGTCGATACGGGCGGCGCCGGGGAGCGGGATCGAGTGCAGGACCCGCCAGCCCGCGCCCTCCAGGGCGTCGAGCGCCGCGCCGAGGACCTGCTGGGCCGCCAGCTCCGCGCGGCGGGGGTCCTGGCGGCGCCACAAGACGGAAAGGGCCGAAAGAGCCGGGAGAGCCGAAAGGGCCGGGAGCCGCTGTCTCCGGACGGACTCCTCGGGGTCCTCGGGTTCCTCGTCGTCCAGTACGGCGTGCAGCGCCTCGCCCGGCCGGTTGGGTGCCAGATCGTCGTCGGGGTGGAGCGAGAGCCGGTCGAGTTCGGCGGGGGTCGGCACGGGGGCCGGTCCCACGGTCACCTCGCCCGCGAGATACGGCGCCAGCGCGGCCAGTACGTCCTCGCGGCCCGCGCCGGTGAGCAGATTGACCCGGCCCGTGCCCTTGTCGTACCAGGCGACGGCCGTGCCGTCCCGTCTGCTGACGTAGAGCCGGTCCCGGCCCCGCCGGTACCCCGGTGTGACGCGTAAGCGAGTCATGACGCCCCCATCCCCCGCACCATGGGAACAGCAGTCCCACCGCGCGGGCAAGAGCACGGGAGGGCACCTGCCTGCCCGGACCGCCCGGACTGCCCGGACCGCCTGGACTGCCCGGACTGCCCGAAGCCGGTGGCGTACGGCACACTCTCCTCGAACGCTCTCGGCCATTCCCAGGTAAGGAATCGACTCATGATCATCTTTGGCACCAAGGGGTACCTCTACCAACTGGCGATATTGACGCTGGTCTGCGGCCACTGCGGGAACCCATCGGCGCACACCCTCAGGAAGCGCGTCACCAAGTTCACGCTCTTCTTCATCCCACTGTTCCCGTTCTCCACGAAGTTCGCGACACAGTGCACGTTCTGCGGCGTGGACCAGCAGATCTCCAAGGAGCAGGCCGACCAGCTCCTCGCCCAGAGCGCGGAGCACAACGCCGGCGGCCAGCAGTACGGGCAGCCCGGCGGCGCCCCGGCGTACGGGCAGCCGCAGCCCGGACAGCCCGGACCGTACGGACAGCCGGGGCAGCCGGGGCAGCCCGGACAGGGGAATCCTTACCAGCGGTGAAACGGGGCCATCGCCCCCCTGCCCCTCCGGCCCGGCCTGCCTTCCGCCACCCCTTGACCTGAACCTTTCTGGCGATTTGCACCGTATTGCGGACCCCGAGTGACGACCCTAGCGTGATCACACGAGCACGAGCCACCTGCCGGAATCACCGGCCCCTCGCCCCTCAGATTCGATCAGGTTCGATTCGGTTCGGTTCGGTTCGATCAGGTTCAAGGAGCCACCATGCCCCCGCGTTCCCTCCGCCGCACCGCCGCCGCCCTCGTCGTCGCCACCGTCACCGCCGCGACCCTCGCCACCGCCGTCGCACCCGCCGTCGCGCGAACGGCCGATGACGGGGCGCCGGCCACCGGAACGGCGGCCACGGGCACCGGGGCGTCCACCGGAACGGCCGCCGCCGACTCCCCCCGCGTGGTCCCCGGCAGGTACCGGGGCGAGGTCGTCGCCAGGGCCGGGCTCATCCTCCGCGACAAGCCGACCCGCGCCGGCCGGGACATCGGCGAGCTGCCCTACGGCACCATCGTGCGGATCTTCTGCAAGGTGGAGGGCGGGTCCGTGGACGGCAACGACCACTGGTACCTCCTCGCCGACGGCAGTTACGCGTGGGCGTCCGCCCGCTACATCCGCAGCCTCGACGAGATCCCGCACTGGTGCTGACGGACCGTCCATGAAGGAGGGCCGCCCGCACCACGCGGCGCGCCCGTGAAGGCGGCGTGCCGCATGAATCCGCATAAGCGGACATAAGTCGCGCCGCCTTGCTACGTTGCGAGGCATGACCGCAACGAGGGCGGACGCTCCCCCACCCGAGCTACGTCTCCCCAAGCGCCGCGGCGTCGAACTCTCCCTGCTCCTCTGCGCCGTCCTCATCTCCGTCTTCGGTTACGTCGCCGTCGGCCTCGGCAAGGACCGCGCCGTGCCGCCGGACGCGCTCGGTTACGGCGCCGGCCTCGGCGCGCTCGCGCTCCTCGCGCACCTCGCGGTCCGCCTGCGCGCCCCGTACGCGGATCCGCTGCTGCTCCCCATCGCGATCCTGCTCAACGGGCTGGGCCTCGTCCTGATCTACCGGCTCGACCTGGAGACCCCGGACGACCGGGCCGCGCCCACCCAACTCGTCTGGTCCACCCTGGGCGTGGCCCTGTTCATCGCCGCCGTCGTGTTCCTGCGCGACCATCGCGTGCTGGCGCGGTACGCGTACCTCTCCGTCGCCACCGCGCTCTTCCTCCTCGTCGTGCCGATCGCCTTCCCCGCAGTGAACGGGGCCAAGATCTGGATCAGGTTCGGCGGATTTTCCTTCCAGCCCGGCGAGTTCGCGAAGATCCTGCTCGCCGTCTTCTTCGCCGCGTATCTCGCCGCCAACCGCAACGCCCTGACGTACACGGGCCGGAGGTTCCAGTTGCCCATGGGGCGGGTCCTCGGTCCGCTGGTGGCGATCTGGCTGCTCAGCGTTCTGGTCCTGGTCCTCGAACGGGACCTGGGCACCTCGCTGCTCTTCTTCGGGCTGTTCGTGGTGATGCTGTACGTCGCGACGGGGCGCACCGGCTGGATCGCGGCCGGTCTGCTGCTCGCCGCGGTCGGCGCCTACGCGGTCGGCTCGCTCGAACCGCATGTCCACAGCCGTGTGGAGGACTGGCTCCACCCGTTCGCCTCCATCGCCGCGGGCCAGGGTCCCGGGCAGCTCGCCCAGTCGCTCTTCGCGTTCGCGGCGGGCGGGATGTTCGGTACGGGGCTCGGGCTCGGCCGGTCCATCCTGATCGGCTTCGCCGCCAAGTCGGACTTCATCCTGGCGACGGCGGGCGAGGAGCTGGGGCTGGTCGGGCTGACGGCCCTCTTCCTGCTGTACGCGCTGCTGGTGGCCCGCGGCTTCCGCGCCGGGCTCGCGCTGCGCGACCCGTTCGGCCGTCTCCTCGCCATCGGCCTCTCCTCGCTCCTGGGCCTCCAGGTCTTCGTCATCGCGGGCGGAGTGATGGGGCTGATCCCGCTGACGGGGATGGCGATGCCGTTCCTGGCGCAGGGCGGCTCGTCCGTCGTCACGAACTGGATCATCATCGCGCTGCTGATGCGGCTCAGCGACTCGGCCCGCGGCCCGGTGCCGGGGCCGGCGCCCGCACCGGCCCCGGACAGAGCCCCGGGCCGCGCCCCGGACACGGCCTTCGAGGGGCCACGATGACCCGCTGCATCCGGTGGACCGCCGGCTTCTTCCTCCTTCTCCTCGCCGCGCTGCTCGTCAACGCGGCCAGGATCCAGGTGGTCGACGCGGACTCCCTCGACCACAACCCCGCCAACCGCCGTGACACCGTGGCCCGTTACTCCCAGAAGCGCGGCGACATCCTGGTCGACGGCAAGGCCGTCACCGGCTCCAGGGACACCGGGGAGCATCTGCGGTACGAGCGCACGTACCTCCACGGCCCGCTGTACGCGCCCGTCACCGGCTACGCCTCCCAGACGTACGGCACGACGCTCCTGGAGAACGCCGAGGACCCGATCCTCTCCGGTACGGACCCGATGCTCGCCCCGTTCCCCTTCTGGAACGACATCACCCGCAGCCGGCAGCCCGGCGGCGACGTCGCCACCACGGTGAACGCCTCGATGCAGCGCGCCGCGTACGAGGGGCTCGCCGGGCGGCGGGGCGCGGTCGCGGCGGTCGAGCCGTTCAGCGGGCGGATCCTGGCGCTGGTCAGCAGCCCGTCGTACGACCCGGGGGCGCTCTCAGGCACGGGGAGGAGCGTGGCGGACGCGTGGGCGCGGCTGAACGGCGAGAGCGCGCAGCCGATGCTCGACCGGGCCATCCGGGGGACGTATCCGCCCGGCTCCACCTTCAAGATCGTGACGGCGGCGGCAGCGCTGGACTCCGGGACGGTCACGGACCCGGACGCGCCGACCGACATCGCGGAGCCGTACGTCCTGCCGGGCACCGGCACCACGCTCCCCAACGAGGCGGAGGGATGCGACCGGGCGTCACTGGCGTACGCGATCCAGTGGTCCTGCAACACGGTGATGGCCGGGCTCGGGGTGCGGACCGGGCAGTCCGACATGCTCGACACCGTACGGAAGTTCGGCTTCAACGACACCGGGATCAGGATCCCCTCCGAGGTCGCCGCCTCGCACTTCGACACCCGGATGAGCGACGACCAGCTCGCGCTGTCGTCGATCGGACAGTTCGACACCCGGGCCACGCCGCTCCAGATGGCGATGGTCGCGTCGGCGGTGGCGAACGGCGGGGACCTCAAGTACCCGTACCTGGTGGACCGGACGCTCGCCGCGGACGGCGACATCGTCTCCCGTACGGGACAGCGCTCGTACGCCCGCGCGATGAACCCGCTCACGGCGCAGCGGCTGCGGACGATGATGATCGACGCGGTGGAGGACGGTACGGGGTCGAACGCGGCGATCGACGGGGCGACGGTCGGCGGGAAGACCGGCACGGCGCAGCACGGGGTGGACAACACCGGTACGCCGTACGCCTGGTTCATCGCCTGGGCCCAGTCGGGCACCTCGGGCCGGCCGGGGGTCGCGGTGGCGGTGGTCGTGGAGGACGCGGAGGCGAAGCGGACGGACATCAGCGGCGGGGGCGACGCGGCGCCGATCGCGCGGGCGGTGATGGAGGCGGCGCTGCGAGACTAGGGCCGTTATGGACCTGGGGGGATTCATGAGCGAACCACTGGAGCCGGTCGCGGAAGCGCTCGCGCGGATCGGGCGGCTCGACCCCGCGCTCCACGCCTTCCTCGACGTATGGGACGAGGAGGCGCGGGAACGGGCGGCGCGGGTGGACCGCGCGCTGCCCCTCGCGGGGACGCCGTTCGCGGTGAAGGGGCCGTCCGGGATCCGGTCGTACGCGGCGGGGCGGCTGATCGCGGCGGGCGCCGTGCCGGTCGGTTCGACGGCGGTGCCGGGGCCGGGTACGCACTGGCAGACCTGGGGGCAGGGCAGGAGCGGCCGTACGGTCAACCCGTACCGCGCGGACCGTACCCCCGGCGGCTCCTCGGCCGGTGCGGCGGTGGCGGTCGCGGCGGGGATGGTCCCGCTGGCGACGGGGAGCGACGGCGCCGGTTCCGTGCGGATCCCGGCGGCGTGGTGCGGGGTCTTCGGGCTGAAGACGACGAACGGCCTGCTGCCCTCACCCGACCGTACGGGGCTGGCCTCGGCGGGCGTCCTCGCGCGTACGGCGGCGCAGGCGCGCGGGTATCTGCGGTGGGTCCTGGACGGCCCCGAGGACGTGCCGCCGGTCCCGCTGCCCGTCCCGGCGGTGTACTCGGCGGATCTGGGCTTCGCCGCGGTGGATCCGCAGGTCGCGGCGGTGGTACGGGCGGCGGTGGACCGGCTGGCGGCGGCGGGGGTGGTACGGCTCGACACGCGTCGGCGGCCGTTCGCGCTGCTCGACCCGTGCGAGGCGTGGCAGGCGATACGGGGCGGCGCGCGGCCGGAGGCGACAGAGGCGGTACGGGCCGGGCCCGGGGAACGGCCGGCGGCAGCGGTACGGGCGGCCGAGGTACGAGCGGAGAACGACCGGCGGCTCGACGCCCTGTTCGCCCGTACGACGCTGCTGCTCACCCCGGTCACCCCGAACCGCCCGCATGGTCACGAGGGTCCGGGCGAGCAGTACTCCACGGCGCTGACCTGGGCGTTCAATGTGAGCGGGCATCCCGCGGCCAGCATCCCCGCCGGGTTCACGGCGGACGGCTGCCCGGTGGGGCTGCAACTGGTGACGGAGCGGGGGACGGAGGCGGCGCTGCTCGACATCGCCGTCGCGGCCGAGGCGGCCGAGGCTGCCGAGGCGGTGGCAGTGGGGTCGGCCACGGCTCCGGCTACGGCAGCGGCTCGCGTCGCTCCCGCCACCGCGCCGGTACCGAGCCCGTCCCCGTACGGGCCGCGACGATGCCCCCGGTGATGGCGCAGGTCGTGTCGGTGTCGCCGAACCCCTCCACCGTGGACCAGAGCGCGGCCGTCAGGTCGTCGCGGTGGCGGGCCGCCGTCCAGACCGCGAAGGGGACGGTGTCGTCGGCGCGGATACGCCGGCCGCTGCCGAGCAGGTCCGCCGCCTCGCGGGGCTCGGTGGTGAAGGGCAGCTCCGCCGCGCGGGCCAGGCCGTCCCGTACCGGGCCCTCCGGGGTGGCGCGGGCGACGGCCGCCACGGTGAGTTCGGACCGTACGGACAGGGCCGCCGCCACGGCGACCGCCACCGCGCCCGCGATGCCCTGCGGGTGGACGTGGGTGACCTCGGCCGACAGGACGGCCTGACGCGCGACCTCGGCGAGGTCGCCCGCGAACCGGGCGCCGAGCGGCGCCACCCGCATCGCCGCGCCGTTGCCGAGGCTGCCGCCCTCGAAGAGGCCGGGCGCCAGCGTGCGCCAGTCCTGCGGCCGGTCGAGCAGGGCGGGGAGCAGCATGTGCATGCCGTGGCCGTAGCCGCGCCCCGGGCCCGACTCGTACGCGAGGGCGAACGCCGAGGCCAGCCGGTCCTGTTCGACGGTGCCGTGCTCGTCCAGGACACGGTGGAGGGCGAGGGCCATGGCCGTGTCGTCCGTCCAGGGCCACTCCAGCTCCTGGGGCGTGACCCGGGCCTTGATCTCCTCGTACGCGCGGTCGTGGTCGCGGAAGAGGGGGAACCAGCGTTCGCCGAAGGCGTCGCCCAGGGCGAGCCCTTCCAGGCTGCGGCGGGCGGCTTCGCGGTCAACACCTGTTCGTCGGGCGGTCATACGCACCATGGTGCCGCGCGGGCCCGTTTCTTCGGGCTCTTATCCATTATGGGCTCATGGAAGGCCCGATTCCCTCGTTCCGGCGGACGATCTTATCGTCCAACGGCCGTACTACCGTGAGCCGCATGCCCCCCTCCTCTCTCTCCTCGCCCCTCCATGCCCATGACCACGGCGGCGAAGGACCGCCCCTCGTCCTGCTGCACGGCTCGGGCCGTTCGCTCGCCGACTGGGACGCCGTCGCGCCGCTGCTCACGCCGCACCACCGGGTGCTCGCCGTCGATCTGCCGGGGCACGGACGCTCCCCGGACGCGGGTGAACTGTCCAACGGGGGCTGGTCGTTCGCGGCGGCCTGCGAGGCGATCGAGCAGACCGTGGCGGCGTACGGTCTCTCCGGCGCCCTGCCCGTGGGGCACTCCCTCGGCGGCATGATCGCCCTGCACCTCGCGGCATCCGGCGCTGCTCCGGGCTCGTCTCCTGGCGCAGCTCCCGGGGCCGTGAACCTCGACGGCTTCTGGTGGAGCCGGCTCGCGCACTACCCGGGCCTCGACCCGGCCGCCGTCACCACGGGCCTCGAACGGATCGGCGAAATGGTGCGGTCGGCCGCGGGCCGGATCGCACCCGCCGAGTACGTGGAGCAACAGGTGGCGTACGCGGGCACGTTCGGCGTCCCGCGCGACCGCGCCGAGGCGACCGTCCGCGCCTCGGCGCGCGCACTGCCCGACGGCACCTTCCAGACGCTGCCCCTGCGGGAGACGGCGCTGGAGATGTTCGACGCGCTGGACACCCTCGACCTGTTCGCGCTGGCGCGCCGCGTCCCGTGCCCGGTGCTCTGTGTACGGGGACGGCGCGCGGGGCCCCCGACGCCGGGCATGGAGTGGTTCGAGGAGCTGACGGCCTCGCACGCGAAGGGCCTGGACGGGGACCTCGCGGCGCTCGCGGAGGAGCGTACGCACCCCACCTACACGGAGGACATCGACGCGACGCACGCGATGCTGCTGGAGGAGCCGGAGGCGGTCGCCGCGCTGCTGCTCACCTTCACCCGCACGCTCTGACGCACCGCACAAGGGATCGGCACACAAGGGATTGACGACCTTACTGACAAGTAGTCTCATAAGGGGTGACCGCCGGTAACACCAGTCGTCCGCCAGCCGTGACCGTGAGGTGCGCCCGCCATGACACCAACAACACCAGCGACCGAACGCGACGTACAGCTCCTCCGCGACGCGCTCGGCCCGCTCCGCGACCGCGAGCAGGTCGCGGAGCGGCTCCTCGAATCCTCCGCCAAGCACTCCTTCGACCCCGACAGGGAACTCGACTGGGAGGCACCGCCCGAGGATGGAAAGTGGTACTGGCCGCCCGAACTGGTCTCGCTCTACGACACGCCCCTGTGGCACACGATGCCCGAGGAGCAGCGGATGGACCTGGCCCGGCACGAGGCCGCGTCACTCGCCTCCCTCGGCATCTGGTTCGAGATCATCCTGATGCAGCTCCTGGTCAGGCACATCTACGACAAGCCCGTGACCAGCAGTCACGTCCGGTACGCCCTCACCGAGATCGCGGACGAGTGCCGGCACTCGATGATGTTCGCGCGGCTGATCCAGAAGGGCGGGGCGCCGACCTACCCCGTACCGGGCAGGTACCACAACATGGCGCGCGTCCTGAAAACGGTCTCCACCACCCCGGGGTCCTTCGCGGCCACGCTCCTCGGCGAGGAGATCCTCGACTGGATGCAGCGGCTGACCTTCCCGGACGAGCGGATCCAGCCCCTCGTACGCGGGGTGACCCGGATCCATGTCATCGAGGAGGCACGCCATGTGCGGTACGCACGCGAGGAGTTGCGGCGCCAGATGGTGACCGCGCCGCGCTGGGAGCAGGAGTTCACCCGGCTGAGCTGCGGCCAGGCGGCCCGGGTCTTCTCGGTCTGCTTCGTCAACCCGCAGGCGTACGCGAACGTCGGACTCGACCAGCGCGCGGCCGTCGCCCAGGTCAGGGCGAGCGGCCACCGGCGCGAGGTCATGCAGGCAGGCGCGAAGCGGCTGACGGACTTCCTGGACGACATCGGCGTACTACGCGGCCCGGGCCGCAAGCTCTGGCAATCCTCGGGCCTGCTGCCCTGAGCCGGGGCGGGGGGCGGGGGGCGGGGGGCGGGGGGCGGGGGGTGGGGGGTCTGTTGGGGTGGGGGGTCTGTTGGGGTGGGGGGTCTGTTGGGGTGGAGGGTCTGTTGGGGTGGAGGGTCTGTTGGGGTGGAGGGTCTGTTGGGGTGGAGGGTCTGTTGGGGTGGAGGGTCTGTTGGGGTGGGGGGTCTGTTGGGGTGGGCCGGTGGTGTCTCATGGCGGGCGGTCCGCCCCCTCCCTGGTCCGATGATCGCGGCTCCGGGGTGTGCGTCAAGGGCGCTCCTACGTCGCGTCGGCTTCGCCGATTCCGCTTCGCTCCACCCTTGACCCACACCCCTCCACCGCTGGAAAAGGCGTGGGGAGGGGGCGGGGGGGGGAGGGGTCCCCTGGGAAACACGGCTGTACTCCCGCTCCGTTCCAGGCTTGCGGGTGGGTTCGCCCTGCGGGGCGCGCGGTCGTGGAGTGGGGCGGTGGCGGCTTTCGTCAAGCGGCTCTCCGCCGGATGACGGTTGGGCTTCATGCCCCGCTGGTCACCCGTCGTGGGTGGGAGGGGTCGGGTGGAGTCGGGGCGGATGTGACGTGTGGGACGGGAGAGGTGCCCAACGGGGAAGTGTGTGCCGAGAGTCCCGCATAGGTGCGCTGGCTGCACGCAGTCACGGAACAACGGAGCCAACCCCCCAATCAGCCGGGGCAAACTGGGGCATAACGCATGCTTTATGGATGGGGAAGCGCCCTATCGGCCACCAAGACCGCGCCCTGCCCCCGCACCGCATCCTGCCCCGGCACCCCACCACCCCGGCTCCGCCAAGTCGGCCCTCTCCGTCAAGTCGGTCCCGGCCACGTCGCATTCACCACCGACCCCACCCACGGCGAATGACCAGCGGGGCATGAAGCCCAGCGCACGACCGGTCGGCGGACGCTTGACGAAACCCGTCACCGCCCCACTCCACGAATGCGCGCCCCGCAGGGCGAACCGGCCCGCAAGCCTGGAACCGACCCCAGGGACATCGGTGTTTCCCAGGGGACCCCTCCCCCCCGCCCCCTCCCCACGCCTTTTCCAGCGGTGGAGGGGTGGGGGTCAAGGGTGGCCGGAGGCCATCGGCGCAGCCGACGCGACAAAGGAGCGCCCTTGACGCACACCCCGGAACCGCGATCATCGAACCAGGGAGGGGGCGGACCGCCCGCCATGAGACACCACCGGACCGCCGCGACAGACCCCCAGCCCCTCGCTCACGCCGCCGGGGCGCTCACCTCGGGTGCGAGCCACACCACTCGGGACGCGCACCCGTCACCACGCCCGAAGTACCGCGCCACATTCTCCGGCGCCGCGAGCCGCAACTGCCCGCCGCCGCCCACCCGCGTCACCTCGGCCCCGCCGTCCTCGTGCGCCAGCCCCCAGGCCACGACGGCGGCGTCCCGGTCCCACTCACCCTCCCCGTCGCGGTACTCCACAACGACGGCGAAGAGCCGGGGCGCGGTATCGCGCACGAGTGCGCACAACTCCCTCTCGTAATCGAACGAGTTCAGGGCGGAGTCCTGCGGCGATACGGTCATGACGATCCCCTTCGGTAGGCACACCCGTCCGCCCGCCCGAGACACAGCAGGGCGCGGCGAAGCGAAGACACCTTGCGGCGTGGCCACTTGCTGTGGCGTGCTTCACACCGTAACGACGTCACTATGATTCATCTACCTGCCTGAGGAGAGAGCATCCAAATGAGTGAGGGAGAAAAATGCGCCCGAAGCACCTTCCTGCCACTGTGCGACAGCGGCGTCTCGGCGCTGAACTGCGCAGGCTCCGTCAGCAGGCTGAGCTAACAACGGCCCAGGCGGGCGAGCTGGACGGTTCCTCGCAGCCGCGCATCAGCAGTATCGAATCGGGCCGTTACGCAGTAGGCGCGGATCGGGTCCGCTCCCTGGCCCGAAGCTATAGCTGCACGGATGAGGCGTACATCGAGGCACTCACCGAGATGACCGGAGGACGGACACGTGGCTGGTGGGACGAGTACCGCACCCTGATGCCGCCGGGCGCCCTCGATCTGGCCGAACTCGAACACCACTCCACGTCGATGCGGACCTCAGCCATGGGTCACGTCCCCGGGCTGCTCCAGACCAGGGCCTACGCCCACGCTGTCATCAGCGATGTCGTACCGCCGTTCGCACCCCACGAGGTGGAACACCGGGTCTCGTTCCGGATCAAGCGGCAGGTGGCGGTGTACGGAGAGAACCCGAAGCCGATGACGACCGTCCTTCATGAGGTCGCCCTGCACATGGGGTTCGGTGGCCCCGAAGTGACGCGGGCGCAGCTCATGCACCTGCTCGAAGTGAGCGAACTGGAGCACATCACGATCTCGGTCGTCCCTTTCGGGGCAGGCACGTTCCCGAGCGCCGGAACCGGCATCTACTACATGGCCGGAGCAGTCCCGGCCCTGGACACCGTTCAGCTCGACACCGATCATGGACTGACGTTCCTCGACGCCCCGCCGCAGTTGGCAAGGTATCGGATCATCCTGGACCACATTGAGCGTTGTAGCCTCAAACCATCAGAGTCCCGGGATCTGATCCGCCGCGTCGCAGCAGCGTTGTAAGAAGGGAAAGGCGCATGGCCGCTCTCCACTGGCAGAAGTCCTCCTACAGCGGCGATGGCAACGGCTGTGTCCACATCGCCGCTGCCCCCGACGGCACCGTCAAGCTCGTCGAGAGCGACGACCCCGGCCTCATCCTCACCACCACCCCCGACAAACTCCACGCCTTCATACTCGGCGTCAAAGCCGGGGAGTTCGACCACTTCGTCACGTAGGCCCACCGAGGAGAACTAGGCGTGTCCGCCCTCCACTGGCAGAAGTCCTCCTACAGCGGCGGCGGGAACGGCTGCGTCCACCTGGCCGCCGCCCCCGACGGCACCGTCAAGCTCGTCGAGAGCGACGACCCCGACGTCATCCTCACCACCACCCCCGACAAACTCCACGCCTTCATACTCGGCGTCAAAGCCGGGGAGTTCGACCACTTCGTCTGAGACTGGGACCCGTGAGAAGCGAAAACACCCCCTTCACCGGCGGCCCGCTCGACGGGCGTGTCCTGCCCGTGCTGACCGGGCCGACCGGGAATCCGCCGAAGTGGTACGAGGTCCCCGTACCCGCCGCCGACGGCGGGGCGCCCACCGTGTACGCGTATCTGCGCGAGCCCGCCGGGTACACCAGACGGCTCGGGATCCAGCGCGGCTGGAAGTACGTGTACGTCCCCGAGGGGCGCGGGGAGCGGGGCCCCCGGTGGCCGTGGTCGAAGCCCCGGGGCGCCGGGACCGATCCCGCCGGCCCGTAGGGGTGATGTCGTTGCGCCACACCGCCCATTAGTCGGCTCTTCTCATCATCCGACGCCCTGTCATCTCTTAGGACTGGACACCTCGTCCCGCAACCCGAGGTGATGACGTGTCAGGAAGAGTGCTGCGATCTGTCTGTACGGCGGCGCTGGCCACCGCGACCCTCCTCGTCGCGGTGCCCTTCCCCGCGTACGCCGCCCCGGAGCCTCCGCTCCCGCCCGTACCGTCGGCACCGAGCGCTTCGACTCCGGCGGCTGCCACCCTCGGCGCGCCGCCCGCCACCGTCTCCGGGCTGCTCGGCCGGCTCCAGCTCCTCTACCGGCAGACCGAGCAGGCCACCGAGGCGTACAACGCCACCGAGGTCGAGCTGATCCGGCAGCGCGTCGAGGCCAGGAAGCTGGCGGCCGATCTCACCCGGGCGCAGGCCGCGCTGGAGCGGAGCCGGGGGGACGCGGGACTGCTGGCGCGCCGGCAGTACCAGGGGCAGTCCGACCTCTCCGACTACCTGCGGCTGTTCCTCTCCCCCGACGCCTCGCACATCCTGGACGACGGCCATCTGCTGGAGCGGGTGGCGCGTTCCCGGGCCCGCACGATGCGGGGGCTGACGGCCGGCGAGCAGCGCGCCGACGCCCTCGCGAGCGCGTCCCGTACGGCACTCGACCGGCAGCGGCAGCTCGTCGCGCGGCAGAAGAAGCAGCGCGACACGGTCGGTTCGCGGCTTCGCGAGGTCGAGAAGCTGCTCGCCTCCCTCAGCGGTACGGATATCGCCTCGATCGCCGCGCTGGAGAAGTCCGGTACGGAGCGGGCCCAGCGCGAGCTGATCGGCTCCGGCGCCCTCGGGGACACCGTCGGCGCGGCCGGGGCCCCAGGGGCGCCGGGTGCCCCCGCCGGGTCGCGCGGCACGCCGTCCGCTGCGGGCGGCCGGGCGGTGGAGTTCGCCGCCGGGCAGATCGGCAAGCCGTACGAGTGGGGCGCGGAGGGGCCCGGTTCGTACGACTGCTCGGGGCTCACCTCACAGGCCTGGGCGCACGCCGGGCTCGCCATCCCCCGTACCAGCCAGGAGCAGTGGCGCGACCTGCCCCGGATCCCGCTGCGCGAGCTGCGCCCCGGCGACCTGGTGATCTACTTCCCGGAGGCCACGCATGTCGCGATCTACCTGGGCGACGGCATGGTGATCCAGGCGCCGCGCCCCGGGGCGTACGTCAAGGTCTCCCCCATCGCGGCCAATCCCCTGCTGGGCGCCGTTCGCCCGGACCCCGGCGCTGCCGCCCTGGCCCCGGCGGCCTATGTCCCGCCCCTTCTGCCGGAGGGCGCGATGGAGGGGTCCGACGTGGGATTCGGGGAGAGTTGAGGGACGGGAAGAGCTGAGGGACGGGGAGAGTTGAAGGCCGGGGAGAGTTGAGGGCCGGGCGAGCTGATCAGCATGGTTGTGCCGGGGGCCGGTGGCCCGCGTGGAAGGCCTGGGGTGGGGCTCCCATCACGTCGTGGAAGTCGGCCGTCATGTGGGACTGGTCGTAGTAGCCGGATTCGGTGGCCAGTTGGGCCCAGTGTCGCCGGCCGGGGCGTCGGGCGAGCACGCTGCGGACCCGTTCGATGCGCGCCAGGTGCTTGGGCGAGAGGCCGACGCCGTCGGTGAAGAGGGTGCGCAGGTGGCGTTCGCTGACGCCCAGTCGCTCCGCGAGGGCCGGTACGCGTTCGGGGCGCTGGTGGGCCCGGGTGGTCAGGGCCTGGGTCGCCGTGTGGAGGAGGTCGCTCCGTAACAGGTCGGCGGGTGTGCGGGTGGTGAGGCGGGCCAGCAGTTCCGCCTCCAGGTGTTCCAGGACGAGCGCGGGGTCGGGTCCGAGGTGGGCCAGTTCGTGGGCCAGGCGGTCGGCGGACCCGCCCCACAGTTCGCCGAGCGGGACGACCCGGTCGGCGAGTTCGCCGACGGGCACGCCGAGGAGCGGCCGGGCGCGGCCGGGGCGGATACGGACCTTGAGGCAGAACGGCACGTCCTTGCCGGTGCGGTACGAGGCGCGGGTGCGTGGCCCCATGACCAGCAGGTCGCTGCGCCCGGCGGCGGTCGTGCGGAACACCAGCGCGGTCGCGGTGTCCGGCAGGTGGGTGAAGGGCCGCTGCCCGAATCCGGCGACGGTCAGGACGCTGATGTCGGCGATCCACGGCCGCAGGGCTGCCGACGGAGTCGGTGCGCTCTGGTTGGTGACGGTCACCGCCCCACGGTAGTCGGCCCGGAGTGCGCGCCCCAGGCCGTAGGAGTGCCGAAACTTCCTAGAGGCCGCGGCGGCGCGCCGGCAGCGTGGCCGACATGATTCTGGTTACGGGTGCCACCGGCACCATCGGCAGTGAAGTGGTCCGGCTTCTGGCGGAGCGGGGTGAGCCGGTCCGCGCGCTGACCCGGGAACCGGCCCGGGCGGGCGTGCCGTACGGCGTCGAGGTGGTACGGGGCGACTTCGGCGACCCGGCGTCGCTGGAACGGGCGGCGGCCGGGGCCACGGCGCTCTTCCTGCTGAGTGCGCCAGGGCCTTCGGTGTCGCTCCACGACCGGGCCATGCTCGCCGCGGCGCGAGCGGCGGGCGTCGGCAGGGTGGTGAAGGTGTCGGCCATCGGGACGGGTGAGGCCGACCAGGCCGCGGTGGGGTCCTGGCATCTCCCGGGGGAGGAGGCCGTGCGGGCGAGCGGTATGGCGTGGACGCTGCTGCGGCCGTCGAGCTTCGCCTCGAACGCCTTGGTGTGGGCCCGTCCGGTGCGTACGGGAGAGCCGGTCCCGAACATGACGGGGACCGGTGCCGTGGGCGTCGTCGACCCCCGTGATGTGGCGGCGGTCGCGGTCGAGGCCCTTGTCTCGGCGGGGCATGACGGCCACGCCTATACCCTGACCGGCCCCGAGTCGCTGAGCGTCCCGGAGCAGACCGCGCGGCTCGGCCGGGTCCTCGGACGGGCGGTCGGGACCGTGGACGTACCTCCCGATGTGGCACGGGCGCAGCTGCTCGGCTCCGGAATGGACGCCTCCTTCGTCGAGGTCGTCATCGACGGCAACGCGTTCATCCGGTCGGGACGGAGCGCCGTCCTGACCGGTGAGGTGGAAGGCGTCCTGGGGCGCCCACCGCGCGCCTTCGAGACCTGGGTGTACGACCACCGGGATGCCTTCAGCACCTGACCGGTGGGGCGGCGGGCCCGGTCGCCGTCAGGCAGCGGCGGCCTCGGCCAGGTACGCGGCCGTCTTCTCCGGGTCGTAGAAGTAGTTCTCGAAGTCCGACGGGTCGTCGAAGCCGTTCGCGAACCGGTCCGCGACCGGCTGGAGCTGCCCCGCCGCGCCGATCAGGCCGAGGACGTGCTCCGGCGGCTCGCCCAGCATCGCGTTGGTCCACTTGGTGACGTGTCGCGCCACCTCCCAGTAGCGGTCGAACGCCGTGCGCATCCACGCCTCGTCGAAGGGCCGGTCGCCGTGTTCCACGATCGAGTCGAGGTACGAGGCGGCGCACTTGGCGGCCGAGTTGGAGCCCTGCCCGGTGATCGGGTCGTTGGCGACGACGACGTCCGCGACGCCGAGGACGAGCCCGCCGCTCGGCAGCCGGCCGACCGGGTTGCGTACGGTCGGCGCGTACCGTCCGGCGAGGGTGCCGCCGGCGTCCGTCAGCTCGACCTTCGTGGCGCGCGCGTACTCCCAGGGGACGTAGCGCTCCATCAGCTCCAGCGTGAGCGAGAGGTGTTCCGCCGGGTCCTTGACGCCCCGGAAGACGTCGAGCGGGCCGCCGGGGATCCCCTCCCAGAAGAGGATGTCCGCGCGGCCCGAGGTGGTGAGGGTCGGCATCACGAGGAGTTCGCCGACGCCCGGCACCAGGTTGCAGCGGACCGCGTCGAACGCGGGGTGCTCGGGGCGCGGCCCGAGCCCGTGGACGTAACTGACCGCCAGCGCGCGCTGCGGGGCGTCGTGCGGCGAGCGGGCCGCGTCGCGGCCGAACATCGAGACGAGTTCGCCCTTGCCCGCCGAGATCAGGACCAGGTCGTACGTACGGGAGAAGTAGTCCAGGTCGGAGACCGCGGCGCCGTGGATCACCAACTGGCCGCCGCGTTGCGCGAAGGTGTCCAGCCAGCCGGCCATCTTGACGCGCTGGTCGACGGATTGGGCGTAGCCGTCCAGCGTGCCGACCCAGTCGATGGGGCGCGAGGCGTCGGGGGCCGCGACGGAGACGCCGAGGCCCTCGATGCGAGGCGCGTGCGACTCCCAGAAGTTGAGCTGGAGGTCGCGTTCGTGCTGGAGGGCGGTGTCGAACATGGCCTGGGTGGACATGATCCGGCCGGACCGTATCTCGTCCGCCGTACGGTTGGACATCAGGGTGACCTCGTACCCCCGTGACTGGAGTCCGAGGGCGAGCTGGAGCCCGGACTGACCGGCTCCGACGACGAGTATCTTCCGCATGGGCGGTTCTGTCTCCGTTGCGTGCGAGCGTGCGTGGTGCGGCGGCGCGTGGTGCGGCGGCCCGGAGGCCTGGCCGGCGCCGGCCGGCACTACTCGGGAGAGAACTCCAGGGCATGGCGTACCAGCGCGAGCAGCGAGTCGACGGCCGTGCTCCGGTCCCGCGCGTCCATGATCAGTACAGGGATGCCCGGCGGAATCGTCAAGGCGTCCCGCACATCGTCCGGGTCGAACGCGTCGGTGCCGTCGAAGTGGTTGACGGCCACGACGTACGGCAGCCCGCAGCTCTCGAAGTAGTCCAGCGCCGGGAAGCAGTCGGGGAGGCGGCGGGTGTCGGCCAGCACGATGGCACCGATCGCACCGCGCACCAGGTCGTCCCACATGAACCAGAAGCGCTGCTGGCCGGGCGTGCCGAAGAGGTAGAGGACGAGGTCGTCGTCGAGGGTGATGCGCCCGTAGTCCATCGCCACGGTGGTGGTGAGCTTGTCGGGCGTCGCGCTGAGGTCGTCGATGCCGGCGCTGGCCTCGGTCATCAGCGCCTCGGTCTGGAGCGGGGCGATCTCCGAGACGGCGCTGACGAAGGTCGTCTTGCCGACGCCGAAGCCGCCCGCGATCACGATCTTGGTGGAGATCGGTGCGCGGGTACGGTCCAACTGCCAGGCCTGGACCTTCTCCTCGGGCTCGGGCTCGGGCTCCGCCTCGGGCTCCGGCTCCCGTACGGGGTCGAGCACGGTCTCCCGTACGGGATCGGGCCCGGTTTCCCGTACGGGCGCCGGTGCGGCCTCCGGTACGGAAGCGCGCCCGGAGGCGGCGGTGACGTCCGAAGCTTCGGAGACGTCAGAGACGGCGGAGTCCACTCAGCACCCTTTCCAGCAGCGTATGGTCCGGTTGGCCGGTGCCGTGACCGGTTCCGTACACACGGATCTTTCCCTGATCGGCCAGGTCACTGAGGAGCACCCGGACCACGCCCAGCGGCATCTTGAGCAGCGCCGAGACCTCGGCGACGGTACGCATCCGCCGGCACAGCTCGACGATGGCGAGCATCTCCGGCATGACGCGGGACGGGGCCCCACCGTCCGTCAGTTCCCTGCGGACCTCGCCCGGTTCGAGCGCGGCGACGAAGGTCTCCACCAGCAGGACGTGCCCGGAGCGGGTCCGTCCGCCGGTCAGCGAGTACGGGCGTACGCGGGAGGGCCTGCGGTCCGCCCCGCGCACGGGCAGCCGGGGCGCTCCATCGGCGGCCGGGGTCATCCGGTGCCCTCCACCGAGGCGCGCAGTTCGTCCCTCAGCTCCGGGGTCAGCCTGTGTCCGGCCCGGCCGACGAAGAGGGCCATGTGGTAGGCGACGACGCTCATGTCGCAGTCCGGGGTGGCGTGTACGCCGAGCAGCGAGCCGTCGCTGATGGCCATGACGAAGACGCTGCCCTCCTCCATGGCGATCATGGTCTGCTTGACCCCGCCGCCGTCCATCAGCTTGGCGGCACCGAGGGTGAGGCTGCCGATGCCCGAGACGATGGTGGCGAGGTCGGCGCTGGAGCCGCGCGGGCCTTCTCCGCGTTCGGTGGGGGCGGTGGCCGCCTCGGCGGTTCTGCCGGGGTCGGAGGAGAGCAGCAGCAGTCCGTCGGACGAGACGACGGCGACCGCGTGGACGCCAGGCACCTCCTCGACGAGGTTGCTCAAGAGCCAGTGCAGATTACGCGCTTCGTTGCTCAGCCCGAATGTGCCTGTGTCTGTGCCTGCGCCGGTCGCAGTCAACTGCGTGCCTCCTTGACTGTCTCCCCCGTGGTCTCTCCGGTGTCCAGCTCTGGGGTCCGCTCCGAGGGCGGGGTCTGCTCCGGTGGTTCCACCGCGGCACCCGGTTCCGCCGCGGCACCCGGTTCCGCCTCGGCTCCCAGCTCCGCCTCGACATCGCGGCGGCCCTCCATCACGCCCTGCTGGAAGCCGCCGAGCCTGCGCCGCAGGGCTTCCGCGTCGACGCTGCCGGTGCGCGCGGCGGGCGCGGCGGCGGGCTTGACGATGCAGGGGGTGCGCTTGGGGAGCCCCTTGCCGGTGCGGGGTTCGGCGCCGCCTTCAGCGGCGGGGCCGGTGGTGTCGGCGGCCGTTCCGGCCGGGTGCTGTGGTTGGGGCTGGGGCTGCGCGGGCTGCTGCTGGGGCAGCCGCATCAGGAAGGTGTCCTGGTCGACGCCGGTGGTCCGCGATGCGTCGTCGGGGACGCGCTCGTGGCGGTCGGGGCCGATGCCGTACGGGGCTGCGGGTTCGGTCGGGGCGGGTTCGGCGGGGGCGGGCTCCGTCCGCGCGGGCGCCTGAGCCGCGGCCCGCTCGTCCTCGGCGCGCTTCGCCTCCTCCGCCCGGCGGATCGCCGCCTCGGCCGCGACCACCAGGGGATCGCGCTCCCCGTCCTGGTCCCGGCCCCGGCCCGTACGGGTCGGCAGGGCGGGGGCGTCCGCCTCGGCCGGTACGGCGTCGGGGGCGGCGGCCGACGGTACGGCGGCGGGCTGGACCATGACCGGCGGTACGGGGGCGGGCGGCACGGCCGGGAGCAGCGACTTCGGCAGGACGACGATCGCCGCGACCCCGCCCTGCTGGTGCTCCCGCAGCTCGACCTGTACGCCGTAGCGCGCCGCGAGCAGCGCGGCGACGCGCAGACCCAGGCCCTCGTTCTCGGCGCCGTTCCCGCCGCCCTGCGCCGGGCGCGGCGGCTCTCCGGGGGTCTCCGGGTCCGCGAGGCGCTCGTTGAGCTCGGCGAGCCGGTCCACGGACATCCCGATGCCCTGGTCCTGCACGGAGAGCATCACCTCGCCGCTCTCCAGCATCCAGCCGGAGAGCCGCACCTCGGTCTCGGGCGGCGAGAACGACGCGGCGTTCTCCAGCAGCTCCGCGACGAGGTGGCTCAGGTCGTCCGCGGCGAAGCCGGCCACCTGGGTGTGCGAGGGCAGTTCCTGGATGATGACGCGCTCGTACCGCTCGATCTCGCTGACCGCCGCGCGCAGCACGTCCACGAGCGGGACGGGCCCGGTGGAGCCGTGGCCGTGGTCGTGGCCGGCGAGCACGAGCAGGTTCTCGCTGTGGCGGCGCATGACGGTCGCCAGGTGGTCGAGCTTGAAGAGGGTCGCGAGACGTTCGGGGTCCTGCTCGCGGTCCTCCAGGCCCTCGATGACGCCGAGCTGACGCTCCACCAGGCCGAGCGTGCGCAGCGACAGGTTGACGAAGGTGTGGTGGACGGTGTGGCGCAGCCGCTGGAGCTGGGCGGCGAGTTCGGCCGTACGGTCCTGGAGTTCGGCGCGCTGCTCGGCGACCTTCTCGCGGGCGCCGAGCAGGTCGCTGCGGTCGCTGTCGAGCCGGTCGGCGCGGCCCGCGAGGTCGACCAGCTTGCCGTGCAGGGCGTTGACGGACCGTACGACCTGCGCGAACTCGTCGTTGCGGCCGGTGAAGCGGATCGGATCCTCGGTGGCGGGCGCGGAGGAGAGCCGGGCGGCGCCGATCCGTACGACCGCGAGCGGCCTGGTGAGCGTACGGGCGACGGCGGTGGAGACGCCGACCGCGATGATCAGGCAGCCGCCGAGGAGGGCGAGCTGGAGTTCCAGGCCGGTGACATCGTCGTCACGGAGCTGTTCGAGGCGCTCGATCTGGGCGGCGCCGAGGCTCGACTCGACGCCGCGCATCTGGTCGATCCTGGCGGAGAGCGCGGACTCGACCTCGTCCTGGTCGGCCTTGCGGTCGGCCGCGGAGAGTTCGGGCCGGTCGGTGAGGCGGGTCAGGTAGCTCTCGGCCGTCTTGACGTCGGGCCCGGTGACGGTGGAGGTGAGGGATTCGCGCGCCGCGGTGTCGGCGCTCTGGTCGAAGTCGGCCAGCGCGCCGAGTTCGCGGACGCGTGACTTCTGGGCGTCGGCGCTGAGTTCGTCGCGTACCTGGTCGTTCTTCTTGTTGCTCGCGTCGGCCGAGGACTCGACGGGCAGCCCGGTGACCGGGTCGTACTGGGGGGCCGAGGTGGTGGGGCCCGGCACGGCGAGCGCGGCCAGCAGCAGCCCGCGGGTGGCGGAGGCCTGCTCGACGGCGCGGCCGAGCGCGCCGGGGGCGCGGGTGCCGTCGGCGGCCTCGGGCGGGGTGTTCTCCGCCAGCTCGTCGGCGAGGGCCTGGAGTTTGGCGATGACCTCGGAGTACGCGCGGTACGCCTCCATCGCCGAGCCCTTGCCCGTGAGGGCGGCGCGCCGGATGGAGGGGACGGTGGAGAGGTCGCGCAGCAGTCCGGGGGAGGCCGAGGCGGCGGCGTGGATCTCGTCGATCTGGCGGTCGACCCGGGCGCTGCGCGTCTCGGAGATCGTGTACTTGGCCTTCTCCGGGTCCGTACCGCCCGGCTGCGTGTCGCGGCCGGCCGCGATGTAGACGATGACCTCGTCGCGTTCGTCCGCGAGGGAGTGGCCGAGGGTGACGGCCTGCTGGTTCAGCTCGGCGAGGGTGACCAGGTTCTGGGCGTCCTTGAGCTCGGCGGACGCGCTCAGTACGGCGGGGGTGCCGGCCACGACGACCGTGACGCCCACGAAGGCGACCCCGGCGACGAGCCGGTTGCGTACCCGCACCCGGCGTCCTTCCGGAGGCTTCCCGCCTCCTGCGCCGGTGGCCGCGGTGGCCTCACCGGGCGTGCCGGTACCGGTAGGGGTCACAGCGCTGGTGGCCGTGCCGGTGGCCGTGACACTGTTGCCCCGAGGCCGCTTCTTCTGCACCGGTGCTCGCATTCTTGACTCGTCCGCCCATGAAGCAGAGGTGACGGCCGGTCCGGTCTGACAACGCGGTAACCCCACCCCCACCCCTGGTTTGGCTTTCGGCTGTCGACCATTCCAGCGCTCCGAGGAGGAAGGCGCGCATCGGCCGCTCCGCCACCTGGACGAGTGAACATCACGAGGAGGGGGCGAACAACTCTTCCCTGTCGGGCGGCTGCTGGAACGTGGCGTGCCAGGTGGACCTTCCGGGCGGGCTTTGGCAAGATGCCCGCCCGCAGCTCGCCGG
This sequence comes from Streptomyces sp. NPDC050509, assembly GCF_044457965.1. Classification (NCBI taxonomy): domain Bacteria; kingdom Bacillati; phylum Actinomycetota; class Actinomycetes; order Kitasatosporales; family Streptomycetaceae; genus Streptomyces; species Streptomyces sp. NPDC050509. The sequence continues at coordinate 374,983 of NZ_JBITHL010000005.1, read as the reverse complement.
GGCCGCCCGTACGGCCGGTCGGGCCGGCTCGATCCGCTCCTCCGGCGCTCCCGGCCGCGCTGATTCTGACCGAATCACAGCGGTTGACCTGGCGTGACGGGGAGGCCGACATGACGTGTGGAGCATGTGAAGGAACCCTGCGGGTGATGCGAGGAGTCAGGCAGACTGGAGCGCATGCGCGTCGAACAGGCCACCTCCCCCGGTCGCACCGCCCGCCCCAATGAGGACTGGGCAGGCGTGGTGCTGCCCGCGGCGGGCGAGGGCGGGGCTCTGGTGATGCTGGACGGGGTGACGCCGCCCACCGGCGAGGACGGTTGTGTGCACGGCGTGCCGTGGTTCACGTCCAGGCTGGGCGGGGCGCTCACGGAACTGTCCGGTTCGCGACGGGATATGACGCTGGCACAGGTTCTCGCCGCGTCGATCGGCCGCACGGCGGACGCTCACCGCGACACCTGTGACCTTTCTCACCCGCGTACTCCGCAGGCCACGGTCGTCCTGGCGCGCTGGGGCCGGGACGCCGTCGAACATCTCGTACTCTCCGACTCCACGCTGCTGCTGGAGGCCCCTGACGGGGCGGTACGGGCGGTGCTGGACGACCGCCTCGACCGGGTCCCGCGCGAGGTGCTGCGCTCGGTCGCCGCGACGGACGCCCTGCGCAACGCGGAGGGCGGCTTCTTCACGGCGGCGGCGGACCCGTCGGTCGCGGAGCGCGCCGTGACGGGCCGCACCCCGGCGGCGGAGGTACGGTCCCTGCTCGCCCTGACGGACGGGGCGACCCGGTGGGTGGAGGTGTTCCGGGAGGGCGGCTGGGCGGACTGTCTGGCGCTGGTGCGCAAGAGCGGTCCGCAGGAGCTGATCGACCGGGTGCGGGCGGCGGAGTCGGCGGATCCGGACGGTACGGCGTTCCGCAGGGGGAAGACGAGCGACGACGCGACGGTGACATACGTGGAGCTGTGAGACGGCGCCTGCCTGCCCCTGCTTCCAGTGGCTCATGGCGCCTCAGATCCCGGCGGTCAGCTCTCGGCGGTCAGCTCCCCGGCGGTCAGCTCTCGGCGGTGGCGTTGAGCTGGCGCAGCAGCCGGGCCAGTTCGGCGATCTCGGCACGGTCCCAGCCGGCGAGCTGCTGTACGTACCGCTCCCGGCGCGCTCCCCGGACCCGGCGGAAGCGGTTCCCGCCCTCGTCGGTGATCCTGATGAGCCAGGCGCGCCCGTCGGCGGGATCGGGCTCGCGGCTCACCAGACCCAGTTCCTCCAGGGCGCGCAACTGGCGGCTCATGGTGGCCTTGCCGACGCCGAAGTACGTGGCGAGTTCGGTGGCGCGCTGGGGGCCGCCGAACTCCAGACGTACAAGCAGCCCATAAGCCGCCGGTTCCAGTTCCGGATGGACTTCGCGCGCCATTTCCCCGGAGTTGGCGCGGGCGCGGCGCAAAAAGACCGCCAGTTCCCGTTCCAGGGCGAGGAATTCCTGGTCCACACCACTCGTCACCGCGGGGTCCGGTTCCGGTTCCGTACCGCTTCCGTGCACGTCAGCAGCCATCGCGCGCTTTTCCGCTCCTGAAAGTTTCTTTCGCCGGCGGCCATTGCCGCAGCTTGTTCAGTATTTCAGGGGTTTATACCAACGGCACCGGCGTGGCACCCTTCCGCCGTCCCGGTCTACGTGCGTAGCTTCAATACTGACATGTTCACTCCACTGACATGTCGCCAGGTCATGATCTCCCCCCACCGAGGTCTTCGGAGGCACACCCATGCCCGTCCCCAGATCCCGCGCCCCAGGCCGCTCCAGGGTCGCCGCGGCCACCGCCCTCCTCTCCGCTCTCGCCCTGCTCCTCGCTCTCCCCGGTGCGGCGAGCGCGGCCCCCCACCCGGCGGGCCCGCCGGCGCCCCTCCCCCCGCGCGGCTCGGCCCACATGGGCATGGGCGTCCTCGCGCACGACGGCCAGGGCCGGTTGCCCCAGGGCGGCCGTGCCGCCCAGACGGAGGGTGTCGACGTCTCCAGTCACCAGGGGAACGTCGACTGGCCGGCTCTGTGGAGCAGCGGGGTGAAGTGGGCCTACGTCAAGGCCACCGAGGGGAACTACTACAAGAACACCTCCTTCACCCAGCAGTACAACGGCTCGTACAACGTCGGCATGATCCGCGGCACGTACCACTTCGGTACGCCCAACGACTCCAGCGGCGCCAACCAGGCCAACTACTTCGTCGACGGCGGGGGCGGCTGGTCGCCCGACGGCCGGACGCTGCCGGGCGTGCTCGACATCGAGTGGAACCCGTACGGGGCGACCTGCTACGGCAAGACGGCGTCGCAGATGGTCGACTGGATCCGCGACTTCGTGAACACCTACCGGGCGCGCACCGGCCGGGACGCCGTGATCTACACGGCGACGAGCTGGTGGAAGACGTGCACGGGCAACTACGCGGGCTTCGGCACCACCAACCCGCTGTGGATCGCCCGGTACGACTCGACCGTCGGCGAGCTGCCCGCGGGCTGGGGGTTCCAGACGATCTGGCAGTACACGTCGACGGGGCCGATCGTGGGCGACCACAACCGGTTCAACGGGGCCCTGGACCGGGTACAGGCGCTGGCCAACGGCTGACGCCCCGCACACATGAGGCTGCCCGGCCCCCCTCCGCCGAGGGGCCGGGCAGTCCGGTGACGCCGTGGTGCGATCAGGCCGCCGCGGGGACCCGTACGGGCTGCTCCGCGGGGGCGAGCGCCAGCTCCAGGACCTGGCGGACATCCGTCACCGGGTGAACCTCCAGCTTGTCGAGGATCTCGGCCGGGACATCGTCCAGGTCGGCCTCGTTCCGCTTGGGGATCACGACCGTCGTGATGCCCGCGCGGTGGGCGGCCAGCAGCTTCTGCTTGAGGCCACCGATGGGCAGGACACGGCCCGTCAGCGAGACCTCGCCGGTCATGGCCACATCCGTACGGACCTGACGGCCGCTCAGCAGCGAGGCCAGCGCCGTCGTCATCGTGATGCCCGCGCTCGGGCCGTCCTTCGGCACCGCGCCCGCCGGGAAGTGGATGTGCACACCCCGGTCCTTCAGATCGGCCACCGGCAGCTCCAGCTCCGCGCCGCGCGAGCGCAGGAAGGAGAGCGCGATCTGCGCCGACTCCTTCATCACGTCCCCGAGCTGTCCGGTCAGGGTCAGCCCCGAACCGCCCGTCTCGGGATCGGCGAGCGACGCCTCCACGAAGAGGACGTCGCCGCCCGCGCCCGTGACCGCGAGGCCGGTCGCCACACCCGTGACCGCCGTACGGCGCTCCGCCGGGTCCTGCGCCGACTCCGGTACGTGGTGCGGACGCCCGATCAGCCCGCGCAGGTCGTCGGCGCCGAGGGTGAACGGCAGCTCCCGGTCGCCGAGTTCGTGTTCGGCCGCGACCTTGCGGAGCAGCCGGGCGATGGAGCGCTCCAGGTTCCGTACGCCCGCCTCGCGGGTGTACTCGCCCGCCAGCCTGCGCAGCGCGCCGTCCTCCAGGGTGACCTCGCCGGGCTCCAGGCCCGCGCGCTCCAACTGCCGGGGCAGCAGGTGGTCCCGGGCGATGACGACCTTCTCGTCCTCCGTGTAGCCGTCGAGCCGCACCAGCTCCATGCGGTCGAGCAGCGCCTCGGGGATGGCCTCCAGGACGTTGGCCGTGGCGAGGAAGACCACGTCGGAGAGGTCGAGTTCGACCTCCAGGTAGTGGTCGCGGAAGGTGTGGTTCTGCGCGGGGTCGAGGACTTCGAGCAGCGCCGCGGCGGGGTCGCCGCGGAAGTCGGAGCCGACCTTGTCGATCTCGTCCAGCAGGACGACCGGGTTCATCGAACCGGCCTCCTTGATCGCCCGGACGATACGGCCGGGCAGCGCGCCGACGTACGTACGCCGGTGGCCGCGGATCTCCGCCTCGTCCCGTACACCGCCGAGCGCGACCCGGACGAACTTCCGCCCCATGGCGTGCGCGACGCTCTCGCCCAGCGAGGTCTTGCCGACCCCGGGCGGGCCGACGAGGGCCAGGACGGCGCCGCCGCGCCGGCCGCCGACGACCCCGAGACCGCGGTCCGCGCGGCGCTTGCGGACGGCCAGGTACTCGGTGATGCGCTCCTTCACGTCCTCCAGGCCGGCGTGTTCGGCGTCCAGGACGGACTGGGCGCCCTTGATGTCGTAGCTGTCCTCGGTCCGCTCGTTCCACGGCAGTTCCAGGACGGTGTCGAGCCAGGTGCGGATCCAGGAGCCCTCGGGGCTCTGGTCGGAGGAGCGCTCCAGCTTCTCGACCTCCTTGAGCGCGGCCTCCCGTACCTTCTCGGGGAGGTCGGCGGCCTCGACGCGCGTCCGGTAGTCGTCGGACTCGTCCTCGCCATCGTCGCCGTTCAGCCCGCGCAGCTCCTTGCGCACGGCGTCGAGCTGACGCCGCAGCAGGAACTCGCGCTGCTGCTTGTCGACGCCCTCCTGGACGTCCTTGGCGATGGACTCGGCGACGTCCTGCTCCGCGAGGTGCTCACGGAGCTGTTGGGTGGCGAGCTTCAGCCGGGCGACCGGGTCGGTGGTCTCCAGCAGGGCGACCTTCTGGGCGGTGGAGAGGAACGGCGAGTAGCCGGAGTTGTCGGCGAGCGCCGACACGTCGTCGATCTGCTGCACCCGGTCGACGACCTGCCAGGCCCCGCGCTTCTTCAGCCAGTCGGTGGCCAGCGCCTTGTACTCGGTGACCAGTTCGGCCACGGCGCCGGGCAGCGGCTCGGGCGCGCTCTCGTCGACGCCGACCCCCTCCACCCAGAGCGCGGCACCGGGCCCGCTCGTACCGGCCCCGATCCGCACCCGGCCACGGCCGCGGATCAGCGCACCGGGATCCCCGTCGGAGAGCCGGCCGACCTGCTCGACGGTCCCGAGCACACCGGTCCCGGCGTAACTCCCGTCGATACGCGGCACGAGCAGCACCCGGGGCTTGCCGCCGCCCCCGCCACTCTCACCGTCACCGTCACCGTCACGGACAGCCGCCTGCGCGGCCTCCACTGCGGCACGGACCTCGGCATCGGACAGATCGAGCGGCACGACCATGCCGGGCAGCACGACCTCGTCGTCGAGCGGCAGTACGGGAAGCGTGAGCGGTGCGGACGTGGAAGCCATGGTCTCCCCTTCGGCGTGAACAGAGCAGGTAAGGCAGGTGTGGCAGGTAAGGCGGTAACAGCAGATGAGTCGGTGAGATGAGGTGAGGTGATGAGGTGAGCCAGATCAAGCAAGTTGAGCTATACCGACTCAATGCTTATGAGCCTGGGATTGTTCCCCCGCCCTTGTTCGCTCTGAGCGATCGCCCTGTCCCTGTCCCGTGACACCGGGGAACGCAGAGACGTGCAAGCTCGTCTGCACAGCGACAGCGCCTATCCGTACGGCTGCATTCCCCGGGGCACCGTGATCCCCGGCGCGGGCCCGTGAACCGATCCGGGCGCTGTCGGCGATAGAGGGGCGTGAGACTGTTCCGCCCCATGGGGGGAGATCGCGACGACGCCGCGCTGTTGCGTGCCGTCGCGAGAGGTGACGCGGCGGGGGCCGAGGCGCTGGCCGAGTTGTACGACCGGCATTCCGGCTGGTTGCTCGCTCGGCTGGGGCGGCGGTGTGCCGATCCCGAGACCGTGCGGGAGGTTCTTCAGGACACCTTCGTGACCGTATGGCGCTCGGCCGGGACGCATCGCGGTGGTGAGGCCGGCGGCTGGTTGTGGGTGATCGCGGCGCGGCGGCTGGTCGACGCGGTGCGGGTGCGCTCGCGGGCGGAGCGCGCCGCGTACGGGCGGCCCGGGTACGAGCCGCCGGCCGTCGCGCCCTCTGCCGAGGAACGTGTTCTGGCCGGCCTTGAGTACGGCGATGTAGGCGCGGCCCTCGACCGGATCTCCCCCGAGTTGCGCGACGTGCTGCGGGCGACGGTCGTCGACGGGCTCACCACCCGTGAGACCGCGCGGCTCCTCGACATACCGGAGGGCACGGTCAAGACCCGCGCGATGCGGGCGCGCAAGGAACTGCGTGCCGCGCTGGAGCGCATCGCGCCGCTGGGAGGCACCGTATGAGGGACAGGGCAGCCCGGACGGCCGGGGCGTGGCACGTGGACGAGGCGCTGGCCGCCCGGTACGCGGCGGACTCGGCCCCGGAGCCCGACGCCTGGTCGCTGGAGAAGCACATCGAGACGTGCGGCACGTGCGCCGTCCGGGTGTCCGCGGCGGTACGGGGGACCGCCGCGGGCACCGTACTCGCCGACGTACGGGGAGCGGTGCTGGCCGCTGTGGCGCCACCGCCACCGCCCCCGGACGTCGGCCGGGCGCCCGCGATCGGCTTCACCGCGCGCGTCCTGTGGGCGGCGGGGCCCGCGCTGCGCGGGTCCTGGCTGGCGGCGCTGGTGCTGGTCGTGGCGGGGGCCGTCGGGCTGGCGTACGCCACCGGCTTCGCGGGCGCGCGCCCGCTGCTGCTGGCGCTGGCGCCGGTGCTGCCGCCCGCGGGGGTCGCCGTGTCGTACGGGAGGTACGCGGACCCGATGCACGAGATCGGCGCGGCCACCCCGGGCGGCGGGCTGCGGCTGCTGCTGGCCAGGACCGCCGCCGTGCTCGCCGTGAGCCTGCCGCTGCTGACGCTGGCCGGGGCGCTGCTGCCGGACGCCGCGCTCGGTACACCGGGCGCGGCGGCCTGGCTGCTGCCGGGGCTGACGCTGACGCTGGCCGCGCTGGCGCTCGGCTCGTACGTGGGGTGCCGCGCGGCGGCCTGTGCGGTGGGCGCGCTCTGGGTGCTGGCCCTGGCCGTACCGCTGCTGACCACGGGATCCGCCGGGGCGGTCGGGGTGTCGCCGACGGCGCTGACCGGACCGGCCACGCCGGCCGAGCTGTCCGGGCATCTGGCCCGGTTCCTGTCCGGGGCGGCGGCGCAGGGCCTCTGGGGCGCGGGGGCGGCGGGGTGCGCGGTGTTGCTGGTGGCGCGGCGGCGCTCGTTCGACCGGCCCTCTTTCGGGGGCGGGGGATTCGCCCGATGAACGTACGTGAGGGAAAGCGTGTGGGAAAGAGAGAGACCTACGTGACAGCGGTGGCGGTACACGGGTTGACGGTCAGGCATCGCAAGAAGGTCGCGCTCGACACCGTCGATCTCGGCTTCGGCGGTGGTGTGCACGGCCTGCTCGGCCCGAACGGGGCGGGCAAGACCTCCCTGATCCGGGTGCTGGCGACGGTCGCCGCGCCGGCCGGGGGCCGGGTGGAGCTGCTGGGCCGTGATGTCGCGGAGCACCGGGACCGCGCGGCGATAAGGCGGCGGCTCGGCTACCTGCCGCAGGAGTTCGGCTACTACCCGGGGTTCACGGTGCGCGAGTTCGTCGCGTACGTGGCGTGGCTCAAGGAGATGGACGCGGCGCGCGTGCCGGAGGCGGTGGAGCGGGCGGTCGAGCGGGTGGGGCTCGCGGACCGGATCGACGCGAAGGTGCGGACGCTGTCGGGGGGCATGGTGCGGCGGGTCGGCATCGCGCAGGCGATCGTCAACGAGCCGGATCTGCTGCTGCTCGACGAGCCGACGGCCGGTCTGGATCCGGAGCAGCGCGTCGAGTTCAGAGCGCTGCTCCGGGAGGTGGGCACCACTTCCACGGTGATCGTCTCGACGCACCTCGTGGAGGATGTCGCGGCGGCCTGTACGGAGGTGACGCTCCTGGAGGCGGGCCGGGTGGCGTTCCGCGGGACGACCGCGGAGCTGACGGCGCTGGGCGGGAACGCCGGAAACGCCGGGAACGGTGCGGCCGAGTTCGGTGACAACCCGATCGAACGCGGGTACACGGCGGCGCTGCGGTCCCATCGGGCGACGGGCGCGGTACGGGGCCCGGCCACGGCGGGCCCGGCGTCGACCGTCCGCGCCGTCGCGGAGGGGGCCGAATGAGCGCCGCCGGATCCGCCGGGGCCTCCTCGGTCGAGACGGCCGTACCGTCGCGTCGTACGGCCGGCTCCCCCGCGCCCGCCCCGTCCCCGCCCCCGCGCCGGCGGCCCCGCCGCGTCCTGGGGACGGAGCTGCGCCGCGGCCTCGGGCCCTGGTCCGCGGTCGCCGTGGTCGTGGTCTGCGGGGTGACGATGTACAGCAAGGCGCCCCAGTGGCAGGGCCGCTGGACCGGGACCACCGATCTGCTGCGCGTCATGCTGCTGCTCTGCGGGCCGCTCGCCGTCGCCGTCGGCTGCTGGCAGGGCGGGCGGGAGCGGCGGCGCTCCACCGGGGATCTGCTCGCCTCGCTCCCCCGCGCCCCGCTGCGCCGGGCGCTGCTCGCCGTGGCGCCCGCCGCGCTGTGGCCGCCCGCCGGATATCTCGTCGCCGCGGCGGGGTGCGCTCTGGCGACCTGGCCGTACGCCGGCGCAGGGCGGCCGTTCCTGTCGCAGACCGCCGCCGACGCCGTGGCCCTGGGGGCGCTCGGGGTGCTCGGGTTCGTGGCCGGCCGGCTGGTCCGGTGGCGGCTGGCGGCGCCGCTGCTGGCCGCCGTCACCTATGTGGGGCTCGGCATCTCCGCGTACATGGATTCCCCGGTCCGCTGGCTCGGCCCCGCCTACCGGCACGCGGATCCGTGGGACCGGCCGGTGTGGTGGTTCGGGCCCGCCTCGATGGTGTGGACGGCCGGGCTCGCCGGGGCCGCGCTGCTCGCGCTCGCCGCCCGGCGCCGTATCTCCGCGCTGCTGCCGCTCACGGCCGCCTGCGCCGCCGCCGTGGTGCTGACGCAGACCGGCGAGGGGCTGTGGCGCCCCGACCCGGCGGCGGCCCGGCTGGTCTGCGACGACGGCACCCCGCGGGTGTGTGTCACCGCCGTCGACCGGAAGCTGCTGCCGTCGGTGTCGGCCGCGCTCACCGACCTCAACGCCAAGCTGCGCGGCGTCCCCGGCGCGCCGGACCGCTGGGTCGACGGGCCCCGTGCGCCGAGCCCCGGCAGGAATCAGGGGGCCTGGGAGGCGCAGCTTCCCAACCCCTTCGAGCTCTCCGAGCGCGGAACGTTCTCCGATCCGGCGCTGTACGCCAACTGGGCCGCCGGGCATCTCTTCTTGCAGGGGTGCTCGGCCGAATACAACACCCCGGCCGCCCGGCGGGCCTCCGATGTCAACAGCGCCGTCACCCGGTGGCTCGCGCCGCGCCCCGGCGCCACGGTCCTGCCGCCCGAGGGCGAGGTTCATCTGCGGCGGCTCCACGCCATGGACCCGGTCGAGAGCCGCGCCTATCTCGCGCGCTATCTGGCCGCCGATCTCTGCCGGTTCGACGAGGTGCCCGTCCCGTGAATCTCTTCCTGCTCGGGCTGTACGCCCGGTCGCGCGCCCTGCCCGCCACCCTCGGCACACTCGCCGGGGTCGCGCTCACCGCCGCGTGGGCCGCGTGGTGGCTCCAGGCGCAACCGCGCTTCGACCATACCGCCCGGGTTCCGGTGGTGGTGCTCGCCCCGTTGCTCGTCTCGGCGGCCATCGGAACGGGCATGTACACGCACAGCGACGAGCTGGACCGTACGGCCGTACGCCCCTGGTGGCCCCGGCGGCTGGCCGTGCTCCTCGGTCTCACGGCGCTCGCCGCGGCGCTGCTCGCCCTCGGGGTGCCCGGGCACCCCGAGGCGTTCGGGGCGCCCGCGGCCGTACGGAACCTGCTCGGCGCCACCGGGATCACGGCGGGCGCCGCCGCGCTGCTGGGGGCGCGGCTGAGCTGGCTGCCGACGACGGCGTACCTGAGCACGGTCTACCTCGCGGCGCCCCGCGCGCACGGCGGCGCCGCCGCGCTGTGGGCCTGGCCGGTCCAGCCGGGGCCGCAGGCGGGGGCGTGGGCGGCGGCGGTCGTGGCGTACGGATGCGGCGCCGGTCTGTACGTGTGGCGCGGGGCCCGCCGGGAGGGCCGCTGACGGCGCAGGGGGCCCTGGCGGGCTCCGGCCAACGGCGGAAACCGGATTGTCCTGGTCCACCGCTCCCTACCAGGATGTTCCCAGCGTCCGTCAGCCGAGGGAGAAGCCGCCAGCATGTCCGTACCCGTATCCGTCCCGGATTCCGGTCCCGTCACGCTCGACCGTCGCGAGGGGCCGCATGGCGAGGTCGTTCTGCGGCGGCGGGGCGAGGAGCTGGAGATCATCGCCAACGGCTGCTTCCTGATGGACACGTCGGACGGCCGTTCGGAGCGGCTGCTCGTCGACGCCGCGTTCGCGGCCCTCTCCCCGGAGGCCCTCGCTCCGGCGGCGACCTCCGCGGACCCGCGTCCCTCCGTACTCATCGGCGGTCTCGGCGTCGGTTTCTCACTCGCGCACGCCGCCGCCGATCCGCGCTGGGGCGCCATCGCCGTCGTCGAGCGCGAGCAGGCCGTCATCGACTGGCACCGCGACGGCCCGCTTACGCGCATTTCGGGCGGAGCGTTCACCGATCCGCGCGTTGTGATCCATCACACCGATCTTGTGAAGTACGTACAAACGACCACGGAGCGTTACGACGCGCTCTGTCTGGACATCGACAACGGACCCGAGTGGACCGTCACCGAGGACAACGAGAACCTCTACTCCCCGGCCGGACTCGCCGCGTGCCACGGCCGGTTGAAACCGGGCGGTGTCCTCGCCGTATGGTCGGCGAACCCCTCTCCGAGATTCGGTGAAGCGTTGCGGAATGCCGGATTCACCGGGGTAAGGGATGAAGAGATCCAAGTTGCCCGGGGAGTACCCGACGTGGTCCATCTCGCTGTTCGCACTGCGTAGCCGGAACCCTCCCGCTGCCTCTACGCTGCTCCCCACACACGGATGTGCATACTTCATGCACAGATCGCGGATCAAGGAACGCGTACCAGGGGCGGGGCGATGGAGCAGACACACACCAGCCACAACGGGGTCGCGGCGACGCCCGGCGCCCAGCGGCGGGTCCTCGTCGTCGAGGACGACGCGACGATCGTCGACGCCATCGCCGCCCGGCTGCGGGCGGAGGGCTTTCTCGTACAGACGGCGGTGGACGGACCCGCGGCGGTGGACGCGGCGGAGGCATGGCAGCCGGACCTGATGGTCCTCGACATCATGCTGCCCGGCTTCGACGGTCTGGAGGTCTGCCGTCGCGTGCAGGCGCAGCGCCCGGTGCCGGTGCTGATGCTGACGGCGCGGGACGACGAGACCGACATGCTGGTCGGCCTGGGGGTCGGCGCTGACGACTACATGACCAAGCCGTTCTCCATGCGGGAGCTGGCGGCGCGGGTGCATGTGCTGCTGCGCCGGGTGGAGCGCGCGGCGCTCGCCGCGGTGACCCCGCGCAGCGGCATCCTGCGCCTCGGTGAGCTGGAGATCGACCACGCGCAGCGCCGGGTACGGGTGCGCGGCGACGACGTGCACCTGACGCCCACCGAGTTCGACCTGCTGGTCTGCCTGGCGAACACACCGCGCGCGGTGCTCTCCCGGGAGCAGTTGCTCGCCGAGGTGTGGGACTGGGCGGACGCCTCGGGCACCCGTACGGTCGACAGCCACATCAAGGCGCTGCGCCGGAAGATCGGCGCCGAGCGGATCCGTACCGTCCACGGTGTCGGCTACGCCCTGGAGACCCCGGCGCCATGACCCGGCCGGGGGACGCGGGAGGCCGGGGCGGTGACGGTTACGGCCCGCACGGGCGTGAGGGTTCCCGGAGTCCGCACGGGCGTGAGGGTTCCCGGAGTCCGCGCGGAGGTGAGGGTTCCCGGGAGCGCCGGGAGCCGCGGGAGCGGCGGCGGGTGTTCGGTGCGGCCGACCGGTCCCTGCCGCTCTTCTCGATCAAGTCCAAGCTGGTCACCCTGGTCGTCGTCTCCGTCCTGATCACCACCGGCCTGCTGATCGTGGCGTCGCGCACGGAGACCGAGCTGCGCTTCATCACGGTCTTCTCGATGATCGCGACGCTGCTGATCACCCAGTTCGTGGCGCACGGGCTGACCGCGCCGCTGGACGAGATGAACACCGTCGCCAAGGGGATCTCGCACGGCGACTACACGCGCCGGGTACGCGCCGACCGCCGGGACGAACTGGGGGATCTCGCCTCCACGATCAACCGGATGGCCGACGACCTGGAGGCCGAGGACCGGCACCGCAAGGAGCTGATCGCCAACGTCTCGCACGAGCTGCGCACGCCCATCGCGGCCCTGCGCGCGGTGCTGGAGAACGTGGTGGACGGGGTGTCCGCCGCCGATCCCGAGACGATGCTGACGGCGCTGCGGCAGACGGAGCGGCTGGGCCGGCTGACGGAGACGCTGCTCGACCTCTCCCGGCTGGACAACGGTGTCGTACCGCTGCGCGCGCGGCGCTTCGAGGTGTGGCCGTATCTGTCGGGCGTGCTCAAGGAGTCCAATCTGGCGTCCTCGCACCGCAGCCATGTCGCCGGTTCCGGGTCCGGGAACCACGCCCGTACGGACGTCCATCTGCATCTCGACGTCTCCCCGCCGGAGCTGACCGCGCACGCGGACGCGGAGCGGCTGCACCAGGTGGTCGCCAACCTCATCGACAACGCGGTCAAGCACAGCCCGCCGCACGGCCGGGTCACGGTGCGCGCCCGGCGCGGCACAGCGCCCGAGTCACTGGACCTGGAGATCCAGGACGAGGGGCCCGGCATCCCCGAGCAGGAGCGCCACAAGGTCTTCGAGCGCTTCAACCGGGGCACGGTCCCCTCCCCGCACGGACCCGGCAGCGACGGCGGTACGGGGCTCGGTCTGGCGATCGCGCGCTGGGCGGTGGATCTGCACGGCGGGCGGATCGGAGTGGCCGAATCCGCACGTGGCTGCCTGATACGGGTCACTCTGCCGGGGGCACCCCGGGCACACGCTTGACGTAGGGTTCGAGGGAAAGCGCATGATCTCCGGGTACGGAGTCGGGGACGAGCGGGCAACAGGGCCGTGGACCGGCCGTGGCTGGGGAGTGGCCGGTAAGTGATGTGTGCGGTCACATGCCCCTGGCACTGCGGAACCCGGCTTGTTTCCCGCCATTTCATACGCCGAAACCCGTCGTCGGATGTGACTTGCACGACGATGGCATGCCCGGCCTGCACCTCAGGGCCTGGTAGGCGTAGCCTTGATTCCCGCTGTCCATCACCTTGTGAAGCGGAAGAGGGCGGTTCACGCCGTGTCGTCTCAGTCCCCCAGTAACGCGAGCATCTCGACCGACGAAGCGGGCCAGGGCACCAACCCTGCGGCCGCCTTCGGAGCCAATGAGTGGCTTGTCGACGAGATCTACCAGCAGTACCTCCAGGATCCGAATTCGGTCGACCGTGCCTGGTGGGACTTCTTCGCCGACTACAAGCCAGGCACGCCCGGCGCGTCGGGCAGGTCCGAAGAGGCCACCACGGGAGCCCCGGTACCGGCCCCGCAGGCCGCGGCTCCGGCCGCCGCCGCGCCGGCCCAGGCGAAGGCAGCGCCCGCCGCACCGGCTCAGGCCGCTCCGGCTTCGGCGCCCGCTCCGGCAGCGGCTCCGGCTCCGGCGAAGCCCGCCGCGCAGGCCCAGCCCGCCGCCGTACCGCCCGCCCCCGCGAAGGCGGCCCCGGCACCGGCGGCAGCGAAGCCCGCCGCCGCGCCCGCGAAGGCGGCCCCGGCCAAGGCGGCGCCCGCCACCGAGGCGCCCGCGGGACCTGAGTACGTGACGCTGCGCGGCCCGTCGGCCGCGGTCGCGAAGAACATGAACGCCTCGCTGGAAGTGCCCACGGCCACCTCCGTGCGCGCCGTCCCGGTGAAGCTGCTCTTCGACAACCGCATCGTCATCAACAACCACCTGAAGCGTGCGCGGGGCGGCAAGATCTCCTTCACGCACCTCATCGGGTACGCGATGGTGCAGGCCATCAAGGCCATGCCGACGATGAACCACTCCTTCGCCGAGCGCGACGGCAAGCCGACACTGGTCAAGCCGGAGCACATCAACTTCGGTCTCGCCATCGACCTGGTGAAGCCCAACGGCGACCGCCAGCTCGTCGTCGCCGGCATCAAGAAGGCCGAGACGCTCAACTTCTTCGAGTTCTGGCAGGCGTACGAGGACATCGTCCGCCGTGCCCGCAGCAACAAGCTGACGATGGACGACTTCACCGGCGTCACCGTCTCGCTGACCAACCCGGGCGGCCTCGGTACGGTGCACTCCGTGCCGCGTCTGATGCCCGGCCAGTCGGTCATCATGGGCGTCGGTTCGATGGACTACCCGGCCGAGTTCCAGGGCACGTCGCAGGACACCCTGAACAAGCTGGGCATCTCCAAGGTCATGACGCTGACGTCGACGTACGACCACCGCGTCATCCAGGGCGCCGCCTCCGGCGAGTTCCTGCGGATCGTCAGCCAGCTCCTGCTCGGCGAGAACGACTTCTACGACGAGATCTTCCAGGCGCTGCGCATCCCGTACGAGCCGGTCCGCTGGCTCAAGGACATCGACGCCTCGCACGACGAGGACGTCACCAAGCCCGCCCGGGTCTTCGAGCTGATCCACTCCTACCGCGTCCGCGGCCATGTCATGGCCGACACGGACCCGCTGGACTACCTCCAGCGCAAGCACCCCGACCTCGACATCACCGAGCACGGGCTGACGCTGTGGGACCTGGAGCGCGAGTTCGCCGTCGGCGGCTTCGCGGGCAAGTCCATGATGAAGCTCCGCGACATCCTCGGCGTGCTGCGCGACTCGTACTGCCGCACCACCGGCATCGAGTTCATGCACATCCAGGACCCGAAGCAGCGCAAGTGGCTCCAGGACCGGATCGAGCGCGGCGCGCACTCCAAGCCGGAGCGCGAGGAGCAGCTGCGGATCCTGCGCCGGCTCAACGCGGCCGAGGCGTTCGAGACGTTCCTCCAGACGAAGTACGTCGGCCAGAAGCGGTTCTCGCTGGAGGGCGGCGAGTCCGTCATCCCGCTGCTCGACGCGATCATCGACTCGGCCGCCGAGTCCCGCCTCGACGAGGTCGTCATCGGCATGGCCCACCGCGGCCGGCTCAACGTCCTCGCGAACATCGTCGGCAAGTCGTACGCGCAGATCTTCCGCGAGTTCGAGGGCAACCTCGACCCGAAGTCGATGCACGGCTCCGGCGACGTCAAGTACCACCTGGGCGCCGAGGGCACCTTCACCGGTCTGGACGGCGAGCAGATCAAGGTCTCGCTGGCCGCGAACCCCTCGCACCTGGAGGCGGTCGACCCGATCCTGGAGGGCATCGCCCGCGCCAAGCAGGACATCATCAACAAGGCCGGTACGGACTTCACGGTCCTGCCGCTCGCGCTCCACGGCGACGCGGCCTTCGCGGGCCAGGGCGTCGTCGCCGAGACGCTCAACATGTCGCAGCTCCGCGGCTACCGCACCGGCGGCACGGTCCACGTCGTGATCAACAACCAGGTCGGCTTCACCGCCGCCCCGGAGTCCTCGCGCTCGTCCATGTACGCGACGGACGTGGCCCGCATGATCGAGGCGCCGATCATCCACGTGAACGGTGACGACCCGGAGGCCGTCGTCCGCGTCGGACGGCTCGCCTTCGAGTTCCGCCAGACGTTCAACAAGGACGTCGTCATCGACCTGATCTGCTACCGCCGCCGCGGCCACAACGAGGGCGACAACCCGCAGTTCACCAACCCGCAGATGGTCCGCCTGATCGACAAGAAGCGCTCGGTGCGCAAGCTCTACACCGAGTCGCTGATCGGGCGCGGCGACATCACGCTGGAAGAGGCGGAGCAGGCGCTCCAGGACTTCCAGGGCCAGTTGGAGAAGGTCTTCGCTGAGGTCCGCGAGGCCACCTCGCACGCCGGTCCCGTCCAGGTCCCGGACGCGCAGGCCGAGTTCCCGGTGGCCGTGGAGACGGCGGTCTCCCAGGAGGTCGTCAAGCGGATCGCCGAGTCGCAGGTCAACATCCCGGACACCGTCACCGTCCACCCGCGCCTGATGCCGCAGATGCAGCGCCGCGCGGCCTCGGTGGAGGACGGCACGATCGACTGGGGCATGGGCGAGACCCTGGCCATCGGCTCGCTGCTGATGGAGGGCACGCCGGTCCGCCTCTCGGGCCAGGACACCCGCCGCGGCACGTTCGGCCAGCGCCACGCGGTCCTCGTCGACCAGGGCACGGGCGAGGACTACACCCCGCTCCAGTACCTGACCGCCGAGCAGGCCCGCTACAACGTCTACGACTCGCTGCTCAGCGAGTACGCGGCGATGGGCTTCGAGTACGGCTACTCCCTGGCCAGGCCGGACGCGCTGGTCATGTGGGAGGCGCAGTTCGGTGACTTCGTCAACGGTGCGCAGACCATCGTGGACGAGTTCATCTCGTCGGCCGAGCAGAAGTGGGGCCAGACCTCCGGCGTCACCCTGCTGCTGCCGCACGGCTACGAGGGCCAGGGCCCGGACCACTCGTCCGCCCGCCCCGAGCGTCTGCTCCAGATGTGCGCGCAGAACAACATGACGATCGCCATGCCGACGCTGCCGTCGAACTACTTCCACCTGCTGCGCTGGCAGGTCCACAACCCGCACCACAAGCCGCTCGTCGTCTTCACCCCGAAGTCGATGCTGCGTCTGAAGGCGGCGGCGTCCACGGCGGAGGAGTTCACCACCGGCGGCTTCCGCCCGGTGATCGGCGACGGCAGCGTGGACCCGGACGCGGTCCGCAAGGTCGTCTTCTGCACCGGCAAGGTCTACTACGACCTGGACGCCGAACGGCAGAAGCGCGGCGTCACGGACACCGCGATCCTGCGCCTGGAGCGCCTGTACCCGCTGCCGGGTGCGGAACTCCAGGCCGAGATCGCCAAGTTCCCGAACGCCGAGAAGTACCTGTGGGCCCAGGAGGAGCCGGCGAACCAGGGTGCGTGGCCGTTCATCGCGCTCAACCTGATCGACCACCTCGACCTGGCGGTCGGCGCCGACATCCCGCACGGCGAGCGGCTGCGGCGCATCTCGCGCCCGCACTCCTCGTCCCCGGCGGTCGGCTCGGCCAAGCGCCACCAGGCGGAGCAGCAGCAGCTCGCCAGCGAGGTCTTCGACGCCTGACCCCTGACGCCTGTACGGAACGATTCGGAGGGCCCGGCCCCGCGGTGACGCGGGACCGGGCCCTCCGGCGTTGGCCGGTGGCGGCAGGGCGCGGGGGCCGCGCGGCAGACCGCGGGGCCCGTCCCGGATGGCTGGAAATGGGTTACTCCGGCGTGCGATGCCGCCGCCCCAAAACTGGTAGCGATCAGAAGCGATCGCAGATGTTGGCCAAGCGGAAAGAAAGAAGTGAGGATGCTGCACAACACCGGTATGTTGCACGGAGATTGCTATGATCCTCAGATTACTTCCGGACAAAATCTCACCCGGGAGTGGGACGTGATGCCTTGAGTCGGACGCGGCTCATGTGGGTTCGCGTGCGTGCTGCAGGCAGTAGGGGGATCCCCGTACCTGTCGATGGCTCCGTCTCTTCGCAGCAGCAGAAACCAGGCCGATCAGCCTGTCCCCCCGCACTCAAGCACCGAGGGACCGCGGAATGTCAGTGCCAGCCCCCAGCCCGCACCGCACGCCCCAGACCCGGGCGGTGCCGTGGGCCGTGCCGCTCCTCCTGCTGGTGGTGACCGCGGCGGCGGGTGGAGCAGCCGCCGCCGGCGCCCCCGGCCCCGCCCGCACCTGGGTGACAGCCACCGTCGCCGTCGCCTGGACCTGCCTGGCCCTCGTCGTCGTCAGCGCCTTCCTCCTCCTGCGCACCGCCCGGCGCCACACCGCCGCGGCCCTCGGCGAAATCGCCGACGCCCGGACCCAGTTGGCCCGGTTCGCCTCGGACCTCGGGCACCTGCTGAACATCAGCCTGCCCGCCGCCGTCAGCAGACTCCGCGAAGGCGCCGGCGCCCAGGAGGTCCTCACCACCGCACCGTCCCCCACGGAGCCTCAGCTACGCCGCGTTTTCGACCTGTTCACCCGCGAAGTCGCCGACGCCCGGCAACGCGCCGCGGCAGCCGCCGCCGACCGTGACGCGGTCCTGGGCCAACTCACCGAAGCGGCCGACGAACTCGGCCTACTCGCCGGCACCACGCTGCCCGAGGCACTCACCGCACTGCGCTCCGGCCGGTCCGCCGACACCGTGCTCGCCACCATCCCCACCCCCGCCGACCCTCATCTGCGGGCCGTGCTCACCACCGTCGTCAGGGACTTCGCCACCAGCGAGCGCCGCGCCGCCGCCGCCCAGGCGGCCAGCGCCAAAGCGCTCACCCGTGTCCAGGCCAAGGCCGTCAGCATGCTCGCCGACCTGCGCGACATGCAGGACCGCCACGGTGCGGACGTATTCGGGGACCTGCTCAAACTCGACCACAACACCTCCCAGATCGGCCTCCTCACCGACCGTCTCGCCCTCCTCATGGGCGGACGTGCCAGCCGCGCCTGGAACAAGCCCATCCCCATGGAGTCCATTCTCCGCGGCGCCGTGGGGCGCATCGCCGCCTACCAGCGCGTCCGCCTCAACTGCTCCAGCAATGCGGCCATCGCCGGATTCGCCGCCGAACCCGTCATGCACCTCCTCGCCGAACTCATGGACAACGCCGCCAACTTCTCCCCGCCCATCGACGAAGTCCACGTCTACGTCGAGGAACGCACCGCCGGCATCGTCGTCACCATCGAGGACAGCGGCCTCAAAATGGCCGGCGCGGCCATGCGTCGCGCCGAGGAATCCGTCTCCGGCAACAACACCGACCTCGCCCTGCTCCAGGGCACCCGCCTCGGCCTCGCCGTCGTCGGACGCCTCGCCGCGAAGTACCACATCAGCGTCAACTTCCGCCCCTCCTCCCGCGGCGGCACCGGCGTCGTCGCCCTCCTCCCCCCACAGCTCATGGCCCAGCAACGCGACATCGCTCCCCGTCACTCACCACGACGCTCCGTCCCCGAAACCACCCCGCCCGTCACCGGCGCCCCCGTGGCCACCCAGGCCGCTTCAGCCACGCCTCGCCCCACCAGCTCTCCGGCCCCGGTCACACCCCCGGCCGGCCCCTCGTCGGCGACCGCGGCCACCACAGGCGGGCTGCCCGTCCGCCCGCCCGGCCGCACCATGGCCGCCGCCGACCACGGCCGGACACGCCCCCCGGCCGACCGCCCGGAGAAAACCACCTCCGGCCGCGACGCAGGCTCCCAGTTCGGAGCCTTCCACAGCGCCCGCCGCACCACCGACACCTCGGCCACCGGCACCCCGGCCACCGACAGCCCGTCAACCGGTAGCTCATCCAGCGACAGTTCGTCCACCGACACCCCGTCCACTCCTCCGCAGCCATAAGAAACCCATCCCCCCGTTCGGAACGCGAGAATGGAGGCACGGGCAGATGGCCTGTTCTCAGGTCCATCCCGCCTCACCCACACCATGCAGACCACAGACAACAGCCTGACCTGGCTCCTCGAAAACCTGCTGGAGCGCACCCCCGGAACCCGGCACGCCCTCGTGCTCTCCCGCGACGGGCTCAAACTCTGCTGGAGCCGCCACCTCACCCTCGACCAGGCCGACCAGCTCTCCGCCATCTGCTCCGGCATCCAGGCCCTCGCCCAGGGCGCCTCGGTCGAATTCGGCAACGGCAGCGGCGGCGTACGCCACTCCATGACCGAGTTCCACGGCGGGCTCCTCTTCATCGTCGACGCCGGCGACGGGGCGCACCTCGCCGTCATCGCCGGAGACGGAGCCGACCCCGGCGCGGTGGGCCACCAGATGACGGAGATGGTCGAGCAGATCGGTGAGCACCTGCGGGCCGAACCGCGCTCTCCCGCCCGGAACAGCTCTCCGTCATGAGCCGCCGGCCCGACGTCGGGGATCCCGACCGGCTGTACACCGTCACCGCCGGCCGCAGCCAGGCCGACAGCGACACCTTCGACCTGGTCACCCTGATCGTCGCCGAATGCCGGCCGACACCCGGCATGCAGTCGGAGCATGTCCGCATCCTCGACCTCTGCCGTCATCCCACCGCGGTCGTCGAGATATCCGCCGAGCTGAAACTGCCCGTCATGGTCGTACGGATCCTTCTCGGCGACCTCCTCGCCACCAGCCGCATCACGGTTCGGCACCCCACCGCGGCCCGCTCCGACGACCTGCCCGACTCCGCCCTCTTGAAGGAGGTGCTCCATGGACTCCGCAACCTCTGAGCTGCCCGCCCGGACCCCCCTGGCCGACGCCGCCGAGACCGGTCTGAAGATCGTCGTCGTGGGCGGCTTCGGCGTCGGCAAGACCACCCTCGTCCGGTCCGTCAGCGAGATCCGGCCGCTCAACACCGAAGAAGTCATGACCGAGGCGGGGGTCGGGGTCGACGAAACCGCCGGACTGCCGCACAAGACGACCACCACCGTCGCCTTCGACTTCGGCCGCATCAGCCTCAACGAACGCATGGTGCTCTACCTGTTCGGCGCGCCCGGCCAGGAACGGTTCTGGTTCCTGTGGGACCGGCTCTTCTCCGGCACGCTCGGCGCGGTCGTCCTGGTCGACACCCGGCGGATGAGCGATTCCTGGTACGCCATCGACCGGCTGGAACACCACCGGACCCCGTTCGTCGTCGCCGTCAACCGGTTCAACGACGACCCGTCCGAGTTTCCGCTGGAGGAGATCCGGCAGGCGCTCTCCCTGCCGGAGCACGTGCCGCTGATCGACTGCGACGCACGTGTACGTTCGTCCGGCAAGAACGTCCTGATCACCCTCGTGGACCACCTCTACGAACTCGCCATCGCCCGGGAGACCACACCGTGACCGACCCCGCAGGACTCTCCGCAGGCCAGGAACCGCCGCCGGGCTGCCCTGCCCACGCCGGCGCGGTGCGACTGGCCGGTCTTGAGTACCGGCAGACCCCGGCGCAGCTCTACCGCTCCCTGCGCAAGGACCACGGCTCCATCGCCCCCGTCCTGCTGGACGGGGACATCCCCGCGTGGCTGGTACTCGGCTACAGCGAGGTCTCGTACATCACCAGCCATCACGAGCTGTTCGCCCGGGACTCCCGGCGCTGGAACCAGTGGCCGAACATCCCGGACGACTGGCCGCTGATGCCGTTCGTCGGCTACCAGCCCTCGGTCATGTTCACCGAGGGGGAGGAACACCAGCGCCGCGCCGGTGTCATCACCGATGCGCTGGAGGCCGTCGACCAGTTCGAACTCGCCCAGATCTGCCAGGACATCGCCGAAGGGCTCATCGACACCTTCGCGGGCAGCGGCCAGGCGGAGCTCGTCACCATGTACGCCCACGCGCTGCCGCTGCGGACCGCCCTCCATCTCTGCGGTCTGCCGTCCACCAGCACGGAAGCCGACGAGCTCGTACGGGACCTCCGGATCACCCTGGACACAGCCCCCGACGAGGACCAGGTCACCGCCTACGGGCGACTGGCCGAGCGGGTGGACCGGCTCATCAAGGATCAGCGCGACAACCACGGCCTCAACCTCACCTCCCGCATGCTCGCGCATCCGGCAGGGCTCACGGACGAGGAGGTCCGCGCGGACCTGATCGCCATCCTCTCCGCCGTGCAGCAGCAGACGTCCAACTGGATATCGAACGGTCTGCGTCTTCTGCTGACCGACGACCGGTTCGCACTGAACGTGGCCGGCGGACGGCTCAGCGTGGGGCAGGCGCTCAACGAGGTGCTGTGGCTGGACACGCCCCTACAGAACTTCATCGGCCGCTGGGCGGTACGGGACACCCAGCTCGGCGGCCAGCACATCAAGGCGGGCGACTGTCTCGTCCTCGGCCTCGCCGCGGCCAACACGGACCTGAGCATCTGGCCCGAGGGCTACGTCGGCGCCGAGAACTCCGCGCACCTGTCCTTCGGCAACGGCGAGCACGGCTGCCCCTACCCGGCTCCCCTCCTCGCCGATGTCATCGCCCGCACCGCCATCGAGACGCTGCTGGAACGCCTGCCCGACATGATGTTGTCCGGAGAGCCCGAGCAACTGGTCTGGCGCACCTCCACCTGGTCGCGAGGGCTGCTCGCGCTCCCCGTGGACTTCACACCCGTCGCCCAGTAGCCCCCGTACCCGAGCCGGTGGGGCGGAACAGTTCGGCCAGCACGGGGGTGACGCGGGCCAGATTCTGGTCGAGCCGCTCAAGAAAGGCGTCACGCCCCGCGTCACTGTTGAGCCAGCCGCGCAGCTCGGCGATGAAGACTCCCTGACACGCACCGGCCGTTGCCATAGGAATGGCGTCGCCGGGCGATCCGCCCGCGTGCTGCGCCAGATACTCGGCGATGACCCCCTTCCAGCGCTCCCAGTGTTCGTAGGCGCCGATGTACAGGGAAGGGCTGGTGTCCAGGATGTGGAAGCGTTCCAGCCAGACGTCGCTGCTGAACACGGCCGAGCGTGTCGAGGAAACCACCGCCGCCCTGACCGCCTCCATGACGCCCGCGTCCGCGGGAGCGGCACGGAGTTCCGCTTCGAGCCAGACGATGGTCTCGTCGAAGGCGCACCAGATGACGCCCGGTTTCGTACCGAAGTAGCGGAAGAAGGTCGTACGGCCGATGCCTGCCGCCTCGACGATGGCGCCGACACTCACGCCCTCGTAGCCGTGGCGCCGCATCAGTTCGATCGCCACCTTCTCCACCTCCCCGCGGGTCGCGGCGCGCGGACGGCCACGCCCACGCCGGGCAGGTTGCGATGACATTCCAGGATTCTAGCCACTTCCCCAGGGCCGGTACGTACGGCAGAGAATTCAGGCCATGGATTTCGGTACTCAGGCCCACTATTGTCTGAGGTCCGGCAGGCCCTTGGACGGGGCCGCTCCGGCGGGACGCCTGTCAGGCGTTCCTCACTGGCAGTAAGCACGGAAGGCGCACACGATGGGCAAGCTGGACGGCAAGGTCGCCATCATCACCGGGGCCGCACAGGGCATGGGCGCGTCACACGCCCGCAGGTTCGTCTCCGAAGGCGCCAAGGTCGCGCTCACCGACCTCAACGAGGAGCGAGGGCGGGACATCGCCGCGGAGCTCGGCGAGAACGCCCTCTTCCTGCGGCACGACGTCACGTCGCTGGCCGACTGGGGCCGCGTACTCCAGGAGACCGAGGAAGCCTTCGGCACGGTGAACGTCCTGGTCAACAACGCGGGCATCCTCGGCCCCGTGACCCCGACGGTCGAACTCGGCGAGGAGGAGTACCTTCACGTCTGCGCCGTCAACCAGCACTCGCAGTACTACGGCATGAAGACGGTCATCCCCTCCATGCAGCGGGCCGGCGGTGGCTCGATCGTCAACGTCTCCTCCATAGCGGGCATCGTCTCGATCGTCGGCTCGCCGAACCTCGCCTACGTCGGCAGCAAGTTCGCGTCCCGGGGCATGACCAAGCATGTCGCGGTGCAGTACGGCCCCGACAACATCCGCGCCAACTCGGTCCACCCCGGCTACATCAAGACCCCCATGATGGCGGCGGCGACCGACGAGAACGGCGGCGGAATCGCCGAAGCGGTGCCGCTGCGCCGTATGTCCGAGGCGGACGAGGTGTCCAGCCTCGTCCTCTTCCTCGCCTCCGACGACTCCTCGTACATCAGCGGCACCGAGCACATCATCGACGGCGGCCTGACCGCGCAGTGAAGTCCCGATCGGCACGCCGACGAGGCCCCGTCACTCGGGGCCTCGTCGGGGCATCGGGCTATTTCAGGGAAGCCTCGCGGGCGCGTTCGTGCACGTGACGCGCCATCGCGTTGCCGCGGTACGGGGCGAGGAGGGAAGGGATTTTCCGTACGTGCCCGTCGACCCTGCCCGAATGCATCCCGGGGTGCGCTTCCAGCACCTTCGTCCACGTGGCACAGGCTGCTTCGAGGTGACCAATCTCCAGCTGCCTTTCAGCAAGCAGAGAACCGAAGATCACCCCTGATCTCTGCCGGTCGGTGGAGTCCCGCAAGCGAAAATGATCGTGAAGGGATTCGACGCTTCCCTTCACATCGCCGAGCGCATGCCTGACCTCTGATGTGGAGTACGCCAACGTCGCCGAGCTGAAACCACCGAACGTCCCGAGTTGGCTTTCCGCCTGATTCACCGCGCGTTCCGCCTCACGGAGACTGTTCCACGCGTTTGTCCGCTCGCCCGCCAAGGCGTACGCGTGCGCCTGCTGCCCGGCCATGAAGGCCCTCATACGGGGAGTGGACTCGGGGGATGCCTCCGCGGCGGCGTTGGCGAGCCGCATCGCCGGTGTCCCGTGACCCAGATTCGCGGCTTGCACCGACATGCCCCGCAGAACGTGGCAATAGGTCATGTGGTCGCCACTCGCACCCGCAAGCTCCAAGGCTTTCACGTAATACTCCTGCGCCCGGCCATGCGCCCCCTCGTCCACTGCCATCCACCCGGTCAGGTAGCAGAGAAACGAAGCGGCAGACATCATCGCTTTGCGGGTTTCACTGTTCGTGGTGCTGTGTGTAGCCGGGGACGCCCCGCTGGCCCCCGTCGCAGATCGCTTCGCTCATGTCCTTCGCCCCGGGCCCGTGTCCCGGGACGCCCCCGCTCGTTCCTTCGTTCTTCGTGCGTCCGACGCGTGCTGCGTGGTGCAGCTGATCGAGCCACGTATGGAGAATGCGGCACCGGGCTTGCAAGCCGCTTGCACGTCGGTGGTCAGACGCCCGTCCCGACGTGCGTAGGCGGTCCGGCTGAACCGAGCGGGCTCCGGTCGTTCCCTCACCGGGTTGAGGGTGGCGCCGCGTCGGCCGGGGCTCCGACTCGGCGGTCAGTGGGCCGGGAGGACAGGACCCGGATCGTCCGCCCGCGCCGGGTCCGGGGCGAGTTCTTCCAAGAGGCCGTCGGAGAAGTTACTCCCGGTGAGAATCGTGCCCAGCGAGGCGGTGCCGAGGTCGTGCCGCAAGGCGGCGGCAATGCCGACCGCACCGGAGGGTTCCAGAATGAGCCCCAAGGTGTCGCGCACCATCCGCAGGGCGAGGCAGATGTCCTCTTCCTCGACGAGCAAGACGTCGTCGACGACCTCGCGCATCCAGGCGACCGCCGTCGGCACGGGCACCCGTACGGCGATCCCGTCCGCCATCGTGCTCACCGGCCCGGTGGCCTCGGGCACCCCGGTGCGCCAGCTCGTGGCCATGGCCGGTGCGCCCGCCGCGCAGACGCCGATGACCCGGGTACGGGGCGAGCGGGCCTTCGTCCAGCAGCCGATGCCGCTGATGAGGGCCCCGTTGCCGACCGGCACGAGGAGCGTGTCGAGGCTGAGCGGGGCAAGCTCGACGGCAATGGTACCGGCGCCCTCGGCGATGAGCGGTTCCTCGCCGTCCTCCACGAAGACGCATTGCCGGCGGGTGCGGGCGTACGCGCGGGCTGCCTCCTTGGCGGCGTCGAAGTCCTCGCCCGACTGGATGACCTCGGCACCCAATTCCCGCATCCGGGTGACCTTGTTCGGGTTGGCGTCGTGCGCGGTGAACACCGTCACGGGAACCGAGCGGGCCCGCCCGGCGTACGCCACGGCCTGGCCAAAGTTCCCGGCGGAGGCGCAGACGACATGTTTTCCCGCCGTTAGCCACCGCATATACAGGTCCGCTCCCCGGCCCTTGAAGGAACGGAGCGGATTCAGCGTCTCCACTTTGACCACGATGTCCCGGCGGAGCGCACGAGAGAGCGCGGAGTCCCGGAACTGGGGTGTGCGCAGGAAGACCGGGTCGATGAGCCGAGTGGCCTCTTCGATGCCGTCAGGAGACAAACGCATTTTGGTCATGACAGATCCTAGCCTCGGGCTTTCACGAGCTGGTCTGCCCGAGGTTTGATCAGAAACGCGAGAAGTGCTCCTGACCTGGAACGATAGGACTTGTCGCCTGGAACGATAGGACTTGTCGAGGGTCCAGATCGTGCCGTGGAAAGAAGCACTTCTCAGGTGAAGAAGCGTATCGGGTCGTACCCGCGTGTCCGCGTTGAGGGCAGCGGTCGTGGAGTGGTTTCGCAGGCCGGGGCCGTGCTGCTGGTGGAGACAGTCCGCAAGACGGGCCTGGATACTGCGATATCGGGGGCTCTGGCACCCTGGCGCAAGCCGCGGGCGGTGCACGATCCCGGCAAGATCCTGCTGGATGTGGCGCTCGCGGTCGCCCTCGGCGGCGACTGCCTGGCCGACGTCGGCATGCTGCGGGCCGAGCCGGCCGTGTTCGGGCCGGTGGCCTCGGACCCGACAGTCTCCCGACTGGTCGACACGCTCGCAGCCGGCGGCCAACGGGCCCTGAACGCGATCCGCAGCGCCCGGTCCCAAGTGCGCCAGCACGTATGGAAGTTGGCCGGGCAGAGGGCGCCGGATGCGACCGGTTCTGTGACCGTCGACCTGGACGGCGTCCTGGTGATCTCGCACTCCGACAAGGAAGCCTCAGCTGCGACCTGGAAAAAGACCTTCGGCCACCACCCGCTGATGGGCTTCGTCGACCACGGGAAGGGCGGGTCCGGCGAGCCGGTGGCCGCTCTGCTCAGGCCCGGGAACGCGGGCAGCAACACCGCCGCCGATCACATCACCACCGCCCAACTGGCTCTGGCCCAGCAGCCCAAGTCCCATCGGCGCGGGCGCCGGACCCTGATCCGCACCGACTCCGCGGGCGGCACCCACGAGTTCGTGGCCTGGCTCGCCATCAGGCTGGTCAACCATGACGCACATCGAGCGGCGCGGGTCGGGCATCCCGATGGCGTCGGCGTACCCCCCGGTCGGGCTTGCCCCGGTGCCGGACTGCGATGTGTGTGCCTGGTGGGACAAGCGCCGGGACAACGCGCAGCGCGGGATCGGTTCGACCACTCCGCTGGAGTGTGCGCGACTGAAGGACGAGCAGGCGCTCGTGTCCGGCAGGCGCGGCGCGACTGGGCTTCGCGACCTCCAGCGTGAACCTCCGACATGGGCGCCCGTTTGAACCTGGCTACGGCCACCGTGCCGGGCCCCCGCTCACCAGCGGGCACCGACGACCAGCAGCCGACCGGCCGCCCAAAGATTCACTTAATCGGCCGAGTTGGCGGTCACGCCTGGAGTGGGTTCTACGATGAACCGGTGACCGAAACACTGCCCCCCGTGGGCATTGATCTCTTCGACGTCGAACGGCTCCTGCTGACCGAAGCTCCGGAACCGCCGCTGCCGCCCCATGATGCCGAGGCCCGGGACCGGGCGTGGGACATGGCGGTCCGAGCCAACCCCACCCTCTTCGACGGGCCTGTGGTGGCGTGTAGGGGACTGGAGCGGACCGGACCGCGCATCCTGCGCCTCTCCTGGGTGCGTGTGACCTACCGGCACTACGCGCTGCGTCGCGTTCCCGGCGCCACAGCGCTGCCCTCGTTGTTCGTGAACATCGTTCAGCCGACCAGCGACGGCCGTGTGCTGGCAGCGAGGATGTCGCCCTCTACGGCTGCCCCGGGCCGCTGGCAACTGCCGGGTGGGTCTGTGGAGCCTCCCCAGGACGGGGAGGTGCTGGACGAGTCCGCCCTGGCCGGCCAGGCCGCGCGAGAACTTGCCGAGGAGTTGGGGATCAGCACAGCTGCCAAGGATCTGAGGCTGTGGGTCGTCACCCGCGGCGAGAACGGCAGTGTCGGCCTGACCTACCTTGCACCTGCCCTTCCCGAGGCGACCTTGCGCGCGGACTTCACCTCTGCCGCGGCAGCCGAGCGTGTTCAGGGCCGTGAACCTGAACTCGACGACATCGCCCTGGTGCGTTCACCGGACGAACTGGCCACTCTGACGGGTCCACACGCGGACTACCTGAAACCGATCGTTCGCCGCTTCGCCGGGTGCCGCTGAGGTCAGGCGCCGGAGAGGAAGTCGCGTCCCTGTTCGTCGAGATCGGCCACGCACCGCAGGCCACGGGCTCGGAAGCGTGCGAGGTCACCGCGCATACGGGAGACCGCCTTCCGGGTGCGGACGGAGCGGACACCGTCCATGTGGTCGATGGCTCGGTGCCAGGTGGCGCACCCTTGCTCGATGCTCCCGCGCTTGAGGTGCATCTCCGCACCCGCGAACACCGACGCGGCCGGTGGGCCCCAGGCCAGCGCCCAGAACGGCGGCAGAATCGCCGAAGCGGTGCCGCTGCGCCGCATGTCCGAGGCGGACAAGGTGTCCAGCCTCGTCCTCTTCCTCGCCTCCGACGACTCCTCGTACATCAGCGGCACCGAGCACATCATCGACGGCGGCCTGACCCCTCAGTGAGGTCCCGGTGGAGCGAGCAGGAGCATCGGGCTATTTCAGGGAAGCCTCGCGGGCGCGTTCGTGCACGTGACGCGCCATCGCGTTGCCGCGGTACGGGGCGAGGAGGGAAGGGATTTTCCGTACGTGCCCGTCGACCTTGCCTGAATGAATCCCCGGGTATGCGTCCAGTACCTTTGTCCACGTGGCACAGGCCGCCTCCACGTGTCCCACTTCCAGTTGACGCTCGGCCAGCAGCGCACCGAACTTGATTTCCGACCTCTTGCTGTCGCTGGAGTCTCGTAGGCGAAAATGATCGTGAAGGGATTCGACGCTTCCCTTCACATCGCCGAGCGCATGCCTGACCTCCGATGTCGCATACGCCAACGTCGCCGAGCTGAAACCACCGAACGTCCCGAGTTGACTTTCCGCTTGATTCACCGCGCGTTCCGCCTCGCGGAGACTGTTCCACGCGTTTGTCCGCTCGCCCGCCAGCGCGTACGCGTGCGCCTGCTGCCCGGCCATGAAGGCCCTCATACGGGGAGTGGACTCGGGGGATGCCTCTGCGGCGGCGTTGGCGAGCCGCATCGCCGGTGTGCCGTGACCCAGATTCGCGGCTTGCACCGACATGCCCCGCAGAACGTGGCAATAGGTCATGTGGTCGCCACTCGCACCCGCAAGCTCCAAGGCCTTTACGTAATACTCCTGCGCCCGGCCATGCGCCCCCTCGTCCACTGCCATCCACCCGGTCAGGTAGCAGAGAAGCGAGGCGGCGGACATCATCGCTTTGCGGGTTTCGCTTGACGCGCTTGCATTCAAGTAGGGGGCAACCGTGTTGACCAGAAAAGCGGCAGCCATCGGACGGGCGTAGCGCCCGCCGAACTCGCCATCGAGGTCCGACAGGCGATCGGTCATCGCTGATACGGCCTGAACCTCGGACTGCCCGATGCGTCGCTGTGGATCAGCCTTGATGGCCTCCATCCGGCCCACGACATCGGGCCAGCCCGGAATCGTGAGCGCGACGGAGAAAAGCCCCACGCCGAGGACGCTTCTGCGAGCCGGGTCCATGTCGCGCCTCCCGAGGTCGAACAGCCCGTCCACGGTACCGCCGGGTTGTTTCAACTGGTCAGGCGGCAAAGGAAATCCGGCCTCCGCGGACGTGACCGGGCGGTGAAGCCTGCGAGCCAGCGCTTCCAGGATGAGGGGGCGGACCGCCTCGCGCGGCATGTGCCCCTGGAGCCACTGGTGGACGGAGGGCGCGGTGTAACGGAGCGGTCGGCCCTGCTCGGTGCCGAGACGGTTCACCGCCTGGGCAAGTTGACGCAGCGTCAATCCGCTTTCCCGGTGCAGCCGTTCCAGCCCGACGTTCGGCAGCCGTGTCCCCATTCGTCAGCATCCTTCCCGCTGATCCCGCTTAACGCCTTTAACTCTTCGGCCTTCCGTAACGGTACCGCTCTGTGTAGCGGACCGGTTGCCTAGTGCGAGCAACAGCGCTCGCGCAGGGCTACAGAAGGAGGCCACTCGATGGTCCATCAGGCTGGTCAACCATGACGCGGATCGAGCGGCGCGGGTCGGGCGTCCCGATGGCGTCGGCGTACCCCCCGGTCGGGCTTGCCCCGGTGCCGGACTGCGATGTGTGTGCCTGGTGGGACAAGCGCCGGGACAACGCGCAGCGCGGGATCGGTTCGACCACTCCGCTGGAGTGTGCGCGACAGATCGCGGCGCACCCGCACAGACGGGCGGGTGACCTCACTTGACGCCCGAACCGCGCGACAGGCGGCGGCGCCTGATGCAACGTCGCCCCGCGCGTCCCGCTCCGGGTTCCGGCCTTCGGATCGGTATGGCGGTGTTCGATCCCCGGGTGGATATGCCGGGTGTCATCCGGTCCTTCGCCGGACCGGCGGTCTTCCTGATCCGCCCCTCGGGGCGCACCTGGCAGGCGGCGCGTATTTCGCTCCGTCCGGCCACCGATCGGGAGCGGGTGCAACTCCGTGCCCTGGCCGCTCTGCACCGCAAGCAGCAGGGGCCT
Source organism: Streptomyces sp. NPDC050509 (assembly GCF_044457965.1). Lineage (NCBI taxonomy): Bacteria > Bacillati > Actinomycetota > Actinomycetes > Kitasatosporales > Streptomycetaceae > Streptomyces > Streptomyces sp. NPDC050509. Next base: position 345,008 of record NZ_JBITHL010000005.1, on the reverse strand, counting down.
GCGGGGAGGCAGACGTGAGTACGCGCCTCTACAACGTGACCGTGGTCTGCGAAGGACCGATCCCCGGCACATGGGTACGCGTCGTCCTCGCCGCACGACAGACCCTGTCACCGGACCTGGCCCTCTCGTTCCTGCGCTGTCAGGCCCGGCGCATCGCCGACGGACTCGACCCCGACCCGCACTCCGTGTGGGCCCCGGCGGGTGCGCTCGTGCGCGAGGAGGCCCCCGGCTCCGACGCTCCCACCGAACTCCGTTTCTGGTGCGCTGACTTCCGGGCGCAGGAAGCGGCCCGGAATCAGATCGTCGCGGGCGCCGTGTTCACTCTCAGCACCGTTGACCACACCGGGCGGTACACGCTCAAGGTCCTGCCCGTCCGCGTACTCGCGTACGTACCGCTCCCGGCGCCCCGCGCCGCTCACCGGCGGCGCAGGAAGCCCCGATGGTTCAACCGGCGCCGGCGACCGAGCCGGATACCGATCCGTTCCCGCTCTCAGCACATCATCCGAAACGAGGGACACCACATGACCGTGACCACCGAGAACCGAGCCCGAACGAGCCCCAGGACCACGAGCCCGCTCCGGAGCCGACCGGCCGTCCGGAGCCTGCTCGAACCGCAGATCCTCACCCCCGCCGACCTGTCCATTACGCATGGAGGCGGACGGGGCCGACATGATCCTGTTGGAGCCCGCACAGTTCACGGCCGATGTGCTCGCCTCGCTCCGGACACAGACGCGGGCGCCGCTGTTCCCGTTCTCGGTCTCCGGTGAGTACAGGGCGCTTACGCATGTGGAGCCCGCGACGGGACGACGGGACGTTCGCTTACTGGTCGAGCTGTTCACCATGCTCAAGCGGGCCGGGGCGAGTGGCAGCGTCACCTGTGCGGCACTCGATATCGCCCGACAGCTCAGGTAGCCGCCAGAGCGACCCGCACCGCGTCAAGGATGGAACATGCACCCTGGTCGACAAGGTCTGCGGCCAGGGTCGTACCGAGCTTTTCCGGCTCGTCCGCCGGACCGGTCAGCGCCGCCGAAACACGCTGCCGGCCGTCCAGTGACGTCACTTGGCCGAACAGCTTGAGCGTCCCGTCCGGCAGGGTCTCCCCATAAGCGCCCACGGGCACACTGCACCCGCCGTGCAACTCGGCGAGCAGTGCCCGCTCTGCCCTGATTTCCACGTCAACGGCTACGTCTCCGACCGTGAGCAGGATGTCGCGCAACGGGGCCGACGGTTCGTCCGTACGGACCTGAATGCCCAGCGCCCCCTGTCCGGGGCTCGGCGGGAAGAGGTCGAGCGGCAGCAACTCGCCGATGGCGTCGTCCAGGCCGAGCCGGTGAAGCCCCGCCGCCGCCAGGACAACCGCGTCCAGACCTTCCGTTTCGATCTTCTTGAGCCGGGGCGGCACGTTCCCCCTGATCGGAACGATTTCAAGGTCCGGGCGCACCGCGAGGAGTTGCGCGATGCGCCGGGGAGCACCGGTCCCGACTCTCGCCCCCTTCCGCAGTCCGGCGAGGGTCGAGCCGCACAACGCGTCCCGGACATCCTCGCGTCCCGGTGGGGGCAGCAGTTTGAGCCCGTGAGGACAGGCCGTGGGAAGGTCTTTCAGCGAATGGACCACCACGTCCACGTCACCCCGCGCCAATGCCGCTTCCTGCTCGGTGCTGAATGCCGACCCGCCGTTGGCAGCCGAGACGTTCGACAGCGGCGACTTACGGTCCTTGTCGCCCCCTTCGAGAATCACGCGGTGCGTGAACGTCGTGTCCGGGAATCGCTCACGGAGCAGGCGCAGGTATGCGCGTACCTGGGCTTTGGCAAGGCTGCTTGCGCGCGAGCCGACGAGGTACGGAACCACGGTCACCAACTCTCCGGGCCTGACAGGGTGTCATCAGGTTATGGCTCGGCACGGTGTGCTGATGCAGACACAGGGTCGGCTCAGCTTGAGCCTCAGATGATCTGCGGCTCGAAGTCCCAGTGTGTGCGGGCCCGGCTGCGGGCCCGTACCGTCGTCGGGTGGAGTGGGCCCAGGGTGGCCGACAGGCCGTCCAGGGCCTCCCTCTCCGCTCTCGCCGCGGCCTCGTGGCGGCCTTGTGCCCGGATGCCCGCCGCGTAGCCCACCTGGCAGGCGAGGGTGAGGGGGTGGCGCGGGCCGAGGGTGCGTAGCGCTGTCGCGACCGTGTTGCGGCTCAGGGTGACGGCGGCGTCGTGGTCCTCCGTCAGGAGCCTTGCCGCCGAGGTGTTGAGCGCGCATCCCAGCGTCCAGGGGTGGTCGTCGCCGACCGCGGCGCGCATGCCGGTGTGGGCCTGTTCGATCTCGGCGCGGCCCGGCTGCCGTTCGCCCAGGGCCAGCAGGGTCAGGCCCCTGTTGCCGCGTACTCCGACGGTGAAGGGGTGGGCGGGGCCCAGCATGGCGGTGTAGCGCTCCTCCACCTCCGTGTGGCGGGCGAGTGCGTTGGCCGGGTCGCCCGTCTCGCGTTCCAGCCAGGCGCAGCTCGTCGCGATCATCTGGGTGAGCGGATCGTGGTCGCCCAGTACGCGTTCGCAGCGCTCCAGCATCTGCGCGAAGAGCGGTCGGGCACCGGCCGGGCCCGCGAGGTAGCGGCACAGGGCCAGATGGTGGCCGGCGCGCAGGGTCTGCGGGTGGTCGGGGCCGAGTTCCTGCCGGTGGCTGCGGAAGCTGTGGGCCTGAAGGGCCTCGGCCTGCTGGTAGTGGCCGAGCAGGCGGAGGTCGACGGCGTAGTTGATCTCGGAGTAGAGGCTGGAGGGGTGGGCCGGGCCCAGCACGTCGCGGCGGGTCTCCAGGGTGCGCCGGTTCAGCTCCAGGGACTCCTCGTACCGGCCGAGGAGTTGGAGGGAGACGGCCAGGTTGTTCTGCGCGTTGAGGGTACGGGCGTCGCCGGTCCCGAGGAGTTCCTGGTAGGAGGCGAGGATCCAGCGGGAGATCACCCGCGCCTCCTCGTACCGGCCGAGGCCGCGCAGGTCGGCGGCGAGTCCGCCGGAGGCCCGCAGGTGCTCCAGGTCCTGGGCGCCGCGCGCCTCGCGCAGGTGGTCGACGGCGGCGCGGTCGATGGCTTCCGTACCGGCGTAGTCGCCGACCGCGCGCAGCAGGTTGGCGTAGTGGTGGCTGAGGTCCCAGATCCTGGGGTGGGCCTCGCCGAGCAGCTCCCGCCAGGAGTCCAGGGTGCGCCGGCCGAGGTCGATGCCCTCGCCGTACTCGCCCGAGAGGTAGAGGTAGCGCAGGCAGTCCAGGACGAGGGTGTGCATCGCGGGGTCGGTGCTCCTGAGCACGTCGGCCCACTTGAGGTGCGGGGTGATCTCCGCGTACCGGGGCCAGTGGGCGGTCTCCGCCGGGCTTCCGGGGTTCGCCGTGGTGAGGGTTCGGCGCGCGACGTCGATCAGTTCCGTGTGCTCAGGACCCGACATGCCGAGGTGGACGACCTGGTGGACCATCCGGTGCAGGGAGAGGATGTCCTCCGCCCTGCCGTACGGTCCGGGTCCGGCCGTGCGGACGACCGCGTACTGCCGGAGCCTGTCGATCACCCGGTCCCAGCGGGCGGGGTCCGAGACGAGGGCGGCGATCGGGTGCGGCAGGCCCTCCGGCGACAGGTTCCGCACCAGGTGTACGGGGACGGCGCCGGGCGCGAAGAAGGTGCAGAGGCGGAGCAGGTCGACCGCTTCGGGGAAGGTCTCGCGGAGATTGTTGAGCAGAATCGCCCAGCCGGTCTGGAAGGTGAGCGGGAAGTCCGCGGAGAGTTTGACGACGTCCTGGTCGACACCGTGCCTGAGCAGCTCGATGTACTCCTCGACGGACATGGCGGAGTCGTTGAGCCAGCCGGCCGTCTGGTCGAGCAGCAGCGGCAGGTCCTCCAGCGCCTCGGCGAGCCGGCCCGCCTCCTCGGGGGACAGCCGGGGCGCGCGGCGGCGGACGAACGCCACGGACTCCGTGCGGTCGTAGACGGGGACTTCCAGCAGGGTGCTGTTGTGCTCGCCCCACTGGGAGTTGCGTGCCGTGATGAGGACATGGCCGGGGCCGGTGGGGACGAGGTCCCCGATCCGGTCGGGTTCGTCGGCGCCGTCGAGGATGAGCAGCCAGCGGCCGTAGGGCTCCCCGCGGCGCAGCGCGTCCCGGGCCGCGCGCAGCCGCTCGCCGTACTCCACGCCGGTGGACAGGCCGAGCGCCGGGGCGAGTTCGGCGAGTCCCTGGCGGCAGGGGACCCGGTCACCGGCGGAGACCCACCACACCACGTCGTACTCCAGGCCGAAGCGGTGCGCGTACTCGGCGGCGAGCTGGGTCTTGCCGACGCCCGACATGCCGTACAGCGCGACGGCCCCGGTCGGCTGGTGGAGCGCGTGGTATACGGCGTCGAGCAGCGTGTCCCGGCCGGTGAAGCGGGTGTTGCGGCGGGGCACGCCGCCCCATACGGCGGGGCTCTCGCCCGGGTAGCGGGCGCCGGTGAGCGGGACCGCGCGCTCCGGGGCCGGGTCCGGCGCGTCCGGTGTCTCCGGGGCGAAGAGGCCGAGCAGCCGGCGCGTGGCCTGAGGCGCGTCCAGTTCCGTGAGGGGGACCGGGGCGAGGAGGCCCGCCGCCGGGGGCAGCTCTCCGTTGTGGTCGGGCAGGGTGACGGAGACGGCGCGGAGGCGGCCGGGGTGGCGGGCGAGCAGGTCGCTGAGCGCGGCGTTCCACTCCGCGCCGTCGCGCGGGCTGCGGCGGAAGAACGCGGGGCTCAGGACGAGCAGGACGGGGCCCCGGTCCGGGGCGAGATCCCGCAGGCAGCGGTCGAGCGGGGTCTCGTCCGGCGGGTCCCAGGGGTACGGGGCCGCGCGCACCCCGTGCCGCTCCAGCGTGTCCGCGATCCAGGCGGCCCAGGAGCGGTCGCGGTCCGCGCGGAGGACCGGTACGGGGCGGTCGGCGGCCGGGGGAAGAGGAGGGGTCGGCGCTCCGCGGCGCGTCGCGCGGGACGGGCCGCCGTCGAACCCCGGGCCGCCGAACTCGCCGGCGCCGTACCCGGTGTCGTCCGCCGGGTCTCCGCGCACGTACCCCACGACGGGCGCCCGGGTCTCCGCGCCGGTGCCCGGTTCCCTGATCCGGCAGGGCAGTTCGGCCTTGCGTACGGGCATCCCCCACTGGTTGCTGATGGTCAGCCACAGCCCGGCGGGCCCGGTCAGGGTGCCCGCCGTGACGACGAAGCGCGCGGGCCCGTACGTACCGCCGAAGCGGTGCAGGACGACGCTCGGGTCGTCGAGCACCTCGCAGACGAAGTGCGGGGCGCCGTCGAGCCCGACGGTGAAGGTCAACTCCTCCTCCTGGCAGGGCCAGGCGCGCTCCGGGTCGTCGGTGCCGTCGGGGGCGAGGGGGCCCCGGAGGTCGACCGTGACGAGGTAGGTGCGGCCCGCCTCGGCCTCGCGCGGGCGGCTGACGACGGGCTCGATCAGCAGGGGCTGTTCGTCGCCGTTCACGGCGCACCCCTCTCCGCCTCGTCCGTGGGCCGGTGCGTGAGGAGGAGCGTGGTGTGGGGGTGTCCGTAGTACTGGAACATGAAGCTGTAGAGCAGCCGCAGCACCCGCTTCTGGCCCTCCCGGTCGACCTCCCCGTCATCATGACGGGCCCGGGGGATGTCCGACAGGGGGCCGAAGTCGTCCACCGCGCGGGCCCGGAAGGCGCGCAGCGCCTGGCTGACGGGCTGCTGGGGCCTCGCCATCACCTCCTGGACGAGCCGGCTGACGAGGGCGCGGGCCGCCAGGTCGCCGACCTCGCCCGCGGTGACGATGATGCCCGCCGCGCCCTTGCGGAGGAACAGCTCGGCGAAGCCGCGCAGCGCCTCCTCCCCGCCGCCGTCGTTCTCCACGAAGCGCGCCGAGTGGCAGGCGTTGAGGCAGACCAGCGCCTGGTCCCTGCCGAGCACGGCCATGGCGCGCTCGTCCAGCTCCGCCCAGGTGACCTCGGCGAGCGAGAGCGCGCTGATCCGCTCGTCGTAGGTGCCGTGGCAGGCCATGTAGACGAGTCCGGTGCGTTCGGCGGTCTGCCGGTCCAGCGCGTCGAGGAAGCCGCTCATCTTCAGGTGGGGCTGGTGGGAGTAGGGCCGGAAGGCGGCGATGTCGTGGTGCATGCCGCGGTGGTAGTAGCCGAGCACCCGGCCCTCGCAGTCGCCGGGGACGTGCGGCAGATCGCGGTGGACCTCGTGGAGGGTCGTCCAGCGGGACATCACCACCAGCGCGCCCAGCAGCCCGCCCGCCAGCCCCCGGTCCGGGTCGGCGGGCAGCCACAGGGTCTCCCAGGGCAGTTCGTAACCGGTGTCGTCCCAGATCAGTACGTGCAGATCGGTGCCGTGCTCGGCGCGTGCCCGGTTGATCCAGTCGGCGAGCCCGCGCTGGTTGCCCGACCAGCGGCGGATGGCCCGCAGGATCTCGGACGGCGCCTCCCCGGCCCGCGCGTTGCCGAGGCCGACGGCGGCGGGGCGGAGCTGGGTGGGTCCCGTGGTGTACGGGAGCGGGGCGACGCCCTCGCAGCGGGCGCTGAACCCGAAGGCCTCCCGGCCGCTCGCGTGCCGTCCCCGTACGACCCTGACCACGGCCATCCCGGCCGGCAGCCGCGCTTCCGGGTCGACGGGGGCGGCGCCGAGTCCTTCGGGTTCGCCGTGTTGCGCGTGGGCGGGGACGGGCGTGGTCCGGGGGCGCGCGCCGGGCCGGGTGCTCCGTATCCCGGTGGCGCCGGAGAGCCAGCGGGCGAGCCGGTGCGGTTCACCACCCACCGTCGGTCACCGCCTCCGCCGCATGCCCGTCGGCCTCCGGCCCGTCGGCCGGGGGCTCGTCGGCCGGGCGCGCCTCGATGACGGTGCCGCCGAGGGCGTCCGCGAGGAGGAAGGGCAGATCGGCGTAGGGCCGGCCGCCCGGGTCGACGACCACGCAGTGCAGCCGCGTACGGTCCATGGCGCTGATCCGGGCGGCGACGGCGAGCGCGTCGTCGACTCCCGTACGGGCGACGGGTCCCGGGCCGTTCCGGTCGCGGCGGCTCGCGTCGAGCGGCACATTGCCCCGGCCGTCGGTGACCACGACGAGCCACGCCTCCACCAGCCCGGCCCGGTGGTGCTGGAAGGCCCGGCGCAGCGCCTGGCCCGCCTGTTCGAGGCCGTGGGCGAGGGGGGTGGCACGGCCGGGCGGCCGGGCGAGCGCGGCGGCGATCCGCGGGTCGAGGACGCTGCGGGCGGTGAACGACTCGGCGCGCAGCCCGCTCGCCGCGCTCGCCCCGCCCACCTCGACCACCTGGGCGGACGCCCGGTGGATGTAGGCCCATTGGAGGAACGGTTCGAGCACGGTGCGCCAGTTCAGATCGGCGCGGCAGGTGTGGTCGAGCACGAGGGTGAGCAGCCGTTCCGGCTCGGGGGCGCGTACGTAGCCGCGCAGATCGGCGGGGGCGACGGACAGCCGCTCGGAACGGCCGCGTACCGCCTGGTACTTGGCCGCCTCCATCGCCGTACGGACGAAGGCGAGGTCCCGCAGGTCGTGCGAGCGCCGTACGCCGATGACCGGGCCGCGCGCGGCGCCGGGCCCGGCGGTGCGCCGCCAGGGGGTGCGCAGGGAGGCGAACTCGGGCAGGGGCGCGGCCTCGTCCTCCGGGTACGGGGTACGGGGCGCCGCCGCGCCCGGGGCGGCGGCCGGGCCGGTCCGCTCGGCGGGCTCGGGCGCGAGCACCGGCCGGCCCGGCGGCGCGGCGCGGGGCGCGTCGGGGCCGCCCTCGCCGCGGCGCGGGGTACGGCGGTCACCGGGGTCCCGCGCGGGCGGCGGGGCGGGCCCGGATCCGGTGGGCGCGGCGGGTTCGGGCGCGGGGGACGGCGGCGCCGAGGCCAGCCCGATCAGCCGCGCGGCCTGGTCGGCGCGGGCGGCGGTGACCTCGGTGGCACCGTCGAGCCGGGTGAGGGCGCGGGCGATGCGGGCGAGCGCGAGGGCGCGGCGGTGGCCGGTGTCGGGGCCGAGGAGTTCGAGGACGCGCGGGGCGAGCGTGTCGGAGAGGGTGAGGGGCGGGTGTCCCGGCGCGGCCGACTCCAGCGCCGCCCGCCAGGCGTCCGGGAGCGGGCCGCCGGGGAACGGACCGGCGGGGAAGGGACCGGCGGGGAACGGTCCTGCGGGGAACGGTCCTGCGGGGAACGGTCCTGCGGCAGGGAGCGTACGGAGTCCGGCGACGGAGAGCCGGACCGGGAAGCGGTCGAGGACGTGCGGCGAGACCCGCTCGGTGTCCTCGGCGCGGCAGACGGCCAGCCAGCGGGCGCGCGGGCGCCACCGGTGACGCAGCCCGGAGTGCTCGACGGTGGCCACGTCGGCGCCGAGCAACTGCACCACGGCCCGCATCCCGGTCACCCCGAGCCGGGCGAGATCGGGCACGACGGCGAGCGAGGGGCCGGGGGCCGGTTCGGTGAGCGGGCCCGGTGCGAGGGAGAAGGCGATGCCGTCGGGGCCGCGCCGCAGCCGGGGCCGTATCCACAGGTCCTCGTCGCGGGTGGCGGCGCCGAGGACCGTACGGACGGTGCGGGCGGCGGGCGCGGCCGGTGGCGTCCCGGCGCCCGCCGGGGGAGGGCCCGCGGCGGCCAGGTCGAGGAGGTGGGCGAACATCTCCGTGACGGGGGCGAGGAGTTCGGGCGGCAGGTCGAAGAGGAGCACGCCGGGCAGCCCGGGTTCGACGGCGGCGCAGACGAGCGCGGTCAGCAACCGCCGCTCCAGGCCGACGAGTTCCAGAGGGAGTGGGGAGGGCCGGTGGGGCGTGGGTACGGTCATGGCCGGCTCAGCCGAAGAGGTCGTCGACACGGGCGTCGTCGTCGGGTCCCCACTCGAAACTGCCGGCGTGCGTCGATTCGGGCCGCCGGTGGCGCAGCGCGAACGGCAGGACCCGCCGGACGTGCCGGGGCTCGGTCCGTACGGCACCCTCCAGCGCGGCGAGGGCGCGGGCGGCCTGCGCGGTGACGAGTTCGCCCCGGTGTCCCACGGCGGAGAGCCGCCCCGCACACTCGGCGCAGAGCCTGCCGACCGCGTCGGGCACCTCGACGCCGGGCAGCGCGCCCCTGGCCGCCAGCAGGGTGGTGCGCAGCGCGGCGCTCTCCCGTCCTGCCTCGGCCAGCCAGGGGGACCCGCTCCTGGCGAGCTCCTCCTCGAAGGTCAGCACCGTCATGATCATTCGGTGGCGGGCCTCGGTGTCCAGTTCGGCGGCGGTCACCATCAGGCCGAAGCGGTCGAGGAGTTGGGGGCGCAGCCCGCCCTCCTCGGGGTTCATCGTGCCGACGAGCCCGAAGGAGAGGTGCCGGGCCGCGGCGATGCCCTCGCGCTGGACGGAGAGCACACCGGTGGAGACCACGTCCAGGATGATGTTGACCAGGTGGTCGTCGAGCAGGTTGACCTCGTCGACGTACAACAGCCCTTTGTCGTGGGCCTCTTCGAGCAGCCCCGACTGTTCCCTGGCCTCGCCGCGCATCAGCGCGTCGAGTTCCCAGCCGCCGAGGACCCGGTCGTCGGTCGCGTTGATCGGCAGGGTGACGGGCAGTTCCCCGCGCGCCATCAGCGCGAAGGCGCGGACGACGGTGGATTTGGCGGTGCCGCGCTGGCCGGTGACGAGGACGCCGCCGATGCTCGGCGCGACGAAGTTCAGCTCCAGCGCCAGCTTGAGGTCGTCCTGGCCGACGACACGGCTGTACGGGAGGATCGGGATCGGCGGTACGGGCGCGGCCAGGGCCTCCGGTTCGGGCGCCCTCGAAGACACGGGCCGGGCCGCGACCTCCGGTTCGGGCGTCCCCGAAGACACGGGTCCGGACGCGGGTTCGGCTGTGGGCCCGGACGCCGGGTCGGGTGCGGGTGCGGGTGTCACGGTCACCGGGCGGCCCCCGCCGCGGCGCCCTGTGCGTCCCCCGGATCGGCGGTGTCCCCCGGCTGCCAGCGGAAGGTGACCTGGAGGTGCGCCTCGGCGCCCGCCTTGACCACGGCGGGCAGGCCCGCGCCCGCGTCCAGGGTGATCGAGACCTGTAACTCGATCTCGTCGGGCCGTAACCCCTCCCCCAGGTCGCCCAGTCTCCGCATGGCCTGCGAGGCGCAGCGGCGGGCCAGGTCCAGCCCGTCGCCGTAGCTGTCCGCGGCGACCCTGAGGACGCGCCGCGCGGCGCCGTCCCGGGTCTCCTCGCCCTCGTAGACGGAGTCGAACTCACCGGCCGGGCGCACCGGTTGCCCGGCCGGACCCACCACGACGGGTATCGGCCCGTCCTCCCCCGGTGCCACAGGTCCCACGATGACCGTCATTGCCCCGTTCCCCCCTTCACCACCAGGACGGCGCGCTCACGCGTCCGTCCGCCGACGGTGTCCGACAGTGTCTCCGCACTTTCCCCGGTACGGCCCGGCTCAATCGCGGGCCGTACCGGGGGACGAGTGGAGGCCGGGCGTGGGCTCAGGTCAGTGACGGCTCGAAGTCCCAGTAGGGGCGGTTACGGGAGCGGGCCGCGACCGTGTGGACGTGCTGGGCGCCCAGGGTGGTCACCAGGTCGTCCAGCGCCCCCTGTTCGGCCTTCTCGGCGCGCTGTGTTTCCCGCAGCCCGCGCAGATCGGCGGCGTGCGCGATCCGGGCGGAGAGGGTCAGCGGGTGGGTGCGGCCGAGGGTTTCGGTGGCGCGGGTGATGGTGTCGTTGCTGAGCTGTGCGGCGCCCTGCGCGTCGCCGGTGATGTTGCGCAGCGCGGAGGCGTTGATGGCGCACCCCAGGGTCCAGGGGTGGGCCTCGCCGACGGCCCGGGCCATGTCCGTGAGCGCGTTCTCGGTGACGTCGAGCGCCTGGTCGCGTTCGCCGACGTTGCGCAGGATCAGCGCGTGGTTGGAGCGGGTGCCCGAGACGTACGGGTGGCCCTCGCCCAGCATCGTCACATAGCCGTCGACGACCCCTTCGCTTATGTCCCTGGCCCGGTCGATGTCGCCGTGTTCGCGGGCGAAGCAGCTCTGGCCCGCCGCGGCCATCATGGTCAGCGGGTTGGTCTCGCCGAGGACGCGTTCGCAGCTCTCCAGCACCTGGGTGAACAGCGCCCCGGCCCGGCCCCGTTCGCCCGAGCGGTACAGGCACAGGGCGAGGTTGAAGTCGGCGCGCAGCGTCTGCGGGTTGTCCCGGCCGAGGACGGACCGCTGGATACGGGCGCTCTGCGCCTGGAGCGATTCGGCCTCGCCGTAGCGGCCGAGGAGCCGCAGGTCCGTCGCGTAGTTGATCTCCGAGGAGAGGGTCCAGTTGTGGCGGGGGCGGAGCAGTTGCCGGCGGGCCTCCAGGGTGCGCCGGTTGAGCTCCAGGGACTCCTCGTACCGGCCGAGCAGCCGGAGCGAGACGGCCAGGTTGTTCTGGGCGTTGAGGGTGCGGGAGTCCTGTTCGCCGAGGAGTTCGCGGAAGGAGGTGAGGAGGCCGCGGGAGATCTCGTACGCCTCCTCGTACCGGCCGAGGCCGCGCAGGTCGGCGGCGAGTCCGCCGGCCGCCCGCAGATGCTCCAGGTCCTGTTCGCCGCGCTCCTCACGGAGGTGCTCCACGGCGGCGCGCTCGATGGCCTCCGTACCCGCGTAGTCGCCGACGGAGCGCATCAGGTTGGAGTAGTGGTAGCTGAGGTCCCAGATCCTCGGGTGGGCCTCGCCGAGGAGCCGCTGCCAGGACTCCAGGGCGCGCCTGCCGAGGTTGATGCCCGCCCGGTACTCGCCCGAAAGGTACATGTAGCGCAGGCAGTTGAGGACGAGGGTGTGCATCGCGGGGTCGGTGCTCTTGAGCACGTCGGCCCACTTGAGGTGCGGGGTGATCTCCGCGTACCGGGGCCACAGACGGGTGTCGGTGGGCCGCCCGGGGTCCGCCTCGACGAGCGCGCGGCGGACCACCTCGATGAACTCCTCGTGGTCCTGCGAGGGCATGTCCTGGTGGACGATCTGGTGGACCATGCGGTGCATGTAGAGGGAGTCGCCCGCCGCGCCGGCGAGGCCGGCGTCGCTCACCGAGTCGTGGACCTCGCGCTCGCCGACCCCGGCGGCGCGGACGACCGCGTACTGGCGCAGCTTGTTGATCGCGCGCGCCCACCGCACCGGGTCGTCGACCAGCCCGCGCAGCTTCTCGGGGAGGGTGTCGGGGGGCAGGTCGCGCACCAGTCGTACGGGGATGGCGCCGGGCGCGAAGAAGGTGCACAGGCGGAGCAGGTCGACCGATTCGGGGACGGTCTCGCGGAGTTTGTTGAGGAGTATCGACCAGCCGGTCTGGAAGGCGAGCGGGAAGTCGCTGGAGACCTTGACGACGTCCTGGTCGACACCGTCCCTGAGGAGGTCGATGTACTCCTCGACGGACATGTCGGAGTCGTTGAGCCAGCCGGCCGTCTGGTCGAGCAGCAGCGGCAGGTCCTCCAGCGCCTCGGCGAGCCGGACCGCCTCGTCGTAGGTGAGGCGCGGGGCGCGGCGGCGGACGAACGCCACCGACTCCGTACGGTCGTAGACGGGGACTTCCAGCAGGGTGCTGTTGTGCTCGCCCCACTCCGGGTTGCGTGCCGTGATGAGGACATGGCCGGGGCCGGTGGGGACGAGGTCCCAGATCTGGTCGGGTTCGTCGGCGCCGTCCAGGATGAGCAGCCAGCGGCTGTACGGGTCGCCGCGGCGCAGCGCGTCCCGCGCGGCGCGCAGCCGCTCGCCGTACTCCACACCGGTGGACAGGCCGAGCGCCGGGGCGAGTTCGGCGAGTCGCTGGCGGCAGGTGACGCGTTTGTCGGCGGAGACCCACCACACCACGTCGTACTCCGCGCCGAAGCGGTGCGCGTACTCGGCGGCGAGCTGGGTCTTGCCGACGCCCGACATGCCGTTCAGGGTGACGACCCCGGCGCCGCTGGCGGCCTCCTGGAGCGCGTGGTGGGCGGCGTTGAGCAGGGGCTCGCGGCCGGTGAAGCGGGTGTTGCGGCGGGGCACTCCGTCCCAGATGTCGGGCGACTCGCCGGGGTAACGGGGGCCGCGCCGGGCGCCTTCGGGGTCGGCGTCGCGGTCGCGCGGTGTGTCGGTGGGCAGGCCGAGCTGGGTCAGCAGCCGCCGCTCGGCCTCGCGTTCGCCGACGGTGTCCAGGCCGACGGCGGCGAAGACGGTGGAGGCGCTGGGCAGCGAGTCCGCGTCATTGGTGACGGAGACTCCGACGAACCGCTCGCGCTCGGCGGCGACGACCTCGCGCAGCGCGCTGTTCCACTCGTCGTGGCCGCGCGGGCCGAGCTGGAAGTACCACTGGCTGAGGACCACGAGCACCGGTCCCGGGGCGAGCAGCAGGTCCCGCAGGCACTCCGTCAGGGTCATCTCGTCCGGCGGGTCCCACCGCTGGTAGGAGACGGCCAGTCCGCGCCGTTCGAGGCGGTCTCCGATCCAGGCCGCCCAGGGGCGGTTGTACCCGGCGAAACTGATCGTGACAGACCGGGGCCCGGTGGCTCCAACTGACCTGCGCGCTCCGGGCATTCGACCGTCTCCCTGCATCGTCATACGCCCTTTTAACATACCCCGGACCGGCTCGGATCCATCCTTGTGCGCGCCGCTTCACCTTGCGTTCCTTTGGCGCCAGATCATCCGTGCCGTACGGACGTAGGAGGCGGCCCGCGCGCGGTGTCCCGGCGGGGGCGGGCTGTCGGCCAGCCGGTGGTACATCGAGATCATCTCGTTGACGAGGACGCGGCCCTCCCTGGTGAGCGCCCCCGAACCGGCCAGTACGGGCAGGACCGCGCCGACCTGTTCGCTGGTGCGCGCGTGTTCGGCCCACGCCTGGTCGCGGACGGCGAGCCGGTCGGCGCCGAGGGCGAGGCGCTGCCAGTAGTCGGCGAGCGCGATGTGCGAGTACGCGCCCTGGAGCAGCCCGTCGAAGGGGCGGGGGTCGGAGCGCCAGGGTGCGAAGTGCCGGGGGGCGCCGTCCTCGTGGTGGAGCGGGGCGAGGGCGGCGAGCGCGGCGAGCTTGGTGTGCTGGAGTTCGTGCACCAGGGTCGAGGCGAAGAAGGCGGGGGTGGCGGGGCGGCTGGTGAGGACCGCGCCGAACGCCTCGCGCCGGGTGCCGCTGCACTGTGCTGAGCCGTCACCGGCGGGGGTGGAGCCGGGCGGGGGCGCGAGCGGTACGAGGCAGTGCAGCAGGGTGGCGGTCTCCTCGGCGCGGTGCGCGCCGCCGATCCGCAGCAGGGGCTCCACCTCGGCCCAGGACCGCGCCCACGCCGTACGGTGGCGCGCGTCGAGCCGGGTGACGGCGGACAGCCCGGAGCGCGTCACGCCGGTGTCCGCGGTGCGGTACGGGTCGATGTCGTCCAGCGGTACGGGCGCGGCGCCGGGCCGTACGGGAGGCAGCGCGAGGACGGGCAGCCACCGCGGGTCCCCGCTCCCGGTCCCGCCGTCGGCGGCGTGGGTGTCCGTCCGTACGGTGACGGGCGCGGCGCCCCCCTGGCGCAATGTCAACAAGCCGTTGTCGAGGGCCACTTCGACCGGTACGGGTTCGTCCCGGCCGGTGCTCAGGGCGCCCAGCGTGGGCAGTACGAGCACACCTCCGTGGGCGGTGAGCCTGGCGCGGAAGGGCAGCTGGGCGCGGACCGCCGCGGCGGCGGCCAGGGCGCTGAAGTGGGCCAGATCGGCGGCGAGTTCGGGGGTGCGGGCCAGTCCCGCGGCGATCAGGCCGTGCAGGCAGCGCTGCGCCCAGGGGCCGGCCAGCGGGTAGAGCAGCACGGTCCGCACCGCCGTACGGTCGGTCCGCTCGGCGGCCTCCAGCAGCGCCCAGTCGTCGCGCAGCCGGGCGAGCGCGGCGGGCGGGCAGAGCGAGGCGGGGGCTTCGGCCGCCGCGTCGAGCAGGGCCCGCAGCAGGACGAGGCGGCGGGTGTGCTGGTCGCGGACGAGCAGCCCCAGCGCCTCGGCGCCGCCTTCGGTGCGGCCGAGTTCGCGCAGGGCCCTCTCGGGGACGGCGGCGCTCACCGGAGCGCCCCGGGGGCGGAATCGGGAGCGGATACGGGGGCGCCCGGCGCGGCGGCGCGCGGGGCGGACGCGGCGGCCTCGCTGAGCCGGGCGGCGACATGGCGGATCAGCTTGTCCAGGTCGGCGCAGTAGACGGAGCGCTGGGTGAAGCCGTGTCCCGCGCGGTAGCGGTGGGCGTAGTGGCCGCCGCCGCAGACCGTGAGCAGCGGGCAGGCCCGGCACCCGGCGGCCAGGGCGGCGGCGCCCGCCTGCCGGGCGACGATACCGGGGTGGCGCAGGGCGTCGTCGAAGGAGTGGTTCCGTATGTCGAGCCCGGTGGCGGCGGCCGTGTCGTAGGCGGACTTGAGGGAGTCGACCTGTTCGATCGCGCCGTCCGTCTCCACGACGACGGCGTTGACCGGGTCGAGTCCCAGCGATTCGGTGGCGCCCGGCAGCCCCAGCAGCAGCGCCAGGCACTCCTCGAAGAGCCGCACCCGGGTCTCCCGCCGGCCGGCCCGCCACCAGCGGTCGAAGACGGCGGTCAGCCAGTCGCCGTACGGGGTGGGGCGGCCGGGGCCCTCCGGGATCGGCTCCGGGCCCCCGGGCGCCAGGTCACCGCCCCCGGGTCCGGCGGCGGGCAGTCCGGGCGGCGGGCTGCTCCAGTTGCCGTGCGGCAGCAGCAGATCGAGCGCGGGCGGGCGCAGCTCCAGCAGCGATTCGTACAGCTCGACGGGGTCGGTGCGCGGGTCGACGACGGTCAGGACGCCCGCGTACGCCTCCGGGCGGTGCGTGGCGAGCAGCCGGGCGCCGCGCGCGGCGGCGGCGAAGGACGGGCGCCCCGCGTGGTCGGTGCGCAGGGCGTTGTGCGCGGGCAGCCCGCCGTCGAGGCTGACGCCGATCCGTACGGAGTGCCGGGCGAGGGTGGTGATCGCGCGCTCGGTGAGCAGGGTGCCGTTGGTCTGGACGGTGGCGTGGACCGTACGGGAGGGGCCGGCCCGGTCGCGTACGGCGTCGGCGAAGGCCCCGAGCCGGGCGGCGCCCACGAGCAGCGGCTCCCCGCCGTGCAGCACGAGGGCCACCTCGGGCAGCGCGTGCGCGCGGGCGTGTTCCGCGATCCGGTCCGCGGCGCGGTCCAGGGTCCCGGGGGAGGCGGCGGCGGGGCGGGTGCGCCAGGTGCGGTCGGGGCCCGCGTAGAGGTAGCAGTAGCGGCAGGCGAGGTTGCAGCGGCCGTGGACCTTCACGATGAACTGCGCGAAGGGTACGGGCCCGGAGCCCTCGGCGGGGCGTGCGCCCCGCGCGGGCTCGGCGCCGCGCGGCATCACCCGTCGAGACACTCCGCACCCCCCATGCTGTACGGCGCCGTCGGACGGCCCGGCCCCGGGCGTCGGCCGGCCCGAACTCCCTGCCCAGAAGGTCCTGCCCCGGAACGCCCGTGTCAGAACGCCCGTCTCAGAACGCGTTGTTGAACCCCCAGAGCATTTCACGGGGCTGCTCGGCCCTGCCCCGCAGATCCGCCATCACCTCGCTGAGCACCGGGTGGTCGAGGGTGCGCAGGGCCGCCAGGTCGAGGCCCAGCAGATCCGGCAGTTCACCGGCCGTACCGGCCGCGCCCGGCCCGTCGGGCACCGCCCCGTCCGGCGCCGCGTGGGGCCCGGCGCCGTGCGCCTCGCCCTCGTACCCGCCGCCCTCGCACCCGCCGTCCGCGTACCCGCCGCCTTCGTAACCCCCGTCCGCGTACCCTCCGTCCGCGAACTCGCCGCTGTGCGCCGCGTCGATCATCACGCCTCCCCGTCAGGTCATAGGGCGCGCACCGCTCAGCGTTCCAGCTCGGCCAGCCGGTCCGCGGTCGAACGGGCCGTCTCGCCGCCGCCGTCCGGCAGCTTGCGCCACTCCGTGCGGGCCGACCGGTACGCCTCACGCGCTGCCCGGGGCCGACCCGCCTCCTCATAGGTCTTACCCCGCCAGTGGCCGGCCGCAGCACGCAACGCGACGGCTTCCAGTCGCTGTCGCGGATTCTCCATCTCCTCCTCGGCGGTCCTGGCCGCGTCCGCCGCGTCCCGGAACGCCTCGGCCGCGTCGTCCAGCCGGGCCGGGCGGTGCAGCGTGCGGTAGGCGTCGAAGTGGGAACGGCCCAGCTCCAGCCAGCAGCGCGCGGCCGTCAGCGGGTCGCGGGCCTCCTGCGCGGCGAGCCCGAAGAGGTGTTCCGCCTCGCGCAGATCCACCCGGTCGTCGTTGATCCGGTGGCGCAGCATCAGCGCCTGGCCCAGCATCAGCAGCCGCTCGGCCTGGCGCGCGGTGCCGGTCGCCGTCTCCGTACGGCAGTCGCGCAGCACCCGTACCGCCGCGCCGGTGTACGGCGCCCCGTCCGGCAGCCCCGCGCGCCGCAGCAGGGTGGCGCCCCACTCGGCGAGCAGGTCCGCGTGGGCCCGGGAGTCCCGCGCGGTGGAGCGGGCGGCGCGGGCGAAGAAGTCGGCGGCGTCGTCCAGATCGTCCGGGTCCGCGGAGCGTTCGTAACGCGCCACCCTGACCCGTCCCGCGCGGATCCTGAGCGAGGCGAGCAGCCGCTCGTCCCGTACGGTCGCCAGCGACTGGTCGACGAGGGTCGCCGCCTCCTCCAGGCCCTCGCCGGAGTGGAGCAGCGCGTCCACCAGGTCGAGCAGGATGCGGGCCTGGGTGGAGACGGTGTGGCCGCCCGGTGTGAGCGCCTTGCGCAGCGAGCGGGCCGCCTGGGCCGCGTACACCTGGGCCTGTTCGGGGTCGGCGGTCGCGCCGGAGAGCCGCAGCAGGGTCCTGCCGTGGGCCAGCGGGAGCCCCGTCGGCCGGTTCTCCTGGTCGGGCCAGACGTCCGCGAACGCCTCCAGCATGCCGATCGCCCCCTGGAGCAGCGCGCTGTCGCCGCCGAGCCGCCACTGCGCCTCCAGGGCGCGCACCCGGTCCAGTGTGAGCCGCAGCGCCTCGCCCGGGTCGAGTCCGGGCGCAGCGCAGGCCACGGTGTACTCGCGGTCGGCGCGGCGCAGCAGCTCCAGGGCGCCGCGCCGGTCGCCGCGCCGCCGCCGGTCGTCGGCCGCGGCGTGCAACACCTTGGCCAGGACGGCCCGTTCGCGTACGGCCCGGGGGTGCGCGGCGGCCCGTTCGGCGGCGCGCTCCG
This sequence comes from Streptomyces sp. NPDC050509, assembly GCF_044457965.1. Taxonomy (NCBI): domain Bacteria; kingdom Bacillati; phylum Actinomycetota; class Actinomycetes; order Kitasatosporales; family Streptomycetaceae; genus Streptomyces; species Streptomyces sp. NPDC050509. The sequence continues at coordinate 326,949 of NZ_JBITHL010000005.1, read as the reverse complement.
CCTCGCCGAGCAGCTCGCCGCCGCCCTGGACCTCCCAGAGCCGCAGCAGACAGCGGGCGAACTCGGCCCACAGCTCGGGGTCGGAGCCGCCGGGCGCCTCGCGTTCGGTGGCGCCGCGCAGGAGCTGTACGGCGTCGATCAGGTACTGGACCATGCTGTCCGACTCGAACTGCGCGGTCAGTTCGCGGGCGCTCTCGACGGCCGCGTTGACCGGCTGCGCCGCGGTGTCGGGACCGCCGCCGTCGAGCCCGTACGCCGCGAACTGCTCGGGCAGCGGCATGAACTGCTCCAGTACGCGGGCGGCGACCTCCGCGAACGGGTGCGGGACGCGCGGCTCACCGCCCTCACCGAAGGCGCCGCCGAACTCCCCGCCGAACTCGGGGTCCTCGTCCGGGTCGCCGCCCGGGTGGCGCGGGCCGTGGCGTTCGTTGCCGAGCTGCGCGAGGGCCAGCGCGGGGAAGTTGGGGCCGCCGCGGCCGAAGCGCTGCTCTATGTACGCGGAGCAGTGCTTCAGTACGAGGACGGCCTCGTCCCGGCCCAGCGGGCCGAGCAGCGCCTCCTGGACGCCCGGGGCGAACTCGTACCAGGGCCCGTCGTCGTCGGCGCCGTCGCCCTTGCTGCGCGAGAGGAGCCCGCTGAGCAGCACCTCCGCGAGTTCGGAGGGGCCCGAGTCGGGCAGCATCGTGCGCTGGACGAGCTGCATCACCGGCAGGCAGAGCGGGGCCGCGGCGAGATAGACGGCGAGCTGTCCGGCGACCGGCGAGGCGGCCGAGCGGAAGCGGCTGACGAGCTGGAGCGAGGACATCCGGTCGCCGGGGCGCGGCGCGGGCGCGGTCGGCTGGTCGGCGCGCACCCAGCCGACCGCGCCGGAGATCCGGCCCGCTCCGGTGCCGGAGAGCAGCCGCGCCCAGGCGCCGAGGGCGCCGGCGACGGGCGGCAGTACGGGGACGGCGAGGGCGCCGGGCCGGGCGGCGGGCGCCGTGGCGGCGTCGCCGCCGACCTTCAGCACGGTGGCGCCGGCCGGTCCCTCGCCCCGGGAGAGGACCCCGTAGGTGACGGGCAGCCTGGTCCGGTTCCACATGCGCTGCGGCAGCGGCTGGAGGACGGCGGTGGGCGCCTGGCGGCCGAGCTGGTGCAGCAGCCGGTGGGCGCGCCCGTTGTGCCAGAGGGGGCCCGCGCAGTCGCTGACGACGACGGTGACGCGGCGCCCGGTCGGGTCGCTGAGCCGGTCGGCGGAACTGAGCGGCGCGGCGGCCGGGTCGGGGCTTCTGCTGACGGCGGGCGCGCCGTCGGGCCCCTGGTGGAGATAGCGGGTCTGCACATCGCGGAAGGCGCCCAACTGGCCGAAGATCTGCTGGAGTTCGGCGAAGAGCCGTTCCCAGACACGCATCGACGACGAGGCGTCCATCACGAGCTGCAGAATCGCGTCCCCGCGCGAGACCCCACGGAACACCGGAATGATCAGCCCGCCGGCGCGGGCACTCAGCTCTACGGTCGCCACCTCGTCAAGGGTACGGCGCAGCGGAGGCGCGGCGGGCCGGTACCGCTGAAGCGGACGGAGGGCGCGCTGGAGTTCGAGGGGCGCGGGGAGCGCGGGGGCGGCCGGTACGCCCAGGGTGAGCGCCGCGGCGGCGCCTGACGACCACGGCCCGGAGGAGCGCGCTCCGTCGTGGCGCGGCAGGTCGTGACGTGCCCCGTCGTGACGCGGTACGGGGTAGAGGGCGATGCGGGGGTCCTCCGGCGGGAGGCCGGGCGGGCGTTCGGGCGCGTCGTCGCCGGCCGGGGGCGTTCCCTCCGCGCCTTCGGGTCCTGGCCGGGCGGGGAGCTCCCCGCCCGGCTCCTGTCCCGGCAGGCCGGCGCGGGAGCCCTCACCGGGGCCCGCGCCGGACGGCTCGGCGCGGTCGCGGCGGGTCTGCTGGGCGAGCCAGAGGGCGTCGCAGAGCTGCTCGGCGTCGGGGTCGAGACCGGCGCCGCGCAGCCGCGCGACGAGCGCGGTGAGTGAGGTGAGCGTGGTGAGTGGAGTGAGCCGCGCACCGTCGGACGGGGACGCCTCCCCGGCGCCGGGCTCCCCCCTGCGCGCGGCAGGGTCGTACCCGTGTCCCGGTTCCGGCTCGTTCGCCGGGCCGTGCCGCACCGTGACGTCGGGCATCAGCGCATCACCTCGGCCGGTCGAGTCGCTGGATGAGCAGGTCGGCGAGGCGGTCACGGCCCGCGGGCGCGGCCGTGTCGGTGAGGTAGATCGCGTTCAGGAGCTGGTCGGTGGCGATCAGTTCGCTGCGCGAGCGCTCCAGGAAGTGCGCGATGAGATCGTCGCCCGCGCGCGCCGCCTCGTCGCCGAGGTGGGCCCGTACGAAGGTGGCGAGACGCTGGTGGTCGGGCCGGCCCAGCTCCAGATGGATGCAGCGGCGCATCAGGGGCGCCGGGAAGTCGCGCTCCCCGTTGCTGGTCAGGACGACGAAGGGAAAGGCGCGGCACTGCACCCGGCCGCCCTTGATCCGTACCTTTCTGCCGTCGTCGGTGAGGACCTCGGCCTCTCCGTCGGGCAGCCGGTCGGCGATCCGCTCCAGCTCCGGGATGCCGAACTCGCCCTCCTCCAGCACGTTGAGGAGGTCGTTGGGCAGGTCGATGTCGCTCTTGTCCAGCTCGTCGATGAGCAGGACACGCGGCTGCTCGGAGGGGAGCAGCGCCGTGCCGAGCGGGCCGAGCCTGATGTAGCTGCCGATGTCCGCCGACGGGTCCTGGCCCGGTGTCACCCCGCTCCCGGCGGCGGCGCTGTGCGCGGCGAGCTGGACGTCCTGGAGGCGGGCGATCGCGTCGTAGTGGTACAGCCCGTCCAGCAGCGTGGACCGGCTGACGATGGGCCAGCGCAGCACCCGGCCGAGCCCCAGTTCATGGGCGACGGAGTGGGCCAGGGTGGACTTGCCCGCGCCGGGGCTGCCGGTGACGAGGAGCGGGCGGCGCAGATAGAGCGCCGCGTTGATCATCTCCAGCTCCTCGGCGCCGGGGCGGTGCAGCTCCGCCTCGTGCCGGTACCCGCCGAGCCGCCGGTCGGCGGAGCCGTCACCACCGGAACCGTCACCACTGGAGCCGTCGCCACCGGAGCCGTCGCCGGCGTCGCCACCGGAGCCGCCCGCGAAGTCCCGCCAGGGCGGCGGCGGGGGCAGTTGGGCGATGCCGTCGTGCGGTTCGCCGGCCCCTCGGTAGATGAGCCACTCGCTGGGTTCACTCATGGTGATGTCCTCGTCCTCACTCGTCCGCCGGGGGCGGCAGCCGCCGAAGGTGCTTCACCGTAGCGATCCGGGCCGTACCCCGTAAGGGTCTTCCAGGAGCCGGGCCAGGGGCGGTGTTCCGCGTCGGTCATGGCGCCTCCAGCAACTGGCCGGACCCGGGCAGCGGATGGTGCGGATCGTCGTAGAACAGCGCCACGCCGTCCGACCAGAACATCTCCGCACGGCCCGCGTGCACGCCCTGCCGCAGCTCCATCAGGATCCGCGGAAGCTGTTCCGCGCCGTCCGCCTCGGCCACGGTGTGCGCGGCCCGCCGGTGGAACTCCGCGCAGACCGCCTCGGGCCGGCTCTCGCCGCGTCGCAGCAGCGCGACATGGAAGCCGCCGCGCACGACCCTGCCCAGACCGGCCGCGGTCTCGCCGTCCGGCCGGGCCGCGTAACGGCAGAGCACGGGCACGGTCTCGTACGCCAGGGAGCGCAGCCGCTCCTCCTGGGGTACGGGTACCCGTAATCCGTCCTCGCAGTCGATGATCTCGGCCCGTATCGCGGCGTCCGCCGTACGGCTCCAGCGCGACCGGTACTCCCTGGCCTCCTCCTCGGAGAGCGGCGGCTCCCGGTCCGAGCAGCGCACCACCACCGGGCGCAGCGCGCCGAGCGGCGGCTCGTCCGGCGCGAGGCGCCACCCCTCGACCTCCAGTCCGAGCTGCTGCCGCACGACGGCGACCTGGAGCACGGCCGGGCTGTCCGGCTCGTCGCACCGGCGGAACGCCTCCGCCAGCGAACCGGTCAGCCGGGTGGGCAGCGCGTTGCCGGGCGTGCCGCGGCTGTCCTCGGCGACCGGCAGCACCTCCCCGCTGTGCCGGGCGACCCCGACGCGCCAGTCGTAGCTGTCACGCTCCCAGCCGCGCGGCTCCAGCTCCAGCAGGACGAAGGAGCGCTCGCCCGCACGGGGCCGCTCCCCGTACGCGGGGGCGGCGCGCCGCTGGGCGCGGTCCGTACGGTGCCGGGCCGCGGACCACAGCAGCGCGATCTCGTTGCGGAAGTCGCGGGAGAGCCGGTCGTCGGCGATGAACTTCACCCAGTCCCAGAGCGCCTCCTCGGCCGCCGCGGTGGCCCCCGTGACATACGGGCGCTCGGCGGCGATGGCGCTCATGCAGTAGCGCAGGACGAGTTCGAGCGCGGCGCCGCCGCCGCGCGTCTCGTACAGCACGCCCAGCCCGTCCCGCCAGCTCCGCGGCGCCGGATAGCGCTCCACGCGGTGCACGCCCGGCAGCCGGACCAGCAGATCGAGCAGGCTGTGCGTGGAGACCGGCGGCGGCAGCTCGGCGAGCCTGCCGAGCAGCAGGATCCGCTGCTGCGGGCTGAGCGCGCGGTCGGCGCCCGCGCCCAGCGAGGTCTGTACGTCCGCCCAGGTCCAGCCGGTGTCCGCGCGGGTCAACTGCCGGTCCGCGTGGTAGCGGTCGTGGGCGTGGAAGACCGCCTGGTAGTCGTCGTCGGCCTCGGCCTCGGCCATCGCGGCGGGCACGGGCAGCGAGCGCAGCCGCTCGATACCGATGGACGTCCCGCCCATGCCGCCGACGAGCTGGGACTTCAGTACGCCGACCACCTCGCCGCGCGCCAGATCGACCGCGGGCCCGCCGGAGACCCCCGGCGGGAGCACGTCCCCGCCGAGCCGTACCTGCTCGTCCTCCGGGTCCGACCAGCCGCCGACCGTCCCCTGGACCGCCAACTGCCCGCTGAGCCGCTTGATCCGGCCGCCCACCTCCGTCCAGCCGGAGTAGAGCACCGCGCCGCCGCCGAAGAACGCGGCGGGGCGCTCCGTGACGTACACACAGGCGTGCTCGACGGGGCGGCGGAGCCGGACGAGCGCGAGATCGGGGGCGGGCCAGCCGCCACCGCGCGGTCCCGCCGGGCCGAGCTCGCCGGGCAGGTGCTCGGGGGCCGGCTCGGGCAACGCGGCGACCACCGTGCCGGCCACGGAGGTCTCGCCGCTGCGGGGACCGGTTTCGAAGATCACTGTCACGTCCCGCCCCTCCCCCTGCAGCGCCACGTGCGCGCATGTGAGAACCCAGCTCGGGGCGATGAAGAAGCCGCTCCCCAGGAAGCTTCCGCCCGACCCCTCAGGGACATACCCGCGCTCCGGGCCATGGATGCGCACGGTCGCCGCCATGACGAGGTCGCGCAGCGCACTGCGGGTGGCCGCGTCCTCGGCGGGCCCGCCCGGCTCGACCCGGCCCAGCCCGTCGATCATGTGCCGCTCCCGGCCGGAGGCGCGGACCCGTCGGGGTGCGCCGGTGCGCCGGGGGACGCGCCCCCGGGCGGCGGCGCGTGGGGCGGCGCGGCGGGCGGTGCCGCCGGCGGCGGTACGGGTGGCCGCTGGGCCTGTGGCGGCACCAGCGGTGGCGCGGACAGGTCGGCGGGCGGTCCACCGCCGGTCCAGGTGAGCGTGACCTTGATCCCTCCCTTGGCCTCGCCGTCGGCGAGCAGCCCGACGACCTTCCCCGATTTCGCGGTGAGCTCGATCCCGAACTCGATGCTGACCTCGTCGGGCCTGACCGCGCGAAGCGGCCCGACGAGCGAACGCGCGACGCTGGTCACGACGCCTTGCAGACTCTCGACCCGGGCCTGTACCTGGTCGGCGAATCCGGTGTCCGAGTACGTCAGCCCCCCGGTAGGGCGGCTCAGCTCCTCGGCACCGGAGATCCGGGCCCATACGGGTGTGCCGTCCGGCATCTCGATGCGCGCGACACTGGCCTCTCCGTCACCCATGGCATCCCCATTTCCCCCAATTCCCCGCAGATTAGCGGCAGTACGCCGCCGATGCGAGGCACACGGATGAGGACGGCGGTTCGCACCCGAACGGTTCTGCGGCCCCTCGCCGCCGATGACCAGGTACGACGACCAGGCATTAGGCTGATGGCCATGTACTTCACGGACCGCGGGATCGAGGAACTGGAGAAGCGGCGCGGCGAGGAGGAGGTCACTTTCGAGTGGCTGGCCGAGCAGCTGCGCACGTTCGTCGACCTCAACCCCGACTTCGAGGTGCCGGTCGAGCGGCTGGCGACCTGGCTGGCCCGGCTGGACGACGAGGACGAGGACGAGTAGGCGACCGGCCGCGTAGAAGAGCGGCGTACCGCCGGATCACTCCCCGCCGGTACGGAGCCGGTCGTACGCCAGTCCCAGCACGCCCTGCGCGATCAGCAGCGCGCCCGCGAAGGCCCAGCCCGTGCTGCGGCGGCGCAGCGCCCACACCACCAGCGGGGCGCCCGCCGCGAGCTGCGCGGCGCCGAGCAGCCGGGCCCGCGGCCCGTGCAGCCAGGGGCCGAGCGGCCCCTCCTCGACCTCGTCCAGCTCGGCCCGTACCGCGTCGCGCCAGCCCGCCCACTCGATCTGTTCGGCGCCCGGCTGGATACGGGCCACCTCGCGGAGCCGGTCGGCCGGTTCGCCCGGGGTGAGTCCCGCCGGGAGGGTGAGGCCGGTGCGGGTGAGGAACGCGGCGAGCGCGAGCAGCCGGGCCCGGGAGTCGGCGTCCGGGTCGCCCAGGGTGAGCGGCTCCAGCGCCTGGAGGTCCAGTACGGGGTCGAGGCCGAGCCGGGCGGCGAAGGTCCGCATCGCCTCGTCCTCACCGGCCGCGGTGCCGTCCGCCAGCCAGGTGTAGCCGACCGTACGGCGGAAGCCCGCGGCCAGGACGTAGCCCGCCCGGTCCGGGTCCCACCAGAGCGCGAGCACCGGCCAGTTGGCGCCGACGGCGAGCGCGGTGGCCCAACCTGCGACCACGCGGTCGACCGGCTCCGTACCGTCCAGCCACGGCTTTCCCTCCGGGACCAGCAGGCTCCAGCCCCGGCCGGCCGGGGCCAGCAGCAGCTTCTCGCGGAGCAGATGGGCGGCGGGCCGTACCGCCGCCGGTTCGGCCCGGCAGAGCAGCAGCGCACCTGTGGATGTCGCGTTCATGGCCCTTACGCTAGGGCACTTTGTCCCGGTACGGGCGCCCGGACGGGCCCGCACCGCCGTCCGGTCTTGACTTCCCGTAACCGCGATATATCGTGTTCTTCAAGAGACGCGATATGTTGCGTCAAGCCGTGCCTCGGGAGGTCAGCACCATGGCGGAGTCGACGTGGCGAGTCACCGAGTCCGAGCAGCTCACCTTCGACGACCGGGTGACCACGCTGGACGTGCGCCTCGTCAACGGCAGGGTGAACGTGGTCGGTACGGACGAGGCCCTGCCGCACCGGCGGGGCGGCACCAAACTGGAGATCTCCGGCGTCGAGGGCCCGCCGCTGATCGTGACCCTGGACGGCTCGACCCTGACGGTCGCCTACGAGGACCTGGCCTGGAAGAGCCTCCTGGACTGGCTCGACCCCAAGGGCAGGCGGCGCAGCGCGGTCGTCACGCTCGCCGTCCCCACCGGGACCGCGGTGGAGGTGGGCGCCGTCGGCGCCGAGACCGTGATCACCGGGATCCGGGGGCGTACGGCGGTCCGCGGCGTCAGCGGGGACACCACGCTCGTCGGGCTGTCGGGTGAGGTGCGCGCCGAGACGGTCTCCGGCGACCTGGAGGCCCAGGCGGTCACCGGCAGCCTGCACTACCACTCCGTGTCGGGCAGCCTGACGGTCGTCGAGGGCTCCGGATCGCGGGTACGGGCGGACTCGGTCAGCGGCGACATGGTCATCGACCTCGATCTCGACCCGGCGGGCGAGCCCACGGACATCAGCCTCAACACCGTCTCCGGCGAGGTCGCGATCCGGCTGCCGCACCCCACGGACGCGCAGGTCGAGGCGAACACGGCGAGCGGTTCGGTGACCAACGCGTTCGACGATCTGCGGGTCAGCGGCCGGTGGGGCGCCCACAAGATCACCGGCACCCTCGGCGCGGGCGCGGGCACGGTCAGGGCGAACACGGTGTCGGGCGCGATCGCCCTGCTCAGAAAACCCCCGTCGGAGGACGCCCCCCACGACGGACCGCACGGCCCCGCCCCGGCCGGCGCGGCGCCCTCCCTGACGAAGGAGCTCTGACATGCCCCCGGTCTTCGCCCACGGCCGACTCCGCCTCTACCTGCTCAAGCTGCTGGACGAGGCGCCGCGCCACGGGTACGAGGTGATCCGGCTGCTGGAGGAGCGGTTCCAGGGCCTGTACGCGCCCTCCGCCGGCACGGTCTACCCGCGGCTGGCCAAGATGGAGGCCGAGGGCCTGGTCACGCACGCCACCGAGGGCGGCCGCAAGGTCTACTCGATCACCGAGGCGGGCCGCGCCGAGCTGGCCGGGCGCGGCGGCGAACTGGCCGATCTGGAGCTGGAGATCCGCGAGTCGGTCTCCGAACTGGCCGCGGAGATCCGCGAGGACGTACGGGGAGCGGCGGGCCGGCTCCGTAACGAGATGCGCGCGGCGGCCTCCCACACCCGCGCCTCCGCCGGTTCCACCGGAACCGCCGGATCCGCCCCTCTGGGGGACACGGAGTCCTGGGGCGCGGCGAAGGAGGAGCTGAAGCGCGCGAAGCAGGAGTGGAAGGAGCAGGCCCGCCGCGCGAAGGACGAGTCCCGCCGGGCCCGCGAGGACGCCCAGCAGGCCCGCCGCCAGGCCAAGGAGGCCCAGGAGAAAGCGCGTCAGGAGATGCAGCGCATCGCCCAGCAGGTCCAGGACCAGGTACAGCACCACTTCGTACGCGGCGACTGGCCGACGGGCCTGCGGGAGGGCCTGTCCGAGCTGGCCGGCCAACTCGGCGGCCTGACCGGGTCCGCGTGGCCCCCGTACACCACCGAGCCGGACGCGGCGGCGCCGGACGCCCAGGAGTGGGCGAAGGACACCCCGGAGTCCGGCGACCCGGCCCGGGACCTGGACCGGCTGCTGGACCGCTTCCGCGACGAGATCCGCGACGCGGCCCGCGACCACGGCGTCACGTCCCCCCAACTCAACGAGGCCCGAAGCCACTTGTCGACGGCGGCAGCCCACATCGGCGCGCTGCTGCGCACCCCTGGGAAGTGACGGGCCGGGCGGGGCGGGGCGGCGGTGCCGCCCGGCCGGTCAGGCAGTAGGCATCACCTCACCTGCCTGTCGGGCCAGTTGTGGGTCGATCAGCGAGAAGCGACCCACGTGGAGGCGGTCGTGTCCGTACATGTTCCGCCCGAGTTCCCTGCTGTCCTCGACCTCCAGGGACCAGTCGGCGCAGCGGAGTTCAAGGCTCCCCGGCTTGGGAACGCTGCGTCCGCTCCAGCCGACACAGATCAGCCAGCACGCCTCGGCGAAACCGGGCCCGCCCGAGGACCCGTACAACCGGGTGGGCTGATGGCGGGCGGCCGTCTCCATGAGCCCGAGGCGCGACGCGCCGGGTGTCGGCAAGTGGCCGACGACAGCGGTGTCGCCGACGTGACCTGTAGTGGTGTAGGCGAGTACGGCGTACCGGTCGGGCCATGTGTGCAGGAGGGGCAACACGGTCACCCGCCCTGTACCCGTCAAGATGCGGTGCACGTTCTCTTCTCTCTGGTGTCGCCGAAGCCGAGCGGCCCCGGGGCCGGGGCCGCTCACCACCGATTCAGACGGTGTATCCGCCGTTGTCACCGCAACCGGACGACGGGTTGGAGCCGCCGCTGTCGCCGTCCTCGATATCGGTGTTGTCCGGGTCCGTCTGGACGACGGCCCGGCGTTGTGCGTGGATAGAGGCCATGTGCTGATCCCTTCTTCACGACGGGTGGTGCACGGACCCGCTTCGGCCGCACTCCTGCCAGGGATATGGGCGGCCGGAGCGGGGATCAGGTGGTGCGCGACGTCGACGCCGTGCCCCGTTCGGGCACAGCCGCAGGCAGCGTGGACGTCTCACCGGGAACGCCGCCGTCCGTGAGCGGCTCGCGATGCCACAGCACTGTCACGCCATGTACCGCGCAATAGGCGCCCGACTCGTCCTCGTACGGAAAGTCATGACCGCCCCTGGCGCACATCACTAGACGGCCTCAGCGAGGTGCCGACGATGAGAGCGCGGGAACCAGCGCGTCCCCCTGTCCACAGGTTCCCCGAGGTCCACAACATCGCCGGGTCTGAGCGTGACGCCGCAGAAAACGCAGTCGGCACCGCGTCGCTGACGCTTCGACAACAACTCCACGGGCAGCGGTTCCCCGGAGATCTCCATCGCGGCGGGCCATGCGGCATGCGGTGCCACCGGACCGGTCGGGGCAGGAATTCTCGTCATACCACCAAGATCCGGTGACCATACGTGCCGCTTCGATACCCGAACGGTAATCTCACCGTGGGATGAATCCCCGCCCGTCAGCCGGCATCTAAGGTCGTCGTATGCCGATGAGACCTGCATCGATCGAGCTGCCGGATTGGGCATGGGAGCGTGCCGAGGTCCGCGAGGCGCTGCGAGCGCGGGACATGGGTGCCGTGTTCCGCTGCGTTCAGCGGTACGCCGGGGTCAGCCAGGCACGTATCGCCTCAGCGGCGGACATGACGCAAGGGCGTGTCAACGAGATCATCAACGGCCGTCGGGAGATCTCACGGCTCGATGTGTATGAGCGGATTGCCGACGGCCTCAATATGCCGGATGACGCGCGACATTTGCTCGGGCTGGCAGCCGGCAGGGAGAAACGCGGCGGCGGTGCGGCCTTCGACCTGGCGGCTTTCCCCGAAGTGGTGAGGGTGTACGCCTCGCAGGCGTCCGCTCGCGAAGAGATCCAGCAGCAGGCGCGAGCCGCCGGACAACTGGATGTTCTCGCCGTGCGCGGGCTCGGGCTGATCGGGCTGAACGATTCCCTGCTGCGTGCCTGTCTGCCACGCGAGCAGGGTGGAAACGGTCTCCGTACACGGGTACTGCTGCTCGACCCGGACTCGGCAGCGTTGGCCCATCGGGCGGCGGAGATCGGCGAGTCGGTCGAATCGCTCGCCGACGGAGTCCGGCTGGCCGAGGCACGGTTGCGCGAACTGGCCGACTCGTGCGACTTACGCGCATACCGGTACGGGATGCTGCCGACCTGGCGGATGATCCGCACAGACGCCACCATGTTCATCAGCGCTTTCGACGCGGGCTGGGAAGGGCACGAGTCCGCCACCTACAAGGTGGTCGAGACGCCGCACGGTCCCCTGTGCCGTGGATTCCGCCGGATGTTCGAGGCCCTGGTCGATACCGCTGAACGTACGATCTGAAGAGAGAGGGATCGCCCCCGTGATCGAGGCAGAGCTGAAGGCTTGTGTTCACGCGCCCGAGGCGGTGACGCAAGAGCTGGAGAAGCTGGCCACCGCGCGGGTGGAGGTGTACCAGGACACGTACTTCGACAGCCCCAACAGGTGCCTCGACAAACAGGACCAGGAACTGCGCCTGCGCACCGTCCATGGCACCGACGGGGTTCGGACGCTCCTGACGTTCAAGGACGCCACAGTCGATGAGACGTCGGGAGCGAAGCCCGAACACGAAACCCTCGTAGCTGACGCCGAGGCGGCCCACGCGATCGTCAAGGGCCTCGGCTACGCGCCTGTGATCACGTTCGAGAAGCGCTGCCGGAACTATCGGTTCGAGGCTGCGGGCCGCGCGATGCTGGCCACCCTCGTCCGGGTCCCTGAAGTGGACGGCACATACATCGAGGTGGAAACCCTCGTTGCCGAGGACGACGTCCAGGCTGCCCTGGCCGATGTCCGTGCTGTACTCCAGTCACTCGGCATCGGCCAGGACGACCTGACGAGAGAGCTGTACACCGACGCGGTCATCGCCCGACGCGGAGAACGAACCGAGTCCCTTGATCACCCGGCTCGAAGGTCCTGAGCGCCTACGCCGACCCCCGCGCTCAGCCTGCCCGCACCCCGCCCGCACCCGTGACGCCCCCGCACCCTTCCTCCTCGCCGAACATCGCCCGCTCCACCGCCGCATAGGTCGCCCCGTGGTCCGCCAGGACCTCCGACACCACCCCCGGGCGCGCCGTCAGCGCCAGCAGGAGGTGTTCGTCGCCGATGACACGGTCGCCGCGGCCCTGGGCGATGCGCAGCGAGCGCACCAGGGCCGCCTTCGCGCCGGGGGCGAACGGGCGGTGCTTTGACCACCGGGTCCGCCCGGGTTTCACGGCGACGCGCAGCGCGCCCTCGCCGTGGGTCTCCTCGACGCGGGCGACGATCTCGTCCACGTCGATCCCGAGCCCCGCGAGCGCCTCCGTCTCCGCCTTCGACAGGCCGCCCCTGCGCCGGGCGTCCCGGAGGGCGTCCTCCACCGACGTGCGGCGGCCGGCCAGGCCCAGCGCGGCGAGGGCGAAGGACGCCCGGGTGCCCTGCCGTTCGAAGAGCGCCAGCAGGAGGTGCTCCTCGGTGACGGTGGCCGCGCCGGTGCGGCCGGCGTGGCCGACCGCGTCCGTGACGACGTCGCGCGCACCCTCGGTGAACCGTTCGAACATCACTGCCTCCCGTGCTTCTTGTGCGCGGCCTGCCGGGTGACACCCAGCTCGTCCGCGATCTCCTGCCACGACCAGCCCTGATTCCGGGCGCTGCGCACCTGTACGGATTCGAGCCGTTCCAGCAGCCGCCGCAGCGCGGCGACCGCCCTCAGCCCGACCCGGGGGTCGCGGTCGCCCGCCCGCTCGGCGAGATCCGTCGCTTCGGTCATGCGTGTCAACTTACGTTGACACGGACCGATGCGTCAACCCTGGTTGACATGGAGGGCGTGGAGAGTACGGGTGGAGAGTGCGGAGGGAGACTTCAGACCGTCAGGACCACCTTCCCGAACAGGCCGCCCGCCGCCATCCTTTCGAAGCCCTCGCGCGCCCGGTCCAGCGGCAGCACCTCGTCGATCACCGGCCGCACCCCCTTGAGCGCGCAGAACGAGAGCAGGTCCTCCAGCTCGTCCCGCGACCCCATCGTCGAGCCCACGACCCTCAGCTCCAGGAAGAAGATCCGGGTCAGCTCGGCGTGGTCGGGGCGGTCGCCGCTCGTCGCGCCCGAGATCACCAGGGTGCCGCCGCGCCGCAGGCACTTGACGGAGTGCGACCAGGTGGCCGCGCCGACCGTCTCGATGACGGCGTCCACGCGGTGCGGCAGCCGCGCGCCCGGCTCGTACGCCTCCACCGCGCCCAGCTCCACCGCACGCGCCCGCTTCGCCGCGTCACGGCTCGTCGCGTACACCCGGAGCCCCGCCGCGCTGCCCAGGACGATCGCCGCCGTGGCCACCCCGCCGCCCGCGCCCTGGACCAGGACCGAATCCCCGGGCCGTACACCGGCGTTGGTGAAGAGCATGCGGTACGCGGTCAGCCAGGCGGTCGGCAGACAGGCGGCCTCCTCGAAGGACAGCTCGGCGGGCTTGGGCAGGACGTTGGAGGCCGGTACGGTGACGCGCTCGGCGAACGTGCCCTGGTAGTGCTCGGTGAGGATCGAGCGCGGCTCGGTGCCGTGGTCGCCCCCGCCGATGACGGAGTGGACGACGACCTCGTTGCCGTCCTCGTCGAGCCCGGCGGCGTCACAGCCGAGGATCATCGGCAGCTTGTCCTGGGAGAGGCCCACCCCCCGCAGCGACCACAGGTCGTGGTGGTTGAGGGAGGCGGCCTTCACCGTGACGGTGGTCCAGCCGGGGCGTGGCTCGGGGGCCGGGCGTTCGCCCAGCTCCAGGCCGTCGAGAGGGTGGGCGAAGTCCGTGTGGGCTGCGTAGGCGGCAAACATGGCCCCGACGATAGGGCGGCGGGGCGGCGGACGGGACCGGACGGGCCGGTGACACGTACGACACGCGCCCCGGCCCGCCCCCTACCACTCAGTCCCTGCGGTACTGCGCGGGCGAATTCCTCGTCGCCGGGTCCTCGTACGCGCCCACCGTGCCCCGGTCGACATGGAAGGTGGTCAGGGTGGAGACGGGCGACGCGGGGTCCCGGCGGTCCTCGATCACCCGCATGTGGGTGCTGAAGCGCTCCGGGGTCACCTCGTACACGTCGTAGCCGTACCGGTTCCCCTCGAAGTACTGGAGGTGCGGGTTGGCCCGGCCCATGAGCGGGCCGTTGGCCGCGTTCCACTCCGCGTCGTACGCGCTGGAGGTCACCGAGTGCGCCGTGAACTCCGTGCCGATGACGGGTGATTCGGGGTTGTCGTAGTCCGGCCGGATGTCGTCGACGAAGGCCGAGTGCCAGTCCCCGGTGAGTACGACCAGGTCCTCCAGACCGCTCGTACGGACATGCTCCAGGACCTCCTTCCGCTCGGCGAGGAAGCCGTCCCACTGATCGGTGAACATGTACCGGCCGCCGGGCGATCCGCGCAGTTGGCTGAGCATGATCGAGTTGCCCCAGACGTGCCAGGAGTCCGGGGCCCGGTCGACGGTCCGCTTGAGCCAGGCCTTCTGCTCCGCGCCGAGGATCGTGCCGTCGGCGAGGTTCTGCGCGGAGCGGTACTGGCGCAGGTCCAGCACCGCCAGCTCCAGCAGATCGCCCCAGCGGCGCACCCGGTGGATCTCCGGGTCGGGAAGCGCGGTCGAGGCGCCGTCGCCGTCCCCCGCGTCGCGGTGCGGCAGATGCTCGTACCAGGCCTGGTACGCGGCGGCCCGGCGCTGGAGGAACGGCGCGCCGCCGCCCGTACCGCTGTAGTCGTTGGCCACCTCGTGGTCGTCCCAGGTCAGGAACCAGGGGTGGGCGGCGTGGGCGGCGCGCAGCGAGGGGTCGCCCTTGTAGAGCGCGTGGCGCTTGCGGTAGTCGGCGAGCGTCTGGATCACCGGGCCGTTGTTGTCGCGTACGACATCGCCGCCCTCGGGCCCGTACTCGTAGACGTAGTCGCCGAGATGGAGGACGAAGTCCAGCCGCTCACGGGCGATCCCGCGCAGCGCCGCGTAGTAACCCTGCGGGTAGTTCTGGCAGTTGGCGGTGGCGAAGCGTACGGAGCCGACGCGTCCGGCGGGCGCGGTCCTGGTCCTGCCGGTGCGGCTGGTCCGGCCCAGCGCGCTGAACGCGTACCAGTACGTACGGCCGGGGCGCAGCCCGGTCACCGGTACGTGCACGCTGTGCGCGAGCGTCGCGGACGCCGGGACGGTGCCCCGGGCGACGACCCGGCGCAGCGCGCGGTCCTCGGCCACGACCCACCGCACCTCGGCGACCTCGGGCAGCGGCTGCTCACCGGGCTCGGCGAAGGGCTCGGGGGCGAGCCGGGTCCACAGCACGACGCTGGTCGGCCGCGGATCGCCGGAGGCGACGCCGAGGGTGAACGGCGCGGTGTCGTACGTCGAGCCGAGCGCGGCGGCGGCCTCGCGGGCCTGCGCGGGCGAGAGTCCGGCGCTCAGTGGCCAGACGGTGCCGAGCGCTCCGGCGGCTCCGGCGGCCTTGAGCAGGTCGCGCCGGTTCAGTCCCGTGGTGGCGTTCACGGCCGCACCCCTTCGGCGTGGAGGGTCAGTGAGATCGCGTCGGCGTAGCCGTCGTTGGAGGTGCCGGAACCGGTCCGGGTGAGGACCAGCAGCACCCGCGCTGAGCGGGCGCCGGGCGGTACGGCGGCCTCGGCGGCGCGCTCCACGAGGGCGGTACGGCCGCCCCGTTCCGCGGCGGTGACCGGGCCGAGGACGGAGAGCGCGAGGGGGGTGCCCCGGCCGTCGCGGAACTCCACGGAGAGCCTGGCGCCGTCCTCCTGCGCCGCGTATCCGCCGAGCCAGGCGGACACCGCGTACCGCACCCGCCCCGCGTCCACGGCGGCGCGGCCGGTGGCGCCCCGCGCGGGCAGCGGTACGTCCTGGACGAGCGCGGTGCGCGGGCTGTTCCCGCCGGAGAAGAACCGGCTGCCACGGCGGGCGGGGCCGGGGTCGCCCGGGGCCGGGTAGCCGTTGCCGTAGGCGTACGCGACGAGGGCGGGCGCCCCCTGGCGTACGGACCAGCCGTCGACCGATGCCACCGGTTCGGCGTTCCCTCCCGGCCCGCTCTCGGCGTCCCCGTTCACAAGCAGGTTCACAAGCGCCTCCTGATGCCGTTGTCAACGCCAGGCATCCCAGCAGCCGCACATGAACCGGTAAAGGCCGCCTGCCGAACTTTCGGGCGTACGGCGGCCGGACGTGGCTGTGAGCACGCGCGCCGGACGGCCCGACCGTGGCCGGCCCGTCCGGCGCGCACGCCGTAGGAAAGTGCGTTGGGCGCGTATACGAAAGCGCGGGCGTCAGCGACGCGCGACGCCCTCCGCACGGGCCGCCGCGGCCACCGCCGCCGTCACCGCAGGTGCCACCCGCTCGTCGAACGGCGAGGGGATGACGTAGTCGGCGGCCAGCTCGTCGCCGACGACGGCCGCCAGCGCGTCCGCCGCCGCGATCTTCATGGACTCGGTGATCCGGGAGGCCCGCACCTGGAGCGCGCCCGCGAAGATCCCGGGGAAGGCGAGCACGTTGTTGATCTGGTTCGGGTAGTCGCTGCGGCCCGTCGCCACGACCGCCGCGTACCGGTGCGCGATGTCCGGGTGCACCTCGGGGTTCGGGTTGGCCATCGCGAAGACGAACGCGCCGGGCGCCATCGAGGCGATCGCCGGCTCGGGGACCGTACCGCCGGAGACTCCGATGAAGACGTCGGCACCGGCGAGCGCGGCCTCCAGCGAGCCGGAGAGCCCCGCGCGGTTGGTCAGGGCGGCCAGTTCGCGCTTGACGTCGGTCAGGTCGTCGCGGTCGGCGCTGACGATGCCCTTGCGGTCGGCCACGGCGACGTCGCCGACGCCCGCCTCCAGCAGGAACTTGGCGATGGCGATGCCCGCCGCGCCCGCGCCGGAGATGACGGCGCGCAGCTCGCCGAGGGTGCGCCCGGTCAGTTTCGCCGCGTTCCGCAGGGCGGCGAGCGTGACGACGGCGGTGCCGTGCTGGTCGTCGTGGAAGACGGGGATGTCCAGGCGTTCCTGGAGCCGGCGCTCGATCTCGAAGCAGCGCGGCGCCGAGATGTCCTCCAGGTTGACCCCGCCGAAGGAGGGCGCGAGCCGGACGACGGTCTCGACGATCTCGTCCGTGTCGGTGGTGGCGAGCGCCAGCGGCACCGCGTCCACCCCGCCGAACTGCTTGAACAGGATCGCCTTGCCCTCCATCACGGGGAGCGAGGCCTCCGGTCCGATGTCGCCGAGCCCGAGCACCGCCGTACCGTCCGTGACGACGGCGACGACCTGCGACTTCCAGGTGTAGTCGTGCACCAGCTCGGGCCGCTCGGCGATCGCGCTGCAGACCTTCGCCACACCGGGTGTGTACGCGAGGGACAGGTCGTCCCTGTTCCGCACCGGCACCGTGGCCTGGATGGCCATCTTGCCGCCGCGGTGCAGCGCGAAGGCCGGATCGAAGGGCTCCTCGGAGGAACCTTCCGCCCCGTCCACGCCGCCGTCGCGATGATTGACGATCTCCGCTGCCATGTAGGTGACCCCTTGTGTCTTCATCAGTTGAGGGTGTCCACTCCCCGGATGAGGAGGAGTGGGGTGGGCACCGCATCCGTACCTGCACCGACGTGCGTATGTACGGAGCGGGCGCGTCGCACACGCGCGCCGCGGCGGTGTCCGCGCGCGGTCCCCCACGGTGAGATGACTCATAGCCGCTCATGCCGTGCAATGCCGCATAATGCCGACACTTCCGGAAAGCAGATGAATCACACCCGGTAGGGGATACGGACCGGAGATTCTACGGCCGCAAGAAGGTGCCTCGACAGAAGGTCCGGCCGTGATGGGCTGCCTCGTCGATATCGCGGGGATCTCCCGTTACCCGATTTTGACATGCCCGGCGCTCTTGAGGGGACCGTCCGAATGGCAAGATGCCACTCATCACACTAGGTCGCGACACTCGAAGACGCGTGCTCGGCCATTGGCAGCTCCCTCATCCGCCGGAGGATCCTGATCATGACCGCAAGCACCACCTGTCGTACGACCACCGCGAGGTCCCGGATGGCCGCGGTTGGCGCGATCGCGGTCGCGGGCACCCTGCTGCTCACCGCCTGCGGTGACCAGACGAAGAGCGGCTCCGACACGGGCGGGGCCTCCTCGTCCGCCGCCAAGGCCCCCCTCTTCGACAAGCTGCCGAAGGAGATCCAGAGCAAGGGGGTCGTCAAGGTCGGCTCCGACATCGCGTACGCGCCGGTGGAGTTCAAGGACAAGAACGGCGCGATCGCCGGTATCGACCCGGACATCGCCGCCGCGCTCGGCAAGCAGCTCGGCGTGACGTTCGAATTCGAGAACGCCACCTTCGACACCCTGGTCACCGGCCTGCGCGCCAAGCGGTACGACATCGCCATGTCCGCGATGACCGACACCAAGGACCGGCAGGACGGTGTCGAGGACGGCAAGAAGGTCGGCGAGGGCGTCGACTTCGTCGACTACTTCACCGCCGGTGTCTCGATCTACACGCCGAAGGGCAAGGACCAGGGGATCAAGACCTGGACCGACCTCTGCGGCAAGAAGATCGTCGTGCAGCGCGGCTCGGTCTCCGAGGACCTCGCCAAGAAGCAGGCGAATGAGTGCCCGGCCGGCAAGAAGCTGACCATCGAGTCGTTCGACAACGACCAGCAGGCCCAGACCCGGCTGCGCGGCGGCGGTGCCGACGCCGGTTCCTCCGACTCCCCGATCGCCGCGTACGCGGTGAAGACCTCCGGCGGCGGCAACGACTTCCAGTTGGTCGGCGAGCCGGTCGAGGCCGCGCCGTACGGCATCGCGGTCTCCAAGGACAACAAGCAGCTCTCCGGCGCCATCCAGACGGCCATGAACGCGATCATCAAGAACGGTGAGTACGCGAAGGTCCTCGCGAAGTGGGGCGCGGACTCCGGCGCCGTCACCGAGGCCACGCTCAACGGCGGCTCGTGACCGTGAGGGAGGCTGGGCGCTGAGAGGCATACATCTGTGACTATCGACATCGACAAGGCGGACCCCGCCGGTCCCACGGGTCCGCCGACCGCCGGTCCCGAGGCCATCAGGGCCATCCCGGTCCGGCACTACGGGCGGTACGTGGCCGGCACGGTCGCCGTCGCCCTGCTCGCGACCCTCGTCTACGCCTTCTCGCAGGGCAAGGTGAACTGGGGGGCGATCCCCGACTTCTTCTTCGACGGCCGGATCATCTCCGGTGTCTGGCACACCCTGCTGCTCACCGTCCTCGCCATGCTGATGGGCGTGGTGCTGGGCGTGATCCTCTCGGTGATGCGCCTGTCGAAGAACCCGGTGACGTCCTCCGTCGCGTGGTTCTACATCTGGTTCTTCCGCGGGACGCCGGTCTATGTGCAACTGCTGGTCTGGTTCAACCTCGGCCTGGTCTTCCAGTACATCAACCTCGGCCCGATCTACAAGGACTACTGGTCCTCGTTCATGACGCCGTTCCTGACGGCGCTGCTGGGGCTCGGCCTGAACGAGGCCGCGTACATGGCGGAGATCTGCCGGGCCGGTCTGCTCTCCGTCGACGAGGGCCAGAGCGAGGCGTCGCACGCGCTCGGCATGAGCCAGGGCAGGACGCTGCGGCGGGTCGTGATCCCGCAGGCGATGCGGGTCATCGTGCCGCCGACGGGCAACGAGGTCATCAACATGCTGAAGACCACCTCACTGGTCTCGGCGGTGCAGTATCCGGATCTGCTGAGAGCGGCGCTGGACATCGGGCAGACCTCGGGCGCGGCGGCGGAGATGCTGTTCCTCGCGGCGGCCTGGTACCTGATCCTGACCACGGTCTTCAGCATCGGCCAGTTCTATCTGGAGCGGTACTACGCGCGCGGCTCCAGCCGCTCGCTGCCGCTCACACCCTGGCAGAAGGTCGTCAGGAACCTCTCCGCCCTGTCAACGTTCCGTCGATCCCCTAAGGCGGTCTCATGAACGCCATGGTGCAGGCCCAGGCCGTACACAAGTCCTTCGGCGCCGCGCACATCCTCAAGGGCATCGACCTGGAGGTGGCGCCGCGCGAGGTGTTCTGCCTGATCGGCCCTTCGGGCTCGGGGAAGTCGACCTTCCTGCGGTGCATCAACCACCTGGAGAAGATCAACGCCGGCCGGCTGTACGTCGACGGCGAGCTGGTCGGCTACCGCCAGAAGGGCGACAAGCTGTACGAGCTGAAGGAGAGCGAGGTCTCCAGGAAGCGCCGGGACATCGGCATGGTCTTCCAGCGCTTCAACCTCTTCCCGCACATGACGGCGATCGAGAACGTCATGGAGGCGCCCGTCCAGGTACGGGGCGAGGCGAAGGCCGTCGCCCGCGCCCGCGCGGAACGGCTGCTGGACCGGGTCGGTCTGGCCGACAAGGCCGCCAACTACCCGTCACAGCTCTCCGGGGGCCAGCAGCAGCGGGTGGCGATCGCCCGCGCGCTGGCGATGGAGCCGAAGCTGATGCTCTTCGACGAGCCCACGTCGGCGCTCGACCCGGAGCTGGTCGGTGACGTCCTGGACGTCATGCGCGACCTCGCGGCGGACGGCATGACGATGATCGTGGTGACGCACGAGATGGGCTTCGCCCGCGAGGTGGGCGACGCGCTGGTCTTCATGGACGACGGCGTGGTCGTCGAGGCGGGCCATCCGCGCGACGTACTGACCCACCCGCAGCACGAGCGGACGAAGTCGTTCCTGTCAAAGGTGCTCTGAGGTCTCCCGAGGCCCTCTGAGGGCCTCTGAGGGCCTCCGCGGGCTCTGATACGAAGAGGGTGCGCCGGGTCTTCCCCAGCGCACCCTCGCACCCTCTGTCGAACCTCTTCCCTCTTCCACCTGTTCACTTCACCACCGACATCGACCAGGACGGCCGGCGATTCCCGCTACTTCAGCGCGAGGACGAGCGAGTCGGACGGCGAGGACCAGACGGCACGGGCCTCCCCGAAGCCGGCCTCGCGCAGGGTGCGCGCGTGCCACTCCACCGACGGGGTGTCCCCGTCCGCGTGCTCGCCGAAGATCCGGAAGCGCTCGGCGGTCGGCTCCGCGAGGACGGGGTCCCGGCCCGCCAGCTCCCACCACCGCGGCCAGTCGACGGCGCCCGCGGCCTTGGCCCGCTCCATGGCGAGGTGCCGGTGGGCGCGCTCGGCCTCGTTGATCCGGGGTGTGGACGCGTCCGGCATATGGTCGGCGTTCATGAAGACGCCGCCCTCCCCGACGACCCCGGCGAGCTGCCCGTACAGCCCGGCCAGCGGCTCCGGGGCGAGCCAGTGCAGGGCGGTGGCGGTCAGGACGGCGTCGTACGTGCGGTACGGCAGCAGCCCCGTCCAGGCGGGGTCCTTGAGGTCGGCGGTGACGAAGGTGACCCGGGCGTCCCCGGCGAAGGTGCCGCGGGCGATGGTGAGCAGGGCGGGATCGAGATCGACCCCGGTACTGACGGCTCCGGGGAACCGATTCAGCAGTCTGTCCGTGATACTTCCCGTACCGCAGGCGAGGTCCAGCACTCGCGGTTCGGGGCCCACCGTGGCCTCGACCATGTCCAGCATCACCCGGAAGCGCTCCTCCCGGTCCGGGAGGTACCACTCCTGCTGGCGGTCCCAGCTCTCCTGCCAGGCCCGCCAGTCGGTCGCGGCGGCCCTTCCGCTCCCCCTGGTCCCCGTCTCCGTCATGACACCCTCCCCACACCTCGGTAATACCCTAGAAGCGTAAACGGCTATTACGCCCCTCACTCGCTCAGACCCTAGACCGCTTCCGTAAGGACTACAAGTGGAACTGGCCTCTTACTCGGACAATGCCGTACGCCTGGTGAACACCGAGGAACCGGCCCGCGGCACGGACACCCTCACCTCGGTCGAGGCCGTGCGTGCCCTCTTCGGACCCAACTCGCAGGCGGCCCGCCGCGCGACCGACGCCGACGTGACGCGCTTCCGTTCCGTACGGACGCGACTGCGGGCCGTCTTCACCGCCGCCGACTCGGGCGAGGCCACCCAGGCGGTGGACCTGCTCAACTCCCTGCTGCTGGAGTTCCCGGTCAGCCCGCAGATCTCCGGGCACGACCTCCTCGACGACGAGGGCCATCCCCGCTGGCACCTGCACCTCGCGGAGCATCCGTCCAACGCGACGGCGGGGTACGCGGCGACCGCGGCCATGGGCCTCGCCTTCCACCTCACGGAGCACGGCGTCGACCGGCTCGGCCTCTGCCAGGCGGCGCCGTGCCGCAACGCGTACCTCGACACCTCCACCAACCGCTCGCGCCGCTACTGCTCCGACCGCTGCGCGACCCGCGCCAACGTCGCCGCCTACCGGGCCCGCAAACGCCTGGAGAACGAGCGCTCCGCGAGCACCGGACGCACCCCGCGGACCAGCCAGGAGACCACCGCGCGCGCCGAGCGCTGATCGCCCAGCGGCCGGTACCGCGCCCTGACCCGCCCCAGCAGCAGCTCCTCGGGCACCGCCCCGAACACCCGGCTGTCCCCCTCGGCGCCCGGATTGTCCCCGAGCACCCACCATCCGCCGTCGCGCCGCTCGGCCAGCCGCTTCACGATGAGCAGATCCTGCTGCAGCGGATGCCTCAGCACGGCCACGTCCCCGGCCCTGACCGGGGCGCCGTAGCGGACCAGAAGCTGATCGCCGTGTCGGAGCGTCGGATACATGGACGGCCCGGTCACCTCCGCGATCCCCCACGGCACCCGCGGCTCCCGCCCCGGCACCGGCTCGGGTCCCAGCCCCGGCACCTGCCCCAGTTCCGTCATACGGCACCTCCCGGTCCCACCGTACGTTCCGCCGCCGGTCCCGCACCGACCCGGACTTTTGTCCTAAGCCCTAGGGGGCACTCGCGAAATACCTCTTCTCACGGAGTAATGTCCCACCTGAGAAGACGATCACGAGGAAGGACCGCACCATGCTTTCCCGCCTGTTTGCCCCCAAGGTGAAGGTCAGCGCCCACTGCGACCTCCCCTGCGGCGTGTACGACCCCGCCCAGGCCCGCATCGAGGCCGAGTCGGTCAAGGCCGTCCAGGAAAAGATGGCCGGCAACGACGACCCCCACTTCCAGGCGCGCGCCACGGTCATCAAGGAGCAGCGCGCCGAGCTCGCCAAGCACCACGTCTCGGTGCTGTGGAGCGACTACTTCAAGCCCCCGCACTTCGAGAAGTACCCGGAGCTGCACCAGCTCGTCAACGACACCCTCAAGGCCCTCTCGACCGCCAAGGGTTCGACCGACCCGGCGACGGGCCAGAAGGCCCTGGACTACATCGCCCAGGTGGACAAGATCTTCTGGGAGACCAAGAAGGCCTGACGCACCGGCCGGGTGCTCTGCGTCCCCGCAGCTCACCCACACACCGGTCCGCACCCGGTCCGCGGGACCGCCGGCAACGGCGTCCTCGGCGGTCCGGGTGCGGTCTTCTTTGCCCGGCCACAGGTGCGCGTAGATCCGCCTACGGCGTGGTGCAGGCGGTCTTCGGGCGTCGCGTGTCTCGTCATACGCCTCGACGGCTTCCCGGACGTGCCGTCCGCTGGTGAGGTCCGGCCCTTCCAACGGGGACATCAGCTCTTCAGGGACAGCTCGAAGACTCGTGCGAAGACGAGCGCTTCGTCCAGAAAACCGAACGGCGCCCAGGCGCAGGCAGCGCTCACAGTGCACCCTGATGCCCTCGCTGCCGGTGGCAGCGAGGGCATCAGTCGTCAAGCGTCACGGGTTGCGGGCAGCTGCGAGACCCACGTCGCGACCTCGTTCAGATGCTCGGGTTGCAGCCCGAGGCGCGGGTCGGGCTGAACGAGAAGGGGCGCTGCTCTCTCGGCGGCGCGCTCCGCCGCCCAGGCGTGGTCGAGACCGATGAAGTCATCGTCGATCCAGACGGCGGGGCGTCTCCCAGCCAGGCGTCGACGTGGTCGCGCTTCCAGAGGTAGCCGTTGGGGTGGCTGATGGTGATCTGGGGGCGCGGCAGGTCGACGTACGGCAGGTCCGGGAGGCTCAGGAGAGGCCCGATGAGGGTGGCGGCGTCCGGGTCTGTCAAACGAGCGGCTCCGGCCCGCAATCGCTGGTAACGAAGGGTGACGGTTGTTGTTGGCATGGTGTACGCGATGTCAATGAGCTTGTGGCGGTGGTGTTTTCAGGGTTGTCGGCCCTGGTCATCGAGGGGGTGACGGGCGAGGGTGAGGTCATCCGGGTGTCGGCGCGGACCCGGGATGATCCGGTGCCGTGCCCCGCGTGCGGGACGCGAACAGCGCGGGTGCACGGGTTTCATCGGCGGGTGCTCGCGGACGTGCCGGTGGACGGACGGCGGATCGTCGTCCCGGTGCGGGTCCGCCGCCTGGTGTGCCGGGTTCTCGACTGCCCGCAGCAGACGTTCCGCGAGCAGATTCCCGGCGTCGTGGAGCACTACCAACGCCGCACCAACCGCCTGACCAGCCAACCGAACTCCGTGGTCAAGGAGTTGGCGAACCGGGCCGGCGCCCGCCTCTGCCGCGTTCCGGCCTGCGCGATCTCCCGCTCGACCGCCCTGCACATGCTCATGCGCCCGGTGGTGACACCGCTGCGCGTACCGCGCGTGCTCGGCGTCGACGACTTCGCACTCAAACGCCACCACCGCTACGCCACCGTGATCATCGACGCCGAGACCGGCGAGCGGATCGACGTCCTGCCCGACCGCACCGCCCAGACCCTGACCACATGGCTACGCGCACATCCCGGGGCCCAGTACGTGTGCCACGACGGCTCCGCCACCTACGCCGAAGCGATCCGCCAAGCCCTCCCCGAAGCGGCACAGGTCAGCGACACATGGCACCTCTGGTCCAACCTGTGCGGCAAGGCACTGGCCGAAGTCCGCTCCCACTCCGCCTGCTGGGCCACAACCGTGAACCCCACCCGCCCCGGGGGCGTACGCGAGCAGACCACCCGCGAGCGCCGGCAGCTGCTCGACCAGGGCGTCGGCCTCCTCGAATGCGCGCGCCGCCTCGATGTCGCCCTGAACACCGTGAAGCGGTACGCCCGCATGAAGGAGCCCACCGGCGACCGCCGCGCACCCCGCTACAAGCCCACACTCGTCGACCCCTACCGCGACCACCTGCGCCGACGCCGAAGCGAAGACCCCGCTGCGCCCGTCACCCACCTCCTGCGCGAGATCAAGGAGCTGGGCTACACCGGCAGCGCCAACCTCCTGGTCCGCTACCTCACCCAGGGCCGCGCCGAGGGTGGCAAGCCGGTCACCACCCCGCAGCGTTTCGCCCGCCTCCTGCCCACCCGCCCGAGAACCGGCGCGACAAGGACACCGCACTACCGCGGGAACTCGCCGCAGCCTGCCCCGAGATGACCGAACTCACCCGCCCCTACCACAACGGCCGCACCGCGGGCGTCAACACCCGAACCAAACAGATCATGAGACAGATGCACGGCCGAGCCGTGTTCCCCCTGCTCCGCCACCGCATCCTCCTCCAATGATCACCACACAGCGCTACCACCGATTACGGGACAGAGCCGCTCGTTTGACAGACCCGCGTGGGCGTTGATGCGCCAACCTGGCGGACGGATTCTCGTCAAAGTGACATGCTGGATACTTCACTGAAACAAGGGAGTTGGGCTCATGCAGTGGACCGTCCATGGCGAGCGGCAGATCTACAACAACCCATGGGTGAATCTCTGGCTTGTGGATGTCCAGCAGCCTGACGGCCGGCGGTGGGAACACCATGTGGTCCGGATGCGGCACCTGGCCGTAGCGGCCGTGGTCGACGACCAGAAGCGCGTGCTGATGATGTGGCGGCACCGGTTCATCACCGACACCTGGGGCTGGGAACTTCCGATGGGCCTCATCGAGGCCGACGAGACCCCCGAGCAGGCTGCCGCTCGCGAGGTGGAGGAGGAGACCGGGTGGCGGGTGGAGGGCGTCAAGCCGCTGGTTTACGCGCAACCCGCGAACGGCATCACGGATTCCGAGCACTTCGTCTTCCGCGCTGAGGCAGCCTCGTATGCCGGTCCACCGACCGAGCTGAACGAGTCCGACCGAATCGAGTGGGTTCCGATCTCCGAGATCCGAGGCATGATCGACCGCCGCGAAGTCGTCAGCAGTGGCAGCCTGGTCGGCCTGCTGTACCTGCTGCTGGACGAGGCGACCGGCAGTTCCTCATAAGAGGTCAGCCAAGGACTTCACGCAGGCGTTGCTCGAAAGCGAGGACGGGGGCTTCGCGCGCGTAGGGCAGCATTCGGCGGTGAAGCTCCTGGACGTGGCCGCTCACTCGTGGCGAGTCAATGGCTGCGGCGAGGTCGAGGGCGAGGCCGGCGCTCGTGCATGCCTCGTCAAGTTTGCCCAGCTGGAGCTGGGCGCTAGCCAGCCAGTAGGCGTGGAAGGCACGGCCTCGCTGTTGGTCGGCATTTTCTCGACGTAATCCCTCAGTGATGAGGGGTTCGGCGCGGGCTGGTTCGCCGAGGCGCGCGTAGGCGATGCCGGTGTCGACGAGGAGTTTCGTCTCGTCGAAGTACTGGACCCAGTCGGGCGCCTCGGCTTCATGTGCGCGTGAGCGTTCGTACTGGTCACGGGAGCGATCCACGGCCTGGTGGCAAGCCTGGGCGTCTCGAAGAGCGGCATGGGCGAACGCTTCACGCAAGTGCAGCATCGACATGACGAGCGGCTGTTCGCCGGCGGCGCGGGCCGCGTCCTGGGCGCGGCATGCAAGGGCCACGGCATCGTTCGGGTTGCCGTCGTAGGTGGCCAGCAGGCTCATGCAGGACAGCACATTGGCCATGAAGAGGCTGTCGCCTTGCGTGTGGGAGAGCTTGAGCGCTTGGGTGAAGTAGGTGCGTGCGGTGCTGTACTGACGGGCGTCGAAGTAGGCCCAGCCGGAAAGCCGTGCCAGCTCGGCCGCGACCCCTTGGAGGTCGTGCCGTAAGCCAGCCTCGGCAGAATCGAGGAGACGGCCGACATAGCGCAGATGCCCCACGACGGCGGGCCGCAGGGTCGCGCCGCCGTGTGCGTTGTCTCGCCGCCAGTAGTCCTGGACCGACGAGCGCAGGGCCGTGAGGGTGGAACGGGTGGCACGGCCGTCGACCAGGGCGAGAAGGTCGTCCAATTCCTCTGCTTCCTCTGCCGGTTCGGTGCGCTGCGGTTCGCGCGGTACGGCAGGAAGGGGCTCGGGCGGCCTCTCGTCGGTGCGGGGCGGGAAAGGAATCTCCCAGGGGCGGTGGGCCAGGCCGAGCATTGCACCAGGGATGCGCAGGCCGTCGGCGACGCGTTCGATCACGTCGATGTGTGCCAAGCCGCGCCGCCCCGCCATGATCTCGCCGACTCTGCTCGGCGTCATGCCGCACAGCGCGGCGATTCGCGACGGGTAGATCCCGGCCTTGACTTTGACCAGCCGGAAGATGCAGGCGAAGTCCCTGGCGCGACAGGCCTCCTGCCAGGCCGCGCTAGCCAGCAGATCGGCCGGCAGGGCCCGGTGGGCCTGCGAGCGTGCCACACATCCCCCTCACTCGTCCGTCCGGACCGGCATGGGACCGATTGCTGATGAGGTTACCCACGTTGGGTAATCACTGTGACCTGATTCTGTGATCGCCGCAGCGGTGAACTTGTGTCCCACAGCCCGCCCGCGACGAGGGGACACGATGCACGCGATGACGACGCACGACCGACACACCACCCCGTTGCGGTGGCAGATGCAGTTCAGCCCGGTACGCAAGTGCGTGCCCCTGGCCCGCGCCCTCGTCTCCAAGACGCTCGCGAGCTGGGGATACGGCCAGGAGGACATTGACCGGGTGGTCCTCGTCTGCGGAGAGCTCTCCGCCAATGCCGTCCAGCACGGCGGCAGACGTGGGCACCTCTTCGAAGTTCGGCTGACTGTTGACGGCCCGCGCTGCCTGGTCGAGGTCTCCGACGCGAGCCGCACCCCTCCCCGCCCCACCAAGGCCGGGGAGGACGACGAAGGCGGCCGAGGTCTGCTTCTCGTCGATTCGCTCTCTGAGGAGACCGGCCACCACGACCGCTATCCGCTCGGCAAGACCGTGTGGGCCCGCCTGATCCTCGGTAGTCCGAGTGAGGAGTCCGTATGCACGACCTGATCGCTGCCCCGTACCTCGACCACCACCTCCTCGTGCAACCTGGCAGTCCGAGGGCAGCCCGCCTTCCTGTTCACCGGTACGAGGAACTGCGCACCGCGCCGGGCACCTCCGCAGCGCCCACCTGGCTGGCCGACGTGGCCCGCCAGGCTTGGGAAACCGATCTGAGCGACCGACGTCTCGGGGAGACTGTGCTGGTCCGCTCCCGCTCTCCATATGGGTACGGACGTGCCTCGTACGAGCTGAACCTCGGCTGCAACTACGACTGCGAGCACTGCTATCTCGGCCTGAAGCAATTTGCCGGCCTGGAGTGGCCTGAGCGTGAGCGCCTGCTGCACGCCATCCGGGACTCCGGGGTGCTCTGGCTCCAGCTCACGGGCGGTGAGCCGATGATCGACAAGCTGTTCCCCGAGACGTACCGACTGGCGTACGAGCTGGGCATGATGGTCGAGATCCTCACCAACGGCTCGCGACTTGCCGCACCGAAGAACCTCGGCCTGCTGACACGCCTGAGGCCGAACCGGATCACACTCAGCCTGTACGGGGCCACCGCCGAGTCCTACGACGGGCTGACCCGGCGTCGGGGCGCGTACCGCATGTTCGTCAAAGGACTGGATGCAGCCCACGAAGCCGGGCTACCCCTCGATCTTGCCTTGATCATCACGCGGCACAACGCCCATGAGGCTGACCAGATGCGCGCCTTCGCCGATCGCTACGGGCTGCCGTACCGCGAGTACACCCATATGTCGCCGACCATCTACGGCGGCGCAGAAACCCTCGCCACCCAGGCCCCGGACCACCTCGCAGATCGCGATCCCTTCAACGGCTGCAACGCCGGCCACACCTTCTTCCACGTCGACCCGCACGGCATGGCTTCCATCTGCAAGGTCGGCCGCGACGCAGCGATCCCCCTCATGACCACGGGAGTCGAGGGCCTGAGCCGCCTCGGCGGCATCGCCGACTCCCTGATGCTTCGCACCGGTGGCTGCGCCGGCTGCCAGCTCTCCGGCACCTGCCGGGTCTGCCGGCCGCTGGCCAAGGTCTACCAGGAGGCGAAGGCACCACTGGACAGGTACTGCCAACACGCGACTACAAGGAGCTGAACCATGACCGCCGTAGCAGTCGAGATCACCCCCATCCGCCCGCCGTCCGAGCCTGATGCGGAGATCATCCTCATCGACGACGTGGACGCCTTCACTGCGGCCACCACGCCCGGCTGTGGGGACGATAACCCGTACAACTGACCATCCCGTCAGGGGCTTTCGGCGGCACCTCGCGCCGGAGGCCCCTGTTGGCGCGTAGATCTGGAAACCTGACGGCCATGCCCGCACCCTCCATCACCTTCGCCGGTCTCCCCTATGGCGCTCGTACCGCCATCGAGGCCGAGACCGGCTCAATTCTCAGGATCGAAGACGTCAGCACCGGTCTCAACAGCTCCCTCTCCGCGCTCGCACACACCGCCGGCGGAGTCGTCTTCCTCAAGGGCCTGCGCGCCGACCACCGCTGGGTCTGGACGCAGCAACGCGAGGCAGACATCAACCCGTACGTGACCCCGCTCGCCCCGCGCCTGCTCTTCCACGTCATCGCCGAGGGCTGGGATGTCCTCGGCTTTGAGGCCATCGACGACCACCATGCCGACTACTCCCCAGGCTCCCCTGACTTGCCCAAAGTCACCGCCGCCCTCCAAGAGCTCGCCTCTCTCCCTTGCCCTGACATCGAGCTCCGGCACGCCGAACAACGCCTGGCCAGCTATGTCGCCGATCCCGCTGACGCGGAAGCTTTCGCCGGGAACGCGCTGCTCCACACCGACTGGAACAACCACAACGTTCTCATCACCCACGACCGTGCTCACCTCGTCGACTGGGGCTGGGCCACCCGCGGAGCGGCCTGGCTCGATCCGGCCCACTGGATCATCTGGCTCATCTCGGCCGGCCACACGCCATCAGCCGCAGAGGAGGCGGTCGCGTTTCTTCCTACCTGGGCATTGGCACCACCCCGAGCAGTGGACGCCTTCGCTGACGCCAGCGCGAACCTCTGGGAAGAGATCGCAGGGTCCGCACCGGATGATTGGACAAGGAGCTTGCTTGACGCCGCACGACGCTGGCAGCAGCACCGAAACGATCGCTCCTGAGGAGACCGGAAGTTCGCCCCGCACAGGTTGTGGCGCAACTCGACTTGGCGTTCCGGGCGCTGCTGTCGCCACCCAACCTCGGGCATTCCCGATCATGCTTCGGACAGGCCATCTCGTGAAAGCCCGAGGCTTTGAGGGTGGGCTTTGAGGTCCCGACAGAGCTGTCAGATGATGTGACTGTTGGCTTGGATGGTCGTTGGACTGTTTGGGGACGAGAGAGCCACGTCCGTGGACAGTCTCGGATGAACTGTGGGCGTTGGTATAGCCGTTGTTGCCGATTACGGCGCCGAAGGTGGCGCTCGGCAGGCCGAGAGTTCCTGACCGCAAGGATCTGTGCGTCATTCGGTTCGTGCTGCATGCCGGGATTCAATGGGAGTATCTGCCGAAGGAGCTGGGCTTCGGTTCGGGCATGACGTGCTGGCGCTGGCTCGCTGCCCTCAACGAGGCTGGAGTCTGATGCTGCTCCACGTCGTGCTGCTGGCCAGGCCGCGAGCGGCAAAGCAGCTCAACTGGTCGCGGGCGGTGATCGACTCTTCCCGCGTTCGGGCCGCTCGGCGAGGCACGAAAGCGGCCCAGCCCGGTTGACCGAGTTGGTCTGCGTGCACGCGAGAACCGAGACAGCACAATCAGGCTGACCGTAGGATCGGCGCATGTCTCAAGATGACGTGAGCCCAGAGGTAGAACCGGCTGAGGAGGCGGGACCGCCGCTCAAGACCAGCGAGCGATGGATAGCGGGGATCGTCGGCTTTCTGATGATTGGTGCGGGTACTGCGGCCGTGTTCCTGCGCAAGGTTGAAGCGGGCCCGACTGCACTCATTACTCTCGGCGCCCTTTTGACCGTGATCGCCATCTCAGGTGTTTCGATTAAGCGTGCCCGGATCGGCGACAATGAGATCTTGCTGCACAATCGACAAGCGGCAGCAATTGAGATCGCCAACACGCCCGCAGAAGACTTGAACTCTGCCCTAGGTGTTCTGGCGGCCTATGACCCCGGGGCGGTCACGGACCCAGCAATTCAGATGGCTCTTGCTGCGGCTTACGACTCTGCAATGAAGTCGAAGCTAAGGGAAGCTTTTGGAGACCGGTACATTGGTGGGGGTAGAAGTAGTGACGGTCATATCGATTTACCTAGCGGAAGAGTGCATGTCGAGATTCAGCACTTTTCTCAAACTGAGGGTGATCGCCTTCGGTTTCGCTATCAAAAATTGACGCAGTCACCGAGGATTAGGGATATGGGTGACCAAATTCTTGTCGTCCTCAATGTGGCCATTCCGGAGCCGATGCCGTCGAAGGCGGAAAAAAGGGCACTGGCGCAAGGGCAAATATTGAAGACTGTAACCTTGTCGAGTATGCATACACCCGACGAGGTGCGGGAGTTGATTAGCCAAGAATTTTCGTCTGCCAGCGCCTAGCTAACTCGCAACTATAGGACCCCTGCCGTCATCGAACCTCAACTTGGATGGGCTCACTGGTTGTGCGGATCGGTGGGGAGCTGGCCGCGCCGCAGCAGAGCGCGACCAGCGGCCAAGGTGGAATGAATTGCGGGAGCTGTAATGGGGATCGACCCTTCACCTCGGCGGCGGACGATGCTGATGAAGGCGCCCTCGACTTGGCCATCTACCACTGCCCCGTGGACGAGAAATGGCTTGAGTTCTTCAGGTTGAGGCGGAATATGGACAAACACGATGCCCTGCCCCCGCCCGTTCGAGAAATCCTCAATCTCAAGCAAATCAGGGGGAGGGTACAAGTGATTTTCCAGGGCGCTCTGATAGCGCCGCAGTGTGCGCCCGTCGATGGGTACGGGGCATGAGCTATGAATTATTTCACCCGAGGGGACCTTTTTCCCACGCATGCCTACTACTACGATGCCGCCGTGTTCAGCGTTTGCAAACCTTGCTACCGCCTGGGCAATTGCAAGCTTTCCGTGTTGTGTGTCGAGGTCGTAATGGGCACTTTTGACGTCGAGCCATGAGCCTTCTGGTTGACCGATTAGTGCGTCGGATCGCCCCGCGCGAAGCAATTCAATAGTTGTCTCGCGGGTGAGTTGACCGCTCTCTACAGCTTCCAGCAACACGATTGCGTCACTGCCTACCTCGAACAGATCGCGTGCTAGTCGATTACGTAGATCGCATTCGATGTCAATGCGCCATACGTAGGGGGCTGTGTGGTATTCGACGGTCATTTCGATGTCACGCAGTTTCGCCTTCCGTCTGGCTAGGTATGGCGCAAGGATCAAGCGGTAGACCTCGGGAAGCGTTTCTTCGTCGTATTCTTCCGCTCTCGTGACAATGTGAATCTCTACGAGGAGAATCCCCTTTTTGATTGTGATCTGTACTGGGCCCGGGGGTGACCATTCGTCGTCAAACTCGCCCATATCGCCTTCAACGATAAATGCGCCCATTTCGTCTGCTTCGTAAAGATTTGCGGCACTCTGGAGCGCATTCTTGAGGTCGACGGCTTTGAACTGGGCAAGTTCGGACTCATGGAATACGTATCCATCGACGTCCCGGTATCTGCGGCTGGCGCTCTCAAAATGCAGCTCCTCGGATCGCCTGTCGAAGCGGATGGTTCGCGGCAACGTACGACCTCTCATTGGGCGTGCAGCGGCTCTGCGCGACCCGCTCTGGAGCACGCTCTCTAGAGCGGTCGGTTAGGGTCAATTATGAACCTGCGGACATCAGATGAGGCGCAGGGCTGAGATTTGGCTGCCGGGCACATCGACGGCATGGCCCCCGCGGCATGCCTGTCGTATGAGGTGCGTGGCAGGCTAAACAGCGAGATAGACGGCCGCGACGCGGTGCGCGAACGAAACGCCACCACCGCCGGTGGCGTAGGTGCTCGATCCTCGCTCAGTTTCGCCGGCCGCGGCGGTGGCGCCCCCGGCGGTCACATCCTGGGGAACGGTGGCAGATCCGGATGTCGTCTCGCCCTCAGACCGAGCAGCAGCATCCGGTGCAACAGACTCGTTCGTGTGTTCCTCGGTGGCATCGTGCTATCAGTGGCGGCACTGCTCACCGTAGCGGTGCCGCGAGAGCC
The DNA here is from genome assembly GCF_044457965.1 of Streptomyces sp. NPDC050509. Classification (NCBI taxonomy): domain Bacteria; kingdom Bacillati; phylum Actinomycetota; class Actinomycetes; order Kitasatosporales; family Streptomycetaceae; genus Streptomyces; species Streptomyces sp. NPDC050509. Next base: position 293,763 of record NZ_JBITHL010000005.1, on the reverse strand, counting down.
GTGAAGTGATATCGCATCAGTCCTAGCCCAGTCCGCACACAGTCCGCAGGACACCCGATCAGGACCGTCTCGGCCCATCGCTGACCAACAGCAAAAGACCAGGTCAGCAGCCCATGGAGAAGATCCCCGCAGGTCGCCGACCCGGCCCGTTACTTGGAGACCAAGAAGGCCTGACGCACCGGCCGGGGTGCCCTGCGTCCCCGCAGCTCACCCACACACCGGTCCGCACCCGGTCCGCGGGACCGCCGGCAACGGCGTCCTCGGCGGTCCGGGTGCGGTCGTGTTTCCTGACCCCGTGCCCATCCCGGATGCCGGATCAGGGGATCTCCGCCACCGCCGTGATCTCCACGAGCTGGCCCGTGTAGCCCAGGCACGCCACCCCGAGGAGCGTCGACGCGTGCGGGCCCAGGGTCAGGCCGCCCGCGCGGACCACTTCCCAGACGCGGCTGAGGTCCGCCGGGTCCTGGGTCGCCCCGTACACCGTGGTGGAGACGACGTCGGCGAGGCCGCAGCCGAGGGCCGCCAGCGCGCTCTCCAGGTTGGCGAGGACCTGTTCCGTCTGGGCGACGAAGTCGTCCGGGCCGACCAGTTTGCCGTCGCTGTCGAGCGGGACCGCGCCGGCCAGGAAGGCCAGTCGTCGGTCCGTCTCGACGATCGCCGCGTGGGCGTAGTCCGGCGGCGGGAAGAGGCCGGGCACGGTCATGCGGTGGGCCATCTCAAATCGCTCCTCAAGTCGCCCCTGGGGTGTCCACCTGGGGATACGGCTGAACACCCCGGCCTGCTCAGCGTGATCGACCCTATTCGTACCGCTGAACGGTTTCCTCCGCCCCCCCCCCCCCCCCGGATGCCGGTACGCGGATGCCGGTACGGGGGTCAGGCCGCCGGGGCGTGGAGCAGGGGGCTCTTGTGGCGGGTGAGCCAGCGCCGGTAGTCCACCGCCCGTAGCGCCGCCTCCCGGTACGCCGCCTCCAGGTCCGCGAACACCGCGGCTTCGAGGGCGCGCCCGCCGAGGGCACCGGCGTCGCCGGGCGTGCCGTCCGCGTGCGGGAACCGCGAGAAGAGCAGTAGCCGGACCGCCAGCGGGTCGTCCCGCAGCGGCCGGATCACCATGTCGTCGCGGGGGCCCGAGGTGGGCTGGCAGGGCGCGACCGCCTCGCCGACCGCGATCAGTGAGGCGGCGGTAAGGTAATCGCCCTGGAGGACCCGGGGGTTGAGACCGGCGGCGCCCAGTACCCGGCGCAGTCCGTCCCATTCGCCGTCCACCGACGGATCGACCATCCAGCGGTCCCCGGCGAGATCGGCCAGTTCCACGATCTGGCGGGCCGCCGCCGGATGGTCCCGGGCCATGGAGACGAACTGCGGTTCCCGCTCGACCAGGACGCGCCGGGCGAGCCCCTCGGGGACGGCCAGCGGGCAGCCCTCCACCTCGTGCACGAAGGCCACGTCGAGTTGGCCCGCCGCGAGCATCCGCAGCAGCGCGCTGGGCGAGACGTCCATGTGGAGCGAGATGTCCGTGCCGGGCAGCCGGTGCCGGAGCCTGCGCAGCCAGCCCGCGAGGGCGCGGCTCGCGGTGGAGCCGACGCGCAGCCGGGGCCCGGCGCTGCGGTCGGCCGCCGCGCGCGCCTCGGCGACCAGGGTGGCCATTCCGGAGACGAGCGGCCTGGCCCGGCTCAGGACGGAGTGGCCCAGCGGGGTCGGCCGGCAGCCGGTGCGTTCGCGGGAAAACAGCTCGGCCCCCAACGCGTTCTCTATGCGCCGCAGTTGCGTCGTGAGGGACGGCTGGCTCATCCCCAACTGGCGGGCCGCTTTGTGCAGGCTGCCGGTGTCGGCGATGGCGCACAAGGCGCGCAGGTGTCTCACCTCCAGCTCCATGCCCAGAGAGTAGAGCGGAGGTCTGAGCCGCACCAGATGGTCAAATCGCAGTAATTGGAGCCTGATTCGAAGAAATACCGCCGGGAATCTACGCGGGGTGATGTGTCAACGGGAGGCGCCAGGAGGTGGGGTGGGAGACCCGGCGGGAGACGCCTCGGGTGATGCGCTGGTGTTATCGGCGGCTGACATCATCCGCGTCGGGGCGAACTCATCGAGACTCTGCGGTACCCGAATCCGTTCACCGGACGAGCAGGAAGCAGGAGCCCCCCACATGCGACACCCCAAGTCCGCACTTTCGGCAGCTCTCTCCATCGGTATCGCCTTCGCGACCGCCTTCGCCTTCGCCCCCACCGCGTCGGCGTCCGCCACCGGCACCGAGGCCGCGCCGGCCGCTTCGTACGCCGCGTACGAGGGCTCGAAGGAGGAGGCCGCGAACAACAAGGCGTTCTTCGACGCCGTCGTGAAGTCGGTCGCCGAGAAGCGCGCCGCGAACCCCGGCATCCAGGCCGTCACCGTCGTCTACAACGCCTCGGCCGCGCCGCGCTTCGCGAGCCAGATAGCCGCGAGCACCTCGATCTGGAACAGCGCCGTCTCCAACGTGAAGCTCCAGGCGGGCACCAGCGGCGTCGACTTCACCTACCGCGAGGGCAATGACTCGCGTGGCTCGTACGCGAGCACCAACGGCCACGGGTCCGGCTACATCTTCCTGGACTACGCGCAGAACCAGCAGTACAACTCGACCCGGGTCACCGCCCACGAGACCGGGCACGTCCTCGGCCTCCCCGACCACTACACGGGCCCGTGCAGCGAGCTGATGTCGGGCGGCGGCCCCGGCACGTCCTGCCAGAACGCGCAGCCGAACGCGGCGGAGCGCTCCCGGGTCAACACCCTCTGGGCGAACGGCCTCGCCGCCGCGCTGGCCAAGATCTCCTGACCTCTCCCCCGCACCGCACGCGAAGGGGCGTCCCCGTATCCACCCCCCACGGGACGCCCCTTCCGTGTGCCCGCATGCCCCATGCCCTCCCGGCCCCGGAACTCAACGGGTCAGGACGCCCCCACCAGCGGCCGGTCCGACAGCTCCGTGTTCGTCGGGAGCTGTCGCCTGATCCGGCCGAGCGCCTCCTCGAAGCCGCCCCCGGCGATCCCCGACGCGTACGCCGCCCCGCCGCAGTGCAGGGTCAGGCTCAGCTCCGCGCGGCCGACCGGCCCCTCCTCGCCCCGCTCGCCGAGCGCGAGCAGACAACTCAGCGTGGCCTGTTCGACCGCGCCGTCCGAACTGACGGGCAGCGGGATGTCCCACTCCATGACGCAGGAGGACAGCACCCCGCCCGCTTCGGCTCCCACCGCTTCAAGTACGGCGAAATCCACCCCTTCGTACTCAACTCCCCTGATCTGCGTACGCACTTGCTGCCCACCCGCGGTAAGGGTGATCGCTTCCGCCCCCTGGCGGTCCCGGTACCAACCCGCCCATGAATCCGTCGACTCCGCTGTCATGGCGCGGACTGTAGCGGTAGCAGATCTTCCGCCGCAGCACGGGTCACCGCTTCCTTGCGTAGTTCCTGACGAGTACTCCGTTTTCGATGGCTCACAGGGGCTCCGGGATGATCACGGTGATGGCGGAATCCTTCCCGCGCATCGGCAGCTCCGAGCCGGTGACCAGTGGATATGCTGCGAGGGTCAACTCGCGGATGTTTCCGGCCACATCTTCGGCGTACGGTCGGACGGAGGGCTCAGTGGGCCTGCGGCTCGCGCCACATGGGCCACATGTGCGGTCCGTCCGGCAGGTCGACGGTGGTGCCCGTGAAGTCGAATCCGAGCCGCTCGTAGAGCCGCTTGCTCCGCGCGCTGCTCGCTTCCAGATACGCGGGCACGCCGTCCCGGTCGCACCGCTCCAGCACCGATTCGATCAGTTTGCGGCCCAGTCCCTGGCCCTGATGGTCCGGGGACACGGCTATCATCAGCAGGTATTCGTGCGCGCGGTCGTGCGGGTGGACGGCGCCCGTCAGCCGGCCGACCAGCTCGGTCCGCTCGTTGTCCGGGTCGGAGACCGCTCGCATCCGCGCCGGGGTCTCGTCCTCCTCGGGCAGTCCCGCCTCCTCCTGGAGCCAGAGGGCCATCGCCGTCCCGTCCTCCAGGAGGTCCACCCGGCCCTCGGCCAGGGCGACATCGGCGAACACACCGAAGAAGAGGCCGCTCAGCTTCTGCCGGTTGTCCGCCTCGGGGAACACCCACCGGGTGACCGGGTCGGCCTCGAACGCCTCCTCCAGCAGCCGGATCAGCGTCGGCCGGTCCGCCTCGGTCGCCCGTCTGATCCCGATGGCTCTTGCTCTGTCCCCGCCGTCCGCGCCATCCACCGCGCCCGCGCCATCCACCGTGCTCACGCTGCCCGCGTTGTCCACGCTCACGTTCCGGCCCTCCAGATCCGACGTCAACTTGCCGCCCTGATCTTAGAGTTGGGCCATATGCGCTACGTAAGGGGCCGGAGGCTTTCCGCGACGACAAAGGTCAGCGGGTGCGGCGGGTGACGAACTCCGCGAGCGAGAGCAGGTCGCCCGCCGCCGCGAGGTCGGGCACCGCCCGCGAGAGCTGCTGGACGGCACGGGACATCCGCTCGGCCGCTTCCTGCTGCGCCCAGTCCCGGCCGCCGGCCCGTTCCACGGCGTCGGCGGCGCGCCGTACCCCCTCGGCGTCCAGCGGGCCCCGGTACAGCTCGGCCAGCTCCTCGGCGGCCGGGGTGCCGGAGGCCAGCGCCGCGACGACCGGCAGCGACTTCTTGTGGGCGGCCAGATCGGCGCCGGCCGGTTTGCCCGTACGGTCCGGGTCGCCCCAGATGCCGATCAGGTCGTCGATGAGCTGGAAGGCGAGCCCCGCCTCCCGGCCGAAGGCGTCCACGGCCTCGGCCTGCTCGGGGCCCGCGCCCGCGTAGAGCGCGCCCAGCGCGCACGAAGCACCCAGCAGGGCACCGGTCTTGGCGGTCGCCATGGCGACACACTCGTCGAGCGAGACCTCGTGCGGATCGCGGGACTCGAAGGCGCAGTCCGCCTGCTGGCCCGCGCACAGCTCGATCACACAGGACGTGAGCCGCACCGAGGCGGCGGCCGACGCCGGGTGCGGATCCTCCGCGAGGAGCCGCAGCGCGAGGGCGAGCATGGCGTCGCCCGTGACAATGGCGTCCGGCGCCCCGAAGACCGTCCAGGCGGTGGCGCGGTGGCGCCGTACGGGGTCCTCGTCGATCACGTCGTCGTGGAGGAGCGTGAAGTTGTGGGCCAGCTCGACGGCGACGGCCGCCCGTACGGCCGGGCGCGGGTCCCCGCCGAGCGAGCGGGCGGCGGCGAGGACGAGCGCGGGCCTGATCGCCTTGCCGGTCTGCCCCGTACCCCCCTGCACCGGGATCCCGTCGGCGCCCGCCCAGCCGAAGTGGTACAGCGCGACCCCGCGCATGGCGGCGGGCAACGACTCGACGGCGGAGCGCAGTTCGGGATCGACCGCGGTGCGGGTGCGCTCCAGGAGCCCCACGGCCTCATGGCCCTCGGTGGCGGCACCGCTGCTGGTCATGGTCACGGGTCAACTTCCTCTTGACGGCTTCACGGCACTACTGCATGGCGTGCGGCCATGGCGCTCACTTCGGTCACGTCCACGCGGCTGTACGAGGTACGGGCCCGGGCGGGGCGACGGTCGGCCCGCCCGGGCCCGTACCTCACGTCACACGTCGTACGTCACCTCAGTGCCAGCGGCCGACTTCCACGTTCTCCAGCACACCGAGCGCGTCCGGCACGAGGACGGCCGCCGAGTAGTACGCCGTGACCAGGTACGAGATGATCGCCTGCTCGTCGATGCCCATGAAGCGGACCGACATGCTCGGCTCGATCTCGTCCGGGATGCCGCTCTGCTGAAGGCCGACGACCCCCTGCTCGGTCTCGCCCGTACGCATGCAGATGATCGAGGTCGTCCTGGCATCCGAGACGGGGATCTTGTTGCACGGGAAGATCGGCACTCCGCGCCAGGCGGGCACATGCGTGCCCGCGACCTCCACGCTGTCCGGGTAGAGCCCGCGCTTGTTGCACTCACGGCCGAAGGCCGCGATGGCCCGCGGGTGCGCGAGGAACAGCTTCGAGCCACGGCGGCGCGACAGGAGCTCGTCCATGTCGTCCGGGCTGGGCCCGCCGTCGTGCGGCTGGAGCCGCTGGCCGTAGTCGCAGTTGTTGAGCAGACCGAACTCGCGGTTGTTGATCAGCTCGTGCTCCTGGCGCTCCCTGAGCGCCTCGACCGTGAGCCGCAACTGCTGCTCGGTCTGGTTCATCGGCTGGTTGTAGAGGTCGGCGACCCGGCTGTGGACCTTCAGCACGGTCTGCGCGACGCTCAGCTCGTACTCGCGCGGCGCCCCCTCGTAGTCCACGAACGTGTGCGGTACGACCGCTTCGCCGACATGGCCGGCGGACAGCTCGATGGCGGCCTCGCCGTACTTGTTGGTCCGCTGTTCCGGTACGGAGTTCAGCGCCTCCAGGTGGAGGCGCAGGGAGCTCTCGCGCTCCGCGAGGTTCCGCACCTCCCGCCTGCTCAGCACCAGCACCGTGCACGCCGTCGCCGCGCGTGCGGTGTAGGCCCAGGTGGCCTCCCCGTCCACCAGGGCCTGGTCGCCGAAGTACGCGCCGTCGGCGAGCACTTCGAGCACCGTCTCGTCACCGTAGGGACCCGTGCCGGTCTTTTCCACGCGGCCGTGCGCCAGCAGAAAGACCTCGTCCGCCACGTCACCGGAGGCCGCCAGCACCTGTCCGGCGTCGAACTGCCGCTGCTCGCAGCGGCGCGCCAGCTCGGCCAGCACCCCCTCGTCGCCGTACTCCCGCAGCGCGGGCAGCTCGCCCAGCTCGGCGGGGATGACCGCGACGCGGTCGCCCGTCTGGACGAACGTCACCCGCCCGTCGCCGACCGCGTAGCTGAGCCGGCGGTTCACCCGGTAGGTGCCGCCCTGCACCTGGACCCACGGCAGCATCCGCAGCAGCCACCGCGAGGTGATCTCCTGCATCTGCGGTGCCGACTTGGTGGTGGTCGCCAGGTTCCGGGCGGCATCCGTCCCCAGACTCTGCTGGGGCGGCGGCTCCACCGCGCGGACCTCGTCACCAACCGAAACCGACATGAAGTCTTCCTCTCAAAACTTTCGATCATGTACGACCTGCGAGAAGAATGGTTCCATCACGTGGCGTGCAGGCGCCATTACACAAACGAGTGGGACTGAACAGCGCGATACGGGGCACAACACGCGGAAGTTCATCCCGACGGCGCACGCCGGGGGCCGCACGGCTTCCCGGAAACGGCCCCCGGCCGACAATGGGAACGTGACCCCGCCCGGATCCCCCGACCTCGCCGCCCTGCGCCCGCGGCTCCCCTCGCCGCTCCACCCCGCCGAGGACGAGCGCTTCACGCGCCGGGGCGTGCGGCTGCTCCTCAAGCGCGACGACCTGATCCACCCCGAGCTGGCGGGCAACAAATGGCGCAAGCTGGCGCCCAACCTGCGGGCCGCCGCCGACTCGGGCCGGCGCACGCTGGTGACCTTCGGCGGCGCGTACTCCAACCACCTCCGCGCGACCGCCGCCGCCGGGCGTCTCCTCGGGTTCGCCACCGTCGGTGTCGTACGGGGCGAGGAGCTGGCGGACCGGCCCCTCAACCCGTCGCTCGCCCGGTGCGCCGCCGACGGGATGCGGCTGCTCTTCGTCGAACGCGCCGAGTACCGCCGCAAGGCGGAGCCCGCCGTCGTCGCCGCGCTGCTGGCACGGGCGGGACTGGACCCCGGCCACGCGTACGTCGTACCGGAGGGCGGCAGCAACGCGCTCGCCGCGCGCGGCTGCGCCGAGCTGGGCCGGGAGCTGCGCGGCGCGGCCGACGCCGTCGCGGTCGCCTGCGGCACCGGCGGCACGCTCGCGGGGCTCGCCGCCGGGCTGGGCGCGGGACAGACGGCGCTCGGCTTCCCGGTGCTCAGGGGCGGCTTCCTGGACGGGGAGATACGGGGGCTCCAGCGCGCCGCGTTCACGGGGCCGGCCGGCGACTGGCGTCTCGACGACCGCTTCCACTTCGGCGGCTTCGCCCGTACCCCTCCCGAGCTGGACGCCTTCGCGCGGGACTTCGAGGACCGGCACGGGTTCGCCGTGGAACGTCTCTATGTCGCCAAAATGCTGTACGGGGTCACCACGCTGGCCGCGGAGGGCGCCTTCCCGCCGGGCACGGCGGTCGCGGCCGTCATCACCGGCAGCCCCGAACCCTCCGCGCCGTAGCCCCGTAGAGCCATGGAACCGTAGCCCCGTAGCCCCGTGGAGCCGTGGAGCCGTGGAGCCGCGAGGCAGGTCCGCCCCGCTCAGTCCGAGCCGTCCTCCCGGTACGCCGCCGCCTCCTCCAGGTCCAGCCGGCGCAGCAGTGTCCGCAGCATCTCGTCGTCGATCCGCCGCCGGTCGCGCAGTTCCACGAAGACGGTGCGCTCCGCCTCGATCATCTCCGTGGACAGCCGCCGGTAGGTGTCGTCCGCCGACTCCCCGGTGATCTCGTTGACGGCGCCGAGCCGCTCCCACACCGCGTTGCGGCGGCGCTCCAGCACCGTACGGAGCCGGTCGGCGAGCGGCTGCGGCAGGGCGTTGCGCTCGTCGGCCAGCAGTTCGTCCAGCCGCTGTTCCGCCGCCGCTGACGCCTCGCTCTGCGCCTGTGCCTCCGCGAGCGTCTCGGCCTGCCGGTCGCGGCCCGGCACCTTCAGCAGCCGGATGAGCGGCGGCAGGGTGAGCCCCTGTACGACGAGGGTGCCGATGACCGTCGCGAAGGTCAGGAACAGCACGAGGTTGCGCCCCGGGAACGGTGTGCCGTCGTGTGCCGTCAGCGGGATCGAGAAGGCGATGGCCAGCGACACCACACCGCGCATCCCCGCCCAGCCGACGATCAGCGGCGCGGTCCAGGTCGTGTCGGGCTCGCGCTCCCTGATCCGGGGGAAGAGCAGGCGCGGCAGGAAGGTCGCCGGGTAGACCCAGACGAACCGGACGACGACCACGGCCACGAAGACCCACAGGGCGTAGAACACGGCTTCGGCGACCCCGTACTCCCCGAGCCCTCCGAGGACGAAGGGCAACTGGAGCCCGATGAGCGCGAAGACCGCCGACTCCAGTACGAAGGCGACCATCTTCCACACCGCGGCCTCCTGGAGCCGCGTCGCGAAGTCCACCTGCCAGGAGCGGTGGCCGAGATAGAGCGCCACCACCACGACGGCCAGCACACCGGACGCGCCGACCTGTTCGGCAGCCGCGTAGGCCACGAAGGGGATGAGCAGCGAGAGTGTGTTCTGGAGCAGCGCCTCCTTGAGGTGGGTGCGCAGCCAGTGCAGTGGGACCATCAGGACGAGTCCGACACCGACACCGCCGAGCGAGGCGAGCGCGAACTCCCCCACCCCGCCCGCCCAGCTCGCGCCGGCGCCGACCGCCGCGGCCAGCGCCACCTTGAAGGCGGTGATGGCGGTCGCGTCGTTGAGCAGCGACTCACCCTGAAGGATGGTGGTGATCCGGCTCGGGAGCCCCAGTTTGCGGGCGATGGCGGTGGCCGCCACGGCGTCGGGCGGCGCGACGATCGCGCCCAGAACGAGCGCCGTGGTCGGTGGCAGGCCGGGGACGAGGAGGTGCGTGAGCCAGCCCACCGCGAGGGTCGCGAAGAGGACGTACCCGACCGAGAGCAGTGCCACGGGCCGGATGTTGGCCCGCAGATCGAGGTACGAGCTGTCCACGGCGGCGGTGTAGAGCAGGGGCGGCAGGATCAGCGGGAGCACGATGTGCGGGTCGAGTGTGTAGTCCGGCACACCGGGCACGTACGCGGCGCCCAGTCCGGCCGCCACCAGCAGCAGGGGCGCGGCGACCGGTGTCCTGCGGGCGGCCCCTGCGATCGCCGCGCTGGCCGCCACCAGTGCGATCAGCGGCAGTACATCCATCCCGGTTCCGTCTTTCCATCGTGTGCGTACGTCCGTGTGTGTACGTCCGCGTGTGTGTACGTCCGTGTGCGTGCGGTGTGCGCGCTTCGTCTGTGCGCGCGTTCGTCCGTGTGCGCGTTCGTCCCTGTGCGCGCGGAGGTCGTAATCTCGCCATCATGAGCCAGTGCAGCCACATTGCGGAACTTCCCCGCCCCGAGCCCGCCCCGAGGGGTGACACCTGCGCCGAGTGTCTGGCCGCCGGCAGCCATCCCGTACAACTGCGGCTCTGTCTGGAGTGCGGGAACGTCGGGTGCTGTGATTCGTCGCCGTACCAGCACGCGACACTCCATTTCCGGCAGACGGGCCACGCCGTGATGCGAAGCTTCGAGCCGGGGGAGAGCTGGCGCTGGTGCTTCGTGGACGGTTCGATCGTCTGACGACTGGGTACGTCAACCCTCCGCCGGTTGTTCTGAATTGGATGCCGCAGACCCCTAGCCACTTTCCGTGGTCATATGCTTACCATGAGTGACGGTATCGGATAGGGGTCCCGGCGACACGGCACCATGGATCGCGATAGCGTCGCCACCCAGACCGGCTACGTAATGACACGTACCAGCAAGGCTCCGCGACATGTCCTGTCCGGAGCCCTGAAGAGCTTGTGCCACCTTGGAGGTGAGGGTGTCCCAGATCGCAGGCGAGCCCGGGACCCAGGACTTCGTGGAAGTCCGGCTGCCCGCTGCGGGTGCCTACCTGTCCGTGCTGCGTACGGCCACGGCCGGCCTCGCGGCGCGCTTGGACTTCACCCTCGACGAGATCGAGGACCTCCGCATCGCGGTGGACGAAGCCTGCGCGATCCTGCTCCAGCAGGCCGTACCGGGCTCCGTTCTCAGTTGTGTCTTCCGCCTTGTCGAGGACTCGCTCGAAGTGACCGTCTCGGCCCCCACCACCGACGGACGCGCCCCCGAGCGCGACACGTTCGCGTGGACGGTGCTCTCCGCACTGGCCGGCAAGGTCGAGTCGACGGTCGCCGAGGACCGTACGGTCACCATCAGCCTCTACAAACAGCGCGGCGCGGGACCCGGGCCGGCGTGAGGAACGGGGACGGTCCGGTGCGTGACGAGGGGCGCATCCCACCAGAGCCGCGGGGAGGGCACGAGGCTCCGGCGGAGCCGGTGCTCGCCCCCGCGGGGATCCCCGAGCAGCAGGCCCGTCCCCATCCGGAGGACGGACGTGAGGGCCAGACGGCCGCGGCGGAACAGGCGCGGACAGAGCGGGCGCAGGCAGAGCGGGCGGCCTTGATGAGCGAGCAGCACAGCGAGCAGGAGAGCGCGCCGCGGGGCGAACCGCGGAGCGAGCGGCCGAGTGAGCCGCGCGGCGAGTCGCGCGGTGAGCGGCGGCACCACGACCCACATGACCGCAGCGGCGCGCGGGCGATGTTCATCGAGCTGCGCGAACTGCCGGACGGCTCGCCCCAGAAGGCGGCCCTGCGCAATCAACTCGTCCGGATGCACCTGCCCCTGGTCGAGCATCTCGCGCGGCGGTTCCGCAACCGCGGCGAGCCGCTGGACGACCTCACGCAGGTCGCGACCATCGGGCTGATCAAGTCGGTGGACCGCTTCGACCCGGAGCGCGGTGTCGAGTTCTCGACGTACGCGACTCCGACGGTCGTCGGGGAGATCAAGCGGCACTTCCGGGACAAGGGCTGGGCGGTACGGGTGCCGCGCCGCCTCCAGGAGCTGCGGCTGGCCCTGACGACCGCGACGGCCGAGCTGTCGCAGCAGCACGGCAGATCGCCGACGGTGCACGAGCTGGCGGAGCGGCTCGGCATCTCGGAGGAGGAGGTCCTGGAGGGCCTGGAGTCCGCCAACGCGTACTCCACGCTGTCGCTGGACGTCCCGGACACGGACGACGAGTCCCCCGCGGTGGCGGACACGCTGGGCGCCGAGGACGAGGCGCTGGAGGGCGTCGAGTACCGGGAGTCCCTCAAGCCGCTGCTGGAGGATCTGCCGCCCCGGGAGAAGCGGATTCTGTTGCTCCGGTTCTTCGGCAACATGACGCAGTCGCAGATCGCCCAGGAGGTCGGCATCTCGCAGATGCATGTCTCGCGACTGCTGGCCCGCACGCTGGCGCAGTTGCGCGAGCGGCTGCTCGTCGAGGAGTGATCGAGGAGTAGCGGTACGGACAGGTCCCGCAGCCGTGCGGACGCGGGACCTGAGCTGATCCGCCCGTCCGCCCGTCCACGCGTCGCTACGCGTCTCCGGCCGGGCTCCCGATCCCCAGGGCCTCGGTGGTCGTCGGATTGACGAGCAGGACGAGCCCCGCCACGGCCACGGCCGCCAGCGCGATCCCGGCCGGGATCCCGGAGCCGATCGAGGTCAGCAGCGTGTAGGCGACCGGCAGCGCGAGGATGTGCGTGATCAGCGCGGGCCCCCTGCTCCAGCTACGGCGCAGCAGCAGCCCCCGGGCGGCGAGCAGCGGGATCACTCCGAGTGCGACCAGGGTCACCCCGCCCATCTCGGCCTGCTGCGGGGAGTCGGGGCGTCCGAGCACCCCCATCACCAGCAGATATCCGCCGCCGGCGATCAGCGCCAGGGCCTCCAGAGCACTGACGGCCGCGGCTGCGGTCAGCCGGGCGGGGCGCGGGATCGGCTCGGGGTCGGGCTGCGTCGCTGTACTCACCCTTGCAGGGTATCGGCCCCCGGCTCCGGGCCCGGAGCCCCGCCCGTCCCGCTCGGGGTCCCGCTCGGGGAAGACCGTCCCGTAATGCCCGAGGACGACCCGTCGTCCCTCGGCCGGTAATCTGCTGGGCATGCGCGCACTCCTCGTGGTCAACCCGGCAGCAACCACCACCAGTGCCCGCACGCGTGACGTACTGATCCACGCGCTGGCCAGCGAGATGAAGCTGGAGGCGGTGACGACGGAGTACCGCGGGCACGCCCGTGACCTGGGCCGGCGGGCCGCCGACTCCGAGGACATCGAGCTGGTCGTGGCCCTGGGCGGGGACGGCACGGTCAACGAGGTCGTGAACGGTCTGCTGCACAACGGCCCGGACCCCGAGCGGCTGCCGCGGCTCGCGGTCGTCCCCGGCGGCTCGACCAATGTCTTCGCCCGCGCGCTCGGGCTGCCCAACGACGCGGTGGAGGCGACCGGCGCGATTCTTCAGGCGCTGGACGAGAAGAGCGAACGTACGGTCGGTCTGGGACTGGCGGCCGGAACGCCGGGCTCGGAGGACGAGGCCGCGCCGTCCCGCTGGTTCACCTTCAACGCGGGGTTCGGATTCGACGCGGGAGTCGTCGGCCGGGTCGAACAGCACCGGGAACGCGGAAAGCGTTCGACGCACGCGCTCTATGTGCGACAGGTGATACGCCAGTTCCTTGAGGAACCTCACCGCCGCCATGGAATGATCACCTTGGAACGGCCCGGTGAGGATCCGGTCGAAGATCTCGTCCTGTCGATAATCTGCAACACCGCTCCCTACACCTACCTGGGGAATCGGCCGCTGTACTCGTCCCCCACGGCGTCCTTCGACTCGGCGCTCGATGTCCTCGGGCTGTCCCGGATGTCGACCTCGGCGGCGGCCGTATATGGGACGCAACTGCTCACTTCGACCCCGGACAAGGGCCCCCACGGACGCCATGCGGTGTCCCTGCACGACCTGACCGACTTCACCTTGCATTCCAAGGCGCCCCTGCCCTTCCAGATGGACGGCGACCATCTCGGAGTGCGTACGAGCGTGACGTTCACAGGCGTTCGCCGTGCACTGCGTGTGATTGTGTGAGTGGAAGGGGTCAAACTCCTTTCACTCGAACGTTTAGGCTGGCATCCACCCCATGGAAGTACGGCTGTGACCTAGTCGACACCGAGGAATCAAAAAAAACTTTCCAGAAGGGGTTGTATCCGCCGCCGAGGTTTGCGAATCTCTACATGGCGCTCGGGACGGCCCGCAACACCGGCCTCCCTGAGAACCAGAACCCCTCCTCGATGCAAGGACCCCGCCGGTTCCGCTGGCGGTCGACCCTTCCCTTGTCGAGGGATTCGTGAAAGCGTTCACATTCACAAGCAACCTGCACGTAATACCAAGAGAGGTAGCAGCCATGGACTGGCGTCACAACGCCGTTTGCCGCGAGGAAGACCCCGAGCTGTTCTTCCCCATCGGCAACACCGGTCCTGCGCTGCTGCAGATCGAGGAAGCCAAGGCCGTCTGCCGTCGCTGCCCCGTCATGGAGCAGTGCCTGCAGTGGGCGCTCGAGTCCGGCCAGGACTCCGGCGTCTGGGGTGGACTCAGCGAGGACGAGCGCCGCGCGATGAAGCGTCGCGCCGCTCGTAACCGGGCGCGTAACGCGACCGCCTGAACCACCCTTGTAACAGCCTCAGCCGGCGGAGCGTACAGCGTGTACGCATAGCCCCGCCCCCGAACCGCAGCGCGCAGTACCCCCCGATGCGCATCGCACAGTGAGCTTCGAACCGAGCCCCGGACCGTAGAACGGTCCGGGGCTCGATGCTGTCACCGGGGTACGCGCCTCCGCCGACGCGGCGATGCGGCTACATGCCGATGCGGCGACGCGGCTACTTCTGCGGCTCCACCGGAATGTCCAGCAGAACGCGTGTGCCACGGACCGGCGCTGGCACCATGTCGAACGTGCCGCCCAACTCGCCCTCCACCAGCGTCCGTACGATCTGGAGCCCGAGATTCCCGGCCCGCTGCGGATCGAACCCCTCGGGCAACCCGCGCCCGTCGTCCTGGACGGTGATCATCAGCCGGGTGTCCGAGGTGCCGGAGGTGCCCGTACGCCGCCGCTCCTTGGCCGGCGAGTCCCCGCTGCGGACCGCGGAGACGTCCACCCGACCCTCCTCCCCCGGCTCGAAGGCGTGCTCCAGCGCGTTCTGGAGGATTTCGGTGAGCACCATGGAGAGCGGGGTGGCCACCTCGGCGTCCAGGATGCCGAAACGTCCCGTACGCCGGCAGAGAATCTTGCCGGGCGAGATCTCGGCCACCATCGCCAGAACGCGGTCGGCGATCTCGTCGAACTCGACCCGCTCGTCCAGGTTCTGAGACAGCGTCTCATGGACGATCGCGATGGAACCGACGCGCCGCACGGCCTCGTTGAGCGCTTCCCTGCCCCGTACGGAGTCCATCCGCCGGGCCTGGAGGCGCAGCAGCGCCGCGACCGTCTGGAGGTTGTTCTTCACCCGGTGGTGGATCTCCCGGATGGTGGCGTCCTTGGTGATCAACTCGCGCTCGCGGCGGCGGAGTTCCGTCACGTCGCGCAGGAGCACCAGGGAGCCGATCCGGATGCCCTTGGGCTTGAGCGGGATGGTGCGGAGCTGGATGACCCCGCCGTTGCCCTCGACCTCGGTCTCCCGGGGCGCGTAACCGCTGGCCAGTTTGACCATGGCCTCGTCCACCGGGCCACGGGCGGGCGCGAGGTGGTCGGTGGCCTGGCCGAGGTGCTGTCCCACCAGGTCGGAAGCGAGTCCCAGCCGGTGATACGCGGAGAGTGCGTTGGGGCTGGCGTACTGGACGATCCCGTCGGCGTCGAGCCGGATCAGCCCGTCCCCGACGCGCGGTGAGGCGTCCATGTCGACCTGCTGGCCGGGGAAGGGGAAGGACCCGGCGGCGATCATCTGCGCGAGGTCGGAGGCGGACTGGAGATAGCTCAGCTCCAGCCGGCTCGGGGTGCGCACGGTGAGGAGGTTGGTGTTGCGGGCGATGACCCCGAGGACACGGCCCTCACGCCGTACGGGGATGGACTCGACCCGTACGGGCACCTCCTCACGCCACTCGGGGTCGCCCTCGCGGACGATCCGCCCCTCGTCCAGGGCGGCGTCCAGCAGGGGCCGGCGCCCACGGGGCACGAGGTGGCCGACCATGTCGTCCTGGTAGGAGGTGGGCCCGGTGTTGGGCCGCATCTGGGCCACGGAGACATAGCGGGTGCCGTCCCGGGTGGGGACCCAGAGGACGAGGTCGGCGAAGGAGAGGTCGGAGAGCAGTTGCCACTCCGAGACCAGCAGATGCAGCCACTCCAGGTCGGATTCACCGAGGGCTGTGTGCTGGCGTACGAGATCGTTCATGGAGGGCACACGTGCGAGCGTACCCGTGGCACAGAAACCTCAGAAACCTCGGACGGCCCGTGGTCTGTACCGGAGGGTAGGGGCGGATTAGGCTCACCGTACGCACCGTGGGCATGGACACCCCCGAATGGTCTAGTCCACAATGGGTGCAACAGACTTCCGTCCTCCCCGCACAGGAGGGCGGAACGAGGTGCCGGCGCTCTCTGCCCTGACTGCGGCGGAACCTCTCCCCACGGCCGCCGGGACCGCACACCTGTCGGCCGTAGCAACTCCGGGCTGCGGTGCCGTACGGGTTGAGGGTCCCGTCGCGGCGCCGCGGCCCGCGGGTGTGTCCTGGGCCCGGTCACGCCCGCCCCTCAGCTCGACTCGGGGGTCTTGGCCATCGTCCGGGGAGCGTCCGGGTCGTAACCGCGGGCGAGGGCGATCTCGTAGGCCAGAAGGTGGAGCGGCAGGATCTCCAGGATCGGCTGTAGCTCCTCCCCCACCCCCTCCACCGGCAGGACGAAGCCCGCCGAGGCCCGCCCGGTCTCCGCCGCCGGGCCCACCACGCAGAGGTCGGCGCCCCGGCCGCGCAGCCGGTCCAGGACCGGGCGCAGCGCCTCGCCGCCCTTGCCCTCGGGGACGACGGCGATCACCGGCGAGCGGTTGTCGATCATCGCGAGCGGGCCGTGCAGCAGGTCGGCGCCGGAGAACGCGAGCGCGGGGAGATAGCTGGTCTCCATGAGCTTCAGGGCCGCCTCCCTGGCCGTGGGGTAGCCGTACCCCCGCGAGATCACCACCATCCGCCCGGCGAAGCGGTAGCGGGTGGCGAGCGTCCGCACCTCCGCGCCGCGGGCGAGGACACCGTCCGCGAGATCCGGCACGACGGACGCGGCCTCGGTGCCGTCGTCGCCGCCGAGCCCCTCGGCGAAGAGGTACAGCGCGAGCAGGGAGGCGGTGTACGACTTGGTGGCGGGCAGCGCCAGTTCCGCGCCGGCCAGGACGTCGATATGGAACTCGGCGACGGCGGCGAGCGCCGAGTCGGGGTTGTTCGTCACGGCGAGCGTGATGGCGCCCGCCTCCCGCGCGGCCCAGGTCGCGGCCACCAGGTCCGGCGAGCCGCCCCACTGGCTGACGCTGATGAAGAGCACGCCGGTCAGATCGGGGCGCGCGCCGTACGCCGTCATGGTGGACATGGAGGTGAGCCCGCAGGGCAGCCCGCGCCGGATCTCCAGCAGGTACTTCGCGTACAGCGCCGCGTGGTCGGACGTGCCGCGCGCCGTGAGCAGGACGAAGCGCGGCTTCCGTGCCGCGATGGCGTCCGCCACCTCACGGATCGGGGCCGCCCCGTCGCTGAGGAGCCGCCGCAGCACCCAGGGCTGTTCCAGCACCTCGGTGAACATGATCCGGCCCGGGTGCTCGCTCGGCCCGGCGGGAAACGCGGCAGACATGCTGGGTGCCCTCCAAGTCGCTCACGCCCCCGCCCACCCATCGAACACGCCCGGTGGAGCCCCCGCCACCGGGCTCGACGGCTCCGTCCTCCTTCCCCTTCCCCGATCGAAGAACCGATCAGGGCCCCTCTGCTAGAATTGGTCTATACCACAAGAGACTCTCACCCATCAGATCGGCAGGGCCCAGCGTGGAAGTGGTCATCGTCCAGGACGCCGCCGCGGGCGGCGCGCTCATCGCCGACAGCATCGCCGCACTGCTGCGCCGTAAGCCCGACGCCCTGCTCGGCGTGGCCACCGGCTCCACCCCCCTGCCGATCTACCAGGCCCTGGCGGCCCAGGTCAGGGCGGGCACCGTGGACGCCTCGGGCGCCCGGATAGCCCAGCTCGACGAGTACGTGGGGCTCCCGCAGGGCCACCCCGAGTCGTACCGCTCCGTCGTCCTGCGCGAGGTCGTCGAACCGCTCGGCCTGGACCCGAGCGCCTTCCTCGGCCCCGACGGCAGCGCCGAGGACATCCAGGCCGCGTGCGAGGCCTACGACCGGGCACTGACCGAGGCGGGCGGGGTCGACCTCCAGCTCCTCGGCATCGGCACGGACGGCCACATCGGCTTCAACGAACCCTGCTCGTCCCTCGCCTCCCGTACCCGGATCAAGACCCTGACCCGCCGGACCCGCGAGGACAACGCCCGCTTCTTCACCAGCCCGGACGAGGTCCCGCACCACGTGATCACCCAGGGCATCGGCACCATCCTGGAAGCCCGCCACCTGGTCCTCCTCGCCACGGGCGAGGGCAAGGCGGACGCGGTGGCCCAGGCGGTCGAAGGCCCGGTCGCCGCCCTCGTACCCGCGTCCGCGCTCCAGCTCCATCCGCACGCGACGGTGGTCGTGGACGAGGCGGCGGCCTCACGCCTGAAGCTGGCCGACTACTTCCGCGCGACGTTCGCGTCCAAGCCGGAGTGGCAGGGCATCTGACAGATTCGCCCCGCTCAGGCCTGGATGGCCCCATAGATCTCCGTTGACAACCCTGCGCGACGGTACTTAACTCTGCGAAGTTGTGTACTTCCTGTGACGCTTGGGGTGGGGATCCATGGGTGGGGCGTGGGGAAATCGTGATGGCCGGGAGAAGAGACGCAGGCGCGGTCCGCCGTACGCGGGGGGCCTGGTGTGCGGGCTCGCCGTCGTCCTGGCGGCGGGACTTGTCCCGCTGAGCGCTCTGCCCGCCGCCGCACGACCGTTACCCGCGTCCGTCGGCTCCACGTCGGCCGGCTCTACGTCCGTCGGTTCCACGTCCGCCGACTCCACATCGGTCGCCGGCGCGCGTCAGGAGCCGGGCGAGGCCGCCGCTGAGGCCACCACCGACGGCGCGCTCGCCGAGGCGAAACGTTCAGGTCGGCCTGTCGAGATCGCCTCCCTCCGCAGTGAGCACAGCGATGTGTTCGCCACCCCCGAGGGCGCGTTGGAGGCGCGCGAGTACCTGCGTCCCGTACGGGCCCGCGTCGACGGCGCGTGGCAGCCCGTCGACACCGAACTGGCCAAGGCCTCTGACGGAACGGTCGCCCCGAAGGTGTCCACCGTGGGCATCCGGTTCTCCTCCGGGGGCGCCGAGCCGCTCGTACGGATGGACAAGGCGGGGCGCGAGGTCGCGCTCTCCTGGCCCGGGCCCCTGCCGGCGCCGGAGCTGAACGGCTCCATCGCCACGTACCGCGACGTACTTCCCGGGGTCGATCTGCGGATGGGCGCGCAGGAGGACGGCTTCACCCAACTCCTCGTCGTGAAGACGGCCGAGGCCGCGGCGAGCGAGAAGCTGGCCGCGTTGCGCCTCGGCCTCGCCGCGGAGGGCGTGGACGTACGCGAGACGGCCGAGGGCGGCCTGGAAGCGGTCGACCAGGGCGCGCAGGGCGCGGTGTTCGAGGCGCCGAAGCCGATGATGTGGGACTCCAGCGCCCCGGCCGGCGACGGTACGGGATCGGCCCGCCGGCGGGCGGCCGTCGAGAGCGGCGAGGGCGAAGGCGCGGCGCGCGAACCCGGCGCGAGCGAGTCGGGCAAGCTGGCGGCCGTGGAGGTGGCCGTGCCCGCGGCGGGCGACGCCCTCGTACTGACCCCGGACGCGGAGGTGCTGTCGGGCGCGGACACGGTGTACCCGGTGTTCATCGACCCGCAGTGGTACTCGCCGAGGGCGTCGGCCTGGACGATGGCGTCGGAGTACTGGGCGTCGTCCCCGCAGTGGAAGTTCAACGGCGAGTCGACGGCCGGTATGGGCTTCTGCAATTGGTCCTATTGCCAGCCGAACGACACCAAGCGGCTCTTCTACCGCATCCCCACCTCGAAGTTCGCCGGGAAGACGGTCCTGTCGGCCGAGTTCGTGGTGCGCAACACCTGGTCGGCGTCGTGTGATGCGCGCAGCGTGGAGCTGTGGCGTACGAAGGACATCTCCTCCTCGACGACGTGGAACGCGCAGAAGGCCTCCGGCTTCTGGATCAAGGAGCTGCGGTCCAGCTCGTTCGCCTACGGCTACGACGGCTGTTCGGCGAAGGACGCGGAGTTCGACGTGAAGTCGGCCGTGCAGGAGGCCGCGAACGGCAAGTGGTCCACGATGACGTTCGGGCTGCGCGCGGGCAGCGAGTCGGACGCGTACGGCTGGAAGCGCTTCTCGGACAAGGCGTATCTGCGGGTGAAGTACAACCGTCCGCCCCCGCAGATCAAGATGTCGCAGCTCACGATGGAGTACGGCGGGACCTGCAAGAAGCCGGCGAACGCGGCCAGGGTGCGCACCCTGGGCAAGGTCCAGGCGAGCAAGGTGACCGATCCGGACGGCGACAACGTCTCCGTGCAGTTCCAGGCGTCCTGGGACACGGGGGACGGCAAGGGGACGGTGGCCCGCTGGAGCCCCGCCCGCACCACGGCGAAGCCGTCGGGGTCGGGCTTCTCGATCGCCCTGCCGTCGTCGGTACCGAAGAACAAGCAGGTGGCCTGGTACGTGAGGTCGTACGACGGGGCGCAGTACTCCCCCTGGTCGACCGCCGGGGACCCGACGGGCTGCTATTTCACGTACGACACGAGTGTGCCCAGGGCTCCGGCGATCGCCTCCGGGGAGTATCCGGCCTCGGACCCGGAGGATCCCGACGACCCGTGGTCGGACGGGGTCGGCAAGTACGGCGCGTTCGAACTGAAGGCCGCCGACAGTGACGTGGTCAGGTACTGGTTCGGGGTCGACACCGACCCGTCCTCGAAGAACGCGCTGGCCACCACGGGCGGCGCGGCGAAGACCACCCAGGTGCTTCCGTCCGAGCCGGGGCTGAACTTCGTCACCGCCCAGGCCTTCGACGCCGCCGGCAACGGCAGTGAGATCCGCACCTACCAGTACCGGGTCAAGGCCGGCCAGCCCGAGCGGGCCGCCTGGAACCTCGACGATCCGGCCGGCGCCACGTCGGCCGAGGGAACGGCCGGCTCCCGCGTCGCCGACCTGCGCGGCGGCGCCGCACCGGGCGTGGCGGGCGCGATCGGCACGGCGGTCTCCTTCGACGGGGTCGACGACTACGCGCAGACGGACATCCCCACGGTGGCCACCGAGAGCGGCTTCTCCGCGGCGGCCTGGGTGAAGCTGTCCAGAGCGCCGGAGGCCGCGGCGATCATCGCCACGCAGCCGGGCAACCACAGCCCCGGCTTCGAGTTGTACTACTCCAAGTCCTACGACCGCTGGGTGTTCAACCAGTACCTCTCCGACACCGCGGATTCCAACGCGGTGCGCGCCATGTCGGCGGCGCCGGGCGACGCCAAGGCCGGGGTGTGGACGCATCTCGCCGGTACGTACAGCCAGACCGACGGCGAGCTGAAGCTGTACGTCCAGGGCAAGCTGGTCGGCACGACCCCGTACACGACGCCGTGGGACGCGCGCCGCGGACTCCAGATCGGCGCGGGCTCGTACAGCGGGAAGGCCGCGTCGTTCTTCCCCGGGACCATCGACGACGTACGGATCTACGACAAGCCGCTCACGGCCACCGAGGTCACCCGCCTGCACAACAAGCAGCCCATCGGAACGGGCCGCCCCGCCCGCGCGGTCTTCCCCCTCGACGAACCGGCCGACGCGACCCGCGTCACCGGCCGCGCCGACATCCACCCGGCGGTCCTCAAAGGCGGCGCCACCCCGGGCCGCGCCGGGATGAACGGCAAGGCCCTGACGCTCGACGGAAAGGACGACTACGCCACCGCCGCGGCGCCGCACGTCAACAACCGGCGCAGCTTCACGGTCTCGGCATGGGCGAAGCCCTCCAAGACCAAGCCCGACCACGCGGCGATCATCGCGACGCAGGCCGGGGACCACAAATCCGGCTTCGAGCTCTACTACTCCAACGCCTACGACCGGTGGGTCTTCAACCAGTACATCTCCGACACCCCCGACTCCAACGCCATCCGCGCCATGCAGGCCGAGGGCAGAACCGCGTACGGCGGCGAATGGACCCACCTGGTGGGCGTCCACGACACCGTCGCCAACCAGCTCACCCTGTACGTCAACGGCGTCGAGGCGGGCCGGGCGGCCGTCTCCCAGACCTGGTACGCGGGCGGCCCGGTACAGATCGGCGCCGGCTCCTACGAGGGCAAGCCCGACTCGTACTTCCCCGGCCAGATCGACGAGGTGAAGATCTTCGACCGCCCGGTCTCGGCGGACGAGGTGCGGCAGTTGTTCAAGCAGAGCCCGGTGGTCAAGGGCCGCTGGACGTTTGAACAGAGGAGTGGGAACAGCAGCCCGGACGCATCCGAGGAAGGAAACGATCTGGCTCTCGGCGCCGGTGCGCAGATCGGGTCCGGCTGGGTGGACGGCGGGCTGGTCCTGGACGGCGTCGACGACTACGCGACCACTGCTGCCGTACCGGTGGACACCGGCGCCAGTTTCACCGTCAGCGCCTGGGCGCAGGCAGCGGCGCTGCCGAAGTCCGGAGTGACGTTGCTCAGCGTGCCAGGGGCGCAGAAGAACGCCTTCTCCCTCCGCTACATGCCGAGCGCCACACCGGATACGGATGCCGGTCGATGGCGGATCGCCATGGCCGACCAGGACAGTTCTTCGGCAGCATCCACCGAGGTGGAGAACGGACAGTTCTACGGCCCCACGGACTGGACGCACTTGGCGGTGGTCTACGACGGATTCACCAAGGAGCTGCGGCTCTTCGTGAACGGCGAGCTGGAAGAGATCGCCTGCGCGGACGAGGACGAGAACGGAGAGGCCGACGGCACCTGCGCCGACAGGGCTTCCTGGGCCGAGGACGTGCTGTCGTTCAAAGCGACCCAGCCTCTCCACATGGGCCGGATCAAGAGTGGCTCCACCTGGGGACAGTTCTGGCCCGGAGTTCTCTCCGACGTATGGGCGTTCCAGGGCACGTTGACGGATCCGCAGATCAGCCAGCTCTCCGTCGGCGCTCCCGGGATGGCTACGGAAGTACCCGCCGACTGACCGGTGGAGCGGGCATGGAGGGCACAGCCATCCATGCCCGCGGCAGGTTTTGATCACTCCGCTGTATGGCTTCCGCTCCGCCTTGTGCGACCTCTGTCGCCGGGTGGCTGTAGTGAGGGGTTGAAGAACAGGCATGAACGGCAGACAAGGCTCACGGTTCCGTCCTCTGCGGCGTCGCGTCGCGTTGGCCTCCTCGGTAATCATGGTCGCCACGCTCCTCCAGGGCGTGGTCCAGCCGACCGTCGCCGTGGCGGACGAGGGGATGGAAGGAGTCGCCCTCCCCGCGTCGGAACGGGTCGTACCGGGCAGCCCGGGTGAGGTGAAGCCGCGTGCGGTGATGAAGGGGCCGCGAACCCCCGAGGAGCGTCCCGGCGACGCATGGCCGAAGGCCGCTTCTGCGCGGGTGCGCCTGCCGGAGCCGACTGCCACGCGTGCCACGAGATCCGGCGCGGTGGCCGTGCCGGGCGTACCCCTGTCCTTGGCGGCTCCCGAGGCGAAGAAGGGCCGCGCCGCCCGTGGAGAGGTCGAGGTGCGGGTACTCGATCGCGCCGCCTCGGAGAAGGCCGGTGTGGACGGCCCTCTGTTCGCTCTGCGTTCCGTACATACCGAGGGATCCGTCCGCACCCAGGTCGACTACTCCTCCTTCGGCCAGGTGTACGGGGGCGGATACGCCTCCCGCCTGCGCCTTGTCGAGCTGCCCGCGTGTGCACTGTCGACCCCGAATGCCCCGAAGTGCCGTACAGGGAAGCCGCTCCCCGCCTCCCATGACGCCGAGCGGAACACCCTCACCGCCGACTCGGTCTCTCTCACGTCCGCCGAGGCGACCGTGCTGGCGGTCCAGGCCGATGCCGAAGGGGACAAGGGAAGCTACAAAGCCACATCGTTGTCACCGTCAGGGGCCTGGAACACCAATCTGAACACCGGGGACTTCACCTGGTCGTACGCTCTGCCCGCAGCGGAGGTGCCGGGAGGGCTGAAGCCCAGCGTCGGGCTCTCGTACTCGTCGGGTGGTGTCGACGGCCGTACCGCCAACAGCAACAACCAGTCGTCGTGGGTCGGTGACGGCTTCGACCTTTCTCCCGGCTTCATCGAACGCCGCTACAAGCCATGCGCGGACGACGGGGTGGAGAACGCGGACGGCAACAAGCCCGGCGATCAGTGCTGGGGCTACGACAACGCGTTCATCTCGTTCAACGGGAAGGGCGGTGAGCTCGTACCCGCGGGCGACGACAAGTGGAAGCTGAAGGACGACGACGGCACCGTCATCGAACACCGGAAGTCCACCAACCGTGGAAACGGTGACAACGACGGTGAGTTCTGGCAGCTCACCGATCCGGCCGGTATCCGCTACTACTTCGGATTCAACCGGCTGCCCAACTGGGTCGAGGGAAACGAAGAGACAGACTCCACCTGGACGGTGCCGGTATACGGAAATGACGCCGCCGAACCCTGTCACGCCTCGACGTTCGCCGACTCCTGGTGCCAGCAGGCATGGCGGTGGAACCTGGACTATGTCGTCGACACACGCAGCAACGCTGTCGCGTATTACTACGACAAGGAAGCGAACTCGTACGGTCGGAATCTGAAGGAGGACGACAACACCCGTTACACCCGGGGCGGTTATCTCGACCGGATCGAATACGGCTTGAAGTCCTCGGCGATGTACACCGCCAAGGCGCTGGGCAAGATGAACTTCACCAGCAGCGAGCGGTGTCTGGCCAACACCCAGACGACCTGCGGATCGATCAGTACGGACGCTGCTTACTGGTACGACACCCCGTGGGACCTCAACTGCAACACGGGCGAGAAGTGCGACAAGGGCCGGCTCTCACCGGCGTTCTTCACCCGGAAGCGGTTGACGGGCGTCGACTCCCAGGTGTGGGACGGCAGCGCCTACCAGAAGGTCGACTCGTGGAAGATCGGCCATCGCTGGGGTATGGCCGACACGGACTACCAACTGCTGCTGGATTCCGTCCAGCACACCGGTCATACCGCGAGCCCCGCGGTCACCCTGCCGAAGACGACGTTCGCCTATACCCAGCTCTCGAACCGTCTCGACAAGACCGGTGACGGTTACGCGCCCTTCATCAAGAGCCGGCTGTCATCGATCGATGACGAATCGGGCGGCCAGGTCTCGGTGAACTACTCCGACGCGACCTGCGACTGGAACGCTCTGCCGACGCCGCAGTCGAACTCCACACGCTGTTTCCCGCAGTATGTGGGCGGCAGCACCACCGAGGACCCGACGCTCCAGTGGTTCAACAAGTATGTGGTCGCCTCTGTCACCTCCACCGACCGGACCGGCGGCGCTCCCGACCAGGTTGCCCGCTACCAGTACCTCGGCGCCGCGGCCTGGCACTACGACGATGACGACGGTCTGACGGAGGAGAAGCAGAAGACCTGGTCACAATGGCGTGGATACGGCCAGGTCCGGGTCCAGACCGGCGGACAGGGCGGTGCCGCCGCGATGAAGACGCAGACCGACACCTATTTCCTGCGTGGCATGGACGGCGACCGCAAAGACACCACGGGCGGTACCAAATCAGTCTCCGTGTCACTCGACGCGGGCGAGGGCGACGCGATCACGGATCACAGATCCGCAGCTGGCTTCGCGTACAAGAACGTCACGTACTCCGGTCCCTCGGGGAAGATCCTGAGCAAGACGGTGAACCGGCCGTGGCATCACGAGACGGCGAAGAAGGTACGGGACTGGGGCACAGTCACCGCGAACTTCACCGGGAGCGCCAACTCCAAGGTATGGACGTCGCTCGACGACGGGGCAGGCGCCGCGTGGCGCGTCACCGCGTCGTCGACCACGTACGACACCGTCGCGGGACGGCCCGTCCGCACGGACGACTCCGGTGACCAGGCGACCTCGGCCGATGACCGCTGCACCACCATCGCCTACGCCACGAACACTGAGAAGAACATCCTCACCCTGCCGTCCCGGGTGGAGGTGGTGGCCAAGCCGTGTGCCGCCGATGTCTCCCGCCCCGCCGACGTGGTCTCCGATGTCAGGACCACGTACGACGGTGCCGCGTACGACGCGGCGCCGTCGAAGGGCGACGCCACGGCCACCGCACA
The DNA here is from genome assembly GCF_044457965.1 of Streptomyces sp. NPDC050509. Lineage (NCBI taxonomy): Bacteria > Bacillati > Actinomycetota > Actinomycetes > Kitasatosporales > Streptomycetaceae > Streptomyces > Streptomyces sp. NPDC050509. The sequence goes on along the minus strand of NZ_JBITHL010000005.1, from coordinate 267,933 downwards.
GCTGAAGAAGTACGACGGCACCACCGCGGTCTACCTGGAGACGGGATCCACCTTCGACTCCTACGGTCGCGCGACCAGCAGCACCGACCTGACCGCCGACGTCTCCGTGACCGCGGCAGGTGTGGTGACCCGGACCGCGCGCACCGACGGGCGGACCACCGTCACGGCACGCACCCCCGCGACCGGCTTCGCCACCAGCGTCCGTGTGACGAGTCCGCCCGCGGCGGAGGATGACACGGCGACGGCACAAACCTCGGTCACGGCCCACGAGATCCTGCGTGGCCAGCCGTTGACCCAGACCGACACCAACGGTGGGGTGACGACTTTCGCCTATGACGCTCTCGGTCGCTCCACCAAGGTCTGGCTGGCCGACCAGCGCACGAATCAGACGCCCGCCTATGAGTTCACGTACAGCGTGGACGAGGGCCAGCCCGTCGTGGTCGGTACCAAGCTGCTGGGCAACAGAGGCGTACAGCGCACCTCCTACACCATCCACGACGGACTGCTGAGGGAGCGCCAGGCCCAAGTGCCCGGACCCGACGGCGGACGCATCATCACCGACAACTTCTACGACGAACGCGGGCTGCTGGCCAAGAGTTTCGCGCCCTACTACACGACCGGAAAACCGGCGGCGGGCAAACCCTTCGAGCCGGACAACGCGCTCTCCGTCGAGACGCAGACCCGCTCCACGTTCGACGGACTGGGGCGGCCGACGGAAACCCGGCAGATCGCCGGAAACGGCGACGGCGGCACCGTACTGGCCACCACCAGGACGACCTACGGCGGCGACCGCGTCACGGTGATACCGCCGGTCGGCGCCACCACCACGACCACGCTCACGGACGCGCGCGGCAAGACCACCGAACTGCGCCAGCACCAGCAGCGCTCGGCGGACTCCGCCTACAACTCGCTGACCTACGCCTATACCAACCGCGACGAACTGTCCGAGTTCACCGACACCGCCGGCAACAAATGGACGTACTCCTACGACCTGCTCGGCCGCCAGACCAGAAGCACCGACCCCGACAAGGGTGCCACCACCAGCACCTATGACGACCGCGGGCAGTTGACCTCCACCAAGGACGCGCGCAACACCACCCTCGCGTACGTGTACGACGGCCTGGGCCGCAAGACCGAACTGCGGGAGGGGTCCACCACCGGCACCCTGCGCGCGAAGTGGGCTTACGACACGATCAGCGGAGCCAAGGGACAGCCGTCGGAGTCCACCCGCTACGTCGGGGGCGAGGCGTACACCTCGAAGGTGGTCGCCTACGACCGTCTCTACCGGGTGCTCCGCTCCAGCATCACGATCCCCACCACAGAGAACGGGCTGGGCGGTACCTACCTGTCGACAAACTCGTACAACGTGGCCGGCGACATCGAAGGGGTCGGCTACCCCAAGGCGGGCGCCCTCTCCGCGGCGACGGTCGCCTACACGTACGAGGACGACACTCAGCGGCCGATCGCGACGACCGGCAGCGCCGAGGGTGTGAAGTCCGAGGTGAGCTACAGCTACACGGGCAAACCCCTCCAGTACCGGCTGCCCGGCATAGCCGGCAAGCAGACGCAGGTGACCAACACGTACGAGTGGGGAACCCAGCGGCTGTCGACCGCTCGTGTGGACCGTCTGAACGTCTCGGGTGTCGATCAGTACAGCACCTTCCGCTACGACGAAGCGGGCAACGTTCTCGCCGTCTCCGACGTGGCCCGCGCCGGCAACGACACCCAGTGCTTCACCTACGACCACCTCCGTCGCATGACCGAGGCGTGGGCCCAGGGCCAGTCGAGCTGCGCCGCTCAGCCGAGCAGTAGCTCCCTCGGAGGACCGGCGCCGTACTGGAACTCGTACACCTACGACCAGGTCGGCAACCGCCGCACCGAAACGGTCCATGACGCGGCCGGGAACAGCGCCAAGGACGTCAAGCGCTCCTACGCCTATCCGGCTCCGGGAGCCGCGCAGCCGCACACACTGACGTCGGTCACCTCCACCGGCCCCACAGGCACCGCTCAGGACACGTTCACCTACGACAAGACCGGCAGCACCGCGACCCGTACCCTCGGCGGCGACAAGCAGACGCTCACCTGGGACGCCGAAGGCCGGCTCACCAAGGTGACGCAGCCGGTCGAAGGCGCCGCCGACAAGGTCACCGAATACCTCTACGACGCCGACGGCAACCGGCTCATCGGCCGTACCCCGGAAGGCACGACCCTCTACCTCGGCGGCACCGAAATCGTCCTGCCCAAGGGGGCATCCCCCCCCAAGGCCACGCGCTACTTCGACCTCGGCGGCGGCCACCAGGCCATCCAGGAGAACGACGGAAAAGTCTCCGTCACGATCGCGGACCACCACGGCACCGCCCAACTCGCCGTCGACGCGACCTCCCACCAACTCATGCAGCGCCGCACCCTGCCCTTCGGCGGAACCCGCGGCACGCAACCCGCCACCTGGCCCGGCACCAAGGGCTTCGTCGGCGGCACAGCCGACACCTCGACCGGCCTGACACACCTCGGCGCCCGCGAATACGACCCGGCAACGGGCCGCTTCCTCTCCGCCGACCCGGTCATGAACCTCACCGACTCCCAGCAGATCAACGGCTACGCCTACGCCGGCAACAACCCGCTGACCTGGTCGGACCCGACGGGCCTCTGCCCCGCGGACATGTGCGGAATCGGGTATCCGATCGGCGGCACAGGCCAGGTGGCGGGCGACCCGACCCGCTACGTCACGGACGACTCGGGGGCAAAGGCCCGGTACGAAGTCGGCAGTGGAGGCAGCGGAGGCGGGGGCAAGAGCGGCGGGGGCGGCGGCGGAAAGAGCTCGACGAACCGGCAAGGGTCGAGCGGATCGTCGAGCCAGCAACCAGTCATCGCGGGCGTCCGGGTTCCCACGCAGGAGGAGCTCTTCGCGAGAGGGCACGGCGGAGCCTATCCGGACGCCTCGTACAGCCAAATGCTGGTGAGCTGGGCAGGGGGTCAATGCCAGGGCAATTCCGCTGGTGATCTCTGTTCGGCGCTTCACGAACTCGGGTGGGTCAAGCCGACAGCAGATTTCCTCGAAGTCATCGGGGTCCGCGATGCGCAGCGATGCGCCAAGGGAAGCGTCAGCGGATGCGTCTGGACCGTCGCCGGTCTCCTTCCAGTAGGAAAGATCGGCAAGGCCGCCAAGCTCCTCAAGCAGGGTGACCATGCCACTGCGGCGAAACTCGGCACTTGCAAAGTCAGCAGCTTCCTCCCAGACACCGAAGTGTTGCTGGCCGACGGCACGCGCAAGAAGATCGCCGATGTCAAGATCGGCGACAGGGTTCTGGCAACCGATCCCGAGACCGGCAAGACCGTCGCAAAAACAGTGACAGCGGAAATAACCACCAAGGGACTCAAAAACCTCGCCAGAGTCACCATCGACCTGGACGGAGAGAAGGGCAACAGAACCGCCTCGGTCACGGCCACGGCCAGCCACCCCTTCTGGGTCCCGGAGCTCGCCGAGTGGATCGACGCCACCGAACTCCGCACGGGCCAGCAGCTCCGTACGAGCACGGGCGACCACGTCCGGATCGCTGCGGTCAAGCGCTGGACCGAGTACAAGACGGTCCACAACCTCACCGTGATGGACCTCCACACGTACTATGTGCTGGCTGGGGCCACGCCGGTCCTCGTTCACAACTCAAACTGCGATCCCTGGACCTCTTACCGAAAATTTGATGCCGACGGTCATCCGGTGGATGGAACCCGAGTGCCTACGAACGAAGCACTCGACGCCGCGGAGAGGTGGGTTGGGCCCGGCTATTCCGAGCCCGTGAAGGGCAGTGGGCGATACGTCTCAAAGGACGGCACGCGCGTTGCCAGGATGGGTGAATCGGATATCACAGGACAGCACGGCGGTGGTCCGCACATGAACTTTGAGCGAATGGTGCCGAATCCGAGAAAGCCCGGTAAGTCAATGGTTGTAGAAAATCGACACATCTACCTCGAATAGAACCTGCAGGCCGGGGGGCCGCCGAACGAGACCTCGACGGCTCCCCACTGCGTCGGTACAGGAAGTGATAGTAGTGATGGATCGTGTGATCGATGTTCCAGAATATCGGGCTGGCGAAGGACTGCACTTCGTCTGGGACGATGATTTCGAAATTGAATTGACGGTCAGGTCGACGGAGGTAGTCATCAAGGCGAATCGCGCCGGATTGACTTCACTGGCACGTCACCTATTGACGCTTGCTCAGCAAGGTGTTCATGAAGGTTCTCATATTCACCTAACGGCGGATCAAGAGATCGAATCTGAAATCGACCTCATTCTTGAGCGGGTTGAGAAACATTGATCTTCTCGTGTCCGGCGGGCCGTTGACGGCAACGGCTGACGGCAACGTCGGCGGACTGTTCGCCGAGCATGGTGCTGTGCCCACGCGCGATGGCGCCGGGCGTCTGCGCCATGTCCGACGCCACCCAAAGCGAAGGCATCGGCACTGAAACGCACGTTCCGGAGTGCGGGAGCCGTCCGCGCTCGGTCAGCGGGTGAGCTGTTCAGAGTTTCTTTACTTGATCAAGGCGGCCCGCTGACGCGGCCCGCGCGCGCTCCGGCCCCTCGGGGCCGCCGCCCGCTCCTGTCTCCGCCCCGCTGGCGACGGCCCCGCCGGTCCGGGCGCGCAACAGCCAGCACAGCGAACCATCCTGGGGCCCTGCCCCAGACCCCGGCCCTCTCTCTGAGGGGCAGGGGGCGTGTGCGGGTGCGGCTTCGTCGTGGCGTGGGGGCGGGGTCGCGGGAGGGGGTCCCTCGCCGCCCGGTCACCGGAGGCGTACCAGGAACCCCCGGGGGCCGCCAAGGCCGAGCGCACGCGTCACGGTGTGAGCCTTGGCGGCCCCCGGGGAACCCTGGCACGGCGAAGCTGCCCGATCGACGAGGGACCCCCTCCCGCTCAGGCGTGGATGCTGCCGGAGTTCCGGCCAGCCACGTGGTGGGGCACTCCTGTGGGTGGGTGTCTGCCGGATCGCCCCCGGCTGATGTGCCGGCCGGGCGTACCGTGGAGTGGGAGGTGGTGAGTTGATGATTACGGAGTTGGCCGACAACGTCCGCAGGTACCGGCGTCGCGCGGGGATGAGCCAGGAGGAACTGGCCCATGCCGCAGGCGTATCGCCGGGCACGGTACGCAAGGCCGAGCAGGGCGGCACTCTCCGCATGGAGACCCTGCATACGCTCGCCCGCGCACTGGGCGTGACCACGGCCGCGCTGATGGCCTCGGATGCCCCTGAGCCCGTCGGGCGGACCGAGGAGCCTAACCGGGTCAACCTGATCCAGCTCCGCGCCGCCCTCACCCCGGCCGTCGGACTCGTGGACCAGGACGCCGAAGTCGTGGGCGAGGAACCGAACCTGCGCACCTTCCGGCGGTCGCTGCAAGACGCACGGGTGCTGTACTTCTCCGACAGCTACAAGAGTGTTGCGGCCCAACTGCCGGGCCTGCTGCGTGATGCCGCACAAGCTGTCGCCTACTACGGCAGCGGGGACGAGCATCGGCAGGCCCTGCTGGCACGCGCCGAGGCGCTGCGTCTGGCCGGCACCTACCTCACCCAGGTACGGCAGTACGACATTGCGTATGCCGCTGTGCGCGGCGCCATCATGGATGCCCGTCAGGCCGGAGACATGCTTGCGGCGGGCTCCGGTGTCGGCTGCATGTGCTGGCTGCTGGTGAGACAGGGCCGTTTGGACGAGGCGGAACAGGTCGCCGCCCGGAGCATGGACGCGGTGGAGCCGAAGATCACCGGGGCCGAGCCGGACCACTACGCGGTGTGGGGCGGCCTGGCGATGGAGGCCGCCGCCGCAGCCGCGAGGAACAACCGTCCCGACGAGGCGAAGGCGTACCGTCAAGCCGCCCGGGTCGCGGCAACCGCGGTCGGGACCGCACATCGCAACGTCTCCCGGCACTGGTCCGTCTTCGGACCGGTCACCGTCGCGGTCAAGGCACTCGAAGACTCCCTGGTCATCGGCGACGCCCGCGCGGTGGTGCGCAAGGCAGGCGAGCAGGAGGAGTTGTCGCCCAAGGCGTGGAAGCGCCTGGGCAAGCCCAGCACCAACGACGGGAACCGCTTCACCCTCGATGTGGCGCGCGCCCACACCCGGACCGGCGACCTGTCCGCCGCCATGGACGAGTTGACCCGCGCGCGCGAAGCCGCCCCGCAGTGGCTGCGGCACCAGAACGGGGCAGCCGAGACCATGCAGGAGATCCTGGGCAAGCGCAAGCGCACCCTCACGACGGAGATGCGCGAAATGGCCGACTACCTGGGCGTTGTCGGGTAGCTGCCACGCAGAGTGGCAGTTCGTGAACCAAGAGTCGCGAACTGCCATGGCTCCCACCTGGGGTGACGGCCAGTCAGTACCTACGGTCGGTGTGTCCACCATCAGTGACCCAGGCCGGGGGTGCCCAGTGAGCCAGCCCAGGAGCGATGCCGACCGCATGCGTCGCAGAGAGCTGTACGACGCCGCGTCGGGTGGGGGAGGTCCCCGCTTACTTCCGTGGACCAGCCCGGAGGGGAAGCCCTGCTACCTGAGCACCGATGGCCGGGGCTACCTCTCCACCCTCGCCGACAGCATCGAGACAGTACAACTTGGCATGGGTCAGGAGCTGCTGGAGTACGCCCGCGACGCCACGGCACCCGGCGCGAAAGCCCTGTCGGCCACCGAATGCCGCTGGTTGGCCCGCCGGTTGACAGAAGCGCTGGCGGACGTGCTCAGGGTCGCGGACTCGCGCGGACAGCGCATCCCGGATCAGGACGAGGCGACCGAGGATGCCTGACTCTCCGACCGCCGGCGCACCAGTACGCGATGCCTCTCGGGGGCGCTACCGCTTCCGCGAGTACCGCGTGACCACCGCCCCCGACCCTCTGGCGCTGCCGACCATGGAGGCGGTCTGCGTCACCGGCGAAGAGCGCAACTGCGGTGCCACGTCAGGCACGCTGCACACCCCGGACGAACTGACCCGCTGGATCGCCGGACACTGCGCACAGAGCGGCCGCGAACTGTATGAGCAGACCGTCCGAGCCCTCGTCCGTGCCGAGCCTGGCGCATGGCAGTGAAGTCCCCAGGGGCGACACCACGCCAGCGGCAACGCGACCGCGCGGCCCGAGCCCTTGACGGCAGTACCGACGGCAACACCCACGGATTCCCCCGCACAACCACGGACGCTAGCGGAACCCGAAACCGCCGCTGATCTGCGAATATGCAGATAGAGAAGGGCCGCGTAGCACACGTACTATGTACTCGCTGGTCAGACGCCGGTCTTGGTTCACAACAGCAACTGTCCCAAGCTGTCGGATCCTCTACCCAGGGGGATGAATAACAAGATCGCTTCAGCCTACGACGACGTGAAGGCGGGGCGGATTCCCTCGCACGACACGTACGGGGGACGCGAACACCCGTGGTGGGCAGGTTCCAAGGAGTACCGCGTGCCGGGCAGGCCGGAAACTGACAGAATCCTGGAAAAGGAGCTGCCGAACGGCGTCAAGGTATACGGCTGGACGTCCACGCATTACACGAAGATTCAACGCTTCAGTGCACCCCACTTCCCTGACTCGGGGTGGAATTAGTAGCTCTATTGGTTAACTGGTGCAGCGACTTGATTGTCGCTGCACCAGTTCCGGTTTGGGGATTAGGTATGGCTGGCGAACTGCCGGTAGCGGGAAAGGTGGATTTTCCGTTGTACGTGGTATCGGATGAAGAGTCCGGGGGGGTGCTTGTTGCCGCTGAGGGAGTAGAGGGGTTTTTTGTCGACCCGGAAGAAGAAGTACCGGAAGTGGCTTTCCTGAGGGCCCATGAGGTCGAGAAGGGAAGGCGGAGGGCCGAAGATGCAGTAATGGCGGTCATGAATCGCCAACGGGGGAAGATTGGTGAGTACTTCATTGGTCGAGTTGTACTCGGCGATACGGGCGTAGAGGAGCCAGGCGGAAATATTTCGAGAGTCGCTTACCGGGTTTTTGGTAATCGCTGCGAGTATCCCGAAGCTGAGAGGATTTGGCCGCGTTGGGCATCAGGGATCGCCCTGGAGGAGGGTGAATGGGTTCGGTGGCCGGCGAACTATCAGAGTGCATGGCTGCACGTCGTTCAGAATTCCTGGTTCGCATCGAACCGTAGGGCTGCGCGCTATGGAGTGAAGGAGGTTGTCCACTTGGACGGTGGGCAAATTTCCACGAAGTCGGGGTTCTACTGTGCATTGGGTGAGGCGGTCAACGGGCCGGGTGGGTACTTTGGATCGAATCTCGACGCTCTCGCGGACTGTATTTCTTCGAGTTTCGGCGAGGGTCCCCCGGCCAGGATTGTTTGGCGGAACTTTCAGGCGTCTCAAGAATCTCTTGATCACGCCTTCCTGGATTCGATTGTGGGACTAATGCGCGAATTCCGCTTAGATCTCACCACTTGCTGACTTTGGAGGCGTGCGCGCGAGCAAATATGACGCCCCGCCAGGTGGCATGGCGGATTCTCGGGGTCCTCGCAACACCTGATGGCTTACGCGGTCGTCAGTAGATCACGCAGGCGCTCGGCTGGGGTTTTCCAGCCGAGCGTTTTGCGTGGCCGGCCGTTGAGTTGCTGGGCGACGTGTTCGAGGTCTTCGGCACTGTGCACGGACAGATCGGTGCTCTTGGGGAAGTACTGCCGCAGCAGGCCGTTCGTGTTCTCATTCGACCCGCGTTGCCAGGGCGAGTGCGGATCGCAGAAGTAGACCGGCACTCCCGTGGCCACGGTGAACTGCTTGTGGGCGGCCATCTCGCAGCCCTGGTCCCAGGTCAGCGAGCCGCGCAGGTGCTCGGGCAGGGTCTGGATCAGCGGTACCAGCACGTCGCGGACCTCCTCGGCGGTGTGTCCGCCGGGCAGATGCCCGAGCATGACGTAGCGGGTGGAGCGCTCGACCAGGGTGACGATCGCGCTGTCGCTGCGGGGGCCGACGATCAGATCGCCTTCCCAGTGGCCGGGAACCGCCCGGTCTTCCACCTCGGCAGGCCGCTCGGAGATCATCACCATCTCGTCGACGAAGCGGCGAGTGCGCTGCTCCGGGCTGCGGTGAGGCTTGCGGCGGGTGCGACCGCTGCGCAGTGCGACCGCGATCTCACGGCGCAGGCCGCCTCGGGCCTGGACGTAGATGGCCTGGTAGATCGTCTCCGGACTCACCCGCATGCTCTCGTCGTCGGGGAACTCGATGCCCACAGCGTGACTGATCTGCTCTGGGGACCAGCGTTCGCGCAGCTTGTCCTCAACGTATCGACGCAGCGGCCCGTCTGCGGCGAGCTTCGAGGCCCTGGGCCGTGACCGGCTCTCAGCCCAGGCCCGCTGGGCCCGGTGCGGCCGGTAGACGCCGTCGACCGGCCGGGCGTCGATCTCCCGCTTGACCGTGGACGCCGGCCGTCCCAGGGCCCGTCCGATCGCCCGCAGCGAGTGGCCGGCCCGGTGCATGTCCGCGATCGTCTCCCGCTCGGTCACGCTCAGGAACCTGGGGTGCAGCGGCGCGTCGACTGCCGCGAGGGACGGTTGGATGATGGTCACACCGGTCTTATAGACGATCAGGCGGCCGTCAGGGCGCAGTCGCGAATGGCCGATCTGCCGGATGCCCTGGTCCCAGTCGTCGGCGGTGCGCACGTGAACACCGACCTGCGCGGCGGCATCCCGGCGTCGGACTCCGGCTGCACGCAGCCGCTCGTACTCCGCCCGACCGGGATGCCCAGACGTGCCGGGCTTGCCGCGACCGCGGACACCAGCCTGGCGGGCCCATGCGAACGCCGTATTGCGGTTCACTCCGGCAGCGCGAGCGGCAGCGGTGACGCTGCCGCCCTCCCGATCCAGTGCCTCGAAGAACTTCGCCTTCAGCACCTCAAAATCCACGATCCCCGCAACTCCCTGAACTCCAGGGTGTTGCGGGGATCAGTAGAACCCGCCGCATCTGGCGGGGCGTCTGGGTGGGGTGACGGCAGTAGTTGACGGCAACGTCAGCGGACGGTGGCTCCGACGAGGGGTGGTTCGTCGCCGTCGTCGGGCCCCCTGGCGAGCTCCGCGGGGTTGCGGAGGGCGTGGCCGAGGAGGTCGATGGCGTCGCGTTGGAGGCGGAGCCGGACGTGGGCGTAGACGGTGGCGGTGACGCCGATGTGGGCGTGGCCCAACAGTTCCTTGATCACGACGAGTTCCACTCCTTGCTCCAGGAGGAGAGTGGCCGCCGAGTGGCGGAGGTCGTGGAACCGGATGCGGCGGAGTCTGGCCTGGCGGAGCAGGATGTTGAAGTGCCGGGTGAGGGTGGACCCTTCGATCGGGGCGCCGTCGAGGCGGGTGAAGACGTAGCCGCTGTCCTTCCAGCCCGTCCCCGCCGCCTCGCGTTCCTTGCGCTGTCGGTCGCGGTGCTGTTCGAGGGAGCGCTGGCACGGCGTCGGCAGGGCGATGCGCCGTTCGGAGCTCTTGGTCTTGGTCGGGAGGGCGGTCAGGCCACCGGAGTTGGTGCGCTGGAGGGTGCGGCGGATGCTGGCGGTTCCGCCGGCCAGGTCGAGGTCTTCCCAGCGCAGGCCGAGGAGTTCGCCCTTGCGGAGGCCAGTGTGCAGAGCGAGTTCGAACAGCGGCTGCAACCGGTGACCGTTGGCGGCGGCCAGGAACTCGCGGGCTTCGTCGGCAGTGAGGGGTTCGAAGCGGCGGGGGCGGGGTGTGCCAGTGCGGACGTTGCGGGCGACGTTGCGCGGGATCTCCTCCTCACGCACGGCGTGCTCCAGGGCGGACTTGAGGACAGAGTGCACGTAGGCCAGGGTCAGGGGCGAGAGCCGCTTGGAACAGCACTTTCCGGCGGCACAGCAGAGGGGCTCATCGCGGGCGGTGTCAATGTTGCGGGTGCAGCACTGGCAGGTGGTGCGGAGCTGGTTGAGCCAGGTACGGACGTCCTTGGCGGTGAGCTTGGCAAGCTTCCTTTTGCCCAGTCCGGGGATGAGGTAGAGCCGGGTGACGGCGGTGTAGCGGGTGTGCGTGTTCTCACGGAGCTGATGGACGGCGACAGCGTCGAGCCAGTACGTCAGGTACGCGGCCAGGCTTCCCTGCGCGGACGGGATGGGGAGGCCGCGGTTGCTGGCGGCGATCTTCTCGGTGAGCTTGGCGAGGGCTTCCTTGCGGGTGATGCCGTAGACGCGGACGCGGCGGCGGGTGTTGCCGGGGGCGAGGACGTATCCGGCGGCTTCCCAGCGGCTGTCCTTGCGCTGGTAGACGGTTCCGTCGCCGTTGGCGCGGGAGCGGGTGCGGCGGGATGAGGTGGGGCGCGGCGTGGTCATCAGGCGGCGGCTTCCTGTTCGAGGCGGGTGCGGATGAAGTCGGTGAGGGCGTGGGTGGGGATGCGGCGGGCGCGGCCGAGGGTGAGGGAGGGGAGTTGGTGGGTGCGGATGAGGTCGTAGACGGCGGTGCGGCCGAGTTGGAGGCGTGCCATGACCTGGGGGACGGTGAGGAGTTCCGTGCCGGCGGTCACGCGACGGCCCCCGCTCGGACAGCAGGGGGCAGCCGATCGGTGGAGTGACCGACCGGGTGAGCGGTGCGGTCGCCAGCGCGGTCACTGGAGCGCTTCGAGCGCCGGGTGTGGGTCGGTTGCCCGGGTCGGGTCTGCCGTGTGGCGGTCAGGAGGTCGGCGAGGTGTTCGTGTTCGGGTAGGAGGCCGGTTCCGGCGTACTGCCAGTGGGAGATGACCAGCGTGGTGTCCGAGTCCACGCGTTGACCGGCGCTGTTGTGGTGACCGGGACGGTGACCGGCGGTCAGGTCAGTGGAGTGCTGGGCCTGGTCACCGATCGGACTGCCGCTTGTCTGACCGGCCGACGCCGACGCCGACGCCGACGCCAGGGCGGGGGCGGGGGCCCGGGTGTCGGGTTGGCTGGTTCGCCAGGTGGTGCGTTCGGCTCGGAGGTGGGTGAGGGTGGTGGAGTAGTGGCGGGTGCGGGTGGAGAAGTGGCCGCGGAAGCCGAGCATGTGGGCCCATTGGCGTAGGTGGAGGTGGGCGTGCGCGCGTTTGGTGGCGAGGTGCCAGGCGGTGTGGATCATGTGGCGGGCGTGGTCGGTGATGTCGTGGGTGGCGAGTTCGGCGAGGAGGCGGAGGCGGCGGTCGAGGGTGCCGGTGGTGGTCTCGGCTCCCTTGGTGGCGTACTTGGCGATGTAGGCGGCGACGTGCCGCTCGGTGACCGGGCCGCCGCCGGTGAAGTCCGTGCTGCGGATCGCCCGGACGTCGATCTGCCGCCCAAACCGGAACACCAACCACCGCGCCCGATCTGAGACTTGAGGCTGGGACGCGGGGACGCGCCCGGCGGGCTGCGGTTGCTTCGGCGGTTCGCCCTCGTGGTGGACGCGGGTGCGTGTGGCAGCGGTGTGGACGGCGTGGTCGAGGAGCTGGGTGGTGGCCCAGGCGGGCGGGGTGCTGCCGGGACCGCTGGGTCCGTCGAGGCGGATGACGGCATGGAAGTGGACCTGACCGCGCTTCTGGTACTCGGCGACCTTGGCGTACGAGAGCGTGGCGTGGTGGCGCAGCGTGCGCTGGGTGAGGCCGGCGGCTTTTGGCGATCTCGCGGCGCAGGTGGGTGGTGAAGCGTGCCCACAGGGCCGGGGCGTGCGCGTTCCACAGCACCGCGCCCGCGTAGTCGTACCGCTCGGGGTCGAGCGGCGTGCCGAGCAGTCGGTCGTTGTCGGGGTGGGTGTGGCCGCAGTGGCAGCGGCCGGTGTCGGGTTGGTTGTGGACGGGGCCGAAGCCGGGTGCGGTGAGGGTGGCGCAGACGCGGGGGTGGGCGGCGACGCTGGTGGGGACAGTTTTGCCGCCGCGCAGGCCGGCGGCGATGAGTTGGTAGGTGTCGTAGCGGTAGACGGTGGAGCAGGCGGGGCAGCGGGTGGCGCGGCGGTTGCCGCAGCGGACCAGCAGTTCGCCCGCCGGGAGTTGACCGGAGTCGAAGTGGTCGAGGATCTCGCCGGTCGCGCTGTCGAGTCGGGTGCGGTGCCCGGTGAGGCGGATCGGGTGCGCGCAGCCGCCGAGTCCGGCTATCTGCCGTGTGAGGGGTGCGAGTTGGCCGGTGGCGGCGAGCTTCGCCAGCTTGGCGGTGAGCCTGGCGCGGCGCTCCAGCGCCGACCGCCCTGCCGTCGAGGCGGTGACGTCCGCCGGGCAGGTCGGCGTCGTCAACGCCGACGACGAGGGACGCGAGGCGGCTCGAACGGCTGCGGAGCACGGGAGTTGGAGCTGTGCGGGCATACGCGAAGGGGCCTTTCGGCGGGAGCGCGGAAGAGGTACGGCGCGGGGCGGCGTGGGCAGGCCGAAGTGATCGGCTCACAGGGGAACGGGGGCGCCTCGAAGTTGGGCGCGGGGGCCGGACCAGGGGGCTGGTCGGCGGGGCGCGGTGGTGATCACCGGCGGGTGTGGGACGTTAACATCGCCTCACCGGCGCATTCAAGTGCATCCCTCCTGATTCCTTTCTTGTGGGTGGTGGGACGCGGGTAGTGTGGGGCCGGTTTCCCGGTTTGGACGGGCCGGATTTCGCTGGTAAAGGGCGTGGAAAGCGGGGGTGACCGGCGTGGTGGTGGCGAGGCGCGGACGGAGGCCGGCGGGCAGCGGGGTGCCGCTGACGTTCGAGGTGATCGCCGAGACCCTGCGCGAGCGGATCCACTCCGGTGGGCTGCGGCCGGGGGACGCGTTGCCGACGCAGGCCGTGTTGATGCGGGAGTTCGGGGCGGCGAGCCTGACCGTGCAGAAGGCCATGGCCCTGTTGAAGCAGGACGGGTGGGCGGTCTCCCGCCCCGGCAAGGGCGCCTTCGTCGCCCACCACGACCACGTCGCCGACGACGCTGATGACCTCGACGGCCCGGAGGCGACCGCACCCGTCGGCGGGACGACGGCCCGCGTCGAGGCGCTGGAACGGGCACTGGTCGACGCCGTCGAGCAGCTGGCCGACCTCCGTGGCCGCGTCGAGGCCCTGGAGACGGGCAGCGGCAAGCGGGGCCACTGATCCGCCTTGCCGGGACGATGGTCAGGGCTGTGTCAGGGCGGTGCGTTCAGATTTTCTCTACGAGGTTCAAGGCGGGCCCCGCCCGCATTGACTGACCGCCGTCGCCGACAAGCCCGCCGTTCGCTCGGGAGACCAGCCGCCCCGGCAAGCGGCCCAGGATTGCGAGAGCAGCAACCGGCCAGATTGCCGGGATGACCGGAACCGGGCTCCTGGCGGAGCAAGTTGTCGCCCACGACCGTCCTACGGCCGAATCGCAGGCACATGGCCGACCAGGGGGCCGACCCTCACGCCCGCCGCCGGACTCGCCGAGGGTGGTGGCCTGCGTCGCCTCCGGCGGGGAGCGAAGCTCCCGGCCACCCGTCGGAGGCCCCCCCTCCCGCCCCGGCCCCGCGCCGCCAGACTGGGTGACGCACCAGCCCGGCCGTACGCTGCCTCTCCCGCTCGGTTCCGATCCTGCCGAAAGAAGCCGACCCTGCGCCGCCTCGGCAGGTTGCCGCTGGTTTGCGGGCGGCGCCGTGGCGTCAGGACGAAGGGGGGTAGTACGGGGGTGTGCGACGCTGGAGTGGCTGCGGTCGCGGCGACGGCACACGACCTGAGTCACGAAGTCGCGCTCTCGTGCCCCGTGCCATATATCATCGATGCTATGGACAGTAGGCGGTACTCGATCGAGATCGAGCCGGAGGTGCGGCTGTGGCTGGAGAACATTCCCGCCCATCACTACAAGCAGGCCGAACGCGTCGCCGACCTGCTCGCCGAGCAGCCCACCACGCTCGACGAACCGCACTCCCGCCACCTGGGCGGCAAGCTCCGCGAACTGCGCTTCCGCCTGGGCGATGCCCATCAGCGGATCACCTACTGGCTGGCGCCCGGCCGACGTGTCGTGCTGCTCACCGTGTTCCGCAAGACCAAGATGCGCGAGCAGGCCGAAGTGGACCGCGCCCACGCCGCACAGCGATTGTGCGAGGCAGAGCATGAAGCCGCCGCCGAGCACGACCTCTACAGCCGCAACTCCAAGGAGAACCGATGAACCACAGCGAATGGAGGACCCGTCGCCACCGCCAGCTGCTGGGCGAACACCTGGACGCTGACCCCGAGTACGACCGGGTCTACGAAGAGGCCGGCCTGGCCATGACGTTGGGCAAGGCCGTCTACGACCGGCGTAAGCAGCTGGGTCTGAGCGAGGCCGATCTCGCCGAGCGCATGCACGTCGGCGTCGATGACATCGAAGGCATCGAGACGGCCACCGAGCTGCCGCCCATCGCGGTCATCATGCGCCTGGCCCGCGCACTGGACCTCACAGTGGACGTGCACCTCGCCGGCGGAGACGAACCCACTGTCACCATCGTCGCCCCAGCGGCCTGAGGCGGGGAGGAACCATGCAGGACCCGCCTTCCGCGCTCGGACGTGAGCTCGGGCAACTCGTCCACGACCGGCGCATCGAGCTCGGGCTGTCCCAGGCCGAGCTGGCCGAGCGGTGCGGGATGAAGCAGCCGCAGATCTCCCGCTTCGAAGGCGGTGGGACCGTGCCCACGCTTCCCCTCCTGCGCCGCCTGGCTCAGGCTCTCGGCGCCGACCTGACCATCAGCCTCACCCCGCACGACAAAGCCGCTTGACACGCATTCGGAATTCCTGGAATTCCCCAGGCGGTATAGACCACTGACGGCAGTAGTGACGGCAACACCAGCAGACTCCAGCGCACGAGCACGAACATCCGGCGACTGTCAAATCGCTCGCTGACCAGCAAACTTGCAGGTAGGAGCGGCCTGACCTGCACACGTACTATGTGCTGGCGGGGCAGACGCCGGTCCTCGTTCACAATTCGAATGGAATTTGCGGAAGTGCGGATGCGTACAGCTTCAGGCGTACGGAGGATCTGTCAGGCAACGCGTCCAAGAGGAACGTCGATTCGCTAACTGCTTCAATGAAGGAGAATGGATGGCAGGGAGATCCGATATCCGTGGCGAAGATCGGTGATGACCTGTACGTCCTGGACGGTCACCATCGTGTTGCCGCGGCGAAGCGTGCGGGGATTGATGTGCCGTATCGGGTGCGTTCGGATGCTGACATTCGTGCCAGGTATCCCGGGGGCGCCGATGACATCACAACTGCCTGGGCCGAGGTAGGGCCGGACCGTCTGGTGAACAAGCACAAGAGACCGGGGTATCGATGACGGGCCAGATTTTGAGGGAAGTCGAGGCGTACTTGCAGGCCCTCTCCCGGGTGCGCAGCGCTGTTCAGCACTGTCACCCGGGTGGGCAAGGGCTGGCTAGCATCCTCCATCTGTATCGGTCGCGAGCCCTGGAGAAGGCCGGGCATATCCGGGAAGGTGTTGAATACAACGTCCACGGTTCTGGATGCCTTTTCATTGAGGCCAGTGGGGCCGAAGTGGACGTGGACTTCCTAGAGGAAGGGACGGAAGTATTTGATGCCTGGAGGGTCAGGAGGCTTTCGATAAGCCTCGGTGAAGAATCCACGGAAAGCCTGGACGAAATCGTTCCCGCGTGCAGAAGTTTGGTCTCGCTGGGACGCTTGTCGGAGCCGCGCAGCAGATGGTTTTCGACAGTTGAGTAGCACCATCCCCTGGTCGGTCTGAAGGTCGATTCCATTCCTATCCGGGGTCGAATTAAAATGACGAGGCCCCCTCTTCCTGCAGCTCTTGGAGAGGGGGCCTCGCGGTGCTTTGACGGCAACGGTGACGGCAACGTCAGCGGACGACGGCTGCGGTGGGCGGGTCGTCCGGGGCGTCGGTCTGGCTGAGGATGCTGCCGAGGGTGTCGATGGCCTGGCGCTGGAGGCGGAGTCGGACGTGGGCGTAGACGGTGGCAGTGACACCGATGTGGGCGTGGCCGAGGAGTTCCTTGATCACGACGAGTTCGACGCCCTGTTCCAGGAGCAGGGTGGCTGTCGAGTGCCGGAGGTCGTGGAAGCGGATGCGGCGGAGGTCGGCCTTGCGGAGGAGCGTGGTGAAGGCGCGGGTGAGGTTGGTCGGGTCGATCGCTTTGCCGTGCGGGGTGGTGAACACGTGCCCGCTGTCCTGCCACGTGGTGCCTGCGGACTCCCGTTCGCACTGCTGCTGCTCGCGGTGGAGCTTCAACGAGTGGACGCAGCGGGTGGGTAGGGCGATGCGGCGCTCGGAAGCCCGCGTCTTGGTCGGCAGTGTGGTGAGCCCACCTGCGGTGGTGCGCTGCAAGGTTCGGCGGATGGCGGCGGTGCCGACGTCGAGGTTGAGGTCTTCCCAGTGCAGGCCGAGGAGTTCGCCCTTGCGGAGTCCGGTGTGGAGAGCGAGTTCGAACAGGGCGTGCAGGCGGTGGCCGTTTGCGACGTCGAGGAACTGGCGGGCTTCGTCTGCGGTGAGCGGCGCCTGGGCGAGCGAGGTATGTCACGTCTGGCGCCAGGTCTGCCAGGGGCGGGTGATGATCTCCCGGTAGGTGTGGTGGGACGGGTTCTGGCCGCAGTGCCGCAGGACCCAGTCCTGCGGTTCGGCGAAGTCCTCGCTTGTCGGCGAGGTCTCTCCGTCCACGGCGCACTGCATCGCGTAATGGACCGGCTCCGCGTCCGGCTCGCGGTCGGGCTGGAGCGTCCAGGTCTCGTAACGGAGGACCGAGCGAGGCGTCACCGTCCCCACCTCCGGTTGGCCACAGCCACCTTGGCACTCAATTCCTCGGCCTGGGTCGGCGGACGAACGTACTCGGGCGGCACGTCCCACTCCCGGCCACCGCGCGGCGGCCGAAGCTGCACGTACGGCCCCACATGCCCCATCACCACGCCCACCTTGCCGCTCCGCCGGTCGACCACCAGGGCACCGGCATCGGGCGAGACGGGATGCCCGTCGGCACCAGGGGTGGGGGCCGTCATCGTGACCACCCCGGCGAGGCGGCGCGCGACCGGGCGTCCAGTCGCAGGGCGGGAACACATGGGGTGGCGCTCATTCGCACGTTGACGCTCCTCGGCGGCGTTGATGCGGGCCCCTGGGCCTGTTGATGCCGCGGGGTCGGCACCGATCCTCACGCCGGTCACCGGGACGAAGGAACCTCCACCAAACCCCACTCCGGGACGTCCTGCACCATGTAGAACGTCCCTGGTGCCGTCCTGAGACGAAGAGGGAGACTCGTGCCGAACGAGAGACTACGAGCCGTCATGGCGGCGGGAGGCTGGACGTACGCCGCACTCGCTCAGCAGGTCGAGGTCGACCCCAAGTCGGTCGAGCGCTGGGTGAACCTCGGGCGTATCCCACGTCGTGCCACCGCCCTCCAGGCGGCCAAGGCCCTGGGAGAAGACGTGCACGCACTCTGGCCGGCGCTCCGCCAGGCCCGCCCCGCCCGCGCCGTCAGCCCTGAGCTGGTGGCGCTCTACCAGCAGCGGGCCGACCTCCCCGTTTCGACGTTCACCGACCTCTTAACCCAGGCCCGGGAACGGATCGACATCCTCGTCTACGCGGCCGTCTTCCTCCACGAGGCGTACCCGCGGCTGAACGAACTCCTCGCCGAACGTGCCGCCGAAGGCTGCACCGTCCGCATCGCGATCGGGGACTCCGACAGCGACAACGTCCCAGCCCGCGGCCAGGAAGAGCGGTACGGCCACGGCATCGAATCCCGCTGCCGCCTCGCGCTCATGCACTACAGGCCACTTACCGGCACCCCCGGCATCGAAGTCCGCACCCACGAAACCACGCTCTACAACTCCCTCTACCGCGCAGACGACCAGCAACTCGTCAACGCCCACGTCTGGGGCGTCAACGCCTACGCCGCCCCCGTATGGCATCTTCGCCGACACGAGACAGGCGGCATGTTCGACACCTACGCCGACAGCTTCAACGCCGTGTGGGCGACGGCAACCCCCGTACGAGAGGAAGGCTGACCGTGGCCCGCACCGAGTACTACGACGACCCCAGCGCGCCCAAGCCGAACAGCATGGTCGTCGCCGCCTCCGCCGTCGTCACCGACGACCACGGGCGCATCCTCCTCCAGCGCCGCCGCGACAACGACCTATGGGCCCTGCCCGGAGGCGGCATGGACCTCACCGACTCCCTGCCAGGCACAGCCGTCCGCGAGGTCAAAGAGGAGACCGGCCTCGACATCGAGATCACCGGCCTGGTCGGCACCTACACCGACCCCAAACACATCATCGCCTACACCGACGGCGAGGTCCGCCGCCAGTTCAACGTCTGCTTCACCGCCCGCATCACCGGCGGCCAACTGGCAATCTCCGACGAGTCCACCGAACTCCGGTTCGTACCGCCGGAAGAGATCGAACAACTGCCGATGCACCACACCCAACGACTCAGGCTCCAGCACTTCCTGGAGCAGGGCGAGAAGCCGTACCTGGGCTGAACCGTCTGACGGCAGTAGCGACGGCAACAACCCCGCACAACCACGGACACCCACGCACTTCACCGGACCAGCAAACTGTGCTTGACCTGCGAGAAAGCAGGTATAGGGGTCCGCGTAGCACACGTACTATGTGCTGGCGGGGCGGACTCCGGTCCTCGTTCACAATGCAACGCCAGGGCAGAAGTGCGACTTGACTCTGGGTGCTGGTCCTCACGCCAAGGAAGGAGTGGCCCTGGTCGACGGCGACATCGAAGCACCTGGAGTTCGGGAGCTGATCAATGAATATGGCAACGCGCACGGTTGCCATACCTGCACTACCAAAACTCCAGGCACTGCGTCTGGAGACTGGATTCCGGATCACCAGCCTCCAACTAGCCTCTTGCCTCCCGGGTCTCCTCAGACGGCATATCCACACTGTCTGATTTGCGCCAGGACACGAGGGGGCGTCGTGTCACAACTTTCGCAAGGAAGGAGCAAAAAATCATGGTAGCCAGTCCAGTCGCTTCATTTCGGGTGAAAATTGAACACGGATGCCTGATCCTGCAAGATGCAGGCAGCGATAGCGACATCACGAACTGGGATCCAGCATCAAGCAATTGGCATAGAGAGGGGAGTTCAATAATCTTCGGCGTCCGGGCTAGTGTTGACGGGCCAGTTGAATGCGATGTGTGGAAATCCACTCCACCTGCCGTGCTGCCCGCGAAGCTCCTCGAAGACGAACTCCCTTGCCCGTCCGGATGGCTATCCATCCATGACCCGAATGACCACGTTCGAATGAAATTCAGAGGGAGCCGCGGGGCAGTACTCTGTTCAGTAATGGTAGATGATCCTCAATTTCCGTCGAAGGTACAGGTCATCCTGGAGGGTATTTCTTCCCAGGCTCCGTGATGGCGCGTGCCTGCGCGAGGTGAAACGAATTCGCGACTTCAGACGACACCTGTGAGGTCCTGCCGTAGGCGTACGGCAGGACCTCACGAGGTTTTGAGGAAAGTGGCGGCCGGGAGTTGGCTGGCCCCCAGCCCGTCCGACGGCAGCGCCGAGGGCAAGGGGGCGCACAACACGGCACTCCCACGCACATCGACAGGCGGGGGCACTCCTTCCACCCTGCCAAAGTTCAGGCAGAAAGGAGGGTACGCAGCACACGTACTATGTGCTGGCGGGGGCGACACCGGTACTCGTCCACAACAGCAACGGATGCACGGTTGCCCGTAACGAGAAGGGTCAATTCACTTCTGGGGAGAACGCGGACGCTGCCCGAGGTCGCCAGACGCACTTGAACTACAAGAATGCCCTGGGGGCTGGGTATAACTTCGAGGTCCGGCTCCCGAGCGGGCTCAGGCCCGATGCGGTTGACTGGGAGAATCGAGTAGTGCGTGAGTTGAAGTCGGATGCGCCGAGCAGCCAGGCGACAGGTCGGCGGCAGTTGCAGAATTACGTTGACGAACTGGAGGAGATGACCGGCCAGAGCTGGACTGGCCATCTCGACACTTACAAGAGGTTCAACTGATGGCCAATTCGGTTTTCCTGGAGGCTTTCAATGAAGTCTTCAAGCCGCTCGGGTTTCGCAAAAAGTCGGCGAACTGGTACAGGGTTTCCGGAGAGCTCTACTGCGTAGTTGGCCTACAGGAATCCGGTTGGGACAAGTCGTGCTATGTGAATGTCGGGTTTGCGCCGGCCGAGAAGGCGAAGGCGGGTTGGCTGCCCGAATCCCAATGCCTGGTCAGATTTAGAGTGGATAGCCTTGCCTCAATTTCTGACGACGGACTTAAGCTGCTCTCCGGAGATGCGGCGGAGGGCGGCAAGGAGAGTGAATTCCGAGTGTCGCTGGTCGAAAGGATTGCAGCCCCTGCGGCTCTGGCGGTCGACCCGATTGAAACTCTGGAGGATTTGAAGTCCCTACTTCAGTCCGGCGTTTCTGGGCAGGTGTTCGTTCACCGTGAGATCAAGGATGTGTTGCTCGATTCGGAGTAGGGCAACGCATGCCGTGCCCCCGGTCATGTCATTCAGTTTCTTCAGGTCATCGCGACAGCGACTTTGACCTTGAGCGATCGGGCGTTGCAGACTGTGTGACGGCGGTAGCTGACGGCAACGGTGGCGAACATGAGCGTGTTCGCCACCGTTGCCGTGCGTGTGTCAGGGCTGGTACTCGTAGCCGATCGTGAACCGGGGCGGCAGGCACCACTCCCCGTATTCGATGATCCCCTCCGCATCCGACCAGCGGTGAGCCCCGGCCAGGATCGGCGAGCCGACCGGGAGCCCCAGCGCGCTGGACTCGCGGGCGTCGGCGGGGCGGGCGTGCATGTCGTCGCGGGCGTGGGTGATCGTGCGCCCGGTGGCTTCGAGGACACGGGCGGACAGGCCGTGGTTGCGGCCCGGGGCAGTGTTCAACAGGTCCGGGACCAGGGCGGCGAACGGGGCCGGGTACCAGGTGACCGCGAACACCGTCCTCGTCTTGCCCCGGCCGGCCAGCCACTCGCGTCGGACCACCTGGTCCCCGGTGTCCAGGTCGAAGATCTCCGCCACATACAGCGGCGGGGCGATCAACTCGGCGGCCGTGACCCGGCTCGTCTCGCCCTCCGCGAGGAACGACTTCACCCGCTGGACCCTGGCCAGCCGGTCCTGCGCGGACAAGGTCCACCTCGGGTCATCGACGACGAACGTCCCTCTTGGCGTGGTGCGGATGTAGTTCTCGACCTGGAGAGCTTGCAGGGCCCTGGAGACGGTGGCGGCGGCGGCCTGCCACTGCCCGGCGATCTCCCGGTTCGTCGGCAGCTTCGCACCCGGTTCGAGCTCCCCCGCCAGGATGCGCTCCCGGAAGTGATCCGCGATCTTCGTGAACGTCTTGGGGGTAGGCATATGTGGTGCCCCTCCGCTGAGTTGACGTGCCGTCAGGAAGAGCACACTAGTGCACTACGAACCGTAGCGGGAGTGCTTCGGCCACTCGAATACTGAACTAGAGCACCGACCTGTCAAGAGGTTGGCCATGTGATGTTCGAGAGGTGTCCCGTGACTGAGCCGACCCGGTACTCAACCCCGCCGGTCGAACTGCCCCTGCGCTTGGGGCTGGAGCCGACGCCCGTACAAGGCTGCGCAGGCTGTGCCGAGCTGGCCAACGTCCGTGAGCGGGCCCGGGCAGTCGGCGACATGACCAGTGTCACCGACTGCAACGTCTACCTGAGACGGCACCCGGAGGGCCACCGGTAAGCCCTCATCAGCGCCCCGCGATGACCTCCGCCGCCGCCTCGGCGCAGACGCGGGCCGCGCCGTGGGTGGCGATGTGGAGGGCTCCCCTCGGCGGGGCTTCGTTGAGGCCCATTTCGACCACCACCATGTCCGGGCGTGCCGTGAGCAGGGCGTCCAGGGTGGCCGACATCCAGGGGTGGCGGTGGGCGTCGCGGACCACTGCGACCAGGGTGCGGTCGCCCGCCGCTGTGAGAATGCGGGCCGCCAGGGCGTCGGGGGCCGGCGCGTCTCCGTACGTGGCCGTCTCCGTGCCCGGGAGGAGGCGGGCCAGTTCGGTTGCCGGGCCCCAGGGGGTTTCCTCGCCGACCGCGATGTTCGCCACCGGGGTGAGGGTCGCGACGTACGGGGCCCGGGTGAGCGGGGCGGCTGTGCCCGTGACGCGCAGGGCCCGGCGCGCCGCCACCAGACCGATCGCGGGGTGCTCCGCTCCGGGCGCGGTCCCCTCCTGTGTGGCCGCGCCCGGCGCCGAAGCCGTCCTGGCCCGACGGGTCCAGTCGGCGAGTCCGCGCACCCGCGCGGCCGCGTCGGCCAGTCGCTCCTCGGGCAGTTCACCGCCGTGTACCGCGGCCACCAAGGCGTCCCGCAGTCGCAGTACGGTGCCCTCGTCCGTCAGGCCGCCGCCGACGCAGATGGCGTCGGCGCCCGCCGCGATCGCGAGGACGGAGCCGCGCTCGATCCCGTACACCTCGGCGATGGCCCGCATCTCTATGCCGTCGGTGATGATCGGGCCCTGGAAGCCCAGTTCCTGGCGCAGCAGTCCGGTCAGGATCCGCGGGCTCAAGGTCGCCGGGCGTTCGAGGTCGAGCGCGGGGAGCAGGATATGCGCGCTCATGACCGATTGGGAACCCGCCGCGACGGCCGCGCGGAAAGGCAGCAGTTCGCGGGCGTGCAGGGTGTCGAGGTCCACGTCGATGCGGGGCAGCGCGTGGTGCGAGTCGACGGCCGTGTCGCCGTGGCCCGGGAAGTGTTTGACGCAGGCGGCGACCCCGGCGGACTGGAGCCCTTCGACGTACGCGGCGGTGTGCCGGGCCACCAGTTCCGGGTCGGCGCCGAAGGACCGTACCCCGATGACCGGATTGTCCGGGTTGGAGTTGACGTCGGCGGAGGGCGCCCAGTTGAGGTTGACCCCGCACGCGGCGAGCCGCAGGCCCAGTTCGTGGGCGACGTCGCGGGTGAGGCCTGTGTCGTCGACGGCGCCGAGCGCGTGGTTGCCGGGGAAGGACGAGCCCTGCCGCACTTCGAGGCGGGTGACGTCGCCGCCCTCCTCGTCGATCGCGACGAGGACGTCGTCCCGCTCCTCCCGCAGCCGTCGCGTGAGCGCCGCGAGCTGTTCGGGGGTGGCGATGTTACGGCCGAACAGCCCGACCGAGGTGAGGCCGCCGCCGATCGCCCGCAGCAGCCAGTCGGGCGCCGTCGTGCCGGCGAAGCCCGGCTGGAGGACGGCGAGGGCGTCGCGGGTGAGGGTGTCCGCACGGGACATGGTTGTGGTCATCGTCGTTCTAACCCTTCACTGCGCCGGCTGTCAGACCCGCCGCCATCTTGCGCTGGACGAGCAGGAACAGAATCACGATGGGCACGGCCATCATCGTGGAGCCCGCCATCATCGGGGCGAACTCGGTTCCGTGTTTGGTGGAGAAATTGGAGAGCCAGACGGTCGCGGTCTGGTTCTGCTGGCTCATCAGCATGAGCGCGTACAGGTACTCGTTCCAGGCCTGGATGAAGCCGTACACCGAGGTGGCGACCATGCCGGGCGCGAGCAGCGGGAAGACCACCCGGACGAAGGCGCCGGTGCGGCTGCATCCGTCGACCATCGCCGCCTCCTCCAGTTCCTTCGGGATGTTGACGATGAAGCCGCGCAGGGTCCACACCGTGAAGGGGAGGATGAAGGTGAGGTACGTGATGACCAGGCCGGAGAGCTTGTCGTACTGGCCGAGGTCGTTCAGCAGCAGGAAGACCGGGATGATCATGGCGACCAGCGGGACCATCTGTACGGCGAGGATCCCGACGATCACGACCTTGCGGCCCCGGAACGCGAACCGGGAGATGGCGAGCGCGGCGAGCAGCCCGACCGCGACGCCGATGACGACCACGACGGACGAGACGAGCAGGGAGCGCCCGACCGGCCCCCAGAAGTCGGCGATGTCCAGCGCCCGGCGGAAGTTGTCCAGGGTGAACGTACGGGGGAAGAAGTGCGGGTCGGGGTCGATGGCGTCGCCGGCCGGTTTGAACGCCGTGTTCAGCATCCAGTAGACGGGGAAGCCGAGGACGACGAAGACGAGCACGCCGAGCACGTTCCAGCCGGCCTTGCTCTTGCCCTTGACCTTGCTCTTGCCGGGGGCCGTCTGCCGGGGGGTTCTCGCCCCGGGCACCTTCGACGTCGCGGGGGCCGTAGCGGCGGGGGTCGAAGCGCTCACTCCACCTCTCCGATCTTGAGCATCTGGCGCATGTAGACCGCGATCACACCCAGCAGGAGCAGGACCGTGAGCAGCGCGATCGCCGACCCCTGGGAGTAGTCGTTGACGACGAACGCCTTGTCGTACGAGTAGGTGGTGAGGAGCTGGAACTCCGCCTCGGGGTGGCCGTTGCGCATCACGAACACCTGTGGGAAGACGCCCATGTCCCAGATCACCGAGAGCGTCGCGAGCATCACGATGACGGGCTTGAGGATCGGTACGGTGACATGGCGGAAGACGCCCCAGGCGCCCGCGCCGTCGAGCCGCGCGGCCTCCTCCAGCTCCGCGGGTACCTGGGTGAGCCCGGCGGTGAGGGTGATGGCGACGAACGGTACGGCGCCCCAGACCACCAGCAGCATGATCACGGCGAGGCCCTGCGGGCCGCTCGCGAACCAGTTGTGGCCGATGAGGTCGACGCCGGGGATCCGGGACAGCACCCAGTTGAGGACGCCGTAATCGGTGTCGAACATCCACTTGAAGATGGTGACGGCGACCAGGATCGGCATTCCCCAGCTCGCCACCAGGGCGATGTTGATCAGGGCCTTCACCCAGCCGGATACGCGCTGCTGGAGCAGGGCGATGAGCATGCCGAGCACCATGGTGAGGATGACGGCTCCGGCCGCGAAGACGATCGTACGGAGGACGACCGCCCAGAACTCCCCGTCGCCGAGGATCGCGGTGAAGTTGTCGAGGCCCGCGGACTCCGGGGCCTGGAACCCCCAGAGCTGGGGCTGCCCGAACTTCTGGAAGGAGAGGGTGACCAGCCGCGTCAGCGGGTAGCCGAGCACCAGCGCGAGGACGCCCAGGCAGGGCGCGAGGAGCAGCCAGGGTACGGAGCCTCCGCCTGCGCCCCGGCCCTTGCCCGGTCTCTTCGCGGGCCCGGCGCTCCCCGGCGGATCGCGCCGTACCGGAGGATCACCGGCGGTCGTCGGGGTCGTCGTCATCTCCATGGCACTGCCACCGGTACTCGTAGGGGCACTGGCACTGGCACTCATCGCGCGCTCCTCAGCGGGCCGGGCGGGCCTCCCGTCCGGCAGATCGTGCCGGACAGCGGCAGATCGTGCCGGACAGGAGCCCCGCCCTCAGGTCACTTGGTGTTGATGACCTCGTCGATGGCGGCGTCCGCCTCCTTCGCGGCCTCCTCCACCGGCTGCTTCCCGGTGGCGATGGACTGCAGCATCTTCTGGAGCACCTGGGCCTTCTCGACCTGGCCCCAGCCCGGCGCCATCGGCACGAACCAGCTCGACTCGGCCGCCGTCGCCGGGACCGCGGTCGCCGGGTCGCTCTTCAGCGTCGCGAGGTCGGTCTTGTTGTTCGGCAGGTTGCCCTTGCCCATCAGGCCCTTCTGGCCCTGGGCGCCGGTGAAGGCGTTGATCCACTCGGCGGCGGTGGCCTGCGCCTTCGACTTGACCGGTACGGCCAGGTCGGAACCGCCCAGGAAGACGGGCATGTTGGCGCCGGAAGGACCCGGCATCACGAAGTTCTCCAGGTTGCCCTTGAGCTTGCCGGTCTTGTCGCTCTTCGGGTCCTCGGCCGTCGCGCCCTCCCAGGCGGCGCCGAAGATCATGCCGGACTGGCCCTGGCCGTACACGATGTAGCGGTCGGACTCGTCCTTGGTCTTGTCCGCGTGCATGTACGCGTCGAGGACCTTCTTGTACTCCGTCAGCCCCTTGAGGGACTCGGGCGAGGAAAGGTTCGCCTTGAACGTGCCGCCGCTGTCCTCGGCGATGGAGCCGCCGGCGTCGTACACGAAGGACATGGCCGCGTACCAGTCGCGGGAGGGCTGGTACCAGGCGCTGAACTTGTCGCCCTTCTTCGCCTGGATCTTGTCGAGTCCGGCGGTCAGTTCGGCGTACGTCTTCGGTACGGCGGTGACCCCGGCCTCCTTGGCGACGTCCTTGCGCCAGTTGGCGACGCGGCCCCCGGCGTAGTACGGCACGCCGTAGGTCTTGCCGTTGTACGTCACCGACGACTTGAGGCCGTCGAGCCAGGTGTCCGCGTTGTCGAACTTCGCGGGGTCGAGCTCGGCGAAGGCGCCCTTCACCGTGTAGCCGAGCATCTCCGTGTTGCCCATCTCGACGACGTCGGGGGCCTTGTCGGTGGCGAGCACGGCGTCGAGCTTGGTGTTCTTGTCGGGCCAGCCGTAGTACTCGTGCTTGATCTTGATGCCCGGGTGCTTCTTGACCACGGCGTCGTCCGCGGCCTTGACCAGCTCCGGCCAGTTGTTCTGGGCGTCCACCGTCAGCCAGACGGTGAGTTCCTTCGCGGAATCTCCCCCGGCCGCCCCGCCCTTCGGGTCGTCGGAACCACAGGCCGCGAGGCCGATCACCATGCCTGCGACGCCGACCGCCGCGATGAGCTTGCGCTTCACGCCACCCTCCTCAGGGACACTGCAACCCCCCTGGTCCCATTAATGGTTTAGACCAGTAGGGGGGAGCTTGGCCTAGACCTTTAGGGGTGTCAAGGGTGTATAAGAAGGGCAGTCGTGTCCGTTATCGGACCGACACCTGAGCGAGGGCGACGCCTCGTGGCAGGACCGTGCCACCATGTGAGCCGCGACAGACGGAGGAGCCGGTGACGGCAGCAGCGCAGGAGTCGGGAAGGCAGGCCATGGCCACGGACGGGGTCGGTACGGAGACCGAGGGCGGACCTGCCACCCGTACGGCCCGCGTACCCAAGTACTACCGCTTGAAGCGGCACTTGCTCGACATGACGGAGACGCTGCCGCCCGGGACACCCGTACCCCCGGAGCGCACCCTGGCCGCCGAGTTCGACACCTCGCGTACGACCGTGCGCCAGGCGCTCCAGGAACTGGTCGTCGAGGGCCGGCTCGAACGCATCCAGGGCAAGGGCACCTTCGTCGCCAAGCCCAAGGTCTCCCAGGCCCTCCAACTCACCTCGTACACCGAGGACATGCGCGCCCAGGGCCTCGAACCGACCTCGCAACTCCTCGACATCGGCTACGTCACGGCCGACGACACCCTCGCGGGACTCCTCGACATCACCGCCGGCGGGCGCGTACTGCGGATCGAGCGGCTGCGGCTGGCGAGCGGCGAGCCGATGGCCATCGAGACCACGCACCTCTCGGCGAAGCGCTTCCCCGCACTGCGCCGCTCGCTCGTCAAGTACACGTCCCTCTACACGGCGTTGGCGGAGGTGTACGACGTCCATCTCGCCGAGGCCGAGGAGACGATCGAGACGTCCCTCGCCAACCCGCGCGAGGCCGGGCTGCTCGGTACGGACGTGGGCCTGCCGATGCTGATGCTGTCGCGCCACTCGCTGGACGCGGCCGGAGAACCGGTGGAGTGGGTACGGTCGGTCTACCGCGGCGACCGCTACAAGTTCGTGGCGCGCCTCCAACGCCCGCGCCCGTGAACGAGAACCGGAACGCATCCGTGAACGAAACCTGGAAGCGGACCCCCCACCGGACCCCGCACCAAAACCCGCACCGAAATCCCGCCACGCCCGCATAAACCCACCGGGCGTGGGCACGTAACGTACCGGGATATGGGCTGGTGGTGGCGTGTCCCGGGATGGTCCCCTAGATTTCCTGCGCATTAAGCAGGTGACCAGTGAGGGGACGACTCGCCATGCCAGAGCCCGCACCGACCGACGCGCCGTCGACGGACGACCGGCCGAAAACCATAGGTGGTCTCACCCCGAGATCCATCCTCGTCTGGGCACTGGTCGCCCTGGTGGGCGCCGCGGGCTGGGCGGTGCTCGCCCTCTCCCGGGGCGAGGAGGTCTCGGCCGCCTGGATGCTGGCCGCCGCCCTCGGTTCGTACGCGATCGCCTACCGCTTCTACTCGCGCTTCATCGCGAACCGGGTCCTCAAGGTCGACAAGACCCGGGCCACCCCGGCCGAACGGCTCGACAACGGGGTCGACTTCCACCCCACCGACCGGCGCGTGCTCTTCGGCCACCACTTCGCGGCCATCGCGGGCGCCGGGCCCCTGGTCGGCCCCGTACTCGCCGCGCAGATGGGGTATCTGCCCGGCACCATCTGGATCGTCGCGGGCGTCATCTTCGCCGGCGCCGTCCAGGACATGGTGACGCTGTTCTTCTCCACCCGCCGTGACGGCCGTTCCCTCGGCCAGATCGCCCGGGACGAGATCGGCCCCTTCGGCGGCGCCGCCGCGCTGATAGCCGTCTTCATGATCATGATCATCCTGCTGGCCGTGCTGGCACTGGTCATCGTCAACGCGCTGGCGCACTCGCCGTGGGGCGTCTTCTCCATCGCGATGACCATCCCGATCGCCCTCTTCATGGGCGTGTACCTGCGGGTGCTGCGCCCCGGGCGGGTCACCGAGGTCTCGCTCATCGGGGTGGCGCTGCTGCTGCTCGCCATCGTGGCGGGCGGCTGGGTCGCCGAGTCCTCGCTCGCCGACACCTTCACGCTGGAAGCCGGCACCCTGGTCATCTGGATGATCGCGTACGGCTTCCTCGCCTCCGTACTCCCGGTGTGGATGCTGCTGGCGCCGCGCGACTACCTGTCGACCTTCATGAAGGTCGGCACGATCGTGCTGCTGGCGCTGGGCGTGGCCATCGCGCTCCCGACGCTGAAGATGGACGCCGTCACCGAGTTCGCGAGCCGCGGTGACGGCCCGGTCTTCGCCGGGTCCATGTTCCCGTTCGTCTTCATCACCATCGCGTGCGGCGCGCTCTCGGGCTTCCACTCCCTGATCTCCTCGGGCACGACGCCGAAGATGGTCCAGAAGGAGACGCAGATCCGGATGATCGGTTACGGCGCGATGCTGACCGAGTCGTTCGTCGCGATCATGGCGCTGATCGCCGCCTGCATCATCGACCCGGGCCTGTACTTCGCGGTCAACTCCCCGGCCGGTGTCATCGGCGGTACGGTCGACTCCGCGTCGCAGGCGGTCGCCAACCTCGGCTTCACCATCTCGCCCGACCAACTCGCCCAGGCGGCGAAGGACGTCGAGGAGACCAGCCTGCTGTCGCGTACCGGCGGCGCGCCGACCTTCGCCCTCGGCATGGCGGAGATCTTCTCGTCCGTCGTCGGCGGCACCGCCATGAAGGCGTTCTGGTACCACTTCGCGATCATGTTCGAGGCGCTGTTCATCCTCACCACGGTCGACGCGGGGACCCGCGTCGGGCGCTTCATGCTCCAGGACATGCTCGGCAACGTGTACAAGCCGATGCGCCAGGTGAGCTGGAAGCCGGGCGTCTGGTTCGCCAGCGCGGTCGTGGTCGGCGGCTGGGGCTACTTCCTCTGGGTCGGCGTCCATGACCCGCTGGGCGGCATCAACCAGCTCTTCCCGCTCTTCGGCATCGCCAACCAGCTCCTGGCGGCCGTGGCGCTCGCCGTCTGCACCACGCTCCTGGTCAAGTCCGGCCGCCTGAAGTGGGCCTGGGTGACAGCCGTACCGCTCGCCTGGGACGCGGCCGTCACCCTCACCGCGAGCTGGCAGAAGATCTTCTCGGGCGACCCGAGGGTGGGATTCTTCACCCAGCGCGACGTGTACCAGTCGGCCATCGACCGGGGCGAGGTGCTGGCCCCGGCCAAGACCATGGACGACATGCACACCGTCGTCACCAACTCCACGGTGGACGGGGTGCTCTCGGCCCTCTTCGCGGTCCTCATCCTCGTGGTCATCGCGGACGCGGGACGGGTCTGCTTCAAGGCGATCCGCGATCCGGAGTCGGTCCGGCTGGTGGAGACCCCGTACACCGAGTCCAGGATCGTCGCCCCGGCCGGCATGATCCCCACCAAGGAGGAGAAGGCGGAGCTGGCCGCCGCCGAGGCCACGGCGCGGGAGAGCGTCCCGGCGGGGACGGGCCCGGCATGACCTGGCCCCGGAGCCGGGCGGAGCGGGTACGGCACGTGGCCCGGCGGGTCCGCTGGTACGTGCGGGAGTTCACCGGCGAGTCGGCGTACGAGCGCTACGTGGCCCACGCCACCGCCGGTGACCCGGCCGGCCAGGTCATGACCCGCCGCGCCTTCGAACGCAGCCGCACGGACGCCCGTGAGGCCGACCCGCGCGAGGGGTTCCGCTGCTGCTGAGCGCCGGCCGAACGCTCGCCGAGCCCTTACCGAGCGCTCGCCGAGCCCGCCGCTGAACTCGTACCGCGGCGACGCACGACACAACATCTGGGGGGTGGCGCACCGCGCGCCCCCCAGATGTATGCTCGACCTCGCTGTCGACGCAGGGGAATCCGGTGTGAATCCGGAACTGTCCCGCAACGGTGTACTGTGGCGCGCTTTGTCGTGCCCTCCAGTCCGAACACCTGCCGGCAGTGCGTCCGGCTCGACCGAACCGGACGCCCAGACGTCCGGGCCTCGCGGTTGGGCCGGTGGACGCGGCGCGGTGTGCCTCCCCGCAAGGGCATGGGTACGTCCGTGCGCGCGGACCCGTGCCTCCTCGTGGCCCAGAGCCGAGCGAGGGAGAGCACCACGTGACCATCGCGCCAGCGGATCCGGTTTCAGTTGTCTCGGAGGCAGAGTCCGAGCACGGGGCGGCGCCCGCCGCCGGGCAGGCCGACGCCCCCGGCACCGCGCTGCTGCGGACCCTGACCGAGCTGACCGCCGATCTGCCCGACGCCGACCCGGGCAGGATCGCCGCCGCCGCACTGCGTGGCCGCAACGCCCGTTCGGACGAGGCCGAGCTGCGCGAGCTGGCCACGGAGGCGGCGGCCGGACAGATCTCCGAGGACCCGGTCTACTCCCGTCTCGCCGCCCGGCTGCTCACCCGTACGATCGCCGACGAGGCGGCGTCCCAGGGCGCCGTGTCGTTCTCCGCGTCCATCGCCGTCGGGCAGCGCGAGGGCCTGATCGCGGACCGTACGGCCGCCTTCGTGACGCGCCACGCAGACCGGCTCGACGCGCTGATCGACCAGGACGCCGACGACCGCTTCGGCTACTTCGGGCTGCGTACGCTCTACAGCCGCTACCTGCTCCGGCATCCGCTCACCCGTCAGGTGATCGAGACGCCCCAGTACTTCATGCTGCGGGTCGCCGCCGGTCTCGCCGAGGACGAGAGCGCGCACGCGCTGGAAGAGGTCGCCGCGCTCTACCGGCTGATGAGCCGGCTGGACTACCTCCCCTCCTCCCCCACGCTCTTCAACTCCGGCACCCGCCACCCGCAGATGTCGTCCTGCTACCTGCTGGACTCGCCGCTGGACGAGCTGGACTCGATCTACGACCGCTACCACCAGGTGGCGCGGCTCTCGAAGCACGCGGGCGGGATCGGGCTCTCGTACTCCCGTATCCGTTCGCGCGGTTCACTGATCCGGGGGACAAACGGCCACTCCAACGGCATCGTCCCGTTCCTGCGGACCCTCGACTCCTCCGTCGCGGCCGTCAACCAGGGCGGCCGGCGCAAGGGCGCCGCCTGCGTCTACCTGGAGACCTGGCACGCCGACCTGGAGGAGTTCCTCGAACTGCGGGACAACACGGGCGAGGACGCGCGCCGTACGCACAACCTCAACCTCGCGCACTGGATCCCCGACGAGTTCATGCGGCGGGTCGAGTCGGACGGCGTGTGGTCGCTGTTCTCGCCGGTGGACGTGCCGGAGCTGGTCGACCTGTGGGGCGACGCGTTCGACACCGCGTACCGCAAGGCGGAGGCCGACGGTCTCGCCCGCAGGACCATCAAGGCCCGTGAGCTGTACGGCCGGATGATGCGCACCCTCGCGCAGACCGGCAACGGCTGGATGACCTTCAAGGACGCGTCGAACCGTACGGCGAACCAGACCGCCGAGCCCGGCCACACCGTCCACTCCTCCAACCTCTGCACGGAGATCCTGGAGGTCACGGACGACGGCGAGACGGCCGTCTGCAACCTCGGCTCGGTCAACCTGGGCGCGTTCGTGGACGCGGCCACCGGCGAGATCGACTGGGAGCGGCTGGACGAGACCGTCGTCACGGCCGTGACCTTCCTCGACCGGGTCGTGGACATCAACTTCTACCCGACCGAGCAGGCGGGCCGCTCCAACGCCAAGTGGCGCCCGGTGGGCCTGGGCGCGATGGGCCTCCAGGACGTCTTCTTCAAGAAGCGGCTGCCCTTCGACTCCCCCGAGGCCGCCGCGCTCTCCACCCGGATCGCCGAGCGGATCATGCTCGCGGCGTACGAGGCGTCCTGCGCCCTCGCCGAGCGCGACGGCCCGCTCCCCGCCTGGTCGAAGACGCGGGCCGCGCGCGGGGTGCTCCACCCCGACCACTACGACGTGGAGCTGAACTGGCCGGAGCGCTGGGCGGCGCTGCGCGCCCGGGTGGCGAAGACCGGCATGCGCAACTCGCTCCTCCTCGCCATCGCGCCGACGGCGACCATCGCGTCGATCGCGGGTGTGTACGAGTGCATCGAGCCGCAGGTTTCGAACCTGTTCAAACGCGAGACGCTCTCAGGGGAGTTCCTCCAGGTCAACTCCTACCTGGTGGACGAGTTGAAGCGGCTCGGCGTCTGGGACGCGCAGACGCGCGAGGCGCTGCGCGAGTCGAGCGGCTCGGTGGCGGGCTTCACCTGGATCCCGGCGGAGGTACGGGAGCTGTTCCGTACGGCCTGGGAGATCCCGCAGCGCGGACTGATCGACATGGCGGCGGCGCGTACACCGTTCCTGGACCAGAGCCAGTCCCTGAACCTGTTCCTGGAGACGCCGACCATCGGGAAGCTCAGCTCGATGTACGCGTACGCCTGGAAGAAGGGGCTGAAGACGACGTACTACCTGCGGTCCCGCCCGGCGACCCGGATCGCGCGGGCGGCCGGCGGGCAGTCGGCGCCGGCCCCCGCAGCCGCCCCCACCCCCATCCCCGTACAGGCGACCCCGACCGACGAGGCGATCGCCTGCTCCCTGGAAAACCCCGAGTCCTGCGAGGCCTGCCAGTAATGACGTCCACCGAATCAGCGCGGAAGAACCTCCTGGACCCGGGCTTCGAGCTGACGCTCCGCCCCATGCGCTACCCGGACTTCTACGAGCGCTACCGCGACGCGATCAAGAACACCTGGACGGTGGAGGAGGTCGACCTCCACTCCGACGTCGCCGACCTCGCCAAGCTGTCCCCCGGCGAGCAGCACATGATCGGCCGGCTGGTCGCGTTCTTCGCGACGGGCGACTCGATCGTCTCGAACAACCTGGTGCTCACGCTCTACAAGCACATCAACTCCCCGGAGGCGCGGCTCTATCTCTCGCGCCAGCTCTTCGAGGAGGCCGTGCACGTCCAGTTCTATCTGACCCTGCTGGACACGTACCTCCCGGACCCGGAGGACCGCGCGGCGGCCTTCGACGCGGTCGAGGAGATCCCGTCGATCCGCGAGAAGGCGCAGTTCTGCTTCCGCTGGATGGACTCGGTGGAGAAGATCGACCGCCTGGACTCGCAGGCGGACCGGCGCCGCTTCCTGCTGAATCTGATCTGCTTCGCGGCGTGCATCGAGGGCCTGTTCTTCTACGGGGCGTTCGCGTACGTCTACTGGTTCCGCTCGCGCGGCCTGCTGCACGGCCTGGCCACCGGCACGAACTGGGTCTTCCGTGACGAGACCATGCACATGAACTTCGCCTTCGAGGTCGTGGACACGGTCCGCAAGGAGGAGCCGGAGCTGTTCGACGACGCGCTCCGGCAGCAGGTCACGGACATGCTGAAGGAAGCGGTGGAGGCGGAGCTGCAGTTCGGCCGCGACCTGTGCGGCGACGGACTGCCGGGCATGAACACGGAGTCGATGCGCGCGTACCTGGAGTGCGTCGCGGATCAGCGGCTCCAGCGCCTCGGCTTCCCGCCGGTGTACGGATCGCAGAACCCGTTCGCGTTCATGGAGCTCCAGGGCGTCCAGGAGCTGACGAACTTCTTCGAGCGCCGCCCGTCGGCCTACCAGGTGGCGGTGGAGGGCACGGTCGGCTTCGACGACGACTTCTAGTCGTACGGCCGGGGTGAGTTCGGGGCCGGGGCAGGGGCTGGGGGCCGGAGCAGAGGGATTCCCCCGCCCCGGGCCTTCCCCGGCCCCGGCCCCGGTGCGTTCACCAGGGCAGCGGATGCTGGCTCAGGTCCTCGTCCGCGGTGACGGCCGTTCCCGTCGGGCCGCCGGCCGGCAGGGTGGCCATCCTGATGGGGAGCAGGGCCCCCTCCGCGGCGGTCAGCGCGCCCGCGTGCCCGTTCTGGTCGGTCGCCACGGATCCGGGTGAGACGGCGTTGACGAGAATCCGCTCGGCGCGCAGCTCGTTGGCGTACGTGACGGTGAGGGCGTTCAGCGCGGCCTTCGAGGAGTTGTAGGCCAGCAACTGCGGAAAGGCCCGGTTCGACGCGGCGAGGGACACCGAGCCGAGGTTGCTCGTGAGGTTCACGATGCGCGCGGCCTGGGACCGGCGGAGCAGCGGCAGCATCGCGTTGGTCACGGCCACGACGCCGAACACGTTGATCTCGTAGGTGGCGCGCACCTCGTCGACCGAGGTCCGGCTCGGCGCGTGGATGGGCGTGGCGAGCACCCCGGCGTTGTTGACCAGGATGTCGAGCTCGCCGGCCTCGCGGGCGATCGTCTGGGCCGCCGCGTCGACCGACGCCTGGTCGGTGACGTCGAGCTGGACGAATCGCGCGTCGTATCCACGCGCGGCCAGGGTGGAGACGGCCGAGGTCCCGCGGTACGTGTCGCGGGCACCGAGGTAGACCGTCATCCCCATCCCGAGGAGCCCTTCGGCGACCGCGAACCCGATGCCCTTGTTGGCGCCGGTGACCAGGGCCAGCCGCTGCGTGGGACTGATGTGAGTATCCATGATCTGCCCATACTGACCGAGCGGGGTCACCCTGGTTCGGCGGTTCACCGGAATCGTCCCGATGACCGGCCCTCGAACAGGTTCCCCAGGATCTTTACAAGGTTGAACGCAACCAACCGACCCGGTCAGCACGTTTTCCGTGTAGGGGCCACTCACACCCCACGGGCCCCTTCAGCACGACAGTTCCACCACAAGCAATGCAGAGACGGAGCATTTCCTCTTGACTGCCAAGATACTGACCAAGCGCAGGGCCGCCGCCGTCGCCGGTGGCGCGCTGCTCGCGCTCTCCCCACTGGTCGCCCAGACCGCCGCCGCCGCGCAGCCCGAACCCACGGTCTCCGCCAAGGGCGCCGCCCTGTTGGACGGCGACAGCGGCGAGACGCTCTACGGCAAGGACGCGGACACCGTCCGCCCCATGGCCAGTACGGCGAAGATCATGACCGCGTACGTGGTGCTCGACAAGGGCGTCGACCTGGACCGCCAGGTGCCCGTCAAGCAGGAGTACCGCGACTACGTCACCGAGCACAGCACCAGCACCGCCGATCTCCAGACCGGCGACAAGCTCACCGTCCGTCAGCTTCTCTACGCGTCGCTGCTCCCCTCCGGGGCCGACGCCGGCTACGCCCTCGCCGACACCTTCGGCACCGGCGCCACCACCGAGGAGCGGGCCGAGTCCTTCGTCTCGCAGATGAACGCGAAGGCCGACGAGCTCTACCTGCCGAAGACCGAGTTCGACTCCTTCGACGGCGTGGGCACCGACTCCAGCACCCCCACCGAGCTGGCGAAGCTGGCCCAGCACGCGATGACGAACGACACCTTCCGTACGGCCGTCGCGACCAAGCAGTACAAGGCTGAGGCCCCGGCCGCCAACGGCCGTACGCGCTACTACACCTGGAACAACACCAACCAGTTGCTCGGTTCGTACGACGGCGTCATCGGCATCAAGACCGGTACGACGACCCCGGCGGGCGAATGCCTGGTCTTCGCGGCCACCCGGGGCGACAAGACCCTCGTCGGCACGGTCCTGAACAGCACCGACCGGTACGGCGACGCGGCGAAGATCCTGGACTACGGGTTCGGCTCGGACACCGCGGAGAACATGAAGCTCCGCAAGCTCCCGGCGAACGCGCAGCGCGACTGATCACGCTCCGCACCCGCTCGCACAGGACGGCCCGCCGGTACTTCCGGCGGGCCGTTCCCGTGACGGGGCGAAAACGCCGACCACGCCGTCACGCCAAGGGCACGGAAACCGTGCTCCGCCTCAACGTCTGTGCCACGAAGGCCAACGGCTCATTCCCCCTCGGGGAGGAAGAAATACTCGGCCGCGCGATACCCCACCTCCGCCCAGACGGTCTTGGTGTACGGATCCCGTACGCCCCACCCCCACCGGTCGGCATACGCGGCGACCAGCAACAGCCCCCGCCCACCGGTCGAGTCCGCGGCGGGCGACGGGAAGGCCCCGGGCGCCCGGGGCAGCCGGTCGGGCCGGGTGTCGATCACTTCGACCCGCACCCGGTCGGCACCGAGCCCGAGCCGCACCTCGAAGTCCCGTCCAGGGGGACGGCCGTGGGTCACGGCGTTGGCGGCCAGCTCGGCGACGACGGCGGAGACCGCGCCGGAGGCGGGAACGGTACGCGGAATGTCCCATGCGTCGAGCTGCTGAGCACAGAGCAACCGGGCCAGCCGTGCACCACGATGGCTGGAACTGAGCCTGATCCGGGAGAGCGGAAAGAGCGGCGAGAAGGCCGGCGGGGCGCCGAGTTCGGGCGGCGTGGCCAGTCCTGTGGAGACGGCGGCGGGGGGAATTTCCGACTTCATACGGTAACCGTCCCGTCACCCGTATAGCGTGACCAGGGCAGACGTCCGTACCTGACGCGCTGGTACGGACCGCCCCCGGGTTCTGTACGGGTCGCGGCCCGTGACGGGGCCGGGGCGCGGCGCGTTGCGCAAGGAAGGTCATTCACGCATCGGCACGCACGATGGAGTGTGAGGCATATGGGAACCAGCCGTAAGAGCCAGAAGAAGCAACGGACCCAGGACGACGACCGCCCGGGCATCTGGGTCGGCTACGGAAAAATGGTCCGGCTCCACCGCGACCGGGTGGGCCTGACCCAGCAGGAACTCGCCGACGCGGTGGGCTACTCGTACGAGCAGGTCGCCTCGATCGAACAGGGTCGGCGACCGGCGAAGTCGGCGTTCACAGATGCGGCGGAGACGGTACTGAAGGCGGCCGGAACGCTGGCGGTGCTTCAGGAGCTCGTGGACCTGGCCAAGTTGCCATTGTTCTTCCAGAACTTCGCGAAGATCGAGTTGGAGGCAGTGAGCCGATTCTCATGCGATCCGTTGATGATCCCCGGATTGCTCCAGACAGAGGAGTACGCGCGGGCGCTCTTCACAGCACACTGCCCTCCGCTCAGCGACGAGGTGATCGAGCAGAACGTCGAGGCCAGGCTCAGCCGCCAGAGGTTGCTCACACGCACGCCCATGGTGGAGACGTGTTTCATCATCGGTGAACTGGCATTGACCAACATGGCGGGCAGCGCAATGGTGAAGAAGGAGCAGCTTCAACACCTTCTGAAGCAGGGCGCAGCGCGCAACGTCGAGATCCAAGTTATGCCGTTGGAACGTAGCTTCCACCCGGGACTCAGCGGCCCTATGGTGCTGTTGGAGACCCTGGAACATCGCCAGGTCGGGTACATCGAATCCCAGGACGTGGGGTTGGTCGTGACCGGCGCCGCAACAGTCAGCACCTTCGGACTGCGCTATGGCAAGCTGCGTACGCAGGCGCTGAACGTAGAGGAGTCTGCACGCCTGATCGAGCGCATGGCAGGAGAGCTATGAACACCAACGACTCCACGAACCGGCCTTCCCACCTGGCGTGGTTCAAGAGCAGCCACAGCGGCTCGGATGGTGGGGACTGCGTGGAAGTCGCCTGGTTCAAAAGCAGCTACAGCGGGCCCGGCGGCGGAGACTGCGTAGAAGTCGCCCTCGCTCCCACCGCCGTCCATATCCGCGACTCGAAGGCCGCCCCCGGCCCCATACTCCGCGTCGCCGCCGAGCCATGGTCCGCGTTCGTCGCCTTCACCAGCACCCGGCCGGACGCCACCGCCTGACATGTGACCCTCACTCGCTCAACCCAGACCGTCCACGGCCGACCGGATCAGTTTCGCGCGCCGGTCAGGCAGAGCCGCGGCGTCCAGGCTTACTGGGCACGGCAGGTCCTGAGGTAGCTGAGGAACGATGCCTGCAGCCCAGTCACGTGCGTTTCGTGCATGACCGCGCTGGTGACGGATCCGCTGCGTGAGGTGAGGCGGTGAAGGAACGTGGCCGCGTTCTTCGCGAGATTCTGGTAGACCGCCAGGTCTCCGAGGATCTCTCGGTCGTTGAAGGTCACGTGAAGCTTGGTAGCAGGCAGGGTGTCACCCATTGCTTGAAGCTGGGCGAAGACCTGACTGTCCGTACTGATGATGCCGGGGCTGCCCGCACCGATACTGTCGAAGAACGTGCCGCCGTTGAGCCAGGCGTAGAGACCGAAGAGTCCGCCGTGGGAATAGCCGAAGAGACCGTGACCGCTCGGGGCTGTGCCGTATTCGCGTTCGATCCGCGGGTGTAGTTCGGCGGTAAGGAAGTTCAGGAACACATCCCCGCGGGTGTCGTTCAGTTCAGCGAGGTAGGCGTCAGCTCGCTCGCGAGACGTCACGCCCGTCTGCACCCCCGTCTCCACCGCATCGATGAACTCCTTCGCGAGGGGTTCGCCGGGGGGCAGGAGGTCTCGGCTGCGCAACCGCTCCCAGTGCTCTGCGTCCTCGCCCGCGTAACCCACGCTGACTTGGACGTAGGGCTGAATCGGCTGCATGAAGTCCAGTTGGGTGATGATGAGTGGGGCGGTCATGCCCACGGTCCAGTTGCCGTCGAGCACGTACACGACAGGCGCTTGCGCGGCGACAGGGTCGTAGTTCGGTGGCGTGGTGACCCAGACGCCGTAGTCGTGCCCACCGCTGGAGCGCATCTCGAAGTAGTCGGTGTGGGCGAGGCAGCCCTGCCACATGGTGCTCATCTGAGGTCCTTCACAATTTGGCCGGCCTGGATGACGAGGACGGCGTTGGTGGGGTCGGAGAACAGCCAGGGCAACCTGGCGAGCGCGCCATCAGGGTCGCTGTGGATTCGTCGAGGTGGTGCCGCTCTCGACAGTGATGTCGACGTTTCCGGGATCGCGCCCCGACCCGTCGATGACCGCCGCGCCGACCACATGAGCAGGCCCCATAGCCGATCCTCCGCCGTTGCGAGCTGACTGCGACCATGTGTGAAGCAACACGGGGCCGCCGAATTTCTTTTCCAATGGATAAACTGTGGGAGTGATCCTGTCAACCTCGGAACGCAAGGGCAGCGCGCGCGAGCGACTCCTGGCACGGCTTCTCGACGCCTTCGGCGAGGCCCTTCCCCCGCCGGAGATGTCACTCCGTGAGATCGCCGCCCGGATCGAGACCAGCCACGCCCTGTTGCGATACCACTTCGGGTCACTCCCGGGCGTCTTGGCCGCCATGCTCAAGGCGCAGCGGGCCCGTGACAACGAGGCACTTTTGGAGGCCGCCCAGCAGGGCACCTTCGACGATTTCGTTGGGGCGATCTGGCGTACTTACACCCGGCCTGAGCATCTGTCGCGTGTCCGCGGCTTCTTCTACGTCGTCGGACTGGCCGCGTACGGCCCCGAGGACTTCCGTGAGTTCGTAGAGTCGATCGGCGACCTGACCGTGATGCTGTCCTCACTCGCGGAACGCGAAGGTCTCGACACGAAGGAAGCGCGGGATGTCGCCACCGTCACCATTGCCGCGATGCGCGGCCTCCTCTTGCAGGAAGTCCTGACTCCTGGAACCCGCCCGGAGGACGCGGTCACCTTGATCCTGCGCATGCGAGAGGGCCGATCCGTTCCACGGTCACGTCCGGAGCGTTAAGCAGGCCCCGGCCCCTGGGGCTTGGCGCCGCACCGGGGGCGAGTGGAGCCTGACGCACCGCACGCACGGCGTTCCAGGGCCCGCACTCGCCGACCTCGGCACAGCTCTCCCCGGACGCGTCAGTCTCTGCCCGCTTCCCGCGCCACGCGCTCCAGTTCGCGCCGGTACGTCTCCCAATACGCCTCGTCGCCCGGTGGCATGATGTCGTTGCCCTGACGCACACCGGCGGCCCCGTCGATGAGTTCCCGCACGATGTCGGCGTGACCGGCGTGGCGTTGGGTCTCGGAGACCATATGGACCAGGATGCGGTGCAGGGTCACCTCCCGGTGTTCCTCCGGCCACCACGGGACGTGGCCGAGCGCGTCGAGCGGCAGCGCCGCGATGGTGGTGTCGGAGTGCTCCCACGCCCGGTGGTAGAGCCCGACGATGTCGTCGCGTGACTCGTCCGCGGTGGCCCACATGTCCGCGTTGGCTTCGGGGTCCTCCGTGTACCACCAGGGCGGCGGCTCCGCCACGAAGAACGGACGTCCGAAGGTGTCGCCGAAGTAGCCCAGTTCCACACCGGCGACGTGCTTGACCAAGCCGAGCAGGTTGGTCCCGGTGGGGGTCAGGGGGCGGCGTATGTCGTACTCGGAGAGCCCGTCGAGCTTCCACATCAGCGCGTCACGGGCAGCTTGCAGATAGCGGAGGAGGTCTGCTTTCGGGTCTGGTTCGGTCATGCCGGGCAGTCTCGCAGGCACCACTGACAATCGGGCCGCGTGAGATGACGAGGCAGGTCACGGCCGCGTCACCGCACCACCACACGGTCGAGCGTCGCCCGGCCCGCCGGCCCCCATGTGACCTTGCCGCCGGGAAGGCCCAGGTCACCGGCCCGGCCGACGCTGAGGAGCATCATGCCGCGCAGGACCGCCCACCCCCGGGCGCGCCGGATCATCGCCTCGTCCGCGTGTCCGTATCCGTTCAGGAACCGGGTGGCCGCGCCCTCGGGAAGGAGCACCCACGCGGCGGCGAGGTCCGTCGCCGGGTCACCGGCGCCGAGGTCGCCGAAGTCGACCACGCCCGCGAGGGTGCCGTCCGCGACGACGACGTTCGCGGGGTGGAGATCGCTGTGGATCCACATCGGGGGTCCCTGCCACACCGGGGCCGCGAGCGCGTCCTCCCAGACCTCCCGGACCTCGTCGCCCACACCGTCGACGGACGCGAACATCTTGTCGACATCGGACCGTCTCCCTTCGAGAGGGCCCCCGCGGTCCGGCTTGACCGGCACTTCGGCGGGCGCCTCCCGGTGGAGCAGTCCGAGGAAGCCCGCCAGGGCGTCGGCCGCGTGCCGCCCGCGTGTGACCGGCGTCCGGTCGGCCGGTTCGCCGGGCACCCAGGTCGTGATGGTCCACAGGCGCGGGAAACGCGCGGACGGTTCACCGACGCGTACGGGAACCGGCACCGGAAGCGGCAGGCGCGGGGCGAGTCCGGGCATCCACCGGTGCTCGGTACGCAGCAGGGTCGGGGCCCGCTCCGTACGCGGCATGCGTACGGCCAGCTCGTCCCCGAGGCGCCACATCTGGTTGTCCCAGCCGCCGTCCACCGGACGCAGGTCCAGATCGGCGAGGTCGGGATGCTGCTCGCGGATCAGGGTGCGCACCAGGTCGTCGTCGATGTCGAAGCCGTTCATGGGGTCAGAGTGTGGCAGTCGGACCGTCCGGCCGGTCGAGGCGTCCGGCGACCATCTCGCGGCTCAGGGCCTCCGTCTCCGGCTCGGGCAGCCGCTCGAAGCCGTCCTCCGTGATCACCGAGACGATGGGGTAGATCCCGCGTCCGATGTCCGGGCCGCCGGTGGCCGAGTCGTCGTCCGCCGCGTCGTACAGCGCCTGGAGCGCGGCCAGGGCCGCGTCGTGCCGGGACATGTCCTTGCGGTACAGCTTCTTCAACGCGCCCCGGGCGAAGGGCGATCCGGAGCCCTCCGCGTAGAAGTCCGTCTTCTCGTACGGGCCGCCGGTGACGTCGAAGCTGAAGATACGTCCGCGCGCGCCGTCCGGCGCCGTCTCGTCGTACCCGACGAGCAGCGGCACCACGGCGAGGCCCTGCATGGCCTGGCCCAGGTTCTCCCGGACCATGCCCGCCAGCCGGTTCGCCTTCGCGTTGAGGGTCATGGGGATGCCCTCCATCTTCTCGAAGTGCGTCAGCTCGACCTGGTAGAGCTTCACCATGTCCAGCGCGAGCCCGACCGTGCCCGCGAAGGCGACCGCGGTGTAGTCGTCCGTGGGGTGCACCTTCTCCAGGTCGCGCTGCGCGATGAGGTTCCCCATGGTGGCCCGCCGGTCACCGGCGATCAGGACGCCGTCCCGGTAGATGAGCGCCAGGATCGTGGTGCCGTGCGGGAATTGATCGGGTACGGGCCTGACGCCGTCCGCGAGAAAGCGGCGCGTGCCCAGCAGTTCCGGACGGTGGGCCGTCAGAAAGTCGGTGAACGACGAGCTTCCCGGAACAAAGAACTCATCCCCCGGCATGCCCCCGGTCGCACTGCTCGCCATGCGTCTTCCCCCTCATGTGTGTCCGCCCCCAGCACACTCCTACCATGGGCGCGCGGCGGGGAAACGCCCACTAGAGGGAGCAGGGGGGCCATGCGGTCGGCAGTGAAGTCCGTGCGTGCCGTCAACCGCGGAGGCCGTCGCATCCCGCGCGCCGGTGCCCGCACATGAGCGCCACTCCCGTCACCCCCGCCGTCCTCTGCGGGCTCGCCGTCAATCCGGCCACCCCGGCCGACCTCCTCCTGCGCCTCCTGGAGCCGGAGTACGCGACGTCCTGGAACGCGCTGGGCCGTGAGCGGCGGGCGTTCCCGCCCGAGGTGGCCGCGGCCGTCGTCGCCCACCCCGAGCCACGGGTGCGCGGGGCGCTGGCCCGTAATCCGTACGTGGATCCGGAGGTGCGGGGGCTCCTCGTGGACGATCCGCACTGGAACGTACGGTCGCGCCTCGCGAGCCTGCCGGACCGCGACGGGATCGCCGGGGCGCTGCCGGAGTGGGTCATCGACCGCATGTACACGACGTACGACCACCAGGAACTCCAGGATCTCGTCTTCTCCCGCCAGATCCCCTTCGCCGTACGCCTCGCGCACGCCACGCATCCGATGGCCTCGGTCCGGGCGAACAGCACCGGGATGTGGCGGTACCTGTCGCCGGAGCAACGCGCGACGCTGCTCGCGGATCCGCATCCGGCGGTCCGGCGGTCGGCCGAGAGGCGGGTACGGGAGGACGACGCGGTCGCGATGGAGAGGGAGTTGGAGGGCATGCCCGCCTGTCACGCGCGCTCCCAGAT
This sequence comes from Streptomyces sp. NPDC050509, assembly GCF_044457965.1. Taxonomy (NCBI): domain Bacteria; kingdom Bacillati; phylum Actinomycetota; class Actinomycetes; order Kitasatosporales; family Streptomycetaceae; genus Streptomyces; species Streptomyces sp. NPDC050509. Next base: position 223,965 of record NZ_JBITHL010000005.1, on the reverse strand, counting down.
CCTGGTGAACCACCGGCTCTCCCCCGCCGTGGTCGACTCGCTGCTCCGCGCCCCGGACGCCGACAGCCAGTGGACCCTCGCCCACAACTACAGCACCCCGCCCGAGGTCCTCGCGCGCCTGACCGGCTCCCCCCACGCCAAGGTCCGGCTGGAACTGGCCCGCCGCCCCCACCTGCCGCGTCCTCTCGTCGACGCGCTCACCCGGGACGCCGATCCCGGCGTCCGTACCGCCGTCTCCGTACGGCCCGAACTCACCGAGGACGAGCGGGCGTCGATCGACTACACGGTCGAGGCGGAAGAGAACTGCGGGCCGCGTGAACATCATTGGCTGCCGCCCCTCGATCCGGCGGAGTCGGCCGCGTACGCCCGTTCCCGCCATCCGCTGCTGCGCCGCCGCGCCGCCGTGGATCCGGCACTCCCGCCCGAGCTGGTGCGACGCCTCGCGGGGGACGAGGACGTCGGCGTACGGGTGCTGCTCGCCCAGAACCATCCGGGCGCGCCGCCGGAGCTGCTGCTGCGCTGCTACCAGGAGTACCGGGGCCCGCACCGGGAACGGCTGGCCGCGAACCCCCGCTTCCCCGTCGCCGGGCTCGCCGAACGGTTCGCGGCGGCCGGGGAACCCGGGCTGCGCCGGCTGGCTGTGCTGGATCCGGGGCTCTCGCCCGCGCTCGCCGACCGGCTCAGCCGTGATCCGGCGCCGGAGATCCGGGCCGGGGCGGCCCGGCATCCACGGCTGCCGGCCGGGCGGGTCCTGGAGTTGCTGGCCGACGAGGAGCCGGCGAGGAGCGCCGCCGCCAACCCCGCGCTGCCGGTGCCGGTGATGCGGCGGCTTCTCGGGGGTGCGGGGACCGCCGCGTAGAGTCCGTCCTCATGTCGACGACTCCCGCCTCATGAGAACGCGCCTGGTGGCGTGTGGCGCCGCCGTGCTGACCGTCGCCGCCGGGCTGGGGATCCGGTCCTTCGGCTCCGGCGACGTCGCCAAGTACGGGGGCGACGCGCTCTACACCGTGCTGGTGTACGTCCTGGTGGTGCTGGCCGTGCCGCGCGTACGACCCCGTACCGCGGCCGGGGTCGCGCTCGCGTTCAGCGTCGCCGTCGAACTGCTCCAGCTCACCGGGGTCCCCGCCGAGCTGGCCGCGCGCAGTACCGCCGCGCGGCTGGTGCTCGGCTCGACCTTCAACGCGCCTGACCTGCTGTGGTACGCGGTCGGTGCGGCAGCCGGATGGGGCGTGCACGCGGGGTGTGCGCGGGCGTCGCGCCCGTCGTCGTCGCGGGGGCGGGATCGGTCCGTACGGACGACGGAGCCGCCCGTGGTCCCGCTGGTTCCGGATGCTCGGCGCGGCGTATCCGGCGGTCGACCGCCCGGTCCTTGAGGTGCCAGAACACCGGCGGCGCCAGCACCAGGGCGAAGAGGGCGATCAGGGCGAGAACAGTCAGGAAGTTGTCCATGTCCCTACTGTCGCCGTCCGGCGCCGGAGGCGGCAGTGGCAGGACCGCCACCGACCCTCGAATTACTGCCAGCGCGCTGGCACACTGGAACCATGCTGACCAATGTGGCCGCCGTACTCCTCGACGGCGTGCACCCCTTCGAGCTGGGGGTCCTCTGTGAGGTCTTCGGCCTCGACCGCAGCGACCAGGGCCTGCCCGTCCACGATTTCGCCGTCGTCTCGGCGGAGGGGCCCGTCCTGCGGACCCACGCCGGGTTCACCCTGAGCGATCTGCACGGCCTCGACCGGCTGGAGGAGGCCGACCTGATCGCCGTGCCCGCCGGGGACACGTACACCACCCGCAGCTACCCGCCCGAGCTGCTGGACGCGCTGCGCCGCGCGGTGGACCGGGGCTCCCGGGTGTTCAGCGTCTGCTCCGGGGTCTTCGTCCTCGGCGCCGCCGGGCTGCTGGACGGCCGGCGCTGTGCCGGGCACTGGCGGCACGCGGAGGAGCTGGCCCGCGCCTTCCCCCGGGCCACCGTCGAACCGGATGTGCTGTACGTGGACGACGACCCTGTCATCACCTCGGCGGGCACGGCGGCCGGCATCGACGCCTGCCTCCACCTCGTACGCAAGGAGTACGGGCCCGAGGTCGCCAACGCGATCGCCCGCCGCATGGTCGTACCGCCGCACCGGGACGGCGGCCAGGCGCAGTTCATCGACCGCCCGCTGCCGGCCTCGCCCTGCGACACGGTGGGCGAGGTCCTCGGCTGGATGGAGCGGCACCTCGACCGGGAGATGACGGTCGAACAGCTCGCCGTACGGGCGCACATGTCGCCGCGTACGTTCGCGCGCCGCTTCCAGCAGGAGACTGGGACGACCCCGTACCGCTGGCTGCTGCGCCAACGGGTGCTGCTGGCACAGGAGTTGCTGGAGGGTACGGACGAGACGGTGGACAGTGTCGCGGGGCGGGCCGGGTTCGGGAACGCGGCGGGGCTGCGCCATCACTTCCTGCGGACACTCGGGACGACGCCGAACGCGTACCGCCGTACCTTCCGGGGACCTTCGAGCCCGTCTGCCCTCTTGGGCTCCTCGGCCCCCTCGGACCCCTCGGACCCCTCGGACCCCTCGGACCCCTCGGACCCCTCGGACCCCTAAGCGGTCCCCAAAGCAGACGTCCCGTCCGATAAACCCCTCCGCATGTGAAGATTCCGGCGCAGGAACAACGGCCTCCGCTTTCCGTACCTCTTCCCTCCCAAGTCCGAGCAACCACCTCCCCGCGGTGGGCTCTTGACCGATGAGGAGGTCCGCGCCGATGAGACTGCCCCCCGCACTCCGGCCGCGACGCACCACACACGCCCAGGCACAGGCCGAGGCCCAGGAAGGCCCGCACGCGGAACCGTCGGCCGCCCCGGCCGGCCGACGGTTCATCGACTTCCCCCGCCACGGCCGGCGCGGCCTGCGGCGCTGGACTCCGTCCTGGAAGCTCACGTCCGGCCTCGCCGCACTCTCCGCCGTGTCCCTGGGCGGGGCCTTCGCGGCCGTCTACACGCAGGTCGAGATTCCCGGCGCGCACGACTCCGCCCGCCGCCAGGCCACCGTCTACTACTGGGCCGACGGCAGCCGCATGGTGAGCGTCGGCGACGTCAACCGGCAGGACGTCACGCTCGCGCAGGTCCCCGTCTCCGTGCAGCGCGCCGTCATCGCGGCGGAGAACGCCGACTTCTACTCCGACGCGGGTGTCTCCTTCACCGGCATCGCCCGCGCCGCCAAGAGCGTCGTCGAGGGCAAGGAGACACAGGGCGGCTCGACCATCACCCAGCAGTACGTGAAGAACACGTATCTCACCCAGGACCAGACCGTCAGCCGCAAGGTCAAGGAACTCGTCCTCGCCCTGAAGGTCAGCAACAGCAAGAGCAAGCGGGAGATCCTGGAGGGCTACCTCAACACCTCCTGGTTCGGCCGTGACTCGTACGGCGTCCAGGCCGCCGCCTACGCCTACTACGGTGTCCCCGCCAAGGACCTGAACCCCAGCCAGGCCGCGCTGCTCGCCACCCTCCTCAAGGGCGCCGACAGTTACGACCCCTCACTCGGCCCCGCCAACCACCGGCGGGCCGTGGAGCGCTGGAACTGGGTGCTGGACCGGCAGGTCGAGACCGGGGTGATGAGCGCCGCCGAGCGCGCCCGCCACAAGGACTTCCCCGAGCCGAAGAAGCCGGTCAAGCCGACCAGTCAGGCCGGGCAGACCGGCTACCTCGTCGACATCGCCAACAAGTACCTCAAGAGCCGCGGCGGCATCACCGGCAAGGATCTCGCACACGGCGGCTACCGCATCCACACCACCTTCGAGAAGGACAGGGTGGACGCGCTGGCCGAGGCGGTCGAGAAGGTACGGAAGGACGGCCTCGACCCGAAGAAGCGCGCGGCCGACCGGCATGTGGAGGTGGGTGCGGCGTCCGTACGGCCCGAGGACGGCGCGGTCGTCGCGGTGTACGGCGGCGCCGACGCGATCACCCACTTCAGCAACAACGCGGACACCTCGGGCGTGCCCGCCGGGTCCGCGTTCAAGCCGTTCGTGTACGCCGCCACCCTGGAGCCCGTCACCGCCGGGGCCCGGGGTCCGGCGGTGACCGGCGAGCGAGGTCAGGGAGAGCCGGGGCTCTCGGTCGCCGTGCCCGTGCCCGTGCCCACGTTCGCGGGGATGCCCCTGGTCGAGGCGATGACGGGCACGAGCCACACCCCGTTCGTCGAGGCGGGCAAGAAGATCGGCCTGCGGAACGTCAAGCGGATGGCCGTCTCGGCCGGGCTGCGCGAGGAGTCCATGGCGAAGCTGGAGCCGACGTTCTCCATCGGCACCTCGACGCCCAGCGCCGTCCGGCTGGCCAGCGCCTACACGACCTTCGTCAACGAGGGCAACCAGACGGAGCCGTACTCGGTGACGAAGGTCGAGCGGGACGGCGTCCCCGTCGACGGCTTCGCCAAGCCCGAGCGGCGGCGCGCGATGAGCGACGCGGTGGCCGCACGGGTCTCCGGGGCGCTCCTGAACACGGGGTGGAGCGCCCTCGACGCCAAGAGGGCGGACGGAGCGGACGGAGCCACGTCCGACGCGTCCCGGGGGCCGGTCTGGGCGGGCGCCACCAACGCGGGCGACTACATGCGGTCCGCGTGGTTCATCGGCTCCACGAGGAAGCTCTCCACGGCGGTCGCGATGTTCCGTACCAAGCCGGACGCCCCGCAGCTCCTGGGCATGCAGGGCGTCGGCGGCCCGGACTCCGAGCGGGGCAACGTCTTCCCCGTACGGATCTGGGAGACGTACCAGCGGATGGTCGGCCCCGCGCCCTCGGACCGGCGGGCCGACCCCCTCCGGCCCACGGAGGAGGCGGCGCCGGGAACTCGGGGGCGCGGAGGACCTGAGGAGACCCACGAGCCCACGGAAACCTAGGAGTTCGGGACGACCTCGTAGCGCGGCGTGTTCTCCTCCATCTGCCGCAGCGCGTCCTTGCGGTCGCGCTTCGACAGCCGGTCGATGTACAGGTAGCCGTACAGGTGGTCCGTCTCGTGCTGGAGGCAGCGCGCGAAGTAGCCGGTGCCCGCGACCCTGATCGGGTTGCCCCGGGCGTCCTGGCCGCGGACCACCGCGTAGTCGGGGCGCGCCAGCGCGGCGTAGGCCGTCGGCACGGACAGGCAGCCCTCGTTGGAGTCGTCGAGATGACGCTCCGACGGGGGCAGCTCCTCCAGCACCGGGTTGCAGACGGCGCCCACGTGCCGTGCGCCGTCGTCGTCCGGGCAGTCGTAGATGAAGACCTTCAGGTCCACACCGATCTGGTTGGCCGCCAGGCCCACGCCCTCGGCCGTGCGCTGGCTGGCGAACATGTCGTCAATCAGCGCGGCGAGCTCGTCGCCGAACTCCGTGACGTCCCGGCACTCCTTGTGGAGCACCGGGTTCCCGACGACGGTGATCGGGCGGGACGTGCCGCGCTCGCGGTGCGCCAGCTCACGGGCCGCCGCGTCCTCCGTGTCCACGACGAATCCGTCCCCCGGCTCCGCCACCGAGGTCCCGCCCTCGTATCCCTGGTCCGTCTCCTGCTGCGCCATGTCCGCAGTACGCCTTCCTCGGTACCGATGCTGCCCGCACGATCCGTCCGCCGTGGCTGGTGTGCCGCGCGCGGAGTCTGCCGGGCCGGAGTCTGCCGGGCCGGCACCCCGTAGCGGTCCGGTGTGCGCGTACAGCCTAAGGGCAGCCTTCAGGGGCGCGTCGCAGCTCCCGGACCCGTCAGGTGAGTGGACCGGTCTCCGCCGCGCACACGTCCCTGTTCAGCACACCTCTTCGAGGTCGCGCCACTCCCGGGTGTCCGGGCTGTCGGCCACCCACCCGTCCAGCAGCCCGCGCACCAGTCCCGGCGGCGCCGCGATCCCGCACTCACGCTCCGGTGCCCACTGCTCGCCGGCCGTACGGTGGCCCAGCGGCCCCGGGTGGCCCGGCTCGCTGTGGTCGTGCGGGTCGAGGTGCTCGCCGTCGCCCTCGGCGCTCGGCATCGTGGACTCCGAGCAGGCGCGGCAGAGCAGCCGTACGGAGGAGGACCAGTCCTCGGCGGCGAAGCCGGCGTCGGCGGCCAGCCGCTCCAGGGCGTCCCTGTCCCCTTCCGTGGCCGCTTCGAGCAGCACGACCCAGGTCGGTACGGGCGAGGGCGCCCACAGCTCGATCTCGTCGAAGACGGGGTAGGCGCGGACGGCGCCGTCCGGGCTCGCGGCGGTGGTGCGCTCACCGTTGGGTACGCCGTCGTGCAGGACGACCTCGCCCCAGCGGCGGCCCGACGAGGGCAGCGGGATCGACAGGATCTCGATCCGCGCCGGGTCGAGCCTGCGCCCCCAGACCACCTCGGCCTCGCCCTCCGGGGAGAGCCGGACGGCCGCGCTGCCCAGCTCCATGCCCTCGGGCTCGCCGTTCGCCTCGGCGCTGTGCGGGTTGCCCGGCACGCGCAGCCCGTACGCCTGCCAGGCGCGGCGGGCCAGCGGCCAGTCCTGGAGCGCGGTCGCCGCGATCCCGACGTTCCACCAGTCGGGGGCGCCGGTCTCCTTGTCGAGCAGGGCCACGGCGCGCAGCCCGGCGGCGCGCGCCTGCTCCCAGTCGTGCCGGAACTTGTGCAGCAGCGCCAGATTGAACCAGGACTCGGAGAGCCACGGTTCCAGATCGGCGGCGCGCGTCAGCAGCGCGCCCGCGTCCTCGTACCGGCCGTCACCGATCAGCGTGAACGCGCGGTCGGTGGCCTGCCGCCACGAGGCGGAGGGCCGATGCCGTACCTTCCCGAAGATCCTCACGATTCCCGCCTGCCGGTCGTTCGGGCAGTGCCCCCTGACACCCTCTTCTTCGCATCCAACCATGCCCGGTCGGACGCCCGCTCATTACCCATGGGTTACCCCGCCCCACCAGGGGCCGGGCCGCCCCGGGAGAGGACGCGCGCCAGGGATTCGACCACCTCGGGCTGGTAGTCGTGCCCCGTACCGAGCCGCAGCCGCTCCAGCGCGCTGAGCGGGCCGCTCGCACTGGCACTTTCCCCGGCCAGGTCGTCGTACGCATTCACGGCGCGGACAATCCGGGCCGACAGCGGCTGCTCGCGGTACGGATCCGCCTGGCGCTCCACCACCATCGCGACGGCGGCGGGCACCCCGGTCTGGCGGACCACGGCGCCGCCGAGCAGCGCGATACGGCGCTGCTCGGCGACCGGGAGCAGTGCGGTGGCGCCCTCGGGGACCGGGTCGACGAGGGAGAGCTGGCCGATGTCGTGCATGAGCGCGGCGTACTCCAGGACGGTCAGCTCGGGCCCGGAGAGCCCGAGCTCGCGGCCGACGGCGCGGCTGAGGTCGGCGACTCTGCGGGCGTGTCCGTGCCGGGTGTATCCGGCGATCTCGGTGGCGCGGGCGAGCGAGGCGATGGTCTGGCGGTACGTGGTGCGTACGGCGGCGTACCGGCGGAAGGAGAGCTGCGTGAGCAGCAGCGGTACGCAGAACACGGGCAGCGCCCAGAGCCCGGCGACGGCGACGCCGAGGGCGATGACGGCGCCGGTGGCGCAGACGGCGGAGCCGATGTGCAGCAGGGCGCGCAGCTCGTCGCGGAGCAGCGGCCCGAAGGGGTGGCGGGTGCGGGCGCGCAGCGTCAGGGCCGCCAGTACGGCGTCGCAGAGCGCGGTGAGGGCCAGCAGGACGAGGAGCAGGAACGCGTAGCCGGGACCGGCGCCGATGTGTTCGCGCAGTTCGCCGGAGTTGTAGAGCGGCTGGAAGCAGATGGCGGCGAAGCCGACGGTGAGGACGCGTCTGACCAGGTGGTCGAGGGTGGGGCCGTGGCCGCGCGCGACATGGGGGACGGCTCCGGCGAGCGTGGCGGCGAGGACGACGGTGACGGTCTGGAGCACGCCGTGGCTGGTCTGCTGCCCGGCGTTCTCGCCGAGGAGGGCGTAGGCGAGCGCCCCGGCGGCGCCGAGCGGGGCGGGCTCCCGCTCGCCGGGGAGCGCGCCCCAGCGGGCGAGTTCGCCGACGGCGATGAGGACGCCGAAGGCGAGGGCGATCCGGGGTTCCGCGAGACCGTGCCAGAGGGTCGAGGCGAGGCCGGCGGCGGTGAGCAGCCCGGCCGTGCCGTACACGGCGACGACGGTGAGAGGGACGGTGCGGGCGTGCCCGGCCGGGGCCCGGCCGGTGGTGGCGGTCATCGGGGACCGCCCCGGCTGCCCCGTCCGCCCCGGGACGTGGCGCCGCCGGCCGTACGGGGGCCGCGCGCGCCGGATCCGGTGGGCGCCCCGGACGGGGCCGCCGCGCCCGGCTGGGCGGTGCGGGCCGGAGGGACGTTTCCGCGCGGTCCCGGGGCGGACGGGGACGCTGCGGCAGGTGGGGACGCCGGGGCGGGCGGGGCGGGCGGGGTGGTCTCCTCGTCCGCCGTGACCGCCGTCCGCCAGCCGTGCCGGTCCAGGGCCCGGACCAGCGCCCGTACCATCGCCGGGTCGAACTGGGTCCCCGCGCACCGCTCCAGCTCCGCAACCGCCGTGCCGACCGGCCGGCCGCGCCGGTACGAGCGGGTCGAGGTCATCGCGTCGAAGGCGTCGGCCACCGCCACCACCCGCGCGAACTCGGGGATCCGGTCCCCGGCGAGCCCGTACGGGTAGCCGCTGCCGTCCAGCCGTTCGTGGTGGTGGAGGATCGCGCCCCGCGCCTCGCCCAGGAAGGCGATGCCGCGCACCATCTCGTGCCCGTACTCGGGATGCAGTTCGATGACGCGGCGCTCCTCGGGCGTCAGGGGGCCGTCCTTGCGCAGCACCCGGGTCGGCACGCCGAGCTTGCCGACGTCGTGCAGGATCCCGGCGAAGCGGAGGACTTCGATCCGCTCCCGCTCCATGCCCATCTCCTGGGCGATCAGCACGGAGGCGTGCCCGACGCGCTCGCTGTGCCCCCGGGTGTACGTGTCCTTGATGTCGACCGCCTGGACGAGCGCCCTGATGGTGGCCTGGTGGGCGGCGCGCTCGCGGTGGTACTGGGCGAAGACCCAGCAGGAGATGTACATCGGCAGCAGCACCAGCAGCGCGGAGAGCGGCCCGTACGGGCTGCGCCACAGGACGGCCATCATCAGCCCGGCCAGCCCGTGCGCGGCGTGCGGGGCGAGGGAGCTCGCCAGCAGCCCGCGCCAGGCGGCGCGCGGCTCCATCCGTTCCGCGACGACGAGGATCGAGCCGTCCAGCGCGGTGAGCACCAGGCAGAACGCGAGGGCGGCGGCGCCCGCCGGGAGCAGGACGTACGGGAAGTCGGGCACCGTGAGCCCGTACCCCCCGCCGCCGAGCGCGACGGGGCCGCCGAAGAGCACCTGCGCCCGGGAAGCCGCCCAGGTGGCGAGGGCGAGCTGAGCCGCCCGCCAGACCCGCCTGGCGCTGCGCGGGCGCTGCTCGATCCGGCCGAGCAGCACGCCCGGCACGGCGACCAGCGCCGCGGCGGCGGGCGGCAGCAGCAGGGCGGCGGCGAGCAGCACGGGGAAGAACGACCTGGCCGCGACGGGTACGGAGCCGTTCAGCGAGCGCCCGAGGACACGGCAGCGCGCGGGCAGCTCGCAGAGCGCGTAGAGCCCGGCGAGCAGCCCGGCCGCGAGCCAGGGCGTGGAGCCGGGGTCGCGTACGGCGGGCTGGACACAGGCGGCGGCGCAGAGCGCGGTCACCAGAATGTACGCGCGCGCCGCACCCGGTATGGCCCTCACGCGTCTCCGCCCCTCCCTCGGCTCCGCCCAAACAGAGGGTCAGGCTAGCGAGTTGGGGGGCGTTCATCGGGAAATTGGCGTCGATTAGCACCTTCGGGTGAAAAAGGTGCTATGAACCGCGACGGGGGCGCACCGCACCACGTGCGGTGCGCCCCCGTCAGGGCACCGGCGGTCGCGCCGCCGTCCGTCACGCACGGCGGCGCGACGGCGCCCGGCTCACTCCTTGGCGACACCCGGCAGATCACTGCCGGACGGCTTCGCGCGTGCCGCGGTGGTGACGGCCGTGGTCGACACGTCGGGGGCCGTCGACACGTCATGGTCGGGCACGGCCTCGCCCGACCGGATCAGGTCGATCCGTCCCAGCACCTTGGAGCGCAGGTCGGCCGGTACGTCGTCCTGCCCGCAGCACCGTTTCACCAGCTTCTTCACGGCCTGTTCGAGGCCGTACTTCTCCAGGCACGGGGAGCACTCCTCGAAGTGGACCTCGAACTTGGTGCAGTCGCTGTCGGGCATCTCCCGGTCGAGGAACTCGTAGAGGTGGTCGAGAACCTCGGCGCAATCCGTCTCATGCGGCTCTCCGCAGCTCATGAGCCCGAACCTTTCCGATCGTCCGACGACTCCCCGGCACCCGCCGGGACGAGCCCGCGGTCGCGGGCGTAGTCCTCCAGCATGCCGCGCAACTGGCGGCGCCCACGGTGGAGTCGCGACATCACCGTACCGATGGGTGTCCCCATGATGTCCGCGATCTCCTTGTAGGCAAAGCCCTCTACATCGGCGAGATAGACGGCGATCCGGAACTCCTCCGGGATCGCCTGGAGCGCCGACTTCACATCGGAGTCCGGCAGGTGGTCCAGCGCCTGGGACTCGGCGGAACGCAGCCCGGTCGACATGTGCGACTCGGCGCGCGCGAGCTGCCAGTCCTCGATCTCCTCGGCGGCGCTGCGCTGGGGTTCCCGCTGCTTCTTGCGGTACGAGTTGATGAAGGTGTTCGTGAGGATGCGGTACATCCACGCCTTGAGGTTGGTGCCCTCACGGAACTGGTGGAAAGAGGCGTACGCCTTGGCATAGGTCTCCTGCACCAGGTCCTCGGCGTCGGCCGGATTGCGCGTCATGCGCAGCGCGGCCGAGTACATCTGATCGAGGTAGCCCAGGGCGTCACGCTCGAAGCGGGCGTTGCGCTCGGCAGTGGTCTCTTCGATGTGGCCGTCGTCGGTCGCTCCGTCGGTCCCAGTGACCGGACCCACCTCCTCCAACGCTGTGGCGGACCCGAATGCGGACCCACTCGAATCGGAGAATAGTCGACCTTGCTGGGACGGGGCCTGTCGGTCCGTCCCGGCGCCGGCCCGACCGGGGGCGTTCCTGGCCACGGAAAGCACAGTCCACTCCAGGTCAGTGGCTTCTGAGCGGCGCGGGCAGATGGTCGAACCCATACGACGGACTCCCTTTCGATGCGCTGTGTACCGATGTTCGTCACAACAGCGTCCCCCTGCGCATCATTCCCGCACGGACCGACCTGGAGCCTCTCCTTCCGATCGGGCCGCATCGAGACCGTCCAGCCACGCCGCCACGCCCCCGGTGATCGTCTCCAGAGCCTCGTCCTGCCCGAGAGGCGCCTTCTTGGGTACGGCGAAGGAGTGATCGCCGTAGGGCACCTCAAGAAGCCCGTACCCCACTCCGGAGGACCCTGAGGACCCGGAGGACCCGGAGGACCCTGAGCACTCGAAGGAATCGGAGGACTTCCGGGACTCCGGGGCCTTCCGGGACTCCGAAGGCGCCGGGAACTCCGCGGGCTTCCCGAAGGGGTCGTTCCCGCCCTGGACGACCAGGGTGGGCACCCCGGAGCCGAGCAGCTCCGCCGCCCGGGACTTCTCGGGGCGGCCCGGCGGGTGCAGCGGGAAGCTCAGCGCGAGTACGGCGCGGGCGCCCAGCTCACGCGCGGTACGGCAGGCCACGCGCGCCCCCGCGCTGCGCCCGCCGGCGACGAGCCCGAGCCCCGGCTCCCGCCCGGCCAGCGCGGGCCACAGCGCCCGCCAGCCGGTGTCCAGGGTCGCGGGCGCGGGCGCCACCTTCTTCCCCGCCACCCGCCAGGGCTGCTCCACCAGGGCGACGGTCACCCCGAGCGGGGGCAGCGCGGCGGCGAGGGCGCGCAGGTCGCGCGCCTCGATCCCGCCGCCCGCGCCATGGCCGAGGGCGAGGACGAGCCGCGGGTGCGGGGCGGGGTGCCAGGTGATCCTGGCGTCCCCGGCGGGGGTGTCGACGGTCCGGGTGTCTGTGGTCACCCGGCCCATCCTGCCGCCCGGGGAAGGATCCTCAGAAGAGCGTGCTCTCCTCCGGCGCGGCCAGCTCCTCCAGCAGCTCGGGCCCGTTGTTGCGGACGCTGCTGACCGCCGTAGCGACCGGGTACGCCCGCATCAGCCCGCCCGGCGGCGGCGTCAGCAGCCCCCGCAGGTCGTCGGGGTCCGTACGGGACGGGTCCAGCCAGGCGTCCCAGCGGTCCGGGGTCAGCATCAGCGGCATCCGGGGGTGGATGTCGGCCAGCGCCGCCGGACCCTCCGCGGGGGCCACCCCGAGCGGGGTCGTCTCCGCCTCCGTGGTGATCACCGAGCAGGTCGCCCACCAGGCCAGCGGATGGTCGGGCGGCAGGGTCGGGTCGCGCCAGAACTCGTACACCCCGGCCAGTGCCATCACCGAGCCGTCGGCGGGGGTCACGAAGTACGGCTGCTTGCGCGTCCGCTTCTTCTTGCCCTGTTCCTCCAACTGCCGCTCGTCGGAGCCGGTGACCCACTCGTAGTAGCCGTCGGCGGGCAGGATGCACCGCCGTGAGGCGAAGGGCCGACGGAAGGACGGCTTCTCGTGGACGGTCTCGGCCCGCGCGTTGATCATCCGGGCGGCGCCCTCGGGCGTCTTCGACCAGGACGGTACGAGCCCCCATGTGAGCCGCCGGAGCTGGCGCACCGGCCGCGGCGTAGGCGCGTCCTTCAAGGGGCGCTCAAGGACCGCGTAGACCTCTTTGGTGGGCGCCACGTTCCAGTCCGGGGCGAACGTCTCCTCCGGCTCCCACTTCTCGATCCCGAAGATCCCCTGAAGCTCCTCGGGCCGGCGGCTCGCCGCGTACCTGCCGCACATTCCCCATCACCACCTTGAGCCGACCGCAATCGCCGGTCGGTCTTATGAACTGCCTGTGCGTTCTCGTCCGCCGGAACGGAGGGCGGCGGGTGAGCGTCTTTCACCCGTACCGCGTATGAGTGCCAGACTGCCACGACGTACACCCAGTTGAGGAGCCGCCCGAGAAATGGCCAGCATCGACCCGACCTCGCTCGGCGATCTCTGGGATCGCGTCTTCGGCACCCAGTCCCCTCCGGACGAGTGGCTGGTGATCGCCACGGCGGCCGTCGCGCTCGTCGCCGTCGTGCCCCGCGTGCTGTGGCGGCTCTCCCGTAACGCGATCACCATCGCGCACGAGGGCGGCCACGGGCTGATAGCCCTGGTCACCGGGCGCAGACTCGACGGAATACGGCTGCACTCCGACACTTCGGGGCTCACCGTCAGTGCGGGGAAGCCCACCGGCCCCGGCATGATCCTCACCGCCGCCGCCGGCTACACCGCGCCGCCCCTGCTGGGGCTCGGCGGCGCCTGGCTGCTCTCCGCCGACCACATCACCCTGCTGCTGTGGCTGACCACCGCGCTGCTGCTCGCGATGCTGGTGATGATCCGTAACGCGTACGGGGCGCTCACCGTGATCGTCACCGGCGCCGCCTTCCTCCTCATCTCCTGGCTGACCAGCCCCGACGTCCAGGCCGCTTTCGCGTACACCGCCGTCTGGTTCCTGCTGCTGGGCGGCGTGCGCCCGTCCTTCGAGCTCCAGTCCAAGCGGCGGTACGGCGGCGCGGGCGACTCGGACGCGGACCAGCTCGGCCGGCTCACCCACACGCCGCCCCTCCTGTGGCTGCTCTTCTTCCACGCCGTCTCGCTCTGCTCCCTGATCGGCGGCGGACGCTGGCTGCTGGACCTCTGACCTGCCCGGCCTCCGCCCGGCCCGGGGGGTCCTCCCGCGTCTCCACACTTGGTCACGACGCGCGGGTTACGCCCGGGTTACCGCCCATTTGGTCAGGATCGGGCTCCGTCAAGAGCCACTAAAGTGTGGGGCATGACCGAGAGCTCCGTGCAGTCCGCCCCCTGGCCCGCCCCCTACGCGAGCGGGGCCGTCGAAGCGACGGTCACCGTGCCCGGATCGAAGTCGGTCACCAACCGCGGTCTCGTCCTCGCCGCGCTGGCCGCCGAGCCCGGCTGGCTGCGCCGTCCGCTCCGCTCCCGCGACACGCTGCTGATGGCGGAGGCGCTGCGCGCGATGGGCGTCGGCATCGAGGAGACCGTCTCGTCCAGCTCCGGCGGCGGCCCCAGCGGCGAGGCATGGCGCGTGATCCCCGCCGGGCTGCACGGCCCAGCCTCGGTCGACGTCGGCAACGCCGGTACGGTGATGCGCTTCCTGCCGCCCGTGGCGACCCTCGCCGACGGGCCCGTCCGCTTCGACGGCGACCCCCGGTCGTACGAGCGCCCGCTGCACAGCGTCATCGACGCGCTGCGGGTCCTCGGCGCCCGGATCGACGACGACGACCGCGGCTCGCTCCCGCTGACCGTGCACGGCGGCGGCGCGCTGGACGGCGGCACGGTCGAGATCGACGCCTCCGCTTCCTCCCAGTTCGTCTCGGCGCTGCTGCTCTCCGCGCCGCGCTTCAACCAGGGCGTGGAGGTGCGGCACACGGGCTCCGTGCTGCCGTCCCTGCCGCACATCCGGATGACCGTCGACATGCTGCGCGGGGTCGGCGCGCAGGTGGACGAGCCCGAGACGGGCGGCGAGCCGAACGTCTGGCGGGTCTCCCCCAGCGCCCTCCTCGGCCGCGATCTGACGGTCGAGCCCGATCTGTCCAACGCCCAGCCGTTCCTGGCCGCCGCGCTGGTCACCGGCGGCCGGGTCACCGTCCCCGACTGGCCCGCGCGGACCACCCAGCCGGGTGACACGCTGCGCGAGATCTTCACCGCCATGGGTGGCTCCTGCGAGTTCACCGAGACCGCCGAGGGCACCAGCCTCACCCTCACCGGCTCCGGCCGGATCCACGGCGTCGACCTCGACCTGAGCGAGGTCGGCGAGCTGACGCCGGGCATCGCCGCGGTCGCCGCACTCGCCGACTCGCCGTCCACCCTGCGCGGCGTCGCCCATCTGCGGCTCCACGAGACGGACCGGCTGGCCGCGCTCACCAAGGAGATCAACGAGCTGGGTGGCGATGTCACCGAGACCGCGGACGGTCTGCACATCCGCCCGCGCCCGCTGCACGGCGGCGTGTTCCACACGTACGACGACCACCGCATGGCCACGGCGGGCTCGATCATCGGCCTCGTCGTGCCCGGCGTGGAGATCGAGAACGTCTCCACGACCGCCAAGACCCTGCCCGACTTCCCGCGGATGTGGACAGAGATGCTCGCGGGAGCGGGAGCCTGAGGGCATGCGGCGCTACGGCAAGAACCCCGACGAGGACGACATCCGCTCCCGTCCCAACCCCAAGGGCAACCGGCCCCGCACCAACATCAGACCCAAGCACGAGGACGCCTCGGAAGGCATGGTCCTCACCGTCGACCGCGGCCGGCTGACCTGCCTCGTCGACGACCGGGTCGTCCTGGCGATGAAGGCGCGCGAGCTGGGCCGCAAGGCGGCCGTCGTCGGCGACCAGGTCTTCCTGGTCGGGGACCTGTCCGGCAAGAAGGACACCCTCGCCCGGATCGTACGGATCGAGAAGCGCCGCTCCGTGCTGCGCCGTACCGCGGACGACGACGACCCGTACGAGCGCGTGGTCGTCGCCAACGCCGACCAGCTCGCCGTGGTCACCGCGCTCGCCGACCCGGAGCCGCGCCCCCGGCTGATCGACCGCTGTCTGGTCGCGGCGTTCGACGGCGGTCTCGAACCGCTCCTCGTCCTCACCAAGTCCGACCTCGCGCCGCCGGACGAGCTGCTGGAGACCTACCGGGCGCTCGGCATCCGCCATGTCGTCACCCGGAGGGACGAGCTGATGAGCGGGCACGCGGCCGAACTCGTACGCGAATACCTCGACGGCCGGGTCACCGCCTTCGTCGGCCACTCCGGCGTCGGCAAGACGACCCTGGTCAACGCCCTCGTACCGGACGACCGGCACCGGATCACCGGTGACGTCAACGCGGTGACGGGACGCGGCCGGCACACCACCACCTCGGCGCTCGCGCTGCCGCTGGCCAAGGCGGAGGGCTGGGTGATCGACACCCCCGGCATCCGCTCCTTCGGGCTCCACCACGTCGATCCGTCGCGGGTCATCCTCGCCTTCCCCGACCTCGTGCCGGGTACGGAGGGGTGTCCGCGCGCGTGCAGCCACGACGAGGCGGAGTGCGCGCTCGACGCCTGGGTGGCCGAGGGCCACGCCGATCCGGCGCGGCTGTACTCGCTGCGGCGGCTGCTCTCCACGCGGGAGCGGCGCGAGGGCGACTGACCGGGCGACGGACCGTGCCGGGCCGTGGCCACGTTTGCGAACCACGGCGACTGGTAAGGGCATAATCACACCAGGTGGGCCGGTTGGTCACGGACGGTTGTCAGGGCCTGCCGACCGGCCGGCAGGGCGGTCACCGACGTGGGGAGACGTTTGACATGGCGTGGCTGCTGGTTGTGGTGGCGGGGATCCTGGAGACCGGCTTCGCCGTCTGTCTCAAGCTGTCCCACGGATTCACCCGGCTCTGGCCGACGATCGCCTTCGCGGCCTTCGCCCTCGGCAGCTTCGGACTGCTGACCCTCGCCCTGAAGAAGCTCGACGTGGGCCCGGCGTACGCGGTGTGGACGGGCATCGGCGCGGCCGGTACGGCGATCTACGGCATGATCTTCCTGGGCGACATCGTGTCCGTGCTCAAACTCGTCTCCATCTCGCTGGTGATCGTCGGCGTCATCGGGCTCCAGCTCTCGGGCTCGGCGCACTGAGCAGCGCGGACGGCGGCGCGGTGACGGCGGTACGGACCAGCGGGCCCACCGGCTCGGCGCCGGGCGCGACAAGATGGGCGAGCGCGAGCCGCATGGCCAGTTCGCAGCGGTAGAGCAGCTCGGTACGGCCGTACGCGGCGAACCGGCTGTGGCCGACGGGGCCGGTGTGGCCCCCGCCCGCATGTCCGTGCTCGGTACGGCCGTGCTCCGGGCGCCCATGCTCCGGACGCCCGTGATCCTTCCGGGTGGGATCCAGCGCCGCCGCGGACCTGTCCCGTACGAGCGCCACCAGCTCCGTGGTCGCGGGCGGCCCCGCGTCGGCCCTGCGCTGCGCCGGGATGCCCGACGGGACGGCGTCGGCCCGTGCGGGGCGCGGGGCGGGCAGCCACTCGCCCCAGCAGCCGGTGAGCAGCGCCCGTAACAGCGGCCGGGCGCGTGCCTCCCCGACCGTCCACTCGGCGACCGCCACCAGCCGGTCGGCGGCGTCGGCGCGTTCGCGCAGCAGCCGCTCCACACCGTGCAGATAGCGGTCGGCCTCGCGCCGTACCAGGGCGCGCGCCAGACCGTCCTTGCTGCCGAACTCGTTGTACAGGGTCTGCCGGGAGACCCCTCCCGCCGCCGCCACATCGACCATGCGCACCGCGGACCAGGGCTGGTCCGCGAGGGCCGAAAGGGCGGCACTGAGTAGGGCTTCACGCGCGCTGGGCATCGTCGCCTCCGGGGCCGTGCGGCTCTGCGCTCAGAGTTGACGGACCGTCGCTCACTGTCAAGACCGTCGTCGGGTTCCGGCCGAAGGGGCCCGTGGCAGCCGCACCGCCCCGGTGGATACTGTGGCGGCATGTCCGACTACCACGATGACCTGCGTCTCGCCCACGTACTGGCGGACGCCGCCGACGCCGCGACGATGGACCGGTTCAAGGCCCTGGACCTCAAGGTCGAGACGAAACCGGACATGACCCCGGTGAGTGAGGCCGACAAGGCGGCCGAGGAACTGATCCGTGGCAACCTCCAGCGGGCGAGGCCGCGCGACGCGATCCTGGGCGAGGAGTACGGCGTCGAGGGCACGGGCCCGCGCCGCTGGGTCATCGACCCGATCGACGGCACGAAGAACTATGTACGCGGGGTACCCGTCTGGGCGACGCTGATCGCGCTGATGGTGGCCGGTGAGGGCGGTTACGAGCCGGTGGTCGGCGTGGTCTCCGCGCCCGCCCTGGGCCGCCGCTGGTGGGCCGCGAAGGGCGGCGGGGCTTACACGGGACGCAGTCTGTCGTCCGCGACCCGGCTGCGCGTCTCGGACGTCTCGCGCGTACCGGACGCCTCGTTCGCGTACTCCTCCCTCACCGGCTGGGAGGAACAGGGCCGGCTCGACGGCTTCCTGGATCTGTCCAGGGCATGCTGGCGCACGCGCGGTTATGGCGACTTCTGGCCCTACATGATGGTCGCCGAGGGCTCGGTGGACATGTGCGCCGAGCCGGAACTGTCGCTCTGGGACATGGCGGCCACCGCGATCGTCGTCCAGGAGGCGGGCGGCAGCTTCACCGGCCTCGACGGCCGCCCGGGCCCGCACAGCGGCAACGCGGCGGCGTCGAACGGAGTCCTCCACGAAGAACTCCTGGGCTACCTGAACCAACGGTACTGATAGGGGCTCGGTTCGCCTCCGGGGCGCTTCAAGTCAACGCCGACGGTCGACCGTGCTCGGTTCGCTCGTTCCTCACGAACCTGCGCCCACGCGGCGGAGCCGCATATAGAGCACAGCCTCTCTTGCGGCGCCGGCGCGCCCCTTCGGCTCACTCGCCGGCCAGGCGGGGAGACGGGTCGAAGACATCGTTCCGGGCACCCTGCGGCGAACCGCTCTTTCTCAAAAGAGGGTTGTTTGTCCTCTTTACGAGCGCCCCCAGTGGTGCGCCGCCCGCCCCCTTGTTGACTCTGGGCAACCGTGTCACCCTGAGAGTCCCCCCACTTGTGAACTTGTGAATCGTTTCTCCAAGGTCCCACGCTCCCACCGGGACCCCGGAAACCGGCTCACCAAGGAGGTGGCTCCACCCCATGCTTGTCCGTGACGCCATGAGTTCGGTGGTCCTGACCATCGGGCCCACGCATACGCTCCGCCAGGCCGCCGGGCTGATGTCGGCCCGCCGGGTCGGCGCCGCCGTCGTCCTCGACACCGATCACTGCGGCATCGGCATCCTCACCGAGCGTGACATCCTCAACTCGCTCGGCGCGGGCCAGAGCCCGGACGTCGAGACGGCCTGCTCCCACACCACGACCGACGTCGTCTTCGCCTCGCCGGCGTGGACGCTGGAGAAGGCCGCGGCGGCCATGTCGACCGGCGGGTTCCGCCATCTGATCGTGCTCGACGAGCGTGAGCCCGTCGGCATCGTCTCCGTACGCGACATCCTCCGCTGCTGGGCCCCGGTCCGGCACGAGACGGCCGTCCTGACCGGCTCCTGACACCGGCCGCGGCCGCCTCCCCGTCTGGCCGGCGAGTGAGCCGAAGGGGCGCGTCGGCGCCGTAAGGGAGAGCGCGCGCAGGTTCGTGAGGAACGAGCGAACCGAGCACGGTCGACCGTCGGCGCCGACTTAAAGCGCCCCGGAGGCGAACCGAGCCCTAAAAACTAGCGGCGCAGGGCCTGGACCGCGGCTTCCAGTCGCTTGCCGAAGTCTCCGTCCACCCGGCGGAAGTTGTCGACCGCGCGCTCGGCGATGTCGTCGCGCGAGACCTGGGAGATGAACCCGGCCAGGTTGTCGATCAGGCGGCCCTTCTCGTCCTCCGTCATCAGGCGGTAGAGGGTGCCCGCCTGGACGAAGTCGTCGTCCTCCGCGTGGCTCGGGGCCTCGTGGTTGCCCGTGCCGCCGGTGACCGCCGTGGACTGCCACAGCGGCCGGTCCGTCTGGAAGGGGCCGCCGAAGCTGTTCGGCTCGTAGTTCTTGGCGCCCTGATGGCGGCCGTCGTACAGGAAGCCGTCCCGGCTGTTCGTGCGCGCCTCGGTGGCGTGCGGGCGGTTGACCGGCAGGTGGTCGGCGTTGACGCCGACGCGGTAGCGGTGGGCGTCGCCGTACGCGAAGAGCCGGCCCTGGAGCATCTTGTCCGGGGACGGTCCGATGCCGGGCACGAAGTGGGCCGGCGAGAAGATCGACTGCTCGACCTCGGCGAAGATGTTCTCCGGGTTGCGGTTGAGCTCCAGCTTGCCGATCTCGATCGGCGGGTAGTCCTCGTGCGGCCAGACCTTGGTCAGGTCGAACGGGTTGAAGCGGTACGTGGCGGCGTCGGCCGCCGGCATGATCTGGACCTGCACCGTCCAGGACGGGAAGTCGCCGCGCTCGATGGCCTCACGCAGGTCGCGCTGGTGCGAGTCGGCGTCCTGGCCGGCGAGTACCGCGGCCTCCTCCGAGGTCAGGTTCTTGATGCCCTGGTCGGTCTTGAAGTGGTACTTGACCCAGAAGACCTCGCCCGCCTCGTTGTTCCACTGGAACGTGTGCGAGCCGTAGCCGTTCATGTGCCGCAGTGTGGCCGGAATACCGCGGTCGCCGAAGAGCCAGGTCACCTGGTGCGTGGACTCGGGCGACAGCCCCCAGAAGTCCCAGACGTTGTCCGCCTCCTGGGAGCCGGTGTACGGGTCGCGCTTCTGGGTGTGGATGAAGTCGGGGAACTTGATGGCGTCCTTGATGAAGAACACCGGGGTGTTGTTGCCGACGAGGTCGTAGTTGCCCTCTTCGGTGTAGAACTTCAGCGCGAAGCCGCGCGGGTCGCGCACCGCGTCCGCGGAGCCCAGGTTGCCCGCGACGGTGGAGAAGCGCAGGAACGTCTCCGTCTCCTTGCCGACCTCGGAGAGGAACTTCGCCCGCGTCCAGCGCGAGACGTCCCGGGTCAGCGTGAAGGTGCCGTAGGCGCCGGCGCCGCGCGCGTGGACGACGCGCTCCGGGATGCGCTCCCGGTTGAAGTGCGCGAGCTTCTCCAGCAGCGCCTGGTCCTGGACCAGCACGGGGCCGCCGACGCCCGCCGTCTCGCTGTTCTGGTTGTCGGCGACCGGAGCCCCGGCCTCGGTGGTGAGCGGTCCCTGCGTCACGTGCGCCTCCTGCGTCAATCGGTGCAAGTTCTGTCCCTCTCGGATTCCGTCCTCGATCCTATAATGGACTTTGTCCAAGTCAAGCGAGCATCCAAAGTCACACTCGTTCGGGACCTGGGGTCCTTCACTGTTAGGCTGGATTTCATGAGTGACCTGTTGGAACGACTTCGCGAACGTGGCTGGCGCATGACGGCGCAGCGACGCGTCGTGGCCGAGGTCCTCGATGGGGACCATGTCCATCTGACCGCCGACGAGGTGCACGAACGGGCCGTGGCGAGACTCCCGGAGATCTCCCGCGCGACCGTCTACAACACGCTGGGCGAGATGGTGACGCTGGGCGAGGTCATCGAGGTCTCGACGGACCGCCGCGCCAAGCGGTACGACCCGAACGCGCACCGGCCGCACCACCACCTGGTGTGCGCGCGGTGCGGTGCCATCAGGGACGTCCACCCGTCGGGCGACCCGCTGGCCGATCTGCCGGCCGGTGAGCGCTTCGGCTTCACGGTCTCGGGCGTCGAGATGACGTACCGGGGCACCTGCCCCAACTGCGCGTCCGCGTAACGAAAAGGCCCCGGAGACGGGGCCTTTCGTCTGTCCCGGCTCGCGTATCGCCGTACACACGCCTGAGGCCCGGATCTCGTAAGGAGATCCGGGCCTCAGGACTTCAGTAGCGGGGACAGGATTTGAACCTGCGACCTCTGGGTTATGAGCCCAGCGAGCTACCGAGCTGCTCCACCCCGCGCCGTTGAATGAAACATTACGTCACGGTGCCGGGCAGTGCAAATCCCTTACCCCGCGGGCCCGACGCCATCGGCGCAGGTCACACGGAGAGGGCCGCGGGGTGCGGACCCGGTGACCCGGGTCACGCGGTCAGCTCCTGGTGCAGTGCCTCGCGCAGCCGCGCCGCGCGCTCCGCCACCTCCGCCGGGCCCAGTTCCACGGCGCGCGCGCACCAGCGCTGCCCCTCGGTCAGCTCGCCCCGGCGCGCGGCCAGCAGCGCGAGCCGCAGCGCGGCCCTGCCGTGCCCGGCCTGGGCGGCCCTGGTCCACCACAGCGCGGCCTCCCGCTCGCCGCCCTCGCGGGCCAGGAGCAGCCCGAGGTTGAAGGCGCCGTTACGGCTGCCCGCCTCCGCGGCCTCCCGGTACCAGCGGGCGGCGTCGTTGATGTCGCCCCGGGCGGCGGCGAGCATACCGACGCGCACCTGGGCACGGCGGTGGCCCTGCTCGGCGGCACGCTCGTACCACTGCTCGCACTCGCTCTTCACGCCGTGCGGCTCGCCGAGCGCGGGCGGCCCCGACGGGGGCTCGCGCGAGTCGAGGACGGTGGCCAGCCGGAAGGCGGCCTCCGCGCTGCCGCCGCCGGCCGCGCAGCGCAGGTGGCGCTCGGCCGTGCGGTCGTCGCCGTCGCGCAGCCGGGCGATGCCGACCTGGAGGGCGGCTTCGGTGTGTCCGGCCGCCGCGGCGCGCTCGTACCAGCGCAGGGCGGCGCCGTCGTCGTCGCGGCCCGCGTACAGGATGCCGAGGTTGAACGCGGCGTCCACACTGCCCGCCTCGGCGGCCTTGGAGAACCAGGGTTCGGCGCCCGTCGCGTCGTCGGCCTGGAGGAGCAGGACGGCGAGCGCGTTGGCGGCCTCGCGGTGGCCCGCGTAGGCGGCGCGGCGGTACCACTGCTCGGCCTGGACGGTACGGTCCTGGGCGGCACAGAGCAGCCCGAGGTTGTACGCGCCGTTGACGTCGCCCGCGTCCATGGCGGCGCGGTACCAGCGTTCGGCGGTCTGCGGCTCGCCCCGGGCCGCGTGCAGCGCGCCGAGGGCGTTGGCGGCGTTCCCGTCGCCCTCCTGGGCGGCGCGCAGCCACCAGACGGCGGCGCTCTCCTCGTCCCCGGCATCGCGCAGCAGGAAGCCGAGGGCGCAGGCGGCCCGCGCCTCGCCGTCCTTGGCGGCGCTGAGGTACCAGCGGCCGGCTTCCTTGAGCTCGCCGCGCCGCTCCAGGATCGCGCCGAGGTGCAGGGCGGCGCGGCGGTGGCCGCGTGCGGCGGCCTGCTGGTACCACTGGGCGGCCTCGCTGACGAGGGAGGCCGCGGGCCCGGACATGGTCGCGGGGCCCGGTGTCCCGGTGTACGCGGGCAGCCGGGGGTCGGTGCTGGTGACGGGGTCCATGGAGAGCAGCGGCTCCTGGCCCGTACGGCGGCCTCGTGGGGCCGGTCCGGCCGTACCGGCCCGGTAGACCACGTCGGCGCCGGAGCGGGCGCTCTCGCGGGCTCTGCGCTCCAGTGCGCGGGCGAGCCGGTAGGCAGCCTCGCGGTGGCCCTGCTCGGCGGCGGCGCGCAGCCAGCGCTCGGCCCCGACGTCGCTGCGGTGCTCCAGCAGGTCGGCGAGGGCGTAGGCGCCCAGCGCGTGCCCCTGTTCGGCGGACTGGCGCAGCCAGTACTCGGCGGCGGGTTCGTCGCCGAGTTCGCGGTAGTGGCGGCCGAGCGCGTGGGCGGCCGGGGCGGAGCCGGCGACGGCGGCGATCCGCCACCAGCCGGCGGCGTCGTCGACGTATCCGCGCTGGTGCAGGAGTACGCCCAGGTTGTTGGCGGCGGCGCGTTCGCCCTCGGCGGTCGCGGCGCGCAGGTACGGCTCGGCGCCGTCGAGATCACCACGGCGCAGCAGCAGGGCGCCGAGCACGCTCATCGACGCGGTGTCCCCGGCGTCGGCGGCGCGGCGGTGTCTCGCCTCGGCCTCGGTGTCGGGCCCGTCGGCGGCTCCGGTCCCACCGGCCGCGTCGTTCACGTGTGGCTGCACATACCGCCCTGTCTCCAACAGAGTTGCCCTATCCCCCATATTTTCCATCGTCGCACCACCCGCCGGCCGCGTACAGCCGGTATACCGCGCCCCACAAGGTCACTACAGCGTTTTGTCGACATGCCCACAGAGAGACACATCAAACCCTCCGGGGACCAACTGAGCCCATCTGCTGCCCAGTTGGGACGGACACATGGCAAGGGCCCGGATCCTAGAAGGATCCGGGCCCTTGACTTCGCCGTAGCGGGGACAGGATTTGAACCTGCGACCTCTGGGTTATGAGCCCAGCGAGCTACCGAGCTGCTCCACCCCGCGTCGTTGTGTCCCAACCGTACCACGGGGCGGAGGTGAAGCCAGGTCAGCTCGTATCGCCACCGCCGTCCGCGCTGCCGGAGTCGGCGCCGGAGTCGCTGCCGGCCCCGTCACCGGCCCCGTCGCCCGAGCCGGGCTTCGCCTTGGCGGCCCTTTCGAGCGCGCTCTGCAGGTCCTTCTGGGCCTGGGCGTACGCGTCCCAGTCCGGCTTCTTCAGCGCCTCCTCGCCCGCCTCGTACGCCTTCTGGGCGTCCGCGATGGCCTGCTGGAGGGCCTTGTCGCCGGTGGCCGGCGGCGTGGTGGTGTCGCCCGGCGGCTCCGTGGTGCCCGGCTGCTCCGTACCCTCCGCGCCGAACACCGCGTTCAGCGCCTCGGGAAGGGTGTCCTTGAAGACCGGCTTGCCTCCGTAGGAGACGGCCACCTTCTTCAGTAGCGGGTAGTTGGCGCTGCCACCGCGCGCGTACACCGGCTCGATGTAGAGGAAGCCTCCGTCGAGCGGCACCGTCAGGAGGTTGCCGTACTCGATGTCCGAGTCGGTGCCTCTCAGGTTCCTGACGAACTCGGCGACTTCGGGCACGCCGTTCAGCTCGCTCTGCACCTGTTGCGGGCCCTGGACCGTGGACGTCACCCTCAGGACTCTGATCTTGCCGTAGTCCGTGCTGGTGGCGTCGGCGTCCACCGCCATGAACGCCCCCAGGTTGGGGCGCCCGTTGGGCGTGAAGGTCGTCGTCAGCGAGAACTTCTGATCGTCCTGGCCCGGCATCTTCAGGCTCAGGTAGTACGGCGGGACCGAGTTGCTGTCCTTGGTGGTCGGGTCGTCCGGCACCTGCCACGCGTCACTGCCGCTGTAGAACTGCGCGGGGTCCGTGACGTGGTAGCGGGTGAGGAGTTCCCGCTGCACCTTGAACATGTCCTGCGGGTAGCGCAGGTGGTCCAGCAGCGTCTTGTCGATGTCGGCCTTCGGCTTCACCGTGCCCGGGAACGCCTTCATCCAGGTCTTGAGCACCGGGTCCTTGGTGTCCCACTGGTACAGGCTGACCGAGCCGTCGTACGCGTCGACGGTGGCCTTCACCGAGTTCCGGATGTAGTTGACCTGGTTCTGCTGGGCGACGACCGCGCGCTGGCTGTCGGTCAGCGAGTCGGCCGTCGTGTCGCCGAGCGTCGTACGGGACGCGTACGGGTAGCCGTTCGTCGTCGTGTACGCGTCGACGATCCACTGGATCCGGCCGTCGACCACGGCGGGATACGCGTCGCCGTCGATGGTCAGCCAGGGGGCGACGGCCTCGACGCGCTCCTTGGGCGTGCGGTTGTACAGAATCCGCGAGCCGTCGCCGATGGCGCCGGAGTAGAGCATCTGGGGCTCGCTGAAGGACACGGCGTACGCAGCGCGGTTCAGCGGGTTGGAGAGGTCGACGCCGCTCTTCCCCCGGTAGCTCGTGGTCTGCTCGCCGTTCTTCTCGTAGTCCAGCTCCTTCTGCGGGCCGCCCACGATCGAGTACTGCTCGGTCTTCTCCCCGTAGTAGATGCGCTGCTCGTACTTGGGGATCTCACCGGTGGTCGGCAGTCCTGACTCGGTGAAGTCGGGGGCGCCGATGGTGCCCTCGTTCTCGTCCGTCACCGTGTTCGTGCCCTTGGACGCGATCAGCCCGTACCCATGGGTGTACGTGAAGTGATCGTTGATCCAGTTGCGCTTCGGGATACCGGTGATGTTCAGCTCGCGCAGACCGACGACCGTGTCCTGCGGCTTGCCGTCGGGGCCGGGGTACCGGTCGACGTCCAGCGTGGAGGGGAACTGGTAGTACTTACGTTCCTGCTGGAGCTGCTGGAACGCGGGCGAGACGACATTCGGGTCGACCAGCCGGTAGCTGGCCGCCGAGTCGGCCGCCTTGCGCTGCTCGGCCTTCTTGTCCGGGTCGCCCTTGCCGCCGTAGTCCTGCACATCGGCGGTGTCGATGCCGTACGCCTGACGCGTGGCGTCGATGTTCTTCTTGATGTACGGGGCTTCCTTGGCCTGCTCGTTCGGCTCGACCTGGAACTTCTGGACGATCCCCGGGTAGAGGCCGCCGATCAGGATCGCCGAGAGCACCATCAGGCCGAAGCCGATCACCGGAAGCTGCCACGTACGGCGCCAGAGCGTCGCGAAGAACAGCAGGGCGCAGATGACCGCGATGCAGAAGAGGATCGTCTTGGCGGGCAGGAACGCGTTCGCGTCCGTGAACCGCAGACCGGTCCAGTTGCCCGTCGCCTTGAAGTCGCTGGACTTCACGGCCAGGCCGTACCGGTCGAGCCAGTACGCGACCGCCTTGAGCGAGACGAAGACACCGAGCAGCACCGAGAGATGACCGGTGGCCGCCGCGGTGGCCCGCGCGCCGGGGCTGGTGATCCGCAGCCCGCCGTACAGGTAGTGGGTCAGCGCGGCGGCGATCAGCGACAGCACGGCCGCCGCGAAGCCGAACGCCAGCATGAAGCGGTACCAGGGCAGGTCGAACGCGTAGAACGCCACGTCCAGCTTGAACTGCGGGTCCTTCTGGCCGAACGGCACCCCGTTGACCCACATCAGCCACGTACGCCACTGGCCGGCGGCGGAGGCTCCCGCGATCAGCCCGACCAGCGCGGTGATCCCGAGGAGCACCCACTTCTTGAACGGGGCGATCCCCATCCGGTACCGGTCGAGGTTCTGCTGCTCCATGGACATCGCGCTGAGCGGCGGCCGCAGCCGGTGCGCCAGCCAGATGTTCAGCCCGACCGCGAAGGCCATCAGCAGTCCGAAGACCGCGAACAGACCGATCTTGGTCCAGAGAGTGGTGGTGAAAACCGATGAGTACTTCACCGAGCGGTACCAGAGCCAGTCGGTCCAGAACCCCGCGAACATGACGAAGAGCATGGCCAGAACGGCCAGCACGCCCAAAGTCATGAGCAGGGTCCGAGCCCGACGGGAAGGCCGGCCCACTCTGATCCGTGGCCCGGTCGGGCCTCCGCCGCGGTCCGGCATCTGGAAAGCCAACGTGCGCACCTCGAAGTTCGCGGTCGTGTGAATGCGTGTGGTTCAGCTTGTTCAACTTACTGAGGCTTTACCTAGTTCCCGCACCCGGGTCCGAAGGAGGCAGGATATTGACCATGTCCACTGTTTCTCCCTCAGGCACCCCCATGGCCGCGAGCCCGCTGACCCGAGCGGTTCTCGAAATCGACGAATACGCCTCGACGCTCGGCTGGGACCAGCCCGCCCGGCTCTTCGCGCTCGTCGACACGACGCGGCTGCGCACCGACGAACCCGAACTCGCGGCCCAGTTGGGTCTCGACGAGGACGGCGGCTCCGCCGCCCCCCTCACCCCCGTGGAACAGGACGAGATCCCGGCGGGCACCCCGCTGGACGAGTTCCTCGGCACCATCGCGTGGCCCGGGGCGGTGGCGGGCTGCGCGATGACCGTGGAGCGGCTGATGCTGCCGCCGTCCGCGGAGGCGTCCGTACCGGACAATCTGGACGAAACGGCGCTCGCCGCGTGGGTCGCCTCCCACCCGGAGCGCCAGGAGGTACGGATGACCGTGGCCGTGCTGCGGGACGGCGCCCGGGAGTCCGCGCTGCGGCTGCGCGAGAAGGACTCCCCGAACGAGGTCCTCACGGGCTCCGGGCTGGTCCCGGGGCTGGCGGAGGCGCTGTCGGCCACCTTCGAGTCGTAACCCGCCTTCGAGTCGCGACAGGGCCCTACAGGCAGCAGGAAGCCCTACAGGCGCGCTCAGGCGCCGTACCGCGCCGCCTGAGCGCGTCCTCCGCGGGTACGGCCGGTCAGCTTGCCGAACAGCTCGGCAGGCCGGCCGTGTCCCCGGTACGGATCTTCTCCAGCGACCGCGTCGCGTCCTTGATCGTCTTCACCCGGACCAGGGTGAGGCCGCTCGGGATGTCCGAGGCCGCGGTGGCGCAGTTCTGGTCGGGCGTGAGGAAGTACCGCGCGCCCGCGTTCCGCGCGCCGACGAGCTTCATCTCGATACCGCCGATCGGGCCGACCTCGCCCTTGTCGTCGATGGTCCCCGTACCCGCGACGAACTTGCCGCCCGTCAGCGAGCCGGGAGTGAGTTTGTCGACGATGCCGAGCGAGAACATCAGCCCGGCGCTCGGACCGCCCACGTCGGCCAGCTTGATGTCCATGGTGAACGGGAACGTGTGATCGGTCCCCGCCTGGATGCCGACGATCGCGCGGTCGCCCTCGTCGGACTTCCGCGTGGTGATCGTGACCTTCTCGGTGGCCGTCGGCTCCTTGCCGGACTTCTCCGCCGCCTTCGCCTCCTTGGCGGGCACGAGGGTGAAGACGACGTCCTCGCCCGGCTTGTGCTTCGTGACGAGCTTCGCCACGTCCTCGGGCGCCTTGATCTCCGTGCCGTCCACGGCCTTGATCACATCACCGGCGTGCAGGGTGCCCTCGGAGGGGCTGTCCTTGATCACCGAGGAGACAATCGTGCGGGAGGAGTACGGGATGCCCAGTTCGGCCAGGGCGGAGACCTTGGCGCTCTCCTGGGACTGGCTGAACTCCTCCGCGTTCTCCTGCGTGGACTGCTCTTCCGTCTTGCCGTCCGGATACAGGGTGTCGTGCGGCACCACGACACTGTCGTGGGCCAGCCAGCCGTAGACCGCCTCGACGATGTTCATGTTGTAGTCCGCGCCCGTGACCCTGACCGTCGTCATGTTCAGATGACCCGATGTCGGATACGTCTTACGACCGGAGATCTGAAGTACGGGCTCACCGCCGGCGTCACCCAGTGTGTTCACCGTCGGCCCCGGGCTCATCTCCGAATACGGGACCTTGATGAGCACACCCGCGCAGAGCAGCGCGATGAGGACGAGGGTGGAAGCGAGCATCGTCGCGGTGCGGCGTGGCATGGAACGACAGTACGGGAAGGCTCTGTCAGTGCACCCCCGGGGCCGGTCCGTACGAGGTCACAGGGCCCGTGGCCGCGGACCGACGGGCCCGCGGGGCCCACGGACTCAGACCGGCTCGGACTCGGTCTCCGCCTTCTCCATCGCGTCACGGAACCGGGCATAGCCGTTGAGCTCGGCCATGTCCCCTATCGTGCGGTCCCTGGAGACCCAGCTTCCCCATATCGCCGCGCCAACAGCAGCGAAAAGCGGGATCAACAACCAGGCAAGTGCGGCCATACCGACCTCCCGACCCATGAGTGTCTGTGAACTGACCGATCAGCAGATTAACCATCTGCAGCACCAACGCTGCTGGCCGGAAGGCGGTTACGCAAATCGGGCCGTACGGGTGGAGGCCCCCGGTGGAGCCCCCTGCGCCGAGGGCGCTCCCTCTCCTCAACGAGGCGCTACGCGCCCACCCGCCCACCCGTCGCCCGACCGCCACCCCTCAACGAGGCGCTACGCGCCCACCCATTCTTCTGTTCCGTCCGAGAACTTCTGGTGCTTCCAGATCGGCACTTCGTTCTTGAGGTCGTCGATCAGCTTTCTGCACGCCTCGAACGCCTCCGCCCGGTGCGGACAGGAGACCGCGACGATCACCGCCAGATCCCCGACCTCCAGATCCCCCACACGGTGGACGGCGGCCAGCGCGCGCACCGGATGACCGGCGACGATCTTCTCCGCGACCCGCCGCAGCTCGGCCTCCGCCGACGGATGGGAGGAGTAGCCGAGGGCGTCGACGTCCGCGCCGCCGTCGTGGTTGCGCACCGTGCCCACGAAGAGCGCCGTACCGCCCGCCGCGTCCTCCCCCACCGCGCGGAAGACCTCGTCGACGCTGAGCGGGGTGTCACGGATCGCGAGCAGCCGGATGGGATCCTGCGCCGCCTGCTCGCCCGGGTGGGAACGCGTACTCGCCATGGACCCATCGTGCCGTACGGCACGAGCGCCATGGAACATCCGTTCCCCCGGACCGGAGCAGGACGAGCAGGAGCGCGGCGCGGGGCCCGCGCGGGTGGCTCAGATCCGGCGCCGCGCCTTACGGGCCCGCCGTACCAGCGCGGCCGTACCGAGCAGCGCGACCGTCGCGCCCGCCGCACCCGCCGCCGTGGCATCCTTGCGGCCCAGACGGCGTCCGGCGACCGTGTGGCGGCCCTCCACCTCTTCGAGGAGGGCGGTGAGGACTTCCTCGTTGGTCCACCGGGGCCGCCAGCCCGCGTCGTGCAGCCGGCTCACGCTGACCACCCAGGGGTGCATCGTGTACGCGAGATCGCCGGCCGGGGACGGCGTGAGGCCGATCCGGTGCAGCCGGGCGGCGGCGCCCAGGGCGACCGCCGAGGGCAGCTCCATGCGGCGGATGCCGCTCAGCTCCTCGACCTCCTCCTGTTCCAGCCAGCCGTCGCAGCCGACCGCGAACTCCCCCTCGGCCTTTTCGAGCGCCGCGTACTCCAGCGCGCTCACCAGGTCATCGACATGGCAGAACTGCCAGGTGGGGCGGGATCCGGCGACGACGAGCAGCCGTGGCGACTCGAAGTAGCGGGTGAGGGCCGTGTCCGTACCGCCGACGAGGACGGCGGGCCGTACGACCGTCACATTCAGGCCGGGGTGCGCGCGGGGCGCGCGGCGGCCGAGCCGCTCGATCTCCAGGAGGTCGCCGACGCCGGTGGCCTCGGCGGTCGCCCGCAGCTCCGCGTCCTCGGAGAGCGGGATGTCGTTGTCGGGCAGGGCGCCGTAGACCATCGCCGAGGTGCAGAGCACGACGCGGTGCACCCCGGCCGCCGCGGCGGCCGTGAGCACGGTCTGTGTACCGCGCACGTTGTACGCGGTCCGGGCGGCGGCGTCGGTCTCCAGGTCGAGGTCGAGCGCGAGGTGCACGACGACGTCGGCCCCGCGCAACTTCTCCGCGATGGCCGGGTCACGGACGTCGAGGATGTGCCACTGGGCCTCGGAGACCTCCCCCCGGCGCTCGTCGATGGCGATGACCTGCTTGATCTCCTCGGACGCGGCCAGGCGCCGGGTGAGCAGGTCACCGACGCCGGAGGCGGCGCCGGTGACCGCGACGACGGGGCCGCGGGACGGGGTCGGGGTTGAGCGGTTTCGCGCTGCGCGAACCTGCGGATCTGGGGAACTCACCGGGCGTCTCCAGCGGTTGTCTTCAATACGTACGTGAATGGCGCGTACGTACCAGGTGACGTCCATCCTGCCGCAGGCCATCGGCCGACGGAGCATCGAGCCCGGAAGCCACCGGGTGTCGAGCCCGTTCCGACCCGCGGCACCGCCCGTACGAACCCTGTGCCGCTTAGGCTGGGTGGTGAAGTCGGGCAGTCGCCGCCGGCAGAAAGTCGGCGGCCCTACGAGCCGAGGAACCCCGTGAGTGACACACCATTCGGATTCGGCCTTCCGCCGGAGGAGCCGGAGGACGGCGACGGCAAGAAGAAGGACCCTGCCGGAGGTGGTCAGGGTGCCGGTGGCCAAGGCGCTCAGGGCAACCCCTTCGCAGGATTCGGGCTGCCCGGTGGCGGCGGCGCGGGCGGCGCGGACAATCCGTTCGCCGCGATGTTCGGTTCGCTGAACCCCAACGACCTGGGGGCCGCGTTCCAGCAGCTCGGCCAGATGCTGAGCTACGAGGGCGGTCCCGTGAACTGGGACATGGCCAAGCAGATCGCCCGCCAGACGGTCGCCCAGGGCACCGCCGACGGCACGAAGGACGAGAGCGTCGGCCCCGCGGAGCGCGCGCAGGTGGACGAGGCGGTACGGCTGGCCGACATCTGGCTGGACGGCGTGACGTCGCTGCCCTCCGGCGCCAACGCCTCCGTGGCGTGGAGCCGCGCCGAGTGGGTCGAGGCGACGCTGCCCGCGTGGCAGCAGCTCGTCGACCCCGTGGCGGAGCGGGTGGGCACGGCCATGAGCGAGGTGCTGCCCGAGGAGATGCAGTCGGTGGCGGGCCCGCTGATCGGCATGATGCGCTCCATGGGCGGCGCCATGTTCGGCCAGCAGATCGGGCAGGCCGTGGGTGTGCTGGCCGGTGAGGTGGTCGGCTCGACGGACGTCGGGCTGCCGCTGGGCCCGGCGGGCAGGGCCGCGCTGCTTCCGCTGAACATCGAGGCGTTCAGCAAGGACCTCGGTGTCCCCAAGGACGAGATCCGGCTCTATCTGGCGCTGCGCGAGGCCGCCCACCAGCGGCTCTTCGCCCATGTGCCGTGGCTGCGGTCGCACATGTTCGGCGCGGTCGAGGGCTACGCCCGCGGGATCAAGGTGGACACCTCCAAGCTGGAGGACGTGGTCGGCCAGTTCGACCCCGGCCACCCCGAGGAGATCCAGGAAGCGCTCCAGCAGGGCATGTTCCAGCCGGAGGACACCCCGGAGCAGAAGGCCGCGCTCGCCCGGCTCGAAACGGCGCTGGCGCTGGTCGAGGGCTGGGTGGACGCGGTGGTCCACGAGGCCGCGAAGAACCGGCTGACGGCGGCGGACGCGCTGCGCGAGACGCTGCGCAGGCGCCGGGCCTCCGGTGGTCCGGCCGAGCAGACCTTCGCGACGCTCATCGGGCTCCAGCTCCGGCCCCGCAGGCTGCGGGACGCCTCCCGGCTGTGGGCCTCGCTCACGGACGCGCGGGGTGTCGACGGCCGCGACCGGCTCTGGGAGCACCCCGACATGCTGCCGACGGCCTCGGACCTGGACGACCCGGACGGTTTTGTCCACCACGAGCAGCTCGACTTCTCCGAGCTGGACAAGATGCTCGGTGAGGCGGCCGACGGCAAGCCGAACCTGCAGAAGGACAACACCGGCAACGTCGACAACAACGACAACAACAAGGGCGCCGAGAGCGACAAGGGCGACAAGGGCGACAAGAAGGACGACACCGACAAGTGAGCCTGCATGACGACGCGATCCTCGTCCTGAAGGGGTACGAGGGGGACGAGCCCGCCCAGCGGGAGCTGCGCGGGCTCTATCTGGACCACCTCTCGGCCCACCCGGACGGGATGTGGAAGGCGTGCGGGGCCGGGCATCTGACGGCGAGCGCGCTGGTCGTCGACCCGGAGCGGGGCCGCGTGCTGCTGACCCTGCACAAGAAGCTCGGCATGTGGCTCCAGATGGGTGGCCACTGCGAGCCCGGTGACACGACGCTGGAGCGCGCGGCGCTGCGGGAGGCCTGGGAGGAGTCCGGGATCCCGGACCTGACCCTGCTGACGGGTGGCCCCGTACAGCTCGACCGGCACCCCATCCCGGCGCCCTGTCACTGGCATCTGGATGTCCAGTACGCGGCGCTGGCGGCCCCCGGCGCGGTCGAGGCCATCAGCGAGGAGTCGCTGGACCTGCGCTGGTTCGCGTACGACGAGGTGGCGGAGGTGGCCGACGGCTCGGTCGTCCGGCTGCTGGAGCGTACGCGGGTACTCCTGGGCGCCTGAGACGACGCGACGCACGCGAGGGGACGCGACGCACGCGAGAAGGGGGGGCGGGTTCCGTGGAACCCGCCCCCCTGACTTGGGCGGACCGGGTCACCTGCTCCAGGCGTTGTTCTGGTTCTGCCCGTGCGCGCCGCTCTGCCCGACGCCGTACTGCGCGCCCAGCCCCTGGCCGATCTCCGCCTGCTGCGGCGGCATGACCTCGCTCGGCTGGACAAGGGCGAAGCCCTGCCCCAGGAAACTCAGTTCCCAGCCCTCGCCGGTGGAGCCGCGCCGCCGCCGTATCCCCGAGGAGTGCGTCTGTGCCTGCATCTGCACCCGCAGCGCGGAGGACCAGGCGACCACCGCGTCGGAGTCGGCGTTGACGTACTTGTCCGGCGTGACCTCCATCATCAGCGGCTGGCCCGAGGTCATCAGCGCGACCTTGCCCCGCCCGGAGATGTTGAGCTGGTACTTGCCGGAGCCGGAGATTCCGTACTGGCTGTCCACCGCGACGACCTCGCTGTGGAGCGTGGAGTCGAGCGCCAGGACGTAGGCGCTGTCCACCGTCATCCCGTCGTGGTCGACATCCACCACATGGATGTACTGGGCGAGGTTGGCCAGATAGACCGTGCCCTGCCCGGAGCAGCGCATCAGGTCAAGGCCCTCGCCGGTGGTCGCGCGCGCCCGGCGCTGGCCGTGCGACTGGTACTCACCGTCGAACTCGATGAGCCCCTGGTAGGCGACCATCGCGCCCTTGCGGGCGAGGACGTCGTCCTGGCCGGTGAGTGCGACCCGCAGGAGCTGCGGGTTCTGGACGGCGTAGCGGTCCTGGGACTGCTGTTCCGTGTACGCGAAAAGCGGACTCTGCATGGTTCCTCGCTCCCCTCAGCCCCGGGTCCGCAGGCGGTCGGTGCTGTCCTCGCTGGGCTGGACGACGACGATGCCCTGGCCGGAGAAGGCCATCTGGTAGGCCTCTCCGCTGCCCCGCCCGATCAGCGAGGACGCCTTGAAGCTGCGCTTGCCCTTCACCTTGAGGCCGGGCGACCAGGCGACGAGCGCGTCGGGGTCCACATAGGTCTCGTCCTCGCCGCGTCCGCAGTCGACGACGACCGGGGTGCCGCGCGAGGTCAGGGCGACCCAGCCCGTCCCGGAGATCTGTACGTTCCACAGGCCCTGGCCGGCGAACTTGGCCAGCCCCTTGACGCGCTCGACGCCCCATTGGAGGTGCGCGTCGAAGGCGAGCAGGTTGGAGCCGTTGACGGAGAGCGCGTCGTTGTCGAGGTTGATGACGACGACATCGGCGCCGTAGTCGGCGAGATAGAGCAGTCCGTCACCCGCGCACTTCATCACGGGGGTGGTCTCGCCGGTGACCCACTGGGAGGCGATCTGGCGGACGGCGGGCGGGTTCGGCTCGTACTGGATGAAGCCCTCGTAGGCGACCATCGAGCCGGTGCGCGCGTAGAGGTCGTGGCCGGAGGCCATGGCGACCTTGAGCATGGAGCGGCCGTGATTCTCCATCCGGGCCGCGACGGGGGTCGGGGCGAAGCCCGCGAGCTGCTGGTTCATTGTCCGGGCTCCCTCAGACCTCGTACGGCTGGACGACGATGAAATTGCCGGGCGCTCCCCGGAACTGGAGGTTCACGGTCTCCCCGCTGTGGCCGGGGTACGCGTTGCGGCGCAGCCTGACCTGGCTGGAGATGATCACCTGCGCGGCCGACGACCAGGCGACGACGGCGTTGCAGTCGGCGAAGGTCGTGGGCGTGACGGGCAGCACCACGGGGGTGCCGTGGGTCTTCACGACGACGGTGCCGGTGCCCTGGAACTGCATGGTGAACAGGGCGCCGCCGGGTATGCCGTGGCCCTCGATGCGGCGGACCTCGTACTGGAGGCTCTCGTCGAAGGCGAGGACGTTCTCCGCCGAGACGCAGATGCCGTCACCCTGGAGTTCGACGGGGTGGAGGTGCGCGCCCTCCTCCGCGAGGAAGACCTGGCCGCGTCCTGTGCAGCGCATGAGCTGCATCTCCTGGCCGGTCGCGTTGCCGACGACGCGGCCGACGAAACCGGCGCCCTTGTAGCCGAAGTCGACCTTGCCCTGGTACATGACCATGCTGCCCTGGCGGGCCAGGACGGGGCTGCCGCCCTCGCCGAGGTCGATCCGCACGAGCTGGCCGTTCTGCGAGGTCCAGCGCTGCCCTGTGGGCGCTTCCTTGTACGGCTGAAGGGCCGCCTGAAGACCGGCGCCGCCGGCGGGCACACCCTGCGGGACGCCCTGGGGCGCGCCGGGCGGCTGCTGCCCGAAGGGGGCGGGGGCACCGTACGGGGACGGCGCCCCGGGCGGCATCTGTCCGGGGACCTGGCCCGGGACCTGTCCTGGGACTTGGCCGAACTGGGGCTGTTGCGGCTGCTGGGGCGGCTGCTGGCCGTACGGGGACGGCGCGGGCGGCGGCGGTACGGTGCCGCCCTGCGGGGGCATCGGCGCCACGATGGTCGGCGCAGCGTGCACGGACTGCGGAGCCGGGGCCGGAGCCGGTGGTCCGGCGGGGGCGCCGAAGGACGGCGCGGGCGCCGTGGGCGCGGCGGGCGGGGCGAAGCCCGGGACCGGGCCACCGCCCGCCGGGGGCTGCGGCGCGGCGGGTTCCTCCTCGGCGACCTCGCCGCCGAAGTTCTTCAGCAGCGCGTCGAGTCCGCCGTCGAAGCCCTGGCCGACGGCGGCGAAGCGCCAGACGTCCTTGAGGTAGAAGTCACCGAGCATGACGGCCCGCTCGGTGGTGAACTCCGCGCCCGTGAAGGCGTACCGGACGACTTCCTCGCCACCCGCGACGATCCGGATATATCCGGGGCCGACCTGCGACATCTGTCCCGCGCCGTCGATCGTGGCGGTGAACGACAGCTTGTGGACGGCATCGGGGACACGGTCCAGCGTGACCCGGAAGGACTCCGTGTCGCCGGCCTGAGCCCCCAGCAACTGGATGGATTCCTCCGGCGACTTCGGCTGGTTGAAGAAGATGAAGTACCGGTCGTCCGAAAGCTGTTCGTCGGCGTCGAGACCGAAACAACTGATGTCGAAGCTCAGCCCCGGAGCCGCGATCTGCACGCCCACGTACAGATCCGTCCCCGCCGTGAGATCACTGACCTTGGCCTTGTGGCCCCGCTGGAATTCCCGTGCCATACGTAACGACCGTCCCCCATCCCGAATGCCAATGCGTCGCGCCAGGCTAACGGCTGGGTCGGACAATCGGCCAAGTCGGTACAGACTCGGTACAGGACCGGTGAACGGAGTTTCCCCTGACGGCGGTGGCTGCGGGCGGTGGCGACCGGACCTTCGCGGACGCGCTGTTCCGGGCCTGCTCCGCGCTCATTCCCCGGCTCCGGCGTCGGCCGTGTCCGCTGTCCCGTCCGTGTCCACGTCGTCCGCCTCGGCGCCGTCCGGGCCGTTCCCCCCACGCGTGAGGGGCAGATGCGGAAGCCGGTCCGCCGCGACCACGCCTTCGAGATAGCCGCGGGCCCGCTCCGTGCGCGGGTAGGACTCCAGCAGCCGCCAGAAGCGCGGGCCGTGTCCCGGCACCAGCAGATGGGCCAGCTCATGGACGAGGACGTAGTCGACGACGTACTCCGGCATGCCCTGCAGCCGGTGCGAGAGCCGGATGCTGCCCTCGGCGGGGGTGCAGGAGCCCCAGCGGGTGTTCTGGTTGGTGACCCACCGGACAGAGGCGGGCCGCGCCCTGCCGTCGAAGTACTGCGCGGAGAGCTGTTCGGCGCGCTCGGTCAGCGCGCTGTCGCCGAGGACCCGCTTGCTCTCCTGGGCGGCGAGTTTGTCGAGCATCACCGAGACCCAGCGGCGCTCCTCGGCCTCTGACATCCGGGCGGGGATGAGCACGATCGTGCGGTTGCCCTCGCGGTACGCCGAGACCGTTCTGCTGCGGCGGGCGCTTCTGCGGACCTCGACAGCGCTCGTCCCCGAGCCGCGGAGCGGGCGACTGGGGGAAGGG
The DNA here is from genome assembly GCF_044457965.1 of Streptomyces sp. NPDC050509. NCBI lineage: Bacteria > Bacillati > Actinomycetota > Actinomycetes > Kitasatosporales > Streptomycetaceae > Streptomyces > Streptomyces sp. NPDC050509. The sequence continues at coordinate 186,873 of NZ_JBITHL010000005.1, read as the reverse complement.
TCGGCGGGCACGCCCTGACGTTACCCGCTCAGCGCGGCGGAAGTCCTGCCTCCTGAAGGGTTCCGCCTCGTTCCCCGCATTCGCGCGCACTATTCGAACGACTAATGCCCGTGGCTGTGGATAACTTTCTGCGCGGTCGGCCGCCGCCTTGCATTCTGGGATCACGGATCAGCGGGAACGGGGAGGCCGACATGCATCCGATGATGAAGCCCGCGCTGCGGCGCGCCTGGCGGGACCGGCACACGGTGCAGTTCGGGGTGACGCCCGCGCACGCGGTGGTGATGGGGCCGGTCGACACGGCCACGGCCAGTTTTCTGGGGCTGCTGGACGGGACGCGCGGGCTGCCACTGCTGCGAGAGGAGGCCCGCACGATGGGGCTGCCGGACGGACTGGTCGAGGAGCTGGTACGGCGGCTCACGGCGGCGGGGGTGCTCGACGACCCGGGGGCGGGCGGCCCGGCGGCCGACGCGCTGCGCGGCAGGACGGGGGAGGTCGAGCGGCTGCGGCCCGACCTCGCGTCGCTCTCCGTCCTGCATCCGGAGCCCGGGGCGGGGCTGCGGAAGCTGGCAGCGCGGCGGTCGGCGCGGGTACAGGTCAGGGGCGCGGGCCGGGTCGGGGCGGCCGTCGCGGCGGTGCTCGCGGCCTCGGGGGTGGGCCGCGTCGATGTGCTGGACGGCGGATGCGCGACGGCGGGGGACGTGGCGCCCGGCGGACTGCCGGAGCACTCCGTCGGTGAGCGCAGGGACCTGGCGGCCCGGCAACTCGTCCGGCGGTCCGCGCCCGGCCGGCCACCACGGGCGTCGGGGTCCCCGGAATCGGCGGAGGGCGAGCCGCCGCTCGCCCTGGTGATCGTCGCGCCGCGCGACGGGCTCGCGGCGTACGCACCCGATCCGGTGACGGCGGAGCCGTGGCTGACCACCGGTACGCCGCATCTCTACGCGGGGGTGATCGAGGCCACGGGGCTGGTGGGGCCGCTGGTACTGCCCGGCGGCACGGCGTGCGCGGGGTGCGTCGCGCGGCTCCGGGCCGATCACGATCCCGGGTGGCCGAGGATGCTGGCCCAGTGGCGCTCGGGACGCGGGGCGGGCGCCGTACCGGCCTGTGATCTGGCGCTGGCCACCACGGTGGCCGGGCTGACGGCGGCTCATGCTCTGTCGTTCCTCGACGGGGAACTTCCGGCGAGTACGGGTGCACGATGGGAGGCGGCGCTGCCGCTGCTGGACTGGCAGCCGGAGCGGATCGCGCCCCATCCGGACTGCCCGTGCGGGGCGGCCGGACGGAGAAGGGGGGAGCGCGTCGCCGGAACGGGGGCGTCGCACGACACAATGGCGGGGTAACCGCCGTACGCGGCACGGCTGTCTGGGATTAGGAGGGGCTTCATGTCTGATCTTCCCCGGAAGGCGGTCACCCGCACCGCGAAGCTGGCCACGCTGCCACTGGGCTTCGCAGGCCGGGCCACCTGGGGTCTGGGCAAGCGGATCGGCGGCAAGTCGGCCGAGATCGTCACCCGGGAGCTCCAGCAGCGCACGGCGGACCAGCTCTTCAAGGTCCTCGGGGAGCTGAAGGGCGGCGCGATGAAGTTCGGGCAGGCCCTCTCGGTCTTCGAGTCGGCGCTGCCCGAGGAGATCGCCGGGCCCTACCGGGCGGCGCTCACCAAGCTCCAGGAAGCGGCGCCGCCGATGCCGACGCACACGGTGCACGCGGTGCTGGCGGAGCGGCTGGGCGAGGAGTGGCGGGAGCTGTTCCTGGAGTTCGAGGAGAAGCCCTCGGCCGCCGCGTCGATCGGCCAGGTGCACCGGGCGGTGTGGCACGACGGGCGCCAGGTCGCGGTGAAGGTGCAGTACCCGGGGGCCGGGGAGGCACTGCTCTCCGATCTGACGCAGCTCAGCCGCTTCGCGCGGCTGCTGGGGCCGCTGATCCCGGGGATGGACATCAAGCCGCTGATCACCGAATTGCGGGACCGGGTCTCCGAGGAGCTGGACTACGCCCTGGAGGCGGAGGCGCAGCGGGCGCACGCGGTGGAGTTCGCGGACGATCCGGACGTGGTGGTGCCGGAGGTGGTGCATCAGGGCGAACAGGTCCTGGTGACCGAGTGGATGGACGGGGTTCCGCTGGCGGAGGTGATCTCGGACGGCACGCCCGAGCAGCAGGACCGGGCGGGCCAGCTCCTGGCGCGGTTCCTCTTCTCGGGCCCGGCGCGTACGGGGCTGCTGCACGCCGACCCGCACCCGGGGAACTTCCGGCTGCTGCCACCGGCGGACACCGGGGAGTCGCGGGACGAGGAGTCGCGGGACGAGGAGGAGGCGCGGGAGGGCGCGTACCGGCTGGGGGTGCTGGACTTCGGGACGGTGGACCGGCTGCCGGGCGGGCTGCCCGGGATCATCGGTGAGGCGCTGCGGCTGACGCTGGAGGGCGACGCCGAGGCGGTGTACGAGCTGCTGCGCGAGGAGGGGTTCGTCAAGGAGTCCATCGATCTCGACCCGGACGCCGTGCTGGAGTATCTGCTGCCGATCATCGAGCCGGCCGCGGTGGAGGAGTTCACCTTCACCCGGAGCTGGATTCGTACACAGGCGGCGCGGATCGCCGACCCTCGGTCGCCCGCCCATCAGTTGGGCAAGCAGCTCAATCTGCCGCCGTCGTATCTGCTGATCCACCGCGTCACGCTGAGCACGATCGGGGTGCTCTGCCAGCTCAACGCGACGGTACGGCTCAGGGACGAGCTGGAGGGGTGGCTGTCCGGATTCCTGCCCGAACCGGCCCCGGACTCGGAGCCGGACGCCGATTCGCTTCCGGACCCGGTTCCCGACGCGGGTCCGGTGGAGGCGGCGGTGGACGCGGGAGCCTGAGCGTCATGGCCCGCGTCACCACCAGCTCGGGTCGAGTCTGCTCTCGATCGCCGCGATGTGCGCGCGGCAGCAGTCGTCGCAGAGATAGGAGCGGCTGCCGTCGTCGATGGCGCAGCTCCAGGTCGGTGGCGGGGCTTCGGCCGTGACGCCGCAGCGGGCGCAGACCGCCTTCTCGGCGTTCTCGGCACCCGGCGGTTCGAAACTCGGCACGGGCCGACGATAACCCCGCCGGGTGCCCCGGCGCAGGACAACGCACGGAGCGGGGGCCGGTCCCTCAGGACCGACCCCCTTGTGTGCGTCCGTTGTGTCCGACGCCTACTGCATGACGGCCATGGCCAGCGCGCGGCGCGCGCGCATCGACACGCGCTCGGCACGACGCTGCATACGCCGCGCGGTGACCAGGCGCACGGCCCGGCGTTCCGCGTTGGCCTCACGCATACGTTCGTTCATATGCGCGCGAGCCAGGGCTTCTGGAATGAGTTGCATCTCGCGGGTCCTGTTCTGACGCGAGTCGTTCGCGCCCATGGTGGTGACAACTGGGGTGGCGGAGCCGGAGGGCTCGCTCAGGGAAGAGGTCATCGGAGCCTGCTTCTGGGGATCGTGCGTGAAGGGACGGTCGATGGTGCCGACGGTGTTCATGCCGTGACCGGGTTCTTGCGCGGACGGCCACGCGGCCGCTTGCGGGCCACGACGACCCCCTGGACGAAGAGTTCGCCACCCCAGACACCCCACGGCTCGCGCCGCTCCTTGGCGCCGGCGAGGCAGGCCTCGATCAGCGGGCAGGTGCCGCAGAGGGCCTTCGCGTACTCGACGTCGGCCGGGGACTCGGCGAAGAAGACCTCCGGGTCGTAGGCACGGCAGGGAACGGGTACGCCGAGGTTCTCGATGGCGTCGTCGAGCGCGGTGAGCGCGGTCAGCGGGGTCAAGGTGGAGTCCTCCGTGGGGACGGGCGGGGAGATCGCTTCGGAAGGCGGTACGGACGGGGCGTGCGCTTCGAGTTGCACGGGTTTTGTTCCTCGTCTGGTCGGTCCGGCCTGTTTGGCCAGTTGTCGGCTGGTACCGGGTGGTGCGTGTCCCGAGGCCCCTTCGCTCCGGCTGTCCCGTTCGGGACAAACAGAAGGGCCGCGGATCCCGGGTGGGGTTCCGCGGCCCTGAAGGCGCCGGCCTGATCGTCGATCAGGCTGGATCACTCCAGGGTTCGAGCCCACGGAAGGCCCACATCAGGTGATGCTGCGTCTGCTGCTTCGTTGCGGCACCGGTCGCCGCAGAGGCATAGGCATTGCCTGCTGCTGCTACTCCTGCTTCCGGTGCCTTGGTCGGTCGCTCATCGCGGACCATGACGGGCCGCTCACGGGTCAGCAGACCCGAGAGACCGGCGGGCTTGACGGCGGAGGCGCCGGGCAGTCCACTGGCGATGAGTTCGGTACGGGAGAAGCCGAGCGAGCAGGCGGAGACGACCGAGAGATCGGTCATTTTGACGGTGCTGATGGAGCTGACGTTGATGCTGATCACTGGAATCGCCTCCTCTCGGCGTCTCAAGGACAGGTCCAAAGACCCGTCATACGTATTGTGGGCACGTACTGCTTGACAAGTAGAGCACGGGGACCGGGCTTCGGAGAAGCCCGCCGTTCCGTGGTTAAGAACCTATGGGGATTCCCCGCGCGGGCGCAAACTATTTTTTCGACGAGTTTGCCTCAGTCGTCTCCGTCCTCGCCCACACCTTCCTCACCTGCGCAGATGGCCAGTACATCGGCTCCGAAGCGATCCAGTTTCCGGATCCCGACCCCGGAGATGCCCGTCAGCTCGCCCGCGCTGCCCGGCACGGCCTCCGCGATCGCCATCAGCGTCTTGTCGGTGAACACGCACCACGCGGGCTGACTGATCCGCCGGGCCTGCCCGGCGCGCCAGTCCAGCAGCCGCTCATACAGCCCCTCGTCCATGTCGGAGGGGCACTCCTCGCAGCGCATGAGCTTCATCTCACCGGCGTCCGTGAGGGTCCTGCCGCACACCCGGCAGCGGGCCGGGCCCCGCCGCTTGCGCCGAGTGGCGCCGCCGGCCGCGTCGCCGGTGGCACCGCCCCGCTCGACGGAGCCGCCCGCGGCCGTGCCCGCGCCACGGGCCCCGGGGGCCGTGGAGCCCGGACGCAGCCCGTTCAGGAAGCGGGTCACCCGCCGGGAGGCCCGGCCCCCCGGAGAGCGCGAGAGCGCCCAGGAGAGGTGGAGATGGAGCCGCGCACGGGTGACCCCGACATAGAGCAGCCGCCGCTCCTCCTCGATCTGCTCGTCCGTCTTGGCGTAGGTGATCGGCATCATCCCTTCGGTGAGGCCGACCAGGAACACCGCGTCCCACTCCAGGCCCTTGGCGGCGTGCAGCGAGGCGAGCGTGACGCCCTGCACCGTGGGGGCGTGCTGGGCGGCGGCGCGCTCGTCCAGCTCGGTGACAAGATCGGCGAGCGTCGCCGACGGCTTGGCCCGGACGAAGTCCTCGGCGAGCCGCACGAGCGCGGCCAGCGACTCCCAGCGGTCCCGGACCGCGCCCGACCCGGCCGGGGGCTCGGTGGTCCACCCCTTGGTGGAGAGCACGGCCCGCACCTGCGAGGGCAGCTCCACCACATCGTCCAGCAGCGAGTCGTTGGACCCGAAGCGCGCGGCTCCGCGCAGGGCGGCGCCCGCCTCCCGTACCTCCTGGCGCTCGAAGAACCGCTCGGCGCCCCGGAGCTGGTACGGCACGCCCGCGTCGGCGAAGGCCTGTTCGTACACCTCCGACTGCGCGTTGATGCGGTACAGCACCGCGATCTCGCCGGCCGGGATGCCCGCGGCGATCAGATCGCGGATCCTGCGGGCGGTGCCCTCGGCCTCGGCCGGTTCGTCCGCGTACTCCGTGCAGAGCGGCTCGGGGCCGGGGTCGCGCTGCGAGATCAGCTCCAGGCGGTGTTCGGCGGCCCGGCCGCGCGCCTGGCCCAGCAGGCCGTTGGCGAGATGGACGACCTGCGGGGTTGAGCGGTAGTCGCGGACGAGCTTGACCACCGTGGCGCTCGGGTGCCGGGTACGGAAGTTGAGCAGATGGTCTGGGGTGGCGCCGGTGAAGGAGTAGATCGTCTGGCTGGCGTCCCCGACGACGCAGAGGTCGTCCCGGTCGCCGAGCCAGAGGTCGAGCAGCCGCTGCTGGAGCGGGCTCACGTCCTGGTACTCGTCCACCACGAAGTGCTGGTACTGGCGGCGGACCTGGTCCGCGATGTCGTGCCGGTCCTGGAGGACGCCGACCGTGAGGAGCAGGACGTCCTCGAAGTCGATCACCGACCGCTCGCGTTTGAGCTGCTCGTACATCCCGTAGATCTGGCCGATCTCGGCCGCGTCGCGCGGGGCGTCGCGGTGGGACTTGGCGACGGCGGCCGGATAGTCGGCGGGCACGGTCTGGGTGACCTTCGCCCACTCGATCTCGCCGGTGACGTCCCGCAGCTCGTTGCGGTCGAGCCGGACCCGGCAGCGGGCCGCGGCCTCGGCGACGAGCTGGACCTTGCGGTCGAGCAGGCGCGGCAGCGTGCCGCCGACGGCCTTGGGCCAGAAGAACTGGAGCTGGCGCAGCGCCGCCGCGTGGAACGTCCGCGCCTGCACGCCGCCCGCGCCGAGCTGCCGCAGCCGTCCGCGCATCTCGCCCGCGGCGCGGTTGGTGAACGTGACGGCCAGCACGCTGGCGGGCTGGAGTATGCCCGCGCGCACCCCGTACGCGATCCGGTGGGTGATCGCGCGCGTCTTGCCCGTGCCGGCCCCGGCCAGCACGCACACCGGGCCGTGCAGGGCCGTCGCGACCTCGCGCTGCTCGGGGTCGAGCCCGTCGAGCACCGCGTCGGCGTCGCGCGGCGGTGCCACGATCTGGCCGCCGTCGGATTCCCGCGGGAACAGTGGGGAGTGCGTTGCTGCTGTCACCCCGCCATGCTGCCAGGTCCCCCGGGGCGGGTGCGGCGGTTGTCCACAGGGGCGCCGCATCGGTCCTACCAGTCGTACCGACCGACTGCGGGAAACGTGACGAGAAGGGCGCCGGGGGCGATGGCGGGAATGGTCGCCGGGTCCGTTACGTTCAGGAGTTTGCGGGCGACGTACCGGTACGACGGGCGACGCATCCAGCGAGACAGAGGAGTGCGAGAGACCATGCCGGGCACTGTGACGATGTACAGCACCACGTGGTGCGGATACTGCCGTCGGCTCAAGGGCCAGATGGACCGCGAGGGCATCACGTACACGGAGATCAACATCGAGCACGACCCGGAGTCGGCGGCGTTCGTCGAGAAGGCGAACGGTGGCAACCAGACGGTGCCCACGGTTCTCTTCCCCGACGGTTCGACGCTGACGAACCCCTCGCTGGCGCAGGTCAAGCAGAAGGTCGGCGCCTGACGGCCCCTCCTGTGGGGAGGTGCCTCGAAACCCCCGTCACCCCCGTCGGACCCGGTCCGGCGGGGGTTTCGTCGTCCGTCAGTTCAGCGGCTTCGGGAGCGGCTTGCCGTACCAGAGCTCCACCAGCCGCGCGGCGATCGAGATGCCCAGCGGGGGCAGGATCTCGCCCGTCTCGATCGCGGTGCGCAGGTCCTCGCGGGAGAACCAGCGCGCCTCCTCGATCTCCTCGCCGTCCACCGTGATCTCCGACGAGGTGGCGCGGGCCATGAAGCCCAGCATCAGGCTCGACGGGAAGGGCCACGGCTGGCTGGCGATGTACTCGACCTCGCCGACCGTGACACCCGCCTCCTCGAAGACCTCGCGGGCCACCGACTGCTCGATCGACTCGCCGGGCTCGACGAAGCCGGCGAGCGTGGAGAACCGGCCCTCGGGCCAGTGCACCTGGCGGCCCAGGAGCGCGCGGTCCTCCTCGTCCGTGACCAGCATGATCACCGCGGGGTCGGTACGCGGGTAGTGCTCGGCGCCGCACGCCTGGCAGCGCCGGATGTGGCCGGCCGCGGCGATCACCGTACGTTCGCCGCAGCGGGAGCAGAAGCGGTGCAGCCGCTGCCAGTTCTCCAGCGCCACGGCGTGCACCATCAGCCCCGCGTCGCGCGCCGAGAGCAGTACGCCGGCCTCGCGCAGCCCCGCGGGCCGCGCCGACTGGTCCATCCGCCCGGGGAGCGAGTCCTTCTGGAGCGCGAAGTAGCGCACTCCGGCCTCGTCCGTGCCGAGGAAGTAGCGGTGGGTCTCGGTGAGGGGTGCCTCGAACGCCGGGGTCATGACCAGTTCGGTCCGCCCGTCGGGGGTGTCGTCGATCAGCACCTGGCCGCCGGACACCACGAAGACCCTGGTCGTCGGGTGGCTCCAGGCCGCCGCAAGCCACGCCTCGTCGAGACGGTGGTGCGCCGCGCGGTCGATGCCGCTGTGCGCGGTCAGGCCGATGGGCTGGTGTGCGGTGGCGTCACTGCTGATGGTGCTCACAGGTTCTTTCTACTCCCCCGGGGTGATGTGGGTGTCTGGTCAGCGGAGTGGTCGGTGGGCTGGTGGACGGCGTGGCGGGTGCGGGGCTCATGGGGTCATGGGGGGCGTGGGGTCAGCTCCGGGTGGCGGCGAGGTCGCCCCACAGGTAGGCGGTGGTCTCCACGCCCTTGAGGAGCAGGTCGATCTCGACCTTCTCGTTGGGCGCGTGCCAGCCGTCCGACGGAACGGAGATACCCAGGAACAGTACGGGTGCGCCCAGCACGTCCTGGAGATCGGCGGCCGGTCCCGAGCCGCCCTCGCGCGTGAAGCGGACCTTCTGCCCGAAGGCGCGGGTCATGGCCCGGACGACCGACTGGAGCGCGGGATGGTCCAGCGGGGTCAGACAGGGGCGGGTGTCCGCGCCGAAGCTGATCTTGTGCCGGATCCCGGCCGGGATCCTGGCCTCCGCCCAGGTTCTGACGGCACGCTCCACCTGGTCCGGGTCCTGCCCGGCGACCAGCCGGAACGAGAGCTTGAGGTGGGCGGAGGACGGGATGATCGTCTTGCCGCCGGGGCCCTGGTAGCCGCCGCCGATGCCGTTGACCTCCGCGGTGGGGCGGGCCCAGACGCGCTCCAGGGTGGAGTAGCCGGCCTCGCCGAGGGTGCCGTGGGACGCGGCCGTGCGCAGCCACTCCGTCTCGTCGAAGGGCAGCTCGGCGATGAGGGCGCGCTCGGCGTCGGTGAGCGCGGCGACGCCGTCGTAGAAGCCGGGGACCGTGACGCGTTCGTCCTCGTCGTGCAGCGCCGCGACGAGGCGGGCGGCGACGGTGGCCGGGTTGGGGACGGCGCCGCCGAAGGAGCCGGAGTGGATGTCCTGGTCGGGGCCGTACAGCTCTATCTCGCAGTCGGCGAGGCCGCGCATGCCGGTGCAGACGGTCGGGGTGTCCTCGGACCACATGCCGGTGTCCGAGACGATCACCACATCGGCGGCGAGGCGCTCGGCATGCCGCTCGGTGAGGGCGCGGAAGTGCGGGGAGCCCGACTCCTCCTCGCCCTCGATCAGCAGCTTCAGATGGACGGCCGGGGTGGCGCGGCCGGTGGCGGCGAGGTGGGCGCGCACGCCGAGTGTGTGGAAGAACACCTGGCCCTTGTCGTCGGCGGCACCGCGCCCGTACATCCTGCCGTCCCGTACGACCGGGTCGAAGGGGTCGGTGAGCCAGCCGTCCTCGCGGGCCGCGGGCTGGACGTCGTGGTGGCCGTAGACCAGCACGGTCGGGGCCTCCGGGTCCTCGGAGGGCCACTCGGCGAAGACGGCGGGGGCGCCGGGTGTGTCCCAGATCTCGGTGACCGGGAAGCCGGTCTCCTTGAGTTTGGCGGCGAGCCAGTCGGCACTGCGTCGCACGTCAGCGTCGTGGTCGGGGTGGGCGGACACGGAGGGGATGCGCAGCCAGTCGGCGAGGTCGTCGAGGAAGGCCGTGCGGTGGGTCTGGATGTACGTACGGACGACGCTGTCCGGCATGTCGCTCATGACGTCGAGCCTAACGGGCCCGGCGGGCTGTCTCGTCTGCCCGTTGCGAAGATCGCTCGTCCGTGGGTGTGTCGGGATCGCCGTAACCGCCTTCCGTGTCGTAAAGGGCGCCCGCGGTGAGGAGCCGTTCCAGCTCGGGGCGGCCGGGGAGCGGGGCGGGGCGGACGACCTCACCGGTCCGTACGTAGAGGAACGTGGCCGTCACGGCCTCGGGCGGAAGGCCGTGCTGCTCGGCCCACGCGAGGCGGTAGACGGCGAGCTGGAGGGGGTCGGCGGTACGGGTGCGGCCGGTCTTCCAGTCGACGATCTCGTACGTGTACGGGGCTGACGGGTCCGTACCCACATCTGTCTCGGTGTTGGTGCCGGTGTCGGTCACGGGGCGGCGGTAGACGGCGTCGATACGGCCGCGGATCACCCGGCCCGCGAGGGTGAGCTGGAACGGCTCTTCCACGCGGTAGGGCGTGCGCCGGGCGTACGGGGTGCGCTCGAAGGCCTCCTTGAGGGCGGCGAGGTCGCGTTCGTCCGCGATCTCCGGCTCGTCCTCGTGACCGCCGGGCAGCTCGTCCGGGCCGAGCATCGGGAGCGGCAGCTCCTCGAACCGCGACTCCACCCAGGCGTGGAACCGGGTGCCCCGGCGCGCGGCGGGCTGCGGGGGCCGGGGCATGGGCCGGGCCAGCTCCTGGGCGAAGGCGTCGGGGTCGGCGGCGAGGCGCAGAAGCTGGGAGGCGGAGAGCGACGGCGGTACGGGGACGTCGCGGACGGTGGCGCGGGCGCGGGCGAGTTCGCCCGCGAGGGCGTCGAGGTCACGGTCCCAGGAGGCGAGGGTACGGGCCTCCTCGGGGGTCGGGCCCTCCCCCGCCCCGCCCCTTCCCTGAACCGGGTGCCGGGGGGCCGGGACGGACGGCGCGGGTGCGGTGACGGGCGCGGGCGGGGGCGAGGCCGCAGGGTGCTCCTGGGGGCCTGGGGAGTCCGAGGTGTCCCAGGTGTCCCAGTCGGACAGGTCCGCCAGGTCGGACAGGTCGGACAGGTCGGGCCGATCCGGGTCGCCGGGGCCACCGGGATCGCCGGGGTCGAAAGAGTCGTCCCAGATCTCCGGGGCGTCGGGGTCGTCCGGAGCGTGCATGTCGTGCGGGTCGTCCCAGAGGTCCGGCGCCCCGGAGACGTCCCCCCGTACCGGCTCCGCCGGGGGCCCGGCCTCCTCGGTCCTCGCCCCGCTCCCGGAGCCGTGCTCCGTGTTCCGCAGCTCCTCCAGATACGCCAGTACCGTGTCCGCGGCCTCCCGGCGGCGGGTCAGGGACTGCGGGTCCAGAGGAAGCGGCCAGGGGTGCGGGGTGGTCTCGGCCGCGAGGGACGGGTTCTCCTCGGTCTCCTCCGGCTCGTCCGCCCATGCCTCGATCTCGCCGTACCCCGCCTCGCAGTGCGCGTACAAGGCGTGCAGGAAGTCCGACGGGCCCCTCGTCCGCTTCTGGGTGGGTCCCCACCAGTGGCCCGAGCCGAGCAGCAGGGAGCGCGGGCGGGTGAAGGTGACATAGCCGAGGCGCAGCTCTTCGGTGTGCTGATGCGCCTTCAGGTCCTCCTTGAAGGCCTTGATCCCCTTCGCGTCCCAGGAGGCGATCACCGGGAGCGTCGGCGCGTCCCCGCGCAGCGCGTGCGGAAGGACCTTCGGCTGAGCCGTCCAGGCTTCACGCGCCTTGGTGTTCGGGAACTGCCCGGTGACCAGCCCGGGGACGGCGACGACATCCCACTCCAGCCCCTTGGACTTGTGGGCGGTGAGCACCTTGACCGTGTTCTCGCCGCCGGGGAGCGCGTTGTCCAGGCCCTTCTCGTACTGCGCGGCCGTACGGAGGAACGCCAGGAAGGCCAGCAGTCCGGCCTCCCCGTCGAGCGCGGCGAAGGAGGCCGCCGTGTCGAGGAAGTTGCTCAGGGTCTCCCGGCGGCGGGCGGCCAGGGCGTGCGGGGACGCGGAGAGTTCGACTTCGAGGCCGGTGGTGGCCAGGACGCGGTGCAGCACGTCCATCAGCGGGTCGGCCAGGGAGCGGCGCAGGTCGCGCAGTTCGGTGGCGAGGCGGGCGAAGCGGACGCGGGCGGCGGCGGAGAAGGGCAGGTGGTCCGCCGGGGCTCCGGCCTGCTCCAGGAAGGTGTCGAGGGCGTCCGCGAGGGAGATCACCTCGGCGGGGTCCGTGCCCTCGACGGCCGCGGCCAGCCGCGCGTCGGTGTCGTCCGCGTCCCCCGCCGGGCCGCGGTGGACGAGGAGCCGGGCCCGGCGGCCGAGCAGCGCCAGGTCGCGCGGGCCGATGCGCCAGCGGGGGCCGGTGAGGAGGCGTACGAGCGAGGCGTTGGCGCCGGGGTCCTGGAGGACCTCGCACATGGCGACGAGGTCGGCCACCTCGGGCAGGTGCAGGAGCCCCGAGAGGCCGACGACCTCGACGGGGACGTCACGGGCCACCAGTGCGCCCTGGATCTCGGGGAAGTCCCCCGCCGTACGGCACAGCACGGCGATCTCGCCGGGTTCCTTGCCCGTACGGACGAGGTGGGCGATGGAGTCGGCGAGCCAGTCGATCTCCTCGGCGTGGGTCGGGAGCAGGGCGCAGCGTACGGAGCCGTCGCGTTCGGCGCCGGGTGCGGGGCGCAGCGCCTCGACGCCTTCGTGCATGGCGCGCAGGGGTTTCGCGAGGCCGTTGGCGAGGTCGAGGAGCCGGCCGCCGCTGCGGCGGTTCTCGCTGAGGGAGAAGCGGGCGGCGGGCGTGCCGTCGGCGTAGGGGAAGTGGGCCGGGAAGTCGTCGAGGTTGGCCACGGAGGCGCCGCGCCAGCCGTAGATCGCCTGGCAGGGGTCGCCGACGGCGGTCACGGCGTGTCCGGTGCCGCCGCCGAAGAGTCCGGAGAGCAGGAGCCGCTGGGCGACGGACGTGTCCTGGTACTCGTCGAGGAGGACGACCCGGAACTCGTCCCTGAGCAGGGCGCCGACCTCGGGGCGGGTGGTGGCGAGTTCGGCGGAGAGGGCGATCTGGTCGCCGAAGTCGAGGAGATCGCGGGCGCTCTTGGCGGCGCGGTAGCGCCCGACGAGGTCGAGCAGCTCGCGGCGGGCGACGGCGGCCTCGGGGACCTTGCGCAGATCGGCGTTGGAGAGCCTCACGCCGTCGAGGGCGCGCAGCAGTTCCGTGTCGTACGAGCCGAGCCGGCCCGGCGGGACGAGATGCTCCGCCAGTTCGGCGTCGAGGGCGAGCAGATCGCTGACCAGGGCGGGGAGCGTCTTGGTCAGGGCGGGGTACGGTCCCGGCGCCTCCCGCAGGACGCGGGCGGCGAGCTGGAAGCGGGTGGCGTCGGCGAGGAGCCGGGCGGTGGGCTCCAGCCCGATGCGCAGCCCGTGGTCGGTGAGCAGCCGGCCGGCGAAGGCGTGGTACGTGGAGATGCGCGGCTCGCCCGGGGGGTTGTCCGGGTCGATGACGTCCGGGTCGGTGACGCCGGCCCTGACGAGCGCCTTGCGGACGCGCTCCGCCAGTTCGCCCGCGGCCTTGTTGGTGAACGTGAGCCCGAGGACCTGCTCGGGCGCGACCTGTCCGCTGCCCACGAGCCACACCACCCGGGCGGCCATCACCGTCGTCTTCCCCGACCCGGCCCCGGCCACGATGACCTGCGGGGCGGGCGGCGCGGTGATGCAGGCCGTCTGCTCCGGGGTGAAGGGGATGCCGAGCAGCTCCTTGAGCTGCGCGGGATCGGTGAGATGTACGGACACCTCAGGAAGGCTATCCGGCACCACTGACAGCGGGCGGGGGCGGTCGCGGCGACCGGTGGCCAGCTGTCCAGTTGTCCGGCTGTCCGGCTGTCCGGCTGTCCAGTTGTCCGGCGTCCGTGACACGCACCCCCACGGCCCGGCGGCGGCTCATTCCACGACCTGACGGCCCTCCGGCTGCGCGCTGCACGAGGCGCGGAACGCGCAGTGGCCGCAGTGCTGGCCCGTGGTCGGCGTGAAGCGTTCGTCGAGTACGCGGCCCGCCGCCGTGGTGAGCAGTTCGCCGACCCACTCCCCCGTGAGCGGCTCCTGCGCCTGGATCCTGGGGAGCGCGTCGCCGCCTTCCTTCTTGGGCGCGGGCTGGCGGAGCTGGACGAGTTCGGCGCCGCCCGGTTCGGGGCGGTGACCGTCGAAGACCTCGTCCAGCGCGCCCTCGCGGACGGCGAGCTGGTAGACGGCGAGCTGGGGGTGGTGGGCGACCTCGTCCTTGGAAGGAGAGTGTTTGCCGGTCTTGAAGTCGACGACATAGGCCCGGCCCTGCGCGTCCTGTTCGACGCGGTCCATGGAGCCCCGGATCCGTACCTCGTAGGCGCCCGCCTCCAGGGTCACGTCGAAGCCGTGCTCGGTGGCGGCGGGGGTGCGTCCACCGCGGTCCGTGACATGCCAGCGTAGAAAGCGTTCGAGCGCCGCGCGCGCGTGCTCCTTCTCCTGGTGCGACTTCCAGGGCGCGTCGAAGGCGAGGGCGTCCCATACCGAGTCCAGGCGTTCCATGAGGACGGCGAGATCGGCGGGGGTACGGCCGGAGGCCACCTCGTCGGCCAGCACATGGACGACGTTGCCGAACCCCTGGGCGGCGGTGGCGGGCGCGTCCGCCTTCACCTCGCGGCCCAGGAACCACTGGAGGGCGCAGGTGTTCGCCAACTGGTCCAGGGCGCTCCCGGAGAGCGCGACGGGCTGCTCCCGGTCGCGCAGCGGGACGGCGCTGCGGGTCGGCTTGTACAGGCCCCACCAGCGGTGCGGGTGGGCTGCGGGGACGAGCGCCTGGCCCTCCTCGTCGCTGAGGGCGGCGAGCCGGGCGAGGCGGCGGGCCGCGGCGTCGCGCAGCCCCGGGGAGGCCGCCGGGTCGACGGTGGTGGCGCGCAGTTCGGCGACGAGCGGGGCGACGGCGAGCGGGCGGCGCGGCCGACCGGTGACGTCCCTGGGTTCGACGCCGAGTTCGGGGAGGAAGCGGGAGGGCTGGTCGCCGTCGTCGGCGGGCGCCTTGACGGCGGTGACGACGAGGCGGTCGCGGGCGCGGGTGGCCGCCACGTAGAAGAGGCGTCGCTCCTCCGTCAACAGGGCGCCCGGAGTCAGCGGTTCCGCGAGCCCGTCACGGCCGATCCTGTCGGCCTCCAGGAGCGAGCCACGGCGCCGCAGATCGGGCCACAGGCCCTCCTGTACGCCCGCGACGACCACAAGGCCCCATTCGAGCCCCTTGGAGCGGTGCGCGGTCATCAGGCGTACGGCGTCGGGGCGTACGGCACGGCGGCTGAGCGTGTCGGCGGCGATGTCCTGGGCGTCCAGTTCCTCCAGGAAGTTGAGCGTGCCCCGGCCGCCGGTGCGCTCCTCGGCGCGGGCGGCGGCGTCGAACAGGGCGCAGACGGCGTCGAGGTCCCGGTCGGCGTTGCGCCCGCCGGCGCCGCCGCGCAGGGCGGAGCGTTCGAGCCGCCCGGGCCAGGGCGTGCCGTCCCACAGCTCCCAGAGCGCCTCCTCGGCGGTCCCGCCACCGGCCAGCAGCTCGCGCGCCTTGCGGAGCAGCGCGCCGAGCCGCTGCGCGCCCCGGGCGTACGCGGGGTCGTGGGCCACCAGCCGCTCGGGTTCGGCGAGCGCGCGGGCGAGCAGCACGTCGGAGGCGGCCGGGATCCGGTTCCCGCCGGTCCGCTCCTCGTCGCGCAGGGCCCGGCCGAGGCGGCGCAGATCGGCGGCGTCCATGCCGCCGAGGGGCGAGGTGAGGAGGGTGAGCGCGGTCTCCACGTCGAGCCAGGTGGTGAGGGCGGTCTCGGGGTCGGCCTCGGGGTCGGGGGCCTCCGCGCCCGCCGCCTCCGGGGCGACCTCGGGGTCGGCCTCCGCCGCTGGCTCCCCCGCCGGCTCCCCCGGTGGCGTGATCGACGCCGTCGCCACCGCCCGCAGCGCCGTCAGCAGCGGCGCGACCGCCGGTTCGTGGCGCAGGGGGACGTCGTCGCCGTCGACCTCCAAGGGGACGCCCGCCGAGGTCAGGGCGCGGCGGATCGACGGGATCGTACGGCCTCCCGCGCGGACCAGGACCGCCATGTCGTGCCAGGGCACGCCGTCCTCCAGATGCGCGCGGCGCAGGATGTCGGCGATGTTCTCCAGCTCGGTCGACGGGGTCGGGAAGGTGTACGTCTCGACCCGGCCGCCCTCCCGTACCGCCGCCAGTTCCCGGTGGGCCCGTACCTTCTCGGCCGGCAACCGGTTCAGCGGCATACGGCGCGTCAGGAGGCGGGTGGCCGCCAGGAGGCCCGCGCCCGAGCGGCGGGACGTCGTCAGGACCTCGACCGGCGCCGGGGTGCCGTCCGTACGGGGAAAGGCGTACGGGAAGTCGAGGATGCCGTTCACATCGGCACCGCGAAAGGCGTAGATCGACTGGTCGGGATCGCCGAAGGCGACCAGCGTGCGCCCTCCGCCCGCCAGGGCGTGCAGCAGCCGTACCTGCGCCGGGTCGGTGTCCTGGTACTCGTCGACGAAGACCGCGTCGTACCGCTCCCGCAGCTTCTCCGCGACCTCCGGGCGCCGGGCGAGCAGGACCGCGCGGTGCACCAGTTCCGCGTAGTCGAGCACCCCCTGCATGTCCAGGACGTCCAGGTACTCGGCGAGGAAGGACGCGGCGGCCGACCAGTCGGGGCGGCCCGTACGGCGGGCGAAGACCGCCAGGGAACGCGGGCCGAGGCCTAGTTCACGGCTGCGGGCGAGCACCGCGCGCACCTCGTCGGCGAAGCCGCGCGTGGTCAGGCACGCGCGCAGCTCGTCGGGCCAGCGGACCCGCCCCCGGCCGTCGCGGGCCAGCTCGATCTCGCCGGCGAGGAGGTCCCGTACGGCGACGTCCTGCTCGGGCCCGGAGAGCAGCCGTAGCGGCTCCGTGAAGAGTTCGGCCTCCTGGTGCGCGCGGATCAGGGCGTAGCAGAACGAGTGGAAGGTGGTCGCCTGCGGGCCCCGTGCGCCGCCGAGCCGGACCGCCGTGCGGTCGCGCAGCTCCACCGCGGCCTTGCGGCTGAAGGTGAGCACCAGCATCCGCTCGGGGTCGGCGCCCCGGGCGACGCGCTCGGCCACCGACTCCACCAGCGTCGTCGTCTTGCCGGTGCCGGGGCCCGCCAGCACCAGCAGCGGCCCCGTCCGGTGGTCAACCACGGCGCGCTGCGCTGCGTCCAGGACAGGGGGGTCCACCGGCACGGGCGGCGTACGCAGCAGCCGGTACGCGCCGGTGGGGCGCTGACGTTCCCGGCGGTGCGGGGTACGTCCGGTGGAAGAGGAGGAGCTCACGTGGTTCGCCGGTCCTGGAGGGGGTGCTGATGGTGACGGGGCTGGCCCGCGCGCGCGGAACGCGGGGGACGCGTGGAGCGCACGGAACGCGTGGAGCGCACGGAACGCGTCCCGCCGACGCTACGCCGTCCGGCGGCCCGGACGCGTACGGTCCGGCGTGGCGTCCGTCGCAGGGACCGTCGCGGGGACCCTCGGCGGGGTGTCCGTCGCAGGCACCGCTTCCGCCGCTGCCGCCCCTCGGTGCGGCGCCCTCCCGTACGCCCTCGTGTACGCACTCCCGTACGCCCTCGCGTACTCCGGCGCGTCATCCGTACGGCGGGAGGTCGGTACGCCGGATCGCCCGCCGTACGGCCCGATGGCGGAAGCTGTCATCTGTGAGTCACATCGTCCGTGCCCGGCCCCGGGGCCTCGCCGTCCCATCGCGCCCGCCTCATGTCCAGGCGCGGCACATGGCCCTCGGCGCTCCGCGCGGCCTCACGCAGCGGGGTGCCCTCCTCGCGGTAGTGGTCCAGGGCGCGCAGTTCGTGCCCCGGCAGCAGCACTCCGTCGGACCGGACCACCCGCCACCAGGGCACCGCGGAGCCGTAGAGCGCCATGGCCCGGCCCACCTGACGCGGTCCGCCGTCGCCGAGCCATTCGGCGACATCCCCGTACGTCATGACCCGGCCGGGCGGGATCAGCTCGGCGACGTCCAGCACCCGCTCCGCGTAGTCCGGCAGCTCGGACGGTCCTGGCAGGTCAGACGGCTCGGGCAGGTTCGGCGGCTGGGCTCCCTCGGGCTCCTTGCTCCTCATTCGGCCCATCCTGCCGCACGCCACCGACATCGACGGCGCCCTGGTCCCACGCGTCGGATGCCCCCGCATTGCACCCTGATGCCCCCCTCTGTCGGATGCTCGTGCCACCATCATCCGGGCGGTGACTGGTGATACGAGATCAAGAAGAGACGGATTCGGCAGAGGAGGGGGCCGTGCAGCCTCCGGCGACGGCGCACACCTCCGGCGCTGAGCCGCGCCCGGACGCCGACGGGTCCCCGTCCACCGGCCCGGACAGCAGCCCGGACACCGGCCCGGACAGCGGAGCCGAGGAGCACCCCGTGAGCGGCGCCGGCCGCAGCGACGGTGACGGCGAGGGCAAGGGTGACGGTGACAGCGGCGCCACCCGGGCCGACCGGGTCTCCGGCGACGAGCCGCTGCTCGCCGCCCGCGTCCACCGCCCCTCCGACCTGCTGCGGCTGCTCATCGGCGTGCTGGCCATCGCCCTCGTCCTCGGTCTCTCCGCCTTCGCCCACGGCACCACCTCCGGCCTGGAACAGGACATCAGCAAGGGCACGGGCCAGGCCCCCGATCTGATCGTCAAGCTGGCCGGGCTGGTCTCCAGCATCGCCGTGCTGCTCGTCCCTGTCGCGTTCGCGATCGAGCGGCTGATCAAACGGGACGGGCTGCGTATCGCGGACGGTGTCCTCGCCGCCGTACTGGCGCACGGCGTCACCCTCGCCACCGACCTCTGGGTCGCCAGAGCCGCGCCCGAGTCGATCACGGACGCCCTGACGCGGCCCCAGCTCGGCGCGGGGCTCACCGACCCCGTTCACGGCTACCTCGCCCCCGTCATCGCCTACATGACGGCCGTGGGGATGGCCCGCAGACCCCGCTGGCGGGTGGTCCTGTGGGTGGTGCTGCTGCTCGACGCCTTCGCGATGCTGGTCGCCGGGTACACCACACCGTTTTCGATCATTCTGACCGTACTGATCGGCTGGACCGTCGCGTACGGCACCCTCTACGCGGTCGGTTCGCCCAACGTACGGCCGACCGGGCAGAACCTGATGGCGGGTCTGCGCCATGTCGGCTTCCGTCCCGTGAACGCGATGCGCGCCGAGGACGCCGCCGACGCCGCCGAACAGGGCGACCGGGGCCGGCGCTATCTGGTCAGCCTGGAGGACGGCCCGCCCCTCGACGTCACCGTCGTCGACCGCGAGCAGCAGGCGCAGGGCTTCTTCTACCGGGCCTGGCGCCGGCTCACACTGCGCTCCATCACCACCCGCAGATCCATCCCCTCCCTGCGTCAGGCCCTCGAACAGGAGGCGCTGCTCGCGTACGCGGCCATCGCCGCCGGGGCCAACGCGCCCAAGCTGATCGCCACCTCCGAGCTGGGGCCGGACGCCGTCATGCTCGTGTACGAGCACCTGGGCGGCCGGTCGCTGGACTCGCTGCCGGACGAGGAGATCACCGACGAGCTGGTAAGGGAGGCGTGGCGGCAGGTCAAGGCGCTCCAGTCGCGGCGTATCGCGCACCGCAGGCTCACCGGGGACGCCCTGCTGGTGGACCGTTCCGGCCAGGTCATCCTGACGGAGCTGCGCGGCGGCGAGATCGCGGCGGGCGATCTGGTGCTGCGGATGGACACCGCCCAGATGCTCACCACCATGGGGCTGCGCGTGGGCGCGGAGCGCTCCGTCGCCGCGGCGGTGGAGGTGCTCGGTCCTGACGCGATCGCCGACTGTCTGCCGCTGCTCCAGCCGATCGCGCTGAGCCGCTCCTCCCGCGCGACGCTGCGCAGGCTCGCCCGTGAGCGGTCGCAGCGCGAGCGCGAGGCGGTGCTCGCGGCCTCCGAGACGAACAAGCGCGCCAAGGCGGCGGAGACGGCCGCCATCGACGGCGGCGCCGACCGCAAGGCCGTACGGAAGTCTCTGCGCGCCGAGAAGCAGGCGGAGAAGCGGGCCATAGACGAGGCGCTGGACGAGGCCCGCGAGGAGGATCTGCTCTCCCAGATGCGGCAGCAGGTGCTGCTGATCAGACCGCAGGCGCCGGTCGAACCGGTCCGGCTCGAACGGATCAAGCCGCGGACGCTCCTCAGCTTCATCGCGGGGGCCGTCGCCGGGTACTTCCTGCTCACGCAGCTCACCCAGGTGGACTTCTCCACCGTGGTGAGCGAGGCGCACTGGGGGTGGGTGCTCGCGGCGCTGGCGTTCTCGGCGCTCAGCTATGTGGCGGCGGCGATGAGCCTGCTCGGCTTCGTACCGGAGCGGGTGCCATTCAGGCGTACGGTCGCCGCGCAGGTCGCCGGGTCCTTCGTGAAGATCGTGGCTCCGGCGGCGGTCGGCGGGGTGGCGCTGAACACCCGCTTCCTCCAGCGCGCGGGGGTACGGCCGGGGCTGGCCGTGGCGAGCGTCGGCGCGTCCCAGCTCTTCGGGCTCGGGGCGCACATCCTGCTGCTGCTCTCCTTCGGCTACCTCACCGGTACGGAGAAGACGGCCTCGCTCACCCCCTCCAGGACGGTGATCGCGGGGCTGCTGACGGTCGCCGTTCTGGTCCTGGTGGTGACCGCGATCCCGTTCCTGCGGAAGTTCGTGGTGACGCGGCTGCGCTCGCTGTTCGCCGGGGTGGTGCCGCGCATGCTGGACGTGCTCCAGCGGCCGATGAAGCTGCTCACCGGCATCGGCGGCATGCTGCTGCTGACGGGCGTGTTCGTGATGTGCCTGGACGCCTCGATCCGGGCGTTCGACAACGGCAACCAGCAGCTCAGCTACGCGAGCATCGCGGTGGTCTTCCTGGCGGGCAACGCGCTGGGCTCGGCGGCGCCCACCCCGGGCGGGGTCGGCGCGGTCGAGGGCGCGCTGACGCTGGGTCTGCTGGCGGTCGGCCTGCCCAAGGAGGTGGCGGCGCCCGCGGTGCTGCTGTTCCGGCTGCTGACGCTCTGGCTGCCGGTGCTGCCGGGGTGGCTGAGCTTCAGCCACCTCACGCGCAAGGGCGCCCTGTAGGAGGCGGGGGTTTGACGGACTCCACGGCGCCCCCGCCGCCCGTTGTCACGTGCCCACCGCCCGTGTCCTCCGACAACGAAGTTGGATCGTCTGCCACTGAAGTCGGACTGATGAGGCGGTCGTCGTGGCGAGTCGTTCCTTGAGGGATTACGCAGCGAGCCTCAGCCGCGTGACCGAATCGCCGACACCGCTTACAGCCGGAGCCGGGTCAGGTCGGGTCGGGTCGGGTCGGGTACAAGGAGCGCACACCCCGCGCTCCCCGGCGTGTACCGCGGCCACGGTAGCCCGCAGGCCCGCGAAGCACATGAGTCCACCGTCTGATGGGCACCGCGCCGAGGTACGACCTCAGGAGGAGTCCCGCTACCTCCGCGGTCGCAAAGCGGCAGCTCACCTGGCGTGCTCGATTGCGACTCCAGTTGCATGCGATGGCGACCTGGGATCGATGTGGCATCGCGTGCCCCGCCCCGAGAATGGCCGAGTGACCGAGATCATCGCGGGGCTGTACATGTCCCCTCTGGAATTTCTTGCCTTGCCAGGTGCCGTCGCACTGGTGGTGGCGCGCTGGCTTCCCCCCGCTGCCCGCCCACGCGTCACGATCGCGGCGGGGGCGATTCTCGTGCTGTCCGCGATCGTGCTGAGTGTGGTGGGGATCCGCTGGCAGATGCTGCCGGTACTGGCAAGCGCTGCCGTCACGTTGCCGTTCGCCCTCTCTCCCCTGCTGCGACGCCGTACCGGCCGGCCGGCGTGGCGGGCCCGATGGTGGCTGGCGTTGCCGGGGTCGGTGGCCTGCGTCGGCCTGATTGCCACGGGTCCCGTGGCCGCCTGGGCCTTTCCTGTACCCGTGTTCCCCGAGCCGTCGGGCCGTTTCGCGGTCGGCACCCGCGTGGTGCAGTGGACCGACCCACGCCGCCCCGAGAGCTTCACCGCCGATCCGAACGACCGGCGCACGGTCGTGGTCCAGCTCTGGTACCCCGCGCGGAAGAGCCCCGCAGGCGCGCAGCGGGCCCAGTACCTCGGACGCACGGAGCACGAGGCGCGCACCGTTTCCGATGCCCTCGCCCGCCAGGTCGGCTTGCCGGGCTTCCTGGTCGACGGCGTCCCGCGTGCCCGCACTCATTCGGTCTTCAACGCCTCGGTGGCCGGTGGGGGCGGACGGTTCCCGGTCGTGCTGTTCTCTCCCGGGTCGGGCGGAGTGCGTGCCCAGAACACCGCCTGGGCGGAGGAACTGGCCAGCCACGGCTATGTGGTCGCCGCCCTTGACCACCCGTACGACTCCGCCGCCGTCGTCCTCGCCGACGGCCGGACAATTCACGCCAAGACCGCCTCCACCGGAGACCGGGACAAGGACGACAAGCTGGCGGTTGACTGGACGGCTGTTCGGGCCGCCGACCTCGGCTTCGTCCTCACTCAGCTGGACCATCTGGACCGAGGTGAGATCACCGGCCCGCTGACCGGACGCCTGGACACCGGTCGGGTCGCGGTCACCGGCCACTCCATGGGTGGTGCCGCCGCTCTGCAGGCAGCCCGGCAGGACCACCGGTTCGACGCCGTCATCGATCTGGACGGCTACCCCCACGGCCCCACCTCCCCCTCTCTCCACCAGCCGACGCTCGCGCTCACCCAGGCCATCACCCCCGCAACCGACCCGCACTACATACCCCGCCTCACCGAGGCCCTCAAGCTCAGCACCGCGACGAGCTACCGGCTCACCATCCCCGGTGCCGCACACCTCACCTTCATGGACAGCCCCCTGTACCTGCCGCCTGTGCCCTCGATAGTCGGCTCCCTGGGCCGTACCACGAGCCCGCACGTGGTCGCCGCAACCACTCTCGCCTTCCTGGACACCACCCTGCGGGACAAACCCAGTGGCCTGGCCGGCGTTCTGTCGGGCTACGGCGACCTCAGCGTCTACCACCCGGACAACAGCCGCTGATCAGCTGTGACAGCTGTGCCGCGGCAGCCGACGGCACGGCAACGCCACCCTGGGCTGGTCTGGGCCGATGCGATCGCCGCCCGGGTCATCGCGGCCATCGCGGGCATCGCGGCCATCGCGGGCATCGCGGCCATCGCGGTCGAGGAAGGCCGCGACGACTCCTGGCGAGCGCGCATAGCCCAGGGACATCTGCCGTCCAAGATCGATGACATGAACCGACCGGTAATCCAACTTCCATGGCAGTCGGTCCAAGTTTCCTGTCACCGGACAGCCCGCCGTCCCGTGCCCGGCGCCCCGCTGTCACGTACCCGTCGCCACTCGTCGTGTGCCCGCCGCCACCCGCATGGACCGCGGCCCCGCGCGGCGCACGCCGACCCGGCGCACGATGGGGCCATGCCAATCTCCTCCGCCCGGCGGTCCGCGGCCCTGGCCGCCGTCACCGCCGTCGCCCTGCTGGCCGCCTCCGGATGCTCCGACGACGCGGGCTCCGAACGGGGGGACGCCTCGGACGCCGCCCTCGGGACCCCGGCCGGCGGGAACGTCCGGGCCACGAGCAGCCCGGGCGGCGGCCTGGCCACCCAGCATCTGACGTGGAAGGCGTGCCCGGCCCCCGCGGCCTCCGAGGGCGGCGGTACGGCGCCCTCGCCGCTGCCCGGCGGCACCCGGTGGCAGTGCGCCACCATGAAGGCGCCGCTCGACTACGCGAAGCCGGACGGCGACACGATCGACCTCGCCCTCATCCGCGCCAAGGCACGCGACACCAAGCACCGGATCGGCTCGCTCATCTTCAACTTCGGCGGGCCCGGGGGCTCCGGCATCACCGGGCTGCCGTCCTTCGCCAAGGACTACGAGAAGCTGCGCGCCCGCTACGACCTGGTGAGCTTCGACCCGCGCGGGGTCGGCCTCAGCGACGGCGTCCGGTGCGAGAACGCCAAGCAGCTCGACGCGTACTTCGCCCAGGACTCCACACCCACCACGGCGGCCGAGGAGAAGACCTTCACGAAGGGGCTCGCGGACTTCGCGGCGGCCTGCGAGAAGAACTCCGGCACGATCCTCCCGTACGTCGGCACGACCAGCGCCGCGCGCGACCTGGAGCTGATGCGGCAGGTCCTCGGGGACAAGAAGCTGTACTACTTCGGGATCTCGTACGGCACCGAACTGGGCGGCGTCTACGCCCACCTGTACCCGAAGTCCGTCGGCCGGGCGGTCTTCGACGCCGTCGTCGACCCGACGCAGAACTCGGAACAGGGTTCGCTCGGCCAGGCCAAGGGATTCCAGCTCGCCCTCGACAACTTCGAGAAGGACTGTCTGGCGCGCGGCTCCGCCTGCCGGCTGCCCGGCTCCACGCCGAAGGAGATCCAGTCGTTCATCACCGAGCTGCTCGACCGGATCGGGAAGACGCCCATCACGGGCATCGGCCCCCGGAAGCTGACGGAGACCCAGGCCACCAACGGCATCGCGCAGGCGCTCTACTCGAAGGACTTCTGGCCGTATCTGGAGCAGGGCCTGGACGAGGCGGACGGCGGCAACGGCGCGCTGCTGCTCGCGCTCTCCGACTCGTTGAACGGACGCGACCAGAACGGCCGGTACAGCAACCTCCAGGCGGCCAACGTGGCCGTCAACTGCGCGGACTCCAAGGAGCGCTACACCCTGGCGCAGACCAAGGCGAAGCTTCCGGCGTTCCGCAAGGCGTCGCCCGTCTTCGGGGACTACCTGGGCTGGGGGCTGATGAGCTGCACCAAGTGGCCGGTGAAGGGGCAGTGGACCACGCCGGACGTGAGCGCGCCCGGCTCGGCCCCGATCCTGATCGTCGGCAACACCGGTGACCCGGCGACGCCGTACGCGGGCGCCAAGGCGATGGCGACGGCGCTGGGCAAGGGCGTCGGGGTGGAGCTGACGTACCACGGGCAGGGGCACGGCTCGTACGACAGCGGCGACCGGTGTGTGCAGAGCGCCGTGAACGGCTATCTGCTGAACGGGAAGGTGCCGGCGGCGGGCACGGTCTGCAAGTAGAGCGGGCAGGAAGCGGAGAGGGGCCGGTCCACGCGGTGTGCGCGGACCGGCCCCTCATCCATGGGATCCGAATGATCTGCGGGATCTAGTAGATCGGCTTCTCCGGCTCGATCTGGTTGACCCAGCCGATGACCCCGCCCCCGACGTGGACGGCGTCCGAGAAGCCCGCGGACTTGAGCACCGCGAGAACTTCCGCACTGCGGACGCCCGTCTTGCAGTGCAGGACGATCTTCTTGTCCTGCGGGAGGGTCGCCAGGGCGGTGCCCATCAGGAACTCGTTCTTCGGGATCAGCTTGGCGCCGGGGATGGAGACGATCTCGTACTCGTTCGGCTCCCGGACATCGATGATCTCGATGTTCTCCTTCTCGTCGATCCACTCCTTGAGCTGCTTGGGAGTGATCGTCGAGCCGGCCGCCGCCTCCTGGGCCTCCTCGGAGACGACGCCGCAGAAGGCCTCGTAGTCGATGAGTTCGGTGACGGTCGGGTTCGCGCCGCAGACCGCGCAGTCGGGGTCCTTGCGGACCTTGACCTGGCGGTACTGCATCTCCAGGGCGTCGTAGATCATCAGCCGGCCGACCAGCGGGTCGCCGACGCCCGCCAGTACCTTGATCGCCTCGGTGACCTGGATGGAGCCGATGGAAGCGCAGAGCACGCCCAGCACGCCGCCCTCGGCGCAGGAGGGAACCATGCCGGGGGGCGGCGGCTCCGGGTAGAGGCAGCGGTAGCAGGGTCCGTGCTCGGACCAGAAGACGCTGGCCTGGCCGTCGAAGCGGTAGATCGAACCCCATACGTACGGCTTGTTCAGCAGCACGCAGGCGTCGTTGACCAGATAGCGGGTGGCGAAGTTGTCGGTGCCGTCCACGATCAGGTCGTACTGGGAGAAGATCTCCATCACGTTCTCGGCCTCAAGCCGCTCTTCGTGAAGGATCACGTTCACATAGGGGTTGATGCCGAGAACGGAGTCACGCGCGGACGCGGCCTTGGAACGGCCGATGTCGGCCTGGCTGTGAATGATCTGACGCTGGAGGTTCGACTCGTCGACCTCGTCGAACTCCACGATGCCGAGGGTGCCGACACCGGCCGCGGCCAGGTACATCAGGGCCGGGGAGCCAAGACCTCCGGCGCCCACACACAGCACCTTCGCGTTCTTCAGCCGCTTCTGCCCGTCCATCCCCACATCCGGGATGATGAGATGACGGGAGTACCTGCGGACCTCGTCGACGGTGAGCTCGGCAGCGGGCTCGACCAGGGGTGGCAGCGACACAGGGACCTCAACTAGGGGGTTGGTCGGTCATTCAGTACGGTTGTTCTCCCTGTAACACTGCCACGGCCCTTCTCATTCCGAGACACACGGTCCGACTCGCGAGACGAATTCGTCCCAGAAGCCGGGCAGGGTCTCGAACGGGTCATTCCCTCCCGTTTGCTCCGTACGGTCGGTACGGTTCGTTCGCTCCGTACGGTCCGTACGGTCCGTGAAGAAGATCGTTCCCGCGCCCTGCCAGCGCGCGATGCGCAGCGCCTCGTCGAGATGGGTGCGCGGCACCCCGTGGACGAGATGGACGAACCGCTCCGGCGGGTACTCGGCCGTCCACGCCGCCGCCTGCGACCAGCGGTAGTCGCTCCACGGCCCGGAGAAGGTCACCAACTGGTCGGCGGCCACCGCGTATCCGGGGTGCGGATGGATCCCGTGTCCGAGGACGAGGTAGCCGCCGTCCGCGGCGCCGCCGGGGGCGCCGTCCAGCAGCGCCTCCAGCGTCGCGGTCGTCCGCCGTACCCGGGGCAGCTCAGCGCGCCCCGCCGGGCAGCGGTCCAGGTAGAAGCCGCCGACGCGGTACCAGTCGAGGAAGCGCCGCGCGTCGGTGACGATCTCCTCGTGGGGGCGGCCCCCGTACGCCAGGTCCAGGTGGCCGAGCACCCGGAGCCGTGCGTTGGTGAGCCGTCCCGCGGCGTCGAGGCAGTGCGGGTCGGGGCGGTCGCCGGGGCCGTCCGCGACCTTGAGGACGGCCCAGTGCAGGGGGGTGGCCGGGCGGGTCAGCTCGGCCCACTCGACGGGCGCGACCAGCGGGTGCGCGTAACCGGGGACGCCGAGGCCGAGCCCGCCCGCCCCGGCGGCGGGGCGGGGAAGGGCGGGGAGGGAAAGCGCGTTCCGGTGCTGAGAGAACGCGCCGCCCGGGGTCAGATGCGGCATGCCGCCTCCATCCAGATGTCCGCGAGGGACTCCTCCAGATTGATCCGGGGGCGCCAGCCGAGCCGGTCGCGGGCGGTCCGTACGTCGGCCTGCTGCCAGGCGCCGCAGCCGTCGGGGTACGGGAACGGGCCCGCGCCCAGGTGTTCCGCCACCGTCTCGGCCCGGGGCGCGCCGATGACGGCGTGCCCGGGGCGCAGTCCGGGCGGGCCCTGGGGCAGGTCGAGTTCGTTCAGGGCGCCGGCGAACCCGGCGACCCTGGCGAGTACGGCGGCGGCGTCCCTGAGCTTCACGGCGCGGCCGGTGCCGATGTTGACGATGCCCTGGGCGGCGGAGAGCGAGGCGGCGTGCACGGCGCGCGCGACGTCGCGTACGTCCACGAAGTCGCGCTGGACGCCGAGTCCGCCGAGCTTCAGCTCGCCGTCGCCCGACTGCATGGCGCGGCGCATCGCCTCGGCGAGCCGGCCGAGCGGGGAGCCCGCCGGGGTGCCGGGGCCGACGGGTGAGAAGACCCGGAGCACGATCGCGTCGAGCCCGGAGCCGAGGACCAGCTCGGACGCGGCGAGCTTGGAGACGCCGTACGGGCCGCCGGGGCGGGGCACGGCGTCCTCGGCGGTCGACGAGCCCTGCTGGGAGGGGCCGTACTCGGAGGCGCAGCCGAGCTGGACGAGCCGGGCGCCGCAGCCGCTGCGGCGCAGGGCCTCGCAGACGGTGGCGACGGCGACGGTGTTGTGCCGGGTGAGTTCGCGGGCGCCGCCGCGGGTGGCTCCGGCGCAGTTGATGACGACTCCGGGGTGGACGGCGTCCAGGAAGCGGGTGAGCGCGCCGGGGCTGCCCCCGGCGAGGTCGAACCGTACGTCGGCGTCGTCGCCGCGGCCGAGCGCGGTCAGGTGGACGGCGGGGTCGGCGAGCAGCCGGTCGGCCACGAAGCGGCCGAGGAAACCGTTGGCACCGAGCAGCAGGACCCTCATCGCGCGGCCCCTCCGTGCGGACGGGCCGTGGCGGAGGCCGGTGCTGGGGATTGCGGGGTCATGTCGTGCGTCTCCTTCTGCCTGCTTCTGTGACGTGTGGGGGGCATGCGGGGGGTCAGGTGTGTGCCGAGGCCCGGGAGAGGGCGACGGCGGCGTGGACGAGGAGTCCGAGGGCGGCTGCGCCGCAGGCGAGGGCGGGTACGGCGGCCGTACCCGCGGCGTGGACGAGGGCCCGGACGGGGGTGGCGAGCGCGTCGCAGCCGGGGATACGGCCGGCGAGGACGGACGCGCAGGCCAGGAGCTCCAGGGCGCAGGCGGTGGCGAGGCCGGTGGCCGCGGATTCGGGGAAGCCGTGGACCGCGAGGAGCCGGGCGAGCAGGAACAGGGTGCCGAGCGCGACGGTGGGCGCGAGCGCGCCGCTCTCTGCGTGGAGCAGATTGGTCAGCTGGGTCAGTACGGCGAGGACGCAGGCGTACAGCCCGACGACGCCGAGGAGCAGGGGGCGCGCCCGCGCGGCGAAGTCGGCGAGGCCGCGGCTGGCGGTGAGTCCGCGGCGCGCCCGTACGGAGAAGAGGCGGGCGCACCAGGCGGCGGGCGCGACGGCGACGGCGAGCGTCACGAGGGGCGTCCCGGTGGCGGGCCAGGGCCCGTGGGGTCCGCCGTCGAGGAGCGCGGCGAGGAGGCCGTCGCCGCAGAGCAGGTAGGCCAGCAGCGCGTACGTCCAGAGTCCGGCGGCGGGTACGGTACGGCCCTCGGCGCGCAGGGGTCCCCGGCGGAGGCAGGCGGACACGGCGGCGGAGAGCGCGAGGGCGCCCGCCAGGCCTATCGCGAGCTGCCGCTGTCCGGTGCTGTGCTCCAGGCCGGCGAGGGTGAGGGAGGCGACGGCGCCGGGCAGCAGGACGACACCCGCCCATCCGGCGCCTGTCCTTCCAGCACCTGTCCGCGCGGCACCCGCCCATCCGGCGCCTGCCCGCGCGGCGCGCACGTCGTCCCCCTCCCCGGCCCCCTCCGCGCCGTTCGCCCCCTCCGCGCCGTCGGCCCCGCGTGTTGCGTCCGCGCCCTGCGGAGCCCGTGCGTACAACTCCTCCGCGAGCGAGAAGACGTCCCGGTGCCGGAAGCGCGCGGCCGTGCGGTCGGTGATCCCGTGGGCTTCGAGTCCGGCGGCGATCTCCAGCGGGTCGACGGCCCGCTCGCAGAGCGTGCGATGCCGGTGGAGCAGCGCCTTGACGGGATCGGCGGAGCCCCGTCGCGCGTGTGCGAGACCGGCGGCAGCCGTACGGGCGTGGTGGGTGTCAGGCATCGTGCTCCCCCGCTCCCTCGTATGCCGCTCCCTCATAGGCCGCTCCCTCATAGGCCGCTCCCGCGTATGCCGCTCCCACGTAGGCGCCGACGCGCCGCCCGGTGGGGTTCGCCCAACTCGGGGTGGTGTGAGGTGGTCGGGGGCGGCCCGCCGTCCAGTGGCCCGGGATATGGGTCTCCGCCGGATGCGCGAAGGGCAGCGGGGATCCGTCGGCGTCGACCGACTCGGCCGCGCGCCGTACGGGGGCGTGGGAGATGAGTTCCAGGTAGAGCGCGCGGAACGCGGCGAGGTTCTGCTCCACGGTGAAGAGTTCCCGTGCGCGGGCGCGGGCAGCGGCGCCCAGGCGGGCACGGCGCTCGGGGTCGCGCAGCAGCGTGACGCAGGCGTCCGCGAGCGCCCGCGGATTGCGCGGGGGTACGACCAGTCCCGTACCGCCGATGACCTCGACGACCGCCCCGACGTCCGTCGAGACCGTCGCCCGCCCGCAGAACATCGCTTCGACCAGGCTGATCGGGAAGCCCTCGACCACGCTGGACAGCAGGACCAGGCTGCCCGAGGCGTACACGTCCGGCAGGTCGGGCGCCTCGGGGCCGCCGATCTCCTCGAAGGAGACGGGGTTGTCGCCGACGGCGTACGCGTCGGCCGCCTCGTCGGGGAAGAGCTGGGCCGCCAGTCCCCGGCAGTGCGCGAGATACGCCGCGCCGTCCGCGTTCCGCACCGGCGCGCCCACGATCCGCAGCCGGGTGTCCGGCTCCGCCCTGTGGATCTCCGCGAAGGCGTGCAGCAGGGAGATCAGGTCCTTGGCGGGTTCGATCCTGCCGACCCAGACCAGCGTCGCCGGACCGCCCTCGCCGGCGCCGTCCTCACCGGCGCCGTCCTCACCGTCGTTCCTGTCGTCGTCGGCGCTGTCGGCCGCGGACGCGGTGAACCGTTCCGCGTCCATCCCCGGGTAGACCGTCCGCAGCTTGGCGCGGTCGGCGCCGCACCGTTCCTGCCAGCGCCGGGCGTGCAGGTTGCCGGGGGTGATGACGCCCGCCTGCCGGTAGATCTCGGCGGCGAGCCGCCGGTGGAACGCCGCGAGCAGGGCACGCACCGGCGCACCGGACCCGGCGTCCGGGCCCGCGCCTCGTGCGTCTGGGCCTTCCGCGCCGGAGTCGCGCACGCCCGCCCCGTCCGCGCCCGCCGTCGCCAGGTAGTGCGCCCGCAGCCGGACGCCGTACTCGGTGACCAGCAGCGGGACCCCGAAGAAGCGTTTGGCCAGCAGCCCCGGCAGGGCGGCGGAACCGCCGGAGGCGGCGTGGCAGAGGTCGACCGCGCCGAGCCCGTCGTCCTCGCCGTACCAGTCGAGCGACAGGGGGCGGAGCGCGCGCTCCAACTGGTCGGCGAAGGCGAGGAAGTCGGGCACGGTCGCGGTGTGCACGCTCCGGCGTGCGCCGGGGGCCCGGCAGGCCGACTCCAGCAGCCGTACGGCGGTCTCGGAGCGGAGCGCCGCGTACAGCCCGCCGCGCTCCCGGCCGAGGTCGGCCAGTCCGTACAGCCCCTCGGCGAAGGACTCGACGCCCCCCGTGCCGTCGGCGCCGCCCTCGGAGCAGATCGCCTCGGCCAGCCGGCCGAAGTGGAGCGCGAACCGGCGCCGGTCGCGCCGCCCGTGGCCGCGGCCGTCGTCGGCCGGTGCCCAGAGCGGCGCGGTGCGCACCCGCTCGGCGGGGACGTGGGGCGGCAGCAGGACCCAGCCGCTCCGTTCCTGGCGGGCGCTGCGGCTGAGCGCGTAGATGTGGAACTCGTGCGGTGCGAGCCCGCGTACGAGCCGGTCGCACCAGAGCCTGGACTCACCCGTCGCATACGGATACCCACCGTCCGTAAGCAGTCCGATCCGCACGAGCGCACCCCCGATCTCCCTTGTGGGCGGCCGCCGTTGATCGGCGACACGCAGCGGGACGACCGTAAGCGGACAACCCGGTGGTACGACGGACGGTTGTCCGTCGCACCACCGGAAGGGGTGAATGCACGTAACTTTCTCGTACCGGCGGCGTTCTGTCGCACTACGAAAAGGAACGGTTACGTACGGCGAACCTCACGGGTCAGGTCAGGGCCGCTTCCTCGGCGGGCGCCACGGGGGCGGGAAGCTCCCTGCGGGCCGCGCGGCGCGCCGCCGCGAGGACCGGATCGAGCGCGGGCACGGCGGCCAGGAGCTGCTTCGTGTACGCCTCGGAGGGCGCCCCGTAGACCTCCTCGACCGTGCCCTGTTCCACGATCCTGCCGTCCTTCATGACGGCGATACGGTCGCTGACCTGCCGTACGACGGCGAGGTCGTGCGCGATGAAGACCAGCGCGAGCCCCAGTTCCCGCTGGAGCTCCGCGAGGAGCGCGACGACCTGCGCCTGGGTCGTCACGTCGAGCGCGGAGACGGGCTCGTCGCAGACGATCAGCCGCGGTTCGGCCGCGAGCGCGCGGGCGATCCCGACGCGCTGGCGCTGGCCGCCGCTGAACTCGTGCGGATACCGGTCGTACCGGTCGGGGTCGAGCCCGACCCGCTCCAGCAGCCCCCGTACCCGCTCGACGATCTCCCCTTCGGCCAGCACCCCGGCGGCCCGCAGCGGATCCGCGACGGACTCCCCCACCGAACGGCGCGGGTTGAGCGACGAGACCGGGTCCTGGAAGATCATCTGAAGTTCGCGGCGGTAGGGCCGCAGTTCCTTCTCGGACGCCGCGCCGATCTCCGTACCCCGGTAGCCCAGCGTCCCGGCGGTCGGGTCGAGCAGCCGGACGAGCATCCGGCCCAGCGTGGTCTTACCGCTGCCGGACTCGCCGACGATGCCCAGGGTCTCCCCCGGCGCGACGGTGAGCGAGACCCCGTCGACGGCGGTGACGGTCTGCCTCCCGCGCCGGAACTCCCGGCGCAGGCCGACCGCCTCGATCAGCGGGGCGCCGGTGTCCGGAGCGGCCGGCGCCCGTTCGACCGGCGCGTCCACCCGGGGCACCGCCGACAGCAGCGTGCGCGTGTACGTGTCCTTCGGCGCGCCCAGGACGTCCGCGACGGGGCCGCGTTCGATCTCGCGCCCGTGCCGCATCACCAGGACCTCGTCGACGCTCTCCGCCGCGACCCCTACGTCGTGGGTGACCAGCAGCAGCCCCATGCCCGTCTCGTGGCGCAGGTCGTGGAGGAGGTCGAGGATCTGCGCCTGGACCGTCACGTCGAGCGCCGTGGTCGGTTCGTCCGCGATCAGCAGGCGCGGCTCGCAGGCCAGCGCCATCGCGATCAGCGCGCGCTGGCGCATTCCGCCGCTGAACTCGTGCGGCCGGGAGCGCGCGCGGCGCGCGGCGTCGGGGATGCCCACGCGGTCCAGCACCTCGACCGCCCGCGCACGCGCCGCGCGCCGGGTGGCGTCGGTGTGGACGCGGTAGACCTCCGCGATCTGGTCCCCCACCGCGTAGTACGGGTCCAGCGAGGACAGCGGGTCCTGGAAGACCATCGCGGCCACCGCGCCGCGCAGCGCGCGCAGTTCGCGGTCGGAGGCGGTACCCACGTCCGTACCGGCGACCCGGACCGTACCGCCGACGCGCGCGCCGGTCCCCCGGTGCAGCCCGAGGAGGGCGCTCGCGACGGTGCTCTTGCCGCTGCCGGACTCGCCGACCAGGCCGATCGCCCGGCCCGCGGTGAGCGAGAAGGACAGCCCGTCCACGGCGCGTACGGTGTCGTCGTCGCCCGCGGTGAAGTCGACGGTCAGGCCCTCCACGAGGACCAGGTGCTCCGTGGCGGAACCCTCAGGAGTCCCAGGAGTCCCAGGAGCAGGAGTTCCAGGAGTCGTAGGAGTCCCAGGAGTCCCGGAATTCGTACGCGTCACAGGAGAGCCACCCTTCGGTCGGCCACGGCGTACAGCAGGTCCGCCACGACATTGGCCAGCACGACGGCCGCTCCGGTCACCAGCACCACGCCCACCACCACCGGCAGATCGACGTCCCGCACCGAGTCGATCAGCGTCTTGCCGACGCCGGGGATGCCGAACAGGGTCTCGGTGAGGACCGCGCCGCCGATCACCGTGCCGAAGTCGTTCGCGTTGAGCGCGATGACCGGCGGCAGGGCGCCGCGCAGCGCGTGCCGCCCGACGACCGCGCGCTCCCCGACGCCGTAGGCGCGGAAGGTGCGGATATGGTCCTCGGCCAGCGTCTCCAGTGTCGAACTGCGCGTCAACCGCGCGTATTTCGCGCTCTCGAAGAGCCCGAGGGTGAGCCAGGGCAGCAGCATGTTCCACGCCCACTGTTCGGGGTCGTCGCCGAGCGGTACGTACGACGGGAACGGCAGCCACTGGAGATACGCGCAGACCACCATCAGGAGCAGCAGGCCCAGGATGAAGACGGGCGTGCCGGTCCCTGCGAGGGTGAGCACGGTCAGCGCGCGCTCGGTGATCCCGCCGCGCCGCAGCGCGGAGAGCAGGCCGGTGCCGACCCCGATGACCAGCCAGACGACCATCGCGCCGACGGCGAGGGAGAGCGTCGCCGGCAGCCGCTCCAGGATGAGCTGGGTGACCTGCTGGTCGGTCTTGTACGAGAAGCCGAGGCAGGGCGCGTCGCAGTGCAGCAGCGCGGTGCCGGTGGAGTAGTCGCGTCCGGCGACGATGCCGCGCAGGAAGTGCCCGTACTGCGCGAAGACGGACTGGTCCAGGCCGAGGCGCTCCCGTACCTGCGCGACCTGCTGCGTGGAGCAGCGTTCGCCGCAGGCGAGCCGGGCCGGGTCGCCGGGCGCCAGGTAGAAGAGCGCGTAGACGACGACGGAGAGCACGAGCAGGACCAGGAGCGCGCCGGCGAGCCGTTTGATCAGATAGCGCGTCATGAGGCGTTGTCCTTGAGGGGGGTACGGGCCTGGCCGGACGTACGGGCACGGGTGCGCGTACGCGTCCCGACCCGCAGCCGGCTCGCCTCGCGCGGGTCGAGCGCCGTACGGAGCGCGTCGCCCAGCACGGTGAAGGCGAGCACGGTCACGAACAGCAGCCCGGCGGGGAGCAGGACGTACATCGGGTCAGCGCGGAACCAGGTCTGCGCGGTCGACAGCATCACGCCCCACGAGGGCGTCGGCGGCTTGACGCCGACGCCGAGGAAGGACAGCGACGCCTCGATGACGATGTTCGTGGGGAGCAGGATCGCCGCGTACGTGATGACGGGCGCCGCGAGCGAGGGCAGCAGCTCGCGCCGCGCCACCCGCAGCCGCCCCGAGCCGCCGAGCCGGGCCGCGGCCACGAAGTCGAGCTGCTTCAGGGTGAGGGTCTGTGCCCGGACGATCCGCGAGGTGCCGCCCCAGTTGAGCAGGCCGATGACGAGGATCAGCAGCAGGGGGCGGGGGAAGTCCTGGGGGACGACGGCGGTCAGGGCGATGGCGAGCACCAGCATCGGCAGCGAGATCATCACATCGGTGACCCGGCTGAGGAAGGTGTCCAGCCAGCGGTTGCCGAGACCGGCAGCGAGGCCGACGGTGACACCGATCGCCACCTGGACGACGGTGGCGCCGAGGGCGACGAGCAGCGAGATACGGGCGCCGTAGAGCAGCCGTACGAACAGGTCGCGTCCGGTGCCGGGTTCGACACCCAGCCAGTGGTCGCCGCTCACCCCGCCGAACGAGCCGAGGGGCACACCGCCGCGCGCCGAGTCGACGAGCGAGTCGTGGTACGTGTTCGGGTCCTGGCCTTCGAGCGCGGCGAGCAGGGGCGCGGCGAGCGCCAGCACCACCAGCAGGGCGAGGACGCCCCCGGCCACCAGGGCCGAGGGTCGTCCGCGCAGCCGTCGCCAGACCTGGCCGGCGCCGGAGGAGGGAGCGGCCGGGGCGGGGGCCGTGGCGCCCGCCCCCGCCGCCACCGGATCGGGAGCGGTACTCACTTGACCGCGACCTGCGAGATGTCGAGGACGCCGGTCCAGTCGCTGATCACGATGTTCTTGACGTCCTTGCCGTAGAGCCGCTTGTAGACGGGGTGGAAGAGCGGCACGTCGAGGGCCTGCTCACCGATCTTCTTGTCGAGCGCGCCCCAGCGCTTCGCCGCCGCGGACAGGTCGGTCAGCTTGTTGATCTCGTCGATCTCCTTGTTGACCGACGCGTCGTCGAACTGCGCGTGGTTGAAGTTGGAGCCGTCCTTGACGATCTGCCGGCCGTCGAAGATCGGCGCCAGGAACGGGCCGCCGGACGGCCAGTCGGCGCCCCAACGGGAGAGGAAGAAGCCGGGCCCGTCCTTGACGCTCCAGCGCGCCTCGTTGAACGCGTTCGGTTCCAGTCCCACCAGCTTGACGGTGATGCCCGCCTTCTTGA
Organism: Streptomyces sp. NPDC050509; assembly: GCF_044457965.1. NCBI lineage: Bacteria > Bacillati > Actinomycetota > Actinomycetes > Kitasatosporales > Streptomycetaceae > Streptomyces > Streptomyces sp. NPDC050509. The sequence goes on along the minus strand of NZ_JBITHL010000005.1, from coordinate 151,394 downwards.
GCCCTTCCTGGACAGCGGTGGCGACCTCGGGGCTGGTCTCGCGGTTCTGCGCGGTGGAGTGGGTGAGGGAGATGGTCAGCCCGTTGGGGTGGCCGGCCTCCTTCAGCAGCTCCTTGGCCTTCGCCGGGTCGCCGGTCTTTCCGGCCGGGAAGTGGTCGTACGGCGTGTAGCCGAACGCCTTCTGCTCGGGCAGGAAGGTGGTGGCGGGCTCGGCGAGCGCGGAGCCGCCCGCCGCGTTGATCACGCTGGTGCGGTTGATGGCGTACGAGATCGCCTGGCGCACCTTGGGGTTGTCGAACGGCTTCACCTTCGGGTTGAAGGCGAGGTAGTTCGTGTAACCGAAGTGGCCGGTGCCGACCCGGGCGGCGAGCGCCTTGTCGCTGCCGACCTCGGCCAGCTCGGCGGGGCCGAGGTTGGTGTCGGTGGTGACGGCGGCGGCGTCGGCGCCCGAGCTGGTGGCGAGCCGCTGGTTGATGACGGCCGAGTCGAGACCGGCCTTGACGTCGATCTTGTCGGGGTAGGCGTGGCGCTGGTCGTCGGTCTTCTCGGACCAGTGCGGGTTCCGCTCCAGGACCATGTGCTGGCCGTCGCCCTCGTTCTTGACGACCTTGTACGGTCCCGAGGAGACCGGGCGCTCCTCGTACTTGGCGCCCTTGTCCTTGGCCTTGGGCACCGGCGCGAACTGCGTCTGGGTGGCGACGAAGGGGAAGTCGCCCTCGGGCTTGTTCAGCTTGAAGACGATGGTTCTCGCGTCGGGCGTCTCGATCGAGGCGAGGCCCTTGCTGTCCTTGTACGGGCCCTGGTACTCCGCGCCGCCGACCAGCCAGTCACGCAGGTAGGGGGCGCCGCCGGAGAGTTCGGCGGCGAAGGAGCGCTCGATGCCGTACTTGATGTCGGCGGTGGTGATCGGGCTTCCGTCCTCGAACTTCAGCCCCTCCTTGAGGGTGTACGTCCACTCGGTGGCGTCGGCGTTGGGGCGGCCCGTGTCGGTGGCGAGGTCGGGGACGACCTTGGTGCCGGCCGCGCCGTCCTCCCGGTTGCGGGTGGTCAGCGTGCGGAAGACCAGCGAGGGGACGTTGCCGCCGCCGGAGGTGTAGAGGCGCGCAGGGTCGAAGTCGGTCTGCGCCTCGGTGTTGAGCACCGAGAGTGTGCCGCCCTTCTCGGGCTTGCCCTGGGCCGAGCCGTCGCTCTTGGCATCGTTGTCCTGGGGGCCGGCGCAGGCGGCTGCGCCCGCTGTCACGACCAGGGTGACGGCTGCCGCGGCCACGCGGCGGGTGATGACGGACGGTTGACGCATCGGATGAAGCCTCTCGGTGGGCTGCGCGCACGGCGTGCACAGGAGTCACGGGGTGCACAAGAGTGACAGGAGGGGGCTGGACGGGAACAGAGGGCGTGGAACGCCCGGTGTCCGCGCAGGCGGCAGCGGCGGAGAGGACGGAACAAGAGGAACCGGGACGCCGCGCCCGCGTACGGACGGAATGCGCCGGGCACGGCGGTCCGCTGCGGAAAGGGCCAGCGGACGTACGCGCTCGGGCGGCGTCAGCTACAGAGGATGTCGGCGACGCACAGCGGCGTCACACCGATGAGCGCGAGCTCAAAGGCGGCGTGACGGGAGGCGCGTGCGCAGGGGGACGACATGCGGAGAAATATGGAGGAGACAGTGTTCGAATGTCAACGCGGAGTGAGACAGCCCTCTCACCATACGGACGGTCGCGGCGAGCCAAAGGCGATCGCGGACGATCGCAAAGGCGATCACCGGACGTCCCCCGTGGGCCCAGGGCCGGACGAAAGGCCCGGGATCACTCGTCCGGGTAGACCCAGGGGTTCGGCCGGCACGTGATGCCGTCGAGGTCGAGCGTCTTGGTCTGCTGCTGCATCACCGGCGCGAGCGCGCCCGGCGTGCGGCAGCTCACATGGTTGTGGCCGAGCCGGTGGCCGACCTCGTGATTGATCAGCATCTGCCGGTACGGGAACATCGCCTTGTCGCCGAAGGTCTCCGCGCCCCGCGCCCAGCGGAAGGCGTTGATCATGACGCGGTCGGTCGCGGCCGAGTCGCAGGACACGTTGTCGACGGTTGTGTCGAGACCGGACTTGTCGCACCAGAACGCCGTGGTCCCCGGGCTCGCCAGGGTGATCACGAAGTCCGGCTGACCGCTGGAGATCCGTTCGAAGGTCATGGCGCCGTTGTGGGCCCAGCTCCGCCGGTCGTTCAGGGTCTTCTGGACGGCGTCCGCGAACAGCGTCCCGTTCAGGCCGAGCCCGTTCTCGACGTCCACGCGGTAGCGGAACTTCTGGCCCTTGCCCGGCGCCTTGGCGAGGCCCGGTACGGCGGTGAAGGTGCCCGCCGCCTTCAGCTCCGGGTCCAGCGGGAACTGGCGGGTCATCAGCTCCCCGTACGTGGCCCGGGTCGCGGCGGCCGAGGGCGCGCCCTTCCCGTCCGCGGGGGCGGTCCGCTCGTCGGAGCGTGAGGCCCCGTCGCCCTCCTGGTCCGCCCGGTCGATCCCGCCGTCCGCCCGCGCGTCGGGCGCGCCGGAGCCGGCTCCGGTGACCTGCCCGGCCACCACGACCGCGAGGACCGTGGTCACCGCCGCCGCGGCGATCCCGGTGAGCGCGCGGCCCCAGCCGCCTCTGGCGGGCTCCTCCGTGTCCTGTCCCGCGCCGTCCTCGTCCTCGGCGGTGGCTGCCGCGCCCGTGTCCTCGCCGCCGTCGCCGCCACCGGTCTTCGACGCGGGCCGGGGCACGGGGGTGGCCGCGGCGTCGAACGAGCCGAAGGCGTCGAACGCGTCCACGAACTCCCTGCGCGGGCCCGGGATCAGCGGCTTCGACGGGCCGCCGGCGCTCCCCGTCCCGCCGGTGTTCCCCGCGCCCGGAGCGCCCGCCGCGCCGTCGGCGCGCGGGCCCGTGGCGCGCGGCTTCGGGTCCGGCCGGTCGCCGTAGCGGCGTGCGCTGCCCCAACCGCCTCCGGACTCCCGCTGTTCGGGGTGGCCGCCGCGCACCTGCGGCACGCCGTGCGCGGGCGTGCCGTGTCCCGGCCCGCCGTGCTGGTCCGGATCCTGGTCCTGACCGTCGCCGGAACGCCTGCGCCGCCCGTACGGCCCCTCCCGGTCCTCCCGGTCCTGGCCGGACGCACCCGCCGCGGGGCCACCCGCACTCGGGGAGCCCTGGGGTACGGGGCCTTTGCGGCTGTGTCGTCCCACGCCCCGGATCAGCTCCTGCCCTGTTCGTCGATCGAGTCGTCGGAGTCGTTCTCGTCAATGAGGTCCCGGCACGCCTGGGCGACCTGCCGGGGGTACTCCATCATGGCAACATGCCCGGCGTCGGGGAGCGTAAGGAGCCGGGAATCACGGAAAGCGGCCGAAGCCCGACGGGCCATACGGGACGAAACGATCTGATCCCGCCCGCCGTAGACGAGCAGGGTCGGTGCCAGTACCCGCTCGGCCTGCCGCCACAACGCGTGCTGTCCGCCCAGGGTGTACGCGTCGACGATACCGCGTGCCGAACCGGTCATCGCCTCCCAGAAATGAGGCAGTTGGAGCCTGCGCTCCATCTCCGCCACCGCGTGGCGCACGTCCTCGTCCGTGACCGCGGAGGGGTCGCCGTAACAGAGCTCCATCACCCCGCGGGTGCGCTGCTCCGCCGTCCACCCCCGGGTCAGCCGGCCGAAGAGCGTGGCGACGCCGGGCACCGCGAGCAGCGCGGTGGGCAGGGCGGTCCGCTGCACCAGGATCTCCGGCAGCGCCGGGGAGACCAGCGTCAGCGTCCGCACCAGATCCGGCCGTGCGGCGGCCACTCGCGTCGCGACGGCGCCGCCGAGGGAGTTGCCGAAGAGGTGGACGGGGCCGCGTCCGCCCGCGTCCAGCAGCCGGATCACCGCGCGGGCGTGGGCGCCGACCGAGTAGTTGCCGTCGCGCGGCGGCGGCGAGTCCCCGAAGCCGGGCAGGTCGACTGCCTGGCCGTCGATCAGGTCCGCGAGGTACGGCATCATCGCCGACCAGTTCTGCGACGAGCCGCCGAGCCCGTGCACGTACAGCCCGGGCGCGGCCCCGGCACCGGTCGCGGGCCGCGTCCGTACGGTCAGGGTGAGCCCTGGCAGGGTGACGGAGCGCAGCTCCTCCCCCTCCGCGACCCGTACGGGGCTCACCTTCGGAGCCACGGCGGCGGCTACGGTTTCCGGCAGCTCGGTCGACGACATGCGGCAATGTTACGAGACGATCACGCCGGAATCCCGGTGTTCGGCGTCACCGGCCATATGGCGCGCGACACCCCCGGCTCCTAGGCTCGGGAGGGAGAAAGGGGGCCGGTATGACAGTCGATCCCACGGAACCGGACACCTTCGCCCCGGACACCCGGGACGACGGGAGCGCCGGGGCCGCCGACGAGATCCCCGAAGCCGACGCCGCCGAGCAGCGCGCGGAGGTGCACCGGGGCCGTGACGAACCGCTGACGCACATCGACCAGGACACGGCGAGCGAGGGGGACGCGGCCGACCAGGCGAGGGCGGTGGATCTGGGCGACGAAGAGGACTACCGCTGAGGTGAGCGCCTGGTGCGCCGGCGTGGCCGGGCAGATCACCACGGCCCGGTCCGGCTTCCGTACGCGTCCGGTCCGTGAAATTCTGCCTCCTCCACCACGCGCGGCCGGGTTACCCAAAAGTACGATGGCGGAGCGGCGCACCACGCGCACGGAACGAATTTTGGGAGGCGGCGTGACAGCCATAGAGCAGACCGAGGCGGCGCGCCCGCGAGGCACCCGCCTGCCGCGTCGCGCCCGGCGCAACCAGCTACTGGGCGCCGCACAGGAAGTGTTCGTCGCGCAGGGGTACCACGCCGCGGCGATGGACGACATCGCCGAGCGGGCGGGCGTCAGCAAGCCCGTGCTCTACCAGCACTTCCCGGGAAAGCTGGAGCTGTATCTCGCCCTGTTGGACCAGCACTGCGAGTCGCTGCTGCTGGCCGTCCGTACGGCACTGGCCTCGACGACGGACAACAAGCTGCGCGTCGAGGCGACGATGGACGCCTACTTCGCGTACGTGGAGGACGAGGGCGGCGCGTTCCGTCTGGTCTTCGAGTCGGACCTGACGAACGAGCCGGCGGTGCGCGAGCGCGTGGACCGGGTCGCGCTCCAGTGCGCCGAGGCGATCTCCGACGTGATCGCCGAGGACACCGGGCTCTCCAAGGAGGAGTCCATGCTGCTGGCGGTGGGGCTCGGCGGGGTCTCGCAGGTCGTCGCCCGCTACTGGCTCTCCAGCGAGTCCCAGATCCCCCGCGAACAGGCCGTCCAACTCCTCACCTCGCTGGCCTGGCGCGGCATCGCCGGCTTCCCGCTGCACGGCAGCGAACAGCACTGAGAGGGCCGCGGGCCGGACCGTGTTCGCTGCGGGCGTGCACCGCGGCGCCTTCCGGAGGGTCTCTCCGGGCTAGTGTGTGCTGCGTACAGCGCGGCTGGCCGCGCAACGCAGACCGTTCGGAGGGACATAGCCGTGGAGGTCAAGATCGGCGTGCAGCACACGCCCCGCGAGATCGTTCTGGAGAGCGGGCAGTCCGCCGAGGAGGTCGAGCGAGCCGTGTCCGCGGCGCTGGCCGGCAAGGCGCAGTTGCTCAGCCTCACGGACGACAAGGGGCGCAAGGTGCTCGTACCGGCCGAGCGGATCGCGTACGTGGAGATCGGTGAGCCGGCGGCACGGCGGGTCGGCTTCGGCAACCTGTAGCCGCTGTCGTCAACCGACAGAAGGAGTGGCCCGGCGGGATTTTCCCGCCGGGCCACTTCGCGGTGGTGAGGGTTGTTTTCACCACCCGCCGGGTAGTGACGTGACGGGCCGGAAGGTCCGGACCGCGTAGCCACCCCCCGGTGTTGTGAGGTGATCGGCAGTGATCCTGGAAATCCTCGGATCGGTCCTGCTCGGACTCGGTCTGTCGTGGGCCGCCGCCCACCACCTGGCGGACCGGCTCCCCGGGCTCCGTACGGTGTACGCGGCAGGGCCCCTCGGCGCCCTCTTCGGCGCGTACGTGACGCACATGGCGCTCGGCGCCGGCCATGTCATGGCGACGCTGGTGGGCGCCCTGCTGGTCGCCTCGGTCCTGCTCTCACTGCTGCTCCGCCCGGCGGGCCGCCCGCTGCACCGCGCCATACCGTCCTGACGCGGACGGGACGCGCCCGCCGGAGGAGCGGGCGGGTCAGGCGGCCAGGCCGAGGGCGGCCATCCGCTTCGTGTGCGCCTCGGTGATCCGGGAGAACATCCGGCCGACCTCCGCGAGGTCGAAGCCGCCGGCCACCCCGCCCACCAGCATCGTGGAGAGCGCGTCCCGGTCGGCCACCACCCGCTGGGCCTGCGAGAGCGCCTCGCCCATCAGACGGCGCGCCCAGAGCGCGAGCCGGCCCCCGACGCGCGGCTCCGCCTCGATCGCGGCGCGCACCTTCTCCACGGCGAAGTTGCCGTGCCCGGTGTCGTCCAGCACGGCCAGCACCAGCGCGCGGGTGTCGGTGTCCAGACGGGCGGCGACCTCGCGGTAGAAGTCACTGGCGATCGAGTCGCCGACGTACGCCTTGACCAGGCCCTCCAGCCAGTCCGACGGCGCGGTCAGGTGGTGGAAGTCGTCCAGGGCCTTGGCGAACGGCTCCATGGCCCCGGTCGGCTCGGCGTCGATCGCCCGCAGCCTGTCGTTCAACTGTTCGAAGTGGTGGAATTCCGCCGCGGCCATCTTCGCCAGCGCCGCCTTGTCCCCCAGGGTCGGCGCGAGCTTGGCGTCCTCCGCGAGCCGTTCGAAGGCCGCCAGCTCCCCGTAGGCGAGTGCGCCCAGCAGGTCCACGACCGCCGCGCGGTACTGCGGCTCGGCCGAGGCCGTCTCCCAGTCCTGGGCGGCGGTACCGGTCGGCGCGTCCGAGCCGGCCGACTCGGACGCGGCGGATCCGGTCGATCCGGTGGGTTCCTCGGCTGCGGATGCGGGCGGGGTGGCGTTGTCGGGCGTCTCCATGAGGGGCACAATAGCCCGCTCCGCGGAGGGCGTAAGGGCCTGGTCAGACACTGCCGTCACACCATCCCGACGAATTCGCCCAACACACATGCGCGATTCCGGGGTACAGTGGTAATGAGCCTGCCGACTATTCGGCGGGCCATCGCATGTTTACAGTGTTTGAACGAGGTCCGTTCTCCACGGACAGGCCCCAGAGGATGCCCGGTCGGTGGCCCGATCGGCTCCGACCCCGACCGCCCTCCGCGCGGACCGTGCGCACAGCAGCGTACGACCGCAGATGAGGGGCCCCCTCAGCGGCATGAGCGCTCTGAGCGACGGCAGTGGTCCCGCGCCATCCGGCCAATCCACGGCCGGCCGAGTACCCAGGTGCGGTACGACCCCCAGCGTTCGCCTCACGCCGCGTCTCACAGAAGAGGCAGCACCCTGACTACGACTTTCCGAGAACTCGGAATCCTCCCCGAGACAGCCGAAGCGCTTGAAGCCGTCGGCATCCTGTCTCCGTTCCCCATCCAGGAGATGACCCTCCCCGTCGCGCTGTCGGGCAAGGACGTCATCGGACAGGCCAAGACCGGCACGGGCAAGACGCTCGGCTTCGGCCTCCCGCTGCTGGAGCGCGTCACCGTCCCCGCGGACGTCGAGTCCGGCCGGGCCACGCCCGAGCAGCTCACCAACGCCCCGCAGGCCCTGGTGGTCGTCCCCACCCGCGAGCTGTGCCAGCAGGTCACCAACGACCTGCTGACCGCCGGCAAGGTCCGTAACGTACGCGTTCTCGCGATCTACGGCGGCCGGGCCTACGAGCCGCAGGTCGAGGCCCTCAAGAAGGGCGTCGACGTGATCGTCGGCACCCCGGGCCGGCTGCTGGACCTGGCTGGCCAGCGCAAGCTGGACCTGTCGCACGTCCGCGGGCTCGTCCTCGACGAGGCCGACGAGATGCTGGACCTGGGCTTCCTGCCCGACGTCGAGCGGATCATCCAGCTCCTGCCGCCCAAGCGCCAGACCATGCTGTTCTCCGCGACGATGCCGGGCGCGGTCATCGGCCTCGCCCGCCGCTACATGTCGCAGCCGACGCACATCAGCGCCACCTCGCCGGACGACGAGGGCGCGACCGTCCGCAACACGACCCAGCGGATCTACCGCGCCCACTCCATGGACAAGCCGGAGCTGGTCGCGCGGATCCTCCAGGCCGAGGGCCGCGGACTCGCCATGATCTTCTGCCGTACGAAGCGCACGGCCGCCGACATCGCCGACCAGCTCGCCCAGCGCGGCTTCGCCTCCGGCGCGGTCCACGGCGACCTGGGCCAGGGCGCCCGCGAGCAGGCGCTGCGCGCCTTCCGCAACGGCAAGGTGGACGTGCTGGTCTGCACGGACGTCGCCGCCCGCGGCATCGACGTCGAAGGTGTGACACACGTCATCAACTACCAGTCGCCGGAGGAGGAGAAGACCTACCTCCACCGCATCGGCCGCACCGGCCGCGCGGGGGCGTCCGGTACGGCGGTGACGCTGGTCGACTGGGACGACATCCCGCGCTGGCAGCTCATCAACAAGGCGCTCGACCTCGGCTTCCCGGACCCGCCGGAGACGTACTCCACCTCCCCGCACCTGTTCGAGGAGCTGAACATCCCGGCCGGGACCAAGGGTGTCCTGCCGCGCGCCGAGCGGACGCGCGCCGGGCTCTCGGCCGAGCAGGTCGAGGACCTGGGCGAGACCGGTGGCCGTGGCCGCAGGTCCGCGCCGGCCGCCGCGCCCGTACGGGAGGAGCGGCCCGAGCGTACGCGTACGCCGCGCCAGCGCCGCCGCACCCGTGGCGGCACGTCCCTGGACGCGGCGGCGACCGCGACGACGGCGCCCGCCGCCGCTGCCCCGGCTCCGGCCAGGGCGAGCGCCCCGGCGGTGGCCGCACCGGCGCAGGCACCGGAGCCGCAGTTCCAGACGGCCGTGGTCGACCTCCCGGTGGAGCCGCGTACCCCGCGCCGCCGCCGGCGCACCCGTGCCGGTTCCGGTGCGGAGTCGGCGTCCCCGGAGACCGTGGTGGCGGAAGCCACCGCCGTGGCCGAGGCCCCCGCGGTGGCCGAGCCGGAGCCGGAGGCGGCGCCCAAGCCGCGCCGCCGCCGCGCCCGCGCCGTGAAGCCGGAGGCGGAGGCTCCCGCGGTGGCCGAGGCGGCCGTGGCGGCCCCCGAGGCGCCGGCCGCCGAGGCTCCGGCCGAGGAGACCAAGCCGCGTCGCCGCACCCGCGTCACGAAGGCCAAGGCAGCCGAGGCTCCGGCCGCGGAAGCCGTCGCGGTCGCCGAGGCCCCGGAGACCGCCGAGGCCGAGGAGCCCAAGCCCCGGCGCCGTACCCGCGTCGCCAAGCCGAAGGCCGAGAAGACCGAGAAGGCCACGGTGGCGGACGCCGTCGCCGAGGCGCCCGGCACGGAGGCGGAGGCGGAGGCGGAGCCCAAGCCGCGCCGGCGCCGCGCCCGTACGACCCCGGCGAAGACGGCCCCGGCCCAGCCCGAGGAGAGCTGAGCCGAGCCACACCCCGCCCGGGCGGCCCTTCCCACCCGGTACGCCGCCCTTGTGCCACCGCCGATGGCCCGACGCCCCGCACTCAGGGGGTGCCGGGCCATCGGCGGTTCCGAGGCCCTGTGCGTGACGGGGACCCCTGTGCGTGACGGGGACCCCTGTGCGTTACAGGGGCGGAACGCCGCCCGGACGCGTACGCGGTTAGCCTCGTCGCATGAGTCGGCCGCCCACCTTCACCCCGCCCCCCTGCGCCCACGCCCGTACGCTCGCCACCCGGCGCGGACGGTTCGCCGTCCTCGACGCGCGGCCCGCCGGGGAGCCGCACGGGACCGTGCTGATGCTGCCCGGGTTCTCCGGCAGCAAGGAAGACTTCATCGCGCTGCTCGAACCGCTCGCAGCGGCCGGGTACAGAACCGTCGCCGTGGACGGCCGCGGACAGTACGAGACCGAGGGGCCGGACACCGAAGAGGCGTACACCCGGGCCGAGTTGGCCGCCGATGTGCTGGCGCAGGCGGCGGCGCTCGACACCCCCGTCCATCTGCTCGGGCACTCGCTCGGCGGCCAGATCTCCCGCGCCGCGGTGCTGCTGGACCGGGATCCGTTCCTCTCGCTGACGCTGATGTCCTCGGGTCCCGCCGAGGTCACCCCCGGCCAGCGGGAGCGGATCAAGCTGCTCAGCGACACGCTCGCGGTCATGACCATGGCCCAGGTCTGGGACCTGATGCGGACGATGGAGCCCCCGGAGGATGTCTCCACCCCCGGCAACCGCGCCGACCTGCGCGAACGCTGGGTGCGCACCAGTCCCGCGCAGCTCGTCACGACCGGCGCCCAGCTCAGCGCGGAGCCGGACCGGGTGGCCGAGCTGGCCGCCGTACAGCGGCTGCCGCTGCATGTGATCTCCGGCGAGCGGGACGACGTGTGGCCGGTGCCGCTGCTGGACTCCATGGCGCGGCGGCTGGAGGCCCGCAGGACCGTCATCGCGGGGGCGGAGCACTCCCCCAACACCGACCGGCCGGCGCAGACGGCGGCGGCACTGGCCGACTTCTGGGACAGCCTCTACTGACAACGACACGGACACGGCCCGACACCGGCGGACGCCTCCGGCCCAGCGCTCAGAACTGGGACTGGAGGTGCTGCCAGAAGCCGTCCCGCAGCGACCGGCGCAGCATGGAGTGGCCCCTCAGCGAGCGCTGGAGCAGCTTCTCCGCCTCGATCAGCAGGTCCTGGTCGACCGGTCCCGGCAGATAGGGGTGGCCCGGCAGCAGCTCGGCCATGGCCTCCCTGCCCCGCTCCGCCAGCCACGTCGCGGCGATCTGCGCGCCGAGGAACCGGACCTGGTCCCGGGAGGGCGGCGGCTCGCCCTCGTGCTCGTACGTGGTGACCGGCCGCCGGGTGACGTACGGCTTGCAGAACTCCAGGTCGAAGGTGCGCTGGCTGTCGACCTCCCAGAGCAGCGGCTCCGCCTGGTTGGACCCCTCGCCCGCCTCGATGCCCCAGAGGTGGACCCGCGCGCCGTACCCCTGCGCCGCCTCGACGGCCGACACCAGGTCCTCGTCCCCGCCGACCAGGGCCGCGTCGCTGATGGCGCGGTGCCGGGCGAGCGATTCGAGGTCGGTGCGGATCAGGGAGTCGACGCCCTTCTGCTGGTTGTTGGCGTTGAGGTTGCCGAGCCTGACCTTGACGTCGGGCAGTTCGGCGATGGACTGCTGTTCGGTGGTGTGGATCCGGCGTCTCGCGCCGTCGTACCAGTAGACGCGGAGCAGTCTGCTGTCCGCGAAGATGATCCGCGCCTTGTCGATGAAGGCCTCGATGAGCCCTTCGGCGTCAAGGTCGAAGGAGCGCCGGTCCTCGGTACCCGCTACAAGCAACCCGGCCGCAGCGTAGACGTAACCCGCGTCGACGAAGATGGCATGGGTGGACGGGGTCTTCGCGACCTCGGCCAGCACGCGCTGGAGCAGCTCGTTGGTCCGCTCCAGCCGGGCGCCGATAGCGGTGTTCTCCGCATCGCTCTCCGCGCTGATCTCGGTGTTGCTCTCTGCGTTGATCTCTGCCTCGTTCATACGCCGTTCGTTCTCGATGGACGGACACCTTACCCATCGGTAGTTAGTCACTCAAAAATTTTCCTTAGCGTAGGGAATGTTTGCAGAGGGCAAGCCGTTGATCAGGAGGTAGCTGCCCGACATATAACCAACGACGGAGTTGCCCGTCACTCACACAGTTCTCCAGCAGGAGGATCAGACGAAGGGAGAAGCCTTGCGCTTCGAAATCATGCGACTCGACGACGTCGACGGCTCGGCCGTGGACAGCACCGTCGTGGACGCCGCCTCCGTCAACCGGATAGTGCAGCAGGCCGCAGCGATGGGCCAGCGCATCTATATCCGCCCGGCCGAATCCTCGGCCTCGTAACCTTCCCGGCTCTCCGGGATTTCACGCGACGCACGAAGCGCCCCCGTACGGATCACTCGTACGGGGGCGCTGCCCGTTGCCCCGGGCATCGAGTTGCCCCCGGCTCACGAGGCCTGGACGACCTGGGTGACGCCGTTGATGATCTGCTGCACGGCAATGGCCGAAAGCATCATCCCGGCGAGCCGGGTCACCAGCACCACTCCGCCGTCCCTGATCACCCTGATGATCAGCAGCGAGTAGCGCATCGTCAGCCAGAGCACCCCGTGCATCGCGACGATCGCCGCCCAGACCGAGACCTGGCCCGTGGCGCCGTCGGCGTGCTGGACGGCGAGGATGACGGAGACGATCGCGCCGGGCCCCGCGAGCAGCGGCATGCCCAGTGGTACGAGCGCCACGTTGACGTCCTTGGTCTGCTGCGGCTCGTCGGTCTTGCCGGTCAGCAGGTCGAGCGCGATGAGCAGCAGGAGCAGCCCGCCGGCGATCATCAGGGCCGGTACGGAGACATGGAGGTAGTCCAGGATCTGCTGGCCGAGCAGCCCGAAGACGGTGATCACGCCGAAGGCGACGGCCACCGCCTGCCAGGCCATGGCGCGCTGGACCTTGGCGGGGCGCCCGGAGGTCAGGGCCAGGAAGATCGGGGTGATCCCGGGCGGGTCCATGATCACAAAGAGGGTGAGAAAGAGGGATCCGAAGACAGCAAAATCGAACACAGTGAGGCCCTGAGGGAAGAAGAAGCGGAGAGGAACGGGGACGAACGGAACACGGCGGCGGCGCCGGGGAGGCGGCCGGCCGGGCAGCCGGTTACAGGCGGGTGGAGAGGGACGGGGGCCAGGCCGGTTACGCCCGGAAATACGCCGGACGTACGGCAGGGCCGCGCTGCGGCGGGGGGAGGGCGGAAGCCCTACGCGTGTCCGCCCGCACCGGGCACCGGGAAGGCGCCGAAGGCGCGCCGGGTGATCTCGCCGTAGATCTCCGGGTCGGTGGTCCAGGCGCCCAGCTCGATGGACTTCCGGGTGCCGTGGTAGTCGCTGGAGCCGGTGGTCAGCAGCCCGAGTTCGGCGGCGAGTCCGCGCAGCCGGGCGCGGGTCGGCCCGTCGTGGTCCATGTGGTCGACCTCGACGCCGTCGAGCCCGGCGGCGGCGAGCCGCGCGACGGCGGACTCGGGCACGACCTCGCCGCGCTTGACGGCCTGAGGGTGGGCGAGGACGGTGACCCCGCCGGCGGCCTTGACCAGGCGGATCGCCGTGAAGGGGTCGAGTTCGTGCTTCTCGGCGTAGGCGCGCCCGCCGTTGGCCAGCCACTGCGACGTGAAGGCGTCGGAGACCGTCTCGACGACGCCCAGTTCGACGAGGGCGGTGGCGATGTGCGGCCGGCCCAGGGAGGCGTCACCGGCGATCCGCTCGACCTGCTCCCAGGTGATCGGGACGCCCAGCTCCTGGAGCTTGGCGACCATCGCGCGGGCGCGGGGCACGCGGTCGTCCCGTACCAGCTCGCGCTCGCGCAGGAACGCGGGCTCGTCCGGGTCGAAGAGGTACGCGAGCATGTGCAGCCCGACACCGTCGAGCCGGCAGGACAGTTCGGCGCCGGTGACGAGCGTGAGCGGTCGGTCGAGTCCCGGGAGCGCGGCGATCGCCTCGGCGTGACCCCGGGTGGAGTCGTGGTCGGTCAGCGCGACGACGTCGAGCCCGGCTCCGACGGCGTTACGGACCAGCTCGGCGGGGGTGTCGGTGCCGTCCGAGGCGGTGGAGTGGGTGTGCAGATCGATGCGCACGACGCGGACTCCGGAGCTGGGGACGGGCCAGGAGTGAGCCCTGGCGGGGGACGTCAAGGATAACGGCAGGCGTTTCCCACCCCGCACGCCCCCCGCACGCCCCCCACGCCCCACTCGGACGCCCTCGTACTCCCTTGCACGCCTCGCGCGCCTCACCCGTGCCCTGCTCCCCGTACGTGCCCTCCGTGCGCCCGTACGCCCGTACTCAGTGGAGCAGCCGGGGAGAGAGCACGCCGCACGGCAGCAGCTCCACCTCCGTGCCCACTTCCCGCAGATCGGTCAGGACGAGTTCGTCGTAGAGCAGCAGCCCCGACTGCTCCGGCCAGACGATCGCCCACAGCCAGAGCCCGAGCGCCTCGCCCACGAAGACGGCGCGGTCCTGCGGCGCCTGCGGGACGTGCCAGAGCGGGGTGGGCCGACCTGCGGCCAGGAGTTTGGTCTGCGGCGGCTTGTCGACACTGATCATGGCCCCCGGGTCGGGTCCGTCGATCCCCGCGTAGCGCGCCCCGAGCCCGACGCCCAGCTCCTCGGCGATCAGCAGCAGCTCACCGCTGCCGCCGAGCGGCCCGGGACCCGAGCACGCGACGGCGGTGGCCCGGCCGCCGCTGCGGTCGTCGCCCGCGTACGCCACGCCGGCGAAGAGCCAGCCGACCGGCAGCGGCCAGGGCATCCAGACCGGGACCCGCGCGCGGTGCACCACGACATCGAGGGCCTCGACGCTGGGCGGTATCACGGGCTGGAGCGGGTGCACGGTGCCATGCACGTCGCACTGCCAGGAGTCGGCGAAGAGACCGGGCGCCCTGACCCGGCCACCGCACTTCGGGCAACTGGGTTCACCCCTCATAGGGCCCCACGGTCCTCCGCGACCGTCGTCGCGTCAAGGACGATCACCCGTCCGGCCCGAGGTGTCACGGAACGATGTAGGTGCAACTTGCAATCATTAGCTCCGCTAACTTAATATGTGCATACACCATCTATCCAGCCGGAGAGCGAGGAGACCCCTCATGCGCGCAGAGCCGGGCGAAGCAGGCCGCGGAGATCCGTTCGACGAAGGAGCGGGCGGGCTGTTGCACCAGCCCAAGGCCGTCTGGGCCACGGCCGGAGCCTCCGTCGTGGCCTTCATGGGCATCGGACTCGTCGACCCGATCCTGCCGTCCATCGCCAAGGGACTCGACGCCACCGCGAGCCAGGTCTCCCTCCTCTTCACGTCCTACTTCCTGATCACCGCCGTCGCGATGTTGCTCACCGGCTGGGTCTCCAGCCGAATCGGCGGACGGGGGACCCTGCTCGTGGGCCTGGCCCTGGTCGTCGTCTTCGCCGGACTCTCCGGTACGTCGTCCTCCGTAGCGGAACTGGTCGGCTTCCGGGCCGGCTGGGGTCTCGGCAACGCGCTCTTCGTCTCGACCGCGCTCGCCGTCATCGTCGGCGCGGCGGCCGGGGGTTCCTCGGCGGCCATCCTGCTGTACGAGTCGGCGCTCGGCCTCGGCATGGCCTGCGGGCCGCTGCTCGGCGCGCTCCTCGGCGACGCGAGCTGGCGCTACCCGTTCTTCGGCACCGCCGCGCTGATGGCCATCGGCTTCGTCTGCATCACGGCGTTCCTCAAGGAGCAGCCCAGGCCCGCGCGGAAGACCTCGCTCCTCGACCCGATCAGGGCGCTCGGGCACGGCGGGCTCGCGTCGGCCGCCGCCGCGGCGTTCTTCTACAACTACGCGTTCTTCACGGTCCTGGCCTTCACGCCGTTCGTGCTGAACATGTCGCCGTACCGGTCGGGCGCGGTCTTCTTCGCCTGGGGCCTGCTGCTCGCGGTCTTCTCCGTCCTGGTGGCGCCCCGGCTCCAGGCGCGCCTCGGCTCGCTGCGGGTGCTGGGCGGCTCGCTCGTGCTGCTCGCCGCCGACCTGGTGGTGCTCGGATACGGGAACCACACCGCGGCCGTCGTCGGCACGATCGTCTCGGGCGCCTTCATCGGCCTCAACAACACGGTCTTCACCGAACTGGCGCTGGGTGTCTCGGACGCGCCCCGTCCGGTGGCGAGCGCGGGCTACAACTTCGTCCGCTGGTTCGCCGCGGCGGCGGCGCCCTTCCTCGCACCGAAGATCGAGGAGTGGAGCGACGTCCATGTCCCGTTCCTGGTGGCCGCGGGCGCCGCGGTCGTCGGCGCCGTCGTCGTGGGGGTGCGGCGCGGCGCGCTGAGCCACCGGGCCGAGGAACTGCGGCCCGCGCACGCCACGGAGGACGGCGTCGGGGTCTTCGCCAACTGACCACGACGACCACCGGAGCGGGGCCGGACCCTGATCCGGCCCCGCTCCGGCCCCGTACCCGGATCAGTCCAGCGCGACCGAACGCCGCAGCGGGTCGCGCAGGTCCGTGCCGCGCGCGAGCCAGCGCTCCTCCAGCTCCGCGGCGCCCCTGACCCGCTTCCACGCCGCCTCGTTCGGCGTCATCGGCAGCAGCGGCAGGAACCGTACGGGTTCCAGGGGCGCGTCCAGCTCCAGGTCCGGCACCAGCCCCCCGGACTCCCCGACCAGGACGGAGTGGAACGGCGCCCCCGGCCACAGCGGCCCGCCCACGTCGAGCGAGCCGCCCGGCGCCACCACCACGCCCTCGACCTGCGGCGACGCGGCCAGTACCGCGAGCGTGCGCAGCACCTGGTCGGTGTCGGCGAGCCCGGCGCGTACGGAGAGGACCAGCTCGGCACGGGGCCCCTCCACCCCGTCGGCGAGGAGCGCGGACGGGTCGGCCATCGGCTGCGCGGACATCCCGAGCGTGGCGTACCGCACGACGTCGGAGCCGTCCAGGAAGCGCAGGACCTCGATACGGTCCGTGCCCAGGAAGGTCACCGCGGCGCGCGCGTCCGGTTCTCCCAGGGCCGTGCGGAGCCGTGCCTCGACCAGGGCGAGAATTTCTTCCATACGGGGAGCATAGATCGCGTAAGGATTGGGCAAGAGGTCAGTTTGGCCCTGAGGCTGCTGATACCGTAGGCCGCCGGTCGGGACAGCACGCAGAAGCGTCGCTCTCCAGTCCCGACGACACGTCATCCCCCACGGGGGACAGACTGGAGGAGGTGGGGCTGCGGTGGACCGAAGTCACCCGGCCAGTACCAGCCGCTCTTCCGCCCGAGTCGCGTCGCATCCGTCCCGGTGAACTGACACCTCCTCGGTGTACTGACACCTCACGGACATGCCGACCGCCCGCCGCACCGGGCACGGCCATGGCAGATCGCACGACGGAAGAGCACTTCTCGATCGCCGGTGTTTATTCCTGTCATAAGCGAACGCCGTCACCGCGAACGCCGCGGTGCCGCCCGCTTTGCGGACGTCACGCAACACGTCCCCATTCCGGGCTGTGCCACGCTCCCGCCGACGGCCTCTCCGTAGAGGAGCCCCGCCATGTCGATGATCCGTGACCTGCGCGCAGCGGTCCGCCCGTCCCTGCGCAAGAACAACGCCTCCTTCGGCTCGTACGACGGCTACGACCCCACCCGCGACCCGTCCGCTTCGAGCGCGGTCGTCGACTGCGCGGTCTACCGCGACGGCGAGCGCGTCAGGGAGGACCCCTGCCTGACCCCGCGCGAGGCGATGCTGCGCGTCCGCGAGGGCGGCGGCTTCGCCTGGATCGGGCTGCACGAGCCGACCGAGGCGGAGTTCGCGGGGATCGCGGCCGAGTTCGGGCTGCACCCGCTGGCGGTGGAGGACGCGGTCCACGCGCACCAGCGGCCGAAGCTGGAGCGGTACGACGACACGCTGTTCACCGTCTTCAAGACGATCCACTACGTGGACCACGCCGAACTGACCGCGACCAGCGAGGTCGTCGAGACCGGCGAGGTGATGTGCTTCACCGGCCGGAACTTCGTCATCACCGTCCGGCACGGCGGCAAGGGCTCGCTGCGCAGCCTGCGCCACCGTCTGGAGTCCGACAGCGATCTGCTGGCCAAGGGCCCCTCGGCGGTGCTGCACTCCATCGCCGACCATGTCGTGGACGGGTACATCGCGGTGGCGGCGGCCGTGCAGGACGACATCGACGAGGTCGAGATCGATGTCTTCTCCGCTCCGGCCAAGGGCGGCCCGCGCGGCGCGGACGCCGGGCGGATCTACCAGCTCAAGCGCGAGGTGCTGGAGTTCAAGCGCGCGGTCTCCCCGCTGCTGCGTCCGATGCAGTTGCTGAGCGAGCGGCCGATGCGGCTGATCGAACCCGACATCCAGAAGTACTTCCGTGACGTCGCGGACCACCTCGCCCAGGTGCACGAGGAGGTCATCGGCTTCGACGAACTGCTGAACTCCATCCTCCAGGCCAATCTGGCGCAGGCGAGCGTCGCGCAGAACGAGGACATGCGCAAGATCACCTCGTGGGCGGCCATCATCGCCGTGCCGACGGCGGTCTGCGGGGTGTACGGCATGAACTTCGAGCACATGCCGGAGTTGCAGTGGCGGTTCGGCTACCCGCTGGTCCTCGGCGTCATCATCACGACGTGTGTGGTGATCCACCGCACGCTCAAGCGCAACGGCTGGCTGTAGCACCACGGCGGGCAGCGGTACGGGCCGGACCTGACGGTGGTCAGGTCCGGCCCGTACCGCCGTGCGGCGCCGGTCAGTTCAGCGCGCGTCAGTTCAGTGCACGTCAGTTCAGTGCGCGGAAGCCCGCCATCCCCGATCCCGCGTTGACGCCGCTGCCCTTGATCTCCGGGTAGAAGAGCAGGTCACCGGCCGCGTTGGTGGACCAGACCGCGGGCTTGCCGTCGCCCAGGACGTTCGGGACCGCGGTGAGCAGCGGGCGGTTGGCGGGGGTCCAGCCGGTGCCGATGGCGGCGCGGTCGGGGCCGGAGCCCAGGCCCTCGCCGTTCGGTCCCGTACCCGCGTACAGGAACAGTTCGCCGGTGTCCTTCTTGCGGGCGGCGAGGTCGACGCGGCCGTCGCCGGCCGTGTCGCCGGGGGCGGCGAGGTCGTAGTTGGACCAGCTTCCGTCGCCGATCAGGACGGGCGGCTGGTCGATGAAGTCGTCCAGGTAGTAGACGTAGTCGTCGAGGTAGCCGGACGGCGAGCCGAAGTAGAGCCAGAGCTGGTCGCCCTGCTTGACCAGCAGGTCCGGGTAGCCGGGGCGGTCGTCGGGGCCGATCACGCCGTCGCCGTCGAGGTCGAGCGGTCCGTCGACGTCACCGATGGCGAGGATCTGGTCGGCGCCCTGCCAGTGGTCGTTCTCGGTGTCCCAGACGCGCAGTTCGCGCTTGTCGGACTCGTCGACGGCGCCGGAGCCGTCGTTGGGGTGGACCCAGAGGCGGTCGCGGGCCACGGCCGGGTCGCCGGCCAGGGTGATCAGGTCCTCGTAGCCGTCGTCGGTCCAGTCGCCGCGCCGGGTCGTCTTCGTCCCGGTGTAGCGGCCGGCCGGGGAGGCGGCGCGGTCGGCCTTCACGGCCTTTCCGGTGCCGTCGCCGAAGTGGCGCTGGAGGGTTCCGGCGGCGTCGACGGCCCACAGGTCGGCCTGGCCGTCGCCGTTGAGGTCGCCCACCTTGTCGGCGACCTTGGCGCCGTTGGCGTAGAAGAGGTAGGCGCGGGTGTCGGAGCGGTTGCCCGCACGGTCGAGGCTGCGTACGTAGAGCTGGTGCGCGCCCGCCTTGGTGGGGGTCAGTTCGATGTTGACGGAGCCGCCGAGGGCCGCGGGCGCGCGGGTCGTGATCGTCGGGTCGATCGTGGACCAGAACTCGTACGAGGCGATGTCGGTGGCGGCGCCGGGGCCGACGACGAAGGTGCCCGGGTTGCGGACCGTGCCGGTGTCGACGGGCCAGCCGGCGGTGCCGTCCGGGAACTGCTGGGAGGTCACGGTCGGCGGTGCGCTGGGACGGTCGGGCAGGTAGACGAAGCGGCAGCCGGGGGCGCCCTCGGTCGGGTTCCAGTCGCTGGTCAGGGAGCCGTCACCGGCCTGGACCTTCCAGGAGAAGTTCCCGTCCGCCGTGCCCACATGGGCCTTCAGGGTGGCCTTGGGGATGGTGACGCGGGCGACGGAGCCCGAGGTGATGGCGACCGTCTGGTTGACGATCATGACGCCGTTGGGATCGGCGGTCGGGTGGTGGCCGGTCGCCCAGAGGTGGAACTTCATCTGGACCGTCCCGCCGTCCGGGTCGCTGCCCTTCGCCGTGAGCTGGACGTCCGTGTCACCGATCAGGCCGTACGGCGCGGTGTTGCCGCAGCCGGCGGAGTTCTTCGTGCTGGGGACGGTGTCGAGCGCGGACGGCACGGCCGGCGGCGTGTTGTACTCGGTGCTCAGGACGGCGGTGGCGGCGTCGAACTTCTTCCAGCCCTCGGTGTCCGTCGTGCTGGCCTGGAGGCTGAGCGTCATCGTCGGCCAGTTGGAGGCCGCCGCCTTCACGGCGTTGCCCTTGACGCCGAACTCCAGGTTGCCCGCGGGGCAGCCGTTGCCCCAGCCCTTGGAGTCGGTCACGGTGGCGAGCAGCGCGCCGAGCGTGGGCTGCTTGGCCCAGGTGGTGGCGGAGCTGATGGGGTTCGAGGCGTACAACTGGACCGGCTTCTTGGTGCAGGACCAGGAGTGGGTGTTCTTGATCCGGAACGTGGAGTTCACGATGGACTTGCCGGAGAGGTTCCGGGTGTCCATCGTGAAGTACGAGAACCAGGTGCCGCCGGTCTCGTTCTCGTGGCCGACCCGTGCGACGTTGTCCGACTTGTTCCAGTAGCTGGTCGTCGGGTAACTCTTCGCGACCGCGGTCCAGTTGTTGCGTCCGCCGGAGACGTACGGATCGATGTGGACGGGGAAGACCGTGTCGGGCGCGGTGAGCAGCCCCTGATCGGGCGTCAGCTTGAGGGCGCCGCCCTCGACGACGGCGGGTACGGCGCTCTCCTTGGCACCGGCCGCCGGAGCGAACCCTTCCTCCTCGATGGCCGGGGCCTGCCGGGCGGACCGCTTCGCGGCGCCGTCGGTCGCGGCGGAGCCGGTCGCGGCGCCCTCGGCCGCGGCGAGCGCGGCGCCGAGTGAGGCCGCGCCCCGGGGCTCCTGGCCCGTGGCGACGCCGGAGCTGTCCCACATGACCGGGGTGGGCGCGGCGAACACGTTCTGCCCGGCCGGGTCGACGGCGGTGAGGTTGCCCGCCGCGTCGGTACGGGCCCGTACCCCGTCCGTCTCCATCGGGAAGGTCAGCCGCTCCAGCCGGGGATCGGCGGCGGCCTCCCGGGACTTGACGACGAGGACCTGCTGGAAGCCGGTGACCCCGGCGCGCAGCTTCAGGTCGACGCCGGGGATCACCTCGGGGTACGTGGCGGTGTCGCCGTCGAGTTCGGGCGTGGGGAGCTTGCCCTGCCAGTCCAGCGACATGGTGCGGCCGTGCTGCTCGATGGTGGCCATCACCGCGTCGCCGCCGCCGGAGAACTCCAGGCCGACGGAGGTGGCGCGGGGCCGTACGGCACCGTCACCGGTGCGTACCAGCGTCGGATCGGCCGTCACCAGGCGGCCGTTCTGGCGGACCCGGATCGGGACGATGTGCGTCTCCTGGGTGAAGGAGCCCGAGGGGTTGGCGTAGGTGGTGGAGAACTCACCGCGCTGCGCGACCACTTCGACCTGTTCCCCGGTCGCGGCCGCCTTCTTGAGGGCGCGCTCGGCCGGTGTGGCCCGCTCGGCCGCCGCGTCGGCGGACGTGGCGGCGCCGGCGGCCGTGGCCGGTACGGCGGAGAGCGGTATGACGGCGCCGGCCAGGCCGGTGGCGACGGCGGCGGCGATCAGCGGGCGCAGTCGCGCCCGGCGTCTGCGCAGCCGTGGTTGAAGTGACAAGACGTTTCCTCCCCGAAGCCCCCGGCGGTCCCGCGCGCGTCTCGCGGAGCGGTGACCGAGGGAAGCCCAACAGCCTTTGTGAATGAACGGTGATGGCGAACGAAAGGAGAGTAAAGCGCACACCATCGATGAATTAATCCGGCATGTTGCGGCAATCCCGACATTCCGCTTGTGCAAATCACAACAGAAGCGATCAGATATGCCCCCTTTAGCTGTGCTTTACGTAGCTCTTAGGCACGTATTCTCCACACGCGGTTATCAACTTCACCACTAGGGGGCTTCCGTGAACGACCCATCGAGCCGCGCCGTGCACAGCCGGCGCAGATCGAGACCAACACGTCGAAGAAGGTGGACGAAAACCACGTCCGTCATCACCGCGTCCCTGCTCCTCGGGGGTTTCCTGAGCGCCGAGACCGCCTTCGCGGTCGGCTCTCTCGCCCTGCCGAAGCTGGACGAGACCAAGCCCGTACCGGTCTCCCCGGTCGACCGGAAGCGCGCCGGCGGCAAGGACGACGCCGCCCGCGACGCGCTGAGGTCAGCGCCCGGCGTGAGCTGGCCCGCGCCCGGCACGGCGGAGGTCGAACTCCCCGCCGCCCGGGGCACGGTGGAGCGCGCGGGCAAGCTGCCCGTACGGCTCGGGGCCGCCGCAGGGAAGACCCCGGGCGGTGAGCGCGGCAAGGCGCCCGCGACCGCGCGGGTCCAGATACTCGACCGGAAGACCACCGAGAGGCTGGGCGTCGAGGGCGTCGTCCTCGCCGTGCGCGCCGCCGACGGCGGCAGCGACGCGAAGGTCCGGCTCTCCCTCGACTACTCCCGGTTCGAGCACGCCTTCGGCGCCGGCTGGGCCTCCCGCCTCTCCCTCGTCCACCTGCCCTCCTGCGCCCTGGAGTCACCCGGCGCGAAGGACTGCGGCGCGCCCGCCCCGCTCGACACCGACAACGACACGGGCGACCGGACACTGACCGCGGACATCCCGGTCGACGCGGCGGCGCCGGCGGACGCCACCGGCGGGGACGCCGCCGAGGCGCCCGTGACGGCCGCGCCGAAGAGCGCCCGCTCCGCCACCGGCCTCACCGCCGCCTCCGGCGTGACCCTGCTCGCGGCGACCGCGGGCGCCTCCGGCGCGGGCGGCGACTACAAGGCGACGCCGCTGAGCCCCTCGGGCAACTGGACGGCCGGCGACTCCTCCGGCGGCTTCGGCTGGGGGTACGAGATCCAGACCCCGGAGTCCCCCGGCGGCATGGACCCCGAACTGGCCCTGAACTACTCGTCGCAGTCGCTGGACGGCCGTACGGCGGCCACCAACAACCAGTCCAACGAGGTCGGTGACGGCTGGTCGCTCACCGAGAACTACATCGAGCGACGCTACGTGTCGTGCAACGACGACATGACGGGCGGCACCAACAAGGCCAAGAACGGCGACCTGTGCTGGTCCACCTGGAACGCCACCATGTCGCTCGACGGCCAGTCCCACGAACTGGTCAGGGACGACACCCGCGGTGAGTGGAAGCTCAAGGACGACGACGGCACCAGGATCGAGCGGCTGACCGACGCCGACGCCCCCTCCCCGCGCGCCAACGGCGACAACGACGGCGAGCACTGGCGGATCACCACCACCGACGGCACCCAGTACTACTTCGGCTACAACCGGCTGCCCGGCTGGTCGTCCGGGAAGGCGGAGACCAACTCCACCTGGACCGTGCCGGTGTACGGCAACCAGAGCGGCGAGCCCTGCTACAAGGCCGCCTTCGCCGACGCGCACTGCCAGCAGGCGTGGCGATGGAACCTCGACTACGTGGTGGACACCAACGCCAACGCCACCACGTACCACTACACCCAGGAGAAGAACCGCTACGGCCGTAACGTCTCCGCGACCACCGGCCTCGGCACCCCGACCGAGTACGTCCGGGGCGGCTACCTCTCCCGTATCGAGTACGGACTGCGCTCCGACAACCTGTACGGGACCAACGCGGCGAGCGCCAAGGTGGACTTCACGGTCGCCGAACGCTGCCTGCCCGA
Source organism: Streptomyces sp. NPDC050509 (assembly GCF_044457965.1). Classification (NCBI taxonomy): domain Bacteria; kingdom Bacillati; phylum Actinomycetota; class Actinomycetes; order Kitasatosporales; family Streptomycetaceae; genus Streptomyces; species Streptomyces sp. NPDC050509. Next base: position 127,958 of record NZ_JBITHL010000005.1, on the reverse strand, counting down.
CGCCTCCTTCGACTGCGCCCCGGCCAAGATGACCACGGCCAACGCCAAGCGCTGGCCCGACGTCCCCGTCGACCAGGAGTGCAAGGCGGGCGAGGACTGCAAGAACCGGATCGCGCCGACCTTCTGGACCAGCAAGCGGCTGACGAAGATCACCACCTCGTCGCTGGCCGGCTCCTCCTACCAGCCGGTCGACTCCTGGGAGCTGCGCCAGGAGCTGCCCGACCCGGGCGACGGCTCCCCCGCCTCCCTCTGGCTGGCGGGCATCACCCGTACCGGCCACACCGGTGAGGCGCCGGTCTCCCTGCCCGAGGTCACCTTCAAGGGCTGGCAGCTCCCCAACCGTGTGGACACCACCGGCGACGGCATCCCCGCCCTGGTCCGCTACCGCGTCAACCAGATCGACACGGAGACCGGCGGCTCCATCGGCATCACCTACTCGGCCGCCGACTGCGCGCCCGGCAGCCTGCCCTCGGAGACGTCCAACACCCAGCGCTGCTACCCGGTCTACTGGTCGTCCGCGGACTCCCCCGCCGCCGACTACAAGCCGGTGAAGGACTGGTTCCACAAGTACGTCGTCACCCGCGTGCTGGAGAACGACCTGGTCGGCGGCTCGCCCACCGAGCAGACCGACTACACGTACGTCGGCGGCGCCGCCTGGGCCAAGAGCGAGGACGAGTTCACCAAGGCCGAGCACCGCACCTACAGCGACTACCGCGGCTACGCCGAGGTCCGTACCCAGAACGGCAACGGCGTCGACGGCCCGAAGCTGGACAGCCGTACCCGCTACTTCCGCGGGATCGAGGGCGCCAAGGTCGCCGACTTCGAGGGCAAGGAGGTCACCGACCAGCCCGCCTTCCAGGCCATGGAACGCGCCGAGATCGTCTACAACGGCACCGAGGTGATCTCCGAGGAGACCTCCACCCCCTGGCACAAGGGCCCCACGGCCACCCGCGCCAGGCCCGGACTGCCGGCCCTGACCTCCGGGATGACCGACGTCCAGGAGGAGACCACCCGCTCCCCCGCCAAGGGCGGCGGCTGGCAGCGCACGAAGACCGAGCGGACCTTCGACGCGTACAGCATGGTCGCCACGGAGACCGACCACGGCGACACGGTGAACACCGGCGACGAGACCTGTGACACCACCACCTACGCCCGGAACACGGCGGCCAACATCCTGGAGCTGGAGGCCACGGAGAAGGTCACGGCGGGCACCTGTGCCGCGCCGGGCGAGCTGATCTCGGAGAACCGCAGCTTCTACGACGACTCCACCACCCTGGGCGCGGCGCCGACCCGCGGCAACACGACGCGTGAGGACGAGAACAACGCGGAGGGCACGGGGTTCTTCACCGCCGCGCAGACCTCGTACGACGGCTACGGCCGCCCGGTCAAGGTGACGGACTCGCAGAACCGCGCCATGCGCTCGGAGTACGTGCCGGCCACCGGCATGCCGACGAGCATGGTCACCACCAACCCGCTCGGCCACACGCTGACCACGGAGATCGACCCGCGGCGCGGGGTGCCCGTCGCCGAGGTCGACGCCAACGGCAAGCGCACCGAGCTGGGGTACGACGCGCTGGGCCGGCTGACCGGCGTCTGGGAGCCCGGCCGCACCCAGGCCAAGTTCCCCGACCACCCCAACGCCTCGTACGAGTACCGCATCTCCCGGACCGACACCCCCGTCGTCACCACGCGTGAGCTGCGCGGCGACGGTTCGACGGAGACGAGTTACGAGATCTTCGACGGTCTGCTGCGCGAGCGCCAGACCCAGGCCCCCTCGCTCACCGGCACGGGCCGGGTACTGACCGAGACGCTGTACGACTCACGGGGACAGGAGTGGAAGTCGTTCGACGACTACTACACCACCGGCTCCCCCGAGGCGCGGCTCGCCGCCGGTGACGACACCAAGGCACCGGCGGTCGTCCGTACGGTCTTCGACGGCGCCGGCCGGCCCACCGAGACCATCGCGATGAAGTACGGCACGGAGACGCGCCGGACGAAGACGGTCTACGACGGCAACCACACCACGCTGATCCCGCCGAAGGGCGGCATGGCGAGCACCACGATCACGGACGCGCAGGACCGGGCCGTGGAGGTGCTGGAGTACACCGACGAGGCCAGGACCGCCTCGCAGTCCCTCAAGTACGCCTATGACAAGCGCGGCCTGCTGGAGACGGTCACCGACCCGGCGGGCAACGTACGGAAGTTCGGCTACGACGGGCGCGGCCGGGAGATCCGCGCCGACGACCCGGACAGCGGCACGCTCCTCACCTCGTACGACTCGCTCGACCGGCCCGTCTCCACGACGGACGGCCGCGGCGTGAAGCTGACGGTCGCCTACGACGAACTGGGCCGCAGGACCTCGCTGAACCAGGGCGAGAAGGTCCTCTCCGAGTGGACGTACGACGCGGTCGCCAAGGGGGAGATCGCCGAGTCGCGGCGGTACGTGGACGGCAACGCCTACGTCCAGAAGATCACCGGATACACGGACGACTATCTGCCGACCAAGGTGGAGGTGACCATCCCCGACTCGGAGGGCGACCTCGCCGGCACCTACTCCGTGGGGTACTCCTACGACGCGCTGACCGGTCTGCCGACCGCCCTCAACCAGCCCGCGATCGGTGATCTGCCGGCCGAGCGCGTGGTCACCCGGTACGGCGCGGACGACCAGGCACAGGGTCTGACGGCCGGCGGCAGGACGCTGGTCAACTCGTCCACCTACGACGCCTTCGGGCGGCCGGTGCGGACCGAGTACAACGACGCGGCACGCCGCCTGTACCGGTCCACCGCGTACGACGAGCACACCGGCGAGCTGCTGCGCACCACCACGGACCGCACCGCGGCACCGACCCGGGTGGACGACACCTCGTACGCCTACGACCTGGCGGGCAACGTCACCCGGATCACCACGGTGACCGGCCAGGACGCGGCGAAGCAGACGGACACGCAGTGCTTCACCAGCGACGCGCTCCAGCGGCTCACCCAGGCGTGGACCGCGGAGGACTCCTGCGACGCGGCGCCGACCCCGTCGAACGTCGGCGGGCCCAAGCCGTACTGGCTGTCGTACAGCTACGACGCGCTGGGCAACCGGACCAAGGAGGTCCGGCACGATGTGGGCACGGACGGCGCGGCGGGCAACAGCGCGCTGGACTCGGTCCGTACGTACGAGTACGGGAAGCCGGACGGGGCCAAGCCGGCCGCGGTGACCTCGGTGAGCACCGAGAGCAACGGCGCCACGACGGGCACGGACACCTTCGGCTACGACGCCGCGGGCAACACGACCTCGCGGAAGACGGACGGCCGGGACCAGACGCTGGTCTGGGACGCGGAGAACCAGCTCGCGAAGGTCGAGGAGCCGGGGCGGGTCACCGTCGAGTACACCTACGACGCCGACGGCGGCCGGCTGCTGAGGAAGGACCTCACCGGGACGACGCTCTATCTGCCGGGCGGCAACGAACTGCTGCTGCGCGCCGACGGCAAGAAGGCGGGAACGCGCTACTACGACTTCGACGGCGAGACGGTGGCCGCGCGGACCGACGGCGCGATCCAGTTCCTCTTCGAGGACCATCACGGCACGGCGTCGACGGCGATCGACGCGAGCACACAGGACGTACGGCACCGCGCACTCGCCCCGTTCGGCGAGGAGCGGGGCTCGCCCGGCGCGTCACCGGCGCTCTGGCCCGGCGGTGACCAGGGCTTCGTCGGCGGGACGACGGACAGTACGGGGCTGACCCAACTAGGGGCCCGCTCCTACGATCCACGGCTCGGCCGGTTCCTGAGCGTCGACCCGATGAGCGACCTCGGCGAATCGCAGCGCATGAACGCGTACGCCTACGCCAACAACAACCCGGTCAGTTTCTCCGATCCCGACGGACTCTTCTGGGGCAAGATCAAGAAGGCGGTCAAGAAGGCGGCCAAGAAGGTCACCAAGAAGGTCAAGAAGGCCGTAAAAAAGGTCGCCAAGAAGGTCAAGAAGGCCGTCAAGAAGGTGGTCAAAAAGGTCAAAAAGGTGGTGAAGAAGGCCACCAGGGCCGTAAAGAAAGCGGCCAAAAAGGTAGCCCGGGTCACCAAGAAATATGTGAAACGCGCTACCGCAACGGTCAAGAAATACGCCAAGAAGACCTACCGCGCGGCGAAAAAGACCTACCGGGCGACCAAATCGGCGGTCAAGAGAGCGGGCAGCAAGGTCGCTTCCGTCACCAAGAAGGCGGCGAAAGCCACGGTGTCGGGGGTGAAGGCCGCTTCCAAACAGGTCACGCTCCACAGAGTGGGCAAGGTGCTGGGCCATGTCAGCACCATCACCGGGACCTTGGCCGGAGTCGCGGCCATGGTGCCCTTCCTGCAACCGGCGGCGGGCGCCCTCGGCGCGGTCTCCGCTGTCACCGGGCTCGCCTCGGCCGGGGCCTACGCGGCCGACGGTGACAAATCCGCCGCCGTCAGCCAACTCGCCGGTACGGCAGCGGCCGTCATGCTGGGCGGGGCCGGTTCCGCGGCCAAGCTCATCCGGGGATCCGGCGCCGTCGCGCGCGGTTCCCGGGTCGCGCTCACGGACGGACTCGCGGGCGTGGGCGGCAAGTTGATGCAGTCGGGCGGCAAACTCGAAAAGGGGGTGGGCGTGGCGTCGATCGGACTGCACACGGCCGCCGCCAACACCGGGGGCCTCATCGGCCTCCATGACGACAGCCAGAAGGTTATGGCACGCTGATCCGGCGCTCGGCCGGGGAGGAGCCGACGCTCCTCCCCGGCCGGGCGGCACCACCGTCCGTTCCCTCAGCGCGGCAGCGGTGCCGCGCCGTTGTGCCACTTCCTCCGTGCCGCCCTCCTCAAGGGAAAATCCGTTCTCAAGGGAATATCCATGCTCGATATCTCGCGCGACATCATCTTTCTCGTCTTCATCCTCGGCATGGGCGTTTTCGCGCTGGTTTACAGCATGCTGACCGCCACCTGGGGTCAACGGTCGGTACTCCTGTGGATGCTCATCCCGCTCGGCGGCGGCATAGCACTCGGACTCGCCAAGGGCGAATCGGTCGATGTCCTGCTCCTCAGTCTGGGCGGAGCCCTGGCGATGATGGCCGTTCTGATGGCTTTCCCCAGCGGCAAGAGAAAGGAGCTCTACCGGCGCCAGGCGGCCGGGGAGAAGGTCGACTGGAAAGAGGCCGAACCGCCCACGTGGGCGATCTGGGTCTTCATCTGCGCGGTCCTCCTGTGGATCGCCTTCTCCTTCGTCGCCACCGGGGGATGATCCCGCCCCGGAGCGGACCGGAGCGAGACGGACCGGAGCGAGAAGAACCGGAGCAACCGGAACCGGCGCGGCAGGAGCCGGCTCGACAGGACACCGCGAAGCCGCGTGTGCTGCGGAGACCGGGCACCCTCGTCTTCATGGCGCTGCTCTGCTGCGTCATGCTCGCCATGACACTGACGCTCTGGCTGGTCGCACGGTCCTCCGACCCCCTGGGCGACACGCTCCTGGTGTCCTCGGTGACCCTGGCCATCTCCTGGCCGACGCTCCGCTTCGCCAGAGCCCGCGTGGAGATCCACGGCGGCGGACTGCACATCGTCGATGTCGTGCGCCGCACCCGGATCCCCTGGGGCGCGTACCGGATGGTCGAGACCGACGGCGGACTCACCGTCGTCTCCCGCGGCGAGGAACGGCACGCCGCCGTCGCCTTCAGCGGCTCCCTGATGGAGGACATCCTGGCCCGGCGCGGCAGAAGCCGTACGGTCACGGCAGCCGCGCGGATCAGGGCCGCGAGCCGGGAAGCGTCCGCCGCGTCCCTCCGGGACACGGAAGTGACGGTAGAACGATGGGAGTTCATCCCCGCCGACCTGCTCCTGGCCCAGCTTCCCGTGTGCCTGGTCCTCACCCTGGCGGGCATCGTCCCGAGGTGAGAGAGGCCCACCGACCGCGCATCCGCCCCGGCGCCGCCGATAGGCTGCGGGCATGACAGAACCACAGCTCGGGCAGGCGCTCGTCGAGGAGGCCACCAAGAAGTCCGGCCTCGTGTGGGTGCGGGGCTCGGGGCCCGACCGGGCGCTCTGGCACGTCTGGCACGAGGGCGCCGCGCTGATCGTCGGGGACGGACCCGGGGAGCAGCCGCTGCCGGGGCTCGTGGACGGGGCGCCCGCCGAGGTGACCGTGCGCAGCAAGGACAAGGGCGGCCGGCTGATCGCCTGGACGGCGGTCGTGGCCGAGCTGGCGCCGCACTCGCCGGAGTGGGAGAGCGCGGTCGCCGAGCTGAAGGGCAAGCGGCTCAACGCGCCAGACGCCGAGACGATGACGGAACGCTGGGCGCGCGAGTGCCGGGTGGTACGGCTGGTGCCCGCGGAGACGATCACCGAGCTGCCGCAGGGCTCACTGGCCGCCGTACCGCTGGAGACCCCGGCGACGACCCGCGAGCCCGTCCCCGCCTCGCTCGGCCGCCTGCTGCTGCGGCGCAAGAAGAAGTAGGAAGAAGGCCACCGGCTGAACCGGGCGGCGACACCTAGTCGCCGGTCTTCGGGAGCCTGGTGCCGTAGTCGACCGTCTGGTCCTTCGTTGGGGCCGCCAGGTCGAAGTCCTTGCCCCACTCCGTCAGGGAGAGCGTCCCCGCGCCGCCCGCGCGCAGCAGTTGCAGCGGGTACGGCGTGCCCTCCAGGGAGACGTCCAGCGTCCCGCCCGCGCCCTTGGTGCCGTTGATCTTGATGGTCCGCACCCCGCCGATCCGGTCGCGGTCGCCCTTGTCCAGCGCCCCGTGGAGCGTCAGTATCCCGGCGAGGAGGACCTTCTTGTCCGTGAACCCGCTGAGCTGCTTGTACGACGGATCGTCCGGCGGGACCTTCACGTACTTGTCCTTGAGCTTGCCCGCGGCCTCCGCGTCCGAGCCGCCGGCGGGCGGGGTGCTCGCCGTGCCGCCGGTGTCGTCGGCGTGGTTCCAGAACCCGGCGTCGGCCTTCAGATACAGCTCGTCGTCGATGCGCAGAAGCTGGAAGGTGCTGTTCTTCGAGGTGACGGAGCCGGTGCCGCCGTTCTCCTTCAGCCGCATGTTGAGCCGGTAGGTCCCGCCCTCGCTGACCAGCGCGCCGGAGAGGTGGACGGCCGCGGCGGAGTCCGCCACCGCCTTGGCCTTTCTCTCGATCTCGACGGCGGTGAGCTTGCCTACCCCGTTCGTCCCCTTGTCCGGATCCTCGGCCTCGCCGCCGCACGCCGTGAGCACCGCCGTGAGTCCCAGGCAGAGCGCCAGGGGAAGGGCGGCCCGGCGGGAGCGGTCGGACGACAGGGGAACGATCACAGACGCACTGCCTCTCATACGCTGCTGGGGGGTGGCAGACCGCAGCGTACCCGGGCCGCGGACACCCCGGCCCGCCCCCCGAACTGCGCGCGGTACGAACGGCCGGACGGACGGATCCGTCAGCGCGTGCCGCAGCGGTACGGGCTAGCCTGAACCCGTAATCGCGCTGGATAGAAGGACAATCAAGGACAAGGAGGCGCTCGGAAATGGCGGCAGGCGTCCCCCGTGTCTTCGTCTCGCACCTCGCCGGCGTGCCGGTCTTCGACCCCACCGGCGACCAGGTCGGCCGGGTCCGCGATCTCGTCGCCGTGCTGCGCGTCGCGGGACGGCCGCCGCGCCTGCTCGGCCTGGTCGTGGAGGTCCTCAGCAGGCGCCGGATCTTCCTGCCGATCACCCGGGTCACCGGGATCGAGTCCGGTCAGGTGATCACCACCGGGGTGCTCAACGTACGCCGCTTCGAGCAGCGCCCCACCGAGCGCCTGGTCCTCGGCGAGCTGCTCGACCGCCGGGTACGGCTGGTGGAGGACGGCGAGGAGGTCACCGTCCTCGACGTCTCCGTGGCGCAGCTCCCGGCCCGCCGCGACTGGGAGATCGACAAGGTCTTCGTACGGCGTGGCCGCAAGGGCGGCGCGCTGCGCCGGCGCGGGGAGGCCCTGACCGTCGAGTGGTCGGCCGTCAGCGGTTTCTCGCTGGAGGAGGAGGGGCAGGGCGCGGAGAACCTGGTCGCCACCTTCGAGCGGCTGCGCCCCGTCGACCTCGCCAATGTGCTGCACCACCTCACCCCGAAGCGGCGCGCGGAGGTCGCTGCGGCGCTCGACGACGACCGGCTCGCCGATGTCCTGGAGGAGCTGCCCGAGGACGACCAGGTGGAGATCCTCGGCAAACTCAAGGAGGAGCGCGCGGCCGACGTCCTGGAGGCGATGGACCCGGACGACGCCGCCGACCTGCTCTCCGAGCTGCCCGAGGCCGACAAGGAGCGGCTGCTGACCCTGATGCGCCCCGACGACGCGGCCGACGTACGGCGCCTGATGTCGTACGAGGAGCGCACCGCGGGCGGTCTGATGACGACCGACCCGATCGTGCTGCGCCCGGACGCGACGGTCGCGGACGCACTGGCCCGGGTACGGATGCAGGACCTCTCCCCCGCGCTCGCGGCCCAGGTCTACGTGTGCCGGCCGCCGGACGAGACGCCCACGGGCAGGTACCTGGGCACGGTGCACTTCCAGCGGCTGCTGCGGGACCCGCCGTACACGCTGGTCAGCTCGATCGTGGACAGCGATCTGCCGCCGCTCGCGCCGGACACCCCGCTGCCCGCGATCACCAGCCATCTCGCCGCGTACAACATGGTCTCGGCGCCGGTCGTGGACGACGGCGGGGCGCTGCTCGGCGCGGTGACGGTCGACGACGTCCTGGACCACCTCCTGCCGGACGACTGGCGTGAGACGGGATTCCACGGCGGGGAGGCGGACCGTGGCGCCTGAGCGGCGGGACAACAACGAGGGCTTCGGCCCCCGGGAGCGGCCGAAGGCCGGCTCCACGGTCGGGTCGACGGCGCTGACGCGCGGCGGGCGGGTCCGGCTCGACCAGCCGAGGTCGCAGCGGCGCAGGGTGCTGCCCGAGTACGACCCGGAGGCGTTCGGGCGGCTCTCGGAACGGGTGGCGCGCTTCCTGGGGACGGGCCGCTTCATCGTCTGGATGACGCTGGTCATCATCGTGTGGCTGGTGTGGAACATCAGCGCCCCGGTCCACCTGCGCTTCGACCCGTACCCGTTCATCTTCCTGACGCTGATGCTGTCGCTCCAGGCGTCGTACGCGGCGCCGCTGATCCTGCTGGCGCAGAACCGCCAGGACGACCGGGACCGGGTCACCCAGGAGCAGGAGCGCAAGCAGAACGAGCGGTCGATCGCGGACACCGAGTATCTGACGCGGGAGATCGCGGCCCTGCGGATCGGTCTGGGCGAGGTCGCGACCCGCGACTGGATCCGTTCGGAGCTCCAGGACCTGGTGCGGGAGATGGCGGAGCAGCGTGTTCTCCCCCCGGCCGGGCCGGATGACGGGCCGCCCGCGGGCCGGGCGGAGACGGACCGCTGACGGACTTGTCGGCGGCGGTGCGGATCGCCGTACCATCTCGGTATGGCTACCGACACGTACGGAACCGCCGTCCCCGCGGAAGAAGCGGTGCGCGAAGCGCTGGCGACGGTGAACGACCCCGAGATCCACCGGCCCATCACCGACCTGGGGATGGTCAAATCGGTGGAGATCGCCGCGGACGGTGCGGTCGCTGTCACGGTCTACCTCACGGTGTCCGGCTGCCCGATGCGCGACACGATCACCCGGAACGTGACGGACGCGGTCGCCCGGGTCGAGGGCGTCACCCGCGTCGACGTCACGCTGGACGTGATGGGCGACGAGCAGCGGCGCGAGCTGGCGGCCTCGCTGCGCGGCGGCGCCGCCGAGCGCGAGGTGCCCTTCGCCCGCCCCGGCTCGCTGACCCGGGTGTACGCGGTGGCCTCCGGCAAGGGCGGCGTCGGCAAGTCCTCGGTGACGGTCAACCTGGCGGCGGCGATGGCGGCCGACGGGCTGAAGGTCGGCGTGGTGGACGCGGACATCTACGGGCACAGCGTGCCGCGGATGCTCGGCGCCGACGGCAAGCCCACCCAGGTCGAGAACATGATCATGCCGCCGTCCGCGAACGGGGTGAAGGTGATCTCGATCGGCATGTTCACGCCGGGCAACACGCCGGTGGTGTGGCGCGGCCCGATGCTGCACCGCGCGCTCCAGCAGTTCCTCGCGGACGTCTACTGGGGCGATCTGGACGTCCTGCTGCTCGACCTGCCGCCGGGGACCGGCGACATCGCGATCTCGGTGGCGCAGCTCGTGCCGAACGCCGAGATCCTGGTGGTCACCACCCCGCAGCAGGCCGCGGCCGAGGTCGCGGAGCGGGCCGGCTCGATCGCCGTGCAGACCCACCAGAAGATCGTCGGTGTGGTCGAGAACATGTCCGGGCTGCCGTGCCCGCACTGCGACGAGATGATCGACGTCTTCGGCACCGGCGGCGGCAAGCTGGTCGCGGAGGGGCTGACACGGACGACCGGCGCCGAGGTGCCCGTACTGGGCGCGATCCCGATCGACGTACGGCTGCGCGAGGGCGGCGACGAGGGCAAGCCGATCGTGCTCTCCGACCCGGACGCCCCGGCGGCGGCGGCGCTGCGCGCCATCGCGGACAAGCTGGGCGGGCGTCAGCGCGGTCTGTCGGGCATGTCGCTGGGGATCACGCCGCGCAACAAGTTCTGAGGCGCCCAGGGGCCGTACGGCCCCTCCGGGGTTTCTCCGGGTCCCTGCGTGCGGGTCTCTCGGGGGCGCTGCGGGGCTCTGAGTAAGGGGCGGCCGTCCATGGTGGTCGCCCCTTACGTACGGACCGGCTACGCAGGGGACCGTTACGCGTCGTACGACCTGATGTCTTCGATCACCGAGAACCCGATGCCGTACGCGCTCATCCCGCGCCCGTACGCGCCGAGGTGGACCTCGCCGCGCGCCGACCCCGCCAGCACCCAGCCGAACTCGGACTCGCGGTAGTGGAAGGGCGTCGGCTCGCCGTCGACCGGCAGGGAGAGCGTCGACCAGGCGGACCCGGTCAGATCGTCGGCCAGCTCGAACGCGGTCTCCGTCTGCTGCTCCAGCCATTCGGCGCGCAGGATGTGGTCCAGTTGCGGGGGCCAGGTGGAGGCCAGCAGCCCCGAGCCGGCCAGCCAGGCCGCCGAGGACGCCGTCGTGGCGTCCAGATGCCCCTTACCGTCACCGGTACGGCGTACAGCGCTGTTGGCGACCGTGACGACCACCGCGAAGCGTTCCCGGTCCGCGGCGGCCGCGTCCGGTCTTATCGACGGCTCTTCCCCGTGGCCCGTGGCGCCGTGCCGTACGGAGCCGTCGGCGGTCGCCCCGACCTGCATCAGCCAGCGGGGTCCCGTGAACGCGTCGTCCAGCCCGTACCAGGGAAAAGGCGCCCTCAGATAGGCGGCGAGGGAACGAAGACCCGTCTGCCCTCCCTCGGAGGGGCCTGGTCCGGCCGCGTCCCGCGCATCCGCCCGACTCGTGGTCTCCATCTGCCCGCGCCTCCTCGATCTCGGTCGTCCGGCGCCGATCCGCCCCCGACGGGCGTTTCACTGCCGGACAGATGGAGGATAGCCACCCGCTCCCGACTCGTCGGGATTGGTCGCGCTCAGGTGGCGTCTGCGTCGAAGGGAGGGCGTTCGACCGGATCGGGCTTTTCGCGCTTCTTGAGCAGGTCGGGCGTCTGGGGAGAAGCCGGGGATTTCTTGAGGAGATCGGGTGTGGCGGACCCGCCGCCGACGGACGCGCCGTTCGCCGACGATCCGTTCGCCGCGCTTATGGCGGGCGCGGGGGTCTCCGACTCGTCGGACTCGCCCTCCCGGCCGTTCACCACGTCCGCGATGTCGTTCATCTCCTGACGGAGGTCGAACGTGCTGCGGATCTCCTTGAGCCCCAGATCGTCGTTGTCCATGAGCTGTTTGCGGACGAAGTTCTTGGGGTTGAGGTCCTCGAACTCGAAGTCCTTGAACTCCGGGCCCAGCTCGGAGCGGATGTCCTCCTTGGCGTTGTCGGAGAACTCACGGATCTTCCGGATGAAGCGGGAGACGTCCTGGATGACCTTGGGCAGCTTCTCCGGACCGAAAACGATCACGGCGAGGACCGCGATCGTGATCACCTCAAGGGCGCCAATGTCGTTGAACACCTTGCTGCTCCTTGTGTTCTCCATGCACGCGGGACGGGGACGGGGCCGTCCTGGTCCGCTCTGGGTCGAGGTGGGCGGGGCCGGGCCGCTCCACGGTACCTGGCGGAGCTGTCCGGGCGGTACCTTCCGGTGACCGTCAGGTGCCGTCCGCGGAGCCGAGAGCCAGACTCATGGTCCGCTCCTTGCCTCCCCGTACGAGGGTCAGCTCCAGCCGGTCACCGGGGCGGTGCGCGCGGATCTTCACGATGAGCTCCTCGCCGCTGTGCACCCGCTGTCCGTCGACCTCGGTGATGATGTCGCCCGGCCTGATGCCCGCCTTGTCACCGGGGCCGCCCGCGGTGACGGCGGGGCCGCCGTCGGCCGCCTTGTCGCCGACCTTGGCGCCGTCGCCCGTGTACTCCATGTCGAGGCTCACACCGATCACCGGGTGGGTGGCCCTGCCGGTGTTGATCAGCTCCTCGGCGACGCGCTTGCCCTGGTTGATGGGGATGGCGAAGCCGAGCCCTATCGACCCGGACTGGCCGGTGCCGAGCCCCGTACCGCTGTCGGCGGCGCGGATGGCGCTGTTGATCCCGATGACCCGGGCCCGGGCGTCCACCAGCGGTCCGCCGGAGTTGCCGGGGTTGATGGGGGCGTCGGTCTGGAGGGCGTCGACGTAGCTGATGTCGCTGCCGTCGCCCTTCTCGCCGCCCGCGGTGATGGGGCGCTGCTTGGCGCTGATGATCCCGGAGGTCACGGTGTTGGAGAGGTCGAAGGGGGCGCCGATGGCCACCACCGGGTCGCCGACCTGGACGTTGTCGGAGTTGCCCAGCGGGAGCGGCTTCAGCCCGGACACACCGGTGACCTTGACCACGGCGAGGTCGTAGCCGCTGTCCTTGCCGACGAGCTTCGCCCGGGCGGTCTCGCCGCCGCTGAACGTGACCGATATCTCTCCGCCGGAGCGGGAGGACGACGCGGGCTGGACGACGTGGTTGTTCGTCAGGATGTGGCCCTGCCGGTCGAGGACGAAGCCCGTACCGGTGCCCTGCTCGCCGCCGCCGCTGACATGGAGGGTGACGACGCTGGGCAGCGCGCTGGCCGCGATGCCCGCGACGCTGTCGGGCGCGCGACCGGCGGACTCGGGGCCGGCCTGCGGGAGTTCCACGCTGGTAAGGCCACCGTTGCGCTCGATGTACGCGCCGACCGCGCCACCCACGACACAGGCGGCGAGCCCGACCAGTACGAGGGCGGCGAGCCCGGCCCTGCGGCGCTTGGGGGTCGGCTCCCCGTACTGGGTCAGGGGCCGGCTCGCCGGGGCGCTCCAGCGGTCGTACTGGAGCCACTGGGAGGGCGCGGGGTGCGTGTGGACGGGCTGCGCGGGCGGCTGCTGAGGCTGCGCGGGCGGCTGGGGGTGGAACTGCGGCGGGCCGGCCGGACCGGGGTACGGCGTGCCGCCCGCGGGGGTCGGGAACTGCACCGGGGGCGCGGGCGCCCAGGGCCCGGGGCCACCGTACGGCGGGGTGCTGTAGGCGTCGGGCTCGTGCAGCGGCCGGGGCCGCTCAGGGGGCGCGTCCGACGGCTCGGGCTCGGCGGGCGGTTCCGACGTCACGGCGGGGAGTTCCGCCGTGACCGCGGCGGGCTCGGTGGGCGGCTCCGACACCTCTGACGGCTGCGACGGCCCGCCGGGCTCCTGCGGCGGCGCGCCGACCGCGGAGGGCCGGCTCCACCACTTCGCCTTCGGTCCGGTCGGCTTCCCGTCGTCCATGCTCTCCCCGCAACTGCCGTTCCATGCCCCGACAGAGGCACGCCTGCCCTGGATTCAACCAGGTTTACGAACGTCCGCGCAGGGAGCCGGTGTCAGCGCCTGGCCGAAAGCGGCGAGGAAGGCGAGGAAGGCAGCGTCGGGGCGTCGAGCCGGGTGGGGTCCGGGGTGGCCGCGGAACCGGCCCCAGGCGTCTCGTCGTCGATCTGGACGGCGGATCCCGTGGCCCGGGCCCACGGCAGCGGTGAGACGCCGGTCAGCAGCCCCTGCGGGAAGGGGTGTTCGGCGAGCAACTGCGACTGGAGCACGCCGGGCGGGGCCGTGGAGGCGGGCCGGTCCGTGGAGCGGGAGAGCGACCCGCCGCCCTGGCGGCGGGTGGAGTCACTGATGCTGGACGCCGGGGCGGTGGTGCCCGGGGCCCGCATGGGGGTCACACTGTTGCCCGCGCCGCGCGGCATGACATCGGCGGCCGTACCGAGCGGCATCGTCCCGCCGAGGGCCATCGCGGCGAACGACACGGCACTGGCCGCGGCGAAGGCGAACCGCCGGCCGCGCCACGCGGAGCGCGCCTCGTCCTGCCGGGGGCCGTGGCGCCCGACCTCGTGGATACGGAATCCGGAGCCGCCCGGCAGCATCCCGGCGTGCGGGCCGCCCGGGACATAGCCGAAGCCACCCGTCCCGACGCCGAAGGAGCCGTCACCGAAGCGGCCCCCGTCGAAGCGCCCTTTTCCGTCGTCGTCACCACCGGATCCGGGTCCGCCGGGAAGTCCCTGGAGCCGGGCGAGCAGACCTGCCGAGAGCTGCGGCGGCGCGGCCTGCGCGAACGCGGTCTTCAGCCGGCGCTGGGCGTCGGCCTCCGCCTTGCACCTGGCGCAGGTCGCGAGATGGGCCAGCACGCGCTCACGCGCGTCGTGGTCCAGCTCCCCGTCCACCAGTGCGGCGAGTCGGTCCCCCAGATGCTGCTCGGCGGGGGTGGGCCCTGTGCCACTCACGCCGCTCCGCCCTCCCCGGCCACGCTCACGAAGGTGCGCTGCTCGGCCCGGGCCTCGGGGGAACGGTGCTGGAGGGCCTTGCGCAGGTGCGAACGGCCGCGGTGGATTCTGCTCCGTACGGTGCCGAGCTTCACGCCCAGCGTGGCGGCGATCTCCTCGTACGACAGCCCCTCGATGTCGCAGAGCACCACCGCCGCGCGGAATTCGGGCGCGAGGGTGTCCAGCGCCTGCTGGACGTCCGCGTCGAAGTGCGTGTCGTGGAAGACCTGCTGCGGCGAGGGCTCACGGCTGGGCAGCCGCTCCGCCGCGTCGTCGCCGAGCGCGTCGAATCTGATCCGCTGCTTGCGGCGGACCATGTCGAGGAAGAGGTTGGTGGTGATGCGGTGCAGCCAGCCCTCGAACGTGCCGGGCGTGTACGTCGACAGCGAGCGGAAGACGCGTACGAAGACCTCTTGGGTCAGATCCTCGGCGTCGTGCTGGTTGCCCGTGAGGCGGTACGCCAGGCGGTAGACACGTCCGCTGTGCGTGCTGACGATCTCCTCCCAACTGGGAGGCGTCCACGCCTGCGATTCCGCATCCGATGCGAAGGTCGCCGTAACTGCGGAGTCGGTGGAGCGAGAACGGTCAGCAATGTTGGTCACGGATTTCGGCTCGCCGGCTGACCTGAGAAAGCGCCGGAGCACTCCTCCCCGATCCACAGGCGCAGCCGCACCTCCCCTATCGGCTCTGGTGGTGTCCAGTGGAGCCCCTACCATAGCCACTCCGCCCGTTAGCTCCGGATAAGAATCTTTACGTGAATTTGGGGGCGGTCCCGGGCCCCCTCGGGAGCTGCTCCTGAGGTTTCCCCCGCCTCGCGCTCTGCCCTTCTTAACGCCTGGTCCCATCTGCGGGTTCCCGGGCGCAGCGGATACAGTCACCGTTGCGCCGCCAACGGGGACAAGGAGAGGGTCATTACCGCCAACCGGCAGACGAGCTGGGCGTTCGCCGACGCCTTTGTCGCCGAGGACGAAGCACTGCACTGGGCCCGGGAACGGGCCCGGGAGACAGGGCTGCGCTCGGTGTCACCAGGCACCGGCGCCGCGCTGCGTCTGCTCGCCGCCACGCTGGACGCGAAGGCGGTGGCCGAGATCGGCACCGGCACCGGTGTCTCCGGTATCTACCTGCTGGAGGGCATGCGCCCGGACGGCGTGCTGACCACGGTCGACACGGAGCCCGACTGCCAGCAGTTCGCCCGGCAGGCGTTCCGTGCCGCCGGCTTCACCGGCAACCGGGCCCGGTTCATCCCCGGCGGCGCCCTGGACGTACTGCCGCGGCTCGCGGACGGCGCGTACGACCTCGTCTTCTGCGACGGGGACCGGCTGGAGTCCCTCGACTACCTCGCTGAATCGTTGCGGCTGCTCAGACCTGGCGGTCTGGTCTGTTTCGAGGGCGTCTTCGCCAACGGCCGGACCGTGGACTCGGCGGCCCAGCCCTCCGAGGTACTGCGGCTGCGGGAGCTGCTGCGGACCGTACGGGAGAGCCAGGAGCTCCAGTCGACGCTGCTGCCGGTGGGCGACGGTCTGCTCTGCGCGGTACGGCGCGGCTGACCCGCGACCCCGGAGCGCGGGCCGGCTCGTCGGCCTGCCGGGCCTGCCGGATCGTCAGCCTCACCCGGAACCGTCCTCTTGCCCGCGAACGGTCCTCCTCTGTTCGCGAACGGTCCTCCTCGCCCCGAACAGTCCTCTGCCCCGGTACGGACGGATCCGTACCGGGGCAGAGGGCTGTTTGTCCGGGGGTGACTCCCCACCCCGAAGACCGTGATCGTTCCGCTCAGCCGACGACCTTCTTCAGCGCGTCGCCGAGTGCGTCCGCCTCGTCCGGAGTCAGCTCGACGACAAGCCGACCGCCGCCTTCGAGCGGAACGCGCATGACGATGCCCCGCCCCTCCTTGGTCACCTCGAGCGGGCCGTCGCCCGTTCGCGGCTTCATGGCCGCCATGCTCGTTCCCCTTCCTGAAACCAGCTCATCGCAGCCGGCGGCCCCATGACAGGCGCTGTGTCACCGGCATCGAACACATTGCTTCCAGCCCATTATCCCGCATGGCGGGACCCGATGACCAACATCGGACGGCATCGCTTGCGCAACGCGCTCTCGCAAAACGCCGCATTTCGGGGATCCGGCTGCGATACTTCGCCGCCGCGCCCTTCGCCGGCGACCAACTTTCTTAGACGCAGGTCACATGCCCGGCACCCATGAACTCCGCCATGCTGGGGCCGGACTGGACCGCCCGAGCCGCGAAGGGGACCCGATCATGGCCGACACCGTGCTGTACGAGGTGAGTGACGGACTCGCAACGATCACGATCAACCGGCCCGAGGCCATGAACGCGATGGACCTCGCGACCAAAGTCGCGCTCCGGGACGCGCTGACGGCCGCGGGGGACGACTCCGCCGTACGCGGCGTACTGCTGACCGGGGCGGGGTCCCGGGCCTTCTGCGTGGGCCAGGACCTGAAGGAGCACACCGCCCTGCTGGCGGAGGACGCCAGGACGGGCAGCGGGCAGACGATGAGCACGGTGCGCGAGCACTACAACCCGATCGTCCGGGCCATCGCCGGGATGCCCAAGCCGGTCGTCGCCGGGATCAACGGGGTCGCGGCGGGCGCCGGCCTCGGCTTCGCCCTGGCGGCGGACTACCGGATCGCGGCGGACACGGCCGCGTTCACCACGTCCTTCGCCGGCGTGGCCCTGACGGCGGACTCCGGCATCTCCTGGACGCTGCCGCGCCTGGTGGGCCGGGGCCGGGCGACGGACCTGCTGCTCTTCCCGCGCTCGGTACCGGCGGCTCAGGCGCACGCGTGGGGCCTGGTCGACCGGCTGGTCCCCGCGGCCGACCTGGCGGCCACGGCCGCCCGGGTGGCGGCCGGCCTGGCCGCGGGCCCGACGGTGGCGTACGCGGCCATCAGGGAGTCCCTGGCGTACGGAGCGGAGCACTCGCTGGCCGAGACGCTGGAGAAGGAGGACGAACTCCAGACGAGGGCGGGCGCGTCGGAGGACCACGGGATCGCGGTGCGCGCGTTCCTCGCGAAGGAGAAGCCGAGGTACGTGGGGCGTTAGGCGTCAGGCGTCAGGAAGCGCCTGGCGGATGCCTGGAGCGGATGTCCGGCCGTGCGCGTCGGCCGGGCGGTCCGCGGCGGGCGGTCCGTGAAGGGCGCGAAGGCGGTCCGTGAAGGGGCGGGAGGCGTGAGGCGGCAGGGCGGGCCGCGGTCAGCCCGTCGGGCGGCGGGCCACGCACGCCGCCAGGTGGTCGTTGACCAGGCCGCACGCCTGCATCAGCGCGTACGCGGTCGTCGGGCCCACGAACCGGATGCCGCGCTTCTTCAGCTCCTTCGCCAGCGCCGTGGACTCGTCCGTCACGGCCGGGACGTCGGCCGTCGTCACCGGGGCCGGCCGCCCGGCCGCGTCGGGGGCGTACGACCAGATCAGCTCGTCGAGGCCGCCCGCCGGCCAGTCGGCCAGCACGCGCGCGTTCGCCAGGGTCGCGTCGACCTTCGCCCGGTTGCGGATGATGCCCGGGTCCGCGAGCAGCCGTTCCCGGTCGGCCTCGGTGAACTCCGCCACCGAAGCGATCTTGAACGAGTCGAACGCCTCGCGGAAGGTCTCGCGGCGGCGCAGGATCGTGATCCAGGACAGCCCCGACTGGAAGGCCTCCAGGCACAGCCGCTCGAACAGGGCGTCGTCGCCGTGGACCGGACGGCCCCACTCCTGGTCGTGGTACGCGAGGTAGTCGTCCGTGGAGACGCCCCAGGGGCAGCGGGGCCGGCCGTCGGGTCCCGCCACCGCGCCGCCGGGGGTCTCGCTCATCGGTCGCTCTCCTCTCCCGGCTTCTTGAAGAGGTCGGGGGAGGAGACGGCCGTCGCCTGCGCGCCCGCGAGCGCGGACTCCAGCTCCGCGATCCGCGCGTCCCGCTCCGCCAGCTCCGCGCCGAGGCGGCTGAGGACGTCGTCCACGTCCGCCATCCGGTAGCCGCGGGCCCCGACGGGCAGCCGGAGCGCCTCGACGTCCGCGCGCCCCACCGGACGCGACTCGGGCAGGGGGTCCACGAACTGTTCCGGAGAGGCCTCCGGCAGGACCGCGCTGTCGCCGCCACCGACGACCGCGAGGGTGACCGCGGCGACGACCACGACCATCGCGATGAGCAAGAACAAGAACACGAGCTTCTCCCCGGGCAGGAAACGTCCAGTGCCGATCGTGCCACGAGCCACTGACACCGGGCGCCGCGCACGGCGGATAGGGTCGCAGGCGAGCAGAGCGGCGAACCAGCGGACGAGCAGGCGAGCGGACCGAACGCGGGGAGGGACCACGGACATGCGCTCCACGGACGGGACGCTGCGGCTGGGGCGCCGGGAGTTCGGCGCCCACGAGCCGGTGATCATGGCGATCGTCAACCGGACTCCGGACTCCTTCTACGACCGGGGCGCGACCTTCCGTGACCAGCCGGCCCTCGACCGCGTCGAGCGGGCGGTCTCCGAGGGCGCCGCGATCATCGACATCGGCGGGGTGAAGGCGGGCCCCGGCGAGGAGGTCACGGCCGAGGAGGAGGCCCGCCGTACGGTCGGCTTCGTCGCGGAGGTGCGCCGCCGCCACCCGGACGTGGTGATCAGCGTCGACACCTGGCGCCACGAGGTCGGCGAGGCGGTCTGCGAGGCCGGCGCCGATCTGCTCAACGACGCGTGGGGCGGGGTGGACCCCAGGCTGGCGGAGGTCGCCGCGCGGTACGACGCGGGGCTGGTGTGCACCCACGCGGGCGGCGCCGAGCCCAGGACCCGGCCGCACCGGATCGCGTACGACGATGTGATGGCCGACATCCTGCGGGTGACGGTGGGACTGGCCGAACGCGCCCTGGAGCTGGGCGTTCGCCGCGACGCGATCATGATCGACCCGGGCCACGACTTCGGGAAGAACACCCGGCACTCGCTGGAGGCGACCCGCAGGCTCGGGGAGATGGCGGAGACGGGGTGGCCGGTGCTGGTCTCGCTGTCCAACAAGGACTTCGTCGGGGAGACCCTCGACAAGCCCGTCAAGGAGCGGCTGATCGGCACCCTGGCGACGACGGCGGTCTCGGCGTGGCTCGGCGCGCGCGTCTACCGCGTCCACGAGGTCGCGGAGACGAAGCAGGTGCTGGACATGGTGGCGTCCGTCGCGGGCCGCCGGCCGCCCGCCGTGGCCCGCCGCGGCCTCGCCTGAACGAGGAACGAGCACCGCGGCGGAGCGGAAGAGCCGGTCGCCGGCCCCGCCGCGGAGGCCGCCCACCGGTCTCCTCCGGTCTTCTCCGCGCAGGTCAGCGGCCGGTCCTCCCGGCCGGGATCAGTTCCCGGTCTCCTTCGTGACCAGCGCGACCGCTTCCTCCACGTCGTCCGTGACGTGGAAGAGCAGCAGGTCCTTCTCGGACGCCTTGCCCTGCGCCACCACCGTGTCGCGCAGCCAGTCGACCAGGCCGCCCCAGTACTCCGTACCGAACAGCACGATCGGGAAGCGGGTGACCTTGCGGGTCTGCACCAGGGTGAGCGCCTCGAACAGCTCGTCCAGGGTGCCGAGGC
This sequence comes from Streptomyces sp. NPDC050509, assembly GCF_044457965.1. Classification (NCBI taxonomy): domain Bacteria; kingdom Bacillati; phylum Actinomycetota; class Actinomycetes; order Kitasatosporales; family Streptomycetaceae; genus Streptomyces; species Streptomyces sp. NPDC050509. The sequence continues at coordinate 107,630 of NZ_JBITHL010000005.1, read as the reverse complement.
CGCCCGGCAGCACCACGAAGCCCTGCGCGTACTTCACGAACATCGTCTTGCGGACGAAGAAGTAGCGGAAGTTGACGCCGATGTCGACGTGCGGGTTGAGCCCCTGCTCGAAGGGGAGCTCGATCCCCAGCCCGACGGAGACGCCCGACGCCTCCCGCGCCCCCTTGTTCGCCGCCTCCATGGCGCCGGGGCCGCCGCCCGTGATCACCGCGAACCCGGCGTCGACCAGCGCGCCGCCGAGCCGTACGCCCGCGTCGTACTCCACCGTGCCGACCGGGGTGCGCGCGGAGCCGAAGACCGCGATGGCGCTGGGCAGTTCGGCGAGGGCGCCGAAGCCCTCGACGAACTCCGACTGGATCCGCATCACCCGCCAGGGGTCGGTGTGCACCCACTCCGAGTCGCCCTCGGTGTCCAGCAGCCGCTGATCGGTCGTGCCGGGCTGCACCTGCTCGCGCCGCCGGATCACCGGTCCGAGCCGCTGTTCCTCCGGCTTGCGCGCTCCTTCAGGCATGCCCATGAGCTGCTCCCTCCGCTGCTGTGCGTTGTTCTGGGCAAGGGTAGATCGGCGGACGTGACAAACGGCGAAATTCCGGCAGTCGATCAGGTCCCCGGCCGGTGAGCCGGGGCTTGCCCCGGGGCGTCACCGCGTGAGCCACTCGCGGAGCCGGTCCTCGCAGTGCGTGATCCGTTCGACGGCCACCCGCTCGTCCCGCTTGTGGGCGAGCAGCGGGTTACCGGGTCCGTAGTTGACCGCGGGGACCCCGAGCGCGCCGAAGCGCGAGACGTCCGTCCAGCCGAACTTGGGCCGCGCCTGCCCTCCGACGGCCGTCATGAAGGCGGCGGCGGCCGGGTGCGAGAGTCCGGGCAGGGCGGCGCCCGAGTGGTCGTCCACGACGAACTCGGTGACGCCGCATCCTTCGAAGACCTCGTGGACGTGGGCCAGGGCCTCCTCCTCGCTGCGGTCCGGCGCGTAGCGGTAGTTGACGACGACGGTGCACGCGTCGGGGACGACGTTGGTGGCGACGCCTCCCTCGATCCGTACGGCGTTGAGCCCCTCGTGGAACTCCAGCCCGTCGATGACCGGCCGGCGCGGCTCGTACGCGGCGAGGCGCTGGAGGATCGGCGTGGCGGCGTGGATGGCGTTGGACCCCATCCAGCTCCGCGCGGAGTGCGCCCGCTCCCCCGCCGTGCGCAGGAAGACCCGCAGCGTGCCCTGGCAGCCGCCCTCGACCTCACCGTCGGAGGGCTCCAGCAGGACGGCGAAGTCGCCCTCCAGCCAGTCGGGATGGGCGTCAGCGACATGTCCGAGGCCGTTGAGGTCCGCGGCGACCTCCTCGTTGTCGTAGAAGACGAACGTGAGGTCGCGGTTTGGTTCGGGGACGGTCGCGGCGATACGGAGCTGTACGGCGACGCCCGACTTCATGTCGCTGGTGCCGCACCCCCACAGCACCCCGTCGGCGTCGAGCCGGGAGGGCACGTTGTCCGCGATCGGGACGGTGTCGATGTGTCCGGCCAGGATGACCCGCTCGTCCCGCCCCAGTCCGGTCCGCGCCACGACGTTGTTGCCGTGCCGGTCGACGGTGAGATGCGGCAGGGCGCGCAGCGCCTGCTCGATCGCGTCGGCGAGCGGCTTCTCCTCGCCGCTGACCGAGGGGAAGTCGACCAGTCGCGCGGTGAGCGCGGGGCCGTCCAGGGTGAGGTCGAGCGGTGTCTCAGACATGCTTCGACCCTAATACGCCAGACTGACACCCCCCTCCCGGCCTGATCCACGCGCCGGTCCTCACCACCTCCGCGCGCCCGCGCGCCGTACCGGCGGGACAGCCGTGACGAGGCGCGGCGCCGGGCCCGCTGAACCGTCGTGACGGGTCTGCCGGACCGGGCCGTCGGCCCCCTCCGACTCCAGTACGGTGGGCCCGTGTCAGAGCCCGTCTCTCCTTCCTCCTCCGCCTCGCGCCCTCGTTCCCGTCGCGGACGACTCCTGCGCATCGCGGGTTCCTTAACCGTTCTGCTGGCCGTGGCCTGCTACGTGGCGGTGCAGTATCTGAGCGGCGGCGGGGGCCCGCCGCGCTGCGAGGCCCGCGCCGGGGACGAGCCCGGCGACGGCAGCGCGACGTACGAGATGACCCCGGAGCAGGCGGCCAACGCGGCCACGATCGCCGCCGTCGGCTCCAGCCGCGGACTGCCGGAGCGGGCGGTGACGATCGCGCTGGCGACCGCCCTCCAGGAGTCCGCGCTGCGCAATCTCGACCACGGCGACCGCGACTCGCTCGGTCTGTTCCAGCAGCGCCCGTCGAAGGGGTGGGGCACGGCCGCGCAGATCCAGGATCCGGTCTATTCGGCGGGCGAGTTCTACGACCACCTCATCGAGGTTCCCGGCTACTCGCGGCTGCCGCTCACGGAGGCGGCGCAGCGCGTCCAGCGCAGCGGTTTCCCGCAGGCGTACGCGAAGCACGAGCCGGACGCCACCCTGCTGTCCGCCGCGCTCACCGGCCGGTCCGCCGCGTCGCTGACCTGTTCGACGCCGACCGGCATCACGCCCGGGAACCCGGCGAAGGTACGGGCCGCGCTGACGCGGGACTTCGGGCCCGAGGTGAAGCCCGCGGACGCCGCGCACGAGGTCTCCGTACCGGTGCCGGCCGCGGCCGGTTCCACGGGCGGCGAGCGCGCGGCCTCGGTGGCCGGTGAGGCGGGCGGGTCCGACGGATCCGGCGGGACCGACGAGACCGACGGGTCCGTTGACGGGAACACGGCCTCGCAGCGCGGCTGGGAGCTGGCGCACTGGGCGGTGGCCCAGTCCACGGCGCTGCGGATCGACGAGGTCGCCTACGCGGGCCGCGTGTGGCGGGCCGGGCAGGCGCACCGGGGCTGGCAGCGGGTGGAGGGGTCCGCGGGCGGCCGGACGTCCGGCACGGAGTCCGGTACGCGCTCCGGTGCGGAAGTGGTCCGTATCAGCACCGCGCGGTAGCCGGGCGGTGGCGCCGCGGAGCAGGGCGCCCAGCAGTACGACTGATCACCCGGACGGGCGAGTCCGCCTCGCTCCGGGAGGGTCACGCGGCGCATTACCCACTCTTTACCCTCGCCCACCGCATCCTTCGCTGCCCTTTGAGGGGTTGTCACTACGTCCGATCGACGGATCTGCCGATCGGCGGACAAGCGACATGCACCGTTCTCCCCTCAAGCCCTCCAAGGAGCCATCATGTCCGCGAACCTCCCCCTGACCCGCCGGATCGCCCGTGCCGCGCTGCTCATCGCGGCGGGCGCCGCCCCGGTGATCGGCGCGGCCGGGTCCGCGAGCGCGGCGGCACTCCCGCAGACCACCGATCTGGGCGCGGTCACTGCGCTCGACGGCGCCGCCGTGGGCGACACCGTCGACAGCGGGGCGCAGAAGGCCACCCAGGCCGTGGGCAGCACCGGCGGCAAGGCCGTCGCGAAGGGCGTGCCCGCCGCGGGCAGGACCGTCGGCAAGGCCGTGAAGACGGCGACCCCCGCCGTCCAGAAGGCGGCGGGCGAGACGGCGGGCAGCGCGGGCACCGTCCTGGGCGAGACCGCCAGGACGGCCACGGAGGGCGCGGCCCCGGTCAAGGCCCCCCAGGGCGGTCTGCCGCTGGGGCAGCTCCCGGTGAAGGGCCTGCCGATCGGCTGACCCGGGCCCGTACGCGGCCTCGCACACCGGCCTCGTACCTCCGTGTACGACGTGTACGACGTGCCGAGGGCCCGGGGAGCGCGCGCTCCCCGGGCCCTCGGCGTACGCCGGTGGATCACGCCAGGCGCTTGACCGCCGCGTCGATCCGTTCGTCGGTGGCCGTCAGCGCCACCCGTACATGCCGCTCGCCCGCCGGACCGTAGAAGTCGCCGGGCGCGACCAGGATGCCCAGCCCGGCGAGGTGCGCCACGGTGTCCCAGCACGGCTCGTCACGCGTCGACCAGAGGTAGAGGCTCGCCTCGCTGTGGTCGACACGGAAGCCGTGCGCCTCCAGCGCGACGCGCAGCGCGGTGCGCCGGGCCGCGTACCGCTCCCGCTGCTCCCGAACGTGCGTGTCGTCGCCGAGCGCCGCGACCGTGGCCGCCTGCACCGGCGCGGGCACCATCATCCCGCCGTGCTTGCGGATCTTCAGCAGCTCGCCCAGGACGGCCGCGTCGCCCGCGAGGAAGGCCGCACGGTACCCGGCCAGGTTGGAGCGCTTGGAGAGCGAGTGGACGGCCACGATGCCCTCGTACGTACCGCCGCACACGTCCGGGTGCAGGACGGAGACCGGCTCGGACTCCCAGCCCAGCTCCAGGTAGCACTCGTCGCTGAACAGCAGCACGCCGTGCTCGCGCGCCCAGGCGACGATCCGGGTCAGCTCGTCCTGGGACAGCACGCGTCCGGTGGGGTTGGACGGCGAGTTCAGCCAGAGCAGTTTCAGCCCGGTCGGGTCGAGCTCCGCGGGATCGTCGTACGCGACGGGCTCGGCGCCGCAGAGCCGCGCCCCCACCTCGTACGTCGGGTACGCGAGCAGCGGGTACGCGACCCGGTCGCCCGCCCCGAGCCCGAGCTGCGTCGGCAGCCAGGCCACCAGCTCCTTGGAGCCGACCACCGGCAGTACGTTCGCGTGGCTCACCCCGTGCGCGCCGAGCCGCCGCTCCACCCAGCCGGTCAGCGCGTCCCGCAGCTCGGCCGTACCCCACACCGTCGGATACCCGGGCGAGTTCGCGGCGTCGATCAGGGCCTGCTGGACCAGTGCGGGAACCGGGTCGACGGGCGTGCCGACGGACAGGTCCACGATCCCGTCCGGATGGGCCGCCGCGGTCGCTTTGTAGGGCTCCAGCTTGTCCCAGGGAAAGACGGGAAGGCGCGAAGAGACTGCGGACACGTACTCACTCATTCTTTCTCGTGTGCCAAACACCGCGGTCCCGTACAGCGGGGAGCCGTACGGGACCGGGGGCGCACTGTCAGCCGTTCTGGGGCGGCAGTGCGGCGATGAAGGGATGGTCGCGCTCGATCAGGCCGAGCTTGGAAGCACCGCCGGGCGAACCGAGCTCGTCGAAGAACTCGACATTCGCCTTGTAGTAGTCCTTCCACTCCTCCGGGGTGTCGTCCTCGTAGAAGATGGCCTCGACCGGGCAGACCGGCTCACAGGCTCCACAGTCGACGCATTCGTCCGGGTGGATGTACAAGGACCGGGAGCCCTCGTAGATGCAGTCGACCGGGCACTCCTCGATGCACGCCTTGTCCTTGACGTCGACACAAGGCTGCGCGATGACGTAGGTCACGCTGTCGTTCCTCCTCGATAGGGCGCGGCGGGCCGATCTGCGGCTCCGTCCACGGGCGCGCGGGAGCGCGGCGTCGTCGATGCCCACATCTAGTATCTCCGTTCTTGAGCGCGATCCGAACAGGAGGGGCGGACAGAGCTGTGGAATTCACTGGCGGCGGACGACTTGAGGTCCACGTAGCCCCCTCTGACGTGGGCAAACGTGTATCAGTCAGACAACTGACGGAGAGCGGTACGGGCCCGGAGAAGTTCACCGACACGGTGGGCGTTCTCACATCCTGGGACGGTGGTGTGCTGCTCATCACACGACGGACCGGGGAGAGTGTGCGCGTCCTTGAATCCGCGCTGGTCGCGGGCAAGGTCGTGCCCGCCGCGCCGGCCAGGCGCCGGGGCCCCGCGGCGTCGTTCGAGGAACTGGCACGGGTCTGCGCGCGCTCCTGGCAGCCGGTGGAGAGCGAGCCGCTGGGTGACTGGCTGCTGAGGGCCGCGTCCGGCTTCACTCGGCGCGCCAATTCCGTCCTACCCCTCGGTGACCCCGGCATGCCGCTCGACGAGGCGTTGGCGCGGGTACGCCAGTGGTACGGGGAGCGGGGGCTGCCCGCGTACGTCCAGGCCGCGACCGGCGCCGAGTCCACGCAGGAGGTGCTCTGCGCGGAGCTGGAGGGGCGCGGCTGGCGCTCGGAGGTGACGGCGGAGGTACGCGTCGGCGCGCTCGCGCCGCTGGCCGACCGGGACGACGACCTCTCCGCCGTACGGCTCGTCCGGCCCGTCGAGCTGGGCGAGGCCTGGCTGCGGCGCTACCAGCGCTCCTCCGAGGAGCCGGGGCCCCATGTGCTCCAGGTCCTGGGCAGCGGCCCCTCGGTGTGGTTCGCGGCCGTTGCCGGGGACGACGGCCCGGAGGGGGACGGGACGCCCGCGGCGATCGGCCGGTGTGTGGTCGACGGGCGGTGGGCGGGGTTCATGGCGGTGGAGGTCGACCCCGCGTACCGCAGACGCGGCCTGGCCACGACGGTGATGACCGCGCTCGCCCGCCGCGCGCTGGACGAGGGCGCTTCCGCCGCCTGGCTCCAGGTGGAGGCGGACAACGAGGGCGCGCGGGCCCTGTACGACGGCATGGGTTTCGCCGTCCACCACCGCTACCACCATTTCCGGTCACCGTGAGCGGCGACCGGCGCCGGCGGTTCGCCGAGGAGGCGCGCGCGGAACGGCCCGATCTGGCGACGCTCTGCCTGCTCATCGGCGCGGAGGGCGAGCCGGCCCTCACCGAGCCGGCCCTCACCGAGCCGGCCCTCGACGCCGCCCAGGCCGAGCTGGACCGGCTCGCCGGGCTGCTGCCCTTCGGCGTCAGGGGGGCGCGTGCGTGGGCGGCGGCGCTCGCGGAGCTGCTCGGCGGGCGCTGCGGCTTCCACGGCTCCCCCACCGACTACGAGCGGCTGGAGTCCTCGCTGCTGCCCGCGGTGCTGCGGCGGCGGCGCGGGCTGCCGATCCTCCTCTCGGTGGTCTGGATCGAGGTCGCGCGCCGTGCGGGGGCGCCGGTGTACGGGCTCGCGCTGCCCGGCCACTTCGTGGTCGGTTTCGGCGACCCGGCCGAACGGATCCTGGCCGACCCCTTCGCCGCCGGGCGCCTGCTGACCAGCGACGACACGGACCTCCTGGTCACCAGCGTGACGGGCGCCCCGCCCGACCCGGCCTCGTTCCGCCCTGCGGCGGCGCTGGACATCGTGCAGCGCGTCCTGAACAACATCCGCGCCTGGGCCGCGACCCGCCCCGAACGCACCGATGTGGCGCTCTGGGCCGTCGAACTCTCCCTCCTCCTCCCGGCCCACCCGGCCCGGCTGCGCTACGACCGGGCCCGGTTGCTGGTCCAGCGCGGGGAGTTCCTGAGCGGGGCGGCGGAGATGGAGGAGTACGCGCGGGTGGTGGCGGCGGTGGAACCCTCCACGGCGGAGGCCATCCGCAGAAAGGCCCGCGCGGCCCGGGCCATGCTGAACTGACGGCGCCCGTGCTCCCTGTCCCGCCGTGCCCCCTGTCTCCCTGTGCCCCTGCCTCCCTGCCTCCCTGCCTCTTCACCACCCCTGACAGTCCTTACAGCCAGCCCTTACAGCCACCCCTTCTCCCGCGCGATGCGCACCGCCTCCGCCCGGTTGCGGGCCGCGAGCTTCTGGATGGCCGTCGAGAGATAGTTCCGCACGGTGCCCTGGGAGAGCCGCAGCACGCCGGCCACCTCGGCGTTCGTCGAGCCGTCGGACGCGACGCGCAGGACCTCGCGCTCCCGCTCGGTGAGCGGGTTCGCGCCGTCGGCCAGGGCCGCCGCCGCGAGGGTGGGGTCGATCACGCGCTCACCGGCGAGGACCTGCCGTACCGCCGAGGCCAGTTGGGCCGCCGGGGCGTCCTTGACCAGGAAGGCGTCCGCGCCCGACTCCATCGCCCGGCGCAGATAGCCGGGGCGGCCGAAGGTGGTGAGGACGACCACCTTGACCGCGGGCAGCGCCCCGCTCAGGGCCGCCGCTGCCTCGATGCCGGTCATGCCGGGCATCTCGATGTCGAGGAGCGCGACATCCACTTCGTGAGCCCGCGCGGCGGCGAGCACCTCGTCGCCCCGGGCCACTTGGGCGACGACCTCGATGTCCGGTTCGAGACCGAGCAGCGCGGCCAGCGCCTCCCGCACCATGGACTGGTCCTCCGCGAGGAGAACCCTGATCATGTGGCTCATGCGGCGGATCCTAGAGGGGCGCCGATCGGGGCACGGGCGGTGAGGACGAAGCCTCTGCGGGACGCGTCCGTCTCCAGGGTGCCGCCGACCTTCGCGAGCCGTTCCGACAGGCCGGTGAGGCCGTTGCCGGGCGCCGCTCCGCCGTGGCTGGTCACCGCGCTCGCGCCGTGGCCGCCGCCGTCGTCCTCCACGGTGAGTTCCAGCACGGGCCCGTCCAGCGTCTGGCGCGGGGCGAGGGTGACGGTGCAGCGGCGGGCCCCGCTGTGCCGTACGACATTGGTGACGGCCTCGCGCAGCGACCAGGCGAGCGCCGCCTCGCACTCCTCGGCCAGCTCGCCTTCGGGGAGGAGCTCCGGGATCTCGCCGGGGACCTCCGCGATGATCCCCGCGACCGCCAGCGCCGTACGCGCCCCGGCCAGCTCGCCCGGCAGGGTGGGTCTGCGGTAGCCGGTGACGGCCTCCCGTACGTCCGTCAGCGCCTGGCGGCTGACCCGCTCGATATCGGCTATCTGCTCGGCCGCCCGGTCCGGCCGGCCGGGCAGCATCCGTCCGGCCAGTTCACTCTTGAGGGTGATCAGGGAGAGGGAGTGGCCGAGGAGGTCGTGGAGATCGCGGGCGAGCCGCAGCCGCTCCTCGTTGGCGGCGAGCTCGGCGACGGCGGCCCGTGCCTCGCGCAGCTCGACCGTCGTCCGCACGAGCTGCCGTACGCCCGACATCGCGAAGCCGCCGAGCAGCGCGGGGATGACCAGGGCGGTGAGGAAGTCGGCCGCGTCCTCCTTGTGGAACCCGACCAGGACCATCGCGCCGGTGACGGCCGGGATCGCCAGCCGGGCCCCGGAGAGCGGCAGGGCGGCCCCGGCCGAGACCGACACGTACACGAAGAGCACCAGCCAGGGCGTGCCCATGGTGAGGGGGAGCACCACCGCGAGGGTGAGCTGGAAGAGCAGGATGCCGTAGACGGCACGCCGGTCGAGCAGCCTGCTGGTGTGGCGGAAGATCGTGGTCAGGTACGCGGCCACGAAGACGACCAGGCCGAGCGCGCCGAGCACGACGGCCCAGGTGGTGTGGGAGCCGTCGGCGAGATCGCTCACCGGAGCACCCATGAAGGTCAGCCAGACGCCGATCCACATGAACTTGGCGAGGGACCCCTGGCGGTTTTCCGGGCGCTGTCCGATCGGGATGGTGTACGTGTCGCTCACGTCTTCAGTGTGTCCTTCCGGTACAGCCAGGCGGCACCGCCCGCGAAGAGCAGGAAGTACGCGACGAGGAGGGTCACGTCCTTCATGTGCGGGGCGCCGCCCAGTTCGACGGCCTGTCCGAGGCCCGCGTACGCGTGGGTGGGGAGCCAGGAGGAGACGTTCTGCAGCCACTGCGGGTAGATCGTGGTGGGCATCCACAGGCCGCCCAGGAGGGAGAGCCCGAAGTACGTGATCATGGTGATCGGCCGGACGGCGTCGCCGGAGGCCAGGTAGCCGATGGCCACGCCGAGCGCCGCGAAACAGAGGCTGCCCGCCCAGATGACGCCGGTGAGCGCGAGCCACTGCCAGGCGTCCAGCCGTACGCCCTTGGAGGCGCCGGCGACGAGGAACACGATGACGATCGACGGCAGTGTGACCACGGCCGCCGAGGCTATTTTGGCGAGCACATAGCCGTGACCGGGCAGCGGGGTCAGCCGGAGCTGGCGGACCCAGCCCTTCTCCCGCTCCTTGGCGATCTTCTCGCTGTTGCCCATCAGGACGGCGGTCAGGGCGCCGAAGGAGGCCATGGCGACCATGTAGAAGGCGCCCATCGGCAGGCGGGTGCCGGGGACCGTGCTGTTGTCCTGGGGGCCCGCTATCACCAGGAACAGCACCGAGGGGTAGATGATCGAGAAGAACATGAACTTCTTGTTCCGCAGGGTGCGGGTGATTTCCAGCTTGATGAGGGTGTTCACGCTGTCCTGGCCTCCTCGGCCTCGGTGATGGCGACGAATGCCTGCTCCAGGCCGAGCCCCGCGACTTCGAGATTGCGCGGGTAGACCCCGAGCCCGTACAGCGCGTGCACGGTCGCGTCGGCGTTGTGCGACTGCATACGGACGGTGGCGCCGGAGACCGAGAGGGAGCTGAGGAACGGCAGCCCGCGCAGCGCCTCCTCGTCGATCACGCCGCCGGGGCCGGTCAGGCCGTCGGGACCGGTCAGGTCGAAGGAGATCCGGCGGGCCCCCGCCTTCGCCTTGATCTCGGTGGCGGTGCCGTCGGCCAGCAGCTTGCCCCGGTGGAGGACCAGCACCCGGTCCGCGATGGCGTCGGCCTCTTCCAGGTAATGCGTGGCGAACAGGACCGTACGCCCCTGGCGTGCCTGCTCCCGCATCGTGGCCCAGAAGGCCTGCCGCGCGGTGACGTCCATCCCGGTGGTCGGCTCGTCGAGGACGATCAGGTCGCCGGCGCCGGCCGTGGCGAGGGCGAAGCGCACGCGCTGCTCCTGGCCACCGGAGAGTTTGTTGACCATGCGGTCGGCTATTCGGGTGATCCCGGCGCCGGCCAGCACGTCGGAGACGGCGTACGGCCGGGGGTGCAGCGCACAGGCGAGCGTGACCAGCTCGCGGACCGTGACCTCCTCCATCAGGCCGCCGCTCTGGAGCATCGCGCCCACACGTCCGGCGGCGATGGCCTCCTGAGGGCTCGTGCCGAAGAGGGTGACGGTGCCGGAGTCGGCCTTTCTGAGCCCGAGCAGCAGATCGAGGGCGGTGGACTTCCCCGCGCCGTTGGGGCCGAGGAGTGCCACGGTCTCGCCGGGGTGAAGGGCGAGGCTGAGCCCGGCGACCGCGTGGACGGCTCCGTAGCTCTTGCTCACCTGGTCGAAATCGACCACGGCGGTGGCCGCCGAGGTCGCCCGGTCGGTCACGGTCCCGGTCGTCCGGTCTGTCGATGTCATACCGAAAGGGTGGCCCGGGACCGGGTTCCCGCGGCAGTGTCACGGGTCGTGACTCCGGCATGACATCCGTCATCCCCGGACCGTGACAAGGCTCCCGAACGGTGACTTCGGACCGCCGGCTTCGAACCCGCGCCCCCCGAACGGTGCTGGGCGGGCCTCCGGTGAGGCCCGCCCAGCGCCCCGTACTAGCTCGGGTCGAGGCTGATCGTCTGCGTACGCTCCGCGGGGGTCTTGCCCCGCAGCGCCTTCTGCATGGCCTGCGCCACATCGGCCGAGGAGACCGGGTACTGCTTGCCGTCGCCCTTGGTGATCGTGATGCCGTCGAAGACGCCGTCGAGGAGCTGGTCGATGGCGTTCCTGTCGTAGACCTCGACGAGCTTTCCGTCGACCGCCTTCATCGAGAGGATCTTCGGCAGCGACTTGGCGGGCCCGAACTGGATCTGCTTGCCGCCCGCCTGGATGGTGATCAGGCCGGACATCGCGGGCTCGGCGAACTCCCTCATCGCCCGGTCCAGCTCCGCCTGGTCGACGGTCGGCTCGCGGGAGACGACGGGAAGTTCGATGCTGTTCGCCTTGCCCGTCTGGACCTGGGCGCGATAGGCGTCGCGGGTCGAGATGATCGAGTGGTTGACGTCCAGCGCCTTGCCCGCCTTGCCGGGTACGGCGACGGCCTTGCCCGGCTCGAACTTGATGGTGCCCTCGCCGGCCGAGCCGGAGACGCCCGCCAGGTCGGCCAGCGCGACGCTCAGCTTCTCCTCGTCGACGGGGATCACCGGCTCGGCGACGCGCGCGCCGCCGAAGAGCGAGCCGATCACCGAGACCGGGTTGTAGTCGCTGCCCGCCGCGTTGCGCACCGTCGCCTGGCTGTCCAGGCTGAGGCCCGCCTTGTCGGGGGCCAGCTCCTCCGTCGTGCCGCCGATGCTGAGCCGCAGCGGGGCGGAGGCGCGTTTGCCGAGGGCGTCGTCGAGCTTGTTGACCGCCTGGTCGCGGGTGCCACCGCCGATGTCGACACCGAGGACCGTGGTGCCCTTCGGTACGTCGGAGTGGTTCATCAGCAGTCCGGCGCCGTAGAGACCACCGGCCACCACCACGACGGCGACACCGAGGAGCGCCAGCTTGGAGCGGCCCTTCTTGGCGGGCGCGGGCGCGGGCGCGGACTTGGACGGGGACCCGGACGCCGGTGACGGAGTCGCCGGAGCGGTGCCCGCAGCGGCCTTGCCCGCGGGCGGCGTGGCGCCCGCGGCGCCGACCGGACCGGGGAAGTCGGGCGCCGAGAAGTCGTGTTCCCGGCCGAACGGGCCGGCCCCTGCGGCACCGGGACCGCCGGGTGCGCCAGGACCACCGGGACCGCCGGGACCCGAGCCCCCGGGCCCGCCGTCCGTACGCGGACCACCGTTCCCCGGGCCCGACCCGGGGAACGGCGAGCGGCGCTCCGGCGGCACCACCGGGATGCCGCTGGTGAGCGTGGAGCCCGAGACCTGGCCGCCGGGGCCCGGCTCCGGCGCGGGCTGCTGCGGGGTCAGTACGGCGGTGTCGTCGGAGAGCCGGGGGGCGCCGATCCGGCCCGCCCCGGGCGCGGTGCCCAGGGACGCCGGCGGGGTGCCGAACGAGGCGCTGCCGGGGACCGGTCCCGTGGTGGGGCCGGACGGACCGGTGGGCGCGCCCGGGGGACGCGTGCCGAACGCCGGGGTGGTGGGGCCGCCGCCCGTCGCCAGCCCCTCGGCGGCGAGATCGCTGAGCGAGGAGCCGCCCGCGCCGCCCAGCCGGTGGGATCCGGTGGAGTAGTCGGTGCCGTTGGAGTAGTCCGAGCCGTACGGCGACTCCGCGCGGCTCTCGCCGCCCGGGTCCGGCGACGGCGTCGAGGACGGGGCGGGCGGCGCCGTCGAGGTCGCGCCGGCGACGGCGGCGGCGCCCGCGCTCATGCCCGCGGCCGTTCCGGCGGCCGCCTTGCGCGGCGCGAACCAGTCGCTGGTCGGCTTGTCCCGGCCGTCGCCGTTCTCGCCGTCCGCGCCCTTGCCGGCCTGGACCGCGGACCGCTGCTCCCCGACGATGTCGATCGGCCTGGTTTCGGACATGTCCTGGGCCGCCGTGGGCTTCGGTGTGCTGCCCGTGCGCTCGCCGGCCGGAAGGCCCCGGCCGTCGGTGCTGTCGATGTCGCTCATCGGCGTACGCATCACGACGGGCGGGATCGGCCGCGAACCCGGGATGTTGATCCGGATCCGGGTGGTCAGCGTCGTCTCGGTTCTCGGCTCGTCCGGCTGTGCGGCGGGCGCGGTCTCTGTCTCTGTCTCTGTCTCCTCCGGAGCGTCCTGCTGGGGATGCAGCGACGGATACTGGCGGGATCCGTACGGCGGTGTCCCCGAGGGGTACGCGGCTCCGCCGCGCCCCTGGGGCCCGGAGGACGAACTGTCAGTTTCACGACTCAAAGCAGGTTCTCCCGGTTGGCTCCGCCGCCCGTTCTTACTGGTACTCAACTGTTCAGGTCCCCCACAGCCGGAGAGCGGGGGGAAGGCCCGGAGCGCGCACCACCATACTGGCCTCCACCGACGGAGACCCGACGACCGTGAGAAGCGATGCTCCGCCGACCGTACGCGCATGGTCAATTCAGCGGCTGCCGGGCGCGTCACTTCCCAAGTCGGCCGGACTTCGTGCCCGGTTGCGGCAACCGCGACATCGTGGCACACATCACAGCCACCACCATGCCGCCGAGCAGGTAGACAAGGGGCCCGGCACCTGCGGCGAAGGCCGCGTCGCCCTCGGCGCGGCCCATGCTCAGCCCGATCGTCGCGATCAGCCATCCGGCGGCGGGCGCCCCCACGCCGAGCTGGGTACCGGTCGCGTACAGCCCGCCGAGGAAGACCCCGGCGGTGGCGAGCAGGGCAAGCACCAAACCGCCCGGGAACCAGCCCCCTTGGGCGAGGGAGCCCGCGATCCCGACGAGCGCGCCGAGCACCGCCAACGCCAGGTATGCGGCGATACGCCCGGGTCTGAAGCTGAGCGGAGTCGTGAGCGGATTCACGGCCGGTCCACCCGGCTCGCGCGTGCTCACGTGTCCGCTCCGGCGCGCGGGCCGGCGTGCGAACCGGCCGGTGAACCGGCGGTCCCGGCGAAAAGGTCGCTCTCACGTTCGCCGGTGGGCGCTCCGGACGTGCCGTGCACCAACTGGTAGTACTCAGCGGCGAAGATCGGCTGGCCCAGGTCGTTGGAGAGCGCGAAGAAGGGCCCGTCCACGGCGATTTGGGTGGCGTGGGCACGCATCGCCGCCGCCTTCTGCCGGCCGTACGGAACGCCGTCGAGCGCCGCGGTGATCTCCGCGTCGGCCACGACGCCCGGGATGTCGTCGATCTCCGCGACGCCGGGGAAGTCGGTGCCGGCCGCGCGCAGCCGCGCGAAGCCCTCCTCGGCGACCGAGCGCGGCACCCGGTTCCAGTAGATCTTGTCGATGGTGTGCGCCGCGCCCAGCTCGGGCCGGTAGGCGGGGTCGGCCGCCAGTTCGGCGGCGCGCATGGCGACGCGGTGGGCCTGGATGTGGTCCGGGTGGCCGTACCCGCCGTTCGGGTCGTACGTGACGAGCACCTGGGGGCGCACCTCGCGGACGACCTCCACGAGGTACAGAGCGGCCTCGTCCACATCGGCGTGCCAGAACGCGCCCTCGCGGCCGTTCTGCTCCAGCCCCATCATCCCGGAGTCCCGGAACCTGCCGGGCCCGCCGAGGAAGCGGTGGTCGGTGACGCCCAGCTCCCGCATCGCCTCGGCGAGTTCGCCGATGCGGTGGGGGCCGAGCCGGTCCTCCTGATCGGCCGCCAGGTGGGCGAGTTCGGGCACGATGACCTCGCCCTCCTCGCCGAGGGTGCAGGTCACCAGCGTGACCAGGGCGCCGTCGGCCGCGTACCTGGCCATGGTGGCGCCGTTGTTGATCGACTCGTCGTCGGGGTGCGCGTGCACGAGCAGCAGACGACGGGCGGGGAGATCGGTCATGGGGACAGCCTACGAGGCGGCACCGACAGCCACCGTGAGAGCCGACGGAAGCCGTGCGGGAGCACCGGTCGAAGACGTGCGCGAGCACCGGTCGACGCCCCTCGGCGAGTGGGCGGTGGCGAAGGCCGAGGGGCGGTACCGGATCGATGGCGCGCTCAGCAAAGAATGGCCGATTGCTGATGCCCGGTGGCTAGAACTTGATGCCGCCGATCATCCCGGCCACGTTCGTGGTCAGTTCGCTGATGGTGGGAGCGATGGAGGAACTGGCCATGTAGAACCCGAGCAGCATGCAGACCACCGCGTGTCCTGCTTTCAGCCCGGACTTCCGGACCAGCAGGAAGACGATGATCGCCAGCAGCACCACCGCCGAAATCGAGAGTGCCACGGCGGTTCACCTCCATAGATATTCAGTCGGGAAAACGCAGCGTGCATGTGCCCGGCTCATTCATACCCAGCTATCGCTAGGGATCATAACTATCCGTACGTACGCATCGATCGGTGCACGGCAGCACATGGGGGCGCACGGAACCCCGTCACGGGGGTCGCGAACCGCTGCTTCCCGCTGCTTCCGGCTCGCTCGCTCGGTTAGGTTCGGTCGCATGACCTTGAGCCCTCGTCCCTCGTTCCCCCGCCAGCACGCCAGGACCCAGCGGTTCACCCTCGGCGCTCCCCGGTCGTTCACGGTCTCCCCGGACGGGACGCGGGTGGTCTTCCTGCGTTCCACCTCGGGGACGGACCGCGTGAACCGCCTCTGGGTGCTCGATCTCGACGGCTCCGCGGCGGGTGCGGAGGGCGCCCGGATCGCCGCCGATCCCGGCGTGCTGCTCGGCGGCGCCTCGGAGCGGCTCTCGGCCGAGGAGCGGGCCCGCCGTGAACGCAGCAGGGAGGGCTCTGGAGGCATCGTCGGGTACGCGGTGGACGCCGAGGTCGAGCTGGCCGCGTTCGCCCTCTCAGGGCGCCTCTACGCGGCCGAGCTGCGGGCCGGGACGGCGCGCGAACTCCCCGCACCGGGGCCGGTGATCGACCCGCGCCCCTCGCCGGACGGTCGGCACATCGCCTATGTGGCCGGCGGTGCGCTGCGGGTGATCGGGGCGGACGGGGAAGGGGACCGCGAGCTGGCGGGTCCCGGTAGGGACGAAGAAGCGGGCGGGAGCGCGGACGTCACCTATGGTCTCGCGGAGTTCATCGCGGCCGAGGAGATGAGCCGTACCCGCGGCTACTGGTGGTCGCCCGCCTCCGACCGGCTGCTCGTCGCCCGCGTGGACACGGCGGACGTACAGCGCTGGTGGATCTCCGACCCGGCCCACCCGGACCGGGAGCCGTCTCGGGTGCCTTATCCGGCGGCCGGTACGCCCAACGCCGACGTACGGCTCTTCCTGGTCCCTTTGACGGACAGCGCGGAGACGGACGGCACCGGGACGCCTCCCACAGAGGTGATCTGGGACCGGGCCCGTCACCCGTACCTCGCACGCGTCCACTGGTCCGCGGGCGGCGCCCCGCTGCTGCTCGTCCAGAGCCGGGATCAGCGCGGCCATCTCTACCTCACGGTGGACACCGACACCGGTGCCACCCGGACCGTGCATCAGGACGAGGACCCCGCGTGGCTCGAACTCTCCCCCGGGGTGCCCGCCTGGGCGCCGGACGGGCGGCTCGTACGCCTGGCCGACGAAGGGGGCGCACGGGTCCTGATGGTCGGCGACCGGCCGCTCACCGGGCCGCAGTTGCATG
Source organism: Streptomyces sp. NPDC050509 (assembly GCF_044457965.1). Taxonomy (NCBI): domain Bacteria; kingdom Bacillati; phylum Actinomycetota; class Actinomycetes; order Kitasatosporales; family Streptomycetaceae; genus Streptomyces; species Streptomyces sp. NPDC050509. Next base: position 91,046 of record NZ_JBITHL010000005.1, on the reverse strand, counting down.
TGCGGGCGGTGCTGGACATCGGGGAGCACGACGTCCTGGTCTCGGCGTCGGCGGGTGAGGAGGCCGCGGATCCCGAGACCGGCGAGATCCACGTGTACCGCGTCAGCGAGTTGGGCACGGAGCGGTTCTCGGCGGCCTCCGGGGTCCACTCGGCCGTCCGCGCGGGAGAGGTGACCGTCCTCGTGTCGGCCCGTCCCGAGACCGCGGGGGCGTCCGTGGGGGTCTTCCGGGACGGCAAGCAGCTCGCCTCGATCGCCTCGTACGCGGAGGCTCCGGCGCTCACGGCGCACGCGCGGCTCACCGAGGGGGGCGCACGGCGAATTCCGTGCGCCGTCCTGCTCCCCACGGGCTACCAGGAGTCGGACGGCCCGCTCCCGGTGCTGCTCGACCCGTACGGCGGCCCGCACGGCCAGCGCGTGGTCGCCGCCCACAACGCGTACCTCACCTCGCAGTGGTTCGCCGACCAGGGGTTCGCGGTGCTCGTCGCCGACGGACGCGGCACCCCCGGCCGGTCCCCCGCGTGGGAGAAGTCCGTCCACCGCGATCTGCTGCTCACCCTGGACGACCAGATCGAGGCGCTGCACGACCTCGCCGGGCGGTTCCCGTTCGACCTCGACCGGGTCGCCATCCGCGGCTGGTCGTACGGCGGCTACCTCGCCGGGCTCGCGGCGCTGCGCCGCCCCGACGTCTTCCACGCGGCGGTCGTGGGCGCGCCCGTCACCGATCTGCGGCTGTACGACACGCACTACATGGAGCGCTATCTCGGCACCCCGCAGGAGGCGCCCGAGGTGTACGCGGCCAACTCGCTCGTGACGGACGACGGGCTCTCGTCCCCGGCGGAGCCCTCGCGGCCCATGATGATCATCCATGGACTGGCCGACGACAATGTGGTGGTCGCCCACTCCCTCAAGCTCTCGGCGGCGCTGCTGGCGGCGGGGCGGCCCCATGAGGTGCTGCCGCTCACGGGCGTGACCCACATGACGCCGCAGGAGGAGATCGCGGAGAACCTGCTGCTGCTCCAGGTCGACTTCCTCAAGCGGTCGCTGGGCCTGTCGTAACGGAGAAACGGCAACCGGCCGGGACTCCTGGAAGTCCCGGCCGGTTTACGGCACCCGCACGGCCGTACGCTCTACAGACTGACGGGTCCGTATATCGGTACCGGGTCCGCCAAGTTGCCTGCGTGTTAACGAAATTGTTGTGCTTTATTGGCTTTTCTCCCCCTCGGGACCGATGGGAACGATCTTCCGTTCCTCCGCGAAGTGGCAGGCCGAGGGGTGCGCGGCCGGCCCCTCCGCCGCCCTGAAGACCTCCGGGACCGTCAGCGGCGGCACCTCCACCGCGCACCGCTCCCGCGCCTTCCAGCAGCGCGTACGGAAGCGGCAGCCGGACGGCGGGCTCGCCGGGGACGGCACGTCGCCCACCAGGATGATCCGCTCCCGGTGCGCACGCGCGGAGGGGTCGGGCAGCGGCACCGCCGACAGCAGCGCCTGGGTGTACGGGTGCGTCGGATGCTCGTAGATCTGCGTGTCCGAGCCGATCTCGGCCAGCCGCCCCAGATACATCACCCCCACCCGGTCGGAGATGTGCCGGACGATCGACAGGTCGTGCGCGATGAAGATGTACGACAGGTCGAACTCGTGCTGGAGCTTCTCCATCAGATTGATGACCTGCGCCTGGACGGAGACGTCCAGCGCCGAGACCGGCTCGTCGGCGACGATGATCTCCGGCCGGAGCGCGAGGCCGCGCGCGATGCCGATGCGCTGGCGCTGGCCACCGGAGAACTGGTGCGGGTAGCGGTTGATGTACTCCGGATTGAGTCCGACGACGTCCAGCAGGTCCTGGACCCTGCGCCGCCGGTCACCCTTGGGGGCCACCTCGGGGTGGATCTCGTACGGCTCCCCGATGATGTCGCCCACCGTCATCCGCGGATTCAGCGAGGTGTACGGGTCCTGGAACACCATCTGGATGTTGCGCCGTACCGCCTTCAGCGCCCGTCCCGACAGCTTCGTGATGTCCTCGCCCTTGTACCGGATCGATCCGGACGTCGGCCGCTCCAGGTTGACCAGCATCTTCGCCACGGTCGACTTGCCGCAGCCGGACTCCCCCACGATGCCCAGGGTCTCGCCGGGCGCCAGACCGAAGGAGACCCCGTCGACCGCCTGCACCGCGCCGATCTGACGCCGGAAGAGGATCCCCTGGGTGAGCGGATAGTGCTTGACCAGGTCCCGTACCTCCAGGAGGGGTTCAGCCATCGAGCGTCTCCTTCCAGAAATAGCAGGCACTCCGCCGCTCGCCGGTCCGGTCCAGCTCGCCGGGCGCGCCCGGCTCCCTGACCGCGTCCAGTCCCGCGGTGGCGGCCCGGCCGTCCTCCGTCACCTCGTACAGCGGCGGCACCTCGGTACGGCACACGTCCCGGGCCCTCGGACAGCGCGGGTTGAACGCGCAGCCCGGCGGGATGTGCAGCAGGTTGGGCGGCAGGCCCTTGATCGCGTACAGCTCCTCGCCCTTCTGGTCCAGGCGCGGGATCGAGTCCAGCAGCCCCCGCGTGTACGGGTGGGCGGGCGCCTTGTAGAGGGCGTGGACCGGCGCGGTCTCCACGATGCGGCCCGCGTACATCACGGCGATCTTGTCCGCGACGTCGGCGACGACGCCGAGGTCGTGGGTGATGAGGATCAGCCCCATGTTCAGCTCACGCCGGAGCTCGGCGAGGAGGTCCATCACCTGGGCCTGCACGGTCACGTCGAGCGCGGTCGTCGGCTCATCCGCGATGATCAGCGCGGGTTCGAGCGCGAGCGCCATGGCGATCATGATCCGTTGGCGCATACCCCCCGAGAACTGGTGCGGATAGTCGTTCACGCGGTCCTTGGCGGCCGGGATACGGACGCGGTCCATCAGTTCGACGGACTTCGCCCGCGCCTGTTTGCGGCCCATTCCCCGGTGAACCTCGAACATCTCCCCGAGTTGGGCGCCCACCGTGAGCACGGGGTTGAGCGAGGACAGCGCGTCCTGGAAGATCATCGCCATCTCGGCCCCGCGGATCCTGCGGCGCTGCTCCTCCTTGAGTTTCAGCAGGTCCCGGCCCTGGAAGAGCACTTCGCCGCCCGTGATCCGGCCTGGCGGCGTGTCCAGGATCCCCATGATCGCCTGGGCGGTCACGGACTTGCCGGACCCCGACTCCCCGAGCACGGCGAGGGTTTCGCCCGCCGCCACCGCGTACGTGACGCCGTTGACGGCCTTGGCGACCCCTTCACGGGTGCGGAACTCCACCTGGAGATCGCGCACTTCGAGCAGGGCGGGAGGCGGCAGCATGGAAGGGGGCTCCTCAGCGCAGCTTGGGGTCGAGGGCGTCGCGTACCGCGTCGCCGAGCATGATGAACGCGAGCACGGTGATCGCCAGCGCGCCGGCCGGCCAGAGCAGCATGTGCGGGGCGTTGCGGATGTACGGGGAGGCGTCCGAGATGTCGATCCCCCAGGAGACCGTCGGTGGTTTGAGGCCCACTCCGAGGTACGAGAGGGTCGCCTCCAGCGCGATGAACGTACCGAGCGCGATGGTCGCCACGACGATCACCGGCGCGACCGCGTTGGGCAGTACGTGCCGCAGCATCATCCGCGGGTTGGAGGCGCCGAGCGCCCGCGCCGCCTGGACGTAGTCGTTCTGTTTGACGGTGATGACGGAGCCGCGGGCGATCCGGGAGATCTGCGGCCAGCCGAGCAGCACCATGAAGCCGATCACCGGCCAGACGGTGGCGCTGGTCACCACGGAGAGCAGCACCAGACCGCCGAGGACGACGGGGATCCCGAAGAAGATGTCGGTGATCCGGGAGAGGCCCGCGTCCCAGGACCCGCCGAAGAATCCGGCGAGCCCGCCGAGGACCGCGCCGACGACGGCGACCCCGAGACTGGCGAGGACGCCGACGACGACGGAGGTCCTGGCGCCGTAGACGGTACGGGTGTAGACGTCGCAGCCCTGTCCGTTGAAGCCGAAGGGATGGCCGGGCCGGGAGCCCTCCTGCGCGTCGGCGAGATTGCAGGAGAGCGGGTTGCCACTGGCGATCAGCGACGGCCAGATCGAGATGATCACCAGAAAGATGATGATCAGACCCGAGATGATGAAGACGGGGTTGCGCCGCAGATCCCGCCAGGCGTCGGACCACAGGCTGCGCGCCTTCCCCCCGGGCCCGCCCGCCACAGGACCCTCGGGTCCGCCCGCCACGAGACCCCCGGGCCCGCCGTCCCTCTCCAGGGTGAACCCCTCGCTGGTGGCGAGGTCCATCGCACCGCCGGCGCCGGTCCCGGCGATGGCGCCCCCGTCGGCCGTGGGACCGTCGGGGTCGGGTCCGTCGGGGTTCGGGCGCTGCGGGTCAGGCATACCGGATCCTCGGGTCGAGTACGGCGTACAACAGGTCGACCAGCAGGTTCGCCACCAGGAAGACGATGACGAGCACGGTCACGAAACCGACGACGGTCTGGGTGTTCTGGCGCAGAATCCCCTGGTAGAGCTGGAATCCGACCCCGTGGATGTTGAAGATCCGCTCGGTGACGATGGCGCCGCCCATCAGGGCGCCGATGTCCGTACCGATGAACGTGACCACCGGGATCAGTGAATTGCGCAGCAGATGCCTGACGATCACCCGCCGCCGGGGCAGCCCCTTGGCGACGGCCGTACGGACGTAGTCGGAGCGGGTGTTCTCCGCGATGGACGTCCGGGTGAGCCGGGTGACGTACGCGAGGGAGACCGAGGCGAGCACCAGCCCCGGCAGGATCAGCTCGTCGAGCGGCGCCGCCGGGGAGACCGAGGGCTCGATGATCTTCCACCGCACCCCGAAGAGGAGTTGGGCCAGCAGTCCGGTGACGAACGTCGGTACGGCGATGACGACGAGCGTCAGCAACAGGACGGAGGTGTCGACCGGGCGGCCCCGGCGCAATCCGGTGACCACGCCGAAGACGATCCCGATGACGATCTCGAAGAAGATGGCGACGAGCGTCAGCCGGATGGTGATCGGGAAGGCGGAGGCCATCAGGTCGATGACCTCCTGCCCGTTGAAGGCGGTGCCGAAGTCTCCCGAGAAGACATGGCCCATGTAGGTGAGGTATTGCTGCCAGACGGGCTGGTCGAGGCCGAAGTCCTTGCGGAGCTGCGCCTCGGTGGCGGGGTCGCACTGCCGGTCGCCGCAGAGGCCCGCGACGGGGTCGCCCATCACATTGACCATCAGGAAGATCAGCAACGTGGCGCCGATGAAGACCGGGATCATCTGGAGCAGACGCCGGATGACATAACGTCCCATGCAGGGCTCCGGGGGAAGGGGCGAACGGTGGCCGCGGGGCGCCGTTCCGGCGTCAGTGGACGGTGATCTCGTTGTAGACCGGGACGCTAAACGGGTTGAGCGCCACGTTCGAGACCCGGTCCGAGTAGCCCGCGCTGCCGTTCTGGTACCAGAGCGGGATGGCCGCCATCTGATCGCGCACCACACCCTCGGCCTGCTGGAACTTGGCCGTGGCCGTCTTCGTGTCGACCTCGGCGTTGGCCTCGTTGATCAGCTTGTCGAACCGCGCGTTGCTCCACTTGCCGTCGTTGGACGAGGCGTTGGTGTAGTAGAGCGGCTGGAGGAAGTTCTGGATCAGCGGGTAGTCCATCTGCCAGCCCGCGCGGAAGGGCCCGGTGAGCTTCTTCCGTCCGATCTGGTTACGGAAGTCCGCGAAGGTGCCGACGGGGCTGCCGACGCACGCCTTGTCCTTGCCGAGCGCGTTGTTGATGCTGTTGCAGACGGCGTCGACCCACTCCTTGTGGGAGCCGGTGTCCGCGTTGTACGTGATCTTGAGCCGGCCGCCGGGGATGCCGCCGCCCTCCTGGACCAGCTTCTTCGCGGCCGCGGCGTCGTACGCGCACGCCGACCCGCAGAGCCCCGCCTTGTAGCCGCCGTCCGCGCCGAGCACCGGTGAGGTCCAGTCGGTGGCCGGGGTGCGGGTCTTCCGGAAGATGGTCTCGGTGATCTGCTCACGGTTGATCGCCCGGGAGAGCCCGGTGCGGACCTTGACGGCCTTCGCGGTGTTCCAGCGTTTGTCGTAGTAGGGGAAGGCGAGGGTCTGGATGATGCCGGCGGGGGTGTTGATGTACCGGCCGTTCAGATCGGCCTTCACGTTCTTGAGCTGCGCGGCGGGGACGTCGTCGACCAGGTCGAGGTTGCCCGCGACGAGGTCGGTGTAGGCGGTGTTGTTGTCCGTGTAGACCATGAGGTCCACACCGCCGTTCCGTGCCTTGTCCGCGCCCGGGTACGCCTTCCAGGTGCGCAGCGACATCTGGGAGCCCTTGGTGTACTGCCGTACCGCGTACGGGCCGTTGCCGATCGGCTTGGCGAGCCACGCCGCGTGCTGGTCGTAGAACGCCCTGGGCAGCGGCGCGAAGGCCGCGTACCCGAGGGTGTCGGGCCAGGTGGAGAAGCGCTGCGACAGCGTGACGGTGAAGGTCCGCGGCCCGGTGACCTTCAGGCCCGAGAGGGTCTGGGCGGTCGGTGCGCCGGAGGCCGGGTGGACCTTGTCGTATCCCTCGATGTACTGGAAGAAGTACGCGTTCTTCTGGTTGTTCTTGAGATGGGCGCCGTAGTTCCAGGCGTTCACGAAGGACGCGGCGGTGACCTTCTCGCCGTTGCTGAAGGTCCAGCCGTCCTTGACGGTGACGGTGAAGTGCGTCGAGTCCGTGGACTCGATCTTCTCGGCCAGCTCGTCCTCGGCCTTGCCGGTCTTCGGGTTGTACCGCTTCAGCCCGCGGAAGATCATGTCGAGGACCTTGCCGCCCTGGACCTCGTTGGTGTTCGCGGGTTCCAGCGGGTTCTGCGGGTCCCCCCAGGAGGAGCGCACCACCCCGTCCGCACCTCCACGAGCGCCGCTGTCTCCCCCGCCGCACGCCGTAGCCGCGAGGGTGACGGCCACCGCGCAGGCGGCCCACTTGGCGTGCGTCGGTGCAGCTCCTCGCATGAAGGGTCCTCCTCGGAGTGGTCGGGCTCAGGTGAGGGCCAATATCCACCCATAGGGCGCAATACACGCATTCGACTCACCTGAACAGACGGATCCCCCTCCGGATGTACGCATACCGGCGAGTGACACGCACGCGCACCGGGGCCGGTTGCCTTTCGCTCGGGTCACGACAGGAGCGCATTCGCACCAACGGTTGGCCATGCGTGCACCAAGCCGCAAAAGAGGCATTCAAGGCCACGAAGAATTCATTGACCGTGCACGTATCCGATTGAAAAAGTCCTATTGGTCCGCGGATCTGACCGTGGAGCTTTCGATCCCTTCCGGCCAGGAGCATCATGACCTCCGCACCCTCTCCGGCCGCCGTCCCTCTTGAGGCAGTCGCCGGGAACGCCGGCGGCCCGCCGGCTTCCGCGGCGCCGGGAGGCGGGGCCGGCCGCTCCCCGGGACAGCTCGCCCTGCGGCGCTTCCGGCGCGACCGTACGGGCGTCGTCTCGGCCGGTGTCGTCGCCTTCTTCTTCGTGATGGCCGTCTGCGCCCCGCTGATCGCCGGGCTCTACGGGAAGAATCCGTACGACACCTACGGCCAGGACAACCCCGGCCTGCTCAACGACTTCGGCTTCCCCGTCCGCCCCAACGGCGGTATCAGCGGCGCGTACTGGTTCGGCATCGAACCCGGGCTCGGCCGGGACGTCTTCACCTTCCTGCTGTACGGGATCCGCAACTCGCTGCTCATCGCCACCGTGACCACGCTGCTGGTGGCGGTGTTCGGGGTCGTCATCGGTGTCACAGCGGGCTATCTCGGCGGGAAGACGGACTACCTCGTCGGCCGGTCATCGACATCCTGCTGGCGTTCCCCTCGACGCTGTTCTTCATCGCCTTCTGGCCGGTGCTGATCTCGATCCTGGTCTCACCCGAGGAGAACACCCCGGTCTGGCTCACCGTCGTCAGCCTGATCTCCGTGATGGCCGCCTTCGGCTGGGCCCCCATCGCCCGGCTGCTGCGCGGCGAGGTACTCGCCCTGCGGGAACGGGAGTTCGTGGAGGCGGCCAAGGTGACCGGCGCCTCCCCGGCGCGGATCATCTTCAGGGAACTGCTCCCCAACCTGTGGACGCCGATCCTCATCCAGGCGACCCTCGCGCTCCCCCTCTTCGTCACCACCGAGGCGGGGCTCGCCTTCCTGGGGGTGGGGCTCAGCTCGCCGACCCCCGACTGGGGCGTGATGATCCAGCGCGGCTCGAACGTGTACCAGAACGACATCACCTTCCTGCTCTTCCCGGGGCTCGCGATGGTGATCTTCGTGATCGCCTTCAACCTCCTCGGCGACTCGGTACGCGACGCGCTGGACCCGAAGACCAGACGCTGACATCCGCCGCACACCATCACCTCCTAAGGCAGCACCCCCGCACCGCAGAACCTTCGTACCGCAGAACCGCCCCTACCGCAGAACCGCCCTACCGCAGGCCCCATTCGGCTCCACTGACGTACCGACAGGGCAGGAAACATGTCCCTCTCCCGCAGAGACTTCGTCATCGCCACCTCCGTCGCAGCCGGGGGCTCCGCGCTCCTCTCCGCCTGCAGCAGCGGCAACGCCGGCCCGGGCGGATCCGGCGGCAGCGGTCCGGGAGACGGAAGCGCGGGCGGAGGCGGAAGCGCGGGCGGAGGCGGAGGCGCGGGCGGAGGCGGAGGCGCGGGCTCCACGACGTACACCGGCAGTACGGTCGCCATCGGCACCGCCGCGTCCGCGAACTTCTCGACACGGTGGGCCTCAACCCCGAGCACTACAACCGCTTCCCGCACGAATTCTCCGGCGGCCGGCGCCAGCGCATCGGGGTGGCCAGGGCGCTCGCCCCGCACCCGAAGCTGATCGTGGCCGACGAGCCGGTCTCGGCGCTGGACGTCTCGATCCAGGCGCAGGTGGTCAACCTGATCCAGCAACTCCAGCGCGAGTGGGGCATCGCCTTCGTCCTCATCGCCCACGACCTGGCCGTCGTACGCCACTTCTCGCAGCGTGTGGCCGTGATGTACCTGGGCCGCATCGTGGAGATCGCGGACTGGGACGAGCTGTACGGCGCCCCGCGCCACCCGTACACCAGGGCGCTCCTCTCGGCGGTCCCGGCGGCCACGGTCACGGACAACGCCACCTCACTGCGCGCCCGCATCCGCCTGACCGGCGACGTTCCGTCCCCGGTCCACCCGCCGTCGGGCTGCCGCTTCCGTACCCGCTGCTGGAAGGCGACGGACCGCTGCGCGACGACGACGCCCCCACTGGTACGGCCGGAGGGCAGCGGGAGGGCCACCTGACGGCCTGCCACCACCCGGAGGCGCCGGCGGAGAAGCCGCCGGACGCACCGGTCGATCGAGGCAAACAGGGACTGAAACGCTCGGTCATGACGGACGGATACGGAATCCCGCTGGGCCGGGTCCTGGCCGGAGCGAACCGCCATGACTCGCCACTTCCTGCCCCGCCCCTGGACCTGGAACGTGTACTTCTCGGCCTCCGCGATGGGTAGGATCACGCCGCACGCTGAGCGGGCGGGCCGGTCGAGCCCCGCCGTTCACGGCACAGACCGACACATCGGGGGCGCACGACATGAGTACCAACGACAATGGTTACTGGGGTCCGCCGAGCGGACCCGGACCCGGTGGACAGCCGGGCCCGGGTCCCGGCCATCAGCCCTACCCCGGGGCCGGACACCCCCCGTACCCCGGCGGTCCCGCCGTGGGGCCCTACCCGCCACAGCCCGCGCCCGTGCCGCCGCAGGGGTACCCGGGACATCCGCAGGGCTGGGGTCCGTACCCGCCACCGCCGTACGGCGGTGGCCCGCAGCCGCCGTTCCCGCGCCCGCCCCGGCCGCCGCTGACGCGCGGGCAGCGGATCCTCAAATGCGTCTACAACCCGTTCTACGCCGCCCAGCGAGCCTTCCGCCCCTCACGCCCGGGCGCCGTAGCGGACCTGACGGTGCGCAAGATCCAGCTGTGGCGGACCGGGCTCGGCATCGCCGCCTGGCTCATGCTGGTCATGTCGTACAAGCCGGTCGACACCGCCGAGGGTGTCGAGGCCGTCGCAAGCGACAAGTTCGAACAGAGCTGGATCAGCACACTCGTCCTCGTGTGCGCCTTCCCGTTCGTGATCGCCCTGTTCGTGTTCGCCGCGCAGGGTGCGCTGCGCGGGCTCTACCTGCGTCGGTCCCTGAAATCCTTCGGGTCGGTGGCGGCTCTGATGGGGTCCATGGCCACGTTCCCCCTCGCCGTCGCGTCCGATCCGGAGACCACCGGCTTCCGTGACTTCATCGGGACCCCCGGCATGGTCGTCCTCATCTCCCTCTGCACGTGGTCGCTGGGCTTCGCCCTGTACGGGATCGCGCTCTGCCTCGTGCACGTCTTCCGCACCGCCGACATCCACGAGGTGCTGCCGCCGATCCTCGCCACCCTGATGGTGTGGGTGATGGCCGCCCTCGACGTGATCAACAACGAGAACGCCGAGGTTCCCGTCCTTGCCCAGATCGTGTTCTTGCTCGGCGCTCCGGTGTCGGTGACGGTGTTGTCGTGCTGGGAGCTGTACCGGCTGCGGAAGTACCACAACCTGACCGTGCGACAGGCCCTCGGCCGCTAGGGTCTCCCGTTCCAGCGGTGAGATATCCAGGCCCGCCGGCTCGACGACCAGTCCCTCATCGTCCACGACTGCGTACGTCTCCTGCCGCACCCCGGACCCCACGACCCGTCGCTACAACTTCAGCCCGCGGTTCCGCGACCTGGACGACCAGCGGTTCTGGCGCGCGACCATGCCCGGGGTGGAGACCGGAATGTACGGAGTGATGGAGGACCTGGCCCGTAACCGGGTCAACCTGAACAAGGTGATCACGCACTGCCGGACATGCTGAAGGTCGCCGGCTCGGCGCGCTCGGTCTGGTCCTCGACGCCATCGTGCTCTGGACGACGCGCTACGTCGACGCCGCCGTCGCCCAGCTCCAGGCCGAGGGCCACGAACTCCGCGAGGAGGACATCGCCCGGCTCTCCCCGCTCAAGCACCGCAACCTGAACCTGCTCGGCCGCTACAGCTTCCCCGCCTCGACCCCCGCCGCCGGCGTCCTGGGCCCGCTTCGGGACCTGATGCGCCGGAGCTGGACGAGGACGAGACCTGCTGGGAGTGAGTCGGGGCCGTCGCTGCCTGCGTCTCTACAGGCCGTCGCCCGGTCGCTCAGAGGAGGGCGCCGCCGGAGACCTCGATGCGCTGGGCGGTGACCCAGCGCAGGCCCTCGGAGGCCAGCGTGGCGATGGCGTCGCCGATCTCCTCAGGTTCGCCGACGCGGCCGAGTGCGGTCTGTCCGGCCAGAACCTGGCGCATCTCGGCGTCGTCCCGCATCGCTCCACCGTTGAAATCGGTGGCGGTCGGCCCCGGGGCGATGGAGTTGACCCGGATGCCGCGCGGGCCGAGTTCTGCGGCGAGGGTGCGGCTCAGGGCTTCGACGGCGGCCTTCGAGGCGGAGTAGACCGAGGTGGCGGGGCTGGTGTGGCGGGTCAGTGACGTCGAGACGTTGATGACGCGGCCGCCCTGGGCCAGCAGCGGCACAAGTGACTGGATGAGGAAGAACGTGCCCCGGACGTTGGTGCCCATCACCGTGTCGAAGTCGTCGATCGTGACGTCCTCCAGCGGTCCGAAGACCCCCACTCCCGCGTTGTTGACCAAGATGTCGAGCCGCGAAGTACCCCAGCGCTCCAGCTGCTCGCTCAGTTCGGAGGTGAAGGACGCGAAAGAGGAGACGTCGCTGATGTCGAGCCGGAGAACAGCGGCACTCCCACCCACCGCCCGCACCTGTTCCACCGTCTTCTCAGCCCCGGCCGCATCACCGCGGTGGGTGACCAGGACCCGCACCCCGCGTCTGGCCAGAGCGATGGCCGCGCCACGTCCGAGGCCGCGATTCGCACCGGTCACCAAAGCGATCTTGTCGATCGTCATGAACTGTTCCTCCACCGCGCGGCTACCGGAATTCACCCGGGCGCCACAGACAGGATGCGAGTCACTCGACTCGCCTTGCCCTCGTACCGTAAGCAGGACCGCCGAGGCGAGTCAAGTGACTCGCCTCGGGTCTGCGGCATACTGTTCACATGGCAGCAGAACTCTCCGCACACCACCGCAGACTCGCTCAGCAGAAACGCGAGGCGATCACCACCGCAGCCACAGAACTGTTCCTGGATCGTGGCTACGACGGCACCTCACTGGCCCGGATCGCCGAAGCGGCCGGGGTCTCGAAGTCCACCCTGTTCAAACGGTTCCCCACCAAGGCGGCCCTCTTCGAGGCCATCGTCACCGAGTCCTGGCAGCGTGACGCCGGCGACGCTGTCACGCGGCCACAGACCGGAGATCTGCGCTCCGGACTGACAACCGTCGGCCACCGCTATGCCGATCTGGTCGGCCGGCCCGGCATGACAGCCCTGTTCCGGATCGTCATCGCCGAACTGCCTCGTTTCCCCGAACTGGGACGGATGCAGTTCGAGCTCGGCAAACTGCCCTACTTCACCTCCGTTCAGCACTACTTGGAATCCGAGCACGAGGCGGGCAACGCTGATGTCCCGGACGCGGCGAGCGCCGCGAACCAGTTCCTCGGCATGATCGCCAACTACGTCCTGTGGCCCCGCATGCTGCTGACCGACTGGAACCCCGCAGCCTCCGACATCCACGACGCCGTCGAACAGGCCGTCCAGACCATGCTCGCCAGATACACCCCGACCCGCCGGCCTGACCCGAAGCCGGAACGTTGACACTGGCGCGCAATGCTCAACATCCGCGACGCCTCCACTCGGCCACGCATGTCGGTAAACGATCGTTTGACGACAGGTGGTCGGCGTGTCCAGTGAACCCGTGCGATCCGGGGGTTCGCGGCGGCTCGAATCCCATCAGATCCGATGGTGATTGCTGACAGGGTTTGACGACAGACAGGATCCGATCCTCCTTACGGAAGGGGGCCGCAGTGGCGAACCTGGTCCACAAGCGGGTCTCGACCGACCAGCAGTCGACCGCCCGGCAGAACCTCGTCCTGGACGAGGCCGGCATCGAGGACCCGGTCCTCTTCGAGGAGGACCCGGGCACCTCCAGCCGCCTCCACCCACTCCAGCGGCCGAAGTTCCGCGAGCTGCTCACCTACGCGAGGCCGGGCGACACCGTCCACATCTCCGAGATGTTCCGCCTCGTACGCGGGACCGGGCCGCAGCAGGTGCGAGCCACCGAGCCGACCGATCACACCGCCACCCGCGTGGGCACGATCCGTTCCCTCACGGCCTCCGGAAGCGGATACTCGCGCTCCACTGGCAGCAGGGCAGCCACTTCCTCGTCGCCCCCACCGCGAACCGCCCGGCGGATGTCGCCCACCATGCCGGTGATATCGGTCATGCCGACGATCCAGTCATCCACATACCTCTCGACCGCCTCCCCCGACAGACCGATCTGAATGGCACGCCGGGACAGCGGATTCAGCCCGGTATCGCGATCCGGATCCCACTGCACCCTTACCGGACTCGACTCCAACTCCGCCCGCCACTCGGCCTTGTCGCGGAAGCGGGTCCGGTCGAAATGGCTGAGGCACGCCCGCGAGAGAGCCCACTCGAAACCCTCCCGCGTGATCTGGATAGCCAGAACCCGCTCCTGATCCGGCTTCGTGGCCCAGCCCGAGCGGTACATCATCCAGAGGAACGAGGGCTTGATCCACGTCAAGCGGTGTTCATAGTCCCTTTGACGTTGCGGCCCCCGCGTCACGGGTTGGTCAGCGTTGAGCGATGCTGCCGTTGTTGTGCTCGGAGCGGCGGGTCCACAGAGATACATCACTGCTCGTCGCGACGGCGATGGTCTCCCCGGAGGGCGAGAAGCCGAAGGCTCGAAGTTCCGAGTATGTGGAGTGGAAGATGTGCCACCACTGCTCTCCGTGCGGACCGGAGTGGGGGAGTCCGCCGTCGCCCGAAAGCAGCACACGATCGTTGGGCCAGGCCGGGGTGACGACCTCCAGTGCCCAGCCGTCCTCGGTCGTGGTGTGCAACCCTCCACCGAAGAGCCCTGCGATGTGTACGCGGCTGCCGGCGATCGGTCCCAGTCCGGGGCAGGTCAGGTCGGCGACCGCGTCAGGAGTGCTGCCCTCGGGGTCGGGGGCACGATCCCTGGCCATCTTCTCCCCGGTGACGGCGTCGAAGAGACCATGGCCATCGCGGGAGACGACCATCACCAAGTCGTGGCAGCTCTCAGGGTGCGTCGCGAAGCCGATCCCGAGAAGTCCGCCGACAGGGGCGCCGTACTCGTACTCGAAGACGGGCCGCCACGGTTCGGGCGCGGGCATCACAGGGGCGTCGAGAAGCCGATCCCGCAGGGCCTGTTGGTACGCAGAAAGCGCCGGTTCACGACCCGGTTGTTTCACCGTATCTGCCCTCTTGAGCCGCTTCATCACCTCTCCATGATCTCGCATCGGTGACTACCCAGCGCAACCTGGTAGTTGAGAGGATCATGGCATGGCGGCTTCCAATGAACATCCCCCGACGGCTGATCGTCGTCCTCGGCTCGTCTGCCACCGCGTCCCGTGGGTACGGTCGCATTGACGTCTGTTACCAGCCAGGGAGTGGGGACGGCATGTCATCTGCTGCGACGGGAAGTGCGGGAACGGGCTTCACGACGGCCCGCACCGCGGAGGTGATGTCGCTGGCGTGCCGACGCGCGGGGCTCGACGGCGACGGCGCCCGACTTATTCGGCTGGGAGAGAACGCGCTGTTCCGTCTCACCGCACAACCGGTGGTGGTGCGGTGGAGGTGTCGCGCTGGCTGGCGGGCGAAAGCTTCCCGGTCACGCGGGTGATCGGTGACCTCGAACAACCCATGGTGGTCGATGGTCACCCGGTGACGTTCTGGCACCTGACCGAGGAGAGCGACCGGAAGCCGACGTACGGGGAGCTGGGCGGAGTCCTGCGCGACTTGCGCTCACTGAGCCTGCCGGCCACGCTGACGCTGCCCGCTTACCCGGTTCTGGACCGGACGGACCGGCGGATCGACGCGGCGACGGACATAGCGGAGGACGATCGGGCGTTCCTGCGCAAGCGCGCGCGTGAGCAGCGGGGCAGTGGCTACGTGTTCGCCTTGGTGGACGAGGCGCAAGGGCATGGCCAAGGCGCCGTTCTGGTCGCGGGTGATGGGGCGGTCCGCTGCCTGTGCTGCTTGCCTGCCCACAGCACATGGTCCGGAAGCCGCTTGGCCTGATTCGAGTAATACACCACCCGCCAGCACGAGGACCCTCATTTCGAAAACATACTCATCCAGAAAAGAATTCTCGATTCGCTCGAATCGGCGAGAAAGAGCTGAAATCCGGATTCCCCTGACCGGATACTGATCATGCTTAATTCACAACGATCGTACCCTTCAAGGAAGGAAACCAACCTCTGGGTTGACTCTCGAAGCGGGGTACCCGCCTGCGTCCTGGAAAGTCGCCTGGCGTAGATTCTCAACAGGCTCGAACGCTCAACAGTTCCCACATCAAATATCACGTCACCTTCCATACCCTCAAGGATTTCTCGGGGGCACACACCCTCTTGGATCGCCACACGAACGAGCGACCTCAATTCACGCTTGTCCACGGTCCTCCATTAACACTAACTTCCGCGCCTCGCACCGAACCACGGATTAGAACTTCTCCTTCACCGTAAGGAAAAGAAACTCCAGGAACTCTACTGTAGCCAACACCATCGGCGTTAGGGATTCTCAGAACCACTCCCGGCCCGCTACCCCTGAAGCTTTCCTCCAAAGCCATATCCTCATAATAGGTCGTCCACGAAATAAAATCACTGTCAGTCCGACCGCCGACGTGTAGCTGAGGATCGGAATGACCACCGAGTGGCTCGGCTACTCCCTTGAGGGAATCGTCATACATTTTCTGCCACTCCGCCGGACTCCTGGCGTCGGCATACCCGATGCCACGGTAGAGGTACGGTTCCTCATTGGGGTCCCAACTGCCGCCGTTTTCACACGCCTTCAGCCCCAGCGGGTCCGCCCAGGTGTGCGGATTACGTACGTACGTCGCCGGGTTCGGAGCCGGCCCCAGCCCCAGCGGGTCCTGGCTGAGGTAGCGGGCCGTTTCCGGGTCGTAGTGGCGGAAGTAGTTGTAGTGCAGGCCCGTTTCCGGGTCGAAGTACTGGCCCGGGAAGCGGAGGGGCGTGTACGTCGTCGCGCTGGTGTTCCAGGTGGTGGTGCCCCAGAGGGTGGTGCGGGTGCGCCAGGCCGTTTCGCCGTGTTCGTCGATCAGTTCCGTGGGGGTGCCGACCAGGTCCGTGACGATGGCGAAGAAGCGTTCGTCGATGACCTCCTGGGAGTCCGTCGACGTGAGGCGTTCGGTCTGGGTCAGCGGGTGCAGGCCCTGGTGGTGCCAGGTGAGCGTGATCGGGTGGGGCTGGTCGGGGGTGTGGGTGGTCTGTTCGCAGAGGGTGGTGCCGTCCCAGGTGAAGTCCACCTGTTCCTCGACCGTAGCGCCGTCCTCCGCGAGGCGCTGTTTGGCGGTGCGGCGGCCCAGCGGGTCGTACAGGTAGTGCCAGTGGGCGCCGTCGGGGGTGGTGACGTCCGTCAGGTGGTCTTCGGCGTCCCAGGTGTAGCGCCAGATGTCGGGCTTGCGTGAGAGGCGGGTCTTGCGGCGCTCGACGATGCGGCCCTGGGCGTCGTGTTCGTAGTGGACACCGCCTGCGCGGGTGATACGGGTGCCTGTGTAGGTGCGGGGGCCTGTCGCCTCCTCGCCGGGGTGGGTCGCGGGCCAGGTGGCTTCCGTCTGGTTGCCGGCCTCGTCGTACGCGTACCGCTCCGTCCAGTCCCCGGCATGGACGCCGGTCACCCGGCCCGCCGCGTCCAGGTCGAAGCGGCGGGTGCCGGAGAGCTGGTCCTCCATGGCGGTGAGGTTGCCGTCGGCGCGGTAGCTGTACGTGCGGCGCCGGGGGCCGCGGCCCGCGCCGGTGACCGTGTGCGCGGTGAGGCGGCCCACCGCGTCCCACTCGTGGGTGAGGGTGAGGGCGTCACCGATACGGCGGGTGAGTTCGTTGCCCGCCGCGTCGCGTTCGAAGGTGATCGTGCGACCCGCCGTGGTCAGGGAGGTGCGCTGGTCCGCCGCGTCGTACGTCCACTCCGCCGTGGCGCCGGTCGGCGTGGTCCGGCCCGTGCGCCGGCCCAGGGTGTCGTACGTGTACGAGGTCGTACGGCCCGCCACCGTCTCCGAGACCAGACGGCCCCCCGGGTCGCGGAGCAGGGTGAGCGTGGTGTCCGGGCCGACCGCCTCGGCGAGGCCGTCGGTCAGGTCGTACGCGTAGGTCGTCACCGCGCCGTCGGCGTCCTTGGACTCGATCCGGCCCAGCACGTCGCGCTCGTACGTGATGGCCTGCCCCAGGCCGTTGGTACGGGAGCGCAGCGCGCCCACCGCGTCGTGCGTGTAGGTGAGGACGCGGCCGTCGAAGTCCGTCTCCGATATGACGCGGCCGGTCGGGTCGTAGCCGTACTCCCACGTCAGACCCTGCGGGTTGGTGACCCGGGTGAGGTTGAGGTCGGTGTCGTGGGTGAACTCGTAGCGTGTGCCGTCGGGGCCCGTCCTGGCCGTCAGGAGGTCGAAGTGGCCGTACTCGAAGCGGGAGACCGCCCCCATCGGGTCGGTGTGGCTGGTGCTGTTGCCCTCGCCGTCGTACGTCCAGGACTCCTCCGCGCCGTCCGGGGCGGTACGGCGGGCGAGCCTGCCCTCCGTCGTCCACTCCAGGCGCGTGGTCGCCCCGAGCGCGTCGATCAGGGTCACCGGACGACCGAAGCCGTCCCGTACACAGCGTTTCACCGCTCCCAGCGGGTCGACGACCTCCGTGATCAGCCCGGCCGGGTCGCACCGTACGCGGGTGGTGCGGTCGAGCCCGTCGGTCATCGACAGGAGGCGGCCCGCCTCGTCGTACGTGGAGCGAGTGGTGACGCCGGCCTGGTCGGTCGCCGAGACGCGGTTGCCCCGGTCGTCGTAGGCGTGGCGCTGTACGGTGCCGTCCGTCGCGCGGACCGTGGTCGGCAGGCCCAGGGCGTTGTACGTCACCGTCGTGGTCCGGCCGTCCGGACGTTCGGCCTCGACGAGGTTCCCGTCCGCGTCGTACGCGAACCTCGTCGTCCTGCCGAGCGGGTCGGTCCGCGACAGCAGCCGGTGGAAGCGGTCCCGCTCGAAGCGGGTGACCGCGCCGGCCGGGTCGATCTCCGCGACGACCTGGACGTCCGTGTTGATGAGGTAGCGGCTGCTGTGGCCGAGTGAGTTGGTGTGCGTGGTGACGCTCAGACCGGAGTCCGGGTTGTCCGGGTCGGTCGCGTCGTAGGCGAAAGTGGCGGACAGATGGCCCGCCGCGCCGCTCTGGTACGTACAGCGGTCGTGTTCGTCGTAGACGTAGTCGAAGCGGCTGCCGTTGGTGTCCGTCCAGGACGTGATGCGGCCGTGCTCGTCGTTGCCGAACCGCAGGGGCAGGCCCGAGGAGTTGGTGACCTCGGTCAGATGGCCGTCCGTGTAGGCGTACTGAAGGATCTCCTGGTCGGTGCCGTCGGGGGCCACCCCCGCCAGGTGCAGGGCGGTGACTCGTCCCTCAGCGGTGGTGAGCCTGAGAAGGTAGCCGCCATGGTGGGCGATGGCCGTCGGGGCCCCGGCCGCGTCGTACTCGAAGGTGATCCAGTTGCCGTTACGGTCGTCGATCTGTGCCAGGAGCGCCAGGTCCTCGCCGTGCGCGGTGAAGTGGCTGACCTGGCCGGTGTCCGGATCCGTGACCGTGTAGCCGCCGTCCACGTCCCGGTCCAGCGGCCGGCGCTGTCCGTGGAACGGCAGGACGGGAACGCCCGGCGCCGGGTGCGGGTAGGCGAGCAGGCTGCCGTCCTCGCGTACGAGAATCACGCCTTCGGAGTCGATCTCCAGCCGCTGGTCGACCGTGCTCGCCCAGGTCGGACCGAACCAGCCGCCCGCGCGGTACGACGACTCGAAGGTCCGCGCGAAGACCAGAGGGAGGGAGCCGGGCAGCACGATGTCCGTCTGGGGCAGGACCATTCGGCCCGTGGCGACGTCGACCGGGTCCCCCGTGCAGGTCTTCTCGTCGTGCCGCCTGCTGCTGCCCGGAGGGTCCTGCCCGACCCCCTCGCGCGCGCCTCGTCTTCCTCCCGCCTTCGCGCCGTCCTTGATCCCGGCACGTGCGGCGGAGGACGCCCGGCCCGTGCCCTTCGTGCCGAGCAGCTCGGGCACGAGCCGGCCGAGGAACTCGCTGGGGTCCTTCTTCGCCGCGACCCAGGCGTCCTTGAGTACCTGGTCGGGGTCGGCGGCCACCGAGACCAGGCCCGCCAGCGTCATGTTGACGCTCTTGTAGTACTCGGCCGGGTGCGTGATGTTGTACGGGTCCGTCGGGTTGAGCGAGCGGGCGAAGTTGGTGATGCCGACCGTGCCCTTGACGATGCCGCCGCCGAAGTGGCTGATCTCCGTGGACTGGCTCACCGAGTAGTCGAGCGTGCCGAGCTTCGCCCGTTCTGTCGCCGAAGGCATCGCGGGCGCGTGGGCCAGCGCCGCCGCGACCGCCCTCCTCGCCGTGTCGCCCGCCTCGTCGCGCTGGCGGCGGGCCTCGGTCAGGATCTCCCGTGCCCGTACGCGCCGCGCCTCACCCGGATCGGTGAACTCGCCCGGATCGGGAAGGGGATCGGGGCCGTTCCTCGCGGCGTTGTAGGCCTCGGCCTTCTTGTTGTACGCGTCCACCGCCGCCTTGGAGGCCGCCTCGCCCTTCCGGTGGAGGGCGATCGCCTCCCTGGCCTCGCCCTGTGCCCAGGTGACCATGTCCGCGTAGGTCTCCAGCGCCTTCGCCGCGTCCCCGAACGAGTCCGCCGCGCGTAGCCAGTCCCCGGCGAGCGGTGCGAACTTCTCGCGGAACGTGTCCGCCGCCGCGCCCTTCCAGCGGCTGGGGTCCAGCTTCTTCATACCGCCGCCGACCAGGTCGAACGCGTCCCGGAAGTCCCTGAGGTTCTTGACGCTCGCGGTGATCCTGGAGGGACTGCCGTGGATCAGCTCGTTGGCCTCTTCGCTCTGGCCGAGCTGCTGCTCCCCCACCTTCGCGCCGAGCGAGGACGCGGTGCTGTCGCCCCAGTCCTCGACCTTGTCCGCGAGGCCCTCGGCGCCCGCGTACTCCAGACCGGCGCCGGCCTTGTCCGTGGCCCAGTCGACGCCCTCTCCGACCTTGCGCTTACCGGCCTCCCAGCCGGCCTCCAGCTTGCCGAGCCCCTTGTCGGCCAGCTCGCCCCAGTCGGTCACCGGCGGTCCGCCCCGTGATCGGAGCCGTGATCGGACCCGTGATCGGACCCGCTGTCCGAACCGCTGTCCGACCCACCGCTCGACCCGCCGCTCGGGCCGTACCGCTCATCCGCCTGCTGGACGGCCGCCTCCGAGGGGCTGAAGGTGTCGCGGAGCTTCTGCTCCCCGGGGTCGTTCAGCTCCGGGTCCACGATGCCCGTCTCCTGGAGGTCCTTCAGCGCCGCCCGCTCCGCCACGTACATGGTGTCGCCCCAGTTCTGCTTCACCTCGCCGTGCGCCTCCGCGAACGACTCGGCGCTGTAGTCCGCGCCGTCCGTCGCCGACTGCGAGCGGATCTCGTCCCAGCTCTTGCCCTGGACCTCTTCCTCGCTGAGGTGCGGGTTCCCGTTCACCGCGTTCACCGCGATCTTGAACGTGCCCTTGACGTACTGCTCCTGCTCGTGGAACGCCCCGGCCGACAGCCCCACCCCGGAGGCGAAGTTGTTCCCCCGCCACATCAGCGCCCGTACGCCCCACTCCCAGCGTTCGCAGAACGCGTCGAACTGCGCGGTCAACGCCTGGTGCCCCAACTCCATGCCCGTCAGGGCGAGTTCCGAGAAGCCGCGCCCCGCGGTCGCCTGGCCGATCGCGCCGAGGTCCTTCAGCTCGCCGTGCGCCTTGTCGATGCCCTCGGCTATCAGCGCCAGGGCCTCGTCCGGGGCGTCGAGGTCCGGGGCGTCCCCGCTCACCGCGCGCCCCCGGCGCCGAGGTCCACGGCCGCCGGGTCCGGCACCACCCCGGCCACCGGCGGGAAGAGCGTCCCGTCGGGGCTTCCCGCGTCGAGGGCCACACCGGCGGGCACGCCCACCAGCGGCACCATCACGTCGAGCAGCCGGGCACCCAGCACCGTACGGTACGGCCACTCCCGCGCGGCGTCCCCGCGCGCGACCGCGAACCGGGCCAGCGCGGCCTCGTCCGAGAAGGCGCAGATCCACCGGATGCCGCCCTGCTCCGCCGTCCAGAGGCCACCCTGGCCGTCGTCGGGGACGAGCACGGCCGTACGCCGGAATTCCCCCAGCGACGCCGCGAACTCCGCCCTCGCCGCCGCGATGCCGTCAGCGGGCGGTACCGGCGCGGGCGGTACCGGCGCGGGCGCTGGTGCGGGGCGGTCCTCGTCGGCCTCCGAGCGGGCCAGATCCGCCAGTCGCAGGGGGCGTTCGCGCCCTGATGGTCCGTCGCCGCTCGTGGTCATGAGCCGGATTCTGTCGTGATCGTATTACCTGATGCAACGCCAAAAGGCCCGGCCCCGTACGCGCGTGCGTACGGTTCCGGGCCCTGGCTGTGGGCGTGACGCGTCAGGCCGCGTGGACCACGTCCTTCTCCTCCGCGAAGTGGCACGCCGACTCGTGCGCGTCCTCGCCATCCGAGTCCTTGAAGCGCTCCGGGATGGCGAGCAGCGGCACCTCCTCCGCGCACCGGTCCTGCGCCTTCCAGCAGCGGGTGCGGAAGCGGCAGCCGGACGGGGGGTTCGCCGGGGAGGGGACGTCTCCGGTGAGGATGATCCGCTCGCGGCCCTCGCGGGCCTCCGGGTCGGGGACCGGGACCGCCGACAGCAGCGCCTGGGTGTAGGGGTGCGTCGGGTGGTCGTAGATCTGGGTGTCCGTACCGATCTCGGCCATCTTGCCGAGGTACATGACGCCCACCCGGTCGGAGATGTGCCGGACGATCGACAGGTCGTGCGCGATGAAGATGTAGGAGAGGTTGAACTCGTCCTGGAGCTTCTCCATCAGGTTGATGACCTGCGCCTGGACGGAGACGTCCAGCGCCGAGACCGGCTCGTCGCAGATGATGATCTCGGGGTTGAGCGCGAGGCCGCGGGCGATGCCGATGCGCTGGCGCTGACCGCCGGAGAACTGGTGCGGGTAGCGGTTGATGTACTCCGGGTTCAGGCCCACCACGTCCAGCAGGTCCTGGACCCTGCGCCGCCGGTCGCCCTTGGGGGCCACCTCGGGGTGGATGTCGAACGGCTCCCCGATGATGTCGCCCACCGTCATACGGGGGTTGAGCGAGGTGTACGGGTCCTGGAACACCATCTGGATGTTGCGCCGTACCGCCTTCAGCGCCCGCCCGGACAGCTTCGTGATGTCCTGGCCCTTGAAGAAGACCTCGCCGGCCGTGGCCGACTCCAGCATCATCAGCAGCTTGGCGACGGTGGACTTGCCGCAGCCTGACTCGCCGACGATGCCCAGGGTCTCGCCCTGGTACAGGTCGAACGAGATGCCGTCCACGGCCTTGACCGCGCCGACCTGCCGCTTGAAGAGGATGCCCTGCGTCAGCGGGAAGTGCTTGACGAGGTTACGGACCTGGAGGATCGGCTCGCCCCGCTCGACGGGCGCCTCGATCGCGGCGACGGAGGCCGACTCGGTCACCGCGTCGACCACCTCCACGTCGGTGACGTTCGGGGTGGCGTCCACGGCGTCCACGGCCGCGGCGGCCTCGTCACGTTTCGCCGGCTCAGCCATGGATCGTCTCCTTCCAGAAGTGGCATGCGCTGCCGCGTCCGGGCAGCTCGCCGCCGTCCCGCTCGGTCACCCGCGCCAGGGCCGGGACCTCCGTACGGCAGATGTCCTGCGCCGACGGGCAGCGCGGGTTGAACGCGCAACCGCTCGGGATCTTCAGCAGGTTGGGCGGGAGGCCCTTGATCGCGTAGAGCTCGTGGCCCTTCTGGTCCAGGCGCGGGATCGAGTCCAGCAGCCCCCGCGTGTACGGGTGGGCCGGACGCTTGTAGATCTCGTGCACCGGGGCGGTCTCCACGATGCGGCCCGCGTACATCACCGCGATCTTGTCCGCGACGTCGGCGACGACACCGAGGTCGTGGGTGATCAGGATCAGCCCCATGTTGAACTCGCGCTGGAGCTCGGCGAGGAGGTCCATCACCTGGGCCTGCACCGTCACGTCGAGCGCGGTCGTCGGCTCGTCCGCGATGATCAGGTCGGGCTCCAGGGCCAGCGCCATGGCGATCATGATGCGCTGGCGCATACCGCCGGAGAACTGGTGCGGGTAGTCGTTCACCCGGTCCTTGGCCGCCGGGATACGGACCCGGTCCATCAGCTCGATGGACTTGGCCTTGGCCTCCTTCTTGGAGAGGCCCTGGTGCACCCGGAACATCTCGCCGAGCTGATAGCCGACGGAGAGCACCGGGTTGAGCGACGACAGCGCGTCCTGGAAGATCATCGCGATCTTCCGGCCGCGGATCTTGCGCCGCTCGTCGTTGCTCATCTTGAGCATGTCCTGTCCCCGGAAGAGGATCTCTCCCTGGGGGATACGGCCGGGGGGCATGTCGAGGATGCCCATGATCGCCTGCGCGGTCACGGACTTCCCGGAGCCCGACTCGCCCAGCACGGCGAGGGTCTCCCCGGCGGCCACGCTGTAGTTGACGCCGTTGACCGCCTTGGCCACACCGTCCCGGGTGTGGAACTCCACGTGCAGGTCACGGACTTCCAGCAGCATGCCGCCAGAACCGTCCGCGTCCTGCGGAGCGGAGTCTTCCGCTGTCTTCTCGATGATGGTCATGTACGCCTCCCTCAGCGCAGCTTGGGGTCGAGGGCGTTGCGTACCGCATCGCCGAGCATGATGAACGCCAGAACGGTGATCGACACCATGACGGACGGGATGATCAGGACGAACGCGGCGTTACGGAGCTGTTCCTGGCCCGAGGAGATGTCGACACCCCACGAGACGGTCGGCTCGGCGAGGCCGATCCCCAGGAAGGACAGCGTGGCCTCGGCGGAGATGTAGCCACCGAGCGCGATGGTGGCGACCACGATCACCGGCGCGATGGCGTTGGGCAGGATGTGCCGGAGCAGGATGCGGGTGGTCGAGGCGCCGAGCGCCTTGGCCGCCATCACGTAGTCGGCCTGCTTGACGGTGAGCACCGAGCCCCGGGCGACACGGGCGATCTGGGTCCAGCCCAGGAAGGCCAGGGCCAGGATCACGACGTACACGTGACGCTCCTCGAAGGAGGTCAGGACGACCATCGCGCCGAGGATGAAGGGCACGCCGAAGAAGATGTCGGTGACGCGCGACAGGAGCGTGTCGATCCAGCCCCCGAAGTATCCGGCGAGCATGCCGACGACCGTGCCGAGCAGGGTGACGAGCAGGGTGACGACGAGGGCGACGGTGATCGAGGCGCGGGCCCCGTAGATCACGCGCGCGTAGATCGAGCGGCCCTGGATGTCGTACCCGAACCAGTCCTCCTTGAAGAAGTGGCTCCAGCTCGGCTTCTGCAGGTAGTGGTTGGCGAGGTCCGCGTACCGCGGGTCCGCACCGGTGAACAGCCCGGGGAAGACCGCCATCACCAGCAGGACCACGATCAGCACGGCCGAGGCCAGGAAGAGCGGGTTGCGCCGCAGGTCGTGCCAGGCGTCCGACCAGAGGCTGCGGGGCTTGCCCAGCGAGCTGTCCGCGGGCGCCGCCGGGCCTGCCGCCAGGTCCTCGGCCGGCTTCACCCCACCGGTGTCCTTGGTGGTGTCCTTGAGTGCCTCAGGCATAACGGATCCTCGGGTCCAGGACCGCGTAAAGCAGGTCGACGAGCAGGCTGGCGACGAGATACACGACCACGATCAGGGTCACGATGCCCACGACCGTGGCACCCTCCCGGTGCCTGAGCGCGTCGAAGGTGGCGTAGCCGACACCCTTGACGTTGAAGATGCCCTCGGTCACGACCGCGCCGCCCAGCAGGGCGCCCAGGTCGGTGCCGAGGAACGTGACCACCGGGATCATGGAGTTGCGCATCAGGTGCACTCCGACGATACGACGGCGCGGCAGCCCCTTGGCCACCGCGGTGCGCATGTAGTCGGAGCGGAGGTTCTCCGCGATCGAGGTACGGGTGAGCCGTGCCACGTACGCCAGGGAGAGGGAGCCGAGCACCACGGCCGGCAGGAACAGCTCGTCCCAGTTCGCGTCCGCGCTCACGTTCGGGTCCACCCAGCCGAGCTGGAAGGCGAAGAAGTACTGGCCGAGGAAACCGAGCACGAAGGACGGCACCGAGATCAGCAGCAGGGTGATGACGAGCAGCCCGCGGTCCCGGAGGGTGTCGGCCTTCAGACCGGCGAAGACTCCCATCGAGATACCGACGAGCACGGTGAAGGCGAAGGCGAACAGGGCCAACCGGACCGTGATCGGGAACGCCTCGGAGATGATGTCGGCGACGGGCCGCCCGCTGGCTATCTGGGTACCGAAATCGCCCTGGAACAGGCCGGTCAGATAGTTCCAGTACTGGTGCCAGAGCGGCAGGTCGAGCCCGAGATCCTTCTTCATCTGGGCTATCTGCGAGGGATCGACGGTCTGTTCTCCGGCGAGCGCGCGCACGGGGTCGCCGGGCAGCGCGAACATCATGGAGAAGACCAGCAGGGTTGACCCGATGAACACCGGGATCATCTGGAGCAGTCGCCGCGCGACGTAACGCCCCATGTGTGCCTCCGAATGGATAACTTCAGCCCCGAAGGCCGCTCCCCGTGATGACGGGGAGCGGCCTCGGGGCTACCGCCGTGACGGCGGCTTCCGGCCGAGTGGGGGGATGGGCCCTGGGGCCCGTTACTTGACGGTGACGTCGGTGAGGACGTAGTCACCGTGGAAGTCGATCCCCACGTTGCCCACGGCCTCGGAGAAGCCACCGTTGGTCTTGTACTCCCACAGCGGGATCGCCGGCATCTTCTCCAGGAGCAGCTTCTCCGCGTCCTGGAAGGCCTTGACCGAGTCGTCCAGCGACTTGGCGTTGTCGCCCTTCTTGAAGGCGGCGTCGACCTCCTTGTCGGAGAAGACGCCGTTGTTGGCCTCGGCGCCGGTGCCGTACAGCTCCTTCATGAAGTTGGCGTTCACCGGGTAGTCGGCGACCCAGCCACCGCGGTACGCGGACTTGACCTGCCGGTTGTCACGCGCCTCCAGGTCGGTCTGGAAGTCCGGCTTGGCGTCCGGGATGCAGTCCACACCGGTGGAGTTACGGATCGACTCGCAGACCGCGGTCACCCACTCCTTGTGGCCACCGTCGGCGTTGTACTGGATCCACATCTTGTTGTCCGGCACGCCACCGTTCTCGGTGACGAGCTTCTTCGCCTTCGCCGCGTCGAACGTGAAGACGTCGGTGCTCAGGCTCTGGTGACCGGCGACACCGGGCGGGGTGAAGCTGGTGGCCGGGTTACGGGTGCCGTTGAGGACCGTCTTGGTGATCGTGGCCCGGTCGATACCCATCGACAGGCCCTGGATGACCTTGGGGTTGATCCCCTTGAAGGTCTTCGAGTAGAACGCCGGCGTGATGGTCTGGAGACCGGCCCACGGCTCGTCGATCACGCGGTCGCCCAGGTCCGCCTTGTACTTCGGCAGGTCCTTCGGGCCGACCTGCTTGATCAGGTCCAGGTTGCCGGAGAGCAGGTCCTGGTACGCGGCCTCGACGGTGGCGTAGTTCTTGAAGAGGACACCCTTGTTCTTGGCCTTGTTCGGACCCTGGTAGTCAGGGTTGGCCTTGACCTGGATGAGCTTCTTGTGGTCCCACTTCTCGAAGACGTAGGGGCCGTTGCCCACCGGGGCCTGGCCGAACGCCTTGGTGTCCTTGTAGAAGACCTCGGGCAGCGGCGCGAAGGTGGAGTAGCCGAGCTTGTACTCGAAGTACGGCACAGCCTCGGTCAGCTCGATGGTGAAGGTCGTGTCGTCGACGACCTTCAGGCCGGACATGCTGTCGGCCTTCGCCTTGCCCTTCTCCGGGTGGACGTCGGCGTAACCGGCGATGTCACCGAACCAGAAGGCGTTCTGCATGTTGTTGTCGACGTTGGCGTACCAGTTCCACGCCTTGACGTACGACTCGGCGGTGACGGGGGTGCCGTCGTGGAACTTCCAGCCCGCCTTGAGCTTGACCGTCCAGGTCTTCGAGTCGGTCGTCTTCACCGACTCGGCGTTGGTGTAGACGATCCCGCCGTCCTTGTCGAACTCAAGCAGCTGGGTGAACAGCGACCTGATGACGTTGGCGCCCACCGACTCGTTGGTGTCGGCCGGGATCAGCGGCTTCTGCGGCTCGCCGTTGTCCATGGAGATGTAGCCCGCGGGCTTGCCCTTCTCCTTGGACGCCGCCTTGCCGTCGTCGTCGCTTCCGCCGCCGCACGCCGTCATCGTCATTGCGACGACAATCGCGCCCACTACCCACTTGGCGCTCTTGGCACCGCGCATGGGTTCCTCCTCATGAGTCCACTTAGTCACTACAAGACGGGCACTGTCTACGCGCGCTGACACCCCTGACAGCGGGCTTGTCGGCAGTACCCCGAGTGTGCTCGTGAGTCGGCGCTCCCCATCGCGCATGACCCATTGACCCGAGCTCAACGGAGCCAACTATTGAGTACGCCCGACCTGTAAACCACACTTAAAGGGTCTCGTTTTGACAACATCGACCGGGCGTGCTGGCCCGAAATCCGGACAAACGAGAACAGACAGACACGCCCGAAACGGACCGTTAACACATGTTCCGGAGAGCGAGCCCCGATATCCGGACGTTCTGGTCGAGTCCGGAGGTGCTCCGGGGGCGTAAATCGAATTGACGAACGGCCCGGTCCTCCGCGCTTCCGCGGGGGCCGGGCCGTCGTTCTGCGTACGGGGTCCGGTCCTGATGACGTACCCGCTCAGGACCGGACGACGGGCGCCGACCGCGCCCGGTGGGAGCGCGTCGGCCCCGCTCCGCGCGTCAGCCGTGCTTGGCGCGCGACGCGGTACGGCCGCGCTGCTTCTGGTCCAGGACGACCTTGCGGATACGGACCGTCGCCGGGGTCACCTCGATGCACTCGTCGTCGCGGCAGAACTCCAGGGACTGCTCCAGCGACAGCTTCCGCGCCGGCACCACGTTCTCCGTGGTGTCCGCGGAGGCGGCGCGCATGTTGGTGAGCTTCTTCTCCTTGGTGATGTTCACGTCCATGTCGTCGGCGCGCGAGTTCTCGCCGACGATCATGCCCTCGTACACCTCGGTGCCGGCCTCGGTGAAGATGACACCGCGCTCCTGGAGGTTGACCATCGCGAACGGCGTCACCGAGCCCGAACGGTCCGCCACCAGCGAGCCGTTGTGACGGGTGCGCAGCTCGCCGAACCACGGCTCGTGGCCCTCGAAGATGGAGTGGGCGATGCCCGTGCCGCGGGTCTGCGTGAGGAACTCCGTACGGAAGCCGATGAGCCCGCGCGACGGAACGATCCACTCCATGCGGATCCACCCCGAGCCGTGGTTCGTCATCGTCTCCATACGGCCCTTGCGGGTCGCCATGAGCTGCGTGATCGCGCCCAGGTGCTCCTCGGGCGAGTCGATCGTCATGCGCTCGATCGGCTCGTGCGTCTTGCCGTCGACCTGCTTGGTGACGACCTCCGGCTTGCCGACGGTCAGCTCGAAGCCCTCGCGGCGCATCTGCTCCACCAGGATGGCCAGCGCCAGCTCACCGCGGCCCTGCACCTCCCAGGCGTCGGGGCGCTCGGTGTCCAGGACGCGCAGCGAGACGTTACCGATCAGCTCGCGGTCCAGACGGTCCTTGACCTGGCGGGCCGTGACCTTGTGGCCCTTGCCGCCCTTGCCGACCAGCGGCGAGGTGTTGGTGCCGATGGTCATCGAGATCGCGGGCTCGTCGACCGTGATCAGCGGCAGCGCGATGGGGTTCTCGGGGTCGGCCAGGGTCTCGCCGATCATGATGTCCGGGATGCCCGCGATGGCGCAGATGTCGCCGGGGCCCGCCTTCTCGGCGGGCTTGCGGGTCAGCGCCTCCGTCATCATCAGCTCGGTGATGCGGACGTTGGACATCGTGCCGTCACGCTTGATCCACGTGACGGTCTGGCCCTTCTTCAGCTCGCCCTGCTCGACGCGGCACAGCGCGATACGGCCGAGGAAGTTGTCGGCGTCCAGGTTGGTGACATGGGCCTGGAGCGGCGCGGACTCGTCGTACTCGGGGGCCGGCACATGGGCCAGGATCGCGGAGAAGAACGGCTCCAGGTTCTCGCTGTCGGCCGGGACCGTACCGTCCTCGGGCTTGGTCAGCGAGGCGACGCCGTCCCGCGCGCAGGCGTAGACGATCGGGAACTCGATCTGCTCCTCGGTCGCGTCCAGGTCCAGGAACAGGTCGTACGTCTCGTCGACGACCTCGGCGATCCGGGAGTCGGGGCGGTCCGTCTTGTTGATGCAGAGGATGACCGGCATCTTCGCGGACAGGGCCTTGCGGAGCACGAAGCGCGTCTGCGGAAGAGGGCCTTCCGACGCGTCGACGAGCAGCACGACGGCGTCGACCATCGACAGACCGCGCTCGACCTCGCCGCCGAAGTCGGCGTGGCCGGGGGTGTCGATGATGTTGATGGTGATGGGGTCGCCACCCGTCTTCGGGTGGTACTTCACCGCCGTGTTCTTGGCGAGGATCGTGATGCCCTTCTCACGCTCCAGGTCGTTCGAGTCCATCATCCGGTCGTCGAGGTGCTCGGCGGCGTGCGCGGCGAAGGCGCCGGCCTGCTTCAGCATGGCGTCGACCAGAGTGGTCTTGCCATGGTCGACGTGGGCGACGATGGCGACGTTACGGATGTCGTGGCGCGTGGGCATGCTGGCTGGCGCTTCTCTCGATCGTGGGTGCGGCGTTTTTTCCTCGTACGCCCGCCGGGCGGACACGCCACGGCTCTTCCATCGTACGGGGCCAAGGCGTCCGGGGCTTCCCGGGCCGATCGGAGAGGGATGGATCACGGTGCCGCGGGTGCGCGCGGGGTGCTTGCGGAGCGCTCGCGAGGTGCTCGCGTGGGGTGTGCGCGGTGGATACGGGGGGGGGTGGAGACGCCCGGGTCAGGGACGGGAACGAGCTTGCCCGCCGGGGTGACCGGCGGGCAAGTGAATTGATGGGTTCCTGAGCTTACGAAGCGGCGCTGACCTGGTGCTTCTCGGCCGTTTGCACGCCGCTTCGTGTTTTCCGCCCCGTCTCCCTCTTTCCTCTTGTTCCTGTTCCCGTCGCCTCCGCTACTTCTTCTTGCCGGCGTTCGGGCCCGCGTCGCCCGGCTTCTCCCAGCCGACGTCCTCGTAGCGGGGACCGGCGAAGCCGAAGGCACCGGCGTTCACCAGACCCGGCCTGACGGCCACGAGCTGGGGGCGCTGGTAGAGGGGGATGGAGCCGGCCGCGGCCCAGATCCGGGCGTCGGCCTGCCGGACGAGGTCACGGGACGCACCCTCGTCGAGTTCGGCGGCGGCGCGGTTGAAGAGCTGGTCGATGTGGTCCGTGCCGACCCGCGTGTAGTTCTGCTCCACCAGCAGCGATCCGTCGCTGGCGGGGACGGGCTTGGCGAAGATCGGCCGGCCGTCGGTGGCCGGGTAGGGGCTGGCGGGCCAGGAGTAGAGCGCCAGGTCGTAGTCGCCGGAGGCGATGTGGTCCTTGAAGTAGCTGTCGTCGGCGACCTTGGTGATCTCCGTGCTGATCCCGACGCGGTCGAGCATCCGCGAGATCCGCTCGCCGACGGCGCGCAGCGACTCGGTGCCCTCGCCGGCGGGCAGGACGAAGCGGAGGGTGAGGGGCTTGCCCTCCTTGCCGAGCGGGCCGCCGACCGGAACGGGCGAGGCGGAAGCGGAGGACTTCGCTCCGGAGCCGGGCGCGGGGGCGGCCGTACCGCGCGGGGCGTACGCGCCCGCCATGCCGCCCGGCCGGTCCTGGCTGTCCTGGGCGGCCTTCACGGCCTGCCGCCCGGTGTCGGTGTCGTCGACCGCCGCGGCCTGGCGCAGCAGGGCGGTGGTCTGGAAGGCGGCGACCGCCGCTGGCGTCAGGACGTAGGGGGCGGACTCGGGGCGCGGCGCGGGGTGGCCCGGCTTCCCGTCGTCGCCGACGATGTACATGCCCTCGTCGGAGGCGGCGTCGTTCTCCGCGTCCGCGTCACGCTTCTTCCGGTCGGTGGCCCGGTCGGCCTCCTGGCCGGGCTGCCCTCGTTCGGCGCGCTTCTCGTCGGTCGTCGACTCGCCCGACTCGCCCGACCCGTCCGACGTCTCGCCGCCCTCGCCGTTCTGCCCGGCGGCCTTCTTCCGCTCGCCCGCGCTTCCCGCCTTCGTACCGTCCGGCTTCTTGACCGCGCCGCCGGGCGTCCAGCCCGCGTCGGCCAGCAGCGCCAGCGCCTCGTGGGTGTCCTGCTTGCCGAGCGCCCGGCTGCTGTCCGCGTACGCCTGCTGCCCGACCAGCGCGAGATGGCTGCCCGGCGGCTTGGCCGGCAGGTCGAGCGGTTTGAGTACGGTCTCGGCCAGCTCCTTGCGGTCGAGCGCGCGGGCCACGGCGCGCCGCACCCGCTCGTCGGCCAGCGGCCCCGACTCACCGTTCAGGGCGAGTTGTGTGTAGGCGGGCTCCAGCGACTTGCGGACGATGATCCCGCTCAGCCCGCGCTGCTCGGTGGCGTACTGCTGGATGGCCTCGGCGTTGTCCTTCCTGGCCTCCTGCGCCAGTTCGGCGCTCTCCTCGTCGGAGCCGTGGGCCAGGGCCCAGGAGCGGAGCGCGGAGGCCGGGGTGGTCTCGGAGCCGGGGCCGTGGGTGAGCGCCTGGCCGCCGGTTCCCTTGTCCTTGATCGCCAAGGCGATACGTTTCGCCGCGCCGCTGTCGATCTCCGCGAGATCGAGCTTCCCCGCGGCGAGTTCGGCGGCCCGCTTGGAGCGGGGCACCGCGCTCAGGACGAGCGAGTCGAGCTTGGCGGGCTGTCCCCACCAGCGCGGGTCGCGGACGAGCGTGACCTGCTTGGTCTTGCGGTCCACCTTCTTGAGGGTGAAGGGACCCGCCGTCTTCTTCAGAGCGGCCCTGGCGCCGTCGTTGAACGCGTTCGGCTTCCCTGTCACCTCCTTGGGGTAGAGGGGGGTGAACAGGGACTTCCAGTCGGCATAGGGCTTGTTGAAGGTGACGCGCACCTCCAGGTTGTTCGCCCCGCGCTCGATCTTCTCGATCCGCTCGTAGCCCGCGTTGCGCGCCGTCCAGTACGCGGAGTCCTTGCCGCGCAGCGCGCGCCACTGGGCCACGAAGTCCGGTGCCCCGATCTCCCGGCCGTCGCTCCACACCGCCTGCTGGTTGAGCTTGTAGAGCACGACCTGCTTGGGTTCCCGCTCGACGATCTTGGCGGATTCCAGATAGTCGGGGTTGCGCTGCGGCCGGCCGGCCTTGTCGATCCGGAAGAGCGAGGGCAGTACGGCGTCGGCGACCCGGCCGGTGGCCGCGTCCGCGTCGGCCTGAAAGGCGTTGAGGGTGGCGGGCATGGTGTCGATCGCCCAGCGAACGGTGCCGCCCTGCTTGACCCCCTCCCGGTTGGTGGCCGCGATGTCCGGGGCGGCGGCGGCCGAGGCCTCGCTCCCGTCCGTCTCCGAGGTGCATGCGGAAAGGGTGGGCAGGGCGAGCACACCGGTGGTCAGAAGCGCGACGGAGCGGAGCGTTCGGGAGCATGTCCTCCCGCGTGGGGCGCCGACGTGGGACATGGCTTGTACCTCTTCGTCCTGTTTGTGGAATTTAGAGATGATCACACCTATTGCCCACTCACTGAAGTGGACGGGACGGGAGGGACGACGCAGACACGTCGGCGCGCGCCGCGAATCCCACCCGCACGGCGCAACGCGCCCCGGCACGGGCCCAGGGCACCCGGCTCGCGCGGACCGGAGGACGGCCGACGCGCACGGACCGGGGCGGCCGACGCGCGCGGACCGGCCGGGCCACCTGACGAAAAGGTCAGTCGCGGCCTTCACAAGCGGGTGTGTGACGCGCGACACTCGCAGCCGCACACAGAGAGCGTCCGACGGATACCCCGGAGGACCCCCGCATGCCACCGGCGATCGTGGAAATGAGGGCAACTCATGTCTCTGCAAGACGAAATGGCGGCCGTCAGGCGCCGCCTCAATGACCTGGAGTCCACCGTCGAGCGGCTGGAACGCCAACTGGCCCAGGCCCGCGAGAGCGACTTACAGCCCGAGCGCGCGCGCCCCGTCAACGACCTGGTGACCATTCCCGACACCCCGTACGACACCGCCCTGTGGACGGACTCGGACGACGAGGGCCTGGGCGTACGCGACCGGCGCGCCCCCTGAGGACCCGCGCGGCCCGAGCGCCCCCGCGTCCCCGGCGCGGACCGGGCCCCGCGCCCGTCCCCGTACCCCTACCGGCCCCCGTACTGCGAGGAGACCTCGTTGGCCACCGGTACTCAGCCCCCGGCCCCCGGCACGGACGCGCCACGCGGCGGGCGCGGTGTGCGTGGCGCCTCGCGCGCCGCCATCGCGCCCCGCCATCTGCGGACCGACCGCTGGTGGCTCGCGCCCGCCGTGACCGCCGCCGGGCTCTTCGCGTTCATCGTCTACTCGACCTGGCGCGCCTTCGCGAACGGCGACTACTACGCGGCGCCGTACGTCTCGCCGTTCTACTCCCCCTGCCTCGCCGAGAGCTGCGTCCCGATGCGCGGCGGCCCCAACTGGGAGCTGTTCGGGAGCTGGTGGGGGCTCTCCCCCGCGCTGCTGATCCTGATCTTCCCGCTCGGCTTCCGGCTGACCTGCTACTACTACCGCAAGGCGTACTACCGGGGCTTCTGGGCCTCGCCGCCCGCCTGCGCCGTCGCCGAGCCGCACGCGACGTACACCGGCGAGACCCGCTTCCCGCTGATCCTCCAGAACCTGCACCGGTACTTCTTCTACGCGGCGGTGCCGGTCGCCGGGATCCTCTCGTACGACACGGCCCTCACGTTCCGCGACGAGCACTACGCGTGGGGCCATATGGGCCTGGGCACGCTGCTCTTCCTCGTCAACATCGGGCTGATCTGGGCGTACACCCTCTCCTGCCACTCCTGCCGGCACATCGTCGGCGGCCGGCTGCGGCACTTCTCGAAGCATCCCGTGCGCTACCGGCTCTGGACCTGGGCCGGGAAGCTGAACCGGCGCCATATGCAGCTCGCCTGGGCTTCGTTGATCAGCGTCGCGCTCTGCGACTTCTACGTCTATCTGCTGGCCACCGGCGTCTTCGACGATCCGCGCTTCTTCTAGTCGCTCCGACCACCACTCCGACCGCCACTCCGAGGTGAGCCTTCACATATGACGCAACTGGAACGCCGGCCGTGGGACGTCGTCGTGGTGGGCGCGGGCGGGGCGGGGCTGCGTGCCGCCGTCGAGGCGCGCGAGCGCGGTGCCCGTACCGCCGTCATCTGCAAGTCCCTCTTCGGCAAGGCCCATACGGTGATGGCCGAGGGCGGGATCGCCGCCTCCATGGGCAACGTCAACGCGGGCGACAACTGGCAGGTGCACTTCCGGGACACCCTGCGCGGCGGGAAGTTCCTCAACCAGTGGCGGATGGCCGAGCTGCACGCCCAGGAGGCCCCCGACCGGGTCTGGGAGCTGGAGACCTGGGGCGCGCTGTTCGACCGTACGCCCGACGGCAGGATCTCCCAGCGCAACTTCGGCGGGCACGAGTACCCCCGGCTCGCCCATGTCGGCGACCGTACCGGCCTGGAACTGATCCGTACCCTTCAGCAGAAGATCGTCTCGCTCCAGCAGGAGGACTTCCGGGAGTACGGCGACCACGAGGCCCGCCTGAAGATCTATCAGGAGTGCACGGTCACCAGGATCCTGAAGGACGGCACCGGACGGGTCGCCGGGACCTTCTGCTACGCGCGGGAGTCCGGCCGCTTCTTCGTCCTGGAGGCCCCGTCCGTCGTGCTCGCGACGGGCGGCATCGGCAAGTCCTTCAAGGTGACGTCGAACTCCTGGGAGTACACGGGCGACGGCCACGCGCTGGCACTGCTCGCGGGCGCGCCCCTGCTGAACATGGAGTTCGTGCAGTTCCATCCGACCGGGATGGTCTGGCCGCCCTCCGTGAAAGGCATCCTCGTCACGGAGTCGGTGCGCGGCGACGGCGGGGTGCTGCGCAACTCCGAGGGCAAACGGTTCATGTTCGACTACGTCCCCGATGTCTTCAAGGAGAAGTACGCGGAGTCCGAGGAGGAGGGCGACCGCTGGTACGAGGACCCGGACCACAACCGGCGCCCGCCCGAACTGCTCCCCCGCGACGAGGTGGCCCGCGCCATCAACTCCGAGGTCAAGGCGGGCCGCGGCTCACCGCACGGCGGGGTCTTCCTCGACGTCTCGACGCGGATGCCCGCCGAGGTCGTACGGCGGCGGCTGCCGTCGATGTACCACCAGTTCAAGGAGCTGGCGGACGTGGACATCACGGCGGAGCCGATGGAGGTCGGCCCGACCTGCCACTACGTGATGGGCGGGATCGCCGTCGACTCGGAGACCGCCGCCGCGGCCGGGGTGCCGGGGCTGTACGCGGCGGGCGAGGTGGCCGGAGGCATGCACGGCTCCAACCGGCTCGGCGGGAACTCCCTCTCCGACCTGCTGGTCTTCGGACGGCGGGCGGGCCTGTACGCGGCGGACCACGCGGCCGGGTTCGCGGACGGGCCCGAAGGCGTCACGCGCCCGGTCCCCGACGAGGCCCAGATCGACGCGGCGGCGGCCGAGGCGCTGCGCCCCTTCAGCGCGGAGGGGCAGGTGGGCGCCCCGGGCGGCGGCCCGGCCGAGAACCCGTACACCCTGCATCAGGAGCTCCAGCAGACGATGAACGACCTGGTCGGCATCATCCGGCGCGAGGCCGAGATGGCGCGGGCCCTGGAGAAACTGGCCGAGCTGCGCGTACGGGCCACGCGCGCCGGGGTCGAGGGGCACCGGCAGTTCAACCCGGGGTGGCACCTCGCGCTCGACCTGCGGAACATGCTGCTGGTCAGCGAGTGCGTGGCGCGGGCGGCCCTGGAGCGTACGGAGAGCCGGGGAGGCCATACGCGGGAGGACTGGCCGGGCATGGTGCCCGACTGGCGCCGGATCAATCTGTACTGCCGCCTCACGGAGGGGCGTATCGAGCTCGGCCGGCGGACGACGGAGCCGATCCGGCCGGACCTGCTGGCGCTGTTCGACAAGGAAGAGCTGGTCAAGTACCTCGCCGAAGAGGAGCTTCACGAGTGAGCGCAGAGACGGGTGCGGAGTCGGGCACGAGTACGAGCGGGGAGTCGGGCACGGGCGCGGGGCCCTCCTACGAGGCGAGGTTCAAGCTCTGGCGCGGCGACGCGGACGGCGGGGAGCTGACGGACTTCGCGGTCGAGGTGAACGAGGGGGAGGTCGTTCTCGACATCATCCACCGGATCCAGGCGACCCAGGCCCCGGACCTCGCGGTGCGCTGGAACTGCAAGGCGGGCAAGTGCGGTTCGTGCAGCGCGGAGATCAACGGCAGGCCGCGACTGATGTGCATGACCCGGATGTCCGTCTTCTCACGCGAGGAGACCCTCACGGTCACCCCGCTCCGCGCCTTCCCGGTGATCCGGGACCTGGTGACGGACGTGTCCTTCAACTACGCGAAGGCGCGGGAGATCCCGGCGTTCGTACCGCCGCCGGGGGTGGCCGCCGGTGAGTACCGGATGCAGCAGATCGACGTGGAGCGCTCGCAGGAGTTCCGCAAGTGCATCGAGTGCTTCCTGTGCCAGGACACCTGTCATGTGGTGCGGGACCACGAGGAGAACAAGACGGCGTTCGCCGGGCCGCGTTTCCTGATGCGCGTGGCCGAACTGGACATGCATCCGCTGGACGCGGCCGGGGAGTCGGGGCTCGACCGCAAGAGGACGGCGCAGGACGAACACGGGCTGGGGTACTGCAACATCACCAAGTGCTGTACGGAGGTGTGCCCCGAGAACATCAGGATCACGGACAACGCGCTGATCCCGCTGAAGGAGCGGGCGGCGGACCGGAAGTACGACCCGCTGGTGTGGCTGGGCGACAAGATCCGGCGCCGGGGGGCGTAGCGGCGCCGGTCCTGGTGTCAGCCGAGAAGCTTGATGATCTCCGCGGTGGTGCCGGTCTCGCCGAGCGCCGGGAAGATCCGCTCGACGGAGTTGCGGTGGGTGGCCTCGTCCATGTCGGTGACCGCGTCCGTGGCGACCGTGACGTGGTAGCCGTGCTCGTAGGCGGCGCGGGCCGTGGACTCGACGCCCTTGCTGGTCGCGATGCCCGTCACGACGACCTGGGTGATGCCCTGGCGGCGCAGGTGGAGGTCGAGGTCGGTGCCGTAGAAGGCGCCCCACACGCGCTTGGTGACGACGAGGTCGCTGTCCTCGGCGCCCAGGCCGTCCGCCGGGTCGGCCCAGTCGGCGGCGGGCCTGCCACCGCCGCGCATCGGCTTCTCCGTACGGCCGGGCGCGGCGCCGACGGCGCGGACGAGGACGACGGGCAGGCCCTTGGCCCGGAAGGCGGCGGCGAGTTCGGCGGAGCGCGCGACGACGTCCTCGGCCGGGTGGGCGGTGGGCAGGCCGACGATGCCCTTCTGGAGGTCGACGACGACCAGGGCGGTCCGCGGGTCCAGCGTGGTGGCGGTCATGGGGGTGGCTCCTTGCGTGAGGGGGTTCGAGGGGGTCGCACCGGGCGCCGTACGACGTGGGCGCGCCGGGGTACGTGGGCGCGCCGGGGTCATCTCGCGCCGATGCGGCGCATCAGCTCCGTGGCGTCGGCCAGCGCGCGGCGCTCGGTGGGGTCGAGTTCGTCGGCGATCGCCCGGGAGAGCCAGTCCTGCTTGGCTGCGTACACCGTGGCGAGCGTCGTCCGGCCGGTCTCGGTGACGGAGACGACGGACTGACGGCCGTCGTCGGGGTCGGGGGTCCGCTCGACCAGGTGCTGTTCCTCCAAGGCGGCGAGGGTCTGCCGCATGGACTGCGGCCGTACGTACTCGGCGCGGGCCAGCGCGGCGGTGGTGGCCGGGCCCTCGCCGTGGAGGCGGGCCAGGACCGAGCGCTGGGAGGGGGTGAGGCGGTCGTCGGGCGAGGTGGTGCGGAGCCGGCGCATCAGCCGGCCGACTACGGCGGTCAGCTCGGCGGCGACCCGCTCGGGGTCCGGCCCTCCACTCTCGTACGGTGCGGGCGGTGCGGGCGGTGCGGGCGGCTCGGGCGGTGCGGGCGGCTCGGGCGGCTCGGGCATGGGCTCACCGTAGGAGATGGACAGGCAACCTTGCAAGGCTGCCTGTCTTTTACGTGAGTGCCCTTGCCTCAGAGGTTCGGCAGGCGTTCCGCGAAGAAGCGCTGGCGGGCCGAGGCCAGTTCCTTCGCCTCCTGCTCGCCGCCCGCGTGCTCGAAGTGGCCGGCGAGCAGGACGTGCAGCTCGCGCGGGCCCGCCAGCGCGTTGTAGACGGCGAACTGCCCCGGCGGCGGGACCGCGGGGTCGAAGAGCGCCGGCGCCACCAGCACCGGTACGCGGATCCGGCTCGCGGCCGTGGCGGCGTCGAAGTAGGGCAGGACGTCCGTGACTTCGGGATGGTCGCGCCGGTACTTCCGTACGGCTTCCCCGCTGCCCACGCCGGGGAGCGTGAGCCGGAGCGGGTGGTCGCCGAAGGTGGGGACCGTGAGCTGGCCGCACGCGAAGCGGTCGTCCCAGGGCAGCGCCAGCGCGCCGAGACCGCCGCCGAGGCTCTCGCCCACGTAACCGAGCCCGCCGCCGAACCCGCCACCGAGTGCCGCGCCGCCGGGCACCGTCCCCTCCCCCACCCCCGTCGTCCCCGTCCCCGTGTCCCGCGCCAGCTCCGGGACCAGCTCCAGCAGCGCGGACGCCGCGCACCACAGGTCGGCCACGCAGTCGCCGATGACATACGTGTGGCGGGACTCGATGCCGTGCAGCACATGCAGGTCCGCCTCGCCCGGGATGCCGGGGCGGCGGCTCCGCGCGCCCAGCCCCCGGACGCACGGCAGGATCGCCGCCGAGCGCGGCAGCGGAAGGGGTACGGCGTCGGCGGCGTCCTGGCGTCCGCCGTAGCCGTGGCCGACGACGAAACCGTGCTCCGCCGGACCGTCGGCGGGCAGCACCAGCCAGCCGCCGAGCCGTAGCCCGCCGACGGAGGTGAAGGAGACGCCGAAGATCCGGAACCCGTCGCGTTCCTCCTCCTGCGGGCCCACCGCGGGCGCGGTCGCGACCCGGCGCGCCGCCTCGTACCGCGCCTGCCAGAACGCGTCGAAATCCGGCGGCGCGGCCGGTGCGGGAAGGGCGAGGAGCCGGTCGAGGGTCCGGCCGTACGCCGGATCGAAGGGGAAGCCATGCTCGAACACGGGCATGATCGCGACATTAGCGGACGGCTCACGTGCCGGGGATGAAGTCCGGTCAGGCGGTCGGCGGCCCCCTCGTCAGTCCGGTCGCGGGCCCCTCCCCACGGACATAACCTCCGAAATGTGACGCCCTCCGTGAGCTCCGCCCCGCCCCGTACCGCCGGCCGGTCCCTGCTGGCGCTGCTGGTCATGGCGTGCTGGCTGCTCCTGCCCGGGGCCGAGGACGCCCGCGCCGAGGACCCGGTCACGCTCTCCCGGCAGGGCCAGATCACCGACAGGGTGGGCGCCCTCGACGGCCACAAGGGCCAGGTCACCACGGCGCTGAACCGCCTCTACGACAGCCGCCGCGTCCAGCTCTTCGTCGCGTACGTACGGGACTTCTCCGGCCGGTCCGCGCAGAGCTGGGCCGATGCGACGGCCACCCGCAGCGGCCTCGGCCAGGACGACATCCTGCTCGCTGTCGCCACCCACGACCGGCAGTACGCCTACTCCGCGGGCACCGGCTCGGGCCTCACCGGGGGGCAGCTCGCCGAGGTCGCCAGGACCGCGATCGAGCCCGCCCTGCGGCAGAACGACTGGGCGGGCGCGGCGATCGGCGCCGCCGACGGGTACGGCGCCGTGCTGGCGGGCCGGCCCGTGCCCACCCCGGCCATCACGCCCGGCGAGGCCGATCCGGGCGGCACCGCGGCCGACGGGGGCGCCGCGACCAATCTGGTGCTGCCGGTCGTCGTGGTGGTCGGGGCGGTGGCGGTCGCCACGTACGCCTTCGCCAGGCGCAGCCGCCGCGTCAGGGCCCGTACGACACCCGGCCGTGGCCAGGGCGGCGGCCGGCCGGCGGGCGGGCCGTCCGCACCACCGGTGACCCCGCTGCCCGAGCTGGACGCCGCGGCGAAGCGGCGGCTCGTCGAGACGGACGACGCCCTGCGCACCAGCGAGGAGGAACTCGGCTTCGCCACGGCGCAGTTCGGGGAGGAGGCGGCGGCGCCCTTCACCGACGCGGTGGCGTTCGCGAAGGGGGAGCTGACCGTGGCGTTCCGGCTGCGCCAGGAGCTGGACGACGCGTATCCGGAGGACGAAGCGACCCGCCGCACGATGCTCGACGAGATCCTCGCCCGCTGCGCGGAGGCCGACAGCCGGCTGGACGCGGAGTCCGAGGCGTTCGACCGGCTGCGCTCCCTGGAGCGGAACGCGCCACAGGCCCTCGCCACGGCCCGTACCGCCTACCGCGAGCTGGGCGAACGGGCGAGCGCGGCGCGCACCACGCTCGCCGGGCTGCGCGAACGGTACGCCGCTTCGGCGTCCGCGCCGGTCGCCGACTGCCCCGCCCAGGCGGAGGACCGGCTCGTCTTCGCGTCCGACCGCCTGGACACGGCGGGCGGGTTCGTGGAGTCGGGGGAGAACGGGCGGGCCGCCGTCCATGTACGGGCCGCCGAGGGCGCCGTCGGACAGGCGGCGACGCTGGTCGACGCGGTCGAGCGGCGGGCGCGGGAGCTGGCGGAGGCGGCCGGGAAGCTCCCCGGCGCGCTCACGGAGACGGAGACGGACCTCGCGGACGCCCGGGGGCTGCTGAAGGGCACCCCGGCGGGCGTACCGACGGCCGACCTCCAGGGCCGGATCGGCCGCGCGGAGGCGGTGACGGCGGAGGTACGGCGCGCGGTGAACGCGGGCCCCTACGACCCGATCGACGCCCTGCGCCGGGTCGAGGAGGCGGACGCGGTGCTCGACGAGGCGCTGACCGGCGCGCGGCGGCGGGAGGAGGGCGAGCGGCGCGCGGGCTCGCTCCTCGACCAGGCGATGCTGGCGGCGCGTTCGGCGATCGGCGCCGCCGCCGACTACGTCACCACGCACCGCGGGGCGGTCGGCAGCCAGGCGCGGACCCGGCTGGCGGAGGCGCAGCGGCGGCTGGAGTGGGCCCAGGGGCAGGCGGGGACGGGGGAGAGCCGGCCGGCGCTGGCGGAGGCCCAGCGGGCGGACGCGCTGGCCCGGCAGGCGCAGGAACTCGCGGAGCGGGACGTGCTGTCGTACGGGAGCCACTACGGCGCGGGCGGGGTACGGGGTGCGGGCGGCGGTGTCGGCGGGGCCATGCTCGGCGGCATCCTGCTCGGCGGCCTGTTCGGCGGCGGGCGCGGGATGGGCGGGGGCGGGCTCGGCGGCGGATTCGGTGGCGGGCTCGGCGGGGGGTATCGCGGCGGCGGGGGCGGTCCCGGCAGCTTCGGCGGCGGCGGTACGCGCGGCCGGATGGGCGGCGGCGGCCGGTTCTGAGCACGTCCCGTACGCACCGGAAGCATAAGCACCGGAAGCTTTTCCACAAGGAGCGGAGCCATGACGAAGCAGACCATCCTCGGGCGGGTCACCCAGCTCGCGAAGGCCAACATCAACGCCCTGCTGGACCAGGCGGAGGATCCGCGGAAGCTGCTGGACCAGCTCATCCGGGACTACACCGACAACATCGCCGAGGCGGAGGAGGCGGTGGCCGGCACCATCGGCAACCTCCGGCTGCTGGAACAGGACCACCTGGAGGACACGGAGGCGGCCCGGGAGTGGGGCGTGAAGGCGCTCGCGGCCAGCAGGAAGGCCGACGAGCTCCGCACGGCGGGCCGGGGCGCGGAGGCCGACACCTTCGACCGGCTGGCCAGGGTGGCGCTGGGCCGGCAGCTCCGGTCCGAGAAGGAGGCGAGGACCGCCGAGCCGACCATCGCCGCCCAGACGGAGGTGGTGGAGAAGCTCAAGGCGGGCCTGGAGAAGATGCGCTCCAAGCTGACCGAGGTGCGTGCCAAGCGGGACGAGCTGGTGGCGCGGGCCGCGTCCGCGCGGGCGCGGAACCGGATGATGGACGCGGTGAAGAGCGTCGACGTCCTCGACCCGACGAGCGAGCTGGGCCGGTTCGAGGACAAGGTACGGCGCGAGGAGGCGCGGGCGGCGGGCAAGCAGGAGCTGGCCGCGTCGTCACTGGACGCGCAGTTCGAGCAGTTGGACAGCGTGGGCGACGACGCGGAGATCGAGGCGCGGCTGGCCGCGCTGAAGGCGGCCTGACGCGCGACGGGGCGCAATGCGGGGGCGTAGGACTGCGCCCCGTACGCCCGCCGGCCCCCTCACCTGCTCGGCCTCAGAACATGCTCAGAAGCTGCTCCACGGTCGGTTCCGCCGTCGAGTCCCCGTCCGGCAGGGCGAGTTCGAACCAGACCGTCTTGCCGCGCGGCGTACGGCGCGATCCCCACGCCGCGCTCAGCAGCCCGACCAATTGCAGCCCCCGGCCGCCCTCGTCGGTGTCGCGGGCCCGTCGCCGCCTCGGCTGGACGAGGCCCGCGTCCCAGACCTCGCAGACGAGCGTACGGTCGCGCAGCAGCCGCAGCCTGATCTCGCCCTCGCCGTACCGCAGGGCGTTGGTGACCAGTTCGCTGACGAGCAGTTCGACGGTGTCCACGAGCGGTTCGAGGTCCCAGGCGACGAGCTGCGCGCGGGCCAGCTCCCTGGCGCGGCCCACCGAGCGCGGCTCGCGCGGCAGGCTCCAGTCGCCGACCGCCTCGGCGGGCAGCCCCTGGATCCGGGCCATCAGCAGGGCGATGTCGTCCTCGCCGTGCCGGGTGTCGAGCGTGGTGAGGACGTGGTCGCAGACGTCCTCCAGCGGGCGGGCCGCGTCGCCGAGGGCCGCGCGGAAGGCGCTCAGCCCCTCGTCGAGCGGCTGGTCCCGCGACTCGACGAGACCGTCGGTGTAGAGGGCGAGCAGCGAGCCTTCGGCCAGGTCGACCTCCACCTGTTCGAAGGGCTCCCCGCCCACGCCGAGCGGCATGCCGGGCGGCACGTCGAGCAGCAGCGCCGCCTCGTCCGGTTCGACGACGACGGGCGGCAGATGGCCCGCGTTGGCGAACGTACAGCGCCGGGTGACCGGGTCGTAGACGGCGTACACGCAGGTGGCGAGGTACACCTCGGAGAGTTCCGCGTCGCGGGACTTGTGGGCGACCCGCGACGCCTGCTGCGCCCCGCTGGGGGTGCCGAGGCCGCGCGCGATCTCGTCGAGCGCGGAGAGCACCTCGGCGGGCTCCAGGTCGAGCAGCGCCAAGGTCCGTACGGCCGTACGGAGTTCGCCCATCGCGACCGCGGCCCGCAGGCCGCGCCCCATGACGTCGCCGACGACCAGCGCGGTCCGGTGGCCGGGCAGTTCGATGACGTCGAACCAGTCGCCGCCGACCTCCGTGGCGGTGTTGCCCGGCAGGTAGCGGCAGGCGATGTCGAGACCGGCGGCCTCGGGGTCCCCCGGCGGCAGCAGGCTGCGCTGGAGGATCAGGGCGCGCTCGTGCTCCCTGCGGTAGAGGCGGGCGTTGTCGATGCAGACGGCGGCGCGCGCGGCGAGTTCGACGGCGAGCGCCCGGTCCTGGTCGCCGAAGGGCTCGCTGCCCTTCGTACGGGAGAACTGGGCGAGGCCGATGACCGTGTCGTGGGCGACCATCGGAACGGCGAGCGTGGACCGTACGAGACTGCCGGCCTCGCCCGGGATGGACTGCACCCGGGCGGTGCGCAGGGCGCTCGCGCTCAGCGAGCTGAACGGGAAGCGGTGGACGGCGCCGACGTCCGGGGACACGTATCCGTCCCCGCCGCCCCAGGTGCCCAGCGGGCCGTCGGAGACGGCGCTGGCGAAGGCGACCCGGCGCAGCCTGGCGCTGCCGCCGCCGGACTCGGCCCCGGAGGAGCCCCACCGTCCGGGCGGCG
Organism: Streptomyces sp. NPDC050509; assembly: GCF_044457965.1. Classification (NCBI taxonomy): domain Bacteria; kingdom Bacillati; phylum Actinomycetota; class Actinomycetes; order Kitasatosporales; family Streptomycetaceae; genus Streptomyces; species Streptomyces sp. NPDC050509. Next base: position 46,996 of record NZ_JBITHL010000005.1, on the reverse strand, counting down.
CCTCCTCGCCGGTGAGCAGGGACTGGTAGAGGTCGACGGCGGCGAGGTCGCAGAAGCCGGGCACGGCGACCCCGAGCAGTTCGCGCGCGGTGGTCTCCAGGTCGAGGGAGTTGCCGATGCGGGCGCTGGCATCGTTGAGGAGGGCGAGGTCGCGCCGGGCGCTGGCGGCCTCCCTGGCCGCGTTGTGACGGCGGGTGACGTCCGTGCCGACCCCGGCGACGCCGATGGTGCGCCCCGAGCCGCTGTGCACCCGGTAGAGGTTGATCGACCAGTGCCGGCGTTCCTGACCCTCGGGCACGGTGCCGACGATCTGGAGGTCGCTGACGGTCTCTCCGGTCTCCAGCACCCGCTTGAGGGCCCCGGTCAGCCGGTCGGCCTCGGGGCGGGAGAGGTAGTCGTAGACCGTGCGGCCCCGGTGGTCGGAGACGGCGCCGCCGAAGACCGTCGCGAAGCGCTGGTTGGCGCGCCGCACCTTGAGGTCGGTGCCGAACAGCATGAAGCCGAAAGGAGATTGGCCGAAAATCGCCTGCGAAGAGGCGAGATCGGTTTCGATCCGCTGGAGCGCCCGCACGTCCACGACGAGACAGAGCGCGCCCCGTTCGCCGCTCCCGGTCTCGCTCGGCATGACGTAGATCTCGGCGAGCCCGTGCTCCCGGCCGCCCTCGCCGGTCCGGAACGGGACCAGTCCGGTCCATTCCTTGCCGTCGAGGATCTCCTTGACCGCGCGGTGACCTCGCGGGCGCAGCTCCGCCGGTACGAACACCTCGACCGGATCCCTGCCCCTGACCTGGTGCGCACTGATGCCGAACAGCTCGGCGGCGCGCCCGCTCCACTGGTCGACCAGCCCGTCGGGGCCGATCGAGAAGGAAGCCACCTTGATGTAGTCATAGATCGAGCCGGGTGGATGGCTCTGCCATACGACGTCGCCCGCCGTCCCAGATATCTCGCTCACGCGACCGTCCCCTCCAGCTCACGCACCGGACCGGCCATGCCCGCAGTATTCAGCACTACGGCCCCGGCCGGCACGCCGTTCACGATCACAGCACAGTCTCGCTCTTTTTGAGCCGAGTCCGTTGTGATCGTTCTCCCTTCACTCTTCTAACCAGGGAGGGACAGCTCGAACCACACGGTCTTACCTGTCTTCCCGCGCCGTGTCCCCCAGCGCCGGGCGGAACAGGCCACGAGGCGCAGTCCGCGGCCCCCCTCGTCCTCGGGACCGGCCAGGCGCTCCATGGGGGGATCGGGCAGCGGGTCGGAGACCTCCACCAGCAGCGCGGCGTCGGGCCCGGCCGCTCCGGCCGCCCCATCGGCGTGGACCGCGAGCCGAACGCCGATCGGTCCTGAGGTGTAGCGCTGGGAGTTGGTCACCAGTTCGCTGACGAGCAGGACCGCCAGGTCGCGCAGGGAGGCGGGCGCGCCCCAGGCGCCGAGGGTGTCGTGAACCGCGTGACGTGCGGTGCGTACGGTGTCGGGTTCGGCAGGGAAGGTCCACTCGGCGCGGGCGCCATCCGCTGTGTCGATCAAGCCGACCACTTCCCAGGACCGACGGCAGACCCTCATCCGTGCGAGAGGGGCAGTTCGTCACATACCCGGAATTCAGGACAACTACCCTCGCGGGGTCGTGGAACCGACCGGGAGGGGCGTTACGGAAGCGACGCGCAGGGGCCGGGGGCAGAGGCCAGGGGCCACGGGCGTTACGGGAGCAGCCGGGCCGCCTCGGCGACGGCGGGGCGGTCCTGGTCGAGCCAGTCCACCGTGTGGATCTCGTCCGGGCCGAGCCAGCGCAGCTCGTCGTGGTCCTCAAGGGGCAGGGGTTCGGGCTCCCCGGCGAGCAGCCGGGCCGTCCACACCTGGAGCACATAGCCCGGCTTGAGCGGCCACTCACCGGGGACCCGCTCCACCGGACGCGTCTCCACGCCCAGTTCTTCCCGCAGCTCGCGCACGAGGGCCTGTTCGGGCCGCTCCCCCGGCTCCACCTTGCCGCCGGGCAGCTCCCAGCGGCCGGCCAGCTCGGGCGGCGCGCTGCGCCGGGCCGCCAGCAGCCTGCCGCGGTCGTACACGGCGCCCGCCACCACCACACGATCACTCATGCGCCGGAGCGTAACGCGCGACAGCGCTACGGACGGCACGCGTCACGGGGCTCGGCGGAAGGGGCCCCTCTAGGGGGTGGTCTGGCTGACGCGCTCCACCCAGTACACCTGTCCGGGTCCGCGCGTCCCGAGGCCGTCGGCCATCCTCTGGGCCTCGTCCTCCGTGGCGTATCTGCCGACGCGGTAGCGATTGCCGTTGTCGTCCTGCCGTATGACCAGCCATGGGAGCAGGGCTCCGCTGTCGTTCATCGAGCCCCTTCCACCGACGACCCGCGTCTCTCCGAAGATCTCCAGGAAACCGCATTCCGCATATGCCCGAGCGTACGCCTGACCTTTACTGAGCGAATACGGGTTTACACAAAGAGGCACTCATCCGGCCAACAAAGCACCGAAAACCGAGGGCAGGGGGCGCACTCAGCCGAACGCGCCCCCACCGCCGATCGCTCCCGCAGCCCGCTCCCGGCCGCCGCCCCTTGGCCAAGTGGGCGGCTCCGCCACGGGGATGGGACGGATCGGCGCGAGGGGATCGGCCGTGGTCAGGCGCATCACCGCCCGCCCGTAAGGCCGTTGGAGCACCGCGCGGGAGGCGGCGCGAACGCTCCGGAGCGCGCGCCCCGTCACCGCCGGGCGGGCGGGAACGGACGCCCTCCGGTCATTTGACCGAAAGGTGGTAGGCGATCCGGTACCGGTCGGCGGGGACGACGACGTCCGCCGTCTCCACCGCGCGCCCCGACGCGTAGTACGTCCGCTCCAGGACCATCACCACATGGCCGGGCACCCCGCCGAGCGTGATCAGCTCGTCCGCCAGCCCCGGGCGCGCGCCGACCTCCTCCAGGACGTTGTCCACGACGATGTCGATGGCCGCCATCCGCTCCACCACCCCGCATCCGCCGAGCGGCCCCTCCTCGGGCAGCATCACCGGCGTACGCCCCGTCACCGCCAGGGGCTCCCAGGAGGTGGAGAGCATCATCGGGTCGCCCGCCTCCCGGAAGACGTAGCGCGTCCGCATCACCCGGTCGCCGGGCTCGATGCCGAGCCGGGCGGCGATCTCCTCCGTCGCCTCGTCCTGCTCGCTCCGCGACTCCCAGGTCCCCCGCACGCCCGCCTCCGCCTGCTCCTGGCGGAACGGACTGGACCCCACCGGCGGCCGGTAGCCGGACCGGGCGATCCGGCGCGGCACGGGCTGCTCCCGCACATACGTACCCGACCCGGAGCGGCCCTCCACCAGGCCCTCGGCCATCAGCACCTTGCGCGCCTCCAGCGCGACCGTGTCGGACACGCCGTACTCCTGGCGGATGCGGGCCTGCGACGGGAGGCGGGTGTGCGGGGGCAGCGCGCCGTTGACGATCTTCTCGCGCAGATCACTCGCCACGCGCAGATAAGCGGGCTGCTCACCGAAGGCCACGGGCCACTCCCATCAGGTTGACAGACAGCAACAGACTGGCAACCGTCGGTTGTGGACCGCAAGCGTGGGCCAGAGTTTCACTCGATGTGATGAGTTGCGTTTACGCTGCGGCTTCCCGGCGTAACAGGCCGCGCGCCTGTCCCTCCGCCGTGCGCGCCGTGCCGGGCCACGGGGTACGCCCTTCCTACCGTCGTACCCGTGATCTCCTCCCCGTTCCCCCGCACCCGTCTCACCGCGCAGCTCGTCGCGGCCACGCTGCTCCTGGCCGTCCCGCCGCTCTCGTACGCGGACCCCGCCCCGGACACCCGCGCCACCGTCGGACCCGGCGCCCCGCCGGACCCCGACGCCCCGCCGAACCCCGACGCCCCGTCGGACCCGCCCTGCGGGCAGGAGACCGAGCCCGGCTGGTCCCCCGCCGCCACCCGGATCGATCCCGCCGACAGCTACCACGCCTACACCGGCAACGGCTATCTCGGCGTCCGCGTCCCGCCCACCGGCGCCGGTTACGACGAGCCGGGCGGCGCGACGGGGTGGCCGCTGTACACGCCCCGCTACGACGGCGCGTTCGTCGCGGGCCTCTACGCCCACCAGCCAAGGACGACCGCCGACCGCCAGGTGCTCGCCGCCCTGCCCACCTGGACGACGCTGGACGTACGTGTGGGCGACGAGACCTTCGGCCCCGGCAGCCGGATCTCCCGCTACCGCCAGCGTCTGCTGCTGCGCTGCGGAGTCGTCGTCACCAGCCTGCGCTGGACCACCGCCGCCGGCCGCGTCACCGATCTGACGTACGAGGTGCTCACCGACCGCTCCGACGCGCACACCGGCGCCGTACGACTGCGGCTGACCCCGCGCTGGAGCGGCGAGGCCACCGTCACCGGCGCGCTCGACTGGCGCGGGGCGCGGCGGATCACCCGTACCGGAGGGGATGCGGAGGCCGAGACCTTCCGTACCGACGGTACGGGGACGGCCGGCGCCCTCGCCTCGGTACTGCGGCCCGCCCTCCGGGGCCCCGTGGCCCTGCGGGCGGACCGTACGTACACCTTCGTGAAGTACGTCGGCGTCAACACCGCGCTGACCGCACGGAACCCGCGCGCCGCCGCCGTCGGCGCGGCCCGGCGCGCGGCCGACCGCGGCTGGCCCGCGCTGTTCGCCGCCAACGACGCCGCGTGGGCGCCCCTGTGGTCCGCCGGCATCGACGTCCCCGGGCGGCCGGACCTGCTGGCGTGGCTGCGCTCGGCCCAGTACGGGCTGCTGACCGGTACCCGCGAGGGCTCGGCCGACAGCATCGCGCCGACCGGGACGACCAGCGACAACTACGCGGGCCTGATCTTCTGGGACGCCGAGGTCTTCATGTTCCCCGGGCTGCTGGCCACCCGCCCGGAACTGGCGCGCTCCGTCGTGGAGTACCGCTACCGCACCAGGGAGGCCGCCGCCGCGAACGCCGAGAAGCTGGGCTTCAAGGGGCTGTTCTACCCGTGGACCAGTGGCGAGGCGGGTCTCCTCTGGTCGGAGTGCCAGTCATGGAACCCGCCGCACTGCGTCACGCAGATCCATCTCCAGAGCGACATCGCGCTCGCCGCCTGGCAGTACTACGAGGCCACCGGGGACCGCGACTGGCTGCGGGAGCGCGGCTGGCCGCTGCTGAAGGGCATCGCGGAGTTCTGGGCCTCCAGGGTCACTGCCAACGACGACGGCAGTTACTCCGTCAAGGAGGTGGCGGGGCCCGACGAGTACAGCAACGGCGTCACCGACGGCGTCTTCACCAACGCGGGCGCCGCCACCGCGCTGCGCCGCGCCACCGAGGCCGCCGCGCTCGTCGGGGAGGAACCGCCCGCTACGTGGACGCGGATCGCGGACCGGATCCGTATCCCCTACGACGCGGCCCGCAGGATCTACCTTCAGTACGCGGGGTACGACGGTTCGCGCATCAAACAGGCCGACACCGTCCTGCTGACCTATCCCCTGGAGTGGCCGATGCCCGCGGGCGCCGCGGCGGCCACGCTCGACTACTACGCGGCGCGCACCGATCCGGACGGGCCCGCCATGACGGACTCGGTCCACGCGATCGACGCCGCGGCGATCGGGGAGCCGGGGTGCGCGACGTACACGTATCTCCAGCGGGCGATCCGGCCGTTCGTCCGGGGCCCGTTCGCGCTCTTCTCCGAGGCGCGCGGCGACAAGGCGGGGGCGGACGACCCGCTCTCCGGCTCGCCCGCGCAGGACTTCCTGACCGGCAAGGGCGGCTTCCTCCAGGTCTTCACCCACGGTCTGACGGGGCTCAGGCAGCGCGCGGACGGCGTACGGCTCGACCCGATGCTGCCGCCGCAGCTCGCGCGGGGCGTGACCGTACGGGGGCTGCGCTGGCAGGGGCGTACGTACGACGTGGCCGTCGGCGCCCACGGGACGACGGTACGGCTGACGTCCGGCGCGCCGTTCACCGTCCACACCCCGGCGGGCGACCGCCGGCTCGACTCCACGCTCACCCTGCCCACCCGCCGCCCCGACCTCACGGCGACGGAGAACGCGGCCCGCTGCCGCCCGGTGAGCGCCACCTCGGAGCAGCCGGGCCTGTACGCGGCGGCAGCGGTCGACGGCAGTCCGGCCACCGCGTGGGTCCCCTCGGACGCCACCGCGGCGCTCACGGTCGATCTGGGCCGTACGGAGCCGGTCGCCTCCGTCACCCCCCGGTGGACGGATCCGCGCCCCACCTCGTACGAGATCGAGACGTCCACGGACGCGGCCCACTGGGGGCCGTTCCGGCCGGGCGCCCCGGCCCGTCACCTCAGGGTCACGGTCCATGCCGCTGCCGGCACGGGCGCGGGCGCGGGCACGGGCACCGGTACCGACGCGGGCGCGGGCGCGGGCATCAGCGAACTGGCCGTCAGCACATCCGGTACGGGCGGCCCGCCACCGGCGGCGGGCGCTTCTGGTTGAGAATTCACCCACCCCAGGGGCTGGATTGGTAAGGCTTGCCTTATATGCTGCGTTCGCTCCCGGAGTGACACCTGTCCCGGCGGGCATCCCCGGCCCGTACAGAAGGACCTGCCTCATGCGCACCACCACCCGCGGGGTGCTCGCAGCGCTCGCGCTCCCGCCCCTGCTGACCGGCTGTTTCGCCGCGAGCGGCCCGGACTCCGCCTCCGGCCAGGGGGCCGGTGCGGACGGAGCGAAGCGGCTGCGGATCGCCCTTGCCGTCCCCCCGGTCCAGGCGCTCTCCCCGTACAGCAACGACGCCACCGTGCTGAGCAAGCTGTCCGTCGCCGAGGGCCTGACCGCGCTCGGCGCCGACGGCACCGCGAAGGCGGCGCTCGCCACGTCCTGGAAGCGGACCGACGCCACCACCTGGACCTTCGAACTGCGCAAGGCCTCCTTCCAGGACGGCACCGAGGTCACCCCGGCCGCCGTCGTGAACGCGCTCGACCACGCCGGCGCCGCGAAGACCAGGCCGCGCGTGCTCAGCGACGTCACGCTGACCGCGAAGGCCGAGGGCGCGAACACGGTGCGGATCACCACCGGCGCGGCCGACCCGGTGCTCCCGCTGCGCCTCGCCAGCCCGGCGCTCGGCATCCTCGCCGCCGGCGCCTACGCGAAGGACGGCTCCGTCGACCCGACGGGCAACGGCACCGGGCCGTTCGAGATCACCAAGCTGACCGGCACCTCCAAGGCCACCCTCCAGCGCTTCGACGGCTACTGGGGCGGCAAGGCGAAGAGCCCCGGTGTCGACGTCTCCTGGATCGCCGACGGCACCGCCCGCGCCAACGCGCTGCGCGCGGGCGACGTGGACATCGCCGAGTGGATACCCACCTCGCAGGCGAAGCTCCTCGACGCGAAGACCCGGCACGAGGTGCCGTCCGTACGCACCGACAGCCTCGTCCTCAACACCGCGAGCGGCGTCTTCACCGACGCCCCGCTGCGCGCCGCCGCCCGCCGGGCCGTGGACGGCTCGGCGCTGGTCGGCTCCGTCTTCGGCGGGTACGCCGACGCGCCGAAGGGGCTCTTCGGCCCCGGCATCCCCTGGGCGGCCGGCGATCGTGTCGCCGTGACGGGCCGCGCCGGGGCCGCGACCGCGGCGGAGGTGAAATCCGCGACCAAGGGAAAGACGCTGCGCCTGGCCACGTACACCAACCGCGGCGAACTCCCCGAGGCCGCGACCGTGCTCCAGCAGCAGTTGGAGAATGCCGGGTTCACGGTGCGGCAGGACGTCCGCGAGTACACGCAGATGGAGGCGGACCTGCTCGCCGGGAAGTACGACGCGCTCGTCTTCTCCCGCGTCACGCTGCTCGACACCGGCGACGCCGTCTCGTACCTCGCCAGCGACTTCACGAGCAAGGGCGTCTACAACATCGCCGGGCTCAAGGACCCGGCCGTGGACCGGGCGATCGCCGCGGCTGCCGAGGAGGGCGACACCGAGCGCAGGCGGCAGAAGATCATGGCGGCCGAGGCGGCGGTCCTGCGCACCGACGCCGTCGTCCCGCTGGTCCACGAGAAGGTGGTGCAGGGCATCGCCTCCGGTGTCGAGGACGTCCTCCTCGACCCACGCGAGCGCTCCCTGATCGACACCGACACCCGCCTCCGCTGAGTGGCCGCCGCCCCCGGCGCCGCCGGCCCCGCCTCGTACCGCCGCGTCGCGTGGCGCACCGGGGCCGGCCGGCTGGCCGCCGGCGCCGCCCTGCTGGTCACCGTCGCGCTGCTGCCCTGGCTCTCGCGCACCGACCCGGCGCTGACCGTGCTGCGCACCCGGTCGGCGGAGCAGGACCCGACACCGCGGGCGCTCGCCGCCGTACGGGAGCAACTCGGCCTGGACGACGGGCCGCTCGCGCTTTTCGGCCGCTGGCTCGGCGGGCTCGCGCGCGGCGACGCGGGCACGTCGTGGGTGTCCGGCGAGCCGGTGCTGCCCGACGTGGCCGCGGCCTTCGGGATCTCGGCGACCCTCGTGCTGGGCGCACTGCTGGTCACAGCCCTGGTCGCCGGGGCTGTCTGCGCCCGTACGCTCCTCCTCGGCTCCCGGCGGAAGCTGCGGTACGGCGGGGCGGGCGGGCCGGCGGCGCTCCTGGCCGCGCTGCCGAAGTTCCTGCTGGCGTCGACGCTGGCCACGGTGTTCGGGGTGGGGCTCGGCTGGTTCCCGTCGAGCGGCTGGGACGGACCGGCGTCGATGGTGCTGCCCGCGCTCGCGCTCGGGGTGCCGTCCGGCGCGATGATCGGCGGGCTGCTGGAACAGGCGCTGCCCGCCGCGTTCAACGAACCCTGGGCGCGCACCTGGCACGCCGCCGGCTTCCCGCCGGGCCACACCGCCCGGCACGCGCTGCGCCGGACGCTGCCCGGGGTGCTCCCGCAACTGCTGCCCACGCTCGTCGCGCTGGTCGGCGGTGCTGTCGCGGTGGAGAAGATCTTCAACATCCCGGGGCTCGGCCGGCTCGTCCTGGACGCCGCCGTCGCCCAGGACCTACCCCTGCTCCAGGCCGGCACGCTGACGCTGATCCTGCTCGGCACGGGCGCGGGCCTCGCCCTGGGCGGGCTGCGGCGCGCCCTGCTCGGCCCCGCGCTGCGCGACGGCGCGCTGCCCACCCTGCACCGGCCGCCGCTGCCCGCACGGCGTTCGGTCCGGTACGTCGCCGGGGCCTGCGCGCTCGTCCTGGTGGTCCTCGTCACGGCGGGGGCGCTGCGCGATCCGCTGCACGTCGACACGGCGGCCCGGCTGCTGCCGCCGTCCGCCGCGCATCCGCTGGGCACCGACGCGCTCGGCCGCGACCTGCTGGCGCGGGTCGGCCACGGCGCGCTCCGCACGGCCCTCGTCGCGCTGGCGGTGACGGCGGTGAGCGCGCTCGTCGGGGTGCTGCTCGGTCTTGCGCCGCGGATCAGCGCCGGGCTGACGGACGTGGTGGCGACGCTGCCCGCCGTCCTGGCCGGGCTGCTGGTCACGGCGGTCACCGGGCCCTCGGTGTACGGGGCCGCGCTGGCGGTCTGCGTGGTCGGCTGGAGCCCGTACGCCGCCCAGACCGCGGCGCTGCTGGAGCAGGAGCGCGCGAGCGGCCATGTCGCCGCCGCGACCGCGCTCGGCGCGGGGCGCCGCCAGGTGCTGCGCCGTCATCTCCTCCCGGCGATGCTCCCGCCACTGCTGCGCAACGCCCTGCTGCGCCTGCCGACCGCGGTGCTGGTGCTGGCCTCGCTCGGCTTCCTGGGCCTGGGCGAGCAGCCACCGGCGCCGGAGTGGGGCCGGCTCCTGTCGGAGAACCAGCCGTACGCGGAACTGGCCCCCTGGACCGTCCTGGGCCCGGCCGCCGCACTGGCCCTGCTCGCCGTCCTGGCGGTCACAGCGGGCGAGGAGGGGCCGCGCCGGGGCCGGCCCCGGCGGTTCACCAGGGGCCACCGCGCGTGAACGGGGCGGTCCGTACGTCGAGCCACTCCGTCCCGGCCCACGCGGCGAGGCCGAGCACGGCCACCATGACGAGCGCGGCGACGCCCTCCCTGACCCGCAGGACGCCGGTGAGCAGCGCCCAGACGGCGAGGGCGAGCGCGGGCATCCCGAAGAGCAGCAGCGGCAGTTCGACGTAGACGAGGCTGAGATCCCGCTCCCCCTCGAACCCGCCCCGTACCCCCGGCCCGGCCCCGGCCATCCACACCACGGCCCCCACCAGGAACCCGCCCACCACGGCCAGGCACCCGGCCCAGCCTCGGGTGAGCGGCTTCTCGTCCCTGGAACTCTCACGTATCGCCATCACGACAAGGGGACGCGGGGTCGGGCGGCTCCGGTTCCCGCGACCGCCGCTCAGGACCGGCGCCGCGGCTTCCCTCGCTTGGCGCCGCCCTTGGCCGGCTTCCCTGCCCCGCCCGCACGCCGGGATGTCGCCTTCGGTGCGGGCTTCGACTTCGACTTCGACTTCGCGGCGGCGGCCGGCGCGGGCGCGGGGCGCCCCCGTGTGCTGTTGACGGTCCGCCCCCGGACGATCCCGATGAACTGCTCCACCAGATCGGTGGTCCCGTCCTCCAGCCACGACAGCGCCACACGCGACTCGGGGGCGTCCGTCACCGGCCGGTACGTCAGGTCCTTGCGGTGGTGCAGCCGGGCCAGGGACTGCGGCACCACGAGCACCCCCACCCCCGCCGCCACCAGCTCGACGGCGTCCTCCGTCGTCGCGGGGCGCTCGATCGCGGGACGCCCCGGCAGCCGCTCCCACTCCAGGGTGTCGTCGAGGGGGTGCAGCACCACCTCGTCGGCCAGATCGCCGATGGAAACCTCTTCGACGGCGGCCACGAGGTGGTCCTTGGGCACCACCACGACGGTCGTCTCGGTGTAGAGGGGGATCGCGCTGAGCCCCGTCCGGTCCATCGGCAGCCGCACGAGCCCGGCATCGGCGCCACCGTCCCGCACCACGTCGGGTGCCTCGGCGGCGGAGACCCCGGCGAGGTCCAGGCGGACGCCGGGCAGCCGCTCGTGCCAGATCCGTACCCACTTGCCGGGCGTCACGCCCGGTACGTAGGCGAGCCTGAATGAGGGAGGTGTGTCCGAGCCTGTCACCAGGCCAGGTTACCGGCCGTGGTCAGAGGCCGCTCACACGCTCGATACGCTTGACTTCATGACATCGCACAAGACCACTGTCCAGACGATGAAGCCCGCGACCGCGGCGAAGAAGCTGGGCGTGTACCTGGAGGCCACCCCCGCCGAGTTCCAGGAGGGTGTCGTCTCCCGCAACGAGCTGAACGCACTGCAGACCGACCCGCCCGAGTGGCTGACCACCCTCCGCCGCGAGGGCCCGCACCCCCGCCCGGTCGTCGCCGCGAAACTGGGCGTCTCCATCGCCGGCCTCGCCCGCGGCGGAGTGACGGACGCCCTCACCACGGAGGAGATCGACGCCCTGAAGACGGACAGCCCCGAGTGGCTGGTACGGGAACGCGCCACGCAGGCGGAGGTCCGTAAGGAAGCGGCCCGCATCAAGGAGAAGAACGCGGAACGCACCGCCGATTCCCCCCGGGACCGCGCCTGACCGTGATCACCGCATCAGTACGGTGACACCACCGGCCGGCGACTCGGCGTGATCGCGAACCCGGCGTGATCGCAGACATGTTCAGCGGCCATCGCCTTATTGCTGCGGCGTCGCGACCGGCCCTACGCTGAGGATGTGCCTCAGTGGTAACGCACCCGGCGTCACGGGCGCGTCACCACGCGGCGTCGCGCACCCGGCGCCACACGGTCGGCCACCACGTGACCGTGTGCCGCTGCCTGGCCGCCTCCGACGTCGGGACACGCTCACGGGGGAGGTCGCACGCATGCCACCGGTCGAGAAACACCTGCGCAGAGCGTTGCGGTTCTGGGAACGGGGGCGCGGCTTCGAGGACCAGGGACAGTTGGCGTGGGCGGCCCGCTCGTACATCCGGGGGCTCGGCAGTTTCCTGAGCTATGTGAAGCTCGCCCCTGATCTTCAGCTGGCCCCCGCCTACCACGCCTTCGGCACCCTCGGCCGGGAGTCCGCCCGGGTTCAGGCCACATGGCACCAGCCCGCCGCGCTCCAGCACGCCCGGATGGCGCTGGCCGCGTCCCACCTGGCCGATCCGACACGCGGGCAGATCGAGCTGATCGAGCGGGCGGTGCGCGACGGTCCCGGTCGGCCCCTCGGGCAGATCCTCCCGGGTGCGGGCACGGCGCCGCTGAGCCCCGAGCTGCGGATCGCGGGGGCGGCGGACGCGCGGGATCTGCTGGCCACGCTGCTCGGTACGGGGGGCAGGCGGCGCGATCCCGAGGAACTCTGGCCGATCGGCAGCGGCGTACGGCTCGGTTCGGGACCGATCGGCTACTGGAAGGAGCAGAACCGCTTCCTGCGGGCGACCCTGCCCAGTTGCGAGGGCCTGGACGAGCCTCAGGAGGCGACGGCGCTCCGGTCGGAGGCGGACGCCATCCACCACGAACTACGGCGGCTGGTACCCGAGTTCGACCCGGGTCCGCGTCCCGATCGGACGGGAGTGTCCGGCCGCCCGTACCGTCGGCCACCCGGGGCCGGGAGGTCCGGGACGCCCCGGCCGCCGGGAAGCACGGAGCGGTCGCGGCGCGCGTGGGGGCCGGAGTGAGTCCCCGGCGGCTGCGGCCCCATCTGCACACCGCGCTCGCCGCCTGGGAACGGGCCAGGACCGTCGCTCAGAGCGCCGACGCGCTGCGCACCGGCCTCACCTACAACCGGGCCGTCCACCATCTCCAGTGGTACGTCAGCCTGTTACGGACCGCGCACGACGCCCCCGAACCCCGCGCCGAGGTGAGCGCCGCCTGCCACGCCCTGTCCTTCCTCGGCCGTGAGGCCATGCCGAAGGTCATGGCCGCGCGCGCCACGCGCCAGGTCGTCGTCCACGCCCGGATCACCCTCGCCGCCGCCCACCTGGCCGACCCCGCACATGGCGATCCCGACCAGGTCTCCGGGGTGTGGGACGGTCCCGTGCTCGACCGCCTCGCCCCGGACGGCGTCGGCGACGTGACGGTCGCCGAGCGCGTCAAGGCCGCGGCCGACGTGCGCCTGCTCGTGGCCGAGCTGATCGCCGGGCATCCGCAGGCCGCGATGCCCAAAGGGCGGCGCTGGCCCGTCACCGAGGCCGCCGGCACCGGAATCGGCGCGCCCTACCGGGACCGGCAGAACTTCCGGCGGGCGGTGCTGCCCAGTTGCGCGCGCCTGGACGCGGCCGGCGAGGCCGTACAACTCGCCTACGAGAGCGCCCGGCTGCACGCGGCGCTGGCACGGGCCGTGCCCGCGCACACGGGAGAGTACGAGCGCGCGAGGCGGGCCCTCGAATCCCTCGCGACCCGTGTCGGCGTGACCGCACCGACCGTGGAGTGAGGCGGAAGCGGAGGTAGAGGCGGGGCGGAGGCGAAGCGGCGGTGTCGCGGTGGACGGTGAGGCGGAGGCGAGGCGACGGTGTCGCAGTGGGCGCAGGCTCTCGGGGCGCTGGGCGCCCTGGTCATGGGGCTCTTCGGCGCCGCCAACTGGCGCTTTCCGTTTCTTGAGCGGTACGGGATGATCGGTTTCGGCTTCGGCATGCTGACCTGGGTCTGCGCCAGGTTCGACGGGCCGGCCGGCGATCAGCCCGGGTGGTACGACACCCTGGGCTCTTCCGCCATGCTGCTCGTCGGTGTCTCCCGCTTGATCCGCTCGTCGCGGCACCGGGACACCTCCGCCTTCGGCGGCGACGACCACCTGCTCGCCGCCGAAGCCGACATGCTGCTGCGCTTCTACTTCAAGCAGGACGCGCTCCCCGCCCTGGACAAGGCCGTCGACACCTACCGCGACGCCGTCCGCCACACCGACGGCGCTCCCCCTGACGTACGCGACCACGCACACCTGTTGAAGGCCCTCCGTATCCGGTACGAGCGGCTGCGGAACCGCGCCGACCTCGACGAGGCCGTGGAACTCGGCCACGCCGCCCGCGCCCGGCGCGGAACCCGGTCGCACCGGGCGCTGCTGCTGACCGAGTTGGGCACGGCGCTGCGGCTGCGCCACGACCACACGGGGTCCTCCGAGGACCTGGCCCTGGCGCGTGACCGCGGCGAGGCGGCGGTCGCGCTGCTGCACCCGCGCCATCTCCTCTTCCCGCTGTGCAGCTCCCGTCTGAGCCATGTGCTGTTCAGTTCGTACGAGCACACCGGCGACCCGCGCCGCCTCGACGACGCCCTCGACCACCTCCGCCGGGGGCTGGACTCCGCCGCCCGGCGCGGCTACGCGCGGACCGCGGACGAGATCCGCCTGTGCTTCCTGCTCACCGAGCGCGGCCGGCGGACCGGGAGCGCCGGGGACCTCGCCGAAGCCGTCGCCACCGGCGACCGCACCCTGGCGCGGATCACACCCAAGGACCCGCTGTACGCGTCCTGCCTGCACCACCTCTCCGTGGCCGTGCGCGCCACGGGGACCCGGTCGGAGAGGGCCGAGGACCTGGCGCGGAGGGCGCTGCTCAGCGTGACCGACGGTGCGCCCGAGCAGGCCCGCGCGCAGCTCAACCATGCCCTGGCCCTGTACGACCTGTACGGTGCGCGCGCGGACCCCGGCCATCTGGACCACGCCCTGTCACGGGCCCGCTCGGCCACGCTCCATCCCACCGCCGACGTACCGACCCGGCTGCGCGCCGGTCTCGTCCGGAGCGACATCGCCGCCGCCGAGCGCCGTGACGCGGAGGCCGTGGAGGCATTCGAGAGCGTGATCGGGTTGCTGCCGCAGCTCGCCTCGCAGGAGTTGTCGCGCGCCGACCAGGAGGGGCAGAGCGCCCGCTGGGCGGGCGTCGCCGTGGCGGCGGCCACCAGCGCCGTGGCCGCCGGGGAGCCCGCGAAGGCCGCCGTCCTGCTGGAACTCGGCCGGGGGGTGCTGCTCTCGCGCACCCTCGCCCTGCGTACCGATGCCACCGCGCTCCGCGCGGCGCACCCGCGGCTCGCCGCCGAACTCGACGACGTACGCGGGGAGCTGACCTCGCCGGCCCCGGACCTGGCCCCGGATGCCCAGCGGTCCGTGCGCCGGGAGCGGGAGGGCCGCTGGGAGCGGCTGCTGCGGGAGATCCGCCGCCTGCCGGGGTTCGAGGACTTCGCCCAGCCGCCCACGGCCGACCGGTTGCGTGCCCTGAGCGCGGACGGCCCGCTGATCTATCTCACGGTGACGGCGCGCGGCTCCGCCGCCATCGCGGTCACACCGGACGAGATCCGGGCGGTGCCGTTGCGGGTCACCCCCGAGGAGGTGGAGGAGCAGGCGCGGGTGCTGCGTTCCTGCTTCGCCCTGGAGCGGGTCGGCGACCACCGGGCCCAGGGCCCGGCATTCGGCGTCCTGGGCTGGATGTGGGACGAACTCGTCGCCCCGGCGCTGTCCGCCGCCCTCCCGGCGCTCTCCGCACCACCGCCTCCCGGCAGTCGCCTGCCGCGGGTCTGGTGGGTACCCACCGGTCCGCTCGTGGAGCTGCCCCTGCACGCGGCGGGCCACCACCGGGACGGCGGCCCCGTCCTGCTCGACCGGGCCGTCTCCTCGTACACTCCGACGGCGCACGCGCTGGCGGCGGCCCGCCGGCGGTCGGGGCCCGCGCTGCCGGGCGGCAGCCGGCTCGCCGTCGCCGTCCCCGGCGCGGAGGGATACCCGCCGCTGCCGAAGTCCGCGGAAGAGGCGGAGCTCGTCGCTCGTACCGCGCCCGGTGCCGTGACCGTCCTGACCGACGCGGAGGCGACCCGCGACCGTGTCCTGGCCGAACTGCCCCGGCACGCGTGGGCGCACTTCGCCTGCCACGCGGTCCCGGACCCGGCGACGCCCTCGCACAGCAGGCTGCTGCTCGACGATCACCAGGACACCCCGCTCACCGTCGCCGACATCTCCGCGCTCGACCTGCGCGGCTCCCGGCTCGCGTACCTGTCGGCCTGCGAGACGTCCCTGACCGGCCCCCGCCACCGGGACGAGGCGATCCACTTCGCGTCGGCCTTCCAGCTCGCGGGGTTCCCGCATGTCCTCTCGACCCTGTGGCAGGTGCCCGACGTGGGCGCGTACGGCCTCGCGAAGGCGATGTACGACGGGTTCGAGGCGGCGCCGGACGACGAGGAGGTGGCCCGGGCCGTCCACGCCGTGACCCGGCTGGCCCGCGCGGAGATGTGCCCGAAGCTGCCGGGTGTGTGGTCGGCGCTGGCGCACGTGGGGCCCTGAGCCGGGGCCGACCGCGGCCTTGCGTGGGGCCCCACGCAAGGCCTCCCTGTCACTCCTCGTCCGGCGCCTGCGGCGGTTCCTCCGGGACGGTCGGGAGCACACCGCGCTGGGCGGAGGCCGCCGGCCCGGCGCTCGCCGGGTCGGAGGGCGCCACGGCCGGCTCGGCGACGCCGTCGACCGGCGTGTGGCCGCGCCCCTGGGAGGGGTCGGCCGCCTGCAGTTCCCGTTCGAACGGGGTCAGTTCGGGTTCGTCGACATCCATGGGCTCGGCCGCCTTCCTCATTCCCTCGGTCCGCCGGTTCCGTCAGTCACGTCCGTGTCGGCGCCGGCGCCGGTGCCGGTGTCGGTGTCGGTGTCGGGCAGGGCTGGAGCCTCCGGCGGCAGCAGGACCTCCAGGATGTCCGTGTCGGCGGCCCGGACGTACAGCCCGCCGCTGCCTTCGACCCGCCGGTGGAAACTGCCGTCCGGCCGCATCAGCCAGGCCGATTCCAGGTACAGCTCCGCGGGGTGCGGATAGGAGGTGGCGTACGAGCGCGTGCCGTACCAGCCGCCGATCCAGACGCCGTCCCGCAGCCGCAACCGTACGAAGCAGGAACCGCGCTCCCGGAACATCCGGTCCCACGCGGTCGGGGTGGCGCGGTACCGCACGGCGGTCGTCTTGCGGCGCTGCCAGTAGGTGACCGCCGCCGCGACGGCTGCGGGCGCCGCCACGAACAGCCCGAGGACCACGAGCCCGGCGAGCCTGGGCCGGCCGCTGAGATGGGACCACCCGTCCCGGTCGATGCCCTCCACCAGGCGCATCAGTTGAGGGCCGAAGGCGATCAGATAAAGGGCGTCGAGCACCACGGACGCGGCGAGCGCGCGCATGACCCGCTCGCCGAGATTCCGCTCGCCCGGCATCGGGCCGCGCCAGAACTCACGCAGGAACTGGTAGACGATCCCCGGCAGTACGACGAGGACGAGCAGCGCCAACTGCACCACCGTGGACGGGGCGCCCGCCATCACACACCACCCGGTCCCATGTCGGGGTCCCGGGCCAGCCGCGCGGTCGCGACGGCCGCGGCGGACAGCGCCGCGACGAGCGCGAGCGAGCGAGAAGACGATGACCCACGGCTTCCGGTACGCCACCCAGGAACCGGCCTGCTCGTACCGCACGTTGGACATGATCAGGAGCCCTACGGCAACCGCCCAGGCACCGGCGAGCGCACTCCGCCGGACCGTCGTCAACTCCGCGAGCAGCAACGCGGCGGCGCCCAGCGCCGACACCGCGCACACAAGCACCCCGAACCCCGACCCGGCCCCCAGCATCAGACTGCCGACCACGGCGAACCCGGCGGCGCACAGGGCGGTACGGCGCACCCGGCCGCGCCGCAGCGTGACGACGAAGGCCGCGGCAACCAGCAGGTCCCCGGCCAGGAGATACGCGTCCACACCGCCCCCGTCCTTCGGTACGTGCGCCCTGTGCCCCGACTCCGTGACGTAGGCCCAGGAACGGCCCGAAGCCCGCGATCCAGCCTACGCCGACCCGTCCGGCAACTCGGTGACGTATCCCAGAGGTTGACCCGGTCGAGGCGGAGCCCCGCATGCTCTTCTGACGCGTGTGGGGTCGCTCAGGCGTCCGGGGCGTCGAGGTGGGCGAGTGCGGCGATGATGCGGCCGGCGATGTCCCGCGGCCAGGGGAAGGCGTCGGCCACGGCACGCTGATGGGCGAGTCCGTGCAGGCCCACTCACAGCGCGACCGCGTCGCCGGCCGGGTCGGTGCTGGTGGACTGTCCGGCGGCCGCGCAGTCGGCGAGGGCATCGGCGAGGATCCGCATGGACGCGTCGCCGAGCGTGGCCAGATCCACGTCGGTCACGGAACTGTCGGCCAGATCCGGCATCCAGAGGCCGCCGAACATCGTGCGGTAACGCTCGGGATGGGTCCGTGCGAAGTCCAGATAGGCGTGGCACACGGCGTACAGCCGTTGCCGGGGATCGGTTCCGGCCTTCTCCACCACGGCGCTCCTCCTCGGCACCCCGGGCCTCTACTGGACCCTCACCCTCGCCGGCGGCGGCGCCTACGCCCTCGCCGCGGTCCTCGAACGCCGCCGCCTCGCCACCCGCTGACCGCGGTGTGGGAGCACGGCGGAGCCACGCGGAGCTACGCGGAGCTACGCGGAGCTACGCGGAGCTACGCGGAGCTACGCGGACACCGCGACCACCTGCTTGCCCACGACACCGCCGCGCTCGAACGCCTCGTGCGCCGCGGCGATGTCCGCGAGCGGGTACACGCTGTCGACCACCGGGCGCAGCGCACCCGACCTGACATGGCCGGCCACATCACGGAGCACGGCGGTGTCGGGGTTGGCGCTGAAGGTGCGGACGCGGCGCGGACCGTACACGCTCGACGCCGCGATCGCGGCCAGGGCCGGCGCGGACAGTGCGACGGTGACCATCCGGCCGCCCTGGGCCAACCGGCTCCGGTAGCAGTTCAGTTCCGAGCCGAC
Organism: Streptomyces sp. NPDC050509; assembly: GCF_044457965.1. Taxonomy (NCBI): domain Bacteria; kingdom Bacillati; phylum Actinomycetota; class Actinomycetes; order Kitasatosporales; family Streptomycetaceae; genus Streptomyces; species Streptomyces sp. NPDC050509. The sequence goes on along the minus strand of NZ_JBITHL010000005.1, from coordinate 28,377 downwards.
GGTGTCGACGATGACGTCGAAGGGGCCGATCCGGTCCGAGGTGGTGGAGCCGTGGTCGAGGACCTCGTCGGCGCCGAGGCCGGTCAGGACCGGCGCGTGGCGGTCGCGGGCCAGCGCGGTCACATGACAGCCCATCGCGTGCGCCAGCTGTACGGCGGCCGAGCCGACCCCGCCGGCCGCGCCCCGCACCAGGACCCGTTCCCCGCTCGCGAGGTGCACGCTGTCGCGCAGCGCGATCAGCGCCGTGGAGCCCGCGACGACCAGGGAGGCCGCCTCGACCGGTGAGACGCCTTCCGGGGCGTGCGCGATCCGGTCCGCTGCCACCACGACGTACTCGGCCGCCCCCGCGGTGATGTGCCGCTGCCGGGGATGCACCATGCCCCACACCCGGTCCCCGGCCCGGTGACCCGCGACATCGGCGCCGGTCGCGACGACGGTGCCCGCGAAATCCAGTCCCACACCGATCGGGAACCGGCGTCCCGACACCATCTTCAACCCGCCCGCGCGGACGATCACGTCGTGTCCGTTCACACTGGACGCCTCGACGGACACCAGCACCTCCCCCGGGCCGGGAGCGGGACGGTCCACGTCGTTGACCCGCAGGACGTCCGCTGTGCCGTAACTCGTGATCTGGGCGGCCTTCATGGCGCTGTCCTTCCGTGGTGGGCCGGTACGGATCCGATACTGGACCCCACACCCGACATCACGGTCGTTCGCCTTTTCCTGGGACCACCGGACCCACCCTCGTCGGTCGCACCGGGCGCATACTGTCGCCGTGACCGACACACCCCTCGCCCTGAGCGACGACCCCCGCCGCGAACTCGCCGAGTTCCTGCGCACCCGCCGAACCCGACTGCGGCCCGAGGACGTCGGCCTGGTCCCCGGCCCGAGACGGCGCGTCGCCGGGCTGCGGCGCGAGGAACTGGCCCTGCTGGCCGGGGTGAGCGCGGACTACTACCAGCGCATGGAGCAGGGACGCGACGTCCGCCCCTCCGACCAGGTCCTGGACGCCCTCGCCCGCGCCCTCAACTTCTCCGCCGAGGAGTCCCGGCACCTGCACAGCCTCGCCGTGGCCGCACGAACCCCGGCCCGCAGGCCGCGTTCGTACGTACCGGAGGAGGTGCCGGACACCACACTGCGGCTGCTGCGCACCATGACCTCGCCCGCCCTGGTCGTCGGCCGTTTCCTGGACGTACTCGCCTGGAGCCCGCTCGCCGGCACGCTGCTGGGCGAGTTCACCCAGCAGCCCCAGGCGGACCGGAACCTGCTGTCCCTGCTCCTGCACCCCGAGGCCGACCAGACCTGCCCGGAGCGGGCGGCCACGGTCGCAGAGCTGACCGGGATGCTGCGGACGCAGGTCACCGCCGACCCCGGACACCCGCGCGCCGTAGAGCTGGTGGGCGAACTCGCCGTCCGCAGCCATGAGTTCGCGACCCTGTGGGCCCGCCACGACGTCGAGGAACCCACCCGGGGCCAGATACGCGTCAACCACCCCCTGGTCGGAGAACTGAACCTCGACTGGGACGCCTACCCGATGCCGGGCACCCCGGGCCCGATGCTCATCGTCTGCACCACCCCCGAAGACGGCCCCGACGCCGACCGACTCCACCTGCTCGCCGGGCTGCTCAACAGCGGCTGACCCACCGCGGGATCCAACCCTGCGGGCCGGCTCGGGTTCGGACCGCCACGGATGACGAGAGGGCTCAGGGTCGCCAACGCTGCACAACAGCGCCGGCAAGGTGCCAAGGTTCAAGGGACTTCTCCGCAACCTCTGTGGCCTGATCGTGCCCGTCAATTCCCGTGCCTCGCACGCAATCCGCCACTCACAGCGGCCAAGCAGTGAGCAAATCGCCGGGGCCGTAAGTGGCATCGAGACCCGGAGAGTCGACGCCGCTCCGCGAGACCGCCACGACGGGAACGGGTTCGTCGGTGAGGGCGGCCCGGTGGCGATGGAGAGCTGCCAGATCGTGCCGGTCGAAGGGCGACTGCTCCAGCCACTTGATGGAGCCGGCGAAGAACAACTCCTTGGCAATGGGGGCGCGGTCCGCCCCGACGAATTCGATCTTGACGTCGTTGGTGCGGGTCCAGTAGCCGCCCACCGCGGGGGCCGCGGGCAGCCGGTCGTCGGGCAGTATCCGCGCCAGGGCCTCACGGACGAGGGGCTCGACCGCCCGGCCGCGCCACCTGGCCCAGCTCTCCCGGATCCGCGCCAAGGTCAGATCGCCCCGCCCTCGCTCGATCTCCTCCATGGACGGACCGAGCAGGTGCAGCCAGAACCGCAGGTAGGGATCTGTCACCCGGTAGCGGCGATCCTTCGGCGGACGCAGCGAGACGGGCAGCTCCGCGGCGACGATCCGCTTGTCCGTAAGCAGCTCCAGCGCTCGCTGCAGCGGCGTGGCCCCAATCCCGCCGGCGGCACGGGCGATGCTGGTGAAGGTCCGCTCGCCACTGCCGATGGCCGCCAGCACCGTACGCGCCTGGGCCTGCCGGGGGAATTCGGCAGCCAGTGAGCGCTCGGCCGACACCAGCAGGGCCGAGACGGGGTCATTCAAGGCCTCACCTAGGAAGTCCCACAGCCCGGCACCCCGCGGCCACTCCGCGCAGACCAGCGGCAGCCCGCCGGTGACGAGCGCGGCATCGAAGGCTTCCGCAGGTTCCAATCCCAGCATCCGCCCCACCTCGGCGGGATTCAGTGGTCCCAGCACCATCTCCCGGCCGCGCTGATGGAAGGGTCGTCCATAGCTGTTCAAAGCCTCCATCATCGACAGATCCGAGCCGATGAGAACGAGCAGCACCGGCTTGCTCTCCAGCACCCGGCCCCAGGCCCGCTGCAGCATCCCCTCAAAGGCGCCATCGGCGTCGGCAGCAGACGAGCTGCTCGACCCCGCCTGACGACCCCCACCTTCTGGCGCCGCGATCACCATTCGGCCTCACGACGTCCCCCATCGCGGCCCTCGTCCAACAACTCGACACGCCTCGCACGCCGCCCGCGCCCGCCTGGCCGATCAGCGTGGGCCGACGCGTCACGTTCCGCGAACGCATCGGCGACCTGCTCCTGGCCAGCGATCTGCCTCTCCGGCGTCGGCTAATGCTTCGCCCTGGCCTGCTTCCACCTCGACGCCACCTCGGCACCGCCTACACCGCCCGCCTCACTCAGCCCGACCGTCTCCGGGACCAGTGCCCCACCCCCACCTCCACCCCGGCGGGCCCACGCCGCTCGATCGACTAGCGCTGCGACTTCGTGAACGACTGAACCTCGCCCGTGATCCTGCCATTCTCAACACCTTTGTCCCGATCGTGGTCAACCTCAGTCGCTCCAAGGAACAGACGGGGAACGAAAGAGGCAACGGGCAACACCACCGAACCCCGATTCTCCAGGCGCGCGTCGTGCCAGACTCGCTTTCGGATGCGAAGCGAAACCGCACCGTTACAGCCGGTGTTCGCCGTCGGGTTTCCTATCGACCGGTGATCGTCGGATAACGGCTCCCGTGAGGGCGGAAGGCTCTCGCGGTCACTGTTCAAGGGGAGGTTGATGATGAGCACAACTTTGCGTTTTGGCCCGGAACTTCGCCGTTTACGAGTAGAAGCGGGGCTGACTCTGACTGAGTTCTCCGTAGCGCTCAACTATGACAAGGGGCACCTCAGCAAGGTCGAGCGCGGGGAGCGTTTCGCGTCCCCCGAACTAGCCCGGCGATGCGACGCGTTCCTCGGCGCGGACGGCGAGCTGCAGCGTCTGGTCACCCGTCCCGCGACGGACTCGGACTCGGGCACCGCCGAATCCCCCGCCGGTCCGAGCCGCTGGCTCGTCGGGCGCCGGGTGGTCCTCTCGGCTGGTACGGGAACCCTGATCGACCTCGGCCTGAAACTCGGCGGTCAGGCGCTGTGCTCCACCGACAACCCCCTCCTGCCCTCCCTCCGCATGCAGTTCGACCAACTGCGGAAGCTCGGTCAGTCCACCGCGCCCAAGGTCCTGCTGCCCCTGCTGGAGGCGCAGACCCGCATGATCGCCGGGCTGGCCGCCGACGCCCGGTCCGATTCTCGGGCCCCTGCGCTCCTGCTCGCCTCGCGGTTCGCGGAGTTCACCGGCTGGATGGCCCAGGAAGCCGGGGACAATGACGCGGCACTCGGCTGGACAGGCGAGGCCGCCGAACTGGCGCGCGCCGGGGGTGACCCGTACCTCGGTTCCTACGCACTGGTGCGACGCGCCCTGGTCACCATGTACGGCGGGGACGCCGCTGGCACCGTCGCCCTGGCCCGCCGCGCCCAGAGCAGCGAACTCCCGCCGCGCATCCGGGGACTCGCGGCCCAACGGGAGGCCCAGGGGCACGCGCTCGTCGGCAACGAAGTCGACTGCCTCCGCAGCCTCGACAGGGCGCGGGAACTGCTCGCCAGCGACGACGCCCGCAATGGCGCTGAGCCCGTGATCGGCACCTCCCATGTGCGCGATCCGGCGGCGATGTCGACCGGCTGGTGCCTGCACGACCTCGGCCGCCCCAAGGCCGCTGCCGAGGTACTCGACCGGGAGTACCTCCACCTCCCGCCGCACGCGCTGCGTACCCGCGCCCGGTACGGCTTCCGCCGGTCCTTGGCCCATGCGGCCTCAGGGGAGGTCGAGCACGCGTGTGCTATCGCCGGAGATCTCCTGGGAGTGATGCCGGCCGTGCCCTCGGCGACGGTGAACAGCGACGTCCGGCGTCTCGCACGGGAACTCTCCCGGTTCCGGAGTAGCCGACCCGTACGTGATCTGCAGCCCGCGCTGGCACGCGTACTCGCCCCCGCGCACGGCTGACAGCCGCTCCACGACCGACGCAGACTGGAGCCGCCCGGCTCGCCGGGCTACCCGGTCCCTCCAGCCCTCCGGATCCCCCCACGGGATCCTCTGATTACCGCTCGACGCGTCGCATCGTGCCCCGACTTCTTGGGCTACCCGCGGCCAGTGATGCACCAGACGGCGCCCCTCCATCCGCACGCCCTCCCGTGGATGCTCCATGCCGTCTCACGGTCGGGACCTCATGGCCCGGCGCGGACCGGAGCCCCGGTCCACAGCTCCGTGCCCATTCACCCCGTCTTCTTCTCACGAAGGGAACCTTCATGCCCGACGTCTTCGTCAACTACCGCACAGGCGACGAGGAGTCCGCAGCGGCCATGATCGCTCGGGAACTCGTCCGTCGGTTCGGCAACGAGCGGATCTTCTTCGCCAGCAACTCGATCGAGCCCGGTCGCCGTTTCCCGGTGGAACTGGTCAGGGCGGTGGAGGAGTGCGAGGCTCTCCTCGCCGTGATCGGTCCGCGCTGGGCGGAAGTGCGGGGGGCCGACGGCAGCCCCGCCCTCGAAGCCGAGCAGGACTGGACCCGTCGCGAGATCCAGACCGCGCTCGAACGCGGGGTCCTGGTGATCCCCGTGCTCGTCGGAAAGGCCACGAGGATCGACCGCGCCGTCCTTCCGGACGATCTGCTGGAGCTGGCGGACTGCCAGTACAGGCGGTTCGACCACCGTAACGCCCAATCGGACCTGACGGCGCTCGGCGACACCCTCGCCCGGCTCCTGCCCGAGCTGGGTGCGGTGGACCGGGACGCCCGTGCGGTGCTGGAACGGGCGGAGACGAAGTCCCGCGAGAAGTCGGCCCGGGACACCGGGCAGACCAGGATGCGGACGCGGGACGTCGAGCAGCGCGTGCGCGGCGGCATCGGAAACCTCAACGGAGACCTGTCCGGCACCTTTGTCAACGAACCACAGGGGCCTGTGAACACCGGTCGGGGCCATCAATACAACGCACCTCACTTCGAGGGAGACAACACCGGGGTCCAGTTCACGGCGGGTAACAACAGCGGTACGGTCCACCAGCGTTTCGAGCGCGAACGCCCGCACTCGGACGACGGACGATGACCGAGCAGGACCGCGTCACCGTCAACGATCCGCGCGGCCCGGTGAACAACGGCGAGGGACACCAGTACGTCTTCTACGGCGTCGGCGTGGACTGGATGATCCGCAAAGGGGTCGAGTCCCTCCGGATCACCCGCGAGGACCGGGTGCGCCTGGCCGACCGGTTCGTTCCGTCGGTGGGCTACCGCGTTGCCGCCGACCGTCTGGAGAAGCCCGGATCGGTGGTGCTGCTGGAAGGGCCGCCCGGCAGCGGCCGCCGCGCCGCGGCGATCATGCTGCTGCACGGATTCGGTGAGGACGGGGATGCCGACGAGGAGGGGGTCCGGTTCGAGGAGCTTCCCGACACGGGCAAGGACGAAAACCCTCTCGTTCCCGGTATGGGGGACCGTTTCCTCCTCGACCTCTCCGGAATCGCCGACGAGGAGACGTACGACAAGGCCCAGCGCCTCCTGGCCGTGCGCCGGTCGCAGGTCCAGGAGGCGGGGGCCCACATGGTCGTCGTCCTGCCGTCGGGCATGGAGCACGCCCACCCGCCGGATCTCGAACCGTACATGGTGAGGCTGGGACACCCCAGGGGCATCGCTGTCGTCACCCGGTACCTCCGTATGGACCGGATGCCCTTCCGCCCCGCGGACCTGGAGGGCGCCGACCTCCAGCACTTGTGCGACCGCTCCCCCATGCGGGAACTGGCGCGGCTCGCGGGACTGGTGAGAGCCGCTCGCGACAGCGGTCGGTTCGGCACCGACTTCGCGGGATGGCTCGACCAGGCGATGCACGCGGTGACCGACCGTGCCGGCGAGGTGGGCCGACAGGTGGCCGCGGTCCGCACCGCACCCGAGCGGGCCCTGCTGCTCGCGACGGCGGTGTTCGAGGAGGCCCGCGCCGACATCGTCTACGAGGCGTGGCACGGCCTGATGAGGACGGTGAGGTATGAGGAAGAGGCGACGACCGAGCTCGCGCGGACGGATTTCGGGGAGCGATTGGCGACGCTCGGGGTCGAGCGGGACCCGGACGGACGGCTCCGCTTCGGGCGGCTGGCCTATGCCGACGCGGTACGGACGTACTTCTGGGCGAACTTCCCCGGGATGCGCGACGACCTCAGGGACTGGATCGGCCATGCCGCCGGGCTCCGCGGTCTGACCACCGACGACCGGGTGAACGTTGTCGTCCGCTTCGGCGAGCGGTCCCTGGCCGTCGGGCGGCCCGACCACCTCTTCAACCTTGTGGTCCGCTGGGCGGACAGTGCGACCGGGACGTCCTGCGACCCGCGCGCCGCGGCCGCCCTCGAACTCGGTCTCAGTCACGAGAGGTTCGGGGGATGGTTCCGCAGTCGGATGTACGCGTGCGTAACGTCCGGCCCCCTGTCGGACGGTCTCATCCGCGTCCTGACCGCCGCCTGCCTCCAGAGCCTCGGCGCGACGCACCCGGATCAGGCGATGGTGCGGCTCCATTACCTCGCCGTACGGAAGGGGGAGACGGCATGCGAGGCCCGGGAGGCACTTCTCGGCCTCGCCGGCCGCAACCGTCGGCTCTACCGGCTGCTGATCGACCGCGTGCGGGACCGGACGCGTCGGGAGCCACGTCGGGCAGAACCCCATCTCCGGCTGCTCACGGAGCTGTTGAGGAGCGACCGGGCACCGGACCCGCCGCCGTGGCCGGACCTGTTCCTGGGCTGGGAGACGGTTTTCTCCCAGCCGCCGACGGAGCTCTGGAACCCGCTGGTGAGTAGCTGGCTGAACGCCGTGGCGGGCGACAGTACGCGGGAGATGGCGCTGGGCGTGATGGTCGGGGCGACTCACGGCCGCACGGCCGCTCTCCACCGCCTCTACACCATCGCCTGCGACTGGGCGGGGCACGCTCGCCACCCGCGCCGGGCGGCCGTAGCCGCCCTCTTCTGGCAGCACATCGACCACACGCAGTACGCCCGCACGGAGAGTACGAAGCGTGCGGGCTCCGGACCACGGACCACGGAAGAGGCACGATGAAACACCGCTTTCCCAGCCTGCTGTTCGTTTCTCTCTGCGGCCTCACCCCGGCTGCGATCGGGAACCTCCTGCACTGGTCGGCGTGGCTGTGGGGCTTCATGTCCATGGTCACGGCCTCGGGTTCCCTGCTGCTCGTAATGGCGGTCCTCAGCCGTGGCCGCGCATCGGCCGACCCGTTCGAGCCCGGCGAACCTGAGCCGCCCACGGCGCCGACGGAGCAGCCGTACCAGGAGACGCGGGTGGTCGACGCGGCGCTGCCGAGCGCGGCGGATGGCTACGACTTCCTCTTCTCCGCCACCGTGTGGTGGAGGCCGGTCGCCGACCACGCCGACCGGCCCGACGTCGCCTGCCCTGCCCTCGCCGTTTCCTCGGTCGTCAGCCGGGCCCTGGAGGTCGTCCGCCGCGTGGAGCCGGGCCGGGCGAGCTTCGCGCGGTATCTCTTGGAGGGGGAGCTGGGCGTACCGCTCCCGGACCGGAGCGGACGGGTGATGTCCCTGGCGCCCGATGTGACGCTGGCCCTCGCCCCCGCAGACCGCGAGCGCCTGCGGAAGTTGAACGACCTTCGCAAGGACGAGGAGATCTGGGAGTACGAGCGTCAGCACGAGCGCAACAAGCGGCGCTACCTCGGTGACGACGTGCTCAAGAGCGCGGGCAGCGCGGTGGTGTGGTGGCTCGCCCGCCACGAGAACGAGATCGAGAAGGCTGTCGACATGATCGGCCCGCTCGCCCAGATCGCGGCGGCGGCCAACGACGAAGAGGTCCCCGAACTCTTCCGCCACCTGCTCGTCCCACCCATGGTCGCGCGGAGCGAAGCGACCGTCGGGGGCCCGCTGTGGAACGGACCCGGCCAGGGAGGAGGGATGTTCGACCGCGAGGAGGAAGTAGGGGTTTCGGATCGGCTGCTCCTGCTGCTGGCGGCGGTGGGCCTGAAGCCGGACATGGACGAGTACACAGTGTTCGTCCACCGCGTGGTGCGGAGCCTGGAAGCGGCCGGGCTGGACGAGGCCGCCGAGGAGATCAGGCGGACCCTTCTGCCGGCACCCGACGAGGGCGGGGGCGAGCAGCCGGAGGGTGGGCCTTCGGGCGAGAGGGACACCACGGGGCCCTGGTCGCCGCGCTTCCCAGCCTCCGAGGGCCCGCCGTTCACCGACGCGGCCGCAGACCCGGATGTCGGCACGGGCAGGGGCATGTTCACGCCGGCAGCGGCGGAGAGCGGCACAAACGAAAGGGACAGAGACCAGTGGGAGCCGCGCGAGGACGACACGACGTCTCCACACCTCTGGGACCCCTCGCACAGCCCGGATCGGCCCGCCGAACCCCTCACACGGGACGAGGACGGGAGTTGATCCGGTAGGCGGTCGGCTCTTTGAGGCTCCCCTTCGCCGCACACCGCAGCGGGGGAGCCCTTTCCCGTCCCGAGACAGTGCAGGTCGGAAGGGGCCTGACCTCGAACGGTCAGGCCCCTTCCGACCTGCATATTTACTGGATCATCGACGTGGTGGCGCCATCCGCTACACGTTGAACCGGAACTCCACCACGTCCCCGTCCTGCATCACATACTCCTTGCCCTCCATACGGGCCTTGCCCGCCGCGCGGGCCTCGGCCACCGAGCCGGTCTCCACCAGGTCCGCGAAGGAGATGACCTCCGCCTTGATGAAGCCCTTCTGGAAGTCAGTGTGGATCACGCCGGCCGCCTCGGGGGCCGTGGCGTTCTGCTTGATCGTCCAGGCGCGGGATTCCTTCGGGCCTGCCGTCAGGTAGGTCTGGAGGCCCAGGGTGCGGAAGCCCACGTGGGCGAGGGTGGCGAGGCCCGGTTCTTGCTGGCCTACCGACTGGAGGAGTTCGAGGGCCTCGTCGTCGTCCAGTTCCGCGAGGTCGGACTCCAGCTTGGCGTTGAGGAAGATCGCTTCGGCGGGGGCGACCAGGGCGCGCTGTTCGTCCTTGAAGGTGTCGTCCGTCAGCTCCTCCTCGTCCACGTTGAAGACGTAGAGGAAGGGCTTGGTCGTCAGGAGGTGCAGCTCGCGCAGCGGCTCGGACTTCTCCGTGCCCTGGACGATGCCGGCGGAGAAGAGCGTCTCGCCGGTCTCCAGGATGGCCTGGGCCTCCTCGATCGCCTTGACCTGGCCCAGGACCTCCTTCTTGATGCGCGACTCGCGCTGGAGGCGCGGGAGGACCTTCTCGATCGTCTGGAGGTCGGCGAGGATCAGCTCGGTGTTGATCGTCTCGATGTCGTTCTTGGGCGAGACCTTGCCGTCGACATGGACGACGTTCTCGTCCTTGAAGGCCCGGATGACCTGGCAGATCGCGTCCGACTCACGGATGTTCGCCAGGAACTTGTTGCCCAGCCCCTCCCCCTCGGAGGCGCCGCGCACGATGCCGGCGATGTCGACGAAGTCGACCGTGGCCGGGAGGATCTTCTGCGAGCCGAAGATCTCCGCCAGCTTGTTCAGGCGGGGGTCCGGTACGCCGACCACACCGACGTTGGGCTCGATGGTGGCGAACGGGTAGTTGGCCGCCAGCACGTCGTTCTTGGTCAGGGCGTTGAACAGGGTCGACTTGCCGACATTCGGCAGACCGACGATTCCGATCGTGAGCGACACGTTGGCGACTTCCTGGAGTGAGGACCGGCCGGCGGCCGAGGACTGGCTGAGGACCTTCGCGGCCCGATCCCCCAGTTTACGGGCGTGGTGCGGCGGCCGACGACGGGCGCCGTACGGTGCCTCACGGTGGTCGGCCCGCCGCCGGGCCCTCGAACTCAGCTCCGGTGTCATCCTGAGGGCGTGTCCCGACCCCGGTTCCCCGGTTCGTCCGCCTCCGCCACCTACGTTGGTCCGGTGGAGCAGCAGCAGAGGACACGTCAGCAGCCCCCGCGGCGGCACCGGCCGCGGCACCACCCCGCGGCGCGCCGACGGCGCGTGCCGCCCGTCGTGCAGCGGCTGCGCAGACTGCCCAACCCGCGGCTCACCGGGCTGGGCGCCGGGCTCTTCGCCACGGCCTCGATGCTCTTCTTCGCCTTCTTGGACGCGCTGCTCTTCGACGCCGAGCCGGTGGTGTACGGGGCGCTGTTCCTGCCGGTCAGCGCCGTGACCGCGCTGTGGGTGCGCCCCGCCGACCTGGTCACAGCGCCGATCACCGTGCCGATCGCCTTCGCCATCGGCGCGCTGCCGATCTCCGGCGGGACCGAGGGCTTCGGCGGGCAGGTCATGGGGCTCGTCACCACGCTGGCCGTCCATGCGGGCTGGCTGTACGGGGGCACGCTCGTCGCCGGGCTCATCGCCACCGTACGGAAGGTGCGCGAGATGGGGCGGCGGCAGCTCGCCAGGGACATGGCCGCCACCCGGGCCGGCGCCGGGCCCCGGGGCCGGACGGCCGGGAGCGGCCGGACACCGGCCCCGCGGAGCGGCGCCACCGCCTCCCGGGCGGTACGGCGGGGATAAGCGCGCGCTGCTGCGGCGGCGTCAGCGGCCCGCCGCCGCCATCGCCGCGCCGACGATCCCCGCGTTGTTCTGCAACTCGGCCGGCAGGATCTCGGCCCTGATCCCCTCGATCAGCGGGATGAACTTGTCGGCCTTGCGGCTCACCCCGCCGCCGATGATGAACAGCTCGGGCGAGAAGAGCATCTCCACATGGGCCAGATACTTCTGGACGCGGTGCGCCCAGTGGGACCAGCTCAGCTCTTCGTCTTCCTTGGCCTTCGTGGACGCGCGCTTCTCCGCGTCGTGGCCGTGCAGTTCGAGATGGCCCAGCTCCGTGTTGGGCACCAGGCGCCCGTCGATGAAGAGCGCGCTGCCGATACCCGTACCGAAGGTCAGCAGGAAGACCGTGCCTTTACGGCCGCGCCCCGCGCCGAAGGCCATCTCCGCCACGCCCGCCGCGTCGGCGTCGTTCAGGACGGTGGCCCGCAGGCCGAGGTGGTCGCCGAGGACCTGGCCCGCGTCGACGTCGATCCACGCCTTGTCGACGTTGGCGGCCGTACGGATCACCGAGCCCGTCACCACCCCGGGGAAGGTGATCCCGACCGGCCCCGACCAGCCGAAATGCCGGACGACCTCCACCACACCGTCGGCGACGCTCTCGGGCGTCGCCGGGTGCGGCGTGAGCACTTTGTAGCGGGGCTCGACCAGGTCGCCGCGCTCCAGGTCCACGGGCGCACCCTTGATCCCCGAGCCACCGATGTCCACTCCGAAGACGTTCATGGACACAACGTTACGGGCAGATGCTGACAGCGACGTGCGCAAATGCAGAACGGCTCAACCTGTTCACCGCTCCGCCCCGCCGCGTACGCCGCGGACCGTACTACCTGGAGAGCGCCGCGGCCTCGGCCCGCAGGTCTTTGCGCAGCTCCTTCGGGAGCGAGAACGTGATCGACTCCTCGGCCGCCTTGACGATCTCGACATCCTCGAAGCCGCGCTCCGAGAGCCATTCCAGGACGCCGTCGACCAGGATCTCCGGTACGGAGGCGCCCGACGTGACACCGACCGTGGAGACGCCGTCGAGCCACGCCTCGTCGATCTCGGCGGCCTCGTCCACCAGGTGGGAGTCGCGGGCGCCGGCGCCGAGGGCGACCTCGACCAGTCGTACCGAGTTGGAGGAGTTCTTGGAGCCGACGACGATCACCAGGTCCGCGTCGGCGCCCATCTGCTTGACGGCGATCTGACGGTTCTGGGTGGCGTAGCAGATGTCGTCGCTCGGGGGCGCGATCATCAGCGGGAACTTCTCCTTGAGGGCGTCGACCGTCTCCATCGTCTCGTCCACGGAGAGCGTGGTCTGGGAGAGCCAGACGACCTTCGACTCGTCGCGGACCTCGACGTTCGCGACATCCTCCGGGCCGTCGACCAGCGTGATGTGCTCCGGGGCCTCACCCGAGGTGCCGATGACCTCTTCGTGGCCCTCATGGCCGATGAGAAGGATGTCGTAGTCCTCGTTGGCGAAGCGCACGGCTTCCTTGTGGACCTTGGTGACCAGGGGGCAGGTGGCGTCGATGGTGGCGAGCTTGCGTTCGGCCGCCTCCTCGTGGACGACCGGTGCGACGCCGTGCGCCGAGAACATGACGATGGATCCCTCGGGGACCTCCGCCGTCCTGTCGACGAAGATGGCGCCCTTGTTCTCCAGGGTTTTGACGACGTACTTGTTGTGGACGATCTCGTGCCGGACGTAGATCGGCGCCCCGTACTGCTCCAGGGCCTTCTCGACGGCGATCACGGCACGGTCGACACCCGCGCAGTAGCCGCGCGGAGCGGCGAGGAGGACGCGTTTGCCGGCGCGGCGCGCGGCGTCTCCACTAGGGGTGGCGGCGGGCGACGGGCGGGACGTTGCAGTCATGCCTCCCATCGTAAGGCCGTGCAGAAGAGGCGGAACTTCCTCCCTCTGCACGACACTGGTGCGTACGCGATCAGGGAGGGACCCGATGGCCGACAGCGGCACCGGTGGCAGCGGCGGGGACGGGACGATCGCCGGAGCCGCGGACGGTAAGGGCGGCGCGTCGGGCAGGGAAGGTGGGGAGGGCGGGGAGGGCGCCACGTCGGGCGGCGACGGGCTGCGGCGGACGCTGGGCTTCCGGGATCTCGTCGTCTACGGGCTGCTCTTCATCGCCCCCATGGCCCCCGTCGGTGTCTTCGGCACTCTCGACGCGAGGTCGCACGGCTCCGTGGCCCTGGTCTACGTGGTGGCGACCGTCGCGATGGCGTTCACGGCGTTCAGCTACGCCCAGATGGTGCGGGTCGCCCCGCAGGCCGGGTCGGTCTTCGCGTACGCGCGCAAGGGGCTCGGCGAGGGGCCCGGGTTCATCGCCGGATGGATGGCGATGCTCGACTATCTGCTGATCCCCGCGGTGGCTTACCTCTTCGCGGGCATCGCCATGGAGGCGCTGGTGCCCTCCGTGGACCGGTGGGTGTGGACGGCGATCGCCGTGGTGGTCACGACGCTGCTCAACCTCTGGGGCGTACGGGCGGCGGCCCGGGTCGGCTTCGCGGTGCTGGCGATGGAACTCGTCGTGCTGCTGATCTTCGTCGTGTCGGCCGTGGTGGTGCTGGCGCGGGACGGGGCGACGCGCGGCTGGTCGTCGCCGTTCACGAGCGATACGGGGTTCTCCCTGGCGGCGGTGCTGGGCGCGGTGTCGGTCGCGGTGCTGTCGTACCTCGGGTTCGACGCGATCGCCTCGTTCGCCGAGGAGGTGACCGGGGGGTCGCGGCAGGTGGCGCGGGCCGTGCTGTTCTGTCTGGTGCTGGCCGGTGTGCTGTTCATCGCGCAGACCTACTTGGTGGCGCTGCTGGAGCCGGTGACCTCGGCGGAGCTGGCGGCCGATCCCGCGAAGCAGGGGACCGCCTTCTACGACGCGGTGGACACGGCCGTCGGCACCTGGCTGCACGACCTGGTGGCGGTGAGCAAGGCGATCGGCGCGGCGTTCGCGGCGCTGGCCGGACAGGCGGCGGCCGGGCGGCTGCTCTTCGCGATGGGCCGTGAGCGCAGGCTGCCGCACGCCTTGTCCCGTACGAGCGCGGGCGTGCCCCGGGTGGCGTTGCTGCTGGCCGCCGTGGTGACGCTGGTGGCCGCCGTGTGGGCGGCGCGGCGCCCGGACGGTCTGGACCATCTGGTCTCGGTGGTGAACGTGGGGGCGCTGACGGCGTTCGTCCTGCTGCACGCCTCGGTGGTGGGGTGGTTCGCGGTACGGCGTAAGGAGGGGCCGCCGCGCTGGTTCGCGCATGTGGTGCTGCCGGTGATCGGGGCGGCGATCCTCATCGCGGTGATCGTGGAGGCGGCGGGCTCGGCGCAGGTGGTGGGCGCGATCTGGCTGGCCGTGGGGCTGGTGGTGCTCCTGGTGCAGCGGGGACGCGGTGGACGGGCGGGCGCGCGGACGGCCGGGACGGGTCCCTGAGATGAGGCGGGCGGGGAACCGGGCGTTGTCAGAGGCGGCCGATACGCTCCTCGGCATGGCACTCAACACGTCCGCGGACGCTCCGCTGCCCGTCGGTGAGGTCTCGCGGCTCATCGGCGGATGGATCGACCGCCTCGGCGCCATCTGGGTCGAGGGGCAGATCACCCAGCTCTCGCGCCGGCCGGGCGCGGGGGTCGTCTTCCTGACCCTGCGCGACCCCTCGTACGACATCTCGGTGAGCGTCACGTGCTACCGGCAGGTGTTCGACGCGATCGCGGACGTGGTCTCCGAGGGGGCGCGCGTCGTGGTGCAGGCCAAGCCCGAGTGGTACGCGCCGCGCGGGCAGCTCTCGCTGCGGGCGACGGAGATACGGCCCGTCGGGATCGGTGAGCTGCTGGTGCGGCTGGAGCAGTTGAAGCGCTCGCTGGGGGCGGAGGGGCTGTTCGCGGCCGACCGCAAGAGGCCGCTGCCGTTTCTGCCGCAGCTCGTCGGACTGGTCTGCGGACGGGCCTCGGCGGCCGAGCGCGATGTGCTGGAGAACGCGCGGCGGCGGTGGCCCGCGGTGCGCTTCGAGGTCCGCAACACGGCGGTGCAGGGGGTCAACGCGGTGGCCCAGGTCGTCCAGGCGGTCAAGGAGCTGGACGGGCTGCCGGAGGTGGACGTGATCATCGTGGCGCGCGGCGGCGGCAGCGTGGAGGACCTGCTGCCGTTCTCCGACGAGCAGTTGATCCGGGCGGTGGCGGCGTGCCGTACGCCGGTCGTCTCCGCGATCGGGCACGAGCCTGACGCGCCGCTGCTGGACCTGGTGGCGGACGTACGGGCGTCGACGCCGACCGACGCGGCGAAGAAGACCGTGCCGGACGTAGGCGAGGAGCTGGACCGGGTCCAGGGCCTGCGTGACCGGGCGCTGCGTACGGTACGGGGGCTGCTGGACCGCGAGGAGCGCGGGCTGGCCCACGCCCTCGCCCGGCCCGTGATGGAGCGGCCCCACCGGATGGTGGAGGAGCGCGACGCCGAGGTGGCCGCGCTGGCCGACCGGAGCCGGCGGGTGCTGCGCCATCTGCTGGACCGGGCGGACTCGGAGCTGTCGCACACCCGGGCGCGGGTGGTGGCGCTGTCCCCCGCGGCGACGCTGGAGCGCGGGTACGCGGTGCTCCAGCGGCCGGACGGGACGGTGGTACGGGCGCCGGGGGACGTCACGGCGGCCGAGGAGCTGCGGGCCAGGGTGGCGGAGGGCGAGTTCGCGGTGCGGGTGGTCGCGGAATGAGTGTCGCGACCGCGGGGTGAGCGCCGCGGACGGAATCGTTGTCGGATCGCGCGGTCACGCGCGTACATAGGGTGGATGACATGACGAGCACGGACAACGCCGCGGAAGCGGCCTCCGCCACGGACACGCCGGGCTACGAGCAGGCGCGCGACGAGCTGATCGAGGTCGTGCGCCAGCTGGAGGCGGGCGGTACGTCGCTGGAGGACTCGCTGGCCCTGTGGGAGCGCGGCGAGGAGCTGGCGAAGGTGTGCCGCCACTGGCTGGAGGGGGCGAGGGCCCGGCTGGACGCCTCCCTGGCCGAGAAGAAGCCGGAGGCACGGGACGCATAGGCCCCCTCCGATCCGGCCCGGGGCCTCGGCCCGACCCGCTTCACCTCTCCGCCCGGCTCCGCCAGGGCCGTAGGGGCATCGGGGACGAGGAACGATCAGGACCGTCAGGGCCGTGGGGACCGTCAGCGCGGCCAGGCCCGTTGACCGGGCCACGCGCCCTGCCCGTACGTAACCGGGCGGCATGCCGCCGCCTATCAGGTCCCCTGGCGGGTCGCGCTGGCCGGCCCACCTCGGACCTCACGCCAGGCCGCGCGCCCGAGGCCGCGCGCACCGCCCCGTGCTCGTCCTACCGGTGCTCGACCTACCGGCTCTGTTCCGTGACCGTCTCCGCGCTCGCGCCCGTGCCGGGTTCCGTGTCGGCGGTCTTGTCGGCTTCCAGCGCCCCGGCCATCTCGCCCAGCCGCTCGAAGGAGGCGGTGCCGGTCACCACCGTCGTGGCGTCGCCGTCCGTACGCGCCAGCGCGTCGTACTTCGGGCCCTTCCAGCGCTGCCAGGTCTCGCCCGCCACCTGCTGCGTCTCGCCGGTGTTCTCGGCCTGGTGGCTGACCTCCACCACGAACTTCTTCGCGGGCGCCGTCGACTGCTCGACCGCCACGTACTCGCCGTCCGGGTCCAGATAGCCGAGGTGCCACGCGTCGGCGTTCTGCCGCTCGTACGTGACCGAGGTCGGCTTCCACGTCTGTGCCAGCCCCGCCGGGGCCAGCACCGGATACGGTGCCGCGCGGCGCGCGGTCACCAGCTCGACCCGGTAGTCGACCGCCTTGACCGGGGCCGGTGTGTCGTCATGCGGAATGAACATGTAGATCGCGGCGACGACGACCCCGATGACCGCCATCGACAGGAACATGTCCCGCACTGTCTGTCTGCCTCGCATACCTGCCACGGCACCATCGTCGCATCACCCGGTCGCGCTCATACGTGGGCCCCTCTGCTCAATATGGCGATGTGCAGATAGAGTCGTATCACCCTCTTTTCCGGTCGTCGCCGTACAGAAAGGTGCGCTCCGTTGACCGAACATCAACTTCCGTCCCCCCTTGAGGTTTCTCCCGAGGCCCCCGACCGCAACCTCGCGCTGGAGTTGGTGCGGGTCACCGAGGCCGCCGCGATGGCGGCCGGCCGGTGGGTCGGGCGCGGCGACAAGAACGGCGCGGACGGCGCCGCGGTGAACGCCATGCGCACCCTCGTCTCCACCGTCTCGATGAACGGCGTCGTCGTCATCGGCGAGGGCGAGAAGGACGAAGCCCCGATGCTGTTCAACGGGGAGGAGATCGGGGACGGCACCGGCGCCGAGGTCGACATCGCCGTGGACCCGATCGACGGCACCACGCTGAACGCCAAGGGCATGCCGAACGCCATCGCCGTGCTCGCGGCGGCGGACCGGGGCACGATGTTCGACCCGTCCGCGGTGTTCTACATGGACAAGCTGGTCACCGGACCCGAGGCCGCCGACTTCGTGGACATCAACGCGCCCGTCGCGGTCAACATCCGCCGGGTCGCCAAGGCGAAGCGCCTCTCACCCCAGGACGTGACGGTCGTCGTCCTCGACCGCCCCCGCCACGAGGGCATCATCAAGGAGATCCGGGAGACCGGTGCCCGTATCAAGCTGATCTCCGACGGCGATGTCGCCGGTTCGATCATGGCCGCCCGCGAGGGCACCGGCGTCGACCTGCTGATGGGCGTCGGCGGCACCCCGGAGGGCATCATCTCCGCGTGCGCCATAAAGTGTCTCGGCGGTGTCATCCAGGGCAAACTCTGGCCCAAGGACGACGCGGAGCGGCAGCGCGCGATCGACGCCGGTCATGACCTGGACCGGGTGCTCTCCACCAATGACCTGGTCAGCGGCGAGAACGTGTTCTTCGTCGCCACCGGCATCACGGACGGCGAACTGCTGCGGGGCGTGCGCTACCGCTCGGAGACGGCGACCACCCAGTCCCTGGTGATGCGCTCCAAGTCGGGCACGATCCGGCAGATCGACGCGACCCACCGGCTGTCGAAGCTCCGCGCCTACAGCACGATCGACTTCGACCGCGCCAAGTAGCGCCTGCCCGGCCCGGACTCACGGTCCCGGCCGGGACGCGCGCGACGGAGTCGGCGGAAGGGGTGCCCCTCTGTGCGGCGGGGCACCCCTTCCGTCCGTTCACGTCCGTTCACGTCCGTTCACGTCCCCGTGTACGCGACCCACGTACGCGCGTCCTGGCGCACGCGCGTCCCGCACGTACGCGCGTTCCCGCGCACGCGCCCACGCGAAAAGGCGGCTGGGAGCGTCAGCCCGCCGCCGCGATGCGGTCGACGGCCGCCGCCTTGCGCAGCTCCACCTCGCGCCGCCTGCGGCGCGCCAGCACCACGCGGCGCTCGGCCGCCGTCAGCCCGCCCCACACCCCGTAGGGCTCGGGTTGGAGCAGTGCGTGCTCCTGGCATTCGAGCATCACCGGACACCGGGCACAGACCCGCTTCGCGGCCTCCTCCCGCGCCAGTCTCGCGGCTGTCGGCTCCTTGGAAGGGGCGAAGAACAATCCCGCTTCGTCCCGACGGCATACAGCCTCCGAATGCCAGGGGCCGGCCTGATCCTCCCGAGCGGGACTCCGCTGGGTCGGAAGGGCGGCCGCCTGGAGGGGCTGATGCGGCAGTTGCAGCACGGTCTACTCCTGACGACGGCTTCGCGAGCGAGAGACGATGCAGCTTTCCCTACCCGCTGTGCGCACGCCTATGCACTGAGTGGCACCCAGTTCCGGAGTCCGGAACGCCGTGCGGAATTTCGGACACCGCGCCCCAACTGGCGACCTTTGGCCGGAAATCGGCGCCCGAGGTGCGAAAGGGGCTAATGACCGAGGTGCTTGCGGAGGGTTTCGTTGACGAGGTTCGCGATCCACTTGCCGCGCTTCGGCTTGGCCTCGACATTGCCGAAGACGGAGTAGCCGTTCACCACGACCGTGGGCGCGTCCCGGTCCGGGGCCTCCAGTGTGCGGACCTCGAAATTGCCGAAGACCCCGTTCCCGTTGCCCCGCAGCGTGATGTTCTCCGGAACCGTGATCTCCACATTTCCGAAAATGGACGTCGCGTTGATCACGGTGACCCGCTGGCCGAAGAGTGCCTCTGTGAGGTCGATCTCGACATTGCCGAAGAGCGCGAACGCGTTGACCTTGGCGCCAATACGCCAACGCCCCTTCCGCGTCGAGCTGCTGAAGATCGCGATCATGTTCTCGGCGGGGGCCTCCGGATCCTCGGGCCCGTAGCCGTACCCGCCCGCCGTGCCGCGCGACGCCCCCGCGGCGCGGCCGTCGGCGCCGGGGGTCGGCAGGTCCCGTACCAACGGCTCCAGTTCGCCGACGGTCTTCGCCCGGTAGACGGCGTCGATCCGCTCGCCGTGCTCCTCGGCGTCCAGACGGCCCTCCGCCAGCGCCTCCCTGAGGATGTCAGCGGTCCTGTCCCGGTCGGCGTCGGAGGCCCGGAGGCCCGCGGGCCCGGGCTCCGCCTCCGCGACAGGCTTCCGCTCGGCCGGCTTCTGGGGCTGCTGAGGCTGCTTTTCGAGGTCCACGACCCCAGGGTAGCGAAACGCGATAGATCGCGACTAGGGCCTGTCGTTGGGATCTGGCTGGATTAGTGAGCGCCCGCCGCGTCAACGGCTGATGTCGCCGTTGGTGCCGTGGATCGCAAGGCGGAGGAGGGAGGCGACGCGGGAGCGGATGGGGTCTCCCCCGGTCGAGCGAAGCCGAGACCTTGGGGATGAGTGACGACAACGCCGCGAGGCGCGGCCCGCCGCGGCAGCGGCTGATGTCACTGCGGGCACGCGAGCCCAGCCAGATCCAAACGACAGGCCCTGGGGCCTGTCAGGTGTCGGCCGCGTCATCACGCCGGGCATTCCTACTGAGCCTTACCTCACAGGAGCGGTGTCGGTGGCGCGGCCTACGCTGGAGCGTGCCGCAGCCAATGGGGGCCGCGCCGCCGTCTGTCGAGTGAGGAATGGCCGTAATGCCGGAATTTGCGTACTCCGATCTGCTTCCGCTGGGGGAGGACACCACGCCCTACCGCCTGGTGACCGCCGAAGGTGTCTCCACCTTCGAGGCCGACGGGCGTACGTTCCTCAAGGTCGCCCCCGAGGCGCTGCGCACGCTCGCCGCCGAGGCGATGCACGACATCTCGCACTACCTGCGGCCGGCCCATCTCGCGCAGCTCCGCAGGATCGTGGACGACCCCGAGGCGTCCTCGAACGACAAGTTCGTGGCGCTCGACCTCCTGAAGAACGCGAATATCGCGGCGGCGGGCGTTCTCCCCATGTGCCAGGACACCGGTACGGCGATCGTGATGGGCAAGCGCGGGCAGCAGGTGCTGACCGAGGGCGGCGACGAGGAAGCCCTTTCGCACGGGATCTTCGACGCGTACACGAAGCTGAATCTGCGCTATTCGCAGATGGCCCCGCTCACCATGTGGGAGGAGAAGAACACCGGCTCGAACCTGCCCGCGCAGATCGAGCTGTACGCGACCGACGGCGGTGCGTACAAGTTCCTTTTCATGGCGAAGGGCGGCGGCTCGGCCAACAAGTCGTTCCTGTACCAGGAGACGAAGGCGGTGCTGAACGAGACCTCCATGATGAAGTTCCTGGAGGAGAAGATCCGTTCGCTGGGCACGGCCGCGTGCCCGCCGTACCATCTCGCTATCGTCGTCGGCGGTACGTCGGCGGAATTCGCCCTCAAGACCGCGAAGTACGCCTCCGCGCACTACCTCGACGAGCTGCCCTCCGAGGGCTCCCCCACCGGTCACGGCTTCCGTGACAAGGAGCTGGAGGAGAAGGTCTTCGAGCTGACGCAGCGGATCGGGATCGGCGCGCAGTTCGGCGGCAAGTACTTCTGCCACGACGTACGGGTGGTGCGGCTGCCGCGGCACGGCGCCTCGCTGCCGGTCGCTATCGCCGTCTCCTGCTCGGCCGACCGCCAGGCCGTCGCGAAGATCACCGCGGAGGGCGTCTTCCTGGAGGAGCTGGAGAAGGACCCGGCGCGCTTCCTGCCGGACACCACGGACGAGCACCTGGGCGAGGGCGAAGGGGAGAACGCGGGCGGCGATGTCGTACGGGTCGACCTGCGCCGCCCGATGGACGAGATCCTCGCCGAGCTGACGAAGTACCCGGTCAAGACCCGGCTCTCGCTCACCGGGCCGCTGGTGGTGGCCCGTGACATCGCGCACGCCAAGATCAAGGAGCGGCTGGACGCGGGCGAGGAGATGCCGCAGTACCTGAAGGACCACCCGGTCTACTACGCGGGTCCGGCGAAGACCCCCGAGGGGTACGCCTCGGGCTCCTTCGGCCCGACGACGGCCGGCCGGATGGACAGCTACGTGGCGCAGTTCCAGGCGGCGGGCGGCTCCAAGGTGATGCTCGCCAAGGGCAACCGCTCGAAACAGGTGACCGACGCGTGCGACGCGCACGGCGGCTTCTACCTCGGCTCGATCGGCGGCCCGGCGGCCCGGCTGGCGCAGGACTGCATCAAGAAGGTCGAGGTCGTCGAGTACGAGGAGCTGGGCATGGAGGCGGTCTGGCGCATCGAGGTCGAGGACTTCCCGGCGTTCATCGTCGTGGACGACAAGGGCAACGACTTCTTCACCGAGCCCGCCCCGGCGCCCACCTTCACCAGCATCCCGGTCCGCGGCCCCGGCCTCGGCTGATCACCCGATCACCCGTTCCCGTACGGCCCATTCCCGGACGGGAACGGCCGTACGGGAACGACAGTCCGGGAAGGGCTGTACGGGAGCGGCCGTACGGGAGACGGCTGTACGGAACGGGCCGCGGGGGAACACATCGGATCGGCCGGACGCTCACCCTCACAGGAGGTACGACGACGATGACGACCGACGAGAACCAGTACCGGACCGAGCACGACTCGATGGGTGAGGTACGGGTCCCCGCACACGCGAAGTGGCGCGCGCAGACACAGCGCGCGGTGGAGAACTTCCCCATCTCGGGGCAGCGGCTGGAACGTACGCACATCGAGGCCCTGGCCCGGATCAAGGCCGCCGCCGCCAAGGTCAACGCCGGGCTCGGGGTGATCGACAAGGACATCGCGGACGCCATCCAGGAGGCCGCCGCCGAGGTGGCGGACGGCCGCTGGGACGACCACTTCCCGGTGGACGTCTTCCAGACGGGCTCCGGCACCTCCTCGAACATGAACACGAATGAAGTGCTCGCCACGCTCGCCACCGAGCGGCTGGGCCGGGACGTCCACCCCAACGACCACGTCAACGCCTCGCAGAGCTCCAACGACGTCTTCCCGTCCAGCATCCACGTCGCCGCGACCGGCGCCGTCACCGGCGGGCTGATCCCGGCGCTGGAGCATCTCGCCGCCTCGCTGGAGCGCAAGGCGGAGGAGTTCGCGGACGTCGTGAAGTCCGGCCGTACGCACCTCATGGACGCCACCCCCGTCACCCTCGGCCAGGAGTTCGGCGGTTACGCGGCGCAGATCCGGTACGCGGTGGAGCGGCTGACCGCGTCGCTGCCGCGCCTGGCCGAGCTACCGCTGGGCGGTACGGCGGTGGGCACCGGCATCAACACCCCGCCCGGCTTCTCCGCCGCCGTCATCGCGGAGGTCGCGCGCGCGACCGGGCTGCCGCTGACGGAGGCCCGCAACCACTTCGAGGCGCAGGGCGCCCGCGACGGGCTCGTGGAGACCTCGGGCCAGCTCCGTACGCTCGCCGTGTCGCTCACCAAGATCTCCAACGATCTGCGCTGGATGGCGTCGGGCCCGCGCACCGGCCTCGCCGAGATCGCCCTGCCCGACCTCCAGCCCGGCTCCTCGATCATGCCCGGCAAGGTCAACCCGGTGATCCCGGAGGCCGTCCTGATGGTCGCCGCGCAGGTCACGGGCGCGGACGCGACGATCGCCGTGGCGGGAGCCGCCGGGAACTTCGAGCTGAACGTGATGCTCCCGGTGATCGCCAAGAACCTCCTGGAGTCGGTACGGCTGCTGACGAACGTGTCGCGGCTGCTGGCGGACCGTACGGTCGACGGGATCACCGCCGATGTCGAGCGGGCCCGTACGTACGCCGAGTCGTCGCCGTCCGTCGTCACCCCGCTGAACAAGTACATCGGGTACGAGGCCGCCGCGAAGGTCGCGAAGAAGTCCCTGGCGGACCACACGACGATCCGCGAGACGGTCCTGGCGCTGGGGTACGTGGAGCGCGGGGAGCTCACCCTGGAACAGCTCGACGAGGCCCTGGATGTCCTGCGCATGACACATCCGTAAACGCACGTGGTGCCGTCCGCGACGGCCAGGCACCGGCCGCGTACACCCCGTAAGATCCCTCCATGAAGGAGACGGCGGCGAACGAACACTGGGCGGCGGGCACCCAGATCCTGTGGCGGTACCGGGAGAACGCCGGGGACGGCGTGCACATCTGCCGCCCCGTCACGGTCGTGCAGGACACGGACGAACTGCTCGCGGTGTGGCTGGCGCCGGACACCCCGTGTGTCCGGCCGGCCCGCGCGGACGGCGCCCCGGTGCACCACGAGCCGCTGGCGACCCGCTACACCGCGCCGCGCACGGTGGTGCGCGACCGGTGGTACGGGATGGGCGTGCTGAAGCTGGCGCGGCCCGGCGAACCGTGGTCGGTCTGGCTGTGGTGGGAGCGCGGCTGGCGCTTCCAGAACTGGTACGTGAACCTGGAGGAGCCCCGCACCCGCTGGGCCGGGGGCATCGACTCCGAGGACCACTTCCTGGACATCGAGGTCTACCCGGACCGGAGTTGGCGGTGGCGCGACGAGGACGAGTTCGCCCAGGCCCAGCGCGACGGACTGATGCCCCAGGAGCAGGCCCGGCGGGTCGAGGCGGCCGGGCGCGCGGCGATCGAACTGATCGACGCGTGGGGCACCCCGTTCCGCGACGGCTGGGAGCACTGGCGCCCCGAGCCGCACTGGCCGGTCCCCCGCCTCCCGGACGGCTGGGACCGCACCCCGGCCCGGCTCGCCACCTGACCCCGACCGCACCGCGGGCCCCCCTTCGAACATTTCCCTGAGTGCGTCGCCGTGACGGACGGGGTGCCCGGTGGGGTAGCGGATTCGGGTCCGGGTATCCGCCCCGGCGCATACATCCTCATGAGATCCTTGATGTGCCCCCAGGGTGCAAACGTAGGATCGTCCTCCGGAACACCGCATCCGGTCGCAGCCCGTCGCATCCACCAACGGAGTGGCTCTGCAACTGGCCTGACCACCAGTCACCGCACAACGCACGTAACACTGTTGACCGCTACGACCGCACGCCACAACGACAGTGACTCACTACGAGGGGAGTGGAGCCGTGCGCCAGGGCTGTCACCCAGTCGAAGAGAGCGCATCGCACCCCCGGCCCGGACGGACGGAATCCCACGCGTGACGGAGCATCCCCCCTCCCACGAAGGCCGGCAGCCCCTGGTTGCCCGGCAGCAGGAACGCACGCGACCGCGGCAGGAGTCCGCAGTCTCCGTGCCGCAGCCCTCGGGGCCCGCCCCGGATCCCGCCGGTACGGCCAGGCGCGAGGGCGACCGGCTGCGTTTCGTGGGGGCCGCCACCCGGCGGATCGCCCGCGGCATAGACCTGGACGAGATCGTGCTGGGCCTGTGCCGGGCGACCGTACCCACCTTCTCGGACGCCATACTCGTCTATCTGCGTGATCCTCTGCCCGTCGGCGACGAGCGTCCCGTGTCGCCGTTCGTGCTGCGGCTGCGGCGTACGGACCGGCTGCGGCTGACCGAGGAGGATCCGGAGAACCCCACGAGCGGCGCGCTGCCCCCGCAGATCACCGAGGGCCTGCGGCTGCCGATCCTCGACCCGCAGTCCGACGCGATGCCGGCCGCCGAACTCTGCGAGGTCTTCTCCGGCGGGGCGCTCTCCGAGGTGCTGCGCGGGGTCCGTCCGGTCTTCGGCGACTCGGCGGCGGCCCGGGCCGCGCTGCCGGAGCTGCTCGGCGCCGACCGCATCGTGCCGACCGGCCACCGCGCGATCCTCGCGCCGCTGCGCGGCCGGCGCCGGGTCATCGGCGCGGCCGTCTTCCTGCGCCGTCCCGACCGCGCGGCCTTCGAGCCGAACGATCTGCTGGTCGCGGCGCAGCTCGCCACGCACACGGCGCTGGGCATCGACAAGGCGGTGCTGTACGGCCGCGAGGCGTACATCGCGGACGAGCTCCAGCGCACGATGCTGCCGGAGAACCTGCCCCAGCCGACCGGCGTACGGCTGGCCTCGCGCTATCTGCCGGCCGCCGAGACCGCCCGGGTCGGCGGCGACTGGTACGACGCGATCCCGCTGCCCGGCAGCCGGGTGGCGCTGGTCGTGGGCGATGTCATGGGCCACTCCATGACCTCCGCCGCGATCATGGGCCAGCTCAGGACGACGGCGCAGACCCTGGCCGGTCTCGACCTGCCGCCGCAGGAGGTGCTGCACCACCTCGACGAGCAGGCCCAGCGGCTCGGCACGGACCGGATGGCGACCTGCCTCTACGCGGTGTACGACCCGGTCGCGCACCGGATCACCATCGCCAACGCCGGCCATCCGCCGCCCATACTGCTGCATCTCGGCGGCCGGGCGGAGGTGCTGCGGGTGCCGCCCGGGGCGCCGATCGGGGTCGGTGGCGTGGACTTCGAGGCCGTCGAGCTGGACGCGCCGGCCGGGGCGACCCTGCTGCTCTACACGGACGGTCTGGTGGAGTCGCGGCTGCGTGACGTGTGGACCGGGATCGAGCAGCTCAGGGAGCGGCTGGCGGCCACCGCGCAGCTCACCGGGCCCGATCACTCGCCGCCGCTGGAGGCGCTCTGCGACGACGTGCTCGACGTGTTGGGCCCGGGCGACCGCGACGACGACATCGCGCTGCTCGCCGCCCGTTTCGACGGGATCGCGCCGAGCGACGTGGCGTACTGGTTCCTGGAACCGGAGGACGCGGCTCCGGGGCGGGCCAGGCGGCTGGCCCGGCGGGCGCTGGCCCGCTGGGACCTGGAGGAGCTGAGTGACGCGGTCGAGTTGCTCATCAGCGAGGTCGTGACGAACGCCGTGCGGTACGCGGAGCGTCCGGTGACGCTGCGGCTGCTCCGTACGGACGTCCTGCGCTGCGAGGTGGGCGACGATTCGCCGCAGCTTCCGCGGCAGCGGCGCGCGCGGGACACGGACGAGGGCGGCCGGGGACTGTTCCTGGTCAACCGGCTGGCCCGGCGGTGGGGGGCCACCCGGCTCTCGACCGGCAAGGTGGTCTGGTTCGAGATCCCGACGCGGGTGTGAGGGGCCGCGGGGCACGGGCCGGCACCTGAACGCGGCCCCGCTCAGGGCGGGCGCGCATATGTTGCCGACAAGGTGTCGTCGGGGTTAGCTGGGGCACGCGGCCAGTAGTGACCGCTGCCCCGGTCCGGGACGTATCCGGGATCTCCCCCCGGTCCCCCCGGGCCTCGGCTCCCCGACCCCCGACGGGAGGACATCTCGTGGCCGCCTCATCCCCCAAGACGCCGTACACGACCAACAACGTCGGTATTCCGGTGGAGAGCGACGAGCACTCGCTCACCATCAGCCCCGACGGTCCCATCCTGCTCCAGGATCACTACCTCATCGAGAAGATGGCCCAGTTCAACCGGGAACGGGTCCCCGAGCGGGTGGTGCACGCCAAGGGCGCGGGCGCGTACGGCTTCTTCGAAGTGACGAACGACGTCAGCCAGTTCACCAAGGCCGACCTCTTCCAGCCCGGCCGCCGTACGGACATGCTGGCCCGCTTCTCCACCGTCGCCGGTGAGCTGGGTTCGCCCGACACCTGGCGCGACCCGCGCGGCTTCGCGCTGAAGTTCTACACGGAGCACGGCAACTACGACATGGTCGGCAACAACACGCCGGTCTTCTTCGTCCGTGACCCGATCAAGTTCCAGGACTTCATCCGCTCGCAGAAACGCCATCCGGCGACCGGGCTGCGCAACAACGACATGCAGTGGGACTTCTGGACCCTCTCGCCCGAGTCCGCGCACCAGGTGACGTGGCTGATGGGCGACCGGGGCATCCCGAAGTCGTTCCGGCACATGAACGGCTACAGCTCGCACACCTACATGTGGGTGAACGAGGCGGGCGAGCGGTTCTGGGTGAAGTACCACTTCAAGACCGACCAGGGCATCGACTACCTCCCGCAGGCCGAGGCCGACGCGATGGCCGGCTCGGACGGCGACCACCACCGCAGGGACCTGTACGAGTCGATCGAGTCCGGGAACGCGCCGACCTGGAGCCTGAAGGTCCAGGTCATGCCGTTCGAGGACGCGGCCACCTACCGCTTCAACCCGTTCGACCTGACCAAGGTGTGGCCGCACGGCGACTACCCGCTGATCGACGTCGGCCGGATGACCCTGGACAAGAACCCGGACAACTTCTTCGTCCACATCGAGCAGGCCGCGTTCGAGCCGTCGAACCTGGTGCCCGGCATCGGCCCCTCCCCGGACAAGATGCTGCTCGGACGGCTCTTCTCGTACCCGGACACGCACCGCTACCGGATCGGCCCGAACTACAGCCAACTCCCGCCCAACCGGGCGCACTCGCAGGTGAACTCGTACGCCAAGGACGGTCCGATGCGGTACGAGGCGTCCAGCGCGGCGATGCCGTACGCGCCGAACTCGTACGGCGGCCCGGCGGCCGACGTGGCGCGGTTCGGGGATCCGGCCGGGTGGGCCTCGGCGGGCGAGATGGTGCGCGAGGCCTACAAGCCGCACGCCGAGGACGACGACTGGGGCCAGGCGGGCACCATGGTGCGCCAGGTGTTCGACGACGCGCAGCGTGAGCGGCTGGTGGGGAACGTCAGCGGCCATCTCGCGCAGGGGGTGACCCGGCCGGTGCTGGACCGGGCCATCCAGTACTGGCGGAACATCGACAAGAAGATCGGCGACCGGATCGCCAAGAAGACGAACGGCGGCTGAGCCGAGCGGAACGGAAGTGGGGGGGGGCCCCCCCCGGGGGCCCCCCCCCACCCCCCCCCCCCCCCCGGGGGGCCCCCCCCCGGCCCCGGGGGGGGGGGGGGGCGGCCGCCGGGGGGGCCGGCCCGCCCCCCCCCCCCCCGGGGGGGGGGCCCG